>JAFAYL010000021.1 GCA_019240405.1 Acidobacteriaceae bacterium
GTCCCAGATATAGCTCACCTGCAGCCGCGAATTATAGCCGAACAGTCGCGCGAGGCTGTTTCCATAAACGAAAGAGCCAGGATCGCCATCTGGAAAATAAGAAGGACTGCTCACGTAACTTGTCTGAGTCGTCCCTAAGCCTCCGAATACCTCCGAAATCCGGCCCGCTCCATCGTAGCTATTGTTCATTACGCGGCCGGACGGATACATCTCCGACGTAAGCTGCCCCGCCAAGTTGTACGTATAGGCGAAGTTATAGATCTGGCCTTCGGTGATTTGCTGGCTCGCGGTAATCTCCCCCAATCCGTCGTACCCCAGCACATTCGTCGTCGAGATGCCGTTGCTTGTCTGGATCAACCGCCCCGCGCTCAAAGGGACCGCTGAACCGCCATCATACGTGTAGGCGACAGCGGGCGTGCCATCCGAATACGCCTTGGATGTAATTCGATTCAGCGCATCGTAGGTGTAGCTCGTGGCGATGTTCCGCGCATCCGTTTTCTTTACCAGATTTCCGTCATTGTCATAGGCGTAATATGTGGCGCCGCTCTCCGGATTGGCTACGGAACTCAACCGCTTCAGCGAATCATAAACAAACGAGCGCGTCATTCCGGATTGATTCACTCCCGTAACATTGTCGAGCGTGTCATACGAGTAAGTGGTCGAGTAATTCAGATGTCCGGGATCTTCCACTACACTTACCAGCCTTCCCACGCCATCCACCGCGCTCTTCCGCGCATTCCCCGCTTGGTCCGTCACTGTCGTATATTGCGCGTCGTAACTGGTTGATACTGTCCCGAACGAGTTCGAGTTGCTTCCCCAGGGGCCTGGCAAACCGCTCCCATCGAGTGCCTGCGTGGAAACTACACGATTACTCTGATCGAAGGTGGTCAGCGTCCAGCCCATCGCGCAATTGGCAAAATTGTTGTTGCAAGCTGTGCTCGCCGCTCCTGAATTCGGCTCCCGGTACGGATTCGAGACTAACTTGTACGAATTTGAGCTGCTGTACATATACCGGGTCTGCACCTTGATTCCCGCGGTCAGATCCGTCGCACTCTGGCTCGAGGCATTCTCCAGCTCTTGAATTAACGCGACTTTTCCCAGTTGGTCGTAATTCGTCACGCTCACCAGCAGACCATCCGTGCTCTTGGATTGATCGTGTTGAACGATCACCCGACGATTCGCGTCATCGTAGGTCGTGTTCGTCTGCCGCGCCAAATGCGTGGCGTCCTCGGTCACGTTTGTCGGTCGTCCGAGGGCGTCGTAGCTGTAGCTGGTTGTGATGGTGTTGTTGGCGTCCGTCTTCGACGTCAGTAATCCACTGTCGAAATCCCACCCGTAGTTGAATGTACGCGCGATGTTGGTGCTGAAGGCCTGAACCTTCTGGGAAACGTACAGGTTATTGCCGTCGTAGGTATATTTAGTAACGTTGCCCGCCGGATCAGTGGCTTGGGTCACGTTGCCGTAGCCATCGAAAACGTAGCTCGTAACTGCGGCGTTTGAGCCCGTAAGACTCGCCGGTAAGGTCGCAGCTTTGGTGGAATCCCAGTGCCGCTCCTGCGTAGGATTCGCATTGATATCGTACGAAAACTCGGTGGCTGCGGAGTTCGCCCCACTACCGGTCAACACCGAGCGGGAGAGCAGGTGGAGGAATTTCTTCGAGGCCGGATTCCAGTATGCATTCGCATCGTCTGCCACACTCTCCGCTCCGGTTCCGGCCTGGGCGGAGGTGCCTATTGTATAGCTGTTCTGCGTGGAGTGCAGGAGCGCGGAACCCGGGGCCGTCGGAAGACTCGTAAGCACGCCATCCCCATCGCGGCTCAGAGATGAATAAGCTGCCCAATCATAAGTCTTCGCGGTGAGCTGGTTCCCGTTCTTATCAGCCGTATAAAGCGAAATCGAGGACTCCGCTCCGGAGCCGTTACTCGCGGCTATATTATGCACCTCGGCCGCTAGCCACGGGTTGAATACGGTGGACGCGCCCTGCGGATACGCAATTCCGTACGGACGGTTTCCTTCGTAGAAATAGTCCACGGAATCGCCATTCGGCTGAACTATCTTTGTGGCCAAAGATCCTACCCCGAACGATCCTGTCGGGCCGGCCCCCATACAACTCGTCTCTTTGCCTCCATCGGGCCCAACTCTCGTAAAAAGTACATGACCCGCTGGGCTGCTGGACCAAGAATACGACCAATCCTCGACACGCTGGGTGTTTCCGCCATCCGCCTGGTCGTACCAAACAACTTGCTTGCTGGTTACGGCGTTCTGAAGAAATCCATTGAAGCATTTCTGATAATTCGAGCACTGATATGAGTAAGTAGTCGTTGCTCCGGTGGGTAACGTGACCTTCTGCAGCAATCCGCTGAGTGGAAAGTACTGAAAGGTGTACACAAGTGGATTGTTGGCGTCATTACTCGGCACCTGAAGCTGGTCTGTCCCGCCCCCACCCGAGTATTCAGTGCAGGTTGTGCCAGTAGAGGGTACGCAAATGTATTGAAACGTGAATGCTGCCCCGTTGGAGTTAGGGGCGGGGCCGAAGGTCCACGTCAACGACTCGCCGCTATAGCCGGTCTGCGTAATCTGCGAATAGTCGCCCGGTGGCGCGCTGATTTTTACTGTCCGACCAACATCGTCTGTTAACAAAGTATACGGCGATGATGTCTGGAAATACTGGATCGTGATTTTGTTCGCGTTTCGGTCTGCGATAACCTGTTCTGGAACGCCTCCGGAGCAGCTTACTGTGCAGTTAGTAACCGTAGTGCCGTCCGGGAGGTGCGCCGCCCAGGTTCCCGAATTCAAAGAAGCATCAACTCTGATATAGCTGCCATCAGAGGTGAAGGTCTGGACATTTCCATTAAGCGATGTGTAATTGGTACAACCGCTCAAGCCGCGGTAATCCCAAGGGTAGTACCCTGTCCCATCGCCGGTAAAGCTTTGTGGAAATCCATAGAACTGCAGAATGTGTCGCGAGCCGTCAGGCATGACGAGGCTCGAGCGCTGGGTGCCAGTGCCTGTGTTGCAATTCTCGGAGCTGGTGAGCGGCCTGCTTTCGGTGTATATGCCGTATCCAGCAGTAACTTGCCAGCCGCCGAAGGGATCAGTCTGAAGGGTCTGATTCAAAATAGGCGAGTAAGGGGGGGAGGTCTCATAGGTATACGAATAGCTGTAATCAAACTGCGCGGAATTGTAGACTAAGTTAATTGGTATCGACATGCCGCCGCGGCCTAACGGCATTGTGGTTAGCGGAATGGTATATGTCAGAACGGTTGATTTGCTGATGGCTTCTAACTTGTCAAACGTATAAGAGCCGATGGGAGAAACGCCGCGCTGAGGCGCGGTGTCGGGAAAAGAGACACCGTCTTGAGACCATGCGGTGATCGGCAGGGATACCAGCACTGCGCACGCTCGAATAAGCCAAGGAAAGCTTGTTGCTCTCGGTCCTCCACTAGCCTCTGACTTACGGTTTTGCATTTTCAATGGCGACCACCTTTCCGTTGAAGTAGATGTACTCTTTGACGGGCGAGAGCGCCCCGTCGGCGATTCCGGGCGTTTCGATGCCGTCGCCCCACTTAACCGGGGTGGCCGCTGCGTTCGTGCTGCTCAACCAGACGTACAAATAGCCGGTCGATGGCCGATACACCGAAAAGTCATCCTTTCCATCGCCGTCAAAATCGCCCACGATCGGCACATCGCCCGCAGCTCCCCACTGCTTACTGATCGTTCCGCCGCTGCTCAGCATCACGTACCAATAAGCGCTTGCAGGCCGGAATACTGCGTAATCCGTCTTGCCATCTCCGTCGAAATCGCCCGGCACCGGGATGTCCCCTGGCGCTCCCCACTGCTGCGAGATCGTTGTGGCGGGATTCGAGCTTGGCTGCACATACCAGTAGCCGCTCGAGCCTCGGAAGACCGCGTAATCTGATGCGCCATCCCCGTCGTAATCGCCCACCACCGGCACATCGCCAGGCGCGCCAAAAGTAACCGGCGTCTTGCAGCTTGTGCAACTGCTGAACTTCACCCACCACGAGCTGTCCCACCGCCGGTAGGTTGCATAATCGGTTTTCCCGTCGCCATCGAAATCTCCAGGCACAGGCATGTCTCCAGGGTTGCCCCAAGTGATGGGCGTTGCCTGGGACTTCGTGCTGCTCAACATTACTCGCCAAGTGCTGTCGGAAGGGCGGTACACCGCGTAATCGTCTTTGCCGTCGCCGTCGAAATCACCCACCACCGGCACATCGCCCGGTTGTCCCAATGCCTGCTGGCTCTGCGCCCCCGTGAAGCTTGAAGTCACATACCAAGTGCTGTTCACCGGCTTGAAAATCGTGTAATCCGTCGTTCCGTCGCCATCGTAGTCGCCGGAAATTTTCTTGTCGCCATCGAAATCACGGTTCACCGGAACGTCGCCCAACATGTTCCACGAGTATGAGCCCGGCGGGCTGCCGCCGCTGTAGGTAATCAACCAGCTCGCATCCGACGGCCGATAGAGCGCGTAATCCGTTTTTCCATCCCCGTCGAAGTCGCCAATCACCGGGATGTCGCCCGGCTGGCCAAACCCCAAGCTGATCTGATTTGCAGGATTCGCGCTGGGGATCACATACCAGGTGCAGCCGCCGGGAGCTGACGGGCGGAACACTGCAAAATCGGCTTTGCCGTCGCCGTCAAAATCGCCCGTCAACGGGATATCACCGGCGCGGCCCCATTGCTGCGTGATCTGATTTGCTGGATTCGTGCTCGGAATGATGTACCACATACCGTTCGATGGGCGCCACACCGCGAAATCGGTCTTGCCATCGCCATCGAAGTCCGCCTGTACGGGAATGTCGTCTGCAAGCCCTAACTGTTGCGTGACGAGCTTCCCAGTGGAGCTTTGCACGACGTACCAAGTCCCGTTTGCCGGCCGGAAAACTGCCATATCCGTCTTCCCGTCCCCGTCATAATCGCCGGGCACGGGAATGTCGCCCGCTGTTCCGAGCTGCCGTGAGATGTTCGATCCGCCGTGAGACGGGATGATGTACCACATTCCGCTCGCCGGCCTCCACACCGCCATATCTACTTTGCCGTCCCCGTCGTAATCGCCCGCGACGGCGATGTCCTTCATCGTTCCCCACTGCTTTGCGAGTTCTTGCTGCGTCTTGCTCTGCCATACGTGCCACGTGCCATCGGAGGGCCGCCATACCGACATGTCGCTTTTGCCATCGCCGTCAAAGTCGAACGGAACTGCATGCGTAATGGCCCGTAGCGGAGTGGCCAGCGCCGCCAAGCCGAGAAGCGAGAGAAGTTGAAATCGGGACCAATCTATTCGGCGCAGAAGGCGCACGAAGAACAGCGGAGCGTAACTAGGCAAGCGATCCTCCGAGACGAAGGGTCACGCCTGGAGTACCGCAGGTACCCGGCGTGCCGTACTACAACTAAACCGATGAAGGGCTAGAATGCCAGCTAATGTAACGAAAATCAAGTACACGAAATGAGTTAGTAGTACTATCCCGTGCAAAAGAAGGAGGTAGCTATCACGAAAGGAGGAGCAGAGCAATCACGGCGATGAAGGGATCGGACGACAAAACTCGACAGGAGAAAAAGGCCGGAGATCAAGCGCTTTCCGCCAAGCCGGTCGATTTGTCCGCTGAGACCGCGATACTCGGCTCGGGAATTAATCGGTCGACACCGCGCAGAACAGGAAACAACCAATTCCACAGGATTACGATTACGATCGTTCCCACTCCGCCGAGCACAACAGCGGGTACGGTTCCGAACCATTGGGCCGTGATCCCCGACTCAAACTGGCCGACTTCGTTTGACGCGCCGATAAACACCATGTTCACTGCGCTCACGCGCCCGCGCATTTCATCCGGCGTGCCGAGCTGAACCAAAGTGTGGCGGATAATCACGCTCACCATATCTACCGCACCGATGAGCACCAGCATTGTAAGCGAAAGCGCCAGATTGCGCGAAATTCCGAACACCACGGTAAACGCTCCGAATGCGAACACGCACAAAAGCATGGCGATGCCGGCGCGCCGCTTCAGCGGCCAATGCGCGACCACAATCGCCGTGATCACGGCCCCGATTCCGGGCGCGCTGCGCAGGAGACCGAGTCCCGTGGCGCCGACGTGCAGAATTTCGCGAGCATAAACGGGCAACAGAGCCACCGCGCCGCCGAGCAGAACGGCAAATAAATCGAGCGAGATGGCGCTGAAGATCAGCTTGTTGCGCCAGATGTATTCCAGTCCGCCGAGAATCATGGCCCACGAAGCCGCCTCGCTTTGAGATTCTTGCCGCTCAATCTCGATCGAAGAGATAAAGATAAAGGATGAGAAATAGCCGATTGCGGCGCAAGCATACACGAGGCCGGGATGTCCACCGAACCCATAAACGAATCCGCCAAGCATAGGTCCGACAATCGTCGCGGTTTGAAAGATCGAAGCGCCCCACGCCACGGCATTCGGAAAATGTTCTTGCGGGACGAGCAGCGGCAGGAATGCCTGACTTGCAGGGCCCTGGAAAGCGCGGACGACTCCGTTCAGTAGCAAAGCCGCGTAAATGGGATACGGGGAAGCCGGCCCGCGGAGCGCGAACGCAAGCAGCATGAGAGAGCAGGTCGAGAATCCGAGATAGCAAGCTTTGAGGATGCGCAGCCGTGGGAGTCGGTCGGCCGTGTGTCCAGCGATTAGGAAGAGAAGAATACCCGGCAGAAATTGCGCCAAACCGACGAGGCCGAGGTCGAGCGGACGATGCGTGATTTCATAAATCTGCCAACCGACTGCAACCGATTGCATCTCTGACGAGGTGGTCGTCAGGAATCGGGAAGACATGTAATAGCGGAAGTTTGGATAACGAAATGCGGCGCGCGAAGAGGTCGATTCCGATGACGTCGCGTGCATTCGGTCTTTGGTGCCAGTCTCCCACGTCGCAAAACTGTGGCAATCTGGAGCTATGGCACGCGGCTGGGAGAGCAAAGCTGTCGAGTCACAGATCGAATCAGCGGAAGCGGAACATAGGGGCGCGAGAGCAGCGCGGATTACGGCCGAGCAGCTCAGCAGACAGAGAGAACGCGAAAGCATCGAGCTTTCACGAACGCGAGTCTTACAGGATATGCAATCGGCCAGCAACCCGAAATATCGCGAGCTGCTTCAGAGATCGCTCGATTACTTGAACGAGAAGATTGCCGCTCTTGATGGCGTTAGCAAACAAGATCGTCGCGAGTAACTTGAATTCCACGAACCCGGCCAAGCATCGCGACCGCGATATTTTCGGTTGAAAAGAATTCCTGCGCCATCCGCTGAACCTCGTCGCGTGTGACGCCCTCGATCCGATCGAGCATTTCATCTATCGACATGAAACGCTTGAAATAGAGCTCCTGGCGAGCGAGATTCGACATCCGGCTGGAGGTTGACTCCATACTGAGCATGAGCGAGCCCTTGAGGTGATCTTTGGCGCGGCGCAGTTCTTCTTCCGAGATTCGCTCGTCTTTAAGCTGGCGGATTTCTTCGATCACCGAATCGATGACCTGTCGTGCGGTTTCAACGGCGGTACCTGCGTAGATACTCAGGCAGCCGGTATCGCTGAATAGATTCAGCTCGGAGTAAACCGCGTAGGCGAGCCCTTGTTTTTCGCGAATATTTTGAAATAGCCGCGAGCTCATCCCGCCGCCCAGAACGGTGTTCAAAACGTAGAGAGGAAATCGCAGCTCATGCGCAAGCGGATACGTTGGTACGCCGATTGTGATATGTACCTGCTCCAGGGACTCTTTGTTCTTTAATACGATGGGCGCGTACGGGCGCGGAACCGAGTCGGGTGCGAGAGCGCCACGTTCTTTTAGCCCCGCGAAATTCTCGGCAACCAGATCCACAATATGCTCATGCTCGAGATTTCCCGCCGCTGTGATCAAGATGTTTTCAGGTGAGTAAACGCGATTGTAGTAATCGAGCAGCATGCCCTGTCCGAACTTCTTGACGGTTTCCTTGGTGCCCAAAATCGGTTTGCCGAGCCCGTGACCTTTCCAAAAATTGCTGATAAAGGTCTCGTGCAAAACAGATTCGGGCTGATCGGCCTCCATTTTGATTTCTTCAAGGATTACGCCTTTTTCGCGCTCGATATCTTCTTCGCGGAATAGCGGGTTCAGAACCAGATCCGAGAGCACGTCGAAGGCTATGGGCAGATGCTCATCCATGACTTTCGTGTTGAAGCTGACGAGCTCCTTGCTGGTAAATGCATCGAGACCGCCGCCGACGGAATCGACGGAACGGGCTATATCTTCGGCTGAGCGATGTTTGGTTCCCTTAAAAAGCATGTGCTCGATGAAGTGGGAGATACCGTTTTCCGGGTCTCGCTCGATTCGAGAGCCGCTCGCGATCCATACGCCTAGCGATACGGAGCGGAAGTGAGGCATAGCTTCTGTGACTACCCGAATCCCGTTGGGCAGCGTTGCGCGCTCAATTTCACGTATTGCCGGGGATGCGAGAACCATTGATCTTTATGCCTTTCCGAGTTGACGACGATACACTAAGTTTAGATGTTGCAAGTACTTGAGAGCCGAGCCCTGGTTGGAATGGAGCTCTCCGACCTTCGAAATCTACTCGGTCCGGAGCAACCGGCTTATCGCGCCCGACAGCTATATGACGCTTTGTACAGGAAACAGGTGGCGGATTTGTCAGAAATCTCTAATTTGCCACAAGTACTCAGGAATCAGCTAGTTGAGAGTTGCCCGATGGGCCTGCCGGCTGCGGAGCGGCGTTTCGACTCGCAGGATGGGACGCGCCGGTACCTGCTCGGTCTAGAAGATGGCCGAACGGTGGAGGCGGTTCTCATGCCGGAGGAAGGGCGCGACACCATTTGCATTTCGAGCCAGGTCGGGTGCCCTGTGGATTGCAAGTTTTGCCTGACAGCGCTGATGGGTTTAGAGCGGAATTTGACGGCGGGCGAGATTGTGGGCCAAGTCCTTTATATAGGGCGCGAGAACGGTTTAAGGCCGACCGATAGCCGGATGAACGTGGTGATGATGGGCATGGGTGAGCCGCTGCTCAATTTGGATAACGTGCTTAAGGCGACGAGATTGCTGTCGGACGAGAACGGAATCGGAATGTCGGTGAAGCGGATTACGGTGTCAACTTCGGGCATTATTCCGAAAATCCAGGAGCTCGGGCAGGCTGAGATCAGGCCAAAGCTCGCGATCTCTCTCAATGCATCGAATGAGCAGCAGCGGCGTGAGCTGATGCCGATTACGAAGAAATATCATTTATCGGATCTCATAGAGGCTTGCCGGGCGTATCCGCTGCGGGCGTGGGAAAAACTGACGTTCGAGTACGTTCTGCTGAAAGACGTGAACGATTCCGATGAAGACGCGCGCCGTGTTGTGCGTTTGCTGGCACTTCTGAATTGCAAAGTGAACCTGATTGCGTTGAATCCCGGGCCAGGCATTCCGTTTGAGACCCCCAGTGCTGAGCGGGTGCACGCTTTTCAAGCGATTGTGCGAAAGGCGGTGCCGTGCTTCGTCAGGAAGCCTCGGGGCCGGGACATTTTCGCAGCCTGTGGACAGTTGAAGCGAGTGGATACGGATTTGGTGGGAATCGCGTGAGGGCGCGTTAATCATCCGCACGCTGAAATCAAGGTTGAGCCCGTGGATGGGATGCGGTGCTTCCACTTGTGAGGCCAAGCGTCCATTTGATGGCTTCGAAATACATCTTCTGAATGTCAGGATCGTCCCACGATTCCTTGGTGTGCCCGAGAGTCGAATAGAACACGCGTCCTTTGCCGTACATCTTTGACCACGCGACGGCGAAATCGTGATCCGCACGATGGACTTTCGGATTGTTCAAGTCGAGTTTCGCCGGATCGAGGCTTAACAAAACGTTTACCTTTTCGCGGGACCAATTCTTGTCCTGATAGATCTCGTCGTGCTTTACGAAAGCGTGCGGGAAATGGCGGACGGCAGGGAACGTCGGGTCTTCGACCACAATAGGCGCGTCGAACGTCATCCAGGGATGCTGATCGAACCAACCGCCGATCATCTCGCCGTATTCGGGCCATTTGTAATTCGTATCAAGAGCAGCGTGGATGCCGACGAATCCTTTTCCATCGTCTTTGATAAACGACATCATGTCGGCCTTTTGGCTGTCGTCTAAGTCGAGCTCGCCGGTCGTACTGGCGAACACAAGCGCGTCAAAGGAATTCAAGGTGTGAACGTTCCGTTCTTTTATGTCTTTTTTCGTGATCAGCTCGGTGTCTGTGCGGATGGTGGCATCCCAAAGCTTCGTATCATGACCCATTTTCCAAATGTTGGCCATGGCATCGGGAATGGAATCATGCTCCCAGCCCTTGGTCTGGCCGATCACCAAAACGTGCTTCGTGGCTGATGAAGAGGCGGGTTGTTGTGCCTGGGCCACGCCTGAGCCGGTTTGGACGAACCTCGCGAGGGGCAACGCGATTGACACGGCCAGCGCCGCACGATAGAACAATTCCCGATTCATTCTCACGACGGAGAGCTTAGCAGAGTAGAATCTCGATACGATAGAACATTTGAAGGAGCTAGTGTGAAACCTACTTGCGCGAAAGTTTGCCTGTTAGCCATTTGCCTCGTACCGGGAATCGCTCGATCCGCACCCGGCAATGCGCCGTTGATTTTGAGGCACCCTGCGTTGGGCAAGACCAAGATTGTGTTCTCTTATGGCGGCGATTTGTGGTCGGTGCCGCGCGAAGGCGGCGAGGCGACGCACATAACCGCGGGACCGGGTGTTGAGAAGGATCCGGTTATTTCCCCGGACGGCACGCAAGTCGCATTTAGCGGCGAATACGAAGGCAACGAGGATGTGTATGTGGTGCCTATCGACGGCGGGATTCCCAGGCGATTGACGTATCATCCCGCTCCCGATACACCGGTGAGCTGGACGCCGGACGGTAAGCAGATCGTGTTTCGTTCGAATCGGGCAAGTTATTCCCGGTTCACGCAACTGTTCCAGATTTCAGTCGAAGGCGGGTTCCCGACGGAGGTTCCATTGCCGGCGGGATTTGACGGCTCCTATTCGCCGGATGAAGCGAAATTGGCGTATATGCCGGTCATGCCGGCTTTTCAAATATGGAAACGCTACCGGGGCGGGCGAACGACGCCAATTTGGATTGCGACGCTCGCGAGTGGCGCGATTGAAAAAATTCCGCGGAACAACTCGAACGACATTAATCCGATATGGCTAGGACAGAAGATTTATTTTCTGTCGGATCGCAACGGCCCCGTGACGCTGTTTTCATATGATATCGAGTCGAAGAAGGTTACCGAGGCGGTGCATAACACTGGATTCGATTTGAAATCTGCGAGCGCGTTCGGCAACACAATCGCGTATGAGCAGTTCGGAACGATTTACCTTTATGACACAGGCTCTGGGAAATCGAAGAAAGTAGACATTCGCGTTGCGGGCGATGTTCCCGCCATCCGGCCATCGCTTCAAAAAGTCGATTCGAAAATTGCGAATGCGCGAATCTCTCCTACCGGTATGCGCGCTATTTTTGAAGCACGCGGAGAGATCTTCACCGTGCCAGCGGAGAAAGGTAGTATCCGTAATTTGACAAATACCTCCGCGGTTGCGGATCGCGATCCATCATGGTCGCCGGACGGAGCGCAGATCGCGTATTTTTCGGATGAATCAGGCGAATACCAACTCTATTTGCGCCCTCAAAACGGTATTGGCGTTGTAACGAAAATCTCTCTAGGTGAGAAGCCTGCGTTCTTTTATGGGCCAACGTGGTCTCCGGATTGCAAAAAGATTGCATATACCGACAACCGTCTGAATGTGTGGTACATCGATCTGGACACGAAGAAACCGGTGAAGATCGACACCGATACTTATGAAACGCCATTTCGAGATTTGCGCCCGACGTGGTCTCCGGATAGCAAATGGATCGCGTACAACAAAATTCTGAAGAATCACTTGCGCGCGGTCTTTGTTTATTCGCTCGATAGCGGGAAGAGCACGCAGATAACAGACGGTATGAGCGATGCCAACTATGCCGAGTGGGATAAGAACGGAAAGTATTTGTATTTCGCCGCAAGTACGGATCGCGGCCTCTCGACGGCATGGCTCGATATGTCGAGCATTGATCGCAAGGTTACGAAGAGCCTCTACGTTGTCGTATTGCGAAAGGAGGACCCGTCTCCGGTTGCGCCTGAAAGTGATGACGAGAAGGTCGGAGAGGCGTTGAAAAAGACGGAGCCGGCGAAGGACGCTAAGCCCGAAAAGGCCGACAAGACACCGGTTGCCGTGCGCATCGATTTCGATGGAATCGATCAACGCATCCTGGCGCTGCCTCCGCCCGCTCGGGATTATCACGAAGTGTTTGCGGGCCAAACAGGAGTGCTGTATTTGCTTGAGGCGGCGGAAGCGAACGATCAGGCCCCCCAGAGACCGACCGTTACGGTTCAAAAATTTGACCTGAAAACGCGGAAGACCGAAAAAATAGTGGAAGGCATTTCTGCGTTCGACCTGTCATTCAATGGCGAAAAAATGCTGTTCAAGCAGGGCGATCGCTGGGCGATTGGCTCCGCGACTGCGGCAGCGAAACCCGGTGAAGGCACTCTCAATTTGAGCGGCATGGAAATCCGCGTGGATCCTCGCGAGGAATGGCGCCAGATGTATCACGAGGTATGGCGGATCGAGCGCGATTTCTTCTATGACCCGAATGCGCACGGCCTGAATTTGAAAGCGGCTGAAGAACGCTACCGGCCGTATGTGGATAGTATTGCTAGCCGAGATGATCTGAATTATTTGTTTGAAGAGATGCTCGGTGAATTAACGGTCGGTCACTTGTTTGTGCGTGGCGGAGCGATGCCGGACATCAAGCCCGTGCCGTGCGGCCTATTGGGGGCCGATTACAAGATCGAAAATGGCCGGTACCGATTCGCGCGCGTGTACAGCGGGGAGAATTGGAACCCCAATTTGAAAGCGCCTCTCACCGAGCCGGGAGTTAACGTGGTTGCCGGAGACTATCTGCTCGCGGTAAATGGACACGACCTTCGACCGCCTCAAAATGTTTATGAACCGTTTCTCGCGACGGCCGGAAAGCAAATCATAATTCGTGTCGGCCCAGATCCTTCGGGAGCGAACGCGCGCGATGTAACGGTTGTACCCATCCCAGACGAGTCGGGATTGCGAAACCGGGATTGGATTGAAGCAAACCGGCGGAAGGTGGATCAGATGAGCGGAGGACGGCTCGCTTATGTTTATTTGCCGAACACGGCCGGGGCTGGGTACACGAATTTCAACCGCTATTATTTCGCGCAGATCGGGAAACAGGGTGCTGTGATTGATGAGCGCTTCAATGGAGGCGGCGATATTGCGGATTATGTTATCGACTATTTGAAACGGCCGTTGACGAACTACTTCAGCACCCGCTACGGCTCTGATTTCACCACGCCACAGAATCAGATTTTCGGACCGAAAGCGATGATCATCAATGAATATGCGGGTTCCGGCGGCGATGCCATGCCCTGGCTTTTCCGTCAGGAGAACGTCGGGAAACTGGTCGGAAAGCGCACGTGGGGCGGCCTGGTGGGAATTTTTGGATTCCCTGAGTTGATCGATGGAGGCACCGTGACGGCGCCTAATCTCGCCTTTTATAATCTGACGGGCGAATGGGACGTGGAGAATCACGGCGTTCCGCCTGATATCGAAGTGGAATTTGATCCGGCGGTGGTTCGCCAGGGGCATGATCCACAGCTTGAAAAAGCTGTTGAAGTGCTTATGGAGGATCTACGCGAGCACCCGTTACCGGTTCACAAGAAGCCTCCGTACCCGAACTATCACCGTGCGGTTGAGTCAGCGGGAGTGCATGAGCCTCGTCCGGAAACGAAACGCGAAACTCCGAGCCTTGATTCAGATAACTCTCGACGCTGATCGTCGCGCCGTGGCGGAGCGCAATGCTTTCAGCGAGCGCTAGGCCGAGCCCATGCCCGCCATCTGGACGGGTTCTCAGTCGATCTGCGCGGTAGAAGCGCTCAAAGATATGGGGAAGATCTTGAGGAGGGATACCCGGGCCGGAGTCCTTGATCGTGACCTCAGTCCTGTTCCCGGCGGTTCTCAAGAGAAGTTCGACGCGGCCACCCGGTTCTGAGTATTTGATCGCATTATCCAAGAGGGCGAGAAAAAGACGGCGCAGCGCAGGTTGATTTCCCTTGACGAGTACGCGCGAATCGGGCAAGGAGCACATCACATTTACGTGACGAAAATCCGCAATAGGCTGAACTTCTGAACACGCGCTTTGCACTGAGTTCGATAGATCGAGTAATTCCGTGGGCATTTCCACCGCGCTGGCATCGCTCCTGGCCAGGAATAGAAGGTCTTCGACTAGCTGGGTCATCCTTCCAATTTCCGTTTTGACCTGATTGAGCGACTCGCGATATTCTTCCGGCGTTCGAGGCCGCCGAAGCGCGAGTTCGGTACTCGTTCGGATGATTGCCAGTGGCGTTCGCAGTTCGTGCGAGGCATCCGCAGAAAACTGTAAGACTCTTTTTATGGCAGTTTCCAGGCGGTCGAGCATCGTATTCCAGGCTTCGGCGAGACGTTGTAACTCATCTCCGGTTTGGGGAACCGGCAAGCGCGATGAGATGTTATCGATACTTATGGAACGCGCTGCCGCCGTCATGGCATCGACCGGCCTTAATGCTCGACGGCTTACCCAGAAACCGCCGATACAAGCGATCAGAATGATTGTGGGAATCAGGCTGAGAAACAGCGTTTCAAGCACATTCAGAACGTGTTCAATCGTGTCGAGCGATATACCGATTTCGAGCGTGTAATGCGTGCTCCGAGCCGAGATGTCGTGATGCAAGACCCGATAACGGTGACCTTGTACTCGAACAGCAACATACGGCAAATTCGCTTGCCCTGTCGAAGGCGGGTTCACGGGGTATGAAAACGTGAAATCGCCGTCTACACTGCGCAGCCGCAAAAATGATGAATCCGGCAGACCTTTACAGAACTCTTCCAACTCTTCTTTGAGCGTCGTGGCGGGGCCTTCGGTCAGCTCATGATTCAAGAAAAGCTCAAAGCTGCGCGCGCGGCTAGCGAGCCCTTCGTCTACCTCACGGATCAGAGTGTGCCGGAGCGAGATCCAAATCAAAGCAGCAAGTAGGAATAGGCCCGCTGCCAGGACTAGCGCGTACCACGCGGTTAAACGCAAGCGAATCGAGATCTCACGCATCAACCGAATGCTCCTTGATACAGTACCCAACTCCGCGGACGGTTTGGATCAGCTTTGGTTCCCGCGCATCGATCTTCATGCGCAATAGTCTGATAAATGCCTCGATCGTGTTCTCGCTGACTTCGCTATCGAATCCCCAAACCGATTCGAGAATCGATTGCCGCGTAACCACACGCCCGGAGTTCCGCAGCAGAAGCTCGAGAAGCGCGAATTCGCGAGGAGTCAAATTGATGGCCTCGCCGTCACGCGTAACTTCCCTGGTTGCAGGATCGAGTCGAAGGCCGCCCACTTGAAAGGGCGGAAGACGGTCGATGCGCGCGCGCCGTGTTATGGATCGAAGGCTTGCAAGCAACACTTCAAAAGAAAAGGGCTTCGTCAGGTAGTCGTCGCCGCCGCTGTCCAAGCCGCGCACAATATCGCTCGTAGTATCGCGGGCTGAAAGCATCAGAATGGGTGTTTGGTTGCGCGATTCCCGAAGGCGGCGCGCAACCGTTAGCCCGTCCAGGCCGGGCAACACGATGTCGAGAACGATCGCATCGAAACGAAGCGATCGTGCCGTCTCTAAACCTTCGATACCGTCCCGCGCAATGACTGCAAAATGACCTTCTTCGGTCAATCCACGCTTGAGCAGCTCCGCCATCTGCGGCTCGTCTTCGACGATCAACACGCGCATCTGAACTTCATCCTATCCGGAATTCTGCGACATTAAGCGCCGGCGCTTTCAGCGAATTTTCAGGAAACTCTGTTGAACTGGTGAGTGGCGCGCATTAAGTTGATGTGAGACTCTATGTTTCGCAGTTTTTGCCGGCTTACGATTCTCGCTTTTCTTGCTTGCTTAGTACTGCAAGCGCAAACGACAGAAGTCCCGCGCACAATCGATTTGAAGGATGCGCTGGCCCGCGCCAGAAAGTACGGACTACAACTTGATCCGGCAACGATTGCGGTCGAATTGGCGAAAGAGGACCGGAAACAAGCCCGAGCGGCGACACTTCCTTCTGCGAACGCGCTCAACCAGTTTATTTATACCGAAGGGAATGGGACGCCGTCGGGGGTGTTCGTAGCGAATGACGGTGTTCATGTGTACAACGAGCAGTTACAGGTGCATGAAGAAGTTCTTTCGCTCGCTCGACGCGGGGAGATTCGGCGAACACAGGCGGCTGAAGCCGCTGCGCAAGCAAAACTCGACGTTGCCGCACGAGGGCTGAATGCGACGGTTGTAGGCGATTACTACGCGATTGTCTCGGCGCAAAGAAAACTTGCGAACGCGAGAACGAGTTTAAATGAAGCGGGACGATTTCTCGATATTACGCAGAAACAGGAAAAAGGAGGTGAAGTAGCGCACGCGGACGTTGTTAAGGCGCAACTACAAATCCAGCAGCGCCAGCGTGATCTGCAGGATGCGCAACTGGCGCTAGATAAGGCGAAGATCACCCTTGGCGTCTTGATCTTTCCGGACTTCCGGCAGGATTTTTCAGTCGAAGATGACCTACAGAAAGCGCTCGAGCTGCCAGCCTATCCTGAAGTCCAAACTCAAGCGAAGAGTAGCAGCCCAGATATCCGGGCGGCCCAAGCCTCCCTTCAAGAGGCGCGATTTGCTTCAGCGGTTGCGAGATACGCCTATCTTCCGTCGTTCAGTCTTGATGTCTTCTATGGAATCGACGCTAACCAATTCGCGGCTCGAACGAATTCCCCGACGCAGGCGACAGGCCGGAGCACCCTTCCGCATTTTGAAGTTCCATACCGGCAAAATTTGGGTTATGTCGCGCAGGCGACTCTGACGATTCCGGTGTGGGACTGGGGCGGCATTCGCAGTAAAGTTAAACAGTCAGATCTGCGCAGGAGCCAGGCTGAAACGGAACTCACGCTCGCTCAGCGGCAATTGCAAGCGAATCTTGCCTCTTTTTACAAAGAGGCGCAGACTGCGGAATCGCAAGTGGAATCGCTCCGATCCTCGGCTGATCTTTCGGCGGAGAGCCTGCGTTTGACCATTGACCGCTATCAGGCAGGCGAGGCGACCGTGCTCGAGGTTGTCGACGCGCAGACCACTCTTATGCAGGCGCGGAACGCTTTTGACGACGGGCTTGCGCGCTATCGCGTGGCGCTTGCTGAGCTTCAGACGCTCACGGGAACGCTGTAGAACTATGCTCATCAAGGCCGTCGTAGCTGCAGATTTGTTGGCGGTTATTCTTCTCGCTGGCTGCTCTCGGGGCGTGAAAGAAGAAGCTGCGGAGCCTGCAACGCCTGTTCAGGTAGCGCGCGCGACACGCGGGTCAATTCAGCACACGATTACTGCGAACGCGATCCTGTTTCCACTGAACCAAGCGAATGTCACATCGAAGATTAGCGCGCCGGTACGGAAGATATTTGTGAATCGCGGTGATCACGTCAAGCAAGGGCAGCTTCTCGCGACTCTTGAGAGCCGCGATTTGGGCGCCGCTGCGCAAGAAAGCAAAGAGTTATATGACCAAGCGCAAGCCGCATATCAAACAACAACCGGGGCTACGGTTCTGGAAGACAAAACCAAAGCGATTGCGGATGCGCGCGCGGCTCAACAGGCGCTCGACGCCACTCGGAAGGTATATGAAAGCCGGCTGAATCTGTTTCACGAGGGAGCGCTTGCGCGCAAGTTGGTGGACGATGCTCAAGTAGCGATGGTGCAGGCCCAAAGTCAATACGACACGGCCCAGCGCCATCTTGAATCATTTCAGCAAGTGAGCGAGCGGCAGCAGGTAAAGAGCGCGGAAGCCCAGCTCGCGGCGGCGCAGGCGCATTATCAAAGCGCCGAGGCGCAATTGTCGTACGCTGAGATTCATAGCCCGATTAACGGCATCGTGTCCGATCGTCCTGTCTACCCAGGCGAGATGGCGAATAGCGGATCGCCGATCATTTCTGTCGTCGATATTTCGCAAGTGGTCGCTCGCGCAAACATCCCCGTTAAAGAAGCCGGAGCAATTCAAGCGGGTAGACCTGCGACGATTTCGGAGCCGGACGTGAATATTAGCGGGAGAGTGACCGTGGTCAGCCCGGCCGTCGATCCCAACACGACGACTATCGAAGTGTGGGTTCAAGCAGTGAACACGGGAGAGCGCTTAAAGCCAGGCAGCACAGTTCAAGTCTCGATCAACGCTGAAACGGTAAACGATGCTGTCCTCATTCCCCCGGCGGCCCTCCTTTCTTCCGACGAGGGCGGAGAGAAGGTGATGGTGGTGGAGGCTGATTCTCTGGCGCACGAGCGAAGGATAGAAGTTGGCATTCGACAGCCGGATGAGGTTCAGATTCTGAGTGGCGTTAAAGAAGGAGACCAGGTAATCACGTTTGGCGGTCTTGGTTTGGAAGATAAAGCCAAGGTCACGATTGAACAGCAAAGCCAGGGTGAGGCGCCGGAAAAATCTGCCGAGGGCGAGACCGCGAAGCCAGACGCAAAGGGTACAGGCGAGCAACCTTGAGCGAGATCACGACGCTCGAAGCAACGGAGCAGCGGATAACTGAGCATTGGAGCGCCCGATTTTCGCGCTCGATCATTTTCGTCATTCTCACTCTGGTGGTTATGGGAGGTTATCTCGCCTTCACAATTCCCGTAGCTGTTTTTCCAGCAACCGACTTCCCGCGGATCGTGATCGGCGTAGACAATGGCGTCGCGCCCATCGATCAGATGCAAGTGACCGTGACACGCCAGATTGAAGAGACAGTGAATACTGTTCCCGGTTTGGAGCAGGTGCGTTCGATTACCAGCCGCGGATCGGCCGAAATCAATTTGTTTTTTAACTGGGAGGTCGACATGTTCCAGACACTGGAATATGTAAACGCAGCTTTGGCGCGCATTCAAACGAGTCTTCCGCCTACGGCGAAGGTGACGAGCAACCGTTTGACTTTCGCGGCGTTCCCGATCATCGGCTATAGCCTGACTTCCCCAACCGTGCCTCAGACTACGTTATGGGAACTCGCTACTTACACGATCAAACCCCGATTAAATCGCGTCAACGGCGTGTCGACCATCGTTGTTCAAGGCGGTCAGGAGCCTGAGTTCCAGGTTGAGCCCGATCCGAGCAAGTTACTCGAGACGCAAGTGACGGTTCCCGAGCTGGTGGATGCGCTCTCAAAAAGCAACCTGATCGATTCGCCGGGGCTGTTCGAAAATAATCACCAGCTCGTGCTTACGCTGGTAAGCGGCCAAGTTCGAACTCCTGCTGAAATTTCAAATATTGTCGTTAAGACAACCTCAGCAGGTGTTCCCGTACGCGTGGGTGATATCTCGAACGTTGCGCCATCTGTGATGCCGATCTATACGGCCGTTCGAGCGAATGGCAAGCCGGCTGTTCTTCTCAATCTCTACCGTCAACCTGATAGCAACACGGTCGCCGTTGCGGATGCGGTGAGCAAAGAACTAGATCAGATCAAGAAATCGCTTCCGCCGAATGTAAATCTGGTGTCCTTCTATGACCAATCCGAATTGGTGCGGGATTCGATTACGAGTGTTCGCGATGCGATTTTGATCGGCCTGATTCTCGCGGCCATTATTTTGGTTCTGTTCCTGCGGGATTGGGGCAGCTCGCTCGTGGCCGGCCTGGTGATTCCCGCAACTATCGCGATCACGTTCATTGCGCTCCGCCTGCTTGGCGAGAGTTTTAACTTGATGACACTGGGCGGGCTTGCGGCAGCAGTTGGTCTCGTAATTGACGACGCCATTGTGGTGGTCGAGAATATTGTGCTGCATCGCGATTCGGGTCAGACACGAGGCGAAGCGATTCGCAGCGCACTGCGCGAAATTCGTGTCCCGCTTATCGGCTCGACGATTACGCCGATTGTGGTTTTTCTGCCGCTGATCAGCATCACCGGTGTAACCGGCACGTTCTTTCGCGCACTCGCGATCACTGTCGGGACAGCGCTTCTAACGTCGCTAGCGCTCGCGCTCACGTGGACGCCTACCTTGAGTCATTACCTGCTGCGGAGGCGGCCAGGCGCTCATGTGCTTTCATCTGCGGATAGGCATGGTCGTGTGGCAAGCGCCGGTTTCATGGGAAGACTCACTCGTGCATATGATCGAGCGTTGAAATTTGTACTCGCTCATCCGTTTACGCTTGCGGCCGCGTGCGTCCTGCTGATAATCGCATCCTTCTTCTGCTATCGGCTCCTTGGTACCGATTTGCTTCCGGCGATGGACGAGGGTGGCTTCATTTTGGACTATTTGATGCCCGCTGGTTCGTCGCTCGACGATACGAATCGAGTGCTGAGCGGCGTCGAAAAAATTCTCGCGTCGATTCCGGAAGTAGAGAGCACGTCGCGCCGAACGGGCTTGCAGCTTGGGCTCGCGGCAGTAACGGAAGCAAACAACGGCGACATTTCAGTGAAATTAAAACGCAAGCGCGAGCGGGGAATCGACGAGGTGATGTCCGACGTTCGCGAAAAGGTGAACAAACAATACCCGCAACTCGATACGGAATTTGTCCAACTGCTTCAAGATATGATTGGCGACCTCACCAGTTCTCCCGAGCCGATCCAAATTAAGCTGTTTTCGGAGAACCCGGACTTACTCGCCCAGTGGGCTCCAAAGGTGGCGGACAAGATCAAAACGATTTTTGGCGTCACCGATGTGAAGAACGGAATCGAGAATACGATTAGCGGCCCGGCCTTAATCATGAAAGTAGATCCGGCTGTCGCGGCGCGAGCCGGATTCACACCGCAGGAAGTTGAGCTGGATGCGAGCGCGATCCTCGAAGGCGAGCCGGCCCCCACGCCGGTTGTGATCAACAGCCGACCCTACACAATGCGGGTGCGGTTTCCGCCAGAGACCAGGGCATCGCTGGATGCGATCAAGAACACTCTTCTCACGAGCTCCACTGGGAAGACGGCTACGCTCGGATCGCTTGCGGATATTTCCACTGAGGCAGGGCAGACCGAGATCCTTCGTGAAAATCTTCAGCGTGATGTTGCTGTAACCGGCCGCTTCGAAGGCGTAAGTCTGGGGAAGGGAATGGCGGCCGTGCAACGAGCAGTGGCAACGCTTCACATTCCGGCGGCCATTCGTGTCGTATACGGCGGTACCTACGAAGAGCAGCAGCGCTCTTTTCGTGATCTTTTGTTTGTGCTTGCTCTCGCGGTGGTACTTGTGTTTACGGTGCTGCTGTTCGAGTTCGGCACTTTTGCCGCGCCCGCTGCAATTCTGGCCTCGGCTTTGCTGTCCACATCTGGCGTTTTTCTAGCCTTACTGATCACGGGCACCACGTTCAACATCTCATCGTTTATGGGTCTGATCATGGTGATCGGCATCGTTGCGAAAAACGGAATCCTATTACTTGATGCCGATCAGCGCTTCCGTGCTGAGGGGTCCTCCGCATACGATGCAATGCTGCTTGCGGGCGAGCGCCGGCTGCGGCCGATCATCATGACGGCGATGGCCACAGTCGCGGGAATGATTCCGCTATC
Source organism: Acidobacteriaceae bacterium (assembly GCA_019240405.1). Lineage (GTDB taxonomy): Bacteria > Acidobacteriota > Terriglobia > Bryobacterales > Bryobacteraceae > Bog-105. Next base: position 21,604 of record JAFAYL010000021.1, read on the forward strand.
TCTGGCTATTGGGGCAGGATCACAAATGTTGCAGCCGCTCGCGATCGCCGTAATCGGGGGAATCCTTGCGTCGATGGTGCTTTCGCTCATCGTTACGCCAGCCGTTCATTATTATTTGACCCGCAGAGGCGAGCGCGTCTAGCCGGCCTCCAGGCGCTCGGAATTCGGTGTCGTTTTTGCGGTGGCGGGCCTTTCTCTGCCATCCTTATAATTTCGACATGATTACATTGCCTTCACGAACCGAGATGCAGCGTGCGTTCTTTTTGAAAGACTCGTCCTACAACGGCCTGTTCTTTACGGCAGTTCGTACGACCGGCGTATTTTGCATGCCCTCCTGTCCTTCGCGGCGCCCAAACGCCGAAAATATCGAGTTCTTCCCTAGCGCGCGCGAGGCGCTGGCTGCTGGATATCGACCATGCAAGCGATGTTCTCCTATGCAGGCGAATGGCGCACCGCCCGACTGGACGCGGCCTTTGTTTCAACTGGCTGAAGATGCTTCGGTGCGCCGCATCCGCGAAGAGGATATCCGCCGGCTCGGTATTGATCCGGTACGCGCCCGGCGCTATTTCATGCAGAACTACGGCATGACGTTCCAGTCTTATTGCCGCGCACAGCGGATGGCCGGCGCGCTCGAATCCATTCGCAATGGCGTGATGCTCGATGACGTGATCGGCGAAAGCGGGTACGAATCGCACAGCGGTTTTCGAGACGCATTCCGCCGCGTTTTCGGTGATCCGCCGGTGCGCACGCGCAGTAATGATTGTGTTTTGGCGACATGGACGGAGACGCCTCTCGGCCCGATGGTCGCGGGAGCGAATCGCGATGGGGTCTGCCTGCTTGAATTTACCGACCGTCGCAAGCTCGAAACGCAATTCCTGACCACGCGAAAGCGTTTCCGCTGCACCGTGGTCCCTGGCACAAACGAGCATCTGGAGCAATTGAAAGACGAGTTGCCCCGTTATTTCGCAGCGCAGCTTACGCGGTTTACCGTTCCGTTGGTCTATCCAGGCACACCGTTTGAGGAGCGTGTTTGGAACGAATTGCTCAAAATTCCCTATGGAGATACGCGCTCTTACGAGGAGATCGCGGCCGCGGTGGGGGCAGCAGGGGCGTCTCGCGCGGTGGGCGCAGCAAATGGGCGCAATCGTATTTCGATCGTGATTCCATGTCACCGCGTCATCAACAAGAGTGGCCTATTAAGCGGCTATGGCGGAGGCGTGTGGCGCAAGCGGATACTCCTGGAGAGCGAGAAGGCGCGCACGCCGATTGAACGCGGAGCGGTGGCTTAATCTTTCGGTATCTCTGTAATCCAAAAAACTGTCCGGCTTGCGTCTACAATGAAGACGCATCGTTCGGAAGATTATGGCGGCACGTTCTAAACGGGCCTCGGAATTATCGCCGTTATCAGCAGTAATCACGATTGGCATCGTGATTACGACACTGTATTTCGGCAAGGACGTGCTTGTCCCTTTCGCGTTAGCGTTGCTGATCAGCTTCCTGCTCACTGCGCCGGTGACGTGGCTCGAAAGTCTCAAACTCGGCCGTCCGTTATCCGTATTGATTGTCCTCTCGATCGCGCTGTGCATTGGAGCTGGAGCGCTCTGGGTGGGTGCGCAGCAACTATCCGAGATCGTAAGCAATCTGCCCCATTACCAGGAAAATATCCGCAGAAAGATAGAAGCCGTACGAAATCCGAAGGGTCCCGCGCTGGAGAAAGCAACGGAAGGGATACAGCAGATCACCACATTAGTAACCGGCGACGGCTCGCCTGCTGAACGAGAGAAGAATCTTTCGCCTGCAAATGTTGCGCGAAAACGGGCCACGAAGACTCCCCAAGCTCCGGCACCCGTGCCGGTCGAGGTCGTCAGCCACCGCACAAGCACGCTGCAGTCACTTGGGCTGATCAGTACATCGCTGGCGCGCTTTCTTGGCGTAGCCGCTGCGGTAATTGTCCTCACGATTTTCATGCTGATGAAACGAACGGATCTGCGAAACAGGCTTTTCCGGCTCTGGGGCCGCGGACGTTTGGTCGTTGCAACTACAGCACTCGACGATGCCGCCACACGCGTCAGCCGCTATCTTTTGACTCAGTCGCTTATTAACACAACCTTCGGAACGCTGCTTGGTTTCGGGCTGTATTTCATCGGCGTGCCTTACGCGCCATTTTGGGGCGTGCTCGCCGCGCTTTTGCGATTCATTCCGTACGTGGGCACATGGGTAGCCGGTGCGTGCCCAGTCCTTCTGGCCCTGGCGGTTTTTGAAGGTTGGACGAAGCCGCTGCTCACACTGGGCCTGTTCGTGGGGATTGAGGCGGTTACATCCGGACTTGCCGAGCCATGGCTTTATGCAACCCGCACAGGCATCTCTTCTTTGGCAATTCTCGTTTCCGCCGCCTTTTGGACCCTATTGTGGGGGCCCATAGGGCTCGTGCTTTCTACCCCTTTGACGGTTTGTCTGGCCGTGGTTGGCCGCCATGTCCCGCAGCTCGAGTTTCTTTACATCCTCCTGGGTGACGAGCCGGTCCTCACGCCGGAAGCTCACTACTATCAAAGATTGCTTGCCATGGATGAAGACGAAGCCGCGGAGGTAGCGGAAAGATTCCTTGATAAAAGCAGCCTGACGGAACTTTACGATTCGGTTCTCATTCCGGCGCTCTCGCTGGCTGAGCGGGACCGGCACGAGGACAGACTCGACGAGCAAAGACAGAAATTCATTCATCGCAGCACTAAGGAAATAATTGAAGAGCTCGGTGAGCGCACGCTGGCTTCTGAAGAACGACCGGTTCCCGCGAATCGTCGTGAATCGGGCCTGACGATACGCTGCATTCCGGCGAGAGACGATGCAGATGAGCTCGTGGGCCTGATGCTTGCGCAACTGTTGCGCGGATTGGGATACGATGCGGAAGCGATTTCTCTGGGACCCGTTGACAGTATGCTCGATCAGCTTGTACGCGCGGAAGCGGATGTGCTTTTCGTCTCGGCGTTACCGCCCTTTGCTGTTACTCACGCCCGGGCAGTGTGCCGAAGGGCGCGGCAGATGCGGCCGGATCTAAAGGTCATCGTCGGAATGTGGGACCCAACTATTCAACTGGATAGAGTTAAAGAGCGCTTGGGACCGGATTGCTCAGAGGCCGTAATGACGACACTGGCGCAAGCGGAGGCTGAGGTGAGAGTTCTCGAAGCAGCAAATCCCCTCACTAGGCACTCCGCATGAAGCGGTTCCGTTTAAGCCTTTTCCGCAAGAATTAGCGGAGACGGCCCGGGAACATCGAGCGTCCTCATATTCTGGAATCCGGAATGGCGCAGCCAGTCTGAAATCTCTTCGAATGAGTATGTCCCGCCCGCTTCGGTATGCACAAGCATATTGACCGCGAAAATTAACCCTTGTGGCGGTCCGCTCCGTTCGGGATTCACAAGGAATTCAGCGATTGCGATGGTGCCGCCCGGGCGCAGTGCATCCCGCACGCGGCTCAAGAGCCGTTTACTGCGATCGACGCCCTCGCTGTGCAAGATGTGCCCTAGTGTTGCCACGGAGTAATTCGAGCCGAAATCCGCTTCGAGCAAATCGCCAGGAACGAACCGGAACCGGTCCTGCAGGTTGAAACGGGCTACCATCTTCTTCGTTGTTCCGATCACCTGCTCCCAATCGACCACAGTCACTTCCACTGAAGGCGATGACTGCGCGAGGGCGATGCCCCACACGCCGGAACCAGCGGCGAGATCGAGGACCCGCGCCGGTTCCTTGAACTGCGAAAGATTCACCTCTTCGGCGAGTATTTTTGCTGCAGGATAGCCCATCGGGAGAAGGGCTTCGACGAATTGTTCAAAAAACGGAGCGCCGTGTTCTTGACGATTTGCTGGAGAGACAGGGTTCCCGGTTTTAACACACTCCGAGACTTGCAGCCACCTCGGGATTAGATCGCGCCTCACATGGTGGAAAATTCCACCCTGAAATTCAAGCTTGCCCCGCACCAGGAAAGCTGCCGATTCAGGTGTCAAACGGTATCTTCCCTCCGAGTCCTTGCTAAGAAGCTCGAATCCGACGAGCGCGTCCGCAAGAGCCGCAATTCCGCGTTCCGATGCTCCTGTCTCAGCGGCGAGTTCTTGCACCGAGAGCGCACGATCTTCCAAAACGTCAAATAACCGGTTTTCGACCGCAGCCTCGATTAGTAAGGGCGGAGCGAATGCCCACATCATTTTGAGGATTCGTTCAGGACTTATTTGCGGTTGTTGCTGCGTTTGAGGCATTGTTCCAGGGTACACTCCGCGCCTTGTCCTGCCAATCGCGTCCCGATTTCTTAAAATCTGCCGTCCTTAATCCGATGCGTCTGCCAGTCCGTACTTATAAACACGAAAGATCGCATCCGCGATCCATTTGAGTATTGGAGGCCTTCACTTTATGGTTCGATTTCGAGGATCAGCATTGAGCGTCGTGCTAGTCTTCACGTTCTCGCTTTCCCAGGCCGGCTTTGCCGCAAGTCATCGGGAAGCTCCCATCACTGCCATTGACCAGAAAGCGGACATCACGGACTGGTTTACCTTCGTCAGCCCCGAGAATCCCGACAAAGTGGTGATGATCATGAATGTCGATCCGTTCCTTGAGCCCTCGAACGGCCCGAATTATTTTCCCTTTGATCCAGGAATTCGGTACGCGATGTTGGTCGACAATGACCACGATGCGGTGCCCGACGTCATTTTCGAATTCCGGTTCAAAACTGAAATCCGGGCGCCTGAGGTCTTCACGGGATTCGTTGGGGGGATTCCGGGAATCCCGCCAATCACCTCGCTCGATGGCGCTGGATCTGCCGGATTGAGCCTCCGCCAAACCTACACCGTGACCATGATCAAGAACGGTGTTCGCACGGATCTTACGGCAGGCCGGACGCTCTTTGCCGTTCCCAGCAATGTAGGTCCGCGCACGATGCCCGACTATGACGCGCTCCGAAAGGAGGGAATTTACACCCTCGATCATGGCATCCGCGTTTTCGCGGGAACCGTCGCCGATCCGTTCTTTATTGATCTGGGTGCCGCATTCGATTCGCTAAATTTCCGAAAGGCTGCCGGTGGTGGGGTGTTGACTCCCGCGGAAGATGCCGCCGACAACGAAAACTTTGCGCCAAATGCAGTGGCCGGGTTCAACGTAAATAGCATTGCCTTGGAGGTGCCCATCACGATGCTGACGGCGGATGGCAAATGGCACCCGAGCTGTGAAAAGCAAGCGGTCATCGGCACCTGGGCGACAACATCGCGCCAAAACAATCACCTGCTCAGCAATGAGAAGGCTAAATCGAGCAATCCCTACGAGTGGACCCAGATCCAAAGGATGGCTAACGCGCTGATTAACGAGCTCATCATCGGCACGGGTGACAAAGACAAATGGAGCCAAGCCGAGCCTAAGAACGATGCTACTTTCGCAAATTACGATCTAAACCCGGTGCTCGCTCAAGTCTTCAAGTCGATCGGCATCCCGGTGCCCTCCGCACCCCGAACTGATCTCTTGCCTTTGGTTATCTATACAGCGCCGATCTGCCCCGGCTGCGGCAAGAATGACGCAGGTCCGATCGCCGATCTTTTGCGCTTGAATACAGGCGTGGCTCCCAGGAAGCCTGGCAGTGAGAGGCGTCTCGGGCTGCTGGCGGGCGATCCGGCGGGTTATCCAAACGGAAGACGGCTAATCGACGATGTTGTTGACATTTCGGCACGCGCGGTGGAAGGCATCTTGAAGGATGCGGCAAAATACAACCTTCGAATCGGCGATGGCGTGAATACGGCAAGCTACGAAAAGCCGGAACCTGAGTTTCCCTTTGTTGCTCCTGCCTACAGCGGGCGTGATAGTCACCACTTAGGCCCCGGACAGCCGGGTTGTGCCGGCGGAGATTGTCCCGTCAATTGAGTCGGGGCACTTCTAAAAACGTGAGATGACCCGGGCTCCATCCTGAGCCCGGACCTCTGCTCTTATGTCCCGAATTCGGCTGTTATTGCTAGTTTTCCTAACCGCGCTTCCCCTCTGCTCCCACCCGATGGGGAACTTCAGCGTGAGTCATTACGCTCGGCTTGATCTATCGAGAAACGGGAGCAGCTTGACATACGTGCTCGATTTCGCTGAGATCCCTACCCTCGAACTGCTTCAGGAATGGAATCTGGATGCGAACCAGACAGCAGAACTCAAGTTGCGAGCGAGACAGGAGGCGAAGCAGTGGCTGAAGGGACTCGCCATCGAGGAAAACGGACGCGCCATTTCAGCCTGGCTCCAAACAGTTCAGATCAACATTCAAGATGGCGCGGGTGGTATGCCGATCTTGCGCGTCACAATGATTTCGAGTCTTGGCCTGCGATCCGGAAAGCTCGAATACGAGGACCGCAACTATCCGGGCCGGACAGGATGGAAGGAAATCGTCATTCATCGCGGCAGCAGTGCGAGAGTTGTCGCAGCCTCAAGCGGTGATACGGATATCAGTCATGCATTAACCAGTTATCCGGCAGATCCTTCCTTTGTGCCCCCACAAGCACTGAAGGCTTCCGTGGATTGGAAGTGTGAGGCCCCGCCGGTCGTTTTTGCTGCGAAGCAAGTTCCTAGCAATCCGGAAGTCACCGTTCCCAACGTTCGGTCGGCACTCAAACCTTTCGCCGCTCAACAGCCGATCGCGCCGGGCACCGTCGTCAAAGGAGACTTTCTTTCTCGCCTTCTGAAAATGCACACCATCGGTTTAGGGCTTGTCTTTATCGGTATTGCTGTGGCATTCGGATTGGGCGCAATGCACGCTCTTTCGCCAGGACATGGCAAGACGATCGTCGCTGCTTACCTGGTGGGCAGTAGGGGAACAATTAGGCACGCCGTGTTTCTCGGTTCCACTGTCACGCTGACCCATACGGTGAGTGTGTTCTTGTTGGGAATCGGCGTCCTCTGCTTTGAGCGGTACATCGTGCCGGATCGAATTATTCCCTGGCTGGGAGCGTTGTCGGGACTATCGATTGTGGTAATCGGGCTGTGGCTACTCTATCAACGCGCCAAGGTTCTTGTCGCAAGGCATAGCGAACATGGACATGCCCGTAATCACCCGCATAGCCATTCTCATCCTCACGCGCACGACCATTCGCATGACCACCATCACGACCATGATCACGCGAACCACGCGCATACGCACGATCATGGTGACCGGCCGCACACCCACGTCGTTCCAGAGAAAGTTTCGCTTGCCAGCCTCATTGCTCTAGGGGTCAGCGGAGGGCTGGTTCCGTGTCCGTCGGCTCTTGTCCTGATGCTCAGCGCAATCGCTCTAGGTCATGCGGGCCTCGGGTTAGCATTGCTTGTTGGATTCAGCTTGGGGTTGGCGTTAGTTCTCATGGGCATCGGTATTCTCGTGATCCATGCGAAGAATCTCATCCCGAACCGCCCTGCCGTGATCGCTCACCCGTTCTTTCGTTTGGTGCCGGTGCTTTCTGCCGCCCTTGTTCTGTGTCTCGGGCTCGGCATGACAGCCGTATCACTCGGCTGGCTACGGCCTGGCGGCCTCGGCATCTGATTGGCGGCTGTCAATCGATTTCGCTATACGCTGCGCCTCAGGAGCAAAGCGGAAATCGAATTTCGGATTCAGAGACAGAGCGCGATCCAGATTCTGCTTCGCTTTCTCCTTATCGTTTAGCGCGAGATCAATCAATCCCGCATGATAGTAAAGCATTGGATCCGGCGTATCCTTTGCGAGCGCTTTCTCACTTGCCGCGGTTGCTTCCTTGTAGTTCTTCCGCCGGTACTCTACCCAGCTCAGAGCGTCGTAGGTGAAGACATCGCCACGCACCGCAAGCTCAGCCCGGGCAAGCTCCAGCGCGCGATCAAGCCGCCGGTCCTCATCAGCCAAAATCACGGCGAGATTGCGATTCATCGTCTCGCCATTGATCCTCATGAGCTTATCGACTGTGTCGATCAACGCTAGTTCATGATCGGCTTCACGGGTCTGCCCTGTGCTCCGATATAACGCTTCGAGCATGGCGGCATAATCCGGAAACGGGACGCTCGCTTGCGCGCTCCTGAAGTGCTCAATTGCGGCTTTAAAGTTGCCCTGCGCCGCAAACAAGCGCCCCAAACCTGCATACGCACGGTGATACCCGGGAAATGTGGTCAGCGCCTGCTCGTATGTAGCTCGCGCATCGTCGAAGTGGCCGCTTTTGAAAAGGAGATCGCCGAATTCCACCAGGCACCAAGCCTGATTTTCAGGCGAGTCGCTTCCCGCGCGTACGGCTTGTTGCATCCAGGAGAGAGCCTCTCCCATGTTGCCGGTGACAAAGCGGTGATAGGCAACGCGGTTGTAGCTGAAGAGATTCGGCGAGAGCTCCAGCATCCGCTTATACGCTTCTCCTGCTTCCTCGTACCTGCCCATCTCCATGAGGGCGTCGCCGAGCAGGCCGACGGTGCCGGAATCACTCGGATTCCGCTCGAGTAGACCACGAGCGCGTGCCGCTACTTTAGGAAAATCGTGCCGCTGCATGTCGATCTCGTTCTGAAGCCGCAAGGCTTGATAGCTTTTGGGATTCGCCGAGAGCATTTTGTCAACAACGCTGGCCGCGTGCTTGAGGTAAGCAGGATCGATGGTTTCGCGGAGCTTCTGCAAGAACGCTGCCGCCAGAAAGCTCTCGAGTTGCTCGTTGTTCGGTTGCTGCTTCAGTTTTGTTGCGAGAAATGCAATCCGGTCATCTGTCTTCATGCCGTTCAGTTCGGCCATCGTGTACCGGCTTTGGAGTCCCGACAAGGGACGATCGGTTTGGGCCAACATGATCGCTGCCAAAACAAACATGCTGATGAGGATTTTCATAGCTCTTTCTTAATACGTAGAATCGCGTCTTCTCGGACGCTCGCATTGCAAGCCGTTCGGGGCCGTGCTATCACATATTGTTGCCCCCAAGTGAAGTTACATCGGCGCCGCCGGGAGGTATCGGATGCTCTCAGGCCTGAACATGCTCGATATCGCGATCGGGCTTTGCCTCGTTTACCTTGTTTTGAGCTTCATTTGTTCATCGGTCGTGGAAGGGCTCGAATCGATTCTTAAGAATCGATCGCGTCTACTGGAGCGTGGAGTTCGCGCCCTGTTACAAGATGAGGAGGACGGCAGCATCACGCGGCTGATCTATAATCACCCGATTATCAGCAGCCTCTATCCAGGCGCATACAGGCCGCCGGGAAAGATGCTTCAAAAAACGAATCTTCCGTCTTATATACCTGCGACGAACTTCGCGCTTGTCCTGCTGGATGTAATGATTCCAGGGACTGCGGATACGCCTGGAGGCGCCGCGGGCGCGCTTGGTAGGTTCGCTCGGGATTTGGATCCGGCGGAGCTGTATTCTCGCCTCAGGACCGCTGCCGCGAATTTCCCGTCAAGCCGCCTTCGTCCCGCTTTGCTGGCGTTGATTGATGCTTCGGGAGGGGATGTGAACCGGTTTCGCGAGTCCATCGAAGGCTGGTACAACAATGCGATGGACCGGGTATCTGGCTGGTACAAGCGCCGTGCGCAATTTATCATTTTTTTCGTTGGCCTGGCAGTTACGGCAACCTTGAACGTCGATACTGTTGAAATCGTGAATCGGCTCGCGACCGATCCCGCGGTTAGGAGCTCACTGGTGGCGACGGCGCAGGAATACGCGAAGAGCTCCGGGGCGCAGGCCGATCCGCGGGTGAAAGAGAACGTTAAGCAACTCGAATCGCTCGGGTTGCCTATCGGGTGGCAACGCGCGCCGAGTGGCTATTTCTGGTTCGTGAAGGTTGCCGGGATTCTGGCTTCAGCGCTCGCCGCAACTCTCGGCGCGCCGTTCTGGTTTGATCTTCTGAACCGGTTCATCGTCGTGCGGTCGACCGTGAAACCGCAAGAGAAGAGCCGGCCAGAGAAGAGTAAAGACTGATTTCGGTAGGCGGACCCTAACTCTTTTCGAAAAACCAACCGATTGAATCAGTGATCGCCCTCCCGGCGAATCGAAAAAGGAAATTATGCGATCACTGGTTTCTCATAGCGCGGCAGTATTGGCCTTACTTGGTTTTGCAGCATTTGCTTCGGCCCAAACAGGAGGTCGGCCCGGTCAATTGGCGAATGCATCAGGCATATCACAACCATCTTTCTCGGCAGATATGGCCGGTGCGAGCAGTTCGCCAGTGCTCCCGAAGGTGGAAATCGCAAGGATAGAAGACAAATCCGATACTAAAGGCCGCCGCTTATGGATCGCCAGTATTTGCATGATGGTCGGAGCATCTGCAGCCGATGCAGCGACCTCCTGGGGAAAGTATGAAGGGAACTCATTTCTCGCGTCGTCCGACGGAAGGTTTGGGGCGAAAGGACTGAGCATTAAGGCTGCCATCGCGGGCGGGGGAATCGTTCCACAGCTACTGCTGCGGCGCCACCGGAACCTTTGGAAGCCATTCACCGTAGCCAACTTCGTCGAGGCGGGGGTTTTCACAGGGACGTCGATACACAATATCGGAGTACCCGCCGCAAGGCCCTAATCCCCCGGCACGGCGGGAGTACGCGCACTCATGCACTTGTTCACGTTCGCCGATGAGAATGGCGAATGGCAGAACCCCATTTCTGCGACCTTTGTCTTCAGCTTGCAAACCTCCTGGCCGATTGCGCCGCGAGCCTGGCAGAAGAAGCCGCAGCTATGGAGCAATTCGTTCGTGATCGGGAGGATGTCGTCCCAACTGCCGCAAAGCTGAAACTGGAGCGCAGCCAAAAAGAGTGCGAGGATCTGAAGATCCAGCTCAAGCATCACTGCGCGGAGCACTTGATGCAGCCCTGAGCCACTCTCAAATGATCTAAACTACATGCGATGGATCGACGTACTTTTCATTGCACGATTGCCGGCGCCTGTCTCGCCAATTGGACCCTTAAGAAACCCGGACAACAGCGGCGAGTAGGGCCAACCGGAACGCAGTCGCCGGCACAAGCCGCTCCCGATGCCGGTCCAGTCAATGCAAATGCGCGCAGAATTGCATTGGTCATCGGCAATAACCAGTATGTACGAGCGCCGCAATTGCAAAATGCCGTAAATGATGCCCGAGATCTCTCGGCCACACTGCAGCGGCTTAACTTTGAGGTCACGTCAGTAACGGATGCGAGCCTCAGCACCGTGGAAAATTCGGTCAGGCAATTTGCATCGGGTCTGCGAAAAGGCGACATAGCGCTATTTTTTTATTCAGGACATGGCTTGCAAGTAGAAGGAGAAAATTACCTGGTTCCCGTCGATTTCGATCTAGCTAATGGCGAGGCAGGCGTAAAGTCGAAATGCTTTCCATGCTCCAAGGCGCAACTAAGCATGGAAGCATCGGTAGTATGGATGCAGATTGTCATCTTGGATGCGTGCCGGAGCAACCCTTTCAGCTCTCGAGCGGCGGGAACGAAGGGCATGGCTATGCCTGAGGTGGACCAAGGGACTTACCTAGCTCTTGCTGCAGGTCCTGGGCAAACGGCGAGTGATAATTCCTCAGAGCGAAATGGCCTTTTTACAAAATTTTTATTGACCGAGCTGCCGCGACCTGGTCAATCGATCGATCAGGTATTCGGCAGAGTCAAGAAGCAGGTTGCCGACGCTTCGCGCAATGCTCAAAGGCCCTGGCTTCATGCTGACATTCTCCAGGAGTTTTTCTTCAATGACGCCGGAGCGCCAGAAGGCCAAATCGCTAGCCGACGCACTCTGCGCCTTCGGGATCTCCTAATGGAGGGGAAGAGACAACTTGCAGCAAAACAATTTCAAGATGCCGCGGATCTTTTCGAGCAAGCTACCCACATCGATCCTGAGGATCCGTTCACATATAACGCTCTCGGGGCAGCATACACCAAAATGCAGCAATGGTCTTTGGCCGTTGCGACCTTTTCAAAAGCAATTGAGCTCAGCCCGGGCTACGCGGCCGCTTATTTCAACCGTGGTGTTGCATATCACAATGCCGGGCGTTATCAACTAGCTGTCCAGGATTTCTCATGGGCAATAGATGAAGAGGCTTCTGATCCTCTTCCGCTGGATTTGCGAGGACGGAGTTATTTTGCCTTGCTGGATTACGAACACGCCAAGGAGGACTTTGACCTGGCACTCGAGCTAAATCCATCCGACTCGGCGGCCCTGTTGGGTCGAGGGCGCGTGTATTTCCGGCAAGGCAATTTCCCCGATGCGATTGAAGACTTGAGCTTGTCTATCAGACTTCGGCCAACTGCTGAGGCGTTTCTAGTCCGCTCTCAGGCATATCGTGCGATCGGGCGAATGGCGCTTTCGGATGCTGATCAGCAGAGGGCAACGCGAACCCAGCATTAACGCATCAGTGCTCGAGTGAAAGGACCGGCTCTTCGGCTTCCGTGAATCTATATTGAGGAGTTTGCAACCCTCCGCTGGATCGTTGGACTGATTGTGCGACATACGCGCACAGCGCCCGCGCGGTAATCAATCCGGTATGGTTGCTATCGGCCGTGCCGGAAAGCCCCTCAATCAAGGCCCGCGCGAAGAAGTTGCGTGAAAGCTCTCCGGTTTTTGCTTCTTGCGAGTCCTGGCCCGCGGACCCAGAGACCAGGATTGAGCGGCCCGTCGGCTCATCGAACAGGTCGAGCAGATAAGCGTTCACTAGTGACTTTCCCGGGAACGCCCAATCGGGGCCCAATGGATGCTGGGCATCGAAGAACAGCAGAGTGTGACGGCACCGTATTGACTTGTTCAGCAAAAATTGCAGCTCAGAGGTTTTAATTGCCGTCTCGCTGAGGCTGCGGCGCCTCGAATCGCTCGCCATGAGATACACCTGATTTGGTGAAAGTGGATCGTGTGCGCCCTGCGTGGCGAAGTAGATTAATAGGAAGTCCTCAGGCTTCGCCTGCGCCGCAAAATCGCCGAGCGCAGCTCGAATTTGCTCGGCTGTAGCCTGTTCATCCGTGAGAAGCCGAATGTTTGCATCCGAAAAACCGTGTTCTTTCAAAGTATCCGCAAGTTGCTTTGCGTCATAAGCGGCGCCGGGCAGCGGTGGCGGTCCCTCCTTGCCAGCACTGAACTGCGACACTCCGATCAACAACGCAAATCTCTCGCCGGCTAAGCGAAGTTTGTGCGATTCGCTGTGAGGATACTCAATTGGAATAGAAACGCTGCGCCGATTCCCCTTTTTATCGATGGCTTCCACAGTCACTTCCTTCTGACCTCGCGAAACGGGCGCATTAAACATGAACGACAACTTCAAGGGACCGGCTGCGTTGGCCACGACTCTGCCGTCTACGGACAAACTCTCGACACCCGAAGCTGCGCTAGCTGTGCCTTTCAACTGAATGATGAAAGACTCCGCGCCCCCCGCAAACTGTGGAGGTGCATTCGGCTCATCAAGGTTTAGATCTGGAGGGACGCCACTTTCGTCGCTGGGCGACATACGTGAAACGAAACGGAAATCAGGATTGGCGGCGACGCCGCTACGGAGAATCCAGTTCTGATAATAGACGCGCGAACGTTTGTCTTTGCCGTAAACCTCAACACGATTCACAGCCGGTTCAAATAGGGGATCCGGCCGCATACGAAGAGTAGAGGGGTCCATCGCCAGAAACTTGCCTCGTTCATTGGATCCGCTATTGAATATGTTTCCTGCACCCTTTCCGTTGATGCACACGTGAACGTCACCATACCCGAGGTTCCGATCTGCAGATCCCAAAACCTGGATCATCATTCTGGACAATGCCTCGGCAGGAATGTCAACAGTCACGTCTTTCCCGCCGCCAATTGGCGTTTTCCCTGGCGGCACGATCAGCTCAAAATATCCTGAACTTTGCTGCGAGAAACTGGCCGCGCACATGAACGCGGCCAGCACCCCAAACCGGACAACCATGTTAACGCTTTGTAATGGCGTCTTTCAGCGTTGCTTTTGTGTTCGACCGGTTCGCGCTGCCATTTACCGCCACAGCAGCTGCCGGCGATGTCCGGCCAATATTTGCTGTTGAATCCGTATAGCTGGCTACCATAACTTCCGCATCGGACGGTAGCTTAGGTTGCCAGTCTTTTATGTCGCCATAGAGGGAAATGTATTCGTAAATAGTCTCCAGGTTTGGCGGCAATAATTCGAGCTTGCGCAATTCAACCTGAAATCGCGTATAGTCCGTGACGTACGTATCTAGTTCGGTTCCGACAAGTTTATGGTCGGAACTCTTTTGATCGATCATCTCCAGCGCATAGTGCAGGTGTGATCCGAAATTCTCATGTCGGTGATCGTACTGATCCGCCCGCTGGAAGCATTGCACGGCGAGTCTGCGGTCATCATCGCTCCGCGCAATCAGTTCTAACACTTTGCCGTAATAGTACTGAGCAGCGGGATCGTTATCGCGGGTGCTGACAGCATCGCTCAGATTGTTGCGTGCGAGGTCAAACATGTCATAGTAGTACGCCATGATGCCGTTATCGCGCTTCAGCTCGGCCATCAGATTCCGATATTCTCCCGTATCGCCAATGAAGCCTTTCTGTAGTTGTAACTGAATTTCGGCCTTATAGGCTCCTTCGATGAGTTTTTGTGCTTGCTCGCGCCGCTCCCGAATCCGGCTTCGATCACCGAGAAAGCCGAGTGTCATTCGCCTGTCTTTAGAACTCGCCGCCTCTAGAGTTTGGAACACTTTCGGAACCTCCCGAACGTCGTAACGAGAATCGAGCATAACCTTGAATGCGAGCTTGTCGGCCTCATCCTCCTGAGCGCGATCCCACGCGACAACCGCATGTTGATTCAGCAACACGCCCACGACTCCGCCGGCAAGGGCTCCAGCGAGTCCGCCAACTACGGCACCACCGCCGCTCTTCGTTGCAAGACCACCAGTCAAGGCCCCTGCCAAGCCGCCTATGACGGCGATACGTTCCGCCTTTTTTGTCTGATCAGCGTTATATGAATCCAGGCCCTGTTCCATCATTACGCGGTCCTTCCAGTGGTCTTGCTGTACGTGTTCCATCTCGTGAGCAAGCACGTACGCCAATTGAGCTTGGCTGTCGAGCATTGCGACCATCCCGGTCGAGATATAAATCGTTCCGGTCGCGAGGGTGTATGCAGTCGGGGTCGGGTTGGCGATTAACCGGAATGCGAATACGTGATCCGATCCCGGCGGGACAAGATTCTGACCTACGCGGTTGATCCAATTTTGAACGCGTAGATTGTCATAGCGCCTCTCATACATACGGAACCGATCTTCGTCTACCGCGACGAGGCGAGAACGATAACGGGGATTGGTATTAAAATCGAAGGCGTATTCACTTTGCTCGCGCAGGCGTTCAGCATAGGCATCGTCCACTTGATCTCGGAAGTCGGGATCTGTCTCATACTTATCCTGGGAGTAGGTTTTAATCTTGTCGTAGATGCGAAGATTCTTCGCATCGCGCTTCTCCTCTTTCTCCCGCAAAGCGTCGTTCTTATTCTTCTCCTTGTCTTTGCCAAGATGAAACTGTGCATGAACGCACAGATTACCTGCTACAGTCATGGCCAATGCCATGCTCACGATCCGTACTAATTTCATAACTTCGCCTTTCTAGATTTATGCTGATTCGTTCAACGAGTAAAGTTTTGTTGTGTGATGGTCGCCAGCAAGACGGCTTCGGCTCGACTGTGGGTCTTCGCCATAAACGTGTAACTCTTGCCAGCGGCTTTGATAGAAATTCGTCCAGGAGCTCCGCCCGTCACGGTAAACTCCTTTAATTCGGCAGGGTCAATGGTAACGGAATGCTCTCCGGAATCCGAAATGAACACGAGTTTCCCGGGCGAGACCGATATCTTGCCTGCGCAGTACTGGTTTATGATGTCGCCGTGCAGTGCGGCGAGGCGCTCATGCGAATGGAAGACCAGAAAACTTGCCTGTCCTCCGTTGGCAATGGCCTTCTCCATTACCGGTTGCGCTTTGGCAGCATCATGTTCACCGTAAAGATAGGCCATTGCTAGATACTCGGCTACCTTCGCGTCGCTCTGGTCTTCCTCCCAAATAGCTTCCAGCTTGCCGGCGGCTTCCGAATACTTCCCGCCTTGAAACAGGCCGATGCCCTGGGATTTCAAATCTGCGAAACGCCCGTTCTGTTGAGCACCCAGCAGAGCACAGGAAAGAACAAAGACCGGGACGAAGTAAACACGTGGTCTTTGCATAGACAACTGCTGGCTGAATTTCCGCGAGTTTATCATGGAAACTATTCCCCTGTCCAGACGAATTACCTTGGGAAGTGTGGGTATCAGCTTTAACTTCGTTTGGCAACTTAGTTACCATTTCGAAAACTCGCGCAATTTGTAAAAATTGGGCATGAAGTTGTTATCTTCCGGATAATGCATTAACGCTTCAGTACAAGGAACGGAGTTCTTTTTAAGATCAGTGACGCTTTCGGGTTGCACTCCGCTTACTGAGTCGCAGCTTTAAGTCTGGAGCGACATTTGCCGAGAGTATTCGGAGAACATCAATGTGGCGCCATTATCTCCTCGCATTTGTGGTTGCTTCTGGTGCCGTGTTCCGAATTGCGATCGGCGAGGAACTGCCTCCACTTACTGGAAATATTGGAGCGTATGCGCGCTTACAGACGGCAGTGGTTTCGTTGAAGGCAGGTCAACAGGTCGAGGTGCTTGCGACGGGGTCGAAGGATCTAGCGATTGATGTTTTCGTATATGAAGAAGTTACTCGTGAACTGATAGCTAAGTCAGACGATGACGCAGTCGAGCCGTTCTCTTGGGATGTTCCAAAGACAGGCCGCTACTACCTGATTCTGCGCAATGCCGGGAGCGGCACGGGTTCGTACACGATCAAAGTAACTCCGCAAGGTAACCGAGCGCTAGAGATTCTCCGTCCGAACGCAGCGGTTGTGAAAGTGTTCTATGCGACCGATCGAGTACGTGTCGCAAACGGCGGAGAGGAGATGCAGTTTGGCGGAGAACCACAGGAACATCTTCAATTTGGTGTTTGTAAAGTTAGTATTCCACGTGGCCACAAAATGGGAGAGCTGGAAGGGCCGAGTATCTTACGGCTCGAATTTAGAGAGGATGTTGCCAAGCACATCGTGCTCATGGCGGCGAAACAGGAAGACGAGAGGCTCTTCTTCAGCGATATTTCGAACCGTGTCGAGCAATCCGCCCACAAGGAGATTTTGGTTTTTGTCCACGGGTTTAACACGGACTTTGAGAGTGCGGCCAGAAGGACAGCCCAGATTGCATACGATTTGGGGTTCGACGGAGCGGCGGTGCTTTATAGTTGGCCATCGCAAGGGCGGATCGGATTGGTGGACTACAACAAAGATGGTCGAAACGCAGAGCTCAGTGTGCCTCATCTGGTCGATTTTCTGACGAAACTGGCATCTCAGACCGGTGCCGAACGGATTCACTTGATAGCCCACAGCATGGGTAATAGAGTTGTCACTAAAGCTTTAGCTTCACTTGCGCCTGATCGGGGCGCACGGAGGAGAGTTCAACAAGTTGCACTCCTGGCCCCCGATATTGATGCTGCAGAATTTCGGCGTTTGGCCGCTGTGTTCAAGAGTGTTGCCGGACACGTCACTCTATACGCTTCCTCGAGAGATGAAGCTCTGAAGGTCTCCCAGCGATTGCAGGGCTACCCTCGAGCGGGTGAAGCTGGGCCGAATATCGTGATCATACCCGGGCTGGATACGATTGATGCTTCAGCTGTGGATACCAGCATGATCGGCCTCTCGCATTCCTATTTCGCCGACAATCAATCGATTCTGAGTGATCTTTTCTACTTGATCCGAGGAAATCCACCCGCCGAACGGACCCGATTACGCCGTCAAGAGACCTCGGCTGGGATGTATTGGGCATTTGTTCCAGCAGTTCGTTGATTTCAGATCTCAGCCGGGATTTGTGCGAACTTGGTAGGGGCGGCAGGGATCGAACCTGCGACCCTCAGCTTAGAAGGCTGATGCTCTATCCAACTGAGCTACGCCCCCGTCCACGGCACTCCTTCTAATCTAACGTTAGCCGCCGGACTAAAATCCGCGAGAGGGCTTTCTTAACATGGAACAAGGTCCGCGCCGGTTTCGTAGTCTGGTGAAGTGGAAGGTTATGGGAGGGCATGATGAAGTACGCGTGGCCAGTTTTGGTACTCGGCGGGATTTCCCTCGCAGGGTGTGATGATCTTGGGGATTTTTCCCACATAAAAGAAGATTTCCATTACTCGTATGCGATGCCGGCCGGGGGTCATTTAAATGTCGAAAACACCAACGGCTCCGTAGACATCGTAGGCTGGGACCGCAATACGATCGACGTCTCAGGCACAAAATTTGCAGCTAACGCCGACCGCCTCCGAGAGATCAACATCAAAGTCAGTGTCAACGGCAATAGCGCTTCAATCGCAACCGAGACTCCAAAAGATTTCTGGCACGGATCTTTCGGTGCGAAGTATCTGATTCGTGTCCCGGGTCAGACTATGATCGAAAATGTCAAAACGACGAATGGCACCGTAACGGTTGAGGATCTGCGCGGCGGCGGCCATGTCACAAGCACAAACGGACGTATCTCTTTGACGCGCGATACGGGCGATTATGACGTTCACACGACGAACGGCGCAATTGAACTGCAAGATTGCAGCGGGAACGAGCGCGCGCACACGACGAACGGCGGCGTGCATGGCCGCTTGAAAGCAGGTGCTATCAACGCGGAGTCGCAGAACGGAGGTATTGACGTAACCATCGAGCAGCCACAGGACGGGCAAGCTCTTCGCGCTTCCACCACCAATGGCGGTATCACTTTGGCGCTCGAGCAATTTCACGATAACCCTATCACCGCCGATACGACAAACGGCGGCGTAACGCTGCGCCTGCCCGCCAATATAGATGCGAAGGTGAAGCTCGATACAAGCGTATCGAGTATTAGCAATGATTTGACTCTGTCGTCGACAGAGGAAACATCAAAGCACCATCTTTCAGGTCAACTGGGGAAGGGCGGCCCGCTGATCTCGGCATCGACTACCACTGGGAGCATTCATCTCGAGCGGTATTGAATACTCGGCGAATGCCGCTACAATAGGTCCGTGAAGTCTTTCGCTCTTCTGCTGTGCGCATTGGGTTTCCTGACTGCGGCGGCGGAACGGGAAGGAAACTTCAATATACGGTTCGAGCCAACGGCCAAGCTCCAAACCGGCGTGCAAGTTCCGTTTGAGATCCATATCAAAGATGCGCTCAGCCAGCCGTTGCTTGACGCGAAAGTAACGCTTCAAATCGAAACACCGGCTCATGAGCATATGAAAGTCTTTCCTGCTCCGGCGGTTGCGGCTGGTGTCTATGTAGCGAAACCAGTGTTTCCGGAAGCCGGTGAGTGGAATGTTTACGTCGAAGCGTACCGGAGCGATCAGATGAGCGCTCGTATGATTCAGTTCAACGTCCCCGAGTAACGGGACTCTGCCGCCTAGAACATGTATAGCGGCGTGCCGCTTGATGGCGCCGAAATCTCCTCCGGTCCTCCCGCGGCAACCGGCTGACCTTCTAACTCGCCGATCTGCCTACAGTAAATGCCGTTTTCACTGAGGTACACCTCGAGTTCAGCAGGTCGCGGCAGAGAGCCCTGAATCAGAGCTTCCGAAAGCGGATCCTCGATATACTTTTGCAGCGCGCGCCGCAGCGGCCTCGCTCCATAGCTTCGATCGCCGCAAGTCTTGTCGAGGATGTACTTCGCAGCCTCGGGATCGAGCCGGATTTTGATCTGCTTCGCGACAAGATTCCCGTTGATCTGCTCCACAAGCAAGTCAATGATCTTGAGCAGGTCCTCATCGGTAAGGGACGTGAACAGGATCACCTCATCAAGGCGATTTAGAAACTCGGGGTTAAAAGCGCGCTTTACCTCGCCCATTACTTGATCTTCAATTTTTTGCGGAATGCCTGTGGTCGATGGCGCCGAGAATCCGATCTGGCCTCTTTTATCGAGGAATCGTGCTCCCAGATTCGAGGTCATGATGATTATCGTGTTCTTAAAATCGACTGTGTTGCCGAGTCCATCCGTAAGCTGGCCGTCTTCGAAGACCTGCAGCAGAATGTTGTAGATATCAGGATGCGCTTTCTCGATTTCATCCAACAGAATGGTCGAGTAAGGAGCCCGTTTTACACGCTCCGTCAGTTGACCGCCTTCCTCGTACCCGACATATCCTGGCGGCGAACCAATCAGCTTTGAGATGGAGTGTTTCTCCATAAATTCCGACATATCGAATCGGATCAGAGATTTCTCGCTGCCGAACAGGAATTCCGCGAGCGCGCGCGCGACTTCCGTTTTGCCCACTCCGGTGGGTCCCAGGAATAGAAATGATCCCGCGGGACGCTTGGGAGACTTCAAGCCTGCGCGCGACCGGCGAATGGCACGGGAGAGGGCCGAAATGGCCTTCTCTTGGCTGATCACTCGCTTATGGAGCTCCTCTTCAATCCGCAACAGCTTATTGATTTCTTCTTCCTTGATGGAGGTCATGGGCACGCCGGTCCATCGCGCCACTACCTCCTCGATATCGTCTTTCGATACAAGACCCGTCGATGTGTCGTCGAGATTATATTTTTCTCGAAGCTGCCGTAAGTTTTCGCGTTCTTTCCGTTCTTCGTCCGAGTAGAAACGCGCTTTCTCGAATTCATGGTTCGCGATCGCGTTTTCCATGCGATGAACGATGAACTTGATCCGCTTCTGAATGTCCGCCACCTCGGTGGGCAGCGTTGTTTGCCGCAGCTTTACTCGCGCTCCGGCTTCATCGAT
Source organism: Acidobacteriaceae bacterium (assembly GCA_019240405.1). Classification (GTDB taxonomy): domain Bacteria; phylum Acidobacteriota; class Terriglobia; order Bryobacterales; family Bryobacteraceae; genus Bog-105. The sequence goes on from JAFAYL010000021.1 coordinate 42,274, forward strand.
CAAATCAATCGCTTTATCGGGTAGGAAGCGATCCGGTATGAAACGTGTCGATGTGTATACCGCCGATTCGATTGCTTCATCCGTGTAGGCGACGGCATGGAACTTTTCATACCGTTCCTTGATGCCGAATAGAATTCGAATCGCGTCGCCTTCACTGGGCGGCGGTACTTTCACCGCCTGGAATCGCCGCTCCAAAGACCGGTCTTTTTCAATAGATTTGCGGTATTCGGCAGGAGTGGTGGCGCCAATGCACTGAATCTCGCCTCGCGAAAGCGCCGGTTTCAAGATATTCGCGGCATCGAGCGACCCTTCAGCCGAGCCGGCGCCTACCAACGTGTGCAGCTCGTCGATGAAAATGATCGCGTTCTGATTCTCCATCAGCTCTTTCATGATGGTTTTCAGCCGCTCTTCGAATTGCCCGCGATATTTTGTGCCGGCGACGATGAGAGACAGATCGAGCGCAAGAATTCGCTTGTCTGATAAGAAGGAAGGCACATCGCCGTCCGCAATGCGCTGCGCTAAGCCCTCCACGATTGCCGTCTTGCCGACGCCCGGTTCGCCGATCAATACAGGATTGTTTTTCGTTCGCCGGCACAGGATTTGAACCACACGATCCAGCTCGGAATCGCGCCCAATCAGCGGGTCGAGCATTCCGTCAACCGCAGCCTGAGTGAGATCCCGGCTGAATTCCGCCAATAGGGAGCTCTCTTTTGGGCGATTGGCCGACGTTTTCTCCGAAGCCGAACGCGCGATCTCTTCGCGCACCGCCGAAAGCCGCAGACCTCGCTCGTGCAAGATCTCAGCAGCAAAACTCTTCTCTTCGCGTAACAAACCTAATAGAAGATGTTCAGTTCCAATGTGCTTATGGCTCAACCGTTCGGCCTCCTCGGCCCCATAAGCAAGGACTCGCTTGCATTCGTGGCTCAAAGGCAGATCGACCGAAGTGGAAACCTTTTCGCGTACGGCGGTATGCGCTTCGATCTGCTTCCGAATGGATTCGATGGCGGCATGCGACCGCAAAAACCGGTTCGCGAGCGCTTTATCCTCCCGCAACAAGCCCAACAATAAATGTTCCGTTTCGATGTAAGGACTGCCGAACTGGCTCGCTTCATACCTCGCGAAAAAGATTACGCGGCGTGCTTTTTCGGTATATCGCTCAAACATAAGTGCCACCGTCAAGACGGGTTGCGTCTTGTACTAATCCGGCTTCCTGAAGCTCCATCAGAGACGGCTCATACAGGCTGCCCTTCTTTAACTGTAAAACTCGATCACAACGATTGGCTAGTGCAAGGTTGTGCGTTACAAAAATCGACGTAAGATTGTGGGATCGATGCAGGTCCCATAACAAATTGATGATTACTTCGGCAGTACGGAAGTCCAGGTTACCGGTCGGCTCATCAGCTAACAAAACGTTTGGACGGCCTACCAGCGCTCGCGCCAATCCCACCCGCTGCTGCTCGCCGCCTGAAAGCTCACCGGCGCGATGCGGCCCGCGATTTCCCAGCCTTACTTCCTCCAAGCACGCCGCTGATCTCGCTGCCGCTTCTTCCCGGCTAACGCCTCGGATTAACAAAGGCATCATGACGTTCTCGAGCGCCGTAAATTCAGGCAGGAGAGAAGGATTCTGCCATACAAAACCGATTTCGCGATTGCGAAAGTTCGCCAAAGCGCCTTCTTCCAAAGACGTAGTCTCCCGGCCGCCAAAAAATATCGTTCCGCGCGATGATCTGTCCAAACCGCCCAGCAGATGCATCAGAGTGGACTTGCCCGCGCCCGACTCACCGATGATGGCGAGCCGCTCTCCCCGACGCACTTCGAGCGAGAGATCCTTAAACACAACGAGTTCAGAGCCTCCGGAGCGGTAAACCTTGCTCAGGGATTCCGCCCAGATCGCACTTTCCGTGCTCAAAACTGCCGCCTTTACCTCTAGAGTAAAACAGGATTGCTTCAGCCGGCCCCTCTGGTCAACTGCGGCGCGTTCTATTTGCGAGTTTGTCCGTACTACTTGACGACGATATTCACAAGCTTGTCGGGAATTACGACTACTTTCACGACCTGTTTGCCGCTCGTGAACAATTTCACGCGCTCGTGCTGCAAGGCCAGGCGCTCCAGCTCCTGTTCTGTCGTCCCGAATGGCACTTCCAGATGAGCACGTAGCTTGCCATTCACTTGCACGGGGATCTCGGCGAGTTCCTCTTTCGCCAACACCGGGTCGTAGGTTGGCCAAGCTTGCCGGAAAACCGGACCTCGGTTGCCAAGGCTCTCCCAAAGGTCTTCCGCCACGTACGGTGCAAATGGAGCAATCATCAACGTCAATTTTTCAGATACTTCGCGCAGGCATGGCGGTGAAAGCCGTGATTCGAGCGAAGTCAGCTCGTTCAAGAGTTCCATCAACGATGCGATCGACGTATTGAAGTGCCAGCGGCCGTCGAAATCGGTCGTGATCTTCTGAATCGTCTGATGCAGCTTGCGAAGAGCCTGCCGGTCTGCATTGTTGACCCCGCCATTAACCGGTCGGTCCGCATTTCGCGTGACAAACCGATAAACGCGCGCCACAAAACGGTACTGACCCTCTACGCTCGCTTCATCCCAGTCCATGTCCTTTTCCGGCGGGGCCGCGAAAAGTGTGTAGAGCCGGCAAGTATCCGCCCCATATTTTTCGACCATTTCGTCCGGATCAACCACATTGCCCTTCGATTTCGACATCGCACTCCCACCCATCAGCACCATCCCTTGTGTGAATAGACGCTTCGTTGGCTCGCTGTTCTGGATCAGCCCAATATCGCGCATCATCTTGGTCCAGAAGCGTGAATAAATCAGGTGCAAGATCGCGTGTGTAATTCCGCCGATATACTGATCGATGGGAAACCAGCGCGCAACTATTTCAGAATCGAACGGCGCCCGCTCGTTCTGCGGATCGCAGTATCGATAGAAGTACCAGGACGAGTCGATGAATGTATCCATGGTGTCGCTCTCGCGGCGCGCCGGTTCGCCGCACTTCGGACAACGCACGTTCATGAATGCGTCCACTCCTTCGAGGGGCGACCGCCCGGTTCCGGTAATCTTCACGTCCGGAGGCAACACAACTGGCAGCTCGTTCTCAGGTACCGGCACTATGCCGCACTTTGAGCAGTAAATGACTGGGATCGGAGTTCCCCAATAGCGCTGCCGCGAAATGCCCCAATCTTTGAGGCGATAGGTAATTGCCTTTGATCCAAAGCCGTTTTGTTCGGCGAACGCCGTCATTTTTTCCCGCGCCTCTGAGCTCGACAAGTTGGACCATTCGCCTGAATTATCGAGAATGCCGTCTTCAATAAAAGCTTCAGAGAGCGAACTGTTGACGAGCGTGCCGTCTACGGGGCGAATTACCGGCACGACCGGTATTCCATACTTCCGGCAGAATTCCAAATCGCGCTGATCATGAGCGGGCACGGCCATGATTGCGCCTGTACCGTATCCCATCACGACGAAGTTGCCGATCCAAATCGGAATCCTTGCCGCGTCGAACGGGCGGATCGCCTGGATTCCCGTGAATAGCCCTACCTTCTCCGCGATTCCCGGATCTAGCCGTCCGGCGGCGTCGATCATCTCCTTCACCTTGATCCGGTCGGATTCACGAGTGACCAGCTTTTCAACCATCGGATGCTGCGGCGCAAGAATCAGGCAGGTTGACCCGTAAATCGTGTCTATACGAGTGGTGAAGATTCTGATCCGGTCGTCCGATCCCTCGACCTTGAAGTCAACTTCCGCTCCTTCGGACCGGCCGATCCAGTTGCGCTGCATCGTCAATACGCGTTCGGGCCAGCCATTCTCGAGCTGCTTCATGTCTTCGAGCAGCTCACTTGCATAAGCGGTAGTCTTTAGAAACCACTGCTGCATCGGACGTTGTTCCACCGGCGTAGTCTCGTGCCGCCAACAACAGCCATTCACTACCTGCTCGTTCGCGAGAACCGTTGCGCACTCGGGACACCAATTCAGCAATGCTTCTTTGCGGTAGGCCACACTCCGCTCGAGCATTTTCAGGAAGAACCATTGATTCCAGCGATAGTAAGTCGGGTCGCAGCTCGCGATCTCACGATTCCAATCCAGCGCGAATCCGAGCCGCTGCATCTGCGCTTTCATATGCGCAATATTGGTGAGAGTCCAGTCCTGCGGCTCTCGCCCGGCTTTCAGTGCTGCATTTTCGGCAGGCAAGCCGAAGGCATCCCACCCCATAGGGTGCAGAACGTTATATCCGCGCATCCACATATAACGAGCCAGCGCATCGCCAATCGCGTAGTTACGGACGTGTCCCATATGAAGAACGCCGCTCGGATAAGGCAGCATCTCCAAAACGTAGTATTTCGGCTTTTCTGGCGAATCGGCTACGTAGAGGGCTGTATCTTGCGACCAGCGCTCATACCACTTCTGCTCGATTGCTTTGTGATCGTAAGCTTTTTCGGGGATACTAACTCCTTGAGAGCCTGAACGTTTCGGAGATCGTCGCCTGGCTTATCGACCGGCGTTTCTAGGATGAATGCTTTCGTTCGCAATTTCGGATGGTTGAGAATGCGGCGGAAGCCTTCAACACCAATGTTACCTTCGCCGATGTGGGCGTGCCGGTCCAAGTGTGAGTTCAAAGGGGTCTTCGCATCATTGGCATGAATTACAGGTACATTCTCCAGCCCGAGCGTTTCAGATGCTGCTTGAAGTAACGATTCGAGCCCATCTTCATTGGCGACATCGAAACCCGAGACATAACAATGGCAGGTATCGAGGCAATAGCCGATTGGTATCTCCAGGTAGTGCCCGACTAATTCGCGGATGACAGCCAGCTCGCGAAAATTGCCGCCGAGTTGTGCGCCCGCGCCCGCCGTGTTTTCAAGCAAAATGCTTAACTGCGCTTTGCGTTTCAACTTAGCATCTACGGTGCGCCAAGCGAGCACCAAAGCTTGGGCGGCATTGAATATGCCTTGTTCTGAAGTTAGGCCCTTATAGTTTCCGGGATGTGCAACCACATACTCGGCTCCGATAAGTAGCGCGCGCTCCAGCTCCGCAGCGAATGCGCGGATCGAAAGCTCTCGAATCACAGAGTTGTTCGTAGCCAGGTTAATTAGATAGCTATCGTGAATAACTAAAGGCGCCAGGTCGTGTTTCGCTCGCGCGCGACGTAACAATCGGACCTGCTCCGGGTCGGGAGCCTTAGCGCGCCACATGCGCGGGCTCGCGGAAAGGATCTGAAACGTATTTGCGCCTAACTCGTTTGCTTTGAGGGCGGATCGCTCCAAAGAACTAGCAGTTGACGTATGTATCCCAATTCGCAAATCTCAGGATAGCGACATATCTCATTTCGGAACCCGCTGGTATACTCGGCTTCGTCGAAGCGTTTAGAGCGCATCATATTGTTGATCCAATGCCGCGTTACTTTACTTTGATAGAGGCAGAAGGACTCCTTTCAAAAGTGGAGCGCCTCCTACGCGAATTGGTTCAGTTGAAGCAGAGCTATGATTCTGCCGGTGCCGAGCTCGATCGAATCAGTCAGCGCGTGGCCTTAACCGGCGGGATGATTGTTTCTCGCGAACAGGTTCAGCAGATTCGAATGCGAAAAGACGCGTTCGCTCGCCGCCTTCAGACGTCGGTCGAAGAACTGCAAAATACCGGCTGTCTTCTTAAAGATGTCGATATCGGATTGGTCGACTTCCCCACTCTTTATCGCGATAAAGAAGTGTATCTTTGCTGGAAATTGGGGGAATCGGGGATTAAATTCTGGCATCACCTTGAAGACGGATATCGCGGCCGTCGCCCGATTGATACTGAATTCCTCGAACATCATCGCGGTGACTAAGCGATTTCAAGCCTGTGTTCGCCGGTTAGAACTTCACCAAAATATCCGAATTGTTAAACTAACGCTCGGATGATATTGGCGCGAGAGTTCATCGGGTATCTGTCACGGCAGCTCGTCAGCCGTCTTAGTCCCGGTGCTTTTGAGACGTCAAATCCTGCCGTAGCCGCGGAGTTCATCGCACAAATTATCGGGGAGGATTTATCGTTAGAAGACAAGCTGAACGACGAAGTCCGTGAGCTGCTCGAGGACTATAGCGACTATATGCGCCGCGAAAATGTCTCCTATCACGAGATGTTTCGCCGCATAAAGAATCAACTACTGGCTCAACGGAAAGTCGTTCGCGCTTCGGGTCGTGATACGGGAGATGGCATGAAGCTTTCACGAGATAAGGTGAATGACCTGGCTCACAAGCTCGTGTCGGCCATGCGCAAATCACGCGATTTCCGGGTGCGCAAGGATCCAAACGAGCTTCGGCTTTCGCTGGTTCGCGAGATTACTAGCATCCTGCAGATGGAAGATCGTGTGGATCGCGCGGCTCGACAGAAAATCCGCACGCAAAAGCGGGATATCGCTGAGGGCGGCGAAGAATACGATCTCTTGCACAAGCGGTATTACGCCGAGGAATTAAAAAAGCTCGGCATCAATCTGAACAGTTAGTTACTTGTTTTTTGGAGTGCGCCCGAGGCTAGCCGCAACGGATTAGACGCCTTCCTCAGATCGCGCGAGTCATAAACGACAAATTCACGGTTAGCGAACGCTGGTTTCACGTCGGCCAGTTCATGTGAGCGCCTAAGTACGAAATAATCGACCGGCAGCGACAGCATGCGTTCCATCCGCTGCGGCGAGAAGGACTCCTGCATCGTCTCGTGCCATCGATCCCACCAGTCGTTTGCGAACGACTCGAAAAAATTTAGCAAGCTACCGCTTCGCCAGTCGACCCACAATGCACGCCGCGATTCGCCTCGAAATATTCCTGGGTAGAGATCGCGCCCCGCATCCGGAAACAAAAACATCGAGCTGCCCCAGGTGTTTGCTTCCGCCCAATCCGCAACGTCAGCGATCTCGTTTTCATGGATGGCACGGGTATTTCCAAGGCGGCACACTGTCGCTCCAGCAAACATTGCCAATAGCGGGATGATGAGAACAAAGCGGTGTGCTTTCCTTCCCTGATGTTGAATTAGCAGGTAAACAGAGAGACCGGCGAGCACAAGTGAGAAAGCCAGTTCGGCCAAATGTGCCGGACTCGAGACTCGCAATACGTCAAGAATCCGGGTTTGAAACGGAATCGCAAAGACGACAAAGAACCATACAAAGGTCTCCCATTCTCTTCGCTCCAATGCTGCACGAACGCCAGCAATGCTAGACGTTAACACCGCCATTCCAGCAGTAAATATCAATTCTCTTGCCGGTTGGATCTGAGGAATCAGCGTCCAGCGCAATTTCTCTAAAAAGAGAAATGACACCGGTATGCTAACGATACCGAATAGGGGCAGTGCGATGAGGAACCATCGCATTTGGCGGTTTAGTATCGGCCAAATCCTTGCGGTTGCCCACATCCCGCAGAGCCAAATAGCCAGGTAACTCCAAATCTCTTTCCCCGCCCATAGGGAGACCCATGCGCTACTTGACCAATAGCGTTGAAGATCCGCAACTCGCGCCGGCAGCTTTCCGAAAACTGCCTGCGATTCCACAACTCCCGGCTGTAACTGGGCAAGATTTGCCAGCAAAAGAGCAAAGACAAACAGCGACGTAAGAACTGGCCGAAATAGTGGGCGCAGGTCGCGATCAAAAATAGCTGCCAAGACAATTACCAACCAAAAACTGGCTGCAATGGGTATGTCATAAAGCAACGCCAGGCCACCCGCCAAGCCAGCTAGGAGAGGCTTTCCCCTTGCGAGCAGGCCCATTCCGAGAAGAATGAGTCCCACGGCGAATCCGTACGGTAAAGGTTCTCGCTCCACCAACGCCACTCCGGGACCGGCCAATGTCGCACCTAAATTAAGCAGCGCCGCAACGAGAAACGAAAGTAAATCGGAGAGCCCGACTGCCCTTGCAAGCAAGAAAGCACCGAACACGCTCGCTGCGCGCCAAATAAGCTGCTGAATTACCAATGCTGTCTTGAAATTTATTCCTGGGATTTCGCGCAAAGAAAGAGTAACTTCGTCATAAATCGTGTACTTAAGATGAGGGTGCGTGGCAACCAAGTCGCGAGACAGATATCCCGGGGCGTCAAGCCGCTCGAGCATAGGAACATAGACTTGTGTTTCACCGCGCAGGTAACTATGACCGGGGAAAACTGCAAATTCGAAATAAGTTACCAGCGCGATTCCTACGGATAGGAGAAGCGCTCGCCGCATCTATTGTGCTGGAGTTTTTTCCAATTGCTGTTTAGCCCAGAGGCGGTTCGGATCGAGCTGTACGGCGCGCTGCAAGGCTTGTCTCGCTTCAGAGTTGCGGTTTGATTTCCGTAAAGCTATTCCTCGCCAAAGATAGGCTTCGGCTAAATTGTGGTCCAGCGATATTGCTTTATCGAAATCTTTAAGCGCGAGATCTACCCCACCGCCCATTGAAGGTGGCAAATAAAAATTTCCAACACCGCGGCTCACGTATGCAAGCGCAAGTCCATTGTCAAGTTGTATGGCCTTGTTGATTTCATCGCGAGCGCACTGTCCGTACTTGAGACTTCCGAAAACGGGATTGGCAGGAATCACTTGGCCGCAAAGTTCGCCTAAGAGACGATGGTATTCGGAATTCGCTTCGTTGAGAGAAACAGCTTTCTTCGCTGCCTCTACACCGGCTTCAGCGAGTTGCTCAGCTTTCTTTTTATCGCGCCCTTCAATCGCGACCTCTGCGGCATACGAGTACGCGAGCGCCGTTCGGTATTGGTTTTCGGGCAATTGCGAATTTGCGTGCGCAGCTTGCTGGTATTGCGAGATCATGCCTTCGAGCGCCGCCAAATCCTGGCGATCCCTTGCTTCCTCCAAATCGCTTGTAGAAATGCTTGGTGGGGACGCCAGCATTGAAATTGAAAAAATCCATGCCGGCGCGAGAAACAGGCGCAGTACTTTTATCGACATCAGCCTCCATTGTAAGGAGGCCGGCCCTGCCGCTACAGTTTCAAAATTCTGCGCTGGCCTATAAGAAAGTAAAACCCGAGCGCCACGAGCAAAAGGCCATTCGCGACCATCATCGCCGGCGCAGATGTTTCTTTGATCAGCAAACCCGATACAAGACTGCCGAAGGGCATGCCGCCCCGGAATGCAACGTTGTAGACGCTCATCACTCGTCCGCGCATTGCGTCGCTCACCCGCAGTTGGACCAAAGAAAGATTAAAGGCAAATACGATCATGAGCGATGCACCTGCGGCAAATACGAGCAATGTGCTCAGAACGAGATTCCTCGAAAATCCGAATCCCGCAATCAAAATGCCGAGCAAGAGCATGACCAGCAGTGCTCGCTTCGCTTGTCCGATACGATTCTGGGTTCCTGCCACAACGAGCGCTCCTATGACCGATCCGGCCCCGGACAAGCACAGAAATAATGTAAAGGTGTTCGCATCCCCGTGTAGTACATCGCGCGCCATCACAGGCAGGAACGTGATTAGAGGAAAGGACAAGAGAGTTAGAAGGAATGCGAGCGCGACCAGGCTCGCCATCCCTTCCTGACCCCATATAAACCGTAGCCCCTCGTGCATGCTCTCAAATACCGAGATTTCTTTGCGCTCCGGAACAAAGTGCACCCGGATCATGAGGAGCGCAAAGATCACGGCAAGAAACGAAACTCCGTTCAACGCGAAGCACCAGAACGCCCCTAACTTAGTCAGTGCAATACCGCCTAACATAGGGCCAAGAACACGCGCCAGATTGAATTGGATAGAGTTCAACGCGATTGCGTTCGGAATATCTTCTTTGCTAACCAGCGTGGGAATCAATGCTGAATAAGCTGGTCCGCCAAATGATTGCGCCAACCCCACAGTGAACGAGAGGCACCATATATGCCAGACGCGAACAATGCCTGTTTCGACCAGCCCGGCGAGCAAGAATGCACACATCATCTGTACTACTTGCGACGCTAGCAGCAGATTTCGCCGGCTCTTACGGTCCGCGAACACACCTCCAAATAAGGAGAACAAGAAAATAGGAATCTGTCCGAAGAACGCATCCAGCCCTAAATACACCGACGAGTTCGAGAGCTTGTACACTAACCAGCTCTGAGCGAGAATCTGCATCCAGGTGCCGATGGTTGAGGTACATGCTCCCAACCACAACAAGCGGAAATCCGGATACTGGAACGCTCGAAAGATGCGCTGTAGCACTTAATAAACGGTGAAACAGAAAGCAGTATTGTCGCCTTCCGGGGAGAGAGAGTACTCACCAGGACTCAGCGATTCTGAGGATTCCAGCCGGAACAGCCCCTCATCGAGCCTGCGTACACTCAGATGAAACACCGGTTCATCACTGTTTCTCTTGCGTTTTCCAGATATAACGATTTCTCTCCGTCCATTTCGCACCTCGAAACGGAATAGGCCGAGTTGTTCGGCTCTGAAGCGATCTGGCGAAAAGAGAAAGATCGGCTCGGCCAGCGGCGTTCGAGCCGGTGACGTCGCGCCTGGCACAAAAAAGAGCTGCCCGTCTTTCGATCGTGATTGGCTCGCATTCTGTACTTCGGTCATGACTAACTTGTCACCATGCAACAAGTAAGGCACGTCTTTCTTCTCCGGCTTAGGTCCCGCATATTTGTCCTGAGCTGTCGCGGCCTGTAGCCCAAGTGAGAGTAACGCTAGAAGGATTCGCCGTGTCATATGCTTTATTGTCGAACTCACAGAAATGTTAAAGGCTATAATCGTGACGATTCCCTTCCGTTCGCCGGCCAGTCAAGAAGCGGAATGATAATCACCGCAAAACCTGTATCCCGCCGTGTTTCACAGCTTGTATTGAGCATCTTTGTAGCAATTCTTCTTGCCGGTCTCATTGCGCCGCTGATCAATGCTGCTCATTATCGCGAACGCGTCCGCAGGGCTCTTGAGAATTCCCTCGGCCGGGAAGTCAATTTCCGGAATATTCATTTCACGCTTTTCTCGGGACCTGGCTTCGCGCTCGAAGGCGTGACAATTCAAGAAAGCCGCGCTTTTGGTATTGAGCCATTCGCGTATGTTCCCACTTTAGAGGCGCGTATCCGGGTGGACAAGCTGCTTCTTGGCCGGGTTCAGTTCTCGAGCTTGCGGTTTGTCGACCATCCCTCTGTGAATCTCGTAAAGCGAAGCGATGGCCTGTGGAATGTAGTCGAGCTCACGCGGCGCTTAGCAATCTCGCAACGGGCTACAAACCGGTTTCCGGCTCTCGAAATTTCTGACGGGCGCATCAATTTTAAATTCGGAACGCGCAAGACCACGTTCTATATTGCCGGGTCAGATTTTTCGATTTACCCGGAGGCTTCGGGCAAGCTTTACATCCAATTTTCCGGCTCACCGGCCCGTACGGATCGCCCCGGCAGCGGCTTTGGCCATTTGCACGGCACGGCGAATTGGTACCTTGTTCCGGAAGAGGTGACCGGGAACCAGCTCGAAGCTAACCTCGTACTCGAGCCGAGCAACCTCAACGAAATAGCCACGCTGTTAGAAGGTTACGATGTCGGAGTCCATGGCACCGCAGCGGGTGATCTTCGGATCGATGGTCCTGCGACCGGGCTTCGGCTGGCGGGCGAATTGCGGCTTGACGACGTTCATAGATGGGACCTCCTACCATCTAGCGGCGAGCACTGGCGCATTCGCTATCAAGGCAATGTCGATTTGCTTGCGCACGAACTTCAGGTGGAAACTGTTCCGTTAAGTGCCAACGATGTAATGCCTGTTGCCTTTCAAATGCGCGTCAATGATTTCCTGGTCCGACCAATATGGTCTGCGCTAGTTCGTCTGAATGATGCGCCGGCTAAAGATCTGGTTCCACTCGCCAAGCGTATGGGCATCGCTTTACCTGATGGGCTCAGCCTTGAGGGCACGGTTGATGGTGCGATCGGCTATTCGAGCCAATCGGGAATCCAAGGCGGCGTTCTGCTTAAAAATCTCGCCGCGAGTCTGCCTTCTGGCCCGCCGCTCCGTGCCGCCAATGCAATCGCGACTATCTCTCCTGAATGCGTTCATTTTGATCCCATTGCGATTGGGACGCCTTTCGACGGCTCCCTCCAGATCGGTGGTGACTACTATCCGTCAACCCGCCACCTTGCGGCATTGCTCGACGTATCTCGATTTCCCGTTGATGCGCTCAATCAAACCGTTGGCGCATGGTCCGGTACGCCGGCTGCACTCTCCGCTTTTGCCGCTGGTGATATGAGCGGTCGATTGGCATACAACCGTGACGAATCGGAGCCGCCCCTATGGTCCGGTCAGCTGGAATTTGTGAATGCAAGCTTCGTTCTCCCCGAATTCAACGTTCCACTCACGCGCTCGCAAGGCCGGATGAGTTTCGGTTCCAATAGCTTCGATATCGAGCGCTTCTCAAGTGACGTAGGGGATCAAGAAATAGACGGCGATTATCATTACAACGCCGCACTGAAGCACCCTGAGCGTGTACATCTGCATCTGTCTTCGGCTGATCTTGTCCAAACTGAAGCCGCATTCGAGCCTACTCTGCGAGCGCAAGGTCTTCTCGCGCGTCTCCATGTGGGAGGCCGTGCGATTCCTTCCTGGCTTGCTTCGCGAAATCTGGAAGCCGATGTCGCGGTTGACAACTTTACCGTGAACCGCGTAAAGCTGGGCTCTCTCCGCGCTCATGTGATTTGGGAAGGACCGAAATTCCGATTCACTTCTGTCCGGTTGAACTCGCCGGAAGCATCGGTATCGGCTTGGGGGACGTTAGATGTCGTCGGTTATCTGCCGAAGTATGGATTTAACGCCGCGGTGAAAAATTTTACCTGGCGCGGTGGGCTTCTCCAAGCCGAAGGTACCATCGAAACATCGGGTACAGGCTCTGAGGCGCTGAGGAATCTTCATGCGAGCGGCACTTTTTCAGGCGAAGATGTGAGCCTCTCGCCGGAAGACGAATTTGCGGCGCTCTCGGGCTTATTCGAACTCTCTTTGGAACCAGGCTGGCCTGACCTGCGGCTTTCTAATGTTCAGGCCTCTGACGACGAAGCTTGGAACGGTCAGGCTGTCAGCAGAAGCGACGGCAAGCTCATTTTTGAGCTCGAACATGCAGGTCAGCAGCGACGCGTCGTCAGTACGCTGGCGCCCGAAACGCCGGTCGCTTCGTCCGTCCTCAAAGGTTCAGAAAATCGCGCGGAAAACTTCATCCGCCTCCGCTAAAATCGACTTCGAGGGATGAAGTATCTTGAAGGTCTGAACCAGCTCGTTCGTCGTTTGCGGCAGTATCGGACCGAGAATGAGTGGGCATCGGCTATCCTCGACAGCGCTTCGCAGTTCGGGCAGCAGATCGCACTCTTCAGTTTTCAAGACGGCAATTTGCGGCTGCGCGGCCAGCGAGGTCTGAATCTACCGGGAAGTCTCTCCCTCAATATTGCCTCCGCCGCTGCGTTTCAAAGCGCGATTAGCTCGCGGGACTCTGTAATCGCTCTGAGAACCGCTCCGGAGGTAGGCGAGTCGCTTTGCTCGCCTGATCCCAGCGCACGCGCGTACATTATTCCGATCGAGAACGGATCGCGCGTTGTTGCACTCCTCTTTGTGGCCGGCAAGCCAATCGAACTAAACGCAATCGATCTGATCGCCGGCGTCGCCTCAATGGCCCTCGAACGGGAAGCGAACAGGACTCTTCATACGCAGATTGCGGCTCAAAGCAATAGAAAGAAGTTGGGGGCAGAGTATCCGAGGAAGTTGGCTTAGCCTTCTCTTGCTCATTGCAGCGTCGTCTGTAGCCTTTGCACCACCGCGCAGTCCAAAGAAGACTGCGCGACCCGCTATCCACACGCCCAAGGTTGTTGGTATTGCGGGCCTGATTGCAGTCGCGCAACACCAGCTTGATCTGGGTAATTTGCCTGCGGCGGCGCAATCTGCCGAGTCAGCTTCTAGCAAAGCGCCGATGCTTGACGATTACGCGCAATACATTCGCGCTCAGGCAGAGTATGGGCTCAAGGACTATGTCGAGGTAGATAAAGCTGCTACGCGCGTCTTCAATCAAGTACTGCTCTCGCCGTTTGTGGGTCCGGCTGCAGCCATCGCCGTTCGCGCCGAGCTTGATAGCGGCAGCCCGAAACAAGCCCTCGAACTGGTAAAGAAATACTACGATCGAATACCGCAGCCCGCGGCGGACCTGCTTCTCGCGCGGAGTTTCGAAGCGGTTAACGATCTGGCCCAGGCTGTCGAGTATTATGAGCGAGTCTATTACAACTATCCGAGCGCCAGAGAAGTTACTGATGCCGCAAATGCGCTCGTGACTCTGAAGCAGCGCATGGGCGATGCTTATCCCCCTCCGTTGCCCGCCGCAATGATCGCACGCGCGCAGAAGCTGTTTGATGCGAAGAACCCGGCCGCAGCACGGATTGAACTCGCTGCTGCGATTCCGCAAATCGGAGGGGCTCAGCGCGACTTGGCTCGCGTGCGCCTCGGTGAGGCTGATTTTCTCAGTAACAATACCGCTGCGGCTTTTCAGTATCTGACCGCGCTGAAGGTTGACGATCCCGAAGCCGATGCAGAACGCATCAATTATCTAGTCCGCTGCGTGCGCAAACTGGATCGTCATGGCGATGTAAAGCCGTTTTTGAAACAGCTCGAAGAGCAGCACGCAAATTCGCCATGGCGTCTCGATACGCTAATCCTGGTCGCCGATCAAGCTCGCGTCGACAATGACGCAAGCACGTATTTGCCTCTCTATCGAACGTGCGCGGATACTTTCTCGTATGACTCCAAAGCGGCCTGGTGTCACTGGCGAATTGCCTTTGAAAGTTATCGCAGAGACCAGGACACGTATGATTCGTTGCGCAGCTATATCGAGGACTATCCCGATTCGAATGACGTCAACAATGCGTTGTATTTTCTTGGCCGGCTTCAGGAACGCAAAAACGACGCGGGCGCCGCTCGCGCCTGTTATGAAGAGCTGATTAAGCGATTTCCGAATAGTTATTACGCAATCGAGGCTCGCGACCGACTGAGCCAGTCCGGTCTCAAGGCGGCGACTCCCGACTCGGCGACGGTCGAATTCCTGGAGTCAGTGGACTGGCCTCCGCGTCAGGAGTTCCCAAGCTTCTTGCCAGGTGAAACAGCGCAAGCTCGATTGGATCGATCGCAGTTGCTGCGACTTACCGGACTCAATGATTTTGCCGAAGGCGAACTAAAGTTTGGAGCGCGCAACGATGGCGAGCAGGAAAATGTCTATGCCTACGAGCTAGCGAAGCTTGCTGCCGAGCGCAACGATCCCGATCAGGCGCTGCGATACATAAAAGCATTTGCTCCGGGATATCTCTATATGCCGCTCGACGAGGCGCCCATCCCTTTCTGGAAACTCGCGTTCCCAATTCCATATCGAGTTTCGATTGAGCAGCACAGCCGGGAACAAGGTCTCGATCCATTTCTTGTAGCTGCGCTAATTCGTCAGGAATCTGAATTCAACCCAAACGTCATTTCGCACGCAAATGCGTACGGGCTGATGCAGGTTTTGCCTTCTACGGGCCGAGGATTGTCGCGGCATTTCCGCGGGCGCCGTTACAATGCCGCGCAATTACTAAACCCGGATCGCAATGTCCAGCTCGGCACTTATTATTTCCGGAACCTACTAAACTCGTTTGACGGCCAACCGGAACTCGCGCTTGCTTCCTATAACGCCGGTCCAGGCCGCGCCGCCCTTTGGCGGAGTTGGGGTCCGTTTCGCGAACAGGCTGAGTTTATCGAGACCGTTCCTTTTCACGAGACCCGCGGATACATTCAAATCGTGCTACGCAACGCTGATGTCTATCGTCGCCTCTACGCCGGGAGCGTGCCAGACGTACCGGTTTATCGTCCGAAACCGCCGCCCAAAAAATCTAGCGCCAAGCGAAAGAATGCTAGCGCCCACAAAGCGCGCTGACCTCATGCCGGAAAGCACGGGAGAGCGGCCACTCTGTTGTTGTAGCCGCTAAGATTAGAAACATGATTTCGCAGGAACCCACCTTAACAGCGGAACAGCTGTCGTCGGCCGAAATCAGCGAGCTGACGGCCCGGTACACATATGGAACCTGGCGTTTTCAGAAGGGTTGGAAACCGCTTCATATCGTCGATGCTGATGGGTGTTATTTCACAGATGCCGCCGGGAAGAAATACTTAGATTTTTCCGCGCAGTTGATGTGCGTCACGTTAGGACATAAGAACCGGGCTGTCGTTCAGGCGATTCGGGAGCAAGCCGAAAAACTTCCGTATATCGGGCCCGCTTACGCGACCGATGTGAGAGCAGAATTGAGTCAGCTTCTGCTCGAGGTTCTGCCGAAAGGCTTGGAGAAATTCTTTTTCACAACTTCCGGCACCGACGCAAACGAAGCGGCGTTCAAGATCGCGCGCATGGTGACGGGGAAAACGAAAATCATCTCCCGGTACAGGTCCTACCATGGCTCGACCAGCGGATCCATTGCAGCCACCGGAGATATGCGGAGATGGGCGATGGAACCGGCTGGCAAAACCCCTGGCGTGATTTTCGCCCCCGAAGTGAATTGCTATAAATGTCCAATTCGCCACACGTATCCCGGCTGTGGAATTGCGTGCGTCGAGTACGTCGAACACATGATCTGTAACGAGAGCGACGTTGCGGCAGTGATTGTCGAGCCGGTCGTGGGCACAAATGGGGTTCTCGTCCCGCCGCCCGAATACATGCCTCGGCTCCGTGAAATTTGCGATCAGCATGCTGTTGTATTAATTGCCGATGAGGTAATGACCGGTTGGGGAAGAACTGGGAAATGGTTTGCGATGGATCACTGGAATGTTAAACCGGACATTCTCACAACGGCAAAAGGCATAACGAGCGCCGCCATTCCGCTGGGTCTGTGTGCGACCACACCGAAGATTGCGTCCTACTTCGACACGCACTATTTCTCCCACGGGCACACCTATGAGGCACATCCGCTCACGCTGGCACCGGCAATTGCCGCCATTAATGAAACGAAGAGAATGAGCCTTGTCGAACGATCCGCGGAGCTCGGCAGTTATTTAGGATCCAAGCTCAGTGAGATGAAGGCGAAACATCCATCAATCGGCAATGTTCGCGGTCTCGGCCTGTTTTGGGGCGTCGAGCTGGTGAGGAATCGCGAAACAAAAGCTCCGTTCAACACTGCTGCGGATAAGGTGACGGGCGTGCCGCTAATGGTCGATGCGATCGCTTCGCGCATGATGAATAACGGTGTATATCTTCAAGCGTGGGTCAGTCACTTTGTCATTGCGCCGCCTCTGATCATCACGCGAGAAGAAATCGATTTCGCGCTTCGAGTGTTCGACGAGGCATTGAACATGGCCGATGAAGCTGTCGAGCACTGAAGCTGCTCGCCTGGTCTGATGAACGCGTACCGCAGCAGCACATCTTCGAGTCGTGAGCAGTGATTATGGGCGGTTACAGCCGGTTAATCAAACTGGCGACGTATCCGGCACCGAAACCGTTATCAATATTCACGACCGCGACATTGCTGGCACAACTGTTCAGCATGCCGAGCAGGGCGGCAAGCCCCTGAAAGCTGGCGCCATATCCAACGCTGGTCGGTACCGCAATAACCGGACAGGAAACGAGCCCACCCACAACGCTTGGCAGCGCGCCTTCCATCCCCGCGCATACTATCGCGACACGCGCTTGAGTGAGGCGCTGATGGTGGTGAAGCAGCCGGTGAATACCGGCGACACCAACATCGCAGATCGCTTCGACATCGTTGCCCATAACCTCCGCCGTTAATTGCGCCTCTTCCAGAACGGGCAGATCGCTCGTCCCGGCGCAGACCGCGACAATTTTACCTTTGCCGTGTATTTCCCTATCACGCCAGACGCGCACAACACCGGAACGCGCGAAATGTTCTGTTTCAGGAGCGAGTGAAGCGATGCGCGCCGCCATTTCAGGAGTCGCTCGGGTGAGTAGAAGATTCGGGGATCGGCCGAGGAGCGCGGCCGCAATGCTTGCAACCTGCTCCGGATCTTTGCCCTCGCCGAGAATGACTTCCGGCATTCCGTGCCGTAACGCCCGGTGATGATCGACTTTCGCAAAGCCCAAATCTTCGAACGGCATGTGCCGGAGGCTATCAATTGCCGCCTCTATTGTCGTCTCGCCATCGCGAACCTGCTCGAGAAGGTCTTGAAGCCGCCGTGAGTCCATCTTTATTTTGTGAACGGTCTCGCTAAGATGGTAGCGTTCCCCGGATGGCTCGCTTCTGGAAACGCCTGCGCCTCACACTCGAAATGATTAAGTTCGAGCATTCGGTGTTTGCCCTGCCATTTGCGTTAACCGGCGCGCTGCTGGCCTGGCGAGATAGCCACTTTGAAATTCCAGGTCTCGCGGGGCGGTTTGGTTGGATTATTGTGGCCATGGTTGCGGGGCGATCGGCCGCAATGGCTTTCAATCGCATTCTCGATGCGGAGATTGATGGACGCAATCGCCGCACGGCAAACCGCCATTTACCTACTCACGTCCTATCGCCCGGGTTTGCGTGGGGCTTCACATTCGCGAGTGCATTCATTTTCTTGTGGGCAGCGCGAGAGCTCGGGCGTTTATGCTTTTTCCTTGCACCAGTGGCACTCGCGATTTTCTTCTTCTATTCCTATTCAAAGCGCTTCACGATGTTTTCCCATCTGATTTTGGGGTTTTGCCTGGGCATGGCTCCCGCTGCGGCGTGGATTGCGCTCCGGGGTGCTCTCGACGCGCGAATTCTCTGGCTGACTGCCGCGGTGATGTTCTGGACGGCGGGATTTGATGTGATCTATGCCTGCCAGGATATTGAGTTCGATTGCGCTGAGGGTTTGTGCAGCATTCCGAAACGCTTTGGCGTACGTAACGCTCTGCTCATCGCTCGCGGACTGCATGCTGCCATGATCGTGTGCGTGATCGCTCTCGTCATCTCATTTCATCTTGGAGCGTTGAGTCTCGCCGGTGTGGCGGCCGTCGTCACCCTACTGATCTATGAACACGGACTCGTGAAACCCCACGATTTATCGCGGGTGAATGCTGCCTTCTTCACCGTGAATGGCTACGTCAGCGTTCTCTTCTTTATATTCTGGGCGGCGGATATCTTAACTCATCGCACCTACTTCTAAACATGCGACCGCTCATCGAAGACTCGCGTCTGAAGCCCATCTTCAATAAGGTAGAGTGCGGTGAACGCCTGAGCTTTGAAGATTGTGTCGTGATGTATCACAGTCCCGATATTCTGTCGCTCGGCTATATGGCAAATCTGGTTCGGGAGCGGATGCATGGAAATGTCACATATTTCAACGTGAACCGCCACATCAACCCGACGGATGTCTGCGTAGCGAGTTGCCGCCTCTGCGCTTTCGGCAAGAAGGCGAAAGATCCGCATAGCTACACGATGTCATTGGAACAGGTCTGGGAGATTGCCGGGAAGGGCTACGCCGAAACTGTCACCGAGTTCCATATTGTTGGCGGATTGCATCCCGAGCTTACACTCGATTGGTATTGCGAGATGATCGCTGGCCTCAAGCAGCGCTATCCAGACGTGCATCTGAAGGCGTTCACGATGGTGGAGGTGGCTTATCTTGCAAAACGCTCAAGGATCTCGATACGCGAAACGCTGGAGCGGCTAAAAGATGCGGGAATAGATTCGATGCCGGGAGGTGGAGCGGAGATTTTTTCAGAGCGCGTGCGCCGCATAATTTGCGATCACAAGATCGATGGCGACGAATGGATCGAGACCGCGCGGACCGCGCACGAAATCGGTCTGAAGAGTAACTGTACGATGCTGTATGGCCATCTGGATACAGCAGAGGACCGGGCCGACCATCTCGTTCGTTTGCGAGCGTTGCAGGACGATACTAGCGGATTCGTAACATTCATTCCGCTCGCATTTCATCCCGACCACACGGCCCTGAGCCATTTGCCGAAGACGACCGGTTTCGACGACCTGAAGCAGATCGCGATCTCGCGATTAGTCCTGGACAACATTGCGCATATTAAGGCCTACTGGATCATGATGACGCCCAGCGTTGCGCAGGTCGCCCAGCGCTTTGGTGCGAACGATATCGATGGAACCGTCGTCGAAGAGAAAATTTATCATGATGCTGGCGCTACCACAACCCAGCACCTCCGGCGTCAAGATCTGCTTCGATTGATTCGTGAAGCAGGGCGAGAGCCGGTCGAGCGCGACACAGCATACCGGCCCGTGACACGAACTGAGTCCACGTTTACTGTGCTTGTGTAGGAGATCCGGCGAAAGCGATTCGCAACGTGCGAAGAATTGCTAATAATTTACCCAGCCGCCGGCCAGATCGTGGATTCTTCTTGGCCGCGGCACTAATGATTGCGGAATGAATGACTCCGTTTGAAGGAAGCAGCGCTCCGGAAAGCGAGCTTGATGCGCATACCGCTCCTTGTACCGTCATAGAGGAAACCCATTGCCTTCCGTCTTCGTCGATAGCTGTTAGGTCTCTCAAATCCAAGATGAGCTTTCGGTTTCCGAGCGTTGTTTTAGCTGTGCGCCAGCAGCCATTAAGCTCTTCCAGATCGGCGCTCGTCAGTTCACCAATGAGTTGCAGACGGCAGGCGCTGACGCCATCATGGATGTAATACTTGAAGCGTGACGAGCGAACAAACGTGTTCGGAGGCTCGGAAGCCGGCGACCCTGCCCGTTCTGTATTCGATTTGTCACTTTTCGATTCCACCATACGGTATCGTTTGATTTGATTCTCGCAATGAGATCTGTGTTCCACGTTTTTCGTGCCGCCGCTACTCACCGGTGCATAAGTAAACGTGTGCTCTGCGGAGTTTTATCTCTGGTGGCGTTTGCGATTGCGGTGAACGTGGCGCTGTGCCAGGAAACCCAGAATTCTAGCACCCAGAGCAGCTCTTCCGCGTCGCAGCAGCCTTCTCAAAATCCTCAACAACCGGGACAACTGCCCCCGCGTGAACAACCTGGCGTTCAAGCCCCCGGCAAAACTCCGGAGGGGGAAGACAAGAGGATCTTCGGCGTGCTACCCAACTATCGCACTGCTGAGCAACGTGCCGAGTACGAACCGATCAGCGCAAGCCGCAAAATGAAGATCGCGCTCAAGGATTCCTTCGATTATCCACTCATGATTCTCGCCGGAGCCTACGCGGGTCTTTACCAGCTTGAGGATTCGCATCCGCAATTTGGGCAGGGACTCGCGGGCTATGCGCGCCGGCTGGGCACTTCCTATGCGGATCAAGTGAACGGCAATATGTTGACCGAGGGTATTATGCCGATCTTGTTGAAGGAGGATCCTCGCTATTTCCGGATGGCTCACGGCCCAAAGAAACGGCGCACTCTGTATGCCCTAAGTCGAATTTTTGTCACGCACACCGATTCGGGTGGTACTTCTTTCAATTACGCAGAGGTGATAGGGAACGGAATGGCCGCCGGAATAGGACTCGCCTACTACACCGACAATCGCAACGTGCCCGATTTCATGTTGAACTGGGGTACGCAGTTAGGCACGGACGCGACGTCGCAGGTATTGAAAGAATTCTGGCCGGACGTGAAGCGCTGGTGGTTGGTGCGGCACGGTAGGCTCAACCCTGGCAATTCGCAGATTCCATAGCTCACTTCGTCCAATCGATTATCCGCAGCCCTTTTACCCGCGAAAACTCTCTTGTATTGGTAGTGATCAGGGCCGCCTCACGGCTTAACGCTGTTCCGGCGATCAGCAGATCGAGCGGCCCAATCAGCAATCCGCGAGATTCAAGATCTATTCGGACGCGAGCCGAGTTTTCTGCCGCTTCACGATCAAACGGAACCTGAGGGAAAGCCTTGAGGAGTTCGGTGGCGAGTTCCCGGCGCCGACTAGTCCCGATCTTGAGAGTCCCGTACTCGATTTCGTACGCGACCACACTGGGAATCGCTAGGTCGCGAGGCGAACCCGCCTGAAGACGCGAGACTACCGCTTCGTGACCTTTCAAATATTGGATGATCGTGTTGGAATCGACCAATATCACTCAACAGATTTCCGCTTTACGTCTCGTCCGTAGCCTCTGCGAATTGTTTCAAGGCTGAGGAATTCAGGAACTGCACCCGCTGCATCCAGTACGCTCTTGGGCCATGTATCTCGAAGGTTCTGCGAGATTTGATCAGCAATCCACCGGCTTACAGAGGTCTGTCTTTCCTGGGCCGCTTTTCGGGCCTTGTTCTCGATGTCATCTGGCAAATAGATTGTGATCTGTGCCATATACGATACAGTATACTGCCTACGGCGTGCACGAGCTACCCGGTAGATATCGGCGAATTCACTAATCGTGGCTCAGCGAACCGGCTGCCCGCGAGAGCTCGAGCTCTTCGGAGTTATGGTTTTCTTCCGGATGATTGTGATTATGGTTGTAATTCAGCTTTGTCAAAAACGTCGTATCGAAACGGCCTGAGACAAACGCGTCACTCGACAAAATTTGCTCGTGCAGCGGAATTGTTGTATGAATTCCTTCAATTACAAACATATCGAGCGCGCGTTTCATTCGCGCGATTGCTTCATCGCGATCGCTGCCATGTGTGATTAGCTTCGCCACCAGTGAATCGTAATAAGGCGGAATCACGCTATCGGTGTAAGCAGCCGTATCAACCCGCACCCCAATGCCGCACGGCAGGTTCAAGCCCGTAATTCGCCCCGGCGAAGGAGCAAATGTTTCCGGATTCTCAGCGTTGATCCGGCACTCGATAGCATGACCGGAAAACGAGATCGGTCGGGGCAGAATGTCGTCGAGATGCTCGCCCGCCGCGATTCGCAATTGGCTCTTCACGATATCGACTCCCGTCACAAATTCAGTAACCGGATGCTCGACCTGTATTCGCGCGTTGACCTCAATAAAATAGAGCTCTCCGTTTTCATCCATCAGGAATTCCACCGTTCCCGCGTTGGTGTATCCGATGCTCCTCATGGCCTCGCGGAGGCGATCCGACGTGCGCGCCCGAAGCCCGGGAGAAAGGGCAGGCGAAGGAGATTCCTCCAGTAGCTTTTGGTGGCGACGTTGTATTGAGCACTCGCGCTCACCAAGAATCTCTACGTCGCCATGCTCATCGCCGAGGAATTGGAACTCGATGTGCCGCGGAGCTTCGATCAGTTTTTCGAGATAAACATCGCCGCATGAAAAAGCCGCCGCAGCTTCGGATTGCGCTTGCGCAACAAGAGCAGGCAGCTCCGATTCGCAGCGCGCGATGCGCATACCGCGCCCCCCGCCGCCCTCCGCGGCCTTCAGCATAACAGGATAGCCGATTTCATCGGCTAAACTCAAAGCTTCTTCCGCACTGTTCAGGACGCCGCGCGATCCGCGCAATATCGGGATTCCAGCGCTCTCAATGATGGTACGCGCGCGTTGCTTTGATCCCATTTGACGAATAACTTCGGGTTTAGGGCCGATGAACTTAATCCCGGAAAGTTCGCACACTTCCGCGAAATCCGCATTCTCACTGAGAAAGCCATACCCTGGATGTACGCCGTCGACATTTGTGATTTCCGCCGCACTGATTACCGACGGGATATCCAAGTAACTCCGCGAGCTCTTAGCTGGACCGATGCAAATCGCCTCATCTGCGAATCGAACGTGCAAACTGTGGCGATCGGCCTCTGAATAGACCGCAACGGTCTTGATGCCGAGCTCCTTGCACGCGCATATCACTCGCAGCGCGATTTCACCCCGGTTAGCGATTAGAATCTTGCGAAACATGAGTGCTTTTGTTCTTAAACAGGCCGAATGAGAAACAGCGTCTCCCCGTATTCCACCGGCCGGCCGTTTTCGACCAGTTTCGCCACCACCGTGCCGGCTACTTCCGCTTCAATCTCATTCATCAGTTTCATTGATTCGATAATGCAAAGCACTTGGCGCGGCTCGATACGATCACCCACCTTGACGAAGGGCGGAGCATTGGGAGATGGCGCATCATAATAGGTTCCCACAATTGGAGATGTCACCTTTATGTTCTTGTCTTCTTCTTGCGGGGAAGATGCGGGCGGAGCAGCCGATGGCTCAGACGGCGGAGGCGTCACCTGCGGTTGCGGCGGCTGAATGGGAATTGCGTGCGAGGTTGTGACCGGAACCGGTATTGCCGCTGGAAACGTCATTTCCGGATTGGCAGGTCCAGCCGCAGTACGAATTCGCACTTTATTCTCACCTTGCTGAACCTCGAGCTCATATATTCCTGTATCGCGGGCCACGTGAATCAACTCTTTGATCTCGTCGATGCTCATTATTTATTCTTTCCGCGGCTAAACAGGAGCAGAGTTTATAGTACGACCAATTCTTTCCCTGTAGGAGTTAGAATCTCAGACCCACGGGCCGTTACAACTACTGTGTCTTCGATGCGGACACCGCCAATCCCCTCCGCATAGACGCCCGGCTCAATTGTGACCACCATTCCGGGCTCTAACTTGGTTCTTTCCTTCCGGCCTATGCGGGGTTCCTCGTGAATCTCTAGCCCAAGCCCGTGCCCTGTCGAATGGACGAACAACTTGTCCAATCCGTGGCGGCGCAATACATCACGCGCGATGCGATCCACTTTTGTACATGAAACACCCGGGCGCACTGCATCGATCGCTGCAAGTTGGCTTTCAAGGACCGCCCGATACATTCGCCGTGCTTTTGGGGACGGCTGGCCAACGGCATGGGTACGAGTCATATCGCTGGCGTAACCGGCGACGGTCGCGCCCATATCCACCAATAATAATTGATGCCACTGGATTGGGTTAAGCGTCGGGCGCGCGTGCGGTAACGCGCTGCGCGGGCCCGAGGCCACAATCGTCTCAAACGCTTTACCGTCCGCGCCCAACTGTCGCATTCGATATTCAAGCTCGGCCGCCAAATCGAGTTCCGTCATGGACTGACGAAAGTGTTGCAAAGCTCGTTTGAGAGCCTCAGAATTCAGTTCGACTGATGATCTTATTAGCGCGATCTCCTGCGGAGATTTTGTCGCGCGCAGCTTTTCTACCGCGCCAATCGTGGCTTTCAACCGAATTCCCTGACCCTCTTCCCTAATCTGTTGGTAGCCCTCAAAACTGATTCGGTTTTGCTCGAACGCAATCGATTTCAGACGCATCCGGTGGGCCGATTTCACAAGCTCCTTCGTGAGCGGCCCTTTGGCAATCTTCAGTTCGCAGCCGGACTCCATTGCTGCCTGAGTCCCATATCTAGGATCCGTAAAAAGAATGCTGCGATCCGGCGTAACGAGCAATGCGGCGTTGCTGCCGCTGAAGCCACTCAGGTAGCGAACATTAGGAAGCGCCGTTGTGACAAACGCATTGGCGCGAGCTTCTTTGAGCAGAGCGAGGAGGCGCTTCTGGCGAGCTGCGAACTCGGCGTCCTGTTCCAATCCCGTTCTCAAGGCCTAAGCAACAATTTGCCGGTTGTCTTGCGCCCTTCGAGATCGCGATGTGCAGTTGCAGCATCCGCTAAATTGTAGGTCTTGAAAATTTGAACTTGGAGCCGCCCGCCTGCGATCCATTTGAAGAGATCAGATGCGCGCCACTTTAACTCGTTTGGATCGCTGACGTAGTTCCCCAGACTGGGCCTAGTGAGGAATAAAGATCCCTTCTGGGTTAATACGAGCGGATCGAACTGCCCGACCGGACCGCTTGATTGCCCAAAGCTAACCATCATGCCGCGAGGCCGCAAACAATCCAAGCTTTTGTGAAAAGTCGTGCTGCCAACCGAGTCGTAAACAACATCAACCCCTTGATCCTGAGTAAGTCGCTTCGTCTCTGCGACGAAATCAGTTTGAGTATAGAGGATCACGTGGTCCGCGCGATGTTCTCTCGCGAGTTGCGCTTTGGCTTCGGTGGAAACGGTTCCAATGACGGTGGCGTCTGCGATTTTCGCCATCTGCACGATCATCAAACCAGCGCCTCCAGCAGCAGCATGGATCAGGCAGGTATTGGCCGGTTTCAGAGCGAAAGTCGAATGCGTCAGATAATGCGCCGTCATCCCTTGCAGCATCACCGCGGCGGCAGTTTCGAAACTGACGTTACCCGGCAATTCGACCAACATGGATTGCGGGACCACCGCGTATTCTGCATAAGAGCCGCGCGCCATTGCATACGCGACTCGCGTGCCGATTTTGAGATTCACGCTCTTACCTACCGCGGCAATGGTTCCCGCGGCTTCACTGCCCAACTTTACCGGGCTTTCATTTGCTTTATATAAGCCGTTTCGGAAGTAAACGTCGATAAAATTTACGCCGATCGCTTCAATCTTGACGAGTACCTCGCCTTCACTGGGCTGAGGCGTGGGTAAATCCATATATGCGAGATTTTCGGGACCACCGGGCGGGTCGGCGACAACGGCTTTCATATCTGGTGATTGTATGACGCGGGCACTTTCCTACCCGCAATTGAAATTGAGCTATGCCAGTCAAATTCAGGGCATCTTATCTCTAAGATTCGCTTGCACTGCTCCGGGAGTATAGGCGCGGAAAGTCTGCCGAATTCTGTCGCCGTGTTACAGCGGGAGAACCTAGCCAGCAATGGTGCTGTAACGAAATTACTACTTAGGAACGAGCGGATCAGTATCCGCGACTTCCTCGACGTTTACAAGAGGAATCTTTGCGCCAAGCTCGTGATTCATTGATTCGATGTATGCATTCGCGAGAATGGCGTACCCGGTGTTCGTCGGATGTACTGCGTCCAGAGAGAAGATTCCGCCGAGATACTGCGTTGTCAAATGGTGTTTGCCCACCGTATATCCATTCCTTGTAATCTCCGCGAATAATTTGTTCACATCCACAAGTGCCGCGCCGCTCTTCTTTGCAGCCGCTGTAATAACGATGTTGTAGTCATGCACGGCAGTTCTAACGTCAGCAATTAGAGAAGCACTCCGAACTGCGTAATCTGTGCAGATATTGAACGTAGTAGTCTTCGGATTCGCGATGCTCGGCACCACGTAGTCGTTTGGACCCGCGCCGGAAGGTGGTGCATGGCAGATTGCTTCGAACTCATCAACACTGAATAGGAATGGCACTTCGGTCACATTAGGAACGTTAGAGACGACAAGCTGCGCCCCCGATTCCAAATTCAAACCTTCTAACAAGAAAGTGTATGCTTCTGAAAATTTCTTGAGACTTGTCGGCGGGATGCCATCAATCAGACTCTGTAAGACGTCATTGCTGCCCAGCGAAATCAGAATCGTTTTCGGTTTCAGCTCGATGGCGCATGCGGCCTCACTGAAAAGGACATCCCCATTAGGAAGGGGATACACGCCGCAAGGGGTCGCTCCCTTTTCTAGGCTTGGGAAACCTAAGACTTCTATGGTCAGGACGTCCTCAACGCTTGCGTTCTTGAGATCTTTCTCTACTTTCGCCACATTCACCGAGTGCAGAATTGCATCAATAACCGTGTACCCCGGAACAGACAGGTCCCGAGTCTGGACGGTTAGCGGCGGTTCGCGGCGACCGGTCTTCGTCCCGCGAGTCACTATGTCCTTGCCTTCCAGAGACAACACAGGCGGAATGCCAGGATAAGCAATCAACGGGAGATCCAGATCCGTTTTCGCTTGCCGAGCTATGAAAGCGGCAAACCCGAACCTCTGTCCTCCACGCGGAGCGAACTTATCGCTCTCACTGTCATAAAGCGAGAAGTTTTGGAACCCTGCGCCAAGGGAGTCCCCGATTACAACAAAGTGCGAAAGATCTGGCGCCTTCGATGCGCGATTGGCATCAGCAGACCATGCCGGAAGAATTGCAAGCGCTAGAAAGATGAAATTGCGCGAAGTAATAAAGACGCGTTTCAAGGAACCCTCCAAGCGTTTGGCCGAAAGAAAATTGAGACGAGTACAAGTAAATCACGAAAATCGGTTTTGCACAACAGGGAAGGGCAGGGGGACGAAGAAGAGAAGCCGGACAGGCGTGGGCGGGCGCCCGCCCGGCTCTACGAGGCTATTTGAAATCCGAGCCGCCGCGTGGCGTTGTTCCTGATCCGCGCGGTCCGGGAACTACATCGGGAGCGGGTGACTCCCCTGGGGCCGCAGGGGTGGATTGCGTTAAGCCGGCGCCGGCTCCTGCGCCAGTTTCCACGCCGGAGCTATCGACGCCTCTGGCGCCCACGGACATATTCGCATCTCGCGCAATCGTTTCGTTGATGCTCAGGCCCGCTCGGGCCCTTTTAAGGCGCGCTGCCTTTTGCTCTGCGGTGAGCGACTCTTCAGGAACATCGGCGAAGTCGCCTTCCGCGTCCACCGGAAGATCATTCAATTTGGGATCAATCATGGGGTTAACCTCTCGCCTGTTTGACACCGCGGCGAGGAAATCTGGAACGAAAAGAATAAGGTTGAAGCCGTTCGCCCTTGCAAGACTATGAAACTGCCCGTTTTCGCGAACCGAGAGAGTACCCTCACCGGGCCATGGTTTGAGGTGTGGTTCCGCTGAACCTATGCTGCGGGCCGTGGCCGTTCAATGCTCCATGCCTTTCTTCACCATGCCTGGATACCAGGAGCGAACCGCAAGAACTCGGGACTTCACCCCGGGAGCGCTATAGTAACCCACTGTGCAGTTGAGCCGGAAGAAATATGCGTCACCAGCTTTCGCGGCGTGCCGTCCCTCGATCCCGTCCATCCCGCCTCCAGCAACGATCTCGCCGCTGCCGTCGAGAAGTAAGTAGATTTCTTCTTCTCGCTCATGATGGTGAGGAAAGTTCGTTCCACCTGGAGCGATTTCCATCACAAAGAGACTAGTAAGCACACGGCCGGCTGCAATGCGGTCGCGTTTACTATCGACATCTCCCATGAGTAAGCGATACAACGTCGAAGAAGGATGTCCGCTGACGGGCTGGGTTGGAACATCTTCGATGTTGGCCTCGAGCGCGTGAGCGGGTATTGGAGCCTTTTCAAATCCTCTAGTCCGGAATCCCATCACGATTAGCTTGCACTGGCTTCGAGAGGGGTTCGTGAGGGAGTGCGGCACGGTTGCCGGAATATACAAGTAATCTTCCTTTTTTAATTGCACTTCCTCGCGCGCATACATCAAAGCCCCGGCGCCTTCCAGGACTACATAAACTTGATCTTCTTCCGGATACGCGCGCGTGGTACAGCTACCCTTCGGATCGAGGATAACTTCGCCGTATCGAGCTATCCCAACCACCACCCGCGCATCCGAATCGCCTTCCCCGAACAGTGGGAAGTAATGACATGACTGCGTTGTTATGTCGGCAGGCCGCTCCTTGGTTGCAAAAAGACTCCGGTGCAGAAACGTGGGGTCAACGCGACGTTCCTGAGCAAGAAGGAAGGCCACGCAGCAGAAGCCCGCTAAGAAAATCCTGCCGACCAGAAACCGTTCTCGCTGGTGAAATGTACCGGCTTTAGATCCTAACTCGTCCATTTTCATGATGCACGCGTTCTCAAATCCTTGCCTCACTCGTATCTCCCGCCGCGAATGGCTCGCTCGCAGCGCCGGCTGCATCCTCGCGGCGCGCCCCGCTCTTGCGCAAAATCAGCCGACTTTCTCTACCGAAGTCAAAGTCGTCAACGTCTTCGCCACGGTCCGAGATAAAGAGGGCCATCTAATCACTAATCTCACCAAAGATGCTTTCACACTCTTCGAAGAAGGCAAGCCACAGAATATCCGCTACTTCTCCCAAGAATCCGATCTGCCTTTGACCATCGGCCTTCTCGTGGATACGAGCCTCAGCCAAACCCGCATGCTCGAAGAGGAGCGTGGCGCCAGCTATCGCTTTCTCGATCAGGTCCTGCGCGAAAACAAGGATCGAGCTGCTCTCGTTCAATTTGATCAAGCCGTAGTTGTGCGCTTAGGCTTGACGTCGCCTCACAAGGACTTGCAGGACGCTCTCGCGCTTCTCGATTCTCCGAGCGCCGAACAAGCCCGCTACGGCAGCGGTACGCTTCTCTACGATGCCGTGCGCACCGCTTCCATTCAGATCATGCGCCGCGTGCAGGGCCGTAAAGCCTTCATCGTTTTGACAGACGGCGTCGATTTCGGCAGCGCCGTCACGCTCGCCGACGCCATCGAGTCCGCCCAGCGCGCCGGAACGCTCGTCTACTGCATCTTGTTTTCCGATGAGTCCTATTACGGCGGCCTCTCATTCGGCCCAAGCGGACGAGGTGTCCTCAAGCGCCTCGCGCGCGAGACCGGCGGGGGCTATTTCGAGGTTTCGAAAACTCGCACGATCGCGCAGATCTACGATGCCATCCAGGAGGAACTTCGCAGCCAGTACAGTCTCGGCTTCGTCTCCGATCAGCCCATCACTCATTCAGGCTTTCGCAAACTCGACTTAAAAACGAAACAGAAGAAGTTAATCGTTCAAGCAACCGACCGCTACTACGCCGAAACCTGAGCGCAAACCTAACCATTTCTCTCGAGCCGCTTCAAAGCTACTGCCGCTCGGCTGTAGTCGGGTCGATGACCGACCGCACCGCTGAAATCCTGTTAGCGGGACATCCGCCTTGTTTTGCGTGCTCCCGAATGGCTTCTTCATTCGGGGCAATATAGACGCAGTAAACCTTGTCGTCTGTTACGTAGCTCTCAACTCACTGGATCTGTGGCCCCATTTTGTTTAACGCGCTACAGGATTTTTGCGAAATGGACTGTAAATCTTCAGATGTAAGTTTACCGGCGGCAGGTATGTCGCGTTCGATCACGTATTTCGGCATCGGCTCCCTCAAGGATGTGGAGAATGGATTATATCGCGTCAAAGCGAATTCCGTGGCCGCGAATCTCTCTAAATTATCCAGGCGAAGCAGCCTGTTGCGATCAAAGCCACAGCCCACACCAAATCAAAGTTAAGCCATGCTTTGCGCAGAAGCGCAAGTCCCAGGCTTTGATAAACGACAAGTGCAACTGCCCCTGTGAGCGTCAGATATCCAATGGTATGGACGAGCGTAGCTAAAATCGCCGTCAATGGGTCTCCAAAACGGCCCATGTGCGCATGATGCGCCGCCGGCATCGGCGGTAGCGTGAGCACAAGGGGCAGAACCATCAACCCTGCGCCATGCGCGGACGCCATCAGAAAAGACCAGATGGCAAGCTCGCGGAACCCCATCTGCATTCCACCCCAGCGGAAGTGATGGCTGCGCACAACCCGGTAAACACCCAGGGCGACAAGCGCCGCGCCGACCGCAATTTTTAGATACAGCAGGGGCAGCACGATCTGCAAAAGCGCGCCTATAAGAACGGCCACGCCAATCGCAAGCGCGTGCCCTAGAGCAATTGGCACTAGCGAATAGACGACGGCCTGTGCGCTGTTCTGCTGCATGCCAACCGCAACGGCAAAAAGCCAGCCCATTCCAGGGTTGATACCGTGGTACGCGCCAAGGAGAAACAGAGCCGGCCAGCCCCAAGAATGGGCCATCGCTCACGCGTAACAGTACGAGTCGGAGGAGGCGTCGCCGCCCTCTAGCCGGACTTGGTGCCCTCGCAGATCACCGAAATCGACAAAAAACTGCGGGTCGAGCTGCATGCCGCCTTGCGGATTCACGTTCACTTTCACCATCCAGCTCCGGATACCCTCGGGATAGAACTGCGCGTCCCAGGGTGCGTAAAGAGAGTTCGTGAAGTAAGCGCGGCGGCCGTCGCGGCTGACCTCAACCATCTGCGGCCCGCCGTTCAGCGCGGTTTTCGGGTGCTTGGGATGTGTGGCGCGCCGCACAATCCCGCCCAAATGAAACGAACCCGTCTTCTTCGGATGGAATGGATCAGATACATCGTATTGCAGAAATTCGCCCGTGCCGAAACAGGAAACATACAGGAAACGATCGTCGAGCGAGAGGTTAATATCCGTGATCAACGGCGGCACAGCTTTGAATCCCTGCAGTAGTGGCGGCAGTTGCTCGGGTTCAGCGGGCTCGGCCGGAATGTCGATTATTTTCTGTACACCCCACTTTCCGTTATTGCGGTGCCAGAGCCAGATCGACGCTGAGAGGTCCTTCAGCGAGACTACAACGCCGAGAAAGCCGTAGGCGCGCGTCGGATCGTGAGCGGGCCGCAACTCAAGCGCCATTTGATATTCGGAGCCTAAATCGAGTTCCTGGACGCGCCGCCGCTTGCGTGAATCCCAGACATGCAGTTTATGGCCGTAGCCGCTCTTCAGCAAAATATCCGGGTTGACGCCATTCTGTACCATCTTCGGCGTACCCCACTCGCTCGTAATCACCGTGTCGTATCCGAGATGCCACCAGAAATCGTAGGCGAGATACTGTGACCCGCGATCCAGCTCCCATTGCCCGAGCACGTCGAAGCTGTCCTGATCCATCACAAAGATCCCGCCCGGTCCATCGCCGTCTGGCGATCCGAGAGCGCTGGCATAAATTCCCTCCGGTCCGCAGTGGATTGTATGCGGCGAAGCGTACCCCGCGCGCGTTGCCAGAGTCTCCGGCTCGATCACCTTGACGATTTCCGGACGGCGCGGATCAGGTTTGGTGTCGATGATGTGAATCCGCGAGGAGCGGATGCCCGGAACAACGAGATAACGCCGCTCAACATGCGGATGTGGCGCATAAGGGCAGAGACACGCGCTACAGGCATTCCACCCAAAGTGATGAAGTTCATCCCCGGGATTAGGCATATCGAGTTGTCCGACAATATGGCTGTAGCCCGACGATTCGGGCTCGACGTCCACGACTCCGAGGGCGTCAGGCCTGCCGTTGTTGTTCGCGTTGAGCATGGCAACGAACGCGAGCTTCTCCGGGGGCGCCTGCATCGCCATCTTCGGAGAAGGATAAAAGGTTGGGTCGGGCCGCCAAAGTGGCAATCTATTCTCCTTTCCAAGACTCTAATCTGACCACTATAGATCGTAAATAGCGCTAACGGAAGACAGCCCCGGCTCCCAGCTCTTGCCCTGCATCTCTGGTGGCATCGGCCTGCCCAACGAATCCTGTGGTGGGGCAGACCATCGCAGTTTGTGGTCTGCCATTGCGAAGGCTATGTATTTCAGCAGATCGCGTCTGATCAATACGCGCATCGCCTTCTACTCCCGGTTGTTCCCGTTAACAGTAATCATGAATTACTTGCGGCCGTGGTCAGATAATACTTCTTCACGCTGGACGCAATCAAAGGATTTCTGGAAGAATTCTGGGGGAAGACGGAGTCCGATTCTGATCGTTCCGGGACATGGTGGGCGGTGACGGGATCGAACCATCGACCTCCTGCTTGTAAGGCAGGCGCTCTAACCGGCTGAGCTAACCGCCCGAACGAGAATTAACTCGATTCTAAACTAGCGCCTACTCAAATCGATCAAAAGCGATCCTTCCTCCGCAGTCGGGGACCAGCATCAGGATTCTATGGTCACCGCGACCTCGGAAAGGCCGTCGCGCGCCGCCAGGCGAGTCAGATACATCTGTAATGCACAAATTGGAAATCTGCTCTAAAGTACTCTTGTACGGATCGATCAAACGAATAATGGTTACAACTGTCATTACTATCATCCTCTCGATTCTTTCCTCTGGCGGTGGTCAGGGGACGCAAAAAAGCCCCGATGGCGCCCGAAGGCCTCGCATGGTCGCGTCAGGTGCGCCCACGCCGCCTCCTCATCCGCACTGAGAAAGATTGCCGCATCGGGGTCGCCAGATCTCTTCTCTGGCTTCAGAATGTCCGAACAGCTATGACCAGTTCTCTAGCCTTTAAACCGGAAAAACTTTGGTGTTCATCAGACACTTCTAAGGACTCATTCGGCTGGGGACGGCAGGAAGACTCGGTACGAAGTGGATCTCTTGGTCTAGATGCCGCATTGGGTACGGGCGGCCTTCCCACGGGGAGGCTCGTCGAAATCTATGGCAAATACGACACCGGCAAGACTACGCTGGCGTTGGCTGCCACCGCTCAGTTCCAAAAGAAAGGCCAGCCGACAGCTTATCTGGATGTGGAGCACAAATTATCGAAGGCGTGGGCGAAAACGTCAGGAGTGAACGTCGATCAAACAATGTTTATCCGGTGCGGGGATGCATTTGAAGCATTGAGGACCGTGCTCACCCTCGTCGCCTGTGGAGAGTTTTCCTTGGTCGTCGTTGATAGCCTGGCCGCTCTTGTACTGGGGTCGGACATTGAACAGACCGGCGCTAAGCCATCAGAACAAATAGAATCTGTTTTAGATCGAGCCCTTCCGAGGATTGCCGCGGAAGCTTCGAAAAGCGACACCTGCGTGCTGCTCCTCAACCAGGTCAGGACCAATTACGAGGAGCTCTTTGGAAATCCTTTGACGACTCCCGGCGGGCACGTCCTTCGGCATGCCTGTTCGATTCGCATCGAGTTAGCCAGGCACCTGTCGATCAAGAGGAATTCAGATACGGTGCTCGGCCAGATCTCGCGCGCCACTATCACAAAGAACACACTTGCGCCGCCATGGCAAAGCGCAAAACTGCCGTTCACTTCGAGAGGTCTGGACGAATGCTATGAGGCCGCGCTGCTGGGCCGAGAGAACGGCATCTTTTGTCAAACCGCACGCGGTTTCGAATACGCTGGCACGACACTGGGGAAAACAGAACTCGACGTCTACGACACACTGCTTCATCGTCCGGAGCTGACTGGACAAGTTCTTGCAGCGGTTAGAGCCCAATCGCCGCAGTCTATGCTCACCCCAACTACGTAAGTGAGGACATATATGAACCTGCCTACCATGCAAGATAAAGGGCGCTTCTCGGATGTTTTGGCACAACTCGGCCTCTCTGATCCGCTCTCTCCCATGAGCGACCTCGATGCAGGCGTTCTGGTCGCACGATACTTGAAGATGTATCGTTTGCTCGACGTGAAATCTTGCCCTGATGCATCTACCCGGAGTAATCGGCGACGTGAATATCTGGCTCTCATGCGTCAGTTTGAACGAAACATTTCGACCATACGAATGCTCAGGAGATCTGAGATGGCGCACACGGGCACTTGGAATTTCGCCCAATACCTTGCGCAAGGGTTTGTTATCGCGAAATGCCGCTTGAGCCTTCGTCTTGCCTACATTGGCCATTTCATCCGCCTTCCTAACGCGTCCCGGCTCGCGCAGGACGCCGGGCTAAAAATGTTCGGATCCATCTTTTTTGATTACTGCGTGCCTGCACATACGTAATTAACCCCGCTGGACAGGTTGCAAGTGGTTAGCGAAACAATCTTGTGGAGTTCCATCGCTTTGCCGGTCGTGCTCCTGGCAAAGATGTATCGCGAAAACCTGATCCTCCGCTATCCGTGCTTCAGCATCATGCTCTTTGTTGGCGTGGTGCGCGATGTATGGCTCGCCGCGCTGGCTCCGGAAAGCGCCTTGTATTCGCAAATCTGGGTTATTACGATGTTCCCCTTTCTGCTTTCGCAGATCGCGGCCGCTATCGCGGCATATGTTTCGCTGGCGAAATTCTATACGGGTATCGGAGCTTTTGCGGGATGGTTATACGCCGCCGGGACAATCGCGGGGCTTGTAGTCTCTTTCGCCATCAACCATCACGCCTATGACGGTGCATTCTACTCACCATGGGTCGGGTTCGCCGCAATCG
Source organism: Acidobacteriaceae bacterium (assembly GCA_019240405.1). Taxonomy (GTDB): domain Bacteria; phylum Acidobacteriota; class Terriglobia; order Bryobacterales; family Bryobacteraceae; genus Bog-105. The sequence goes on from JAFAYL010000021.1 coordinate 77,620, forward strand.
CTGAGCGGTCGGTGGCCACCGTCCTTACGTGCGCAACCGTTGCGACATGTGCCTTCCTAAGTCGTTTCCCAAGCCCCCTCCAGCGAATGCCCAGCAATTCGATCGCTCACTTGAGCCTGTTAACCGTATTCTTTGGGCTGACTTCCCTCTTTCAATTCGCGATTGGCAACATTTTGGAGCAGGCGCTGGAGCGAACGGTCGAAACGGCTTTCCTTTTTCTCACTTGCGTATGCTACATACTTTGGGCGTTAATTTTCTCCGAACAGGGAGAATACGTGCTCCACTGGCCCGACATCGATCCCGCAGTTAGGCATCAGGTCCAGCAACTGAACACCCAAATGATGCGTGTGGTGCGAGAGATTTCCTAAGATTCGCAGAACTGAACTGATTCACGACAGCAGCAGGTCGTTACTGACTGTTGTGAAGCGGCTGTGCTTGTTACGCTGTCGTTGATATGGCACGCACAGAATCGACCATGCTTCCACTGGAGACGGCGGCCCCTCCTTTCGAGTTGCCCGATGTGGTCTCTGGAAAAAAGATCAGCCTCGAAGACTTCCGCGACAAAAAAGCGCTCCTCATCATGTTCATATGCCGGCATTGCCCGTTCGTTGCGCATGTCCAGAACGAGCTGTCCCGCCTCGGCAAGGACTATGCCGGAAAATCGCTCGGCATTGTCGCCATCTCGTCGAATGACGCCGATACATATCCCGACGACGCACCCGAGAGCCTCGCCGCGATGGCATCCGAAGTCGGATTTACTTTTCCGTTTTGCTACGACGAAAGCCAGGATGTCGCCCGCGCGTATTCGGCCGCCTGCACGCCGGATTTCTTTCTCTTCGATCAAAATCGCAAACTGGCGTATCGCGGCCAATTGGATGACAGCCGTCCGGGCAATGGGCAACCGGTAACCGGCCGCGATTTGCGTGACGCGATCGACGCACTACTGAACGGCGAGCCAGTAAATCCAAACCAGATTCCCAGCATCGGCTGCAACATTAAGTGGCGCTAAAAGCGCAAACGACCCGATCCAACCAACCCGAGTTGCGGCATTCTGGAGAGAGGCGGGAATCGGTGTCTCTGTCTTTTTTTGATCCGATCATTGAAGCTTGGTTCACCGAGCGTTTTGGCGCGCCTACTGAGCCGCAAGAGCTCGGATGGCCGGAAATCGCGGCGGGGCAGGATACGCTCATTTCCGCTCCGACAGGCTCCGGCAAAACGCTCGCCGCGTTCCTGATCTGTCTCGACAGGCTAGTGCGTGCGGCGCGGGCGCAGAATCTCGCTGATACCACGCAAGTGGTCTACATTTCGCCGCTGAAAGCGCTGAGCAACGACGTTCATAAGAATCTCGAGGTGCCGCTGGCCGAAATTGCCGCGCGAGCTGCGGCCGCAGGTATTCCTCTAATGCCGGTTCGAACCGCTGTTCGGACGGGCGATACAACCATGCTCGAGCGGACGCATATGCTCAAGAAGCCTCCGCACGTGCTGGTCACGACGCCGGAATCGCTGTTCATCTTACTAACTGCCGGGCGATCCCGGGAGATGCTGCGAACCACCTCGACGGTTATAGTCGACGAGATCCACGCGATGGCAGATGACAAGCGCGGCTCGCATCTGGCGCTTTCTCTGGCCCGGCTCGACGCGCTGACCGGAAAGCGGGCGCAACGCATCGGGCTTTCGGCAACTGTGAAGCCGATCGAGGAAGTGGCCCGGCTTTTGGGCGACCAGACGCGAACTGTAGATGTCGGACACCGGCGCGAGATGGAGCTCGCCGTCGAGGTTCCGCGGGACGAACTGGGACCCGTGGCGAGCACGGAGATGTGGAACGAGATCTACGACCGTGTGGCGGAATTGATTGTCACGAACCGCACCACGCTCGTGTTCGTGAACACGAGGCGTCTCTCCGAGCGTGTTGCGCACGCCCTCGCGGAACGGCTGGGTGAAAATGTCGTGCTTCCTCATCATGGAAGCCTATCTCGCCATTTGAGATTGGAAGCCGAGTCGCGATTGAAGCGCGGCGAGCTGCGGGCCGTCGTAGCCACGGCTTCGCTGGAGCTTGGTATCGATATCGGCACCGTGGATCTCGTGTGCCAGATCGGCTCGACTCGATCGATTGCAGTGGCGCTGCAGCGGATCGGACGTTCAGGGCACTGGGTCGGAGCGAAACCGAAAGGCCGGATTTTTGTGAGCACGCGCGATGAGCTCATTGAATGCACGGCGCTCGTTTCGGCGATTCGGAAAGGAGACCTTGAGCGAATCGAGATTCCTCAAAATGCTCTCGACATCCTCGCGCAGCAGATTGTTGCGGCAACATCGGCGGAGCCGTGGAAGGAGGATAATCTGTACCGGCTCTTCCGATCCGCCTATCCATATCGCACGCTTGCGCGGGAAGATTTCGACGACGTGATCGAGATGCTTTCTGAAGGTTTCGCGACTTCTCGCGGCAGGAGCGGTGCGCTGCTCCATCGGGATCGAGTGAACGGGCGCGTGAAGGGGCGCCGGGGTGCGCGTTTAGCGGCAATCACTTCGGGCGGCGCGATTCCGGAAAACGCGAATTATGCGGTAATTGCCGAGCCGGATGCGAAAGCCGTCGGGACTCTGGACGAGGACTTTGCGGTCGAGAGCTTGGTGGGAGATGTGTTTCTGCTTGGAACCCACTCCTGGCGCATTAAGCGAGTGGAGCCGGGGCGCGTGCGAGTAGAGGATGCTCACGGCGCCGCGCCATCCATACCGTTCTGGCTAGGCGAAGCTCCAGGGCGGTCGCGCGAACTATCGGCGGAAGTAGCAGAGGTCCGTGAGCTCATCATCGCCGATGCGGAACCGGTGCCGGCGTTTCTTATAGATGATTGCGGACTCGACGAAGCGGGCGCGAGGCAGGCTGTGGCATACGTTCGGGCCGGAGCAGCCGAGCTAGGCGTGCTGCCGTCGCAGAAGACCGTTGTCGCGGAGCGTTTCTTCGACCAGGCTGGGGGCATGCAATTTGTTTTGCACGCCCCGTTTGGCTCGCGGATTATGCGGGCCTGGGGACTTGCTCTGCGAAAGCGCTTTTGTCGCACCTTCAACTTTGAGCTTCAAGCTGCGGCAACGGATAACGGGCTGGTCCTGTCCCTAAGCGATCAGCATTCGTTTCCGCTCGAGCTCGTCTTCGCATTCTTAAAATCCGCGACTGTCGAAGACGTATTGCGGCAAGCGCTGCTTACTGCGCCAATGTTTGGCGCGCGATGGCGCTGGAATACGACGCGCTCGCTGGCAATTTTGCGATTCCGCAACGGTGGGCGTGTTCCTGCGCCGATTCAGCGCATGCGCGCCGACGACCTTCTCGCTTCCGTATTCCCGGACCAAGTTGCGTGTGCCGAGAACTTAACCGGTCCGATTCGCATTCCCGATCATCCGCTAGTGAAGGAAACCATCGATAACTGCCTGCGCGAGGCGATGGATGTGGACGGACTGCGTGAGATTCTAGCAGCGATTGAGGAAGGGCGTATTCGCGCAGCGGCAATCGATACGGCACAAGCTTCGCAGTTCTCTCACGAGATTTTGAACGCAAATCCGTACGCGTTCTTGGACGACGCTCCGCTCGAAGAACGGCGCACGCGAGCAGTGCAGTTGCGTCAGACGTTGGGCACCGACGTAACCGGGGGAGAAGGCGTGCTCGATCCGGCAGTGATCGAGCAAATTTCAGAGGAGTCATGGCCGGAGGCCCGGGATGCTGATGAGCTGCACGACGCCTTGCTGACCTTAGTGAGAATGCCTCCCGTTCCGGAATGGCAGGCATTCTATGACGAGCTTGCGGCCGATGGTCGAGCTTCCACGATCACTCGCGAGGGATCCGCTTTTTGGATCGCCACGGAACGCTTGCCTGTCGCCGGTGACGCGCACGCGGTGCTGCAGGGCTGGATGGAATCCACCGGACCCGCGACTGCCCCCGCATTATCGGAAAAGCTGGCGTTTACTCTCGAGGAAATTGAAGCGGCTCTGTTGCAATTGGAGGCGCAAGGACAAGTGCTGCGCGGGCATTTTCGCAACAGAGAAGGCGATCCGCAGAGTGAGACCGAGTGGTGCAACCGGCGGATCCTTGCACGCATTCATCGCGCAACGCTCGGCAGATTGCGGAAGGAAATCGAGCCGGTTACAGCCCTCGATTTTGAACGCTTCCTGCAGAGCTGGCACCACGTCTCGCCCGGAACACAATTGCACGGTGCGGACGGAACGCTGCAAATCATCCGGCAATTGCAGGGTTACGAGATTCCAGCGGCCGCTTGGGAATCGGAGATTCTGGCGCGGCGAATTGCTAAATATCATCCCGATTTTCTCGACGAGCTATGCCTTGCCGGAGAGGTGATGTGGGCGCGCGTATCACCTCATCCGGCGCTCGCGGAAAATCGCCGCGTACGGCCGACACGGATTGCGCCGGTGACGCTTTTCTTGCGGGAAGATGCAGACTGGATTATGGGCGCGACCGGGCCGGGGGATCCATCAGCGCTTTCGCATCCCGCAAAAGATGTCTTGCTTGCTCTGGAGCGAAATGGAGCAAGCTTCTTCATCGATCTGCGCAGGCAGACCGGGCGCCTGGCGAGCGAGGTAGAAGACGGACTCTGGGAATTGTTGGCGGGAGGATTTGTTACCGCGGATGGGTTCGACAATCTGCGCGCGCTCATCGATCCGAAGCGGCGCAGCGGTGAGGGCCGAGGCGGTCAGAAGCGTCCCCGTCATGCCGCCGGACGTTGGGCGCTAGTGCGGCATACATCTCATTCCGTATCTCGCGAGGAAAGAGTGGAGCACTTTGCCCGCCAACTGCTCACAAGATGGGGCGTGCTGCTGCGCGATTTGTTAGTGCGCGAAACATTGTCTCCGCCGTGGCGGGATTTGCTTCCGGTGCTTCGACGCATGGAAGCGCGCGGCGAGATTCGCGGCGGGCGCTTTGTGTCGGGTTTCACGGGCGAACAGTTCGCCCGCCCTGAAGCTATCGAGCTGCTGCGGAGCATGCGCCGCCAGGCCGAAAAACCGGACCCGGTTGCTGTCGGAAATGCGGACCCGCTGAATCTCACCGGAATCATTTTGCCCGGCCCGCGCGTAAGCCGAATCGCTGCCATCGGTTTGATTGGAGCGTGAGTGCGAAATCGGCCCTGCGAAAATGTGTATGAGGTGACATCAGGATACACACGGTGAGAACGAACATTGTCATAGATGATAAGCTCATGCGCGACACCTTGCGCGCGACTGGTTTGAAGACCAAACGTGAAGCCGTAGAACTCGGCTTGCGGACCTTGCTACGGCTACGCAAACAGGCGCGCATCCGGCGCTTCCGTGGAAAACTACACTGGGATGGCGATCTCGAAACCATGAGGGCCGGCGATTGATCATTGTCGATTCAAGCGTTTGGATCGACTACTTCAATGGATCAATTAACCCCCCAAACCGATAGGCTCCACGCTCTACTTGGGTCCGAACCTTTAGCTATTGGGGACCTGATCTTGACCGAGGTCCTGCAGGGTTTCGACGATGAACGGGACTTCGAGCAAGCAATGAAGCTTTTGACTTCCCTGACCGTCATAGAGTTGGGAGGGCAGAATACCGCCATTCAGGCGGCGCGACACTTCCGGACGCTACGTCAAATGGGTATTACGGTGCGCAAGACTATCGACTCGATCATTGCCGCGAAATGCATCGAAAGCAATCATGACCTTTTGCACAGTGACCGGGATTTCGATCCGTTTACGAAACATCTAGGTCTCCGCTCCGTCGTTTAACCAGCCTTCGGAACAAGTGCGACGTACCGAGCTCCTCATCCGAATCCGCCATGAACCGCCTCCAGCCGCATCTCAACTGGCCTTACATCGATTGCAACTTCTTAGGCGCAATTAGACACCAAGCCTCGCGAATATAGTATGCGAGCTCGTCATCGTTGATCTGATCGAGATCGATACCGATCCAGCCGCGCACGCCGACATATGGCGGCCTGTAGAATTTTTCCGGCTCTGCGCTCATGAGTGCTTCTTGCGTTCCCGGCGGCGCGGGTAGCAAGACCGCGATGTGGCCGTCATTGTGGTGATTATTCGAGAACATTGCGAATACCTTCTTACCGGTGAAAAAGGTCGGCTCACCGTGGGAGAGTCTCTCAGACGTTCCCGGAAGACTGGTGCAAATTCGGCGTACGCGCCTCAGGTGCTCGCCTTCAATATCGGATTTGCGACCTTTCACAGCCGGTTGTCAGCTCAGGGCCCGCTCCGCCTCCGCGATGTTCGAATAAATCACAAAAAGATCACCGAGATTAGACATCGCGAAAAGCTTCTTTAAGCGCTCGTTCGGGTTCACAAGCGCATATTTTCGGCCGGTTTTATCGCACGATACATGCACGCCGACGAAGCTGCCGAGCACCGCGGAATCGATGTAGGGTACATCCGTGAGATCGATCAGCAGGACAGGCGGCGCTGGTTGTTTCCGAGTCAAGCTTTGAAACTCGAAAAAATTATGCATCGTGAGCGGCCCGCTCAGCTTGATTATGGTGACGCCTTCGCGGCTGCCCGGAAGCGCTTCTACCGCAACGTCCTGTGTTGGATGGTGTTCCACAATATTTCAATAGTATGCGCGAGTTGTTTCAGCCTTGTGACAAAGCTCCGTCGCGCGGTCAAAGGCTGCGCCGAGTTCGCGCGCTTGTGCGACAGCCCGGTCGAGATCGTGCGCGACGAGCGCTTCGCGCAGGCCCGGCAACGTCTCCGCCTCATAGCTTGGCAACGGAGCGTAGATCAAGTGCCGGAACCAGGGGCGGCCCGGGATTCCGTGTTCCGATAGCAGCGCGCGTTCTTCATCCATGAGCGTGCGATTGAGTGCTTCGGCGGGACTCTTCTCCATATCTGTCAGCTCTGTTGCCGCCTGTTGCCACGCATGACATTTCTCTACGAGCGACGCTAGTTCGCGCCGCATGGCGGCAGGCGCAGTTTTCTCGATCTCCTTTAAATAGGACTCGATTTCCCGCCCGTACAACGAATAGTCGAGCGGCACGGTATCTGCGTTCGCGAATCGCAGCGCAAGCACTCCCCATAAGTTCGCCATCGTAGCGTGATAGACAAACGTCGGATCGCCGAAGCGGCTCATCCATTCGAAATCGTCGTAGAGGGAGTGGTAAACGCCATAAGGCCCATCAAAAATCATGTCGAGCGAAGGCACGCCATCATGCTGTAAGAACACCATGAAATCCGATCCGCCTCCCAGTACGCCGAAGGGAACGCCCGCGCTCGAAGCGCCCTCCACGCGATAACTGCGAATGTTTCCTGCGGCCTTCCGCTGCTGCTTCCAACCCTCATAGACGGAGTGCTTCGTATCAGCTTCCCGGACCGCCTGCGCGGCCTCGATAATAGCGCGAAGCATGCTGGGCACCGTACTCACGGTGAATTTGTCGCCGCTTGTCGCAGAGTCGACATTTAGACAGACTACGCCGTTCTGACGCAGCTCGCTTTCGTGTTGCTGCCCCCATTCGGTCGACCCGGTTAGCGTGAATTCTTCGGCATCCCAACTGCCGAAAAGAATCGTGCGGCGCGGCCGAAATCCGGATCGCAGCATTTCTCCGAATGCTCGCGCGAGCTCGAGCATCGTCGCCGTGCCGCTTCCCGGGTCGACAGCTCCGTAAACCCACGCGTCATGATGATTGGAAAGGACCAGAAGTCTCTCCGGTTCCTCGGTGCCTCGTATTCGCCCGATCACGTCCCAAATCGGAGTCACGCGATTCTCCAATCCCACCGAAAAGTGAACTTGCGTGTTGCCGTCGCCCATGTGATACGGCCCGATCGATGATCGCAGCCCGCCTTGCCACTCGCCGGGAGCTTCCCTTCCGCGCATGGCACCGAGAATCTCTTTCGCATCTGCGGCAGAAAGCGGAATCATCGGAATCTTCGGAAGAATTCTTGGTTCGGCATTGCCCGGGGCGATGAAATCGTACACGGTCGCGCCCCGCTGGAAGTGGAATAACGGGCCCCACGGGCCATCCGGATACACTTTGCCTTTCGCCGCTCCATCTTCCTCGGGATCGGAATAGACGATGACCGCCGCCACGCCGCGTTTTTCCGCTTCGAGGCTTTTGCCCCCGCGATATCCGTGAAAATAGCGAGCCAGAACAATGCGATTCCTGACGGTCACGTTCAGTTTTTCAAGCCGGTCGTAGTCTTCGGGGCGGCCGTAGTTCACATAGATAACTGGACGGGTGAGGTCGGCGGACGGTGAATACGCGTTCCAGGGAATATGGGCGATTGGATCGGAAACTTCAGTATCGCGGTCACCGGAAATCGGCGGTTCGGGATTCGCGAGCCGCCTTCTGTCGGGTGCGACCATTTCTAAGCTCACGTACTCGGGATACGAAAGCAGGACCTTATACTCAACCAATTCAGTTTCAAGGCCGTCTTTCCTAAATTCACTGGCAATATACTCGGACACGCGCCGGTCGCCGGCCGTGCCCGCCACATGCGGCTCTGAGGTCAGCTTTCGAAGATACGTTCGGCAGCGCTGCGGGCTGACCGTGCTCATAAGCTGCTCTTCCCACCGGCTCTCGCTGCTGAATGAGCTTGGTGTGAAGCCAAGCGGAATCTTCGCGCTAGCGGCTTGCTCGTGATATGAACCGGCGATCGCCAGGAATCCTAGCAAACCAAACCCAATCGAGACTGCGGTAACGGCAGTCCTGGGGGTAAATCTAACGAGAGAGGTTCCTATGGACTTCAGAATCGTATCCCTGGCCTTCTTTATATTGGGCATTATTTGCCTTCCTTTCTGGCCATACAGCAGGAATTGGTTGATTTACCCAACCGTGTTCTGCTGGTTTATTGCAGTGCTGACGTTTCTTGTAAACTTTTTTTGGGAAACGGGGCAGCTCGGTCTGGAAGCGCAAAGGACAAGGATAGGCCGGGCGTCAATATTGACGCAGCGCCCACAGTGAATTCAGCCGAATTGGCGCGCGGAGCGAGCTATTGCACCTTCAGGGTCGTTGAGACTGAAGCCTTGTCCCACTCCAGCGTGAGGCGGGCCGTGTTGTTTCCTTCTTTGTCGAGCTTAATCGTAAACTGCTCAACCGGCGAGGCGAGCTGTTTTACGTTGAGATCGAAGCGCCCGAGATCCTGGGATTGATCATATTTAAACGCACCCCACTGATCCGCGACCTTGTTCACAATCATGGTCCACTTGTTCTGCCCCGGAATCGCGAATAGAGCATAACTGCCGGGCAGAAGTTCGACCGAGGCATCCGAGATTGTAGTGTTCGCGTTGACGCTGATTTTCGTGGCTTCGTCCGCGCCGAGGCGCCACACCTTTCCATAAGGCGCGACCTCCTCGCCGACATGGCGCCCTTTCAGAGAGGGCCGGCCGTAGGTGATCGATATTTTCTTCCCATCGAGGTCAACAGAAACAGTTTCGTGCGGGCTGACTCTGTTTTGTCCCTGAGCCCAAAGCGTGAGTGCGATCAAAGGAGAAACAGCGGTGAGTATATGTGCGGTTCTACGTGTCATGTTTCTATTTATGTCACATGAGCGGGGCGCCGCCTGGCATCACTCACGAACATTTCTTCAATTTCGCGGAGTCTTTGGGACGCAAATCAGGCGCTCTTTGCCGGAGTAAGCGCACGGTCTCACCTTGACAGCTTCCCCATGTGAAGCGATCGATGTCGGTTGATCCACTGAGTGCGGCGTCAAGAGCATTCTCGCCGCTTGATGAAACCGCGTGCGCGTTCGCCCCGTGATCGAGCAGGATCCGCACAATATCTGTGTAACCGTAACCGGCTGCCATCGTCAGCGGAGTTCCGCCGCGACCTCCCGCGAGATTGACATTTGCGCCGCTGTTTAAGAGCGCGATTACGGCGCGCGGCTGATCCTTATGGATTGCGTGCATTAGCGGTGTCCAATCGTTTACGCCCCACGTGGTGTTAGGGTCGGCCCCGTTCTTCACCAGAAGTGAAATGGATTCAGGTTGACCGAAACGCGCCGCCCAAACAAGCGCGCTGTTTCGCTCATCAATACTCGGATTCTCGGCGAGTATACGATTCATCTCGGTGAGATTGCCTTGAACAGCAGCCTTTCCAAGCGGATCGTCAGGTTGGGGGGTGCAAGCAGGCAACGCGGCAAGGATGACAGCGAGCGCGACAAGTGCTGCGGGTTTGAACATGCTTCGAGGCTACCACAAAGAACTCTGCAATGCAAAGAGGAATACTAGGCAGGCACTGGACGGAGGCGAAACAAAGGCGAATCAACTACTTAGGAGAAATCCGATCGAAAAAATTCGTTGCAAAGTTCAACAAAGCATGCAACTATCTATCCAGTGGTCTGAAGTGGTCGGAAGTGGCAGAAGACAGCGCTCGAGACAGCACGCCCTCGCCGGTGCAGGCCCCTCGTGGCTTTCTCAGCGCTCGTGTAGACGAAAAGGGGCGCTTGAAGCTGCCCTCGGCGATCACGCAATATCTCGCTGGGTTGGGGGAGAGCCGTGTTTTTGTCACGACCCTGAATGGGTCGACTGCGAGGATCTATCCGCTCTCGGCATGGCGGCAAGCCGAAACCATGCTGGAGGAAGCGGGCGACGATGCCGACGTCAGAGAGGATGTGGCGTTCATCGCCTATCACTTCGGCGCGGATTCGGATATCGATCCGCAGGGTCGTGTGCTGGTGCCGACCGATCTGCGGCGGACGTTGAAGCTCGAAAACGAGCAGGTATTTTTGCGCTGCTTCAAGCAGCGAATCGATGTGATTGGCCGCGACGTTTACGAGCAGCGGCTGGCGAAGGCGATGGAAGGGCTGGACGACAAGCTGCAGACGCTAGAGAAGAAGGGATTGCGATAGCTCGTATGTATGGATCCCGAGCGCAGCGAACCCATAGCTCTCGTCCGGCACTATCCGGTGATGCTGAGGGAATCGCTCGAGTATCTCGCGATTCGGCCGGATGGAGTCTACGTCGATGCGACGGCCGGCCTGGGTGGGCATACAAAAGCTATCGCCGAGCGGCTGGAAAGCGGTTTTGTAATTGCCTGCGACCGGGATGCGGAGTCGCTAGAAATAGCGCGCGCGAAAACCGCCGGGCAATCTAAGCGAATTCGGTTTTTTTGCGGACCCTTTTCGAACCTTCCAATTGGGTTGAAGGAGAACGGTGTCGAGCTGGTGGATGGGGTGCTCGCAGATCTGGGGGCCAGCCGCTATCAATTGAGTAGTCGCGAACGCGGTTTCTCGTTGATAGAGGATGGACCCCTGGACATGCGAATGGACAGAAGCCAGCGCACGACGGCAGCGGATTTAGTGAACGAACTGCCTGAAAAGGCGCTCGCCGACTTGATTTATCAGCTCGGCGAAGAAAGGAGGTCGCGGAGAATCTCCAGAGCAATCGTTCGCGCGCGGCCAATTTTGACGACCGGCCGCTTGGCGGAGGTGATCGAAACGGCCGTGCCGCGAACGGGGAGACTGCATCCCGCAACGCAAACTTTTATGGCGCTGCGGATGAAAGTGAACGGCGAGATGGAGGAATTGGACGAGCTGCTTCGGGTGGCGCCGGAGCGGATTCGGAGGGGAGGGCGGTTCGTAGTACTGACATTCATGTCGCTTGAGGACCGCAAGGTAAAGCAAAGGTTTCAATCGTTAGCTCGGACCGGGCAGGTACAAATCTTGACAAAGCATGTTGTCAGGCCGAGCAAAGAAGAAGTTGCCGGGAATGCCGCGTCGCGAAGCGCAAAGCTGCGAGCGGTCGAGTTGAACTAGGACGGCGTTGACAGGCGGATGGTTCGGGTCGAATAGGTTTCGTAAACAGGTGAAGGAACATGGCGTCGCTGGCAAGTTTGGTAAATCGTTTCGTCGCGGTAAGTGAATTGGCCGATGTACGGCCGGCGGTATGGACGCGTGCAGACTCGTGTCGCTTGCGTCCCATCGCGAATGAGGACGTGTTTTTATTTGTGAAACGGATCGACAATAGCTCCGTGATTAGGGCAGCCGACCCGCTCGCGCGACGTGCGCGCACGCGTTCTGTGACAACTGGCTTCGCTGCTGCCATGTTGGTGATTGCAGGTCTCATGCCCGCCGCGTACAACACAATGACCGGGTTCTCCGTGCAGACCCTGAAGCAGGAGCAGCAGAAGCTGCAACAGGAGCGCGCAGCGTTGGATCTCGAAGAAGCCAAGCTACTCAATCCAGCGCGGTTGGCGCAATTGGCGAAATCGCTCAAAATGGTCGAGCCTGTAGCCCAGCAGGTTCAGTATCTGGATAGCAAGACGAAAGCTGATGCGCGAAACCGCCTGCCGGCCGCCGTGGAGGCGAGCCCCCAATAAGCTTCACTTGACCCGCCGCTGATTCTCGCGCGCATTGTATCGGCATCAAATGGAGATAGAACGAGCGCCTTTTGTGCCGGTGACACAATCGACCGAGCGATTGCTCATCGCAGGGCTCGTCTTGTGCGGCTGGGCAGCGATTATCCTGCTTCGGCTGCTCGACCTCGAAGTTTTCGCGCACGAACAATATGTAAAACTCGGCGCTTCTCAACAAGAGAAGCTCGAGCTCACCGATGCGCCGCGTGGCGCTATTCTCGATCGGAACGGAAACTATCTTGCGATCAGCTCGCCTTCCGAGTTCGTAGTTGTCAATCCGAAGCGCATCCCAAACAAGGAGATCGCTGCGGCGCTCCTGGCGCGGATCCTGGACTTAAATGCAGCAACTTTGGAGAAAGACCTGGAAGCTGCCTCAGAATCGAAGCACCATCACGGATATTTTGTTGTCGATCCGCACGTTTCCGATGAAAAGGCGGACGCGTTACGCGGGATGAAGTTGGATTGGCTGGAAATCCGTCAAGGAAGTTTGCGGAGTTACCCCAACGGCCAATTGGCGGCGCACGTCGTGGGTAACATCGGCGGAGAAGGAAAGGGCGCGGCAGGCATCGAGCTCAAATTGGATAAAGAGCTTGCCGGAAAACCCGGCCTGATGCGCGTCAAGATAGATGTCAAGCAGCGAGCCTATGCATCCGAGATTGAGAAAGCCTCGATAATCGGCAAGAATATTGGGCTAACTATCGACAGCGAGCTGCAACAAGTTGCCGAAGAGGCTCTGAAAACTGCAGTTATCGATAACCACGCCGTGCACGGGAGCCTTGTGGCAATGGACCCAAAAACGGGCCAGGTTCTGGCGCTGGCGAACTATCCCGCCTATGATCCAAACGAACGCCTGCATGCTGGTGAGCAGCCGCATGGGCGCGAAGACCTCGCCGTCGTCGCTCCGTTCGAGCCGGGCTCAGTATTCAAAGTGATTACCCTCTCAGCCGCGCTCGAGACCACGAATCTGCGCCCGGAGACCATCATCAACTGCGGCAACGGATCGATCACGATCTTTGGGCGCGTTGTGCACGATCACAAGTCGTACTCTGCCCTCTCCATGGAGGACGTGCTCGCCAAATCGAGCAATATCGGAGCGATTCGGATCGGCATCGCCGTGGGCAACAAGAATCTGTATGAGTACATCCGCCGGTTCGGGTTCGGGCGTCGAACCGGAATCGAGCTACCCGCGGAGGCTCCGGGAATGGTCCGGCCACTCAGGCGTTGGCAGCCGACCTCAATCGGCTCGGTGCCAATGGGGCACGAGATCAGCGTGACTTCGGTGCAACTTGCGCAAGCAGGCAGCGTCATTGCGAATGGCGGATTCCTTGTGCATCCACATTTAATAGCTTGGAAACAAGCTCCCGGTGACGCGAAAGAAGTGATGAAATATCCGCCTCCCGTCCAAGTGTTAAGGCCGGAGAGCGTCATGACAATGCGGATGATGATGCACCGCGTCACAATGCCGGGGGGGACAGGCCACGCGCTTCACATCACCGGTTACAGCTTGGCCGGGAAGACCGGAACTGCGCAGATCTATGATTTCTCGCATCACGTCTACACGCACAGATACAACGCATCGTTTCTGGGGTTCGCTCCGTTGGAAAATCCCGCAGTGGTGATTGCCGTGACGGTGACCGGAACTACGGGAGAGGCCGGTTACGGTGGTTCCGCGGCTGGCCCCGCGTTTCAAACCGTCATGGCAACGGCCCTCCGGTTAATGGATATTCAACGCGATGTGCCGGAGGAAGTAGAGGCCGCCGCGCTGAAAGCAGATCAAGCCAAAGCCAAATTGAAGAGCAAATTGAAGGACGAGGACGTCGACGATCTGCCCCTTGCCGAATTGAGTAATCCACTGACGGAGCGCGATATGCAGGAAGCGGTCGCCGCAGAAGGTGAATCGCCCTCAGAGGCGGCGAGCCCAAATGGAAAGGTCCCAAGTTTCCTAGGCGAAACCGTCAAGGACGTGATTGAAGACGCTGCGGAGAATGGCGTTCAAGTGGATATGTTCGGCGACGGATTAGCGCGTGAACAGAGTCCCGCTCCGGGTACGTCCCTCATTCCCGGTGAGCATATTCGGGTGAGGTTTGCGCGCTGAGGCATGCGAAATGGATCTGAACCGCGTGCTGGAGGGAGTGCCACTCGTTTCGCGGGTCCCCGACCAGCTATTAGATCAGGAGGTGCGAGGTCTCGCTTACGACAGCCGTAAGGTTGGACCGGGCTACCTGTTCTTCGCGTTTTCAGGAGCAAAAACGGACGGCGCGCAGTTTGCCAATGCTGCGGTTGGGGCGGGATCTCTCGCCGTGATAAGCGACCGGCCCAAGCCGGGCGGCTTTACCTATACCTGGCTTCAAGTAACGCATGGGCGGCATGCGCTCGCGTTCGCTTCCAAAAATTTTTATAATTACCCCGACCAGCGCCTGGCCCTCACCGCTATTACGGGGACGAATGGAAAAACGACCAGCACCTCCCTGATCGATTCCATCCTGCGTGCCGCCGGTAAAACAACCGCGCTCATCGGAACCATTGAATACCAGCTTGCTGGGCGCGTCCTGCCGGCGGTGAACACAACGCCCGAGTCGCTCGATCTGTTCCGGATGTTTCACGAGCTCGAGGAAATGGGCGGAACGCATGCGACGCTCGAAGCCTCCTCACATGCTTTGGACCTCGGGCGAATCTACGCGATAGAGTTTCATACCGCGGGATTCACAAATTTCACGCGCGATCATCTCGATTACCACCACACGATGGAAGCGTACTTCGCGGCAAAGCAACTGCTCTTTAGGCCTGAGGCTGGCCGGCCGCCGCGTTACGCAATACTCAACGCCGATGATGAGGGCGCGCGGCGCTTGGAAATATCGCCCGAAACCCGGATTCACTGGTACGGCATCGATCAGCCGCCGGCGCCTGGCAGACACGAGACGTGGGTGCGGGCGCGCGATGTCGAGTCCTCATTCGCCGGTTTGCGCTTCGTTGTAGAAGCTGGTGCGAGGCGATTCCTGGTTGAATCGAGATTGGTCGGGCGCATCAATGTCTACAACATCCTGCTAGCTTGTGCCGCAGCGCTCGCGCATGGTTTGGGCGAAGAAGAAATTCAGAAAGGCATACAGGAATTGGCAAGAGTTCCCGGACGATTTGAACGGGTCGAAGAAGGACAGCCGTTCATGGTCGTCGTGGATTATGCGCATACCGATGACGCTTTGCGCAACGTAATCGCGGCCGCGCGGGGCACGAACCCGAAGCGTGTGATTACGCTTTTTGGCTGCGGAGGCGACCGCGACCGTTCGAAGCGCCCTCTCATGGGGATGGCGGCGGCCGAATTGAGCGACTATGTTGTCTTAACTTCTGACAATCCGCGCAGCGAAGACCCCTTGACCATCATGAACGACGCCATGGTAGGGCTGAAGCGGTATGACACTCCGAACGTTGCGGAACCGGATCGCGAACGCGCGATCCGCAAAGCGATTGAGGTAGCCGAACCAGGCGATATCGTCATTCTAGCGGGAAAAGGACACGAGACATACCAAGTTCTCAAAGATGGACCGATTCCGTTCGATGATCGCGAAACGGCCCGCCGGATTCTGCGCGCGTTAGGATACGCGCGAAATCCAGAGCAGGCCGGCGAGGCTAAGAACGCGAGGAATTCGTAGGCTGGCATGGAGTTTTCGCTCGCGCAAGTAGAAGCGGCGTTAAGCGCGCGAAGGCACCGGCCGTCCGCTACGACGGCGCCGGCCGACTTGCGCGTACACGGCTGGAGCACTGATTCAAGAACCGTCCGCGCAGGCGATCTGTTTTTTGCACTCAAGGGCGACCGGTACGACGGCCATGCGTTTGCGAATGCCGCCTTGAAGCTAGGCGCAGTTGCGGCCGTCGTGAGCGACCGGGTGGACACTAGCGGCGGAATGTTGCTTGAAGTCGCGGATACGCTAGACGCTCTGCAGAAGTTGGCGCGCTGGGCGCGGCGGAAATGGGGGCGTCCGATTGTCGCAATAACCGGGAGCGCCGGGAAGACGACTACGAAAGATATCATCGCTCAGCTACTGAGCGTTCGTTTTCGTGTTGGAAAGACGGTTGGCAATCTGAATAATCACATCGGCGTGCCGCTTTCAATCCTGAGAATCCCGGCCGATGCTGATGTGGCTGTCCTTGAGCTTGCCATGAACCACCCCGGAGAAATTGGCAAGCTGGCCGCGATTGCCAAGCCACAGATTGGCGTTGTGACGAACGTTGGCTTTGCGCACGTTGAAGCGTTCGATTCGATTGAGCAAATTGCAGCGGCAAAACGGGAATTGATCGATTCTTTGCCCGCGACCGGGATCGCGGTCCTAAACGCGGATGATGAGCGAGTTGCCGCATTTCGCGCCGCGCATTCGGGCTCGAGTCTCACGTACGGTTTGTCCGCGGGCGCTGACGTGCGTGCGACGGATGTCGAGATGAGCCCTGAAGGAACAGAGTTCAACGCACGGGGAGTCCGCTTTCATACTAAGCTGGCAGGTCGCCATAATCTGCTGAACATTCTTGCCGGACTTGCGGTCGTTAGCATCTTCGACATCGATGTTCACGAGCTGGTGTCCCAAGTAGCCGCGCTCGCCCCCGGCGAAATGCGCGGAGAACGTCGCATGTTGCGCGGCGTCACAGTCCTGAACGATTGTTATAACTCAAATCCCGAAGCGGCACGCGGCATGATCGACGTGCTTCGGAATGAGCCGGCGCAGCGTCGAATTGCGGTGCTGGGAGAAATGCTCGAGCTCGGACTCATGTCCGAGGCTTTGCATCGCGAATTAGGCCGGTACGCTGCGAACTCAGGAATCGATGTGCTGATTGGGGTGCGCGGCGTGAGCCGGTTCATGGTTGAAGAAGCCAAAATAGCCGGTCTTAATGATCACGCCGCGTATTTTTTCGAAGAGGCGGAAGAAGCTGGCTCGTTTTTGCGCGCCTTCGCGCGTGCTGGTGACGCGATTCTGTTTAAAGGATCTCGCGGGACGCATGTCGAACGGGCACTCGCCAGAATGGAAGCATAGGCAATGCTGTACTGGCTGTTGTTTCAAGTCCTGCACAACTATATTCCCGCTTTTCGCGTGTTCGGCTACATTACAACGCGTGTGGCGCTCGCGAATCTGACCGCCTTGTTTTTGGCTCTCATGCTCGGCCCTTGGATGATCCGCAAATTGACTGACCTCAGTTTTGGCCAGCACATCCGGGAAGAGGGGCCGCAATCTCATCACCGGAAGGCCGGCACGCCGACTATGGGGGGCTTGCTCATAGTCGCATCCATCGTGGTTCCGACGATACTCTGGGCGAATCTCCAGAACAAGTATATTTGGATCGCTCTTCTCGGTCTGCTTGGATTTGGAAGCATCGGCTTCGTAGATGACTACGCGAAACTGATGAAGCGGCGAAACCTCGGGTTGACAGGAAAGCAGAAATTCTGGGCGCAAGTGGCATGTGCGATGGTGATCGGCTTCTGTTTGCTGCTGCTGCATGCGAATCAAGCGTACTCAACCGTCATCAACGTTCCGTTTTTTAAGCAATTCAAGCCGGATTTGCTTATTGAGCCTCTAACCAAGAGTTATTGGACCTATCCGCTGGCCTTCGTGCCTTTCTACCTTTTTATTGTTTTCGTAATGGTGGGCTCATCGAATTCGGTGAATCTGACCGACGGGCTGGATGGATTGGCAATTGGCCTGATGATCATCGCCTCGGGTGCGATGACGGCGCTGACTTATGTCTCGAGCCACGCAAAATTCTCTGATTATTTGGACTTGGCGCGATTGGCAAATTCGCAGGAGCTAACGATTTTCTGCGCGTCCATCGTAGGCGCTTCGTTGGGCTTTCTTTGGTACAACTGCCATCCTGCGCAGATGTTCATGGGCGATGTAGGATCGATGGCTTTGGGCGGCGCGCTCGGAATCATCGCCGTGCTCATTAAGCAGGAAATTCTGTTGGTCTTCATCGGAGGAATTTACGTCCTCGAAGCGCTCTCGGTGATTCTGCAGGTCGGGAGCTACAAGCTGCGCGGCGGGAAGCGCATCTTCAAGATGGCGCCTATTCATCATCATTTCGAGGCGTTGGGGTGGGCGGAGTCGAAAGTCATCGTTCGTTTTTGGATCGCAGGGTTGGTAATGGCGCTGTTCGCGTTGGCGACGCTCAAGTTGAGATAACAGGCAAGCCGTTTGGAATTAGCGGGAAAAAACATTCTAGTGATCGGCACGAAACGATCGGGCATAGCAGCAGTCGAGTTGCTAATCAAACAGGGTGCGCGTGTTCAAGCCATGGATGAAAATCCGCTCGCGGCAGAAGAACAAGCGAAGTTCGATCGGATGGGAGTGCCGGTTGTGCGGCAAGCGCCGGAGAACTTCGCGCCCAACGGGCAGTTCGCCGACATGATTGTGCTCTCACCCGCGGTTCCGTTCGATCTTCCGATGCTCGATCCGGCAAAAAAGCGCGGTCTTCCGGTGATCGGAGAAATCGAGCTTGCTTCCTATTTTCTGAGAGGCCCTGTAATCGGCATCACGGGTTCAAATGGCAAGACCACCACAACCGCCCTCACCGGACACCTGCTCAGCGAATGTGGAATCGCTTGCCAGGTCGGGGGCAACATCGGAACCGCTGCTGCCTCCATGATTGACTCTTCGAAGGACAACCAGTGGAATGTGTTGGAGTTATCGAGTTTTCAGCTCGAATCGATTTTCCATTTCCGGGCCGAGATTGGCTGCTGTCTCAATCTGACGCCCGATCACTTAGACCGGCACTACACGGTCGAGCGTTATGCTGCCGCCAAAGCTCGATTGTTTGAGACACAGCAATCGGGCGATCTGGCGGTCTTGAATTATGCGGATGAGAGATGCCGGGAATTCGCAAAGCGTACGAACGCGGAAGTCTATTGGTTCAGTGTGTCGGGCGAAGTCCCGCAAGGTGTCTCGATGAAGGGCGATGAATTACGTTTCAATGATCGGCCCTTCATGAGACGCTCTCAGATCAAATTGCGGGGTCTGCACAACGTCGAGAATGTCATGGCTGCGGCTCTGATGGCGCGCTTGGCGGGAGCGAAGCTTGACCTTATCGGGCCGGCTGTTCAATCGTTCCCGGGCGTCGAGCATCGCATCGAATTTGTTCGTGAGCTGGACGGCGTCACCTATTACAACGATTCGAAAGCGACCAACGTCGACGCGACATTGAAGGCCATTGCCGCTTTTTCCGGCAATTTATGGATCATCCTGGGTGGGAAAGATAAAGGAAGCGATTACCGGCCGTTGCGCGATCCGCTTCGCGAGCGGGCGAAGGCGGCGTTGCTGATCGGAGCGGAGCCGCCGTATCCATATGCTGCAGCCCCACTGATCAAGAAGGCATTGGATAATGCCGTCCCAATAGCCGATTGCGGGACATTACAAAAGGCCGTGAAGTATGCGCACGCGAACGCGATTGCCGGTGACGTTGTGCTTCTCGCTCCGGCTTGCGCAAGCTTCGATCAGTTTGAAAATTACGAGCACCGCGGAGCCACATTCAAACAGTTGGTGGCAGAATTGTTTTAACAAATGGCGCAGCGGCTGAAGACAGATTGGATTCTATTCCTGACAGTGCTCACACTTGTGTGCTTCGGTTTGGTGATGGTGTATAGCGCGTCATCGATTGTGGCGGAGCTCCAATATCACGTCTCAGGCACCTATTTCTTTTTGCGACAGTTGGGCTGGGCCGTGGTGTCGTTCGCGATCCTTCTTTACTGCATGAAGCGGGATTACAGGCGGTGGAATGACGCAAGATTCGCATTCGCCGGATTGGGAATTGTGTTGCTGCTGCTGTTGGTGGTCTACTTTCTGGACAGCGCGAGCCATCGCTGGTTGAAGGCCGGACCATTTTCGCTCCAGCCATCCGAACTGGCGAAGCCGGCGCTCGCCTTGTTTCTCGCGTTTTTCCTTTCCGGCAGGCTGGGCGCGATTAATGACAAACACACGCTGCGCCCAATTGCTGTCTCGATCTGCGCGATGGCGCTGGCGGTTGCCGTCGCGGACCTTGGAACGGCGGTTGTGCTTGTGGGAACCAGCATGGTGGTGCTGTTTGTCGCGGGACTGGAATCGCGTTACCTGATCGTCTGCGCTGTCTTGGGCGTGCTGCTCGGGGTGGGATTTATTGTCATGAAACCCTACCGGCTGGCGCGCGCTATCGACTTTATGGACAAGAACCACAAGCTGCTCGGAATCATTGATCCGCACGGACACATTCTCGGCTATGCAAAACAGACAGCTTCGACTAGCGATCCCGGATATCAGCAGCGCCAAGCCAAGATCGCGGTCGGATCGGGCGGTGTGACAGGGCTCGGCTTGATGGAGAGCCGCCAAAAGATGCTCTATTTGCCCGAGGCACACACCGATTTCATATACGGCGTTGTGGGCGAGGAAACCGGCTTGCTCGGTTGTATTTTCTTGCTTGGCGGCTTCCTGGTTGTGCTGTGGCGCGGAATGCGAGCGTACTTTCGCGCACCCGATGAATTCGGGCGATACCTCGCTTTGAGCGTGACAGTGGTTGTGGTTTTGCAGGCGTTCATCAACATCAGTGTCGTGCTGGATCTAGTGCCGAACAAAGGGATTCCGCTACCGTTTGTCAGCTATGGCGGGAGCTCGCTTTTGAGCTCGTTGGTGTTAATGGGAATGCTTTTAAGCGTGAGTGAGCATGCCGGATAGGCGCGAGCGGGGGCATTTGCTCATCAGTGGGAATAGGCCGGCGAGGAACGATTGCCGTACACGTTTGTGATGGCTGGCGGCGGCACCGGCGGGCATGTCTTCCCTGCGCTGGCGGTCGCGCGCGTTTTGAAAGAGCGCGGTCATAGATCCGCCTTCATCGGCACTCGCGAAGGAATGGAATCGCGTTTGGTTCCGGAGGCTGGGTTCGAAATACAGTTCATCCGCATCGGCGGGCTGAAGCGCGTCGGACTTCGCAAACAAATCCAAACGGTAGTGCTGCTGCCGGCGAGCATTGCAAGTGCCTGGCGTTTGTTGGGACGTCTTCGCCCGGACGCAGTGTTCAGTATGGGCGGATACGTTGCGGGACCAGCCATGGCGGCGGCACTTCTTCGTCGAATTCCCCTCGTCGTAATGGAGCCCAATGCGATTCCGGGTTTTGCGACTCGAAAGGTTGCGCGGTGGATCTACCGGGCGCTTGTGGGGTTCGACTCCACACGCGCGTGGTTTCCGGCAGGAAAGTGCGAAGTAACCGGCTTGCCGATCCGCCCTGAGTTCTTTCGGATTCCGCCGAAGCGCGAGGGGACCTTTACCGTGTTGATTACGGGCGGCAGCCGCGGCGCTCGAACCCTCAACCGGGCGTCACGCGAAAGCTGGGACCTGTTTCGGAAAAGTGAAGCGCCCGTGCGGATTGTGCATCAGACCGGGGCAACCGAACACGAGTCATTGCGCGAAGCATTTTCAAGTGCAGGAATTGAGGGGACGGTTCTGCCATTCATTGAAGATATGCCCAAAGCTTTTTCGGAAACTGACCTGGTTGTCGCGCGCGCGGGCGCCGGATCTGTTAACGAGATTGCCGCGGCGGGGATGGCTTCGGTGCTGGTGCCGCTTCCGTTCGCGGCAGACGATCATCAGGGCAAGAATGCTGAGGCCTTAGTTGAAGCTAGTGCGGCGCGAATGGTGCTTGATCGGGAGATGAACGGGCAGCGATTGTTTCAGGAAGTCGAGGCGCTTCGTCAGAACCCCTGGGAGTTGGATCGCATGCGAGCCCGTGTACGCCAGTTTGCACGACCCGGCGCGGCGGAGCGCGCAGCGGATGTACTCGAAGAAGCTGCTCTTTCGAGAAAAAACCAGATAAGAGCAGCAAAAGGCAGCTTTGCACATTGACACCTCATCCGAAAGCCGAAACAATACGTGTGAGAAATGTTGTTTAAGCCCCAACATGTGCACTTCGTCGGAATTGGAGGCATCGGCATGAGCGGGATCGCCGAGGTTCTGCTCACCTTGGGGTACGAAGTGTCAGGATCAGATATCCGGCTGAGCCCAATTACGGAACGGCTATCGAGACTTGGGGCGACGATTTATCAGGGTCATCGGGCCGAAAACATCGAAGGAGCCAAGGCGGTGGTCGTGACTTCGGCGCTTGATCGCAATAATCCGGAAGTTGCTGAAGCCCGCCGCGTGCAGATACCGGTAATCCCCCGTGGCGAGTTACTGGCCGAGCTAATGCGCTTTAAATTCGGCATAGCCATTGCCGGAAGCCACGGCAAAACGACGACTACGTCCATGGTGGCCTCGATCTTAAACGCTGGCGGTATGGACCCGACTGTTGTCGTCGGAGGACGAGTTGCAGCGATGGGGGAATCGAATGCCCGCGTGGGCAAGAGCAACATGCTGCTGGTGGAGTCGGACGAGAGCGATGGTTCGTTTTTGAAGCTTGCGCCGATCATTGCGGTTGTCACGAACATAGATCGCGAGCATCTGGATCACTACAACTCGCTCGAGGAGATTCAGGCCGCATTCACGGATTTCGTCAATAAAGTGCCGTTTTACGGCGCGGTCGTGTTGTGCATGGAAGACGAAAACGTGCAGCAAATCTTCCCCTCGATTCAAAGGCGCACCGTCACGTACGGGCGCTCGGCGCAGGTCGATTTAGAGATTCAGGATGTCGATTTGTCGCCTTCAGGAAGCAATTTTCGCGTTCGCCGCCGGAGTGACGATCTCGGCACATTCCACGTGGCGGTTCGGGGCATGCACAATGTCCTGAACGCAACAGCAGCGATCGGCGTGGGCTTGGAAACCGACGTCCGGCTCATAGACATTCGAACGGGCTTGGCTTCGTTTGAGGGTGTTGACCGCCGGTTCTCCGTACGCGGAGTGGAGCGCGGAATCACTGTGGTCGACGACTATGGGCATCATCCGACAGAGGTAAAGGCAACGCTCGCCGCGGCGCGGCTCTCGCCCTATCATTCGATTCGCGTATTGTTTCAGCCGCATCGCTTTACCCGAACGAAACACCTTCTGGACGAATTCGGGACTGCGTTTCACCAAGCGGACGACTTGTATCTGCTTGATATCTACGCGGCCTCCGAGCCGGAGATTGAAGGTGTGACAGCCGAGGCTCTCTTAGAGAAGGTTCAATCGTACGGCCATCGCTCGGTTCATTACGCCGCGAGCATGGATGAGGCCATCGAAGCAATCGCGGCTGCAGCCCAGCCTGGCGATCTAATCGTGACGCTCGGCGCAGGTAACGTGTCCCAAGCAGCGGAAAGGATTCTTGGCAAATTGCGGGAGCAAGGGAATGGCGCGGCGGCCTGAAGCCGAGGAACGTACAAACCGCGTTCATACCGCGAAGGAATCTCTGTTTGCCGGCATTCGGTGGGGCCGCTTCGCTATTTGGCTGAGTTTGGGCTTCTGCCTGATGATGGGCACGCTGTACGCTTGGCGGCGCACCGAAGAGTTTCTCATCAAGGACGATCGCTTCCGCGTCACGGAAGCGGATGAATTTCCCGGGCAGAGCCCGAATCTCATTGTCGAAGGGATACATTATGCGTCGGCTTCCCAGATCCGTCACGTGTTCGCGGAGGATTTTGGCCGCAGTCTTTATCTCGTTCCGGTCGAGAGGCGCCGCGAGCAGCTCCTGGCGATCGATTGGGTGGAGGAAGCGACTGTATCGAAGATCTGGCCCAACACGATAAAAGCGCATGTCCGCGAGCGCACGCCTGTTGCCTTCGTTCGCTTGAGGGCGAATCCGAAGGACGGCATGTCGCAGCTCGCGCTCATTGATAAGGATGGATACCTGCTCCGGCCGAGAGTTGCCGCGAAGTTCATCCTACCGGTCATCAGAGGAGTTCGCGAGACCGAAAGTTTAGAGAACCGGCGAGCGCGCGTGCGGCGAGTGCTCGGGATGCTAAAGGAAGCCGGCCCACTGGCGAATCAGATTTCTGAAGTCAATGTGGCGGATCCCAACAATCTTATTGCCGCTGAGCACGTCGACAATCGAGTAGTGAATTTGATGCTTGGAGACGAGAACTACGCCGAGAGGCTGCGCAACTTTCTGGCGAACTATCACGACGTGATGCTCAGCCGGCCCGATGCGAAGACATTCGATCTGCGCGTCGATGGGGTGATTACCGCGCTGGGAGAGGAGACGCGTGGCGAATAAGACGAAGCTCGCCGTCGGCCTGGACTTAGGCAGCACGAGCACGCGCATTGTGATTTGCGCGGTGGAAGAAGATGCGATCCGGTTTCTGGGTCACGGAGAGGCTCCCGCAAGAGCGTGGAACCGGTCACGGCTGGCGGATCAGGAGGCGCTTGCCGCAAGTATTCGGATAGCTTTGGCGGAAGCCGAGCATCGGGCGAAAGTTTCTCCGGAAGCGGCCCTGATCGGAGTAGGCGGGAGCATCGCAGGAGTGAATAGCCGCGGCCTTTATGAGTTTGGGCGAAGGCGCGAGATCGAATCCGACGATCTACGCTATGCCGTCCAATTGGCCGCCCGCGTGAGGTTGGAAGACGATCGCGAAGTGCTGCAGATTTGTCCTCAAGATTTCACCATCGATGGACGCGCTGGATATCGCAATCCGAAAGGAATCTCGTGCGCGCGGCTGGAAGCCAACGTGCACATCGTTACCACATCGGCTCACGAACATCAGGGTCTGATTTCGGCAGTGCACCAGGCGCATTTAGCTGTGGAGGAATCGATCTTCGAAGGCATGGCAGCGGCGTATGCGGCAGTGCTGCCGGCGGACCGCGCGCGAGGCGTAGCGGTGATTGATGTAGGAGCGCAATCGACGCAGCTCGCAATATACGAGGGCGAAGCGTTGCTGCTCGCGACGGCGATTCCGATTGGTGCCGACCACTTCACTCGCGATATTTCGTGGCTCCTGAAAGTGAACTACGAGGACGCCGAAAACCTGAAGCGGGAATATGGCTGCGCGCGGGCAGGACAGGTCTCCGAACACAGCTTGGTCGACGTGCCATCGCCTGAAGGCCGTGCTCCGCGCGAGGTAGCGCGTCAAGAGCTAAACGAGATTCTGGAAGCGCGAGCGGAAGAGATCCTCGAGCAGATCTATTCCGAGATCCTGCGTGTCGGCATGGAGCAGTCGCTATTGGAAGGAGCGATTCTCACCGGTGGAGGAGCCTTATTGCCGGGGATGTGCGACGTCGCCGAGCGTGTACTGAATTGCC
This sequence comes from Acidobacteriaceae bacterium, assembly GCA_019240405.1. GTDB lineage: Bacteria > Acidobacteriota > Terriglobia > Bryobacterales > Bryobacteraceae > Bog-105. The sequence continues at coordinate 103,069 of JAFAYL010000021.1, forward strand.
AGGCACGAAACGGGTTAGCGACCGGAATTGAAGATTGGCCTTCTGAGTTGGATAGCCCCACGTGGACAACCGCTGCAGGACTCGCGATGTATTCGGGACGGCTGAAACTGAAGCGCGACTGGAAACGCGCTGCGGCGGGAATGGCAGGAATGGTTGCGAAATAGGACAGGTTTACAGACACAAGAAAGAGGAACGCATGACAGAAGATTTGAAGTTTCTGATTGAAGACGAAGTGCAACTTGGGACCAAGATTAAGGTAGTCGGAGTAGGGGGCGGAGGATCGAATGCGGTTGCGCGCATGCTGCAGGAGGGGCTGGGCGGCGTCGAATTCTACGTTCTAAACACCGATAAACAAGCGCTGGGCGCTTCTCCTGTCGCAAATAAAGTCGCGATTGGGAAGAAGCTGACAAACGGGCTGGGCGCGGGTGCGGATCCGTCGATCGGACGGCAGGCGGCGCTCGAGGACACAGAGCAGATTATTGAAATCCTTGAAGGGGCCGATATGATTTTCGTCACAGCGGGACTCGGAGGCGGCACGGGGACAGGTGCCGCACCCGTTGTGGCGTCGCTCGCGAAGGAACTAAATGCGCTCACCGTTGCCGTGGTGACGAAGCCGTTTGCATTCGAAGGACCGCGTCGCATGAAGCAGGCTGAGCGCGGATTGGCCGAGCTCGCGGGAAGCTGCGACACGCTGGTCAGCATTCCAAACGAAAAGCTTCTGACACTGGTGCCTAAAGGGACGAGCTTCTTCGAGTCGTTCCGGCTGGCGGACGATGTGCTGCGGCAGGCGGTCCAAGGAATCGCGGATATCATCACAACGCCAGGCTTGATCAATCGCGACTTTTCCGACATTCGAACGATCATGCTCGGAATGGGTTACGCGATGATGGGCACGGCCATTGCATCGGGCGAGAACGCGCCGGTCGATGCAGCGCGCAAGGCGATCAACAGCCCGTTGATGGAAGAAGGCGGAGTGCTTGGCGCGCGCGGCGTGCTGATCAACATTACTGGATCGAGCCAGCTCGGAATCCATGATGTAAACGAGGCCTGCAATCTGATTCGATCGGCTACGCAGAACGATGATGTGCAGATCAACTTTGGCGTGGTGATGGATGAGCGGATGAGCGACAAGGTGAAGGTGACGGTGATTGCGACAGGGTTCCAAAGAGAGTCGCTGCCTGAGATCGACCGGCGTAGCCCACATTTTCCGTTCACCTCGCCACTTGCGCCGGATGCCGTTTCGACCTCCGGAGCGGAATCACAAGCCGAGTCTGGCGCTCAAAATGGCCCGCCAGAGCCAGCAATCGAAGAAGCGCCTCCGATGCCCGATTATGAATTGCCTGCGATATTGCGCAAGCAGAAGCGGATGGTGCAGTAGGAAAGCATTCTCGGCTCGCTTCGCCTCACCTATTCCCAAAGCTTCGAGGATCACGAGGGAGTGTGACCAGAATAGAAGATCGTATCCATGAGGGCGGCTCGCGCATGCCAGACTTCTTTTTCACTTTCATTAATTGGCTCAGGCGATTGAAACCAAGGCGAAGAATGTAGGAGTCGCATTAACTGTATGTATCCGTGAACCGACGAGAAGCTCTCTCTTGAAACGTTCAGCGCCTGCGAGAGATTCTTGCGCACCGAGGGGGATGCCACTGTGCAATACATGTCGGGACGCACGAGGCAAAGTACGCGACCCCACACTTTCATAGTGGGACCAAGTGCGACGAGTTTTTCAAGTAGCCCGATCAAATTATCGTAAGCGAGAGGCAGATTGAGCGTAGCGATCGCGTTAATTGCATCAGCAATTTCCGCTTTTTCTATGTGGGTTCCATATGCAAGCAGGCGCATGAATCGTCCAGAGGCACCCACATGGCCTAGCCAGCCATATTCACCCAGGCCTCCGATGATTCTGCGTTTTTCCCGATTATCAAAGTAGCTCGGCTCCCATGGTATTGGTAAGTGCTCTTTGGCTGCCCTGAGAACGGCAAGGTAGTCCTCCATGGTGTGACCGTGGAGCTCCAGACCTTCGACCACCTTGAGATAATACGTATCCCAATCTGCGTTGCGCAACCAATTTGCGACTGGTATTCTGTGTTCGCAAATCGGAGGGGTTTGTATTCTATACTCCTGCTCACGTTTGCGAGCTTCTGCATAATCGTTTCGGTACTTCGCCATCCACTCTGGAGACGGTACAAACGAAAACTTGTCTGTGTGCCAAACCTCAAATTGCCTCAATGCCGCAGTAATATCGGGAGTCTGATCTGTACCCCTGAGCAATCCCTCGAGAAGTACGTTCGTCTCCGCGTTGCAATAGAATCCTGCGTATGTGAGGTTCGAACTGCCAACAAACAGCGCACCTCTCTCGCCGGACGAAAAGAAGTAGACCTTGGGGTGAAAGAGTGTTGTGTTTTTGTTAAAGACTCGCAGGTCAGCCTCAAATTTCTTGAGGAGATCGAGCGCATCAGGATGCGTGTAGTTAAAAGACATTCCTATCGTAGCCTTTATCCTCCCTCTCATCGATTCGAGGTGAGCGTAAGGGAGGACGAACCGTGGATCCCCACACCAGGCCGTCGCTATATGAAGTGAAGTATAAGCGCGACAACAGCGTTCAAACTCCCTCGTAAAGCTTTCCGGGTTGCTCAAGATAGTCGTTTTCAGCACGCGATCTTCCTTCCTAATTTCCTTAAATTCAAAATTCCCTGTTCCGGAGGCAGCGAGCAGATCGCCGAAATCCGGATCAAATGTCAGCCCGATTCGATCCTCGTCAACGGCTTTGGTCAGGATATGATCGTCGGGCAAACTCTGCAGCCCCGCTTCCCGGAGATGAACTGCGTCCTTACCGAGGTCACGAAGCGTCCGCACTGTCGTCATTGAGACGCTCGGCGAGGAACTTCAAGCTGCAGGGCTCGTAAAGAGGTGAATCTCGTCGTTGGCTAATGCTGAAGCGTATGCCAGAGCTTGGCGGATGTCTTCAGATTCGAGATCTGGATATTCTCGGGTGATGTCGTCCGCGGTCATGCCATTGGCTACCAAATTTACGAGGAGTGCAACAGTGATCCGCATTCCCCGTATACATGCACGGCCGCCCATAATCTTGGGATCGAGGTGATCCTGTCAAACATGCGAGACAATCCTTCTGCTTCCGAGTCTAGCCGACAACCGAATCTCAGGTTCACCTATATCCGCTTCCATTCTCTTCTCACCTCCTGGTCATGAGCTTGCCACCAGACTTGTCAGCTCGGGTTTCTCTTCAATTCCTTCTGGAAGGCCGCTTGTCTTTGCGTAGCACCGGAGCACCTCGGCGACGCTCCAGGCCTGGGCGCAACAGCCTCGGGGAGTGAACGGCGGCTCCGCATCGAAGATTTCGCTGATCGACCCGACGCACGCCGAATGAAGGTGCTCTTTGAATCCATCAAGAAATCCGCGGGCTGTCTCGAGGTCTTCCGGATAGACTTTCAGCCAGGCGTCGATGAAGGGGCCGATGAGCCAAGCCCACACGGTGCCCTGATGGTAAGCTGCATCGCGCGCTCGGAGGTCCCCGTCGTATCGGGCCTTAAACTCCTTGTCGCCTGGCGCGAGCGATCGGAGACCAACGGGCGTGAGCAGTTTCTTTTTGGCTACTTGGAGCACGCTCTCCCAGCGGTCCTCATTTAATACCGGGTGTTCAAGAGAAATCGCGAACAATTGATTCGGCCGGCACGCGGGATCACGGCCGCCGCTCTCGCCCTCGATTACGTCGTAAAGGTAACCGCCATCCGCGTACCAGAATTTTTCGTTGAATGAGGCCTTCGCCCGGTCCGCGTGCTCTGCGAGCCCATTTGCTTCGTCCGTTCTCCCACCGTCACGCAGCCAGCCCTCGAGGAGCCGCAATGCGTTGTACCAAAGCGCGTTGATCTCGACTGCTTTGCCGCGCCGCGGAGTGACGACCCAATCTCCTACCTTCGCGTCCATCCAGGTGAGTTGATATCCTTCTTGCCCCTGTACTAGAAGTGCGTCGCTATGATCGACGTGAATGTTAAACAATGTTCCGCGAAGGTGGTGACCGACGATGTCCAGAAGATGCGATTCGAGTTGTTTCAGCAGGTGGAGATCGCCGGTGTTTTCAACATAGCGGTGGAGGGCGTGAAAAAACCATAGGGTGGCGTCAGCGGTGTGATAGAGGCCTTCTTTCTTTCCCTCAGGAAACATATTCGGGATGAGACCGTGGCGGATGTAATGAGCGAAGGTGCGGAGGATATAACTTGCTTCGACTTGCCGCCCTGTCGTGAGGGTAAGGCCTTCGAGACTGATCATCGTGTCGCGACCCCAGTCGGTAAACCAGTGATAGCCGGCAATAACGGTTCGAATTTCGTCTCCGGCTGCGCGAGCCCGCGCGGTGTCTTCCTGCCGGCCGACTGGAGCGATGACGAACTGATTCGCAGCCCAGATAAGCTCGTCGCGTGTTTCGCCGCCTGCGCCTGGAAATGCTTCCATCAGAAGCCGCCGTCTGCGATCGTGCTCCGCATCCCATGCTTGCGCCGGGGAAAGCGCCGACATCACGTCCCAGTTTTCGGTTGACGCGATCAGATTTGCTTCGCGGCCGGGAGCAATTTCGGCGGTGAAGAATCCAGGACTCCACAGATCGCCCTTCCATATATATCCGCGGCTTCGCTCGACCGCATACACAACGTCTCGGATGCAGGCGCACTCGACCGCTAAGCCTGCATGCTCTGCCATGATCATGATGCGAAGCGGCGGCAAGTCATTCGAGCTCTTGAAGAGCTCGTACTGGTGATCACGAACGGTGAAGCTATACGTTTCGACGGGCGTGTTCACCGGGGTTTCGTGCGCGCGCATATTCACGGCTGGGCGAAGCTGCAATTTCCAAGAGGCCGAACCTGCGGAGATCCGGTAATTGACGTATGTCGTGTTCTGGCCGTGCGGAAGGAGGAGGCGCTTTTCCAGTGTCACGCCCTCGATTTCATAGGTCCAGACAGGAAGGCCGAGTTCCAAACCAAAGTGTGTCAGGTATTCGGAAGCGGCGAAGCCCTTATCATCTGCTTTCTGAAGGCCGTTCAGGGGAATGATGCGGCCATCCGGAAGCGCTACTTGCTCGAGGATGTCATTCAGCATCACGGTCCGCCCCAGCGGAGAAGGTAAAGCGGCAATCAAATAGCCGTGAAAGACACGCGTCAGGCTTCCGCCGATAGTGCCGGACGCATATCCGCCGAGGCCGTTCGTGACCAGCCACTCCGTCTCGTTCAAGTGTTTGGAATCGGACTCACTCAGCGGGGTCCGCGAGGCGTGCCGGAAAATATTTTTCATTATTGAGGTAGTGAATCGCGAAACAGGAAATTTCTAGTCTTCGAGGAGCCGAGGTTTCAGAAACACGGCCGCCTGCCCAGGGATAATCCAATTCTCGTGAGTATCGAGGAGTGCGGTTCCGCAGCCGCCGTACGGAGGATCCTCGGAAGACCACACCTTCACCCACTCCATAGACGCCGGAGGAGCCAATAATGGTTCGGGCGCAGGATTGAAATTCAGATCGATTCCCAGATTGATGAGGAGCAAGCGGTCTTGCTCGTAAGTTGGCGAAAAGAATCGGACAACGAAACACTGCGGCGAAAGAACCGCGCCATCAATGCCATCGGCGCCTTGCCGCGAAAGGATCGGGTCCTCGCGCCTCAGCCGCAAAAGGTCGCGATGCAATGCGTAGATGTCCGCGTGTCGCTCCACTTCGGAAAAATCGAGCTTGCATCTTTCGAATGTTTCGGGGACGTGAGGATCGGCAAAGCATTTCTGCATTTCGGGGAGGGTGAACGAGCGCCATTGCCCCAAGAATTCCAAACGCCCGGTCTTAATTAGTTGCGCCAAATCGGGTTTATGGTCGGCAAAGAACAGGAACGGACTGGAGGCTCCAAACTCCTGGCCTTGAAAAAGCATCGGAGTTGCGGGCGCGAGGAGGGTGAGAGCCGTGATGGCTTTGAACATTCCTGGAGAAGTCAGTTTGTCGATTCGCAAACCCCGGGCTGAATTTGCGACCTGATCGTGATTTTGAATGAAATTGATCATTGCGGGCCGGGGCAGTCCGAAGGCCGGGGAGCCGCGCCGCTTTTTTTGCCAGCTATACCATTGGCCCTGAAACAGGTAACCGTGCTTGATGCTCGATAGGAGCTCCTGCGCCGTCCCGCGGTAATCGTTGTAGTAGGCGTCGACCTTGCCGGTGAGAGCGACCATCGCGGTGTGATGAAAATCGTCGTTCCAAAGCGCGTCGAGACCGTAGCCGGCGGCATCGGTGGGTTTGATCAAGCGCGTGTTTTGCGGTTCGTTCTCGGCGACCAGAAGGATTGATCTCTCGCCCGCGGCCCGCCGCACAGCACCACTAATTTCGGCGAGGATGTGCGAGTCGGAATCGTCGTGAATGTCTTGCGTGGCATCTAAGCGCAAGCCGTCGAGATGAAATTCCCGGATCCAATATGCCGCGTTTTCGCGAAAGAACTCGCGCACAGGGCCGGACTCTTCGCCATCAAAGTTGATTGCTTCGCCCCAATCGGTCTTGTGGCGCTTGGTGAAATAGAACGGCGAAAATTTGGTCAGGTAGTTGCCGTCCGGACCGAGGTGATTGTAGACGACATCGAGAATGACTCCGATCCCGAGCGCGTGCGCGCGGTCAACGAAAAGCCGCATGTCATTCGGGACGCCGTAGATGGAAGCGGGCGCGTAGAGCTGCACGCCGTCGTAACCCCAGCCGAATTTGCCAGGGAAATTGGCAACGGGAAGTACTTCGACTGACGTGATGCCTGTGTCGCGCAAGTACTCCAGCTTTTCTGCCGCGCTGAGCCAGGTACCACCCGCTGTAAAGGTGCCGAGGTGCAGCTCGTATATGATTTGGCCTGGCAGCTTGATGCCCGGCCAATCGCGATCCGACCAACGAAACGCGGCGGGATCGACAACCTCCGACCAGCCGTGGGGACCCTTGGGTTGATAGCGCGAGGCGGGATCAGGATAAGCCTCGCCAGCCTCGAGCTCGAATTTGTAGCGTGATCCGGGACCGGCACCGGCGATGAACCCTGAGAAGTATCCGTTCCCCTCGTTATCCAAATCGCGCTTTGCGGACCGGCCTTCGAAAACGACTTTGACGATTCTATGCTGAGGCGCCCAAACGCGAAAATGAGCTCCGCCTCGTTCCGCTTCAACTTCAGCGCCTACGGGCGTGCATCGAGTGAGGGAGGGAAGAGCGGCCGCCATCAATTCGTTTTGTTGACTACTTTCCGGACCAGCACGCAACGCGTTTTTCGAGAAACGCCGAAATTCCCTCTTGCGCGTCGCCGGCCAGAGCGTTTGTAGTCATGACCTCCTTCGCGTAGGAGTAGGCTTTCGGCTGGTCGAGATCGATCTGGGTATAGTATGCCTGTTTTCCGATGCTGACCGTTAACGGGCTCGCTTGCGCAATGCGGGCGGCGAGCTTGCGCGTGGTGGGTTTCAGCTCAGACGCAGAAACTACGTCGTTGATCAAGCCCCACCCGGCTGCAGTTCGCGCGTCGATCGCTTCACCGGTGAGCAGCATGTGCAAGGCGCGCTTACGTCCGACAGCTCGGCTAAGCGCGACCATCGGGGTGGTGCAGAAGAGGCCGATGCGAACGCCGGGAGTCGCAAAGCTTGCCTGCTCGGAGGCGATTGCCAAATCGCAGCTTGCAACGAGCTGGCATCCGGCGGCTGTCGCCGTTCCTTGCACCTCTGCAATGACGGGCTGAGGAATCGATTGAATCTTCAGCATGAGATCGGAGCAGACGTCGAAGAGCCGGCGGTAATCGCTGACCGAGCGGTCGACCATTTCGCTCAAATCGTGCCCGGAGCAAAACACGCTTCCCGCTGCGGCGAGAATGACGGTCTGTGCGTTGCGATTGCGCTCGATTTCTTCGAGACAGCCGATCAGCTCAAGCATGAGATCTAGCGAGAGCGCGTTGCGGCGATTCGGGCGATTCAGCGTCAGGATTGCCGTGGTGCCTTCGTACTCAAGCGACAGATTTTGGTTTGGCATTATGCGCCTCCTTGGCCTGTACACTTTTAGTGAATCACTGTGGGACCTGAAAATTCAGAGCGACGCATACAACTGCTCGATTCGCGCCTGTTCGAAAGCCTTGTCGAACGAGCGCGGAAATCTCCGCGGCTGCGGACCAATTACAATTTTCACCGCACGATGGAGGATAATCCGCATCGATTTTTGAACGTGATGGCGAAGGGGACGTACGTGACTCCGCACCGGCATCTCGATCCGCCAAAATCGGAAGCGTTCCTGGTGCTGAGCGGGGAGATGGCGTTTTTCGCGTTCGACGACCGAGGGCAGATCACCGAAACTCATGTGCTGGGCCGCGATCCGATGGGGATCGACATTCAGCCGGGAGTTTGGCACACCTTGGCTGTTATCAGCGAGTACGCGGTTTGCTATGAAGTGAAGCCGGGGCCTTATTCGGTAGCGAATGATAAGGATTTTGCGCCGTGGGCGCCGAGGGAGGGCGATCCGAGCGCGGCGGAGTATCTGGATTGGTTGATTGAGCAAGTGGGGAAGGCAGCGGTGTAGGTTGCTTCCAGCGCATTGCCGGTGCTTGTTCGCGAAACGAACCCATTGGCCGGCGGATTTTGACGGACGAACTGGCGATCCTGCGAAACGAAGCCAAGTTCGTTCCGGCGACGCTCTTTTTGCAAGCGGGACAGTGTGGCGAGAGCCCTGTGAAAGGCGCGTTCGTGGGTCGTTTGGTAGCGGATTAGTAAGGATAAGCGGGCATGCTCAACGCGTACAACGGGCACCAAACACCCTGTGCGCTCGTCATCGAGGCAGCTTTCAGTGAAACATTCGTTCTGAAGGCGAATGGCGCGTTGGGTGAGCCACCAGGATTGGGCCATTTCGTGAATCAAAAGCTGTTCGGTCTGAGTGGCGGGCGGGTGCTCTTCGAGGAGGGCGTGCTCGAGCGCGTCGAAATCGGCGGGGTCTTCGCCCGGGATGATCAGAGTGCCGCTGGCGAGACCATGCTTGAGGGAATTACGAGACGAAGCCAATTTTCCGGTGGCGCTAGTCGGGCCGGAAGAGCGCTGGGCGTTCTGGCGGTTGGCGGCGAGTCGGGCGGGGGAGACGGCGGGTGCAGCGCTGGGTGATCCGTCGCGAAGCTCGGTGGGGGGATTATCTAGCGGGCCGGGCGACGATGCCGCGGCCTCTACGAGATTCGGAGCCAGATCTTCGATGGTGGTTGAAAAAACGAACCCATTTGAGGGTTGGGCAGCATTGCGCTCCGCGTGATCGATTTCTTTCATTTTTCTCTCCAGTTTCCGTTGCCGGCGCTCGGCGGCGCGGCGAAGATTGCGTGCTTGACGAGTGGACATCGAGTTTCCTCCAAAAAGAAATGGGCAAGAGCGGCGAAGAGCCGTCCTGCCCGGTTCGAGGCTAACACGAGCCTCCAAAGAAGCGAGCCGAGCGGGGCAAGAGAGTGCTTTGTAAGTTGCTCAGGCTTTTGAAGAAACGAGATATTTTCGAAGATTGTGACCGGGAATGTACGAAAGTTTTGTACAATAAGAACCATGAGGGAGTATACAGCCTCGGAAGCGCGGGAGCGCTTCGCGGAAGTTTTACAGGCGGTCGAGCAAGGGAATGATGTTGCGATTACGAAGCATGGCAAACCCGTGGCGAGAATTACGCGCGTTGAACATGCACAGATACCGGCGCGGGGGTGGGCCACGAAAGAGGGCTGGTCAGTTACGATGAGCGATGATTTCAACGCTGTCCCCGAAGAGTTCGAAGATTACACCTAATTGCTTCTCGACACGCAGGTTCTCGTCTGGCATGCAGTGGGCTCCAAGGGCCTAAGCCGGAGAGCTGCTGATGTCATTCACCGAGGGGGGAATCACTACAGTCATGCCACGCTGTGGGAATTGGCGATCAAAAGTGCATTGCAGAAAGTACACCTGATCCTTGATGGAGAGCGCAGAACAGCTCGGGATTTCATGCTGGCGATCGCAGCGCGACTCCAACTCGCACCTCTTCCCATAGAGTTCGACGATATTTCAGCGGTGGAGTTGCTGCCCTGGTACCATCGGGACCCGTTTGACCGTCTTTTAGCCGTCCAGGCGAGACGCCGTGGGATGCCGATCGTCTCTTCCGACCCGGTCTTCGAAGATTATGGCGTGAAACGTATTTGGTGAGATCGGATTCAGACGGGAAACGAATTCAGTAACTCCGACTAGTGATCTTCAGCGCGGACAAGTGACTCGTCCGCGCCTTAGATACGTTAAGCTGAAGCAACCATGCAGATGATTCGCCGGACACGCGTGTTGCTCGCAAGGATTACTAAGAAAACGGAGTGCGCACAAGTCGCAAAACGGAGTCGAAGCGGTCTTGCAGAGTGGACAGTTACGATCCTTCTGCTTCTTTTTGGGACTACGACGCTTTGCCAAGCTTTTGTCATACCTACAGGCTCTATGGAAGATACGCTTTTGGTTGGTGATCATCTTCTCGTCGATAAGCTTGCCTATGCGCCTGCCGGACCGATCGGCCGGTATTTGCTTCCCTATGAGGAGCCTAAGCACGGCGACATAATCGTGTTCCGCTATCCGCCGGATATCAGCAAAAGTCTGGTTAAACGGTTGATCGGACTGCCGGGCGATCGGATAAAGATCACGGACGGCATTGTCTACCGGAACGGAATCAGACTTAACGAACCGTACGTGTATCACAAATACGCGTACAACCCGAGGCTTGATAATTTCCCTTGGCAATGCTGCCACCCTGGGAAAGAACAAACTGCACTCGAGGCGCAGGAGCAAATGCTCAGTCAGAACGTTGTGTCCGGAGAAGTGATTGTGCCCGCGAATGAGTATTTCGCTATGGGCGATAACAGGGATAACTCGTCCGATAGCCGCTATTGGGGCTTTATCCCGCGCGACAACATTACCGGCAAGCCGTTCATCATTTACTGGTCATACCGGGCATCCACAGAGGACCTGATGGGCGATTCGGCGGGGTCGATGATCTCGCATTTTGTCGATCTCGGCCAGCACTTTTTCACGCGAACGAGGTGGGAACGCACGTTCAAGCTCGTACACGGCTTCCCTGATTCTGAGTTGCCGCGTGAACCGCTTCCGTTAAATCCTGGAAATCCAGAGCCCTGATAATCGGCATCAACTTTCGCCTTCGACGGTGTTTTCGAACGCGCTTGATGCGTAAATGGATTCGATGCTGTTGAAAAACTAGGGGTCCGCTTTACGGCGGGCCTACTCTCTTGGGATGTCCCGCGGAGCAGCGGCTTCATCATTAATAAATGCGAAGTCGCCGCAGAGTTTGGTCGGTTTTGAGGTTGCCCATGAGAGTTCTTGGTGCTCTTTTGGCGACAGTCGTTGTTCTTGGCGGAATTGGCGCGATCTATCAGAGCGTTGGCTATTGGCTCGACAGTCGGCGCTTTCCTCAGCGCGGTCGCTCTTTTTGGGTCGAATCCATCAAGCTGAATCTAAACTGCACTGGGGAGGGAGGTCCGCTAGTAGTTCTGGATAGCGGTCTGGGAGGTTCTTCGTTGGACTGGCTACGTGTTCAGCGGGGAATTGCGAAGTTCACACGCGTCTGTTCGTACGATCGTGCTGGCTATGGCTGGAGCGATCCATCCCCGATGCCAAGAACAAGTCTGCAAATTGCTACAGAGCTGAGGGAACTTTTAGCGTCAGCAGAAGAGCGAGGGCCTTACCTGCTCGTGGGTCATTCTTTTGGAGGCTATAACGTTCGCATGTTTGCCAAGCTTTACCCGTCCGATGTTGCGGGCATGGTGTTAGTCGATGCTGAACACCCCGATGAAGAAATGAGGCAGAAGCGGTTGCAGGATGCACTGCCCGCCCTTGTCAAAAAAAGCATAGAGAATAATGAGGAGCGAACGAAAGTTTGGGATCGAATCACTCAGCCGATCAAGTTGTACTTGGGCGTTGATCGTTTGAAAGTAGCGCTGGGCGGAGTATACTCTCCGAGCTTTCCAAGGGACTTTCAAGAAGAGATCCTGTTCCTGGAGCAGCAACCGAAATACATCAAAGCTGTCGAAGCCGAAGACAAGCTGGATGACCAGAGCGCGGCGCAAGTCAGAGCCGCTGGAAGCCTAGGTGATCGACCTTTGATCGTGCTTACCGCAGGAATACCATATGCCGGTGATCCGAGCGATACTGTACTCACCGAAGCTCAGAAAAAGAGTCGCGACAATCTTTGGATTAGCGAATTGCAAACTCAATATGCCCACCTTTCTAGTAGGGGCAAGCAGGTCGTTGTGGGCGATAGCAGTCACGAAATGGTCGCCGCCGTTCGGGAGGTTTGGGGACTGGTCGACTTGCACAGCCCGTGAAGTAAAAGGGCGGTTTCTAAACAATTATTAGGTGTTACGTTTGCGGTGACTTTCAATGCTTCTCGTCGTCATAGCATTGACTACGTTTTTGCAACCGTGTTACTGAAGTCGAACGTGCTTGTACTTCATCCATTTGGACATGTCGGTGACGATGACGTGGTCACCCGGTGTGAGTCCATCAATAATCTGGATGAGAGGACCAGAAATCTCGCCATATCGCACAGTCGCGCGGCGCGCAGATGAGGAACCGGGCTCAAGAACGAAGACCTGCGCCGTGCTGTTCGCCGACGAGGCGGCTGGCCTGGCAAAGAATACAACGTTTGGCAACTTGCGGACCTCAATGAGGGCGTCAAGCTTTTCACCGATCGTTGTGCCTTCGGGTATCATGTCAGTGAGTTCAAGTTCGCATGAGCCGGGTTTGCCATTGTCATGCAAGTACTGGACTACCCTTCCTGCCAGCGGTTTTGGAGAACGGTCGAGATGTATTTTGGCACTATGTCCTGCCTCGCAACGTCCGGCTTGGTATTCGGCAAACGTGACTGCCGCTCTGGGAGGCTTGACGGATAACAGTGTGCCGCTTGCCTGCTCGAAGATAGGCATGTCGCCCCGTTCGACGGTATGTACTGATAGTGTGTCCTTTGACACCACAGGATCTCCCTCCTGAGCGGCCATCGGCAGGAAACAGACGAGAATTACATGAATAGCTCTGGTCATCCGCTGAAACTGTGCACGCGGCGGACCACGTTTAAGTCACTGAAAAATACAGCGAGCGTTATCCGTCTGTCCGAAATTGACATTGCTACAGTCACGCGCGGACACCGTGGTGCAATAGCAACTCACCAGAGCTGGGCGTGACCAGTCGAGAATAGAGGCAGGGAATAAACGCGTGTCGACCGCGACGGCCATATCGCTCAGCGAATATTTGGAGACGAGCTACCGACCTGATTGCGACTATTTTGAGGGCGAACTGTTGGAGCGAAACGTGGGCGAGTGGGACCACAGCCGGTTGCAGGCGCTGCTCGGCGGTTATCTTGCAGACCGTGAGAAGAAGCAATCGGGCTTCCTTGTGGCGCTCGCACAACGGGTGCAGATAAAGCCCGCCCGTTTCCGTGTACCCGATATTACTGTGCTACTCGCGGCGCCTGCCGGTTCAATCATCACTGAGCCTCCATTCCTCTGCATTGAAATTCTGTCTCCGCGAGACCGCATGCAGGAAATGCAAGAGCGGATCGATGACTATCTGGCCTTTGGCGTGCGCTATGTCTGGCTTATTCATCCGCGTTCCCGGCGGGGCTTTGTCTACACCGCGGATAGCGTTCGGGAAGCAAAGGACGGAGTGCTCTGTACAGAGGACCCGAAAATTTGCGTTTGTCTGGCGGAACTCGACTAAAAACCGCAGGGCGGGCAAGCGGCGGACTCTCGATTAGCTCGCTTCTGTAAACACGTATTCGTGCTGGCCGTCGCGGATGATGAGCGCGCGTTTTCCGTTACGGTTGGCTTCGACGAATTCGAAACCGCGGCGCGTGGGATCGATGGTGATGAACGAGATTGTGCCGTCATCGTTCTTGCGCGATGCCATGGTGCTCTTCCATCCATCGAAACCGAAGACGGTGTTTGCGCCGTCATGCTCGACCGTGATGTTTCCGAGCGCACTGCTGTTGTAATGGGGGGCGAGTTTTGCAGTCTCGTCGTTGCTCGCGGGCACTTGGAGGCGCGGGCGCTCCTTCGCCAAGTACGCCCGGTAATTCTGAGCCGCGCTGTCGAGGTCGCCGACAGCTTCGGGCTTACCGTCGAAAACCACTTCGAGTAGGCGGCGCATGAATGGATGGAGCATCATCCCACCGTTATCGGCGTTCGTGAGCAGCACCGCTCCGATGCCGGAATCAGGGAGGATCATCCAGTCGCTTTTGTAGCCAAATAAGCTGCCTCCGTGATGGACAACGGGCACACCCCAGCGGCTGTTTACTTCCAAGCCCATGCCGTAGGTTTCGTCTTCTCCTGTTGCGATTTGCGGCTTGCGGCGCATGAGCAGGTTTTCTTCCGAGACAAATTGTTCGCCATTGGGCAGTTTGCCGCGGGAGAGCTCAAGCAGGGCGTAACGCGTCATATCGTGCGCGGAAGTCCACACGCCGCCTGCAGGACGGAAGGGAACGACCGAGTAGTTGTTGTCCATAGTGGCCACGGCGGGGTGGCCATCGATGTCGTCGGCGTGCGGGCTGGCGAAGTTGCCGTGCTGGGCGCGTTCCATATCGAAGGTGGAAACGGTCATGCCGAGGGGATCGAAGATCTGCTTTTGCATGGCATCATCGTATGCTGCGCCAAGCTCTTTATCCGGTTCGTACAGATGCGCGCCGACGTAGCCGGCGGCAGAAGCCATAAGATTGCTGTATTGAAAGACCTCGCCGAAGCGGCTGGTTGGCTGCATGCCGCTGAGCAGAGCAAACGTCGATTCGGCCGTGAACTTTTTGTATTCAAATATCCATTCGAGATCTTGCCTGGGGAGGCCGGTGCACGCGCAGATCAGGTGCTTGATTTCGACCTGACGTGTCGTATTGGCGTCGCCGAGCTTGAAGTCTGGATAGACCCGAGTGACGGGCTCTTCCCATTGCAGCTTGTGCGCGTCGACTAAACGGGCGAGCAGAAGCGTGGTCATGCCTTTCGTATTGGAAGCGGCCATGAATAGGGTGTTAGCGTCGACGGGGGTGGGCTTGCCGAGTTCGCGGACTCCGAGGCCGCCTTCGTAGACAACCTTGCCGTTGTCGATTAGCGCGAGGGAAGCGCCGGGGACGCCGAGCTTTTGCATTGCGGTTTGGACGAAGGTCTTTAGGGTTTCGATTCGGTCGGGCGTGAGTGGATGCGCTTTGCGGCCCGCGAATGATTCACGCTGGTAGGCTTTCGGGCGCAAACTCTGGACGATGAGATTGATCTGCGCGCCGCGTTTTTCAAAGGTGGGTTCCGCGCCGTCGAGGAGGACGACGGTCCAGGTGTCGCCCGAGTGTAATGCGACCGCCACGGCCACAGCGCGCTCGTTCGGCGAAGTCTCATAGACGAATTGTTTGCCGTCCTTCCAACCATTGCGATCCGGAATCGGGACCGAGAGTTTCAACGGCCGCTTCATATCCGGCCGATATGTGCCCCATGCGCTGGCGACGGCTGCTGCGGCATCTGCAGCGTGCGTGTCGAAGATGGCGATGTGAGTGTCGGGCTCGGGAGGCTGTAGTGTCACGGATGAAGCTTCGGTTGCAATGGACCAACCGGCCGGAACCATGAATGTGGCACCGGCGGGAGTGGTGCGGGAAGAATCTGAAGTGACTACTTGCCCGGCCGCTTTGGTCGCGGGTTGCGCTTGTGTTGCACAATTGGCCGGTATGCGGGCGAATGCAAGAAGCAGAACGAATGATAAGGAAGCGGTGCGCATCATGCGGGATTATATCGTGAAACGCCCGTTACGGGGCCGCGGGCTTTACCGAAGTACACGCCTTATGCCGCCAAGAGGGCTTTGGAAGCATAGTTGGCCAATGTATTTCGATGCACTCGGGCGCGATTGGAAACCGTATTTGGAAGGCAGGGTTTCCTTGGATACCGCCGTTTCTGCCATCGTTAGACGTGTCGGAATCCCAGAGCATTGACGGGCTGAAGCCCGCCTCCAAGAATCTGAATCGTGCTCAAGGTACGGGGCGGAACGGGCGGTTCGCGCCCCAACGGTACACGGTGAAATGCTTATCCAAGGTGAGGATGTCTCCCGTTCGGAGCTCTGAAGCGAGGTGGATCAGGCAGGCATCGGCCAAATCGATTTTTTGGTCCCGATACTTTCTCAGGATGCGCTGAATTGCCATGGCGGAGCGGGAAAGCTGAATGGGTATTTGGAACGTGCCGTCGGCCACGTTTTGAAGAATAGCTTCGGGAGCTCCGGGAAGGCTTCGCGTCAGGTAGCAAGCTTCTGCGATCACCGGCTCGCACGTGACTAATGGAGCATCGACTTGATCAAGAGCCTCAACAGAGTCGGTATGACGGAGCTCGCTTCGATCGAGTAGAGCAACAATCACACCGGTATCCAGCAGAACCGGCTTCAACCGCCGAAACCTTTCATATGTTTCTTGTTCGAGGCGAGATCGGAAATGCCCGAAGAAAACTGGCCTGTACCGACGATCCGGGCACGCCCAGCCGGTAATTGAGAAGACGCCATGCGGCGGAGCGCCTCGCGTACTACCTGGGACGGACTCAAGCCGAAGTTTCGTACCAATTGCGCGAGAGCGCGACGGCTCGCGCCATCCAGCCGGGCTTGAACGGTTAATCTCATTGACCGACAGTGTAACACAAGCTAGGGATTGTATTACATTTGGCGGACCGGGCTAGAAAAACTTTGTTTTGAAGGCTTCGTAGCGGCGGCGCGCGAGATTCAGTGACTCGGCGAAAGGCGGTTCGTTGTGGATGTTAGCGAGAAGCGGATCGGTTACCAGATACGGATAGGGGAAGAAGCCGTTCTCGATGCTAGAGCGCAACGTACGCAGGGCTGAAATCTTGTCGCCCAAAACGGCGTAGCTTTGCGCAATCTTGTAAGTCGCTTCGGGATCGCCCACGCCGCGCTGGCGGATCATGTCCTCCACTTTGTGCAGAATTCCGAGAGCCTCAGAATTCTGGCGCGCAATCGAGTAACTCAACGCCTTACCGATCTGCGCATATAAAGAAGGATGGATTTCGTTGGCGCGGTCAAAGTCCTTAGCCGCGCGGTCCCAATGTTTCAGGTGATACTCCCCGAACCCGCGATAGAACAGAATGAAATCTGAATTCTCATCGTCAGGCAGACTTTGAAGGAATTTGTCGTACTCGCCTAGATAGAGATAGGTGTTGAGGACCGCGCCATTAGGTTTCATTCGACTACTGCCTTTTGTACCTTCAACAGACTGCCCGCTATTCACCGATGGATCGATCTGCCGGGCGCGCTCACATTCCGCGACGGACTCCCTCAACATGCCGGCGAAACGATAGGCGTATCCCAGCTCCCAATGAACCGCAGCTTGCATAGGGTTGCTCTTTAGCGCGTCGCGCAACAGCGGCACGGCCTGTTCGACCTTGCCTGTATCGATAAGCAAGTTTGCAAGAAACGTACTCGCTTCGATCTGCTTTGGCCGGAGCGCGAGCGCGCGCTCATAGGCGGCTTGCGCTTTGTGATACTGCGCGCGCCCGCCGAATTCGAAAGCAGCATCGGACGTGTAGCACTGTCCGAGATAGGCCCAGGTCAAGGCGTGCTTTGGGTCGATGTCGGCGGACTTCTCGAGCATCTTGATGGCGAGCGGGAAATTATGGCTGCCCATCAGATCAACACCGCGCAAGTAGTATTCGTAGGCGAGTGGATTTACAGGTTCGTCAGGCTTGATTCGCTCCGCCTCAGACGGCGATAGGTTCAGTTCGAGGGACTTGATGATCTGCTGGGTGACGTTGTCCTGAACGGTCAGAAGCTTGTCATATTTCAGATCGATCTCGTCTTTGCCGAGAATCCGGTCGGTTTTTGCATCGACCAACTGGTAGGTAATTCTGAGATCGTCGCCTTCGCGAATGAAAGTGCCGGTAAGCAGCGTGTCTACATTCAATTCCGAGGCGACTCTGGGAATATCGACGGGCTGCGTTCTGTATTTTTCGATTGCCGATGAGGGTCGGACTGTCAGTGAACTTACGGAATCGAGCTTGGTGATAACTGCGTCGGCGAGCGAAAAACCAAGAAAGTCGTTTTCGGGATCGTGCTTCACGTTTTGTAGCGGCAGGATTGCGAGGCTGTGCTGCCCACTTGTTGCGGCCGAGTTTGTTTTCCGCTGGCGCACTAAATAGGCGGTGATTGCCAAGCCGCACAGGATGACTGCCGCAGCGGCGATTACGATTGTCTTCCGACGTGAAGGGCGTGGGGTTACAGGCGACGGGAGTTGGGGGGCGTGTTCTTCTGGGACCGGCGAGAGCTCAGGAGTCCGCACCTCCTCCACCGAAACTGCGAAGCGGTAGCCTTTCTTGGGAATCGTCTCAATGTAAGATAGATCGCCGTCGGCCTTCTCCAGCGCCTTGCGGAGGGCAGAAATCGAAACGGTAAGGTTCGCCTCTTCGACGAAGCTGCCAGGCCACACCGCGCGCATGATTTGGTCTTTCGTCAAGAGGCGGCCGTGGTTTTCGACGAGATAGACAAGCAGCTCAAAAGCCTTGGGAGCAAGTGAAACCGGCTGGCCGTCGCGCATGAGACGGTGTTCGGCGGGATCCAAGCGAAATGGGCCGAATTGATAAACCGCTTGCATCTTCAACACCACAGCGGTCTGCGCCGACTTCGGGAAGCTCTTTGGAAATTATTTGGCGATTTCTTGGCGAGTTTTAAGGACGAGGAGACCCGGCGTGAACCAGTATGGCCGAGGAGCCGACGTCGATCCGGTTCCGTTTGAACAAAGGAGAAAAAACTAATCATGAAAAAGTCGCTTATACTCGCGTTCGCCTCAATTGCTCTCGGGATAGCTGCTGTGCCGGCATCTGCACAGGTTCCCGAGACTACTTTCAATCTGGTGGCTCAACCGAAATTTGTTAACTGTCTGGGGACAACGCATGGTCCGGCACCTACTGCTGAAGTGATTGTTCAGAGGGGTGAACTGAATGACATTCTGATTCTGCGCGCGCACAACTTAAAACCTAATCTGGCGTTCGACCTGTTCACGATCCAGAATACAAATTTAGAGTCGAATGGAGAAGTCAATCCGGACTTCAAGAATTTCGGATTGGCTTGGTATCAGGGCGATGTGCAGGCTGACAGGAGCGGAGAGACGACTTTTTTGATAAAGCTCGATCCCGGCTCGATC
The DNA here is from genome assembly GCA_019240405.1 of Acidobacteriaceae bacterium. Classification (GTDB taxonomy): domain Bacteria; phylum Acidobacteriota; class Terriglobia; order Bryobacterales; family Bryobacteraceae; genus Bog-105. Next base: position 122,234 of record JAFAYL010000021.1, read on the forward strand.
GAGTTGCAAGGACGTACGATATGACGGGACGTAAGAATCGAATTTGCGCGACTCTGCTGCTGAGCTGTGTGCTGCCAATACTGGCCCAACAATCTCCCGGCAGCACGGACAAACCCACGATACCGCGATTGGTAAACTTTGGCGGCGTATTGACCGACGCAGAGGGCAAGCCGCTGGTTGGCCAAGTCGGCGTGACGTTCTCTTTATATAAGGGGCAACTAGACAACACGCCGCTGTGGAGAGAAACGCAGAACGTCGAAGCGGATAAGAGCGGCCATTACGCTGTGACGCTGGGATCAACCAGCAGCGATGGATTGCCCTCCGGTATTTTCGTAGGTGGCGATGCGCGCTGGCTCGGGGTGGAACCTGAGGGACAACCCGAGCAGTCGCGTGTCCTTTTGCTCAGTGTGCCCTACGCCCTCAAGGCGGGCGATGCGGACACGTTGGGCGGGTTGCCGGCGTCGGCTTTCCTATCGTCCGCATCGCGGGGAGCGCCGTCGAGCGGTTCGCCTGCAGCACCTGACATTGCGGTCGCTGCAGTTCCGGGTGCGCCACCTCCGGCAGGCGTGGGCGGCAGCGGAGCCACGGATTTTGTTCCGCTGTGGACCAGCAGCACCAATTTGGGTAACTCGATCCTGTTTCAGAGCGGCGGCACGATGCAAGTGAACGGCGGATTCGAATTTCCCGCGCTCGGGACAGCCACAGCGACGGCTGGAAAGAACTCGCAGCCGCTAGAGCAAGCTGCGTCGGCATTTGACAGCAGTACGGGTAAAGCGGTCGCTGAAGCGTTTCAGTGGCAGGCGGAGCCGGCGGGGAACGACACCGCCAGTCCATCGGCCACATTGAACCTGCTGTTCGGCTCTGATGGTGCAACGCCTAAAGAGACAGGACTAAAGATCGATCACCAGGGCCTGTTGACCTTTGCCGCAGGGCAGACTTTCCCCGGCGGCAAAATTACTGGAAGTGAAACCATTAACGGGAACCTCTCGGCAACGAACTTGACTGCATCGTCGGGAATTCAGGCGCAGTTCGGGTCCTTCACGGGCAGCAATACTGGTGACATTCTCATTGCGCAAAATCAGAACACCAGCGGCGGCATCGGCGTTGTCGGCAACGCCGTCGGCACCACCGGGATCGGTATGGAAGGCAATGCCTTCGGCAGCGGCGGCACCGGAGTGCAGGGTAGCGCCAGCGGCAGTAGCGGCATCGGTCTGCAAGGTAATGCCACCGGCAATAACGGGATCGGAGTACAAGGCAAAGGTGCTACCGGGATAACAGGAACCGCGTCTTTCCCTAACGGCATTGGCGTGGAGGGCATTGGCGGGAACGGTAAAGGCGGTATCGAGTTTAGCATCGGCGTGGAAGGCATTAGCGGCGGTATTGGCGTTTCGGGCGTTGGCAACCTCACTGCCGGTAGCGGTGGTATCGGCGTATCGGGGAGTGGTGCCAGCATCGGCGTGTCCGGCTCGAGCGGTAATAATGGCACCGGAGTCCAGGGGAAGGGGGCCACTGGCGTATCGGGTAACGGAACGGGGCTGGGCGTTGCGGCCATCGCAACGGGCACGGGCAGCCAGGGTGTGTTCGCCGCCGGCCAGCATCAGGGACTTGCAGCTTTTGCCGACGCCTCGAGTGGAAATCACCAGGGCGTATTTGCTCAGGCCTTTAGTCCAACCGGCACAGGAACGCTCTCAATGGCTGTGGGTGAGAGTAAAACCGGGCAGTCCCTGATTGGTTGCTGCGCGGTCGGAGTTTGGGGCGACACGAACCAGACCAGCTCCGGCGCGGCGGCAATAGTCGGCACGGCCGATGACGCTCAAGCGCTGTTTCTGCAGAACAACAGCACCACTCATCTGACGGCCAACATCAACAACCCCGCAGCGGGTGCGGGCGTTGAAATCCTAAACGTAGCGGGTAGGGATGGTTCATGTAGCATCGACGGTTTTGGCAACCTGGAGTGTGGTGGGGAATTGTTCGGCGAAAACCTCAACGTCAAAAACAATGCCGTTATCACAAATCTCTTCGTCACCGGCCACAAATCGGGTGTGGCGACTCTGGACAACGGCCACAAGGTAGCCCTCTACGCAGTCGAGGCACCGGAAAACTGGTTCGAAGATTATGGCGGAGGCAGGTTGGAAAATGGCGTGGCCACCATTACCATTGAGCCTACTTTCTTCCAGACCGTGAACACAAACCTTGAATACAGGGTGTTCTTGACTCCAAAGGGCGACTGCGAAGGTCTTTACGTGACGAATAAAGGCCCACAAGGCTTTGAAGTGCATGAGCTGAGAGGCGGCCGCTCGAACGTGGAGTTTGACTACCGCATCATTGCTCGCCGCAAAGGCTTTGAGAACCTGCGCCTCGGTGATGTGACCGAGGAGATTCGAGCTGCTCAAAACAGAAAACCAGTGAGATCAAACGCGCGATAGCACGACAGCGCTCTTTGGTTGCCCGCTGCTGAATTTGTCTGCCACTCGGCTGCCTTTTGGGTGTTCCCCAAGCCCCGTTAGAGTTGGACGATTCTCTCGCCCGCCTGCTCCACAGCAGAGCGGGCGTTTTGCAGGATGCTGCATTGGTGCTGAAGGTGTCTGTCGTATCCGGGATATGAGTGGCGGTTCAGCCTCGGGATATTCTCTGTGGCCTTCCAGTGCGGGGTCCAGCATGCTTTGCCATTAAATCGCTGTCGAGAACCAGGGCTTCTTTTCAGCGTTATCCTTTCTTGGGAACCGTATCAATTATGGCAGGCACCATCGGCCTTTTCGATACCGTGGTTTTCGACGAGGTAAACAAGCAGCTCAAAGGCCTTAGGGGCAAGTGAAACCGGCTGGCCATCGCGCACGAGCCGGTGTTCGGCGGGATCCAAGCGAAATGGGCCGAATTGATAAACCGCTTGCATCTTCAACACCATAGCGATCTGCGCGGATCTCGGGAGGCTCTTTGGAAATTACTTGGCGATTTTTTAGCGAGTTTTAAGGACGAAGAGACCCGGCGTGAACCAGTATGGCCTAGGAGCCGGGTTCGATCCGGTTCCGCTTGAAAAAAGGAGAAAAAACTAACCATGAAAAAGTCGCTTATACTCGCGTTCGCCTCAATTGGTCTCGGGATAGCTGCTGTGCCGGCCGCCGCGCAGGTTCCCGAGATCGTTTTTAATCTCGTGCCTCAGCCGAAGTTTGTCAACTGCCTCGGGGCGGGCGATGGTACGACGCCTAGTGCCGAAGTCATTGTTCAGAGAGGTGAGCTGAATGACATTTTAATCCTGCACGCCGAACATTTGAAACCGAACCTCGGCTTTGACCTATTTACAATCCAGAATACAAATTTGCTAACCGACGGGAAAGTTGACCCGAATTTCAAAAACTTCGGACTCGCTTGGTATCAGACAGATGTTCAGGCGGACAGCAATGGAAACGCCGAGGTCGCTATCAAAACGATTCTGCTGGACCAGATCTTCGGATTCGATCCGGCCGCATCGCTTACGCCCACTCACACCTTCCATGTCGGGTTCTGGTTCAATAAACCGCAAGACGCGGCAGCATGTGGTTTTGATGTGAGCAAACCGACACCGTTCAACGGAGAACAGAATGCAGGACCAAACGCAATGATCTCGGTGACGAATTCGTCGACGCACCTGGGTCCACTGTGCACCAGCTCGCACAAAGTTGGATCAGTGTGGGTTTGCAACGAGTAGCAAGTAGCGCGAAAAACTTTCGCTAAGTAGTATCGGGAATTCCAAATGGATAGTAAACGCCGCGGTGTGTTTTATGGCTGGTGGGTGGTACTGACGGCAGCGGTGGGACTGTTTTTCGGGCCGATTCCGATCACGGTCTTTTCATTTGGAGTTTTCCTAAAGCCGCTTGCTCAGGAATTTCATTCGGGCCGTGGAGCCGTTTCACTTGCGTTCACGCTTCACGGCACGATTGTTGCTTTGGGCCTTCCGTTCGCGGGACGGCTGATCGATCGCTTCGGCGCTCGCAAAATCATTCTGCCATCGCTCTCGATGGCCGGCTTAATTCTGCTGTCTGCATATTTCTGTTCTGGAAAAATCTGGCGGCTCTATCTGCTCTATTTGGCATTGGGGATTGCCGGCTGGGGTACGGGGCCAGTGCCCTTTTGCCACGTAATTTCGCACTGGTTTGACAAGCACCGGGGATTGGCGCTGGGTCTGATGATGCTCGGCTTGGGCGGGGCAGCTTTTGTCATGCCGTCAGTCGCTCAATACCTGATCGCAAGGCTTGGCTGGCGTCTCACGTTTGGCGCTATTGGAGTTGCGATTCTAATCGTTACCGTTCCGGTGAACGCAATTTTTCTGGAGGAGAGGCCCGAAGGGAAGGGCCTTCTGCCGGACGGCGCTCGCGTTTCCGTAGTTGCGGGAAAAATCAGCGATCCAGGTCTGAGCTGGCGTGAGACCTGGCGAACGCCCACTTTTCGACTGCTGCTTTGTGCGTTTATTCTTGTCGCGGCCAGCGTGCAGGCGTGTCTCACACATCTGGCGGCGGTCCTCGCCGATCGCGGAATCTCTGCGCAAGCTGCAGCGCTTGGAGCTTCTCTTTTTGGCTGCGGCGTTCTCCTCGGTCGAACGGGATCGGGTTACCTATTGGATCGCTTTTTTGCCCCGCATGTCGCTGCGCTGATTTTCGGCTGCGCTGCTGCGGGAATTGGTCTGCTTCGGATCGCTGCATCGCCGGGGCTTGGATTGACGGCTGCATTCTTCACCGGCTTGGGAATGGGCGCAGAAGTGGACATCATGGCGTACCTGGCGAGCCGTTATTTTGGGCTGCGGTCGTTCGGCTCCATCTACAGCGTTATGTTCGCAGGTTACGGTCTCGCTGGAGGATTGGGCACGTATTTGATGGGGGCGGCTTTTGACGCGAGAGGATCGTATGCATTAATGCTGGGCCTATTCTGCGTGGCGACTTTGATCGGTGCTGCACTGATGCTGCGGCTTGGACCATACCGGTATGAGATGAGAGCGGCTGCTGAAACCGCGCTCGATCCGGCGATGCTCTCAACCGAATCATGAAATTTCTCATTTAAGAGATCAGGAGTTAACTAATGGTGATAGAAGAAACCGGCCTGCCTCACGGCGTAATGGAAGGCAAGGGCGCCTACAACAGACACGCGGCGATTCCGGCGCGAGGCGCCGCTCTGGCTACTCCGTTTTTGGAGCAGGCTGTGCGGAAAGTAGCGCTTGATCCCGTAGATCAGCCAGTGGTGATTGCCGACTACGGATCGTCGCAGGGCAAGAACTCACTCGCTCCGATGCAGATCGCGATTCGAAATCTGCGGGAGCGCACCGGTCCGAGCCGGCCAATCTTTGTCTTTCACGTTGATCAGCCATCGAACGATTTCAACTCGTTGTGCGGAGTACTAAGCTCCGATCCGGACCGATATGCCGTGAACGGGGCCCCCGTGTTTCCGTGCCTGGTTGGGAGATCGTTTTACGAGCAGGTGCTTCCGCGCGGTTCGGTGCACCTCGGGTGGTCATCGTTTGCCGCACAGTGGCTGCACCGCGTTCCGTCGTTGGTTCCAGATCATTTTTTCCCACTCTTCAGCACCGGGGCGGCGCGGGCTGCGTTCGAACGACAAGCGGCGGAAGACTGGAAAGCGTTTCTCTCTTTGCGCGCATATGAGATGCGGCCCGGGGCGCGGTTGGTGATTGTGATGCCGACGTTGCCCGATGGCGGGATATCAGGGTTTGCGGAGCTGATGAACCATGCAAATGCGGTTCTTCGAGAAATGGCCGATGAGGGCGCGATCACGGGCGAGGAAAGGGCGCGAATGGTATTGGGAGTATACGCGCGGCGGAAAGAGGAGCTTCTCGCACCGTTTGCGAGTGACGGGGAGTTTGAGGGTCTGGCGGTGGAAGCTTGCGATTTATCGGAGCTTCCGGATCGCGACTGGGCCGATTATCAATCCGACCGCGACAAGGAAGCTCTTGCGACGAAGCACGCGCTATTCATCCGTGCGGTGTTCATGCCTTCACTCGCAAGCGCGCTTTCGCGAGCGCAGGATGGAGATGGCGAAGCGCAGCGCAGTTTCGCGGATCGCTTGGAGGATGGGTTAGTGCGGCGCTTGATCATTCATCCCACCGGGGCTGACATGTTCGTCCATACAATCGTTTTGGCGAAAGCCGGCTAGATGCAGCGATTTCATCCAAAGTAGCTCCCCGACTGGAAAGGAATCAACGTGAAACGTTATCGTTCATGCTTATCGATCGCTTGCTCGTCATTGGTATTTGCGATTGCGAGTGCTGCGCAGAACCAGCCGGATCCTTTGCTGGCCGAAACTGCTTCTGCAGCGATCACGACGCAAGATTGGAGCCGGGGTTGGGACAACTTCGGTGAACCTCTTAACCTCACGAAGAGCAATATTAAATGGTCTGTCTCATCGAGCCGTGATTTAACTATCACATTCGACTTGGTGAGCGCGCGAGCAAACAAACTGTATCAGGTTAGTATTAACTTCTTTTGCAGCAAGTTTCCCGCGAGCTTTGGTCAATTTCCTACCGATGGCGGCGCGGGCGCTTGCCAGGCACTCACGCGACAAGGTGTGACCAAGGACTCTGCCGAGGTCGAACTCGGCGTGGTTAGGACCGATATCCATGGCAATGGGTCATTGACGGTAGTAGTTGGCCCGATCGCACCGGGTACTTATGAGCTCGAATTCTTTGCGCGCGACGGCGGAGGGTGCAACGTGAATGGCGGGTGTGGAGTCGCGACGTGTGCGGTGGACTTTCAATCGCCTGGCCCATTCGGCAAGGCAACGAGGATCAGCGTGCCATGAAGCTACTTGTTATTGGTTTCGATTTCAACGTTTTTTTAAGGAGGATCTTATGACGATGACGGCCCGAGAAGCTTTCGAAAGAGGGACGGCAACTTTCAATGCCCACGACATTGACGGATTTGCAAGAGTGCTTGCCGAGGATGTCGTCTTCAGGGCGCCAGGCGGGATGCGCGGCAATGGAAAGGAGGCATGCGCGGCGTTCTACGGAAGCTGGTTCGCCGCTTTTCCGGACTCGCATGTCGACGTCGAAGCCGTTCACTTTACCGGCGATGTCGCAGTTGAAGAGGGCACATTCACCGGAACGCATAAGGGCATTCTTCGCAGTCCGATGGGGGATACTCCACCGACAGGACGCCGGGTCAAAGTGGAGTATATCCAAGTTCTCCGCTTTCGCGACGGTAAACATGTTTCGTTCAATTTGATGTTTGACCAGCTAACGATGCTCGAGCAACTCGGCCTCATCCCAGCGCCTGCGACAGCCGGGTAAGCACGATTTCCTAAGGAGGATTTTCATGAGTACGGCATCACCAGAACTCGAAACGACATCGGTTCCAGGATCGCATCTGAGTGCATCACCGGACAAAATATTCGAAACCCTGACAGCGTACCAACATACAGAAGCATTGAAGGCCGCGATCGAGCTCGATTTGTTTACTGCGATCGCGGGCGGGCAGAATACCGTCGCATCGCTGGCGAGAATGATTCAGGGATCAGAGCGCGGTGTGCGGATACTTTGCGACTGCCTTGTCGTACTCGGTTTTCTTACGAAGACTGACCATCGCTACGGCTTGACGGCTGAGTCCGCTGCGTTCTTGGACAAGAATTCCGGTTCCTATCTTGGATCGGCCAAGAATTTCCTCAGCTCTCCACTCATGATGCAAGTATCTCGCGACTTGGCCACAGTGGTGCGCTCGGGCCGTCCCGTGGCTGAGCCCTTCTCGGGCATTGAACACCCCATCTGGGTTGAATTTGCCCGAAGCATGGCGCCGTTGCAGCATCGTCCGGCTCAGGAGACGGCCGAGCTTCTGAGCAGCGAATCGGAGATGAAAGTCCTGGACATCGCCGCCGGACATGGGCTTTTCGGAATTGCTATCGCGAAGCGCAATCCGAGGGCGAGAATCGTTGCTTTGGATTTTCCGTCTGTTTTGAATGTCGCGAGTGAGAATGCGGCGCGGTATGGCGTTTCGGATCGCTACAGTCTCCACCCTGGCGACGCCCTGAAGATTGATTTAGGAAGCGGCTTCGACGCAGTGCTGGTCCCGAATTTGCTGCATTCGTTCGATCGGGCTTCGAATGTGCTCCTCTTAAAAAAGGTGCATGCCGCGTTGGCTCCGAAAGGGCGCGTGATCATTGTCGAATTTACGCCAAATGAAGACCGGATCTCGCCTCGGGTGCCGGCTCTGTTTGCGCTAATTATGTTGGCGAATAATTTGGGAGATGCTTACACGGTCTCGGAGCATCGGGCGATGCTCGGCAGCGCTGGGTTTCCGGATTGTGAGATTCACCCCTTGCCGCGCACCCCTTTTACGGCAATTGTTTCGGTGCGGTCGTAATTCAAGCCAGGATATTAGCCTGGCTCGGCATGCCAAGCCATGGGAGGGACGAGACAGAACGGGCGCTTACTGTCGGCGGCCTAGCCGCATGCGATTCGATACAGTGGATCGAACATGTTCACCGTCCACTCGCTTGCGCCGGCAATCTTATTCTGTGTTGTCACGATGCTCGGGTGGGGCTCGTGGGCGAACACGCAGAAGCTCGCCGGAAAAACCGCTTGGCCGTTCGAGCTTTTTTATTGGGATTACGCAATCGGCGTGTTTCTGCTCAGCATCGTGTTCATGTTCACGCTCGGGAGCATGGGGTCGAGCGGGATGACGGCGCTCGAGAATCTGCGGCAAGCCTCGCACTGGTCGATGGCGGGAGCGATGTTCAGCGGCGCCTTGTTCAATATCGCGAATATCCTGCTCGTGGTGGCGATCGATGCCGCAGGCATGTCGGTCGCTTTTCCGGTGGGCATCGGGCTCGCGCTCGTAATTGGCACGTTTGAAACTTACGTGGAGACGCCCAAAGGAAATCCGGTGTTGTTGTTTACGGGCGTAGCGCTGGTGGTTGTGGCGATGGTGATGTCGGCCCTCGCCCATCGCAAACTTCCGCGGCACACGGGGCGGGGCTGGATGCAGGGACTGGTTTTCAGCGTAGTGGCGGGTCTTCTGATGGGCTTTTTCTACCCGCACCTGGTGAAATCGACTTCGCCGAATTTCAACACAGCTCCGATCCAGCCCGGATATCTCACGCCATATACTGCGCTCTTTTTCGTCGCAGTCGGACTGATTCTCAGCAACATAGTAGTGAATACGATCTTCATGAAGGCCGGAGGGAAAACGTACGGGCAATATTTCGCAGGCACGATGAGGCTCCATTCCGTGGGGGTGCTTGGCGGCGTGATTTGGATGGTCGCGCTGACTCTGAACATCATTGCTTCAGGAGTAGCGGGGCCAGCAATCTCGTATGCGCTTGGGCAGGGCGCCACATTAGTTGCCGCGATTTGGGGCGTCGTGATCTGGAAGGAGTTTCGCGCCGCGCCAGCGGGGACCATGCCGCTGATCGTGATGATGTTCGCGGGCTATGCGCTGGGGCTGATCCTTATTGGTGTTGCGACGCTGTGAAGGCGAGCGTCACAATCCAGCTATGATTCTCCTCCTTTCCGTGATCTCATCATTATTAATAGGAGCCCGAATCAATGCCGATTCGGCGGCGAATAGTATGTCACTCCACGTCACTTCGAGCGCCTTTTCAGAAGGTCAAGCGATTCCCGAAAAGTACACGTGCGACGGCCAGAACGTGTCTCCGCCCCTCACATGGAGCGGTGGGCCGGCAAACACGAAAAGCTTTGCTTTAATCTGCGAAGATCCCGATGCGCCTTCGGGAACTTTCACTCATTGGGTGCTCTATGATTTGCCCGGAAAAACCACGCAACTGGCTGAGGGGTCATCGGGCGGCGGCAAAGAAGGCGCGAACGGTTTTGGAAAGAAAGGCTATGGCGGACCATGCCCTCCGCCAGGAAAGCCGCACCGTTATTATTTCCGCATTTACGCGCTGGATACGGATTCCTTGGGCAGCGCTGGATCTTCGAAGGAGAACGTGGCCGCTGCGATGAAAGGACACATCCTCGCCGAAGGACACCTGATGGGCACATACCAACGCAAGAAATAAGCCGGATTTGCGAAGCGGATCGTCGATCAACTCTGACGCGAGCGGCGTTTTCGCGCAGCTTGCTTTGCTTGTTTCGAAAGCGCCTGGCGTGAAGCGGCGGAACGGCCCTCACGCTTCAGCGCCCCCAAAGTAGCGCGGGATCGCTTCGGTGAAGGCTTTGGCGCCGACTTTTTCTGGCCTTTCGCGTAGTCGCGCTTAGCCTGTTTCACGGTTTGCTCGCTTGCCTGACCTTCTTTTGGCGGCGGCAGCTTGACTCCGGCGCGACGGGCTTTCGACAGGCCGATCGCAATCGCCTGCTTGGTCGATCGCGCTCCGTGCTTCCCTTCGCGGATGTGATCCATTTCTTCGCGAACAAATTCGCCGGCCTGAGTGGTGGGAGCCTTCCCCTCACGCTCATCTTGCTTGGCACGTTCAATGGTTTTCTTCTCGGGCATGGTACACCTCGATCATGAAGTTGGATGCTTTCGGAATCGCGGCTATTTCGTAGCCTGTTTTCAAATGGCTGAACACACCGTCACGGGATTCGAACAAGGATCGGTACGCGGCTTTCTTCACAAACCAAGCGACAGGCCAGAGGCGGGTTTGGTCCTGACTCATGGAGCGGGCGGGAACTGTGAGGTGTCGCTGCTGGTCGCGGTTGCCAACGCTTTTTGCCGGAGTGGTTTCGTCGTACTCCGGTGCGATCTTCCATTCAGGCAGCGCAAGCGATTTGGGCCTCCGCTTCCCGCAACGGCAGCGCAAGATCGCGCGGGTTTGGGAGATGCCGCTGCTGTTATGCGAGAGATGCAGCCGGGTCGAACTTTTCTTGGGGGCCAGTCGTACGGAGGGCGCCAGGCCAGCATGGTTGCCTCTGAGCAGCCCGATGTAGCAGGCGGCCTGCTTCTACTCTCGTATCCGCTACATCCTCCGGGCAAGACGGATCAACTGCGCACATCTCATTTTCCGAAGCTGCGCGTTCCCGCGTTGTTCGTGCAAGGCAGCAAGGATCCATTCGGATCGCTCAAAGAAATGAGCGAAGCATTGCGGCTCATACCTACGCGGACCGAGCTAATCGGGATTGAAGGCGCAGGTCACGAGCTTGCGCGCGGGAAATTCGATATTGAGCAGATGATCGTCAAAAACTTTCGAAGCCTAATGGACTAGTGGCTCATACCGCATCGCCACCGCCCCCGAGCCGAACTCCAGCCGGCTTACGAGCCTCAAGTCAACATGCTTCGATAGTCCCGCGAACAACGTCGGTCCGTGGCCCACTAGCCTGGGTTGCACCACGAACTCGTACTCATCGATCAATCCCAGCTCGGCCAACGCCAGCGGGAGCTTCACGCCTCCCACCAGCAACCCCTTACCCGACTCCCGCTTGAGCTGCTGAACGGCAGCCCCTAGATCCCCGCGCAGGAGCTCCGCGTTCCAATCGACCCCGCCCAGGGTGCTCGACACGACGTACTTCTTTGCCGCGTTGATCGTTCGGGCGAAGGGTTCCACCCAATCAGGCCTCGCTCCCGTCTGCGCCGGCGCCCGCCACGCTGACTCCATCATTTCGTAAGTCACCCGGCCAAAGAGGAGGGCATCGGCTTGGTCGAGGTTCTCGACCGCGTGACGATGCAAGTCTTCGTCCGGGATGATTGCTCGATGATCGCAGCACCCGTCCAATGTGACGTTGATGGAATACCGAAGGGGTCGCATTACGCAAGAGTACCGCCGATGAGGTAGACCAGCAAGGTTAGTGCGCTAGTAACGCTTAGGCTGCGACATGCCACTACTCTCGTGTATCTTAAATAAATAGACTAATAATGCTTGGCGTTGCCATGTCACTGCAGGGTGACTGGGATCATAAATATGGACGCAATGCACCGGCCGGGGTTAGCGGAACGCTGGAAAGCGGTCGCGCTACTCGGCGGCGGAAGCGCGATATTCTTTTGGCAGCTCCGACATCCGATTATCCGCCTAGAGTGGCCCGTCGCTAACGAACTTCTCGGCTTCGCTTTGGGATTGTGTCTTCCGTGGCTAACTGCGGCCGCTATCTTTCGCATTGGACGATGGTGGAGCAAAACGATTGCGCTCATCGCCGTTATTCCCCTGTTGCTTTGCTCCGCTGTGTTTCTGCTCGGCTCGGCCCTGACGGGGTTTGCCTACAAGAACGGCCGAGATCTTTCCTTTGATCGGTTTGCAGAGACACATTGGAAAGGATCGGAGGTTCGTTTCTATCGAACCAACGGCGGTGCGGCCACGGATTTCGGTGTTGTCATTCGCCAGGAACGCACTTTAATCCCCGGCGTGGTGCTGGTGCGCCGCCTTGACGATTTCTACCCGTGCTATTCGCTCGACGCTACAAGTACCGACGTGGGCATCGCTATCAAGGATGGACACTCCGAATGCAGAGGTTTTCAAGAGCAACGCCGCGATTATCGATTGAAGCCGTTTCTCTATTTCTAATTCGCCGTTCCTGACGTTCGTCGATAGCGATTGACCTTTCGAATGACCCGGCTCGCGCTTGCGACCCATTGAAAGGGCCGCGGATCGTTGTTGTAGATCCGGATGTAATCGTGGATCGCTTTGATCAGTTCGCGAACACTGCGAAGAGTGCCTCGGGCAGCGAACAGTGCCGTGGTTCCATGGCGCTCGTAATCGCGCGTCTGCCGCTCCGACAGACCGGGCCGCAACGGAAGGATCGGCTGCGTGCGATCCAGCGTCTGAATCTGGCTCTTCTCGTCCACGCTCAGCACAATCGCTCATCCGGCGGATTCATGTAAAGTCCTACGATGTCCCGGACCTTCGGGGCGAAATCGGGATCGTTGCTGAACTTGAAAGATTCGACCCGATGCGGCTGCAGTTTGTGTTTCTTCCAAATTCGCAGCACAGTTGCTGGACTAACTTTCTGGTTAGTCGCCATCGACCGCACGCTCCAGTGGGTCGCGTCGTTGGGAATCGTCCTCATCGTGGCTTCCACGATGGCCGTTTCTTTATTTTCCGAAATTTGCCTCGGACGGCCACCTCGCGGCCGATCCTCAAACAGTCCGGCCAGACCTTCCGTTTCGTACCGCTTCCGCCATAGCAACACGGTCGTCACTGTCGTCGACAGGTCCCGCGCCAGAACGTGGTTGGCTTGTCCGTCCGCAGCGCCCAGAACGATGTCACTCGTGGAAGAATCCCCGTGAAATACTACGTTGTCGACAGAGCGCCGCCAGTTGCTTCCGATCCGTATCCGTCAATGCTAAGGGGGCGACGGGCGGGAGAGGCATGTCCAATACCAGTATGCGGCTAATAACTCGATTAGTGCAGTTATTTAGGGAACAGCAGACTAGGCGATCCCGCGTATGATGCGCGCGGGTAAGAGAATGATCGCCGCGACCAGGGCTAGTGCTCCGTGAACTGCGATGCCGGCTAACCGGAACGGCAGTAGGAACAACCAGACGAATGGAAAGCAGATGAGTGCTACGAGTGCGAGCGGCCAAGAGAGCACGAACAAAAGGCACCAGAGGAGAAATATGACCATTTGTCTCTACCGGTTCAGGATACGCATTCGCGAGCGCGAAAGTTCCTTAGGTGCGCCGTAAAGCGCCCGTCACGCGACTGTTCAGGCCACTAGCGGCTTCCCGCACAGCCGTTCGAGTATTGCGACCGGCGTACTCGCGCGCGAGGCAAGCGATTCACGCGCGACGATAAAGGTCTGCTCGAGCGCATATTGGCCGGATTCGACGGAATGGGGCAGCACATCGGTGAACGCAAGCCATGTCGATCCAGGCGGAAACTCGAAGCGGTATTTTGTGGTGCTCGATTGAAACTCTTCGTTGCGCTTCAGGTAATCGTGGAAGCGAAGCATGAACCGGTCATACGGGGAGCGTGGAAAAACGGGCAGATGCAACCGGTTCAGCAAGCGTAAAAAACCGTCCCGCAAGCGGGCGGCAGGCGAGGTTGATCGAGCGGCCAAACTTTGCAGCCCCGCGTCTTGCGCATACCGTTCCGCAACCGTTTTGAAGGGATCGGATGTAATCCAAACGCGGGACGCCGCAGGATGGATATTTGTGAACACGCGCAAAATGAGATCGCCCTGAGTGGGGCGGGAAGGGAACGCATCCGTGTGGATCAGATCGTTGCGTTTGTTTACGGGCAGGTCGCGTCCCCTCTCTTCAAGAGGACGGAAGCTGGCGTAATCGAGCTTCCACGCCGCCGCATATTCAGGAAGGAGCTCTCGGGCGAACTGAATCAAGTTGCGGGAGTATTCCCGGAACACATCATGCAGCGTCGCCATTTCGACGCTCTTTGGGTCCACGCCAGTGACGCGGTCTATCACAGGACGATAAGCGATATTTTTGTGCACGGCGCCGCCGGAGAAATCGAGAGTGCGCAGAAATTCCTTTGACACCTCGGATAGGGCAAACGGCGTGGTTGGAAAAAAGACGATATTTCCGGCCTCAAGGTCTGGCCGGTAATCGTTGAAACCGGAGAGCGGCCACTGATTGATCGTGATTACTTCCATGTTTCGAGCGCGTCAAAAGCTCGCAACGCGCACAGACGTTCCAAGTATAAATTGGGAGGAGAGTTCCAAAACTGAAAGCGCATCATCCCATAAGCGGACACCGGGCGCTCCAATGATTCGCCTAAGCTTGTGGCGCTAAAGGTGCGCGTTGTTCGGCAGCGGACGTGCAGGAATTGAGATACATCTGTACCAGGAGCCCTGATGCTACAAACCTTGCGCTTTGCGCTGCGCATGTTGCGAAAGAATCCCGGTTTCACGCTGGTCGCGGTCTGCTCATTGGCGATTGGAATCGGCGCGAACTCCGCGATTTTTAGTTGGTCCGATGCGCTTTTGACCCGTCCCTTGCCCGTGCCACGGCCCAGTGAAGTTGTGGCCGTGCGGTCAAGCTCGCCCTCTCAGTTCTCGCAGTCCCTCTCTTACCGCGATTACCTGGATTTTCGCGATCGCAATAAAACGTTCGAGGGTTTGATGGCGTACTCGCTCTTTCCATTTGGATTTGCTGAGAAGCCCAGTGCGTTAGCGCAAGTGAAATACGGGATGTTCGTTTCGGGGAATTTCTTCGGCGTTTTGCATGTAGATCCGGCGCTAGGCCGTGCCTTCCGTTCCGATGAAGATAAAGTCCCCGGGCGCGATGCAGTGGTCGTCCTGAGTCACGATCTGTGGACCAGTCAATTTGGGTCTGATCCGGCCGCAGTGGGGAGAAAAATACGCCTGAACGGAACCGAGTTCACAATTATTGGCGTTGCGCCGGAGCAATTCACGGGCGTCGATCAATTGTTTAGACCCGCTTTTTATGTGCCAATTGCGATGGCGTCTGTAGAGGGCGATAAGGATTTACTGGAAAAGCGCGATAATCGCTGGCTTACCGTAAAGGGCCGTTTGAAACCCGGGATCACAATGCCGCAAGCCGAGGCGGATCTTACATCAATCGCCTCTGCGCTCGCGCGAATGTATCCCGATACCGACCGGAATGTAAGAGCTCGTGTTGAAACTGAATTGCAGTTGCGTATTGAAGAGGATCCGCCCGATTCCCAGCTCATTGCGATGCTGATGACGCTCGCCGTATGCGTGCTGCTGGTGGCATGCGCCAACGTCGCGGCGCTGCTGCTGAGCCGTTCCCGTGCGCGCTCACGGGAAATCGCAGTGCGCTTGGCCATTGGAGCGAGCCGGAGCAGATTGATTGAGCAGCTACTCTTTGAGAGCTTATTGATCGCCCTGATTGGCGGGGGGCTTGGCATAGCGGTCGCTAAGGCGGGAATACAACTCTTCAATCAAATAACAGTACCTTCAGATCTTCCGATCATTCTGTCGGCTCATCTCGATCAACGCGTTTTGTTCTTCACTCTTGCGATCTCAGTTGTGAGCACAATTCTATTCGGGCTGACCCCCGCGATTCGCAGTACGCGCCCGGATCTGGTTCCGGCGCTCAAGGCCGGCGATTCGGATACCGGAGGGCGACGGCAACGGTTGTGGGGCCGCAACTCGCTCGTGGTTGCGCAAGTGGCAATCTCACTCGTCCTACTCGCGGTCTCAACCATCATGTTCCGGGGATTTTCCGACTGGATTGAACGCGGCCCTGGCTTCCGCACGGAGCGCTTACTAATGATGAGTTTCAATCCCAAGCTCGTGCGCTATAACGAAACCCAGACGCAGCAGTTTTACAAGCAACTGCTCGAGAGAGTGCGTTCAGCTCCCCAGGTGAAATCAGCAGCCTGGAGCTCGGCTGTTCCGATGTTCCCCGGTCAAGGGCGCGAAGATGTCGTGCCGGAAGGCTACCAACTCCCACAGGGTAAGCAGGCGGTGAGCGTGTTTGCCGCTGCAGTGAGCGACGGCTACTTTGAGACCATCGGTATTCCCATTCTTCGGGGCCGCGGATTTCTAAGAACGGATACCGCCGATAAACCCCTAGTCGCGGTGGTGAATGAGCAGTTCGCGAAACAATATTTCCCGAATCATGACGCGATCGGGAACCGAATCCATTTGACAAACGCGAGCGGTCCAGTGCTCGAAGTCGTCGGCATCGCGAAAACGGCCAAATATTTGTGGATCGGCGAGTCGCCCACGGAATACGTTTACCTGCCCATGGCGCAGCACCCACAAGAAAAGATGACTCTCATTGCTCAATCGGAAGGCGATTCCGCGAGCCTGACGCCGGGTTTGAGAGAGCTGGTTCGCGGCCTAGATCCCAATCTTCCGATCTATGATGTCCGCACGATGGACGATTATTATCGGAACCGCGCCGTCAAGGCTCCAACTATCGTCGTGCAGACAGTGGCAACCATGGGATTGATGGGGCTGGTTCTCGCGATGATCGGCTTGTATGGGCTTGTGGCGTATACAGTCGCGCGGCGCACACGCGAAATCGGAATCCGCATGGCGATCGGGGCAGACCGCAAGACAGTTCTCGGGTCCGTCCTGAAGCAAGGCTTGATACTTGGGCTGGCCGGCATTGTGATCGGAGTGCTCGGCAGCGTGGGCGCCGACCGTGTCTTAGGCCTGATGTACGGCGGGTCGACAGAGATGAGCGCCGAAGAGGCGCTAATCATCTTTCTGTTCATGCCTCTGACATTTCTTGCGGTCACCATGCTCGCGACCTATGCGCCTGCGCGCAGAGCTTCGCTTATTGATCCCATGAGGGCCCTGCGGGATGAGTAGCTTAAAGGAACGGCGCGCGGGCTGACTCGAAGCGCGTTCCTCAGAACGTGTACGACACGCCGATTAGCGGTATGACTTTCTCTCTCAGGCCGCCATCGTTCAGAGCGACTAACATGTTCGCGGATACCAAGAATCCGTCGAAGATGTTTGTCTTCATGCCGAGCGCCAGGTTGCTCTGATTGTAGGTTTGGTTTGCCAGCGGAGCGGCGGTTGCAAACGTTCCTATTTGTCCAGTGCCCACTAGCGGCGCCTGAGACGTGTAGGTCGCAACTCCGACACGAGGCGCATTGATCAGCTCTTGTCCGATGTAGTCGGCCGCAAGCGTGAATCTACGTGTAATTCCAAGGTCCGTGCCGGCCGAAAGGAACGCGTATCCCGGAAGATTCGCCTTGGTTCCAGTAATTATGTTGCCCGCGAGAATGGATTGGCCGTTCCATTGATAACCCACGTTCACGTGAGGCGTGATTGGGCCGCTACGCAGGGAGACAGCGACGAACGGCTTCCAACCGATTGCGCCGGACCCCAATAAGTTCATCTCATCTCCCGTGGGAAGGCGAAGATCGGTGAGCAGCGAGACGTTCACACGCTCGCCCCGGTATATGCGGCCTTTAAATCGCAAAGTTACGTCGCCGAGACCGGCGGCGCTGTTCCTGCTGGGATTCCAGTACAAATTGTTGGTCTTGGCGGGATTGGTATGAACATCGGGCGCGTATTGGTTGTTTGAAAATGTGTTTGTCAAGCTTGTTGCCGGATTCGCCGGATCGAAATAGTTTGCGTACGGCGGGCCGTTGCTGCAGCAGGGCTGCAAAACGCCGTTGACGATGGCGGGTTCCGTATCCACCGTGCGGTTGATGGTCGCATATGACGCAGCATTCATCCCGATCTGCAGGAATGGGATCGCTACGGAAATATCGATGCGGTCCGTCAATCCATACGTTCCAAAGAGCGTAAATTGATTTACCTTCAAATCGAGCGAATTGTTACTCGAGATGAACTGCGTCTCGTATGGCTCCGCTGCTCCTCCGGGTCCCGTGCCTACCTCGTGAGTGAAGATAGCCGGCCAGTTGTGCAGAGGTTTTCCATCGATTGTGTCGAATCGGAAGCGTTGAAAGGTCACTCCGACATGCAGCCGCCGGCGGCCAATGGTTTCCGCCCGTTCGGTAAGCACCGGACCAAAGGTTTCAGGCAATCTCTTGTAGACCCCTGTCGCGCTGTCATATTCGTACATGAAACCAGACGCGGGACTTGCTATCGGCAGCAGAGTTATCTGCGTGGCGATTGCATCATTGAGCGCTGAGAAAGTGGATTGAAACGACGAATTAAACCGCGCCGGAAAATTGGAATTCGGTAATACGAGCCCATAGGGTCCGAAAAGATTGGGCATAACGCAAGCCAAGCCACTCTGCCCGGAACAGTTATTTTTCGGGGGTAAGACGGCGGCGAGACCTGGAGTGACCGGCACGGAAAGGCTTTGCGCCACGGCTAAGTTGCAAAAAAGAGCTGGAATTAAGATTGTAAGTTTCATTAAGGATCTGAGCACGTTTTCTCCCTCGCGCGATGGCGGGTCGCGCTTTACGCAGGTTAACGCTAGTACTACGAGGGTGAAAGTGATGGGAGTAACATTACTAATTACGTGGATAGACTCTAAACCTCGGTGAGATAAGCTACAGTATTCGGACAAAAGAGATAGCTTTGATAGCGCCGTGAAACGCCGGCCTATAAACACGAAACTTCATAACTGATAAACGGCGTTCCGGATTTGGACGGCATTGTGGAGAGAAATGAGAGCTTGGCGGGCACTCCCGCGACATTAGCGCAACCCATCACTGGGTGGTGGACGACGCATTCAGATCTGAGGAAGGTAGCCGTTGTATTTGCGGCATCGTTCACGTTCACGTTTGCGTTTCTCGTAAGGCGGAGCCATGTTGCGCTTCGAGTACAGCTGGGACCGAGGACGGTGCGGGCCGCATCGATCGACATGCCGCCCAAGCAAAATGATCTAATTGCCGCAGCGGCAGTTCCCGAAAAAACAGAAGCTCATGCTCTTAAGCAGCGGAGGGAGAGAGTCGAGACGCATCGATCGGAGCGAAAAGTTGCGGCCCGTCACGCCGTTTTCTTGCAAGCGCCAACTGCTTCTGAAGAGATCCAAAGAAAAGAGCGCGAGATAGCCGTTGGACAAAATCTGAACCCACGGCCAAGCGCCCTGGAGCGAGAATTCCAGGGCTCGACGCCAGCTCCGTCTAATACGTTTTCAGGGCAGGAAAAAGCGCCCGCTCTGGATTTCGCCGATGAAGCTCACTGGCAATTAATCGCGTCGACGGAACGAAATTCGGTGGAGAATTACCTGAACGAATTTCCGTCAAGAGAGCGCCGCGTTACAACGCGCCCGCCACAGGATAATGCTTCTGCATCTCGCGACGCGAAGGCAGCCGTGGCAGCTTTGACAAAGTACTCGAACGCCTGGAATGCGAAAGATCTCGCGAACATCACGGCAATGCGTCCGGGTCTGGACCGCCGAAGCGTGAAAGCAGAGCTTTCGAGCACTCGCTCCATAGAAATGAGCATCCGCCCCACTTCGGGCCCGAAGATTCAAGGCGATCGGGCCACCATCGATTGCATGCAGCAGGTCAGCCAGATCTTCCGGGATGGCATTGAGAAGCAGAGTCCTGGCGTACAAGTGACGTATGTTCTGGTAAGGCGCGGCGGCAACTGGCTGATAGAAGCGTCAAGATAGAGCGCGGCCCGCTCGCCGGAATATAGCAGGGCGGCGTGCTACTGCGAAGGTTTCTTGCTGAAAACGAGCGTCTCGTCCTTGCTCGTGGGATCGATGTGCTCTAGCGCGACAGTAAGGGTCTTCGGATCTGAAAGCTTGAACGTCCACTCGTCGCTCGCGTCTTCCTTAGGTCCGTTGGTTTTCAAAACGACCAGCGCCGGACCGTTGTACCAGACCGATACTTTGGCCTTATTTCCGGCGTCGTCGAACTCGCATTCTGTGCCAATGGTCGCGCAGACGAATTGCGAAGTGACCTCTTTCCCATCCTTGCCGCGCACGACGCGGATCATCTTAATTTTGTTCGAGACATTCTCGATCGTGAGACTGACGACGCGCCCGTCTTCGACCTGGCTTTTGGCCGTATCCATTTGCCAGGTGCCGGAAAAATTGGGGCTGGAATCTGCAGAGACAAGGAAGGGGAACATCGCAGGCGCGGCGAGTGCTGCAAGCGCCAAATAAAAACAGCGCATGGGAACCTCCAGGCGCAACGCTTTTTGGGGAGCGCGGCGCCAAATTTATCTGTATTTAACGTTATACCTGAAAACCAAATTTCTTGCTGGCTGCGTCTAGCCCCGGCAAAGATTCAGATCGTCAAGGTCGTTGAAGGACAAGAACCGGTCGGAGGTGATTGTGGAGTACCTGGGGCGCTTGCGGGGCCTGTGCCATGAGGGTGAATAATAAGGTGTAGGCGCGCAGGCCGTAGCAGGCCTGACTAGCAGGAGACGGCTGTAGTCAAGCGCGGCGTCAAGGCTGTTCCGCTCGGAATGCTTCGGCATCGCAGCCTCCGGGGCAGTCGGGAACGCGTCAACTACGAGGAACTGACGCGAAAGGCGAGCAAGGAAGCGTGAAAGCTACCGTATCGAAACCCAGAGCGCAGCAAGCGTTTCTACTGGAAGAACTGAGCGAGCCCATGCACTCGCAACCTTTCAGGCGGAATGGCAAGGAATACGAGGCTATCAGCAGTGTGTGGGAAGGAACCGACGGCGAGCTGCTCGAAGCGATGTTCGAGTTTTATGCAACCATTCCACCGGAACCGATCTTAGACGCCACTTACAACGCAGGACGTTTTTGGAAGGGATCTATGCGAGAAGTCGTCTCGATGGACATCGACCCTCAGTACAAAACTGACATCGTAGGCGACAACCGGAAAATGATCGGCGTCCCATCTCGACATTTCGGTGTAGTGGTCTACGACCCTCCGCACGTAGGTCCGCAAGGAAGGGATAAAAGTAAAAAGCGATTCGACGTTGATTTCGGGGCTACGGTCGAGTGCGGCAAGGATCACGATTGGAACCTGAGTTATCTATATCCGCCTTTTCTCAAGCAAGCTAAGCGAGTTCTGAAGCCTGACGGTCTATTGCTGGCGAAAATTACCGACATGGTGAATAACCATAAATCAAAATGGCCGCACTGCGATTTCATGCGAATGGCTGCGGAAGCTGGATTCACTGTTTGCGATCTCATCGTGAAGATTAGAACCGGACCCATGCTCTCTACCAAATGGAAGGAAGCACACCACGCGAGAAAACGGCACTGCTTTTGGATCGTTTGCCGTAACAGCGATGAGTGCGAGCGAAGGTCATCGCTTCGGAAACAGTAAGTTCCACTTGCTCACACGATGCGTTCCTGGTCGTCCTATACCTGGAACCTTGCTTCCGAATCCGCTTTCATTCCACTCCGGTCTGTAATGAGTCATCAACGCAAATTCCGCTGCGAACACCCACCACTCACTGGTAAACGTCAAATATCGACATTTCATGTCCGCTACCGTGATGTTATGACGCTCTCCAATCTTTGCGGCGTGTTCCGCCAGCCGCGCCCGGAGCGTCCGTTTGCTTTTCGTAGTTCCTCTTGAAGCTTTCCCAATATAGACAAGCCGGCCTTTGAAGTAGAGCGCGTAAATCCCGCTAGCGTTCGACCCCGTGCGTCCTGTCAGCGGTAATAAGGGACTGCTTTCCAGCTTCTCTACAACCTGAGTCCGAATACCGCGATCAAGGTCAAACTCAAAATGATGTGGATCATCGCTAGTGGAATGTTCAGCCATCAACTACGTGCTAGTTTTCCACACAGAGCGTCCAGGAATCCGGGTTTAAAGAAAAGGGAAACACAAAAAACATAGGCACGATTTTCCGCGTTCCTAAATCAGCAGTGCTGAAGAAGGAATCGAAACAAAAGAGAGCGCGAGCGCAAAAGAGAAAACCCAAGAAGCGCGATCGATTGCTTCCGACTAGTCACGTTGATCCGGTGCCGCAACTCTAGCCCTTAATCACGCCCATAGGCCGGAGCCGCGCGACTTTCTTCGCCAGCCCAGCGTTGTGGACCACTTCGATCACCTCGTCCACGTTCTTATAAGCTTCGGGGAGCTCTTCCAGAATGCCGTCCTTCGATTCGCTCCGAACCAGGATTCCGTTCTCTTCGAGTTTGCGCTGCTCCTCGCGCGCATTCTTCCCTTTGCGAACAGCAGTGCGGCTCAGAAGGCGGCCTGCACCATGGCAGACACTTCCAAAGGTCTCTTGTTTAGCGCGCGCTTGACCGGCTAGCACCCAGGACGCCGTTCCCATGCTGCCGGGAATGAACACGGGTTGTCCAATTGACCGATAGCTCGCCGGGATCTCTGGATCGCCAGGCGGGAATGCGCGAGTCGCGCCTTTTCGATGGACCAATACTTCGCGGGTGCGGCCGTCCACGTCGTACGTCTCGCGTTTGGCGATGTTGTGGCACACATCGTAAATGAGTTCCAGCCGCGCGGATTCACCAAAAATGCGCCGGAAGGCCCCGCGCAAGAAATGCATAATCGCTTGCCGGTTGGCCCACGCGAAGTTTGCTGCGGCGGCCATCGCGCCTAAATAGGATCGGCCTTCGTCAGACCGGACCGGCGCGCACGCCAGTTGACGGTCGGGCAATGTGATGTTGTATTTGGGCATGACCTGGTTCATCAGCGCGACGTAATCGGTACACACCTGGTGCCCCAAGCCTCGCGAGCCCGAATGGATCAGTATGACGACTTGCCCCTCTTCGATCTGCATGGCCGCGGCTCCCGGCACATCATGAACTTGCTCGACATATTGAACTTCGAGGAAATGATTGCCGCTACCGAGGGTTCCGAGCTGGGGTGTTCCGCGCTCCTTTGCGCGAGCAGAAACTTTGTTGGGCAAGGCGGATTCGAGAGCGCCGCCGGCTTCGGCAAATTCAGCATCGCGCTCATCTCCGAAACCGTTTTCGACCATCCAGCGCGCGCCCTGCCGCAGAACATCATCGATCTGCGACGCTTTCACGCCAACACGCCCCTCGGTACCCGTTCCGCAGGGCACGTCCCGAAAAGTCTGGTTGATTAGATCTTTCAGGCGCGGCCGGACTTCAGTCTCGGGCAACGTGCTTCGAACCAGCCGCACGCCGCAATTGATATCAAAGCCGACGCCGCCGGGCGAGACGACTCCGTAATCCAGATCCGTAGCTGCGACTCCGCCAATCGGAAAGCCGTAACCCTGATGAATATCGGGCATCGCGAGGCTTGGTCCGACGATGCCGGGCAGCGTTGCGACGTTCACGGCCTGCGTCAGCGACTGATCCTTTTGGATCTGTTCCATCAGAGCCGCGCTTGCGTACACAACCACATCCGTGCGCATTCCCAGGCTCCGGTCGCGCGGAATGCGATAGCGAAAGGCGTCAATTTGCTCGGGCCGGATCTCCGCCATCAGACATCAACATACACTTCAGCGACCCAGCCGGTTTCATCACGCGCCACTTTGAGCTGGTGATAGGTCACGGCCTTTACGACAACTCTAGGCGGATGCATTTCCGGATTGCGCGGTTCTCCGCCCGCGATACAGCGGACGTGCGCCGGATCCAATCGTCCGACATCGAATCTGCCCAGCGCGATTCCTTTGCCATCCACGTAATAAAGGACTTCATTTAAGAAATTCACCAGCAGCGATTCGTAATCGCTGCCGGTCGCTTCGACCGCGATTTCGGCTGCGACTTGAATGGCGCAAGGATCGAGAATAATCGACACCAAGGCATAAGCGCAATTTGCGAAAAGCCCTTCAAGCGAGCGGCCGCGCGCGCGGAAGCCGATATCAGCCGGGTGCTCCAGCAGCTCGAATTTCATAGGATCTCGCGAGACGCCTGGTTCCAGAAGTACAAAAGGATGCTGGCGATCACGATCAGAGCCGCGGTCAGGCCGCACCACAACCCATAAACACCGTATCCGTACCGAAAGCAGAGCACGTAACCGACCGGAATTCCGAAAAACCAATAGCCGCCCAGATTGATTAGCATGGGCACGCGTGTGCTACCGAGCCCGCGCAACGCGCCGGTCGCGACGGTTTGCGTTCCATCAAATAACTGAAAGAGAGCCGCGAGAGCGAGCAGACTCGTGCCGATGGTCAACACGCCGGGGTCATTGGTATACACGCGCAGGATTTGTTTCGGCATCAAAAGAAACGCGAGAGCCGAGCACGACATGAAGGCGCACGCCATGCCCAAAGCGACGTAACCACTCTTTCGCGCAATATGTGGTTCACCGCGTCCGATCGCGTGCCCAACCGCAACGGCTGCGGCAGAGGCGATTCCCAACGGCACCATAAACGTGACTGCGGCGCAGTTCAATGCGATCTGGTGCGCGGCGAGCGCAACCGGCGTTAACCTTCCTGCGAGCACGGCGGCCGATCCGAATGCGCCGATCTCGAGCAGAATTTGCAGCGCAGCCGGAAAGCCGAGATGTAACAGACGCAACAGGCGCTCGCGGTCAGGCCGGCGAAAGAGGCTGGCCAGGCCCGGCTCAACGTTCCGTTCAAACCACCATATGAAAAACGCCAGCAGCGCCGCCATGTAGACTCGCGCAATGCAGGTGGAAAGCGCCGACCCAACCACTCCGAGCGCCGGCATGCCCCAATGCCCGTAGATGAGAAGCCAATTGAAGAACCAATTGACGAGATTGGCGCTGACCAACACGAACATTACAGGACGGACGTGGCCCATGCCCTGGAGATACCGGCGGAATGCGCCGTAAAGCAGCAGCGGCAGAGTTCCCCAGCTCAGGGTTGTGACAAACGGGCCTGCGAGAGCGCTGACCTCGCGGTTCACGCCAAACGCATAGAAGAACGGCGGCATGAGTGCGAACAGCCCCATCAACAGCGGCGTGATGAATAGCGCGAGATACACGCCTTGCGACAAGGAGCGGTGACAATCATCGCGGTCGCCCGCGCCGCAGGACTGTGAAACGAGTGTGTCAAGGCCCAGCAGCAAGCCCATTCCGAAGATCGCGAAGGTATAGAATGCGCTGCTTCCGACGCCTGTCGCGCCAATCGCCGCCGGTCCGAGCGGCCCCACCATTATGGTGTCGACCACTGACATGGACATCCAGCCCAATTCCGCGAAGATCACCGGAATGGCGAGCGACAGCATGCGGCGCAGTTGTGGCGCGGCTCGTTCGCTCGAGGAACTGGTCAGGGTTCGCATTCGCAGCAGGCGTTATCATCGCCTGCATGTGAGTCTCCCGGTAACCAGCAATTCTACAGAAGAGGTTCAGCGGCTTATGTTTTGCGATTCGTGGAAAGAGGGTCCCGGAGAGAGCGCGGAATTTACCACGGTGCCTTGCGGATTGATCCAGTTCCTCTTGTACTGGCCGGTCCTGACCTCGCGCTCTTTGCCGGTTTCAGGGTCGCGCGTAAGCGTAATGTTGTTGATCACGTCATCGAAATTCTGGAATTGGCGGGATTCGGATGACTCCCACTTCTCCCACCGAGCCTGCGTCTCGCTTTGCTGAGCAGCCGCGCGGCTTCACGATACTCACCCGTTCCTTAATTTAATCCCAAACGCGCTGATCGGCTGATGCAAAATAGGAATCCGGGCGCCTGTGGCATCCGTTAGAAGGAATCAGCCCTCTCGTACATCGAGGTTAGTACTCGAAGTACTTCGTGTATTACGCTGGTTGCCACGGCAACACTGGACATTGAAACAAATTTTCGTATTATGGCTCTATAAGTGGCAGCCACGCTACAGCGTGGCGCTTGCCGATCAAGCTCGCTTTCCGAAACAAAAGGCGCTTGCCTGACAACATTCCAGTTCGAGGTGTA
Organism: Acidobacteriaceae bacterium; assembly: GCA_019240405.1. GTDB lineage: Bacteria > Acidobacteriota > Terriglobia > Bryobacterales > Bryobacteraceae > Bog-105. Next base: position 148,206 of record JAFAYL010000021.1, read on the forward strand.
AATATGGGTGCGTTGCAGCCTCTAAGGAGAGCTCTATCCGCTCTTCGTCTAGCAGAATTCAATTATTTTGACGTGGTTAGGAGTTCGGCGGTGGTTGCCGCGCTCCTGGTTTTGGGATATTCCGCTCGAGCCGCCAATCCCTCTAGCGGCACCCTGACGGATACGACGACGACGCTCACCTACACGGCGGGTCCGTTCGTGGTGCCAAACGTCACCGATAACGTCAACGGAACTCCCACGTGCAGTGCTACAGTTCCGGCGGAGCAGTGCGACACTTACACACTGACCGTCAACGTGGCAGCCGCGGATAAAACTACAAAGCAGATCAACGTATCGATCAGCTTTCCCAATGCCACGGGCGAGTTCGACGTATTCGTATTCGATTCGAAGAACAACCTCATCGCCAGCGACGCAGCGGGCGGGGAACCCTCAGCCGTGGTGATCCCGGCTGTTTCGGGCACTTACACGGTTGTCGTTGATCCCTGGAACCCTCTGGGTCAAAGTTTCGTTGGCAACATATCGCTCGAAAACATACCAGCCGCGCCGCCTCCGCCTCCTGGAATCGCGCCTCGCTACATCACGTATCCCGCGCCTCCGAGCGCTGGGGGTGCGAATGCTTCGGGCGAGCCTTCGATTGGCGTTGACTGGAATCCTAATGTTGCGACGCTAAAGCACGGCACCGTCAATCAGGGCGGCGTAGCCTTCTTCACTGCGAACCTGCATGAATTTCGAGTGAGTTTCGATGATTGCTCCTCGCCGGCAGCCACTCTGTGGGAGGACGTAACCAGCCCGGTCGAGACGGTCAACACACTCGATCCGATCGGCAATTGCGATCACTTTGGAACCACGCCGCCGGGCCGAGTCTTTCAGTCCCAGCTTGCGGGCGCCACGAGCCTCATGGCCTATTCCGATAATGACGGCAATTCCTGGACGCAGTCTCAGGGCTCCGGTCAGCCTGCAGGAGTCGATCACGAGACCGTCGGGATGGGGCCCTATAATCCCAACGCAACTCCGCCTCCCCCGCCGCACCCGCTTTATGCAAACGCTGTTTATTACTGTTCGCAAGATGTTGCTACGGCTTTCTGCTCTCGGAGCGATGACGGGGGCCTCACCTTTGGCCCGGGAGTTACGATCTACAATCTCACGCAATGCGGCGGACTTCACGGACATGTGAAGGTTGCTCCCGACGGGACCGTCTACGTGCCGAACAGGGGATGCGGCGCTAATCAGGCGGTCGCAGTTTCTACGGATAACGGTTTGACTTGGGCCGTGCGTCCCATCCCGGATAGCACAGCCGGTAACACCGATCCCTCCCTTGGAATTGCCTCGGACGGAACCATCTATTTCGGTTATCAGGACGGGAGCAGCCACCCCAAAATCGCAGCTTCGAGCGATCGTGGAACAACCTGGACCCCTTCGATCGACGTGGGCGCGCAGCTCGGCATTCAGAATTCCGTTTTCCCCGAAGTTGCGGCCGGCGATCCCAACCGTGCTGCATTCATGTTCCTCGGAACGCCGACTGGGGGTAATTACCAAGCAACGGGTGTTTTCCCGGGAATCTGGCATCTCTACATCGCGAGCACCTATGACAGCGGAAAGACCTACGTGACTGTCGATGCGACCCCCAACGATCCTGTCCAAATAGGTTCGATCTGCAACGCTGGCACAACCTGTGGCGCCGACCGCAATCTGCTCGATTTCAACGATCTCACGATTGACTCGCAAGGCCGGGCTGTCGGATCGTTTGCTGATGGCTGCGTAGTCGGCAGTTGTGATGCCACGTCTTCCGATTCCGCTTCGCGCAGCGCTCTCGGTACAATCGTCCGTCAATCCGGCGGCAAGCGCCTCTTCGCCGCCTTCGATCCGACCGAGCCTGCCGTTCCTGGTGCGCCTCTCCTTGGTTCAGCTCTCCAGAGCAGCACCGGCGTTCTGCTAAGCTGGCAAGCTCCGGATAATGGTGGCTCTCCCCTCACCGGCTACAAGATTTACCGCGGCACGAGCAGCGGCGGCGAAACCTTGCTCACCACCATTGGTGCAGCCAAAACCGCGTACTTGGATACGACGGCCACGTCTGGGAAATATTACTATCGCGTCGCGGCTCAGAACAAGATCGGAACCGGACCCGAATGCGGCGAGCTTGTAACCGCCCCCGCGCCTCCTCCGCAAACACCTTGTATTGCGCCGGGCGTTACCGTTATCACGGATCCCACCGGGGATCAAGTGGGCGCGCCCGCGAATGCAGGGCTTGATATCCAATCAGTTTCGATTGGCGAGCCATACACCAGCACCTCTACGCCGAATGCGCTGTCCTTCACGATGAAGGTACAAAGCCTCACGGTGATGCCCGAGAACGCGCAGTGGACGATCTTCTTTACGGCTCCGAACGGTACCGAATATTTTGTGGATATGAATACGCAGCCTCCGGCTTCCACAACGACGCCCGTGTTCAATTACGGCCACACGACCACTCTTGCAACCGGCAACAAAAATCTTGTGACGGACGGCACGGCTGACGCGGGAAGTACGTTCTCCTCGGACGGCACGATCCTGATTATCATTGATGACAGCAAGGTGGGCGGCCTGAAACCGGGCGACCAGCTTGTGAACGTCAATGCGGAAACGCAGCAGCTCGTCGGTGCAGACGCCGGTCTTCTCGTGACGATCGACAGCACCTCAGCCGGCCGCTACATATTAATTGGCAATGTGGCTTGCGCCCCGCAGGCTGTCCTCACGGCAAAGCCGACCACGGGTGCGGCCCCGCTCGCTGTCAGCTTCTCGGGCGCCAACTCAAGCGACCCGGATGGCGACACGCTGAAATCCTACACGTTCAACTTCGGGGACGGATCGGCGCCGGTGACACAAGCTACACCGACGATTAACCACACCTACTCGAAATCAGGTAAGTATACGGCCACGCTCACCGTTGCGGACGCAAACGGTACGGCGAGCCCAAATCCGGCGAGCGTGGTCATCAATGTCTCTCCGGGAGTGTGCTCGTCGACTCTCAACGGCAACGGCACGATCAGCGGAACGGACGCAACCTTCAGGATTACGAATCTGAAATCGAATCTGACAGGCACGTTCACCTACAATGACGCAAATAACAACATCAGCTTCACTTCGACCAAATTCACGTCGAGTTCGCTATCGAATTCGAACAAGTGCGTGAGTTTTGCCGGCAGTGCGACGTTGACCGCGGGTGGCAACGTGACGTACACCGCGACGGCCTGCGACAACGACGATAGTACCCCGAAGAGTGCCGACACACTCGCGGTGAAGATTTCCGGCGCGAAGAGCAGCTCGGTCTCGGGCACGGCCTCGGAGGTCGAAGTTACATCCACCTGTCCTTAGTAACGAGCGCGCTGTAGTTCCCAGTATCCGGATCCGCTTCGAAGTTGTGAAACGGATCCGGATCGCTATTTTAGTCTTAATGTGTACTTCGAAGAATCTCCTGATTGTCCTCGCAATTTCTGCCGGGGCTTTGGGCGCTGGTCCCGCGGCCAAGACTCCGGATGCTTGCAAGCTGCTCTCGAACTCGGTAATCGAGAAGGTGCAGGGCGAGCCGGTGACGCAGGCGAAACCCAGTTCCGGCAAGCGGGGAAGCGTGATGATCTCGGAGTGCCTTTACTCGTTGCCCACGTCTTCGAATTCGATTAGCATTTCTCTGACTCTTCCCGACCCGGGCGGCTCCAAAGTCGGGCCGCGAGATGTGTGGAAGCATTCGTTCCACGAGGCCGAATCGGCGGAAGACGATGAGGACAAGGAGAAATCCGTTTTTCCGGGCGAGAAAGAGAAAGAAAAAGAGACTCCTCCGAGAGCCGTGTCCGGTTTGGGCGAAGAAGCATTCTGGGTTCAGAGTTTCGTAGGAACGCTTTATGTGCTGAAAGGGAATGCCTTCGTGCGGATCAGTATCGGCGGTAAACAGGACGATGCGACACGGTTGAAGAAGGCGCGCGTTCTGGCCGAAGCAGCGCTGGCGAAGATGCCGTGAAGCGAGGGGTCGCGAGCAATAACGTATCCCTAGCCTGCGCATAATGCGGGTGGCTGCGCTCTGAAGCAGCAATAAGAACAGTAGTGTCGAAGAGTATGCGTACTGGCGCTAGGTGTTATTAACGGAGCGAATCCGTTCCTCGCGCGCGTTATCAATCACACGGTCCCAGTTGGCCCCAGGTTCCGGCACGCCTTGATGAACCCATAAGCCATCGCTCTTGATCATCAAAGGCCGCTGCTCCGCTCGTTTGAGAAGCACGCCGTCAGGCTGTTCAATCACCTCGAGGGCCCCGTCCGGTTTAAAGCCAAAGCGTTTCCGAAGGGATTTTGGGACCACGATGCGCCCCGCTCGATCAATTTTGAGTTCCATCGCCGAAAGAAATTCTCTACCATCGAGCTTACAATTCGCCCGGACAGTGCGTTTCGCAAAAACGCCACATTTGGGTTCGTTTCGCAAAAACGCTGCGAATGGGTTCGTTTCGCAAAAACCGGTCCAACCGTCCCGATCGCGTCTTCGCTGATACACTAAGAAACTGAATCCCCTTCGCAATGAAATACATCTTTACGTCAGAATCCGTCACCGAGGGTCATCCGGATAAAATCGCGGATCAAGTCTCCGACGCTGTTTTGGATGCTGTTCTCGCCGAAGATCCGGCGGGACGCGTCGCCTGCGAAACGCTGGTTACCACCGGCATCTGTGTGGTCGCCGGCGAGATCACCACGAAAACGTACGTCGATATCCCCAAGCTAGTACGCGGTGTTATTAACAGCATCGGCTACACAGACGCCGCATTCGGGTTCGACTGCAAGACTTGCGCCGTAGTGAATATGATCCAGGCCCAGTCGCCCGATATCGCCATGGGTGTCGATACCGGCGGCGCTGGTGACCAAGGGCTTATGTTTGGCTTCGCGTGCGATGAAACCCCGGAACTGATGCCGCTGCCCATTATGTTGGCCCATCGCCTGGTTCGCCGCTTAAGCGAGACGCGCCGCGAAGGGCAATTGCCCTATCTCCGGCCCGATGGGAAGAGCCAGGTGAGCGTCGAATATGTCAACGGCAGGCCAAAACGCATCGATGCGGTTGTTATCTCGACCCAGCACGATGACGATGTTGCGACGGACCAGATTCGCCGGGAAGTGAAGAAGCACATTATCGACTCCGTCATCCCGTCCAACATGATCGATTCCCGGACCAGCTTTCATATCAATCCCACCGGGCGTTTTGTCATAGGCGGCCCTCATGGCGACACGGGACTAACAGGCCGCAAGATCATTGTCGACACCTATGGCGGAATGGGCCGCCACGGCGGGGGCGCATTCTCCGGAAAAGACCCCACGAAAGTGGATCGATCCGCGTGCTACATGGCGCGCTACGTCGCGAAGAACATCGTGGCTGCGGGTCTCGCGTCTAAAGCCGAAGTGCAGTTGGCCTACGCCATCGGCGTTGCCGAGCCGGTTTCGGTCAACGTGAATACGTTCGGCACAGGGAAAATCGACGATGATCGCATTGCCGAGTTGATTCGGGAAAACTTCTCGCTCACTCCGAAAGGCATGATCGACCATCTCGATCTTCGGCGCCCGATTTACCGCAAAACCGCGGCGTTTGGGCATTTCGGCCGTACAGAAGACACATTCACCTGGGAGGCGACGAATAAGGCGGATGTCCTCCGCGAAGCTGCTCAGCTAGTCGCCGCCGTCTAGTCTGCCTCGATCCGGAAACACATACGATACGATTGAGCCGTCGAAGTAGGAGCCGTGCCGACAGCCGAAGATTGCAAACGTTCGCTTGAAATTGAGGTACCGCTTGAAGAAGTGGAGCGCGCCAAAGAACGTGTGACTAATTCGATAAAACAACGCGCCCGGTTGCCCGGTTTCCGTCCCGGCAAAGCGCCGACAAGTTTGATCGAATCGCGCTTCCAAAGCGAGATTCGCAGCGAGGTTCTCGATGCTCTCCTCCCGCAAGCCTTTCGCGACAGAGTTCAGAAGGAAGATTTAAAGGTCGTCGGGACGCCCGATGTCTCAGAGTTGCACTTTGAACCCGGCCAGCCGATTCGGTTTAAAGCCGTGTTTGAGGTAGCACCCGTATTCGACGTTGGCGAGTATCGCGGCTTGCCTGTGAAATACCAAGAGCCGACGGTAACTGACGAAGAAATAACAAAGCGTCTGGAGTCGATGCGCGAGAGCAAGGCCGAGTACATCAACCTCGACCCGCGACTTATCGAAAACGGCGACTTCGTCTTGGTTCATCTTAAATCAGTTTCCGGTCTCTCCGAGCCGATCGATCAAGATGTTCAGATTCAAGTAGGCGCCGAGGATACGCTGCCCGCATTCACTGAAAATCTGCTCGGCGCAAACCCGGAGGAGATGAAGGAATTCGATCTCACTTATCCGGAGGACTACGCGCAAGAAAGCCTGGCCGGCAAGACGGTTCGCTTCGAGTTAACGCCAAAGGTGATTCGGAAGAAGGAGCTCCCGGCGCTTGATGACGAATTCGCCCGCGATTTAGGCGATTATCAAACCCTCGATGAGCTTAAGGACGCGGTAAAGAAGTCCATTTTCCACGAAAAGCAGTACGTCGCTCAGCAGGAGGCGAAAGAAGAGCTCATCGATCAACTGGTTCGCCAAAACGACTTTCCTGTTCCGGAGGCGTATGTTGACCGGCAGATCGAAAACCAAGTGAAGGCCCGATTGGGCGACTTGGCCGGGAGAGGTGTTGACCCGAGCACGATTAAGCTCGACTGGCAAAAGGTCAAGGAAAGCCAGCAGGATAAGGCTCTGAAGAGCGTCAAAGCTTCCCTCCTGCTTGAAAAGATCTCGCAAAGGGAGAGCATTTACGCGACCAAAGACGAAGTGGACCGGGAAGTACAAAGGATCGCTCGCCAGGAGCGCGAAGCCGTTCCGGTCACCCGCGCCCGCCTAGAAAAGGAGGGAATGCTGGGTCGGATCGCCGATCATATCCAAGCCGAAAAGACGCTGCATTTTCTCTTCGAGCAGGCGCAAAAGCGGGCGTAAGCCGGGGTAAACCTGATCGGCAGTAATGGCCTATCGGCCCCAACCTAATGCGAAGTTCGGCCGCTTGAAAAGCCGTTCGTCCTGATATACTGGTGTCGAAAACCGACTTCGAATCAGTGCAAGGGATCTCTTGGTCTTACATTTTGTAGGAGAACCAGCGTGAAGCGTGCCGGATCTGATGATTCCCTCCGCTGTTCGTTTTGTCATAAAAGCCAAGACGTTGTCGGCAAGCTGATCTCCTCACCGAGCGATTATCCGCGCGCTTACATTTGCGACGAGTGCATAGCCGTTTGTAACTCGATCATCGAAGATGATCGCCATGATACGGCTTACGGCACGCCGGGTAAGCTGCCCCGGCCGCTCGAGCTGAAGGAATATCTGGATCAGTACGTCATTGGTCAGGAAGCGACCAAGAAGAAGCTCGCCGTCGCGGTCTATAACCATTACAAGCGGATTCAAATGAATAAACAGCGCGGCAGTGAGGTCGAGCTGTCTAAATCGAATATCCTGCTGATCGGGCCGACGGGTACAGGAAAGACGTTGCTCGCTCAGACGCTCGCAAGGATATTGGACGTCCCGTTTGCAATAGTTGACGCCACCACGCTGACTGAAGCTGGGTACGTTGGCGAAGACGTAGAGAATATAATTCTGCGCCTGTTGCAAAACGCGGATTGGGATGTTCAACGGGCCCAGACCGGAATCATCTATATCGACGAGATCGACAAGATCGGCCGCAAAGACGAGAACCCGTCTATTACCCGCGATGTCTCCGGTGAAGGCGTTCAGCAGGCCCTTTTGAAGATTCTGGAAGGGACCATTGCAAACGTTCCGCCCCAAGGCGGCCGGAAACATCCGCACCAAGAGTTCACGCCCGTAGATACAACGAATATTCTTTTTATCTGCGGCGGAGCGTTTATCGCGCTCGAGAAAGTCATTGCTCGCCGGGTGGGAACGAAATCTATCGGTTTTGTACCGCCCGAGGAGAAGGAAACGGGACGCCGTGGTCCGAACACTGCCAGGCGAGATATTGACTTGCTTGGGCAGTGCCAGCCCGTCGATCTGATTAAGTATGGGTTTATCCCGGAATTTATCGGGCGTATGCCGGTCACGGCGGTTCTGGAAGATTTATCGAAGGACGCTTTGATTCAGATTCTGACCAAGCCGAAGAATGCCATCGTCCGTCAGTATCAGAAGCTATTTGAATTCGAGAATGTTAAGCTGAAATTTACCGAGGACGCTCTGGAGGCAGTGGCGCAACTGGCAATGGAGCGCAAAGTCGGCGCGCGGGGTCTACGCATGATTCTGGAAGATCTCATGTTAGACCTGATGTACTATCTCCCGACCTTTAAGAAGATTCGCGAATTTGTAGTCACTAAGGAGATGGTGCTCTCGCAGAAGATCAATATGGCTGTGCTTGAAAAAGCGGGCTGACCGAAAGCCGCGTTCGCAAGCTATAGAGACTTTTCTGCTGCTGCAGCTTCTAACACATAGGAGTCTCAGGGTCTTTCTTGTGTCCCCCGGTTCGAGGGACAATTCGCTTAGCAAAGGTTAGATGGTTACGACGAAAGATAAAACCGATACGAAACGATTGCCTATGATGCCCATCCGGGACGTGGTCATCTTTCCGTACATGATGACCCCGTTTGTGGTCGGGAGAGAGTCAAGCGTCCGGGCTCTTGAAGAAGCGCTCTTGGGTGACAAGAAGATCTTCCTCGCCACCCAGCACGATGCATCAGTTGATGAGCCGCGGCCTGACGAAATTTATTCGGTCGGGACAGTGGCAAATATCGTTCAGAGTCTTAAACAGCCCGACGGGAATATTAAGGTTCTGGTCGAGGGTGTCGAGCGGGGCAAGATCGTCTCGGTTAGTGAAGAAGAGGGTTACTTCCGCGCGGTTGTCAAGACCACGACCTACAAGGTAGAGCAGGGCAGCCAGCTCGAGGCGCTTACCGGGCGAGTTACAAATCTGTTCGAACAATATGTAAAGCTCAGCCAAAACCTGAATTACGAGACGATGATCGCAGCCATTCGCGTCGACGATCCGGGCAAGCTCGCAGACACGGTAGGCGCGAATCTGCAGCTCACGATTGAAGAGAAACAGGAGCTGCTTGAAATTTCCGATCCAATCGACCGGTTGACTCGGGTTGCCGAGCTGCTCGATATCGAAATCGAAAAGCTGAATGTCGATCGGACCATTCAAGGCCGCGTGAAGCGGCAAATGGAACGCGCTCAGAAAGAGTACTACCTTAACGAAAAGATAAAAGCCATACAAAAGGAGCTTGGCCGCGGAGAGAAGAGCGAGTTCGACGAGCTGAAGAAAAAAATCGATACGGCCGGGATGACTAAGGACGCGCATGAAAAGGCGATGGCCGAGCTGAAGCGGCTCGAGGGGATGCCGCCGATGTCGGCCGAATCGACTGTTTCGCGAAACTATCTTGATTGGCTGCTCGCGGTGCCGTGGAAGAAGCGAACCAAAGAGATTCGCGACCTTCGTTATGCGCGCCAGGTGCTCGAAGGCGATCACTACGGGCTTGAAAAGATTAAAGAGCGCATCCTCGAGTTTTTGTCTGTTCGCCGCTTGGTGCAAAACCCGAAAGGCTCCATTCTGTGTTTTGTCGGCGCTCCCGGCGTAGGTAAAACTTCGCTCGGGATGTCGATCGCGAAGGCGACGGGACGCAAGTTTGTCCGGCTCTCGCTTGGCGGCGTTCGGGATGAAGCAGAGATTCGCGGCCATCGGAGAACCTACATCGGCGCGCTGCCCGGCCAGCTTATTCAGATGATGAAGAAGGCCGGAACTAGAAATCCCGTCATCATGCTCGACGAAGTCGACAAGATGTCGACGGATTTTCGGGGTGATCCATCGGCTGCGTTGCTGGAAGTGCTCGATCCGGAACAGAACTATATGTTCATGGATCACTACCTCGATGTCGAGTACGATTTGAGCCAGGTGTTTTTCATTGCGACAGCTAATGTACTGCATACCATTCCTGCGCCGTTGCAGGACCGTATGGAAGTCATCCGGCTGTCCGGGTATACCGAGCTTGAAAAACTCGAGATTGCGAAGCGATTCCTGGTTCCGAAACAGCGAAAAGAAACCGGTATCGGTGAAGAGCAGGTCGAATTCAAAGACGAAGGACTGCAAACGCTCATCCAGTCCTACACTCGCGAAGCCGGTGTACGAAACCTGGAGCGCGAGATTGGCAATATTTGCCGTAAGGTAGCGCGTAAAGTTGTTGAAGCGCAGTCGGCCGGCACACCTGAACCTGATGCTCAATCCGCCGAGGCCACATCGCAGGATGGTTTAGAGGTGGTCGAAGACGAAGTGCAGGCGGAAGAGCCGGCTAAGAAGAATAAGAAGAAGGCCAAAAAAGAAGAGGCCGAGCCTTTGGTGCCGATTGAAAAGGTGATCGTCAACCCACCCACGATCGCGGAATTACTCGGGCCCGCGCGCTTCCGGGATAGAGATACGGATAAGTGCAACGAAATCGGTGCGGCCACTGGATTGGCTTGGACCGAAGTGGGCGGCTCGATTCTCACGACAGAAGCGACTGTAATGGAAGGTCGCGGCAAGATGACTACAACGGGCCAATTGGGCGACGTCATGCAGGAATCGGCGCATGCGGCGATGAGTTACATCCGCTCGCGAGCGCAGTTTTTGGGACTGCCCAAAGACTTTTACCGGCATCTGGACATTCACGTGCATGTGCCGGAAGGCGCCATCCCGAAAGATGGACCTTCGGCGGGAATTACCATCGCGACCAGCATCTGCAGCACGCTTACCGGGATCCCGGTTCGTTGCGACATTGCGATGACGGGCGAGATTACAGTGCGCGGGCGGGTGCTTCCAATAGGAGGCCTAAAAGAAAAACTCCTGGCCGCGCACCGGCACGGCATTTTGGAAGTGGTTTTGCCGAACGAAAACGAAAAGGATTTAGTAGACGTACCAGAGAATATCCGAAAGGACATGAAACTCAACTTTGTTTCCTCGATGGACGAAGTGCTCAAGATCGCGCTCGAGCGTGAGATTGTCGCTTTGCCCTTGGCGCCGACTGCGACGGCAGCAGATCTGGTCGCGAGGCCAAACGAAGAGAACGTGACTCATTGAGGTGAGTTTTTGCCGGATTCAAAGAATCCGGAAACCGTTAGATAATCGTGGTGGGGACTGAAGCAGCAGCGAGCCTGATCACCAGCGCGGCGCACCCGCAGCAGTTTCCGCCCGCGCAGCGCCAGAACAGGCCTCTTGAAATTGCGTTCTTGGGGCGCAGCAATGTTGGTAAATCAAGCCTGTTGAATTGTCTGGTGCGCCAGCCGGGATTGGCTTTCACAAGCGCTCGTCCCGGATGCACGCAACTGATCAATTTCTACAGGGTTGATGAAGAGATTCGCTTCGTTGATCTGCCGGGCTATGGATACGCGCAACTCGGATTAGAAGCGCGAGCAGGTTGGAAGAAGTTGATTGAAAGTTATTTGAGCGGGCGGCAGAATCTCGCGTTGTCATTTCTGCTGATCGATGCCAGGCGTGGATGGATGGACATGGATTTGGAGCTCAAAGCCTGGCTTGAGTTTCGCAACCGTCGATACCAGGTGGTCGTCACCAAGATCGACAAATTGAAAAGTAGCAATCAAGTAAGAACCGGACTGGCCGCGATCCAAAAAGAGTTGCAGGATCAGCAGCCAGTGCAGTTCTCGGCCATTGACAGCCGGGGAGTGAGGGAAATTTGGCAAATCATCTCGAAGATCAAGAACCAGCAGTAGCACAGGCGACTGCTACCGAGAGTAAGCCTCCGGAGAATGCGGAGGAGGGGAATGGAAATTCCCCTACTGCCGCGGAAGCGAGCGAGGCAAAGCCCGGTGAAGGCAGCGAGTCTCGCCCCGTCGAGTCGCGAACTGCGGAAACTAGGGCGGAGCGGCCCACCGCAGGGCGGTTAAGAGCCGCCGCGAATGAAGCGAGACAAGCGCCGCGTGGTAACGGCCGGCCTATGGTCGAGACGAAGCCGGCGAGTGAGGCTAGGCCTGGGGGTGAAACGAAGCCTCCCGATGGGCCGCCCGGTGCAGGTCCGCTTGCTGGCGGTCCAGGAGGACAGCGGCGAGGGCGTCACTCGCTGGGCAATACAGGCGCCCAGGGCCAGCGAAATGGCACCACCACGCTTGATCTGGTCGAGTTGAAGGACATGAGCATCCAGTCGCTTAACCAGATTGCTAAGGACCTTGGAGTTGCGGGCGGGGCCGGTCTTAGGAAACAAGAGCTGATCTTTAAAATCCTTCAGACACAAGCTGAGAAGAGTGGGTTAATCTTTTCCGAAGGCGTGCTCGAATGCCTGCCGGATGGTTTTGGCTTCTTGCGAGCGCCCGAATATAACTATCTTCCGGGTCCCGACGACGTTTACGTCTCGCCTTCTCAGATCCGCCGTTTCGATCTCCGTACAGGTGATACGGTTTCCGGCCAGATCCGGCCGCCGAAAGAGGGCGAGCGTTACTTCGCGCTCATCAAAGTTGATGCCATCAACTTCGAGCCGCCGGAGGAAGCGCGCAATAAAATCTTTTTCGATAATCTCACGCCGCTCTACCCTGACGAGCGGCTGAAGCTCGAGACTGGCAAAGACAATTTCTCGGGACGCGTGATGGACCTCCTGACCCCGATAGGCAAGGGACAGCGCGGTCTGATTGTTGCGCCTCCGCGCACCGGTAAAACGATGCTACTGCAGAGTCTTGCCAATTCGGTTACGGCCAATCATCCGGATGTCAACTTAATCGTGCTTCTCATTGATGAGCGGCCGGAAGAAGTCACTGACATGCAGCGTTCTGTGCGCGGCGAGGTGATCAGCTCCACATTCGACGAACCGGCTTCGCGCCACGTTCAAGTGGCGGAAATGGTGATTGAGAAAGCCAAGCGGCTGGTCGAGCACAAGCGCGACGTGGTCATTCTGTTGGATTCGATTACGCGGCTGGCGCGTGCGTATAACACGGTTGTCCCGCCCTCAGGAAAGGTTCTGTCGGGCGGTGTCGATTCCAATGCGCTCCAGCGTCCAAAACGATTCTTCGGAGCAGCGCGCAATATCGAAGAAGGCGGCTCGCTGACCATCGTTGCTACGGCCTTGATCGATACAGGTAGCCGGATGGACGATGTGATCTTCGAAGAATTCAAAGGCACCGGCAACATGGAAATCCATCTCGATCGCAAGCTGGTCGATAAGCGCGTCTTCCCGGCCATCGACATTAACAAGAGCGGCACCCGAAAAGAAGAGCTGCTTATGCCGCGTGAAGAACTGAATCGCGTCTGGGTGCTCCGCAAGGTGCTGAATCCGCTTTCGCCCGTTGAATCGATGGAGCTCCTGCTCGATAAGCTCGGCAAGACGCGCTCGAATGCTGAGTTTCTTGCCGCCATGAGCGGCTGATTTGACCCGTCGCTTGGCTCCGAGCTCGGGTTAAATGGGCCGCATCAGAATCCTCTCCGATAACGTCGCAAACAAAATCGCGGCCGGCGAGGTGGTTGAGCGGCCCGCGTCTGTTGTCAAAGAACTCCTAGAAAATGCGCTCGATGCGGATGCAGCCGAAGTTCGCATTGATGCCGAAAACGCCGGCCGCCGCCTGATTCGCGTTCAAGACGACGGGTGTGGCATGCTGCGCGATGACGCCCTGCTCGCTTTCGAGCGGCATGCGACTAGCAAGCTTAGCGATGTAAAAGATCTGCTCGCGATTGCGACGCTTGGGTTCCGCGGTGAAGCGCTGCCTTCCATTGCTTCGGTGAGCAGACTAGTCCTCGAGACTCGCGCGAGCGAAGAGCAGACCGGTACCGCCGTCGAGATTGCCGGAGGCAAATTGCTTCGCTGCGATGAAATCGCGCGCCCCGTAGGCACGGCAATCTCTGTCCGGGATTTGTTTTTCAACGTGCCGGCGCGCAAGAAGTTTCTCCGTTCCGATCAGACCGAACTCGCGCATATCGGGTCGCTTATCACCCATTACAGTCTGGGGCACTGCAACAAGCGATTTGAGCTTTACCACGACGGCCGGGAGTTGCTCAGCGTCACTCCGGTGTCCACTTTGCGTGAGCGCGCGTTTCAGGTATTCGGCGCCGAGATCATCGAAGGCCTGATCGATTTAGGTCCGCGAAGTTTTGAATTGCCGTTACCGCCGCCGTACGTTCCGCCAAATGCGCGAGCCGCGCTCGGCGAGCAACCACGGCCGGAGCCCGCCCAATTTGTGCTCGAAGGACTCATTTCAGGGCCGCACGTTCAAAAGCTCAATCGCAATTCCATTTTTGTTTTCGTAAATGGCCGTTTGATTCGCGACAAGGTGCTTCTCCACGCAATACAGGCTGCCTATCACAACCTAATGCCGCCGGGTTATTATCCCTTCGCTTTGCTGTTCTTGAATTGCGATCCGGGCGAGGTGGACGTGAATGTTCACCCGTCGAAGACCGAAGTCCGGTTCCGGCACAGTTCGGTGGTTCACGATTTCGTGCGCGATGCGATCCGGGAATTTCTCATGATGAGCCGCCCTGTGTCGAGCATGCCGCTGCCAAGTTCGCCCGTGATTCGCGCTGAGCAGCAAATCGCGCATGTGCAGCGCGCCGCGGATCTTCCGTTTTCTGAGTTTACGGCGACGATGGACCTAGTAACCGCAGAGCCGGAATTGGTTGAGATGACTTCTCCGGTTGCGACCGAGGCGCCTGAGGTGACGATCACTGCTCCGCTGCGGCCGTTCGCGTTTGAAGAAAAGCCAATTCCAGAAGTTCGCCCCGCTTCCCGGCGGATTCCCGAAACGCACGGTGCGCTCGATCAGCTTCCGGCGGGGTGGGACCGCGCCGATACGTTCGCTGCGGTGCCGGACTTGCGCTCATTAGGGCAGCTTCAGGACAGCTTCATCGTCGCGGCTGGACGCGACGGGCTATGGATCATCGATCAACACGTCGCTCATGAGCGCATCCTGTTCGAGCAAGTTCTCCGGCAGCGTGCAGCGGGAAATGTGGAGATACAGCAGTTGCTAATGCCCTTGGTATTGCAGCTCACGCCCGCGCAGCAGTTCGAGTTTGCTCGAATCGGCGATGAACTAAACGCTCATGGATTCGAAGCGGAACCCTTCGGCCAGCGCACGATTGCGATTAAAGCCGCTCCCGCGGCGGTCGGCCCGAGCGACATTGAGAGCATTGTAGTGGAAATCCTCGAAATCGCCGAATCCGAGCTGCGTTCAGCATCGCTCGACGAGATCCGCCGCGGCGTTTGCGCGACTATAGCTTGCCGCGCTGCGATCAAAGTCAATACCAGGCTCGAGCCCAAGAAAGTCGAGTGGCTACTGCGCTCGTTGGCGGCTTGCGAATACCCGATGACCTGCCCGCACGGCCGGCCGATTGCACTCCGTTACAGCATGAAAGATATTCTTAAGAGCTTTCACCGGATCTAGGCTTTACCAGATTGTCTACTTCCTCGAACAGCTCGGGAAGTGAAATTGTTGTATCCGGATCCGCGGTCAGAAAGCCATCCGGATGAATCCAGATGCCGTCGGGATGTTCGTGCGTCATCATCCATGCCGTACGCGCTTCGGGATCAATGATCCAGACGTTCTTGATACCCCAACTCAGATAGTATTCGCCTTTCTTGAAGATCCTTTTCAGCGAATCTTGCGGCGACCGGATTTCGACACAGAGCTCGACCGGCTTTGTCGGGTATGGTTGTTCGATCTTATCTTGGCTGGCAATAACATCCGGAACGGGTGCCGCGTCGTGAATAAGTTTAAGGCTTACCTCGGGAAGGGCGTTCCAACGGAATCGGCGAAGGAGAAGAATCAAAACCAACTGTACGGCGCTATGAAGTGAGGTTGGCACAGGTTTAGCTACCACTTCGCCAAACCAGTATTCGTGGTTCGGCTTCACCCCATCGTAGATGCGATGAAACTCTTCGAGCGTTAGCGCGGAGGTCGTGGCATTCACAGCTTTACCTGGTCACTCCCATTCTATGGTGCCGGGAGGCTTGTGCGTGAGGTCATAGAACACCGCTGCGATTCGCGGTAGGTTGAGAAGCTTTGCTGTAAGCGCATCGAGGATTTCGCCGTCCATCAGTACGGCATCTGCGGTCATGCCATCTACTGAGTTAACGGGACGCAAGACGACCGACTCGCGCGCTGTTTCTGTGCCAACCGGGAGAAGCACCACCGGGAACTGCCACACCTGCTCTTCAAACCCGGTTTCGACGCTCAAGTCTCTTACGATCGCATCGGCTTCTCGCAGCGCCTCGAGGCGATCCTTGGTAATCGAAGCTTCGAAGACTTGTAATGAAGCCATCGGCGCCTTACTTCCGCAAATCGCGACAATGCGATTCACATCGAAGCGGCTGTTGATCAATGCTGGCGCAGTTGCCTGAATGTCCTCCAGCGTTGGCTTGCGCGGAAGAGCAAATACGTTCCGGTAACTCCGGCAATCACCCTGCACGCCTACAGATCGCACCGGCAACAGAAAGCCATCAGACGTCTCGGTCAAGGCGCCCTCGGCATTGGCGCATAGACAGCGAATTCCAAGCCCCGGACCAGGGAATGGGTGCCGCGCCAAAATCTTGTCCGGAACGCCGAGCTCACGGCCGATTTCGCGCACCTCGTCTTTGTAAAACGGCGCGAGTGGCTCGATGATCTTGCCGCTCTCGACAAGAGCTTGAATACCGGCGACTCGATTATGATGCGTCTTGATGAGATCGGCTTTCGCGGTTCCACCGGATTCAATCGTGTCGGGATAAATCGTCCCTTGACCGAGTATCCAGTGTCCGTCCAGGAAATGCTGCGTCGCGAGAATTCGCTCTTGCACCTTTACGAATTGCTCGCCAATCGCGCGCCGCTTCTCTTCGGGATCTTCGATTCCGGCCAACGCGGCTAGGAACTTCTCTTCTGCGTTGTCAACGAGAAAGTGTTTCGCGCCCAGCTCGTGAAAAGCCCTACTGACAAGCTCAGTTTCACCTTTCCGCATGAGTCCCGTATCCACGTAAATGCCGTACACACGCTCCGGTCCCAACGCTCTCAAGCACAGCGTGTAGGCAACGGTCGAATCGACGCCGCCGCTCACGAAGAAAAAGATATTTCGATTTCTTGCAATCGAGCGAATCTGTTCCTCAATGACCGGAATACGCTGCGATACGTCCCAATCCCTCGTCGCGCCGCACACGCGAAAAATGAAGTTCTCCAGAATTTGCTTTCCAGCATGCGTATGAACGACTTCGGGATGAAACTGCACGCCGAATAGTTTGCGCTCTGGACTTGACATCGCAGCGATGGCGGACGTCGAGGTTGAGGCTGTCACGCGAAATCCGGCAGGTACTGCGGCAACACTATCACGGTGGCTCATCCAGATCTGCGATTCGCGCACGCCGTTCCAGAGAGCATCATCCGAAGTGATGGTGAGATGCGCCAGACCATACTCGCCGCGCTCGCCTTTCTGTACTTTGCCGCCGAGGTGATGAGCGAGCAATTGGTGGCCGTAGCAAATTCCCAGGACCGGAACGCCTGCACGAAGAACAATTGGATCGATATCAGGACAACCTGGCTCGTAGACGCTGGCAGGGCCACCGGAGATGATGATGCCCTTGCTTGACCGAAGCTGCTCGGCGGGCAAATCGCTAGGCTGAACGTCGGCGTACACGCCTAGCTCCCGCACTTTCCGCGCGATCAGGTGAGTGTATTGCCCGCCGGTATCGAGAACTGTGATTTGGGAAGTCGAGGCTTCAGCCGGTTCCTGAACGCGAGTGATCGATTCAGCCTGAATGCCCAAAACTAGCGGCTGGCGCGTTGTTTCTCGAACCGGAGTTTGGAGCGCGCCAGCAGGTCCTTCGCTTTCGGCATGGCCTCAATCGCTTTCTCTACTTCCGCATCCTGCATGACTTCAATCTTCTGATGCTCTTCGTAGCTGAAAGCCGTGATATACATTTCTGAGCGAAGCTGGTCGCGCAGCCAGCTATGATCTTGCGTCCAGTCTGCTTCGGTGAACTGAATGCCTTCTTTCATCAAATAATCATGAAATTCATTCAGCACTGTTTCATCGGGTATCCAGCCTTGGCCTAGTTTCGTGTCTCTCGTCGAGAAGTAATAAGCCGAGAAATTGAAGAACGCATTCTTTCTGACAAGGCCGATTTCAAATGCATCAAGCTTCGGCGTTTCGTATTTTTCGTCCGGCGTAATGCCACCTCCGCCATAAACCACGCGTCCGAGGTCGGTCTGCTTCACGTCCATCGGATTGCTTACTTCCGATCGCTTCCCGTAGTAGTAATCGAGGAACGAGATATTCGAATAGTCTCGCTGGATCAGGCGTCCACTCGGTGTGTAGTAATGCTGTGTCGTCAGAGCAAGGCCGGTGTTATCGCTGAGCGGATACACGGTTTGGACCAGGCCCTTCCCGAAAGTTGTGTCGCCGAGAATCCAGGCCCGATCGTGATCCTGCAGCGCGCCCGCGACGATCTCAGCCGCTGAAGCAGAGTAACGGTCGACGAGCACGACTATGGGGTAGCTCTCGCCGAACTGGCTCCCGTGCGCGAGATATGGCTTTTCAGAGTAAGCTCGTCCTTTGTGCGAAACGACGACTTGGCCACGATCGAGCCAACGTCCGGCAACAGCGACGCCCTCCTGCAGTAGGCCGCCGGGGTTCTCGCGGAGGTCGAGAATCAAGCCTTTAATGTTGGTCTCGCCGAGCGCCTTGACGTTGTCATCCACTTCCTTGCTGGTCGTTTCTGTAAAGGACTGGATGCGCATGTACGCGATTCCTGGTTTGACCCAAAAGGCGGTGTCCACGCTGTTACGCGGGATCTCGTCACGAACCAAGTTGAAAGTGAGCGGTTTCGCTGCGCCTTCGCGCGTAATGATTACTTGAACTCTCGTACCTTTCGGCCCGCGCAGCATGTCCGCGACCTCGGTGGTCGTCAGATTGTCCACTCGCTTGTCATTTACCTCGATCAAAATATCGCCTGGGCGAATGCCTGCCTTATAAGCCGGAGAACCGCCGAAGGGATGGATCACCATGGTCTTACCGGTACGAGGCTGCGCGCCGATCATCATCCCGATGCCGTAATACTTTCCGTGCTGCTCCTCGCGAAGGCCCGCGAAATCCTTAGGGTCGAAGAAATTGGAGTGCGGATCGAGCGTGCGAAGCATGCCCGGTATGGCACCTTTATAGATTGCTTTGTCGGCAGAGAGTTTATCGGCGTAGTTCTGCTCGACGATGTCGTAGACCTTAGTGAACGAGTCGATGCTCGCCTTCACATCCTCGTCGGAGGCGGCTGCGCGTTGCGGCGCCGCGGAGACCGGCCGAGCGCCAGGTCCAAAAAGTCCTCCGACCAAAGCGGAGACGGCCAAGAAAAGAACAACAAAAAGGAGACTACGGCGCTGGGACGACAATCCTACCTCCGGGAGCTACTTTTAGTATACGTGCGAACCAGCGGGCGGTTCCAGTGAGCGCTCTTCGGGTGTCGGAGTAAGCGCCTAAACCGCCGCTCGCATGCGTTTGGCAAAAACCGACTCGTTGCGGACGCCCTTCTTTGGGATCTCCTCGAGGCGTTTCGCCTGGTCACTTACGCATACGAGAAACATGGGCTGCCGCGCATTTTTCAACAGATCGATGATGCGGTCCTGCTGATCTTCGAGGAAGATCGACTTGCCATCCGTCAGCAGATGAAGTTTTGAGTCGCTAGACAGCACATCGGCAAGATGTTTTCCCATTTCGCGCTGCAGGAATCGCAGAACGCGCCGGATCTTCTGCAAGGAAAATCCCTTCCGGCGAAGTTCAGCGATCACGGTGATCTCCACGACTTCCTCGGGAAGGTAAATTCGCTTATGTCCTTCGTGCCGTGGCGACACAACCTTGCGTTCATCCCACCACTGCAATTGACGAAGGCTCACCTCGGCAATCTTCGCGACATCAGTGCTCGTGTATGTGCGTTGCCCTTGAGACAAATCAGGACGGACTTTCCTTGTTTTGAACATAGCGCCCCGGTTCCGTTTGGACTTTGGAACAGCTCACCAATTGTACTAGAACCCGGACCAGAGTCAAGAAGCTCTCCGGATTCTAACCGCCGCCTACAAATTCGACTACTTCAATATGTGCGCCGTCGGGGACTGTTGTCTTATCCCAATCCCGGTTACGGACGATGGATTTGTTCAGTTCAACCGCTACGCGGTCACCCGGTATATGTAAGGCCTCGAGCAAAGCCGACACGGAATGATTTGGCCAAACCTGCTTCGGTTCCCCATTGATCCATACAGTAATGAGTTCTGATTGCACGTGCTTTTTCGTGGGTGCTGGTAACCGCGTTCTTTCGGTCATTATATATTCAACTCTACGGTAGTCTGGTAGAGGTTTTCATGCCTGCTTCATACGCTGAGACGTATTTCCCGGTGCTGATTCAGATCTTGATCGCCATTGCGGTGGCGGGCGGCATGATCGGAGCTTCCGCGCTTCTCGGAAGAAGGGTGCGCGATCCGGTCAAATTATCGCCGTACGAATCAGGAATGAAACCGGTGGGCAATGCCCGTGAACGCTTCAGCGTGAAGTATTACCTGGTGGCGATGGTTTTCATCCTGTTCGATATTGAAGCGATCTTTCTTTATCCTTGGGCGGTTGTTTATCGCGAGCTGAAACTGTTCGCATTTTTCGAGATGCTGCTGTTCATCGTGCTCGTATTGTGCGGCTTCTTTTACATCTGGAAGAAAGGTGTTCTAGACTGGTCCATCGATCAACGCAGAAATCAGAGCGAGGACAAGAGGCGTGCTGCCTGAAGTCGCTGCGAACGATCCGACAGCAGTTCTTATCGATCAGTTGTTCCCCGGCGCGATCACTGCGGGCAAAATGGACCTCGGTGAGTTGAGTCTGACGATTGAGGCGAACCAAATCGTTGAAGTGTGTCGCACTCTCAAGGAAGACGCCGCGTTCGAGCGCCTCAGCGCCGTGACAGCCGTAGACTGGTGGCCTCGTGAACCACGCTTTGAAGTGGTTTATTTACTGCATTCCATCCGGCATAATGCTCGATTGCGCCTAAACGTTCGCGTCCGCGATGGCGAAGCGGTGGAGTCCGTCTGCCCGGTTTGGCGCGGAGCGAACTGGTATGAGCGCGAGACCTTTGACTTGTTCGGAATTCCTTTCCGGAATCATCCCAATTTAGAGCGAATTATGATGCCCGCAGACTGGGAAGGCCATCCTCTGCGGAAAGATTATCCAAAGCACGGGCACCGGTACTCGTATCGAGATGAGTAGCGATCGGGGATGCGCGCCGCTGAGGAGAGGATTTGATCAATGATTGAGGGCAAAGCTCACGTCGCGTCACTTGACGCGGAGCACGAACTCGCTATCGAAGATCCATCCGGACTTAAATCGCCGGTTGAAGAACCAAGCGCCCGAAGACGCCTGACCCTGAATATGGGGCCGCAGCACCCGTCAACGCACGGCGTGCTCCGTGTGGTGCTTGAGCTCGACGGGGAAACGATCATAAAGGCGCGCCCCGAGATCGGATATCTGCATACCGGAATTGAGAAAGAGTGTGAAGCGAAGAGATATCAGCAGGTAGTTCCTCTCACCGATCGCGTCGACTATCTTTCGAATCTCAACAATAATCTGTGTTATTCGCTGGCCGTTGAAAGGCTGCTTGGGCTCGAGATTCCCCTGATGGCTCAGTGGATGCGTGTGATGCTCTGCGAACTGCAGCGCGTATCGAGTCATCTGGTCTGGCTAGGCACGCATGCCATGGACGTCGGCGCGATGACGGTCTATTTCTACACGTTCCGGGAGCGTGAGGAGATCCTCAAGATCTTTGAAATGTTTTCGGGCCAGCGAATGATGACCAGCTACATTCGCCCCGGAGGTCTGGCCTTGGAGCCGCCGCGCGGCTGGCACAAAGTGGTTTCGCGAGCCGTGGAGGGCTTGGTGCGCGGGGTCGAGGAATATCATGAGCTCCTGACAGCGAACCCGATCTGGGTGAATCGGACCAAAGGCATCGGTATGCTGCCGGTGGACGTGCTGCTCGACCTTGCCGTGACCGGGCCGGTTCTGCGCGCGGCGGGTGTGAAAACCGATGCCAGAAAGGATCGCCCTCACTCGAGTTACGATCAATTCGATTTCGAAGTCCCGACTCGCACCGCGAATGATGTCTATGCACGGTATGAAGTGCGCATGGAAGAGATGCGGCAGAGCGTTCGCATCATCAGGCAGGCTCTTGAGGGCATGCCAAATGGCGCGTGGCAGGCGGACGCACCGCACATTCTACTTCCCGATCGCGAAAAGATGAAGACCCAGATGGAGGCTCTCATTTATCACTTCAAAATCGTGACGGAAGGATATCGCGTTCCGGCGGGCTCGGTATATCAGGTAGTGGAATCGCCACGCGGGGAGTTGGGGTATTACGTGGTGAGCGACGGCACGGCGAATCCGCATCGCGTTTTCATGCGTACTCCGAGTTTTGGAAACTTGCAAGCGCTCGGAGCCATGATCGAGGGTGTTTTAGTTGCCGATGCGATTCCCATCATGGCGAGCCTGGATTTTGTGCTGGGTGATACGGACCGTTGAGTCATGACATTCTCTCCGGCTCTTGAAGAGAGATTCGCGAAGTTACTGACGAGCTATCCGCCAGGACGCCAGCGCTCCGCCGTTGTGCCCATGCTTCTGTATGCCCAGGACGAGATCGGCCATGTTTCACAAGAATTGGTCGAGGAAGTGGCGTGCCGTTGTGGAGTCACGCCGCTTCAAGTTGATGAAGTGATCGGCTATTACTCCATGCTCCACCGCAAGCCACTGGGGAAATATCATGTCCAGGTGTGCACGAACATTTCTTGTCAGGTGGTCGGCGGCGAAGATCTTTATGGGCACGCCGCGCGGACATTAGGGATCGGTAACAAGCAAGTGACTCCCGATGGACTTATTTCGTTGGAAGAGGTGGAGTGCATGGGAGCATGCTCGTGGGCGCCCGCTATTCAAATCAACTACGACTTCCACCATTTTGTGACGCGGGAACGGTTTGATCAGCTCATTCAGGCGCTGCGCGACGGCACTTACCAGGAGACTGCTTAGGTTTAACTGATGCGCTACAACGTACCGAGCCCGCTAGAAACCAGGATTATTTCGCAGCGCTTCGATCTTCCGAACTCCGCGTCTATTGATACGTATCTTGCGAACGACGGATACGTTGCGCTTCGAAAGGCGATTGGTATGGCGCCTGAGGCGATCATTGACGAATTGAGAGCTTCTTCTCTGCGCGGGCGTGGCGGAGCGGGTTTCCCGACCGGAATGAAGTGGAGCTTTGTGCCGCGAAACACCGGGCGGCCAAGTTATATAATTTGCAACTCTGACGAAAGCGAACCATGCACTTGCAAAGATCGTTTGCTGATGGAGAACGATCCGCAGCAATTGATCGAAGGCATGCTGATCGCCGGCTGGACCATTCAATCGAGCAAGGGTTACATTTTCATACGCGGCGAATATCGGTATCAGATCGAAATCATGGAACGGGCCATTGCGGAAGCTTACGAGCGTGGTTATCTCGGAAAAAACGTTCTGGGCACCGGATGGGATTTCGATCTATACACGCACAGCGGCGCAGGCGCATATGAATGCGGCGAAGAGACGGCGCTTCTGGAATCGCTTGAGGGCAAGCGCGGTGTGCCGCGTTTGAAACCGCCGTTTCCGGCAGTTGCCGGCGCGTTCCAATCGCCGACCATTCTGAACAACACGGAGACACTCTCTACGGTTCCTGTAATCATTCGCATGGGAGGCGCGGATTACGCTGCGCTCGGAACGCCCAAGAATGGCGGTACTCGGTTGATGTGCGTCTCCGGGCATGTCAATAAGCCGGGCGTTTATGAATTGCCCCTGGGTTTTCCATTGATGCGTCTAATTAATGATGTATGCGGCGGGATGAGAAACAGAAAGAAGTTGAAGGCCGTTATTCCCGGCGGTTCCTCAGCGCCGGTGCTAAAGGCTGAAGAGTGCGATATCCCGCTCGATTTCGATTCGATTGCAAAAGCGAAATCGATGGCGGGATCGGGCGGTATTCTCGTTCTGGACGAAGACACGGATATGGTCGCCGTCGCGCTCCGCACGATCAAGTTCTACGCCCACGAGAGCTGCGGTTGGTGCATTCCTTGCAGAGAGGGCACGACGTGGCTCAAGAAAGTGTTGACGCGCTTTCACGATGGCGGGGGCAGGTCGAGTGATATCGATCTGATCGCAGAGTTAGCGAACAATATGCTGGGCCGCACGTTTTGCGCGCTCGGGGACGCGGCGGCGATGCCGACCGCAGCGTTTGTGGCGAAATTCCGCGACGAATTCGAAGCGTACCTCAAGAGGTCGTCCGCGGCGGTCGAGCCTGAGCTTGCGGTTGTCTGAATGCGATTGTAGGTGAGCTTATGGCTGCCCCGGTCAATCTCACAATCGATGGCCAAAAGTTACAAGCAAGTCCGGGAACGCTGCTGATTAATGCAGCGAAGCAGGCCGGGATTTCGATTCCTGCGTTTTGCTATTACGACGGGTTAGCTCTTCAGGCGGCCTGCCGCATGTGCCTGGTGGAAGTGGAAAAGACTCCCAAGCTGCAAGTTGCATGCACACTGCCTGTGGCGGAAGGCATGGTGGTGCGCACGGATTCCCCGCAGGTGCGCCAAGCACGCAAAGGCATGCTCGAGTTCCTGCTGACCAATCACCCGCTCGATTGTCCGGTGTGCGACAAAGGCGGAGAATGCGAACTGCAGGATATGGTCTTTCGCTATGGCGCAGGCCAAAGTCGGTTTATCGAACCCAAAGTCCATGTGGACGAAAAGCAGTGGTCGCCTATCGTGTACTACGATGCGCCTCGATGTATTCTCTGTTACCGCTGCGTTCGGATCTGCGGAGAAGGACTCGGAGTGAGCGCGCTGGGAATCGGCAACCGTGGCGTTGTTGCTGAAATCGTTCCGAATAGAGGCGATCATTTAGAGTGCGACGAGTGCGGAGCCTGCATCGATATCTGCCCCGTCGGCGCGCTTACTAGCGGCACCTATCGTTACAAGGCGCGCCCGTGGGAAATGGATCATGTCGGAACCATTTGCACGCATTGCTCTAACGGATGCAAGACCACGCTGGGCATTCGCAACGGACAGATTCTCAGGGCTAACAGTCGCGATCACTCCGGAATTAACGGGGAGTTCTTGTGCGTAAAAGGACGGTATGCGTTCGATTTCAACGAGCATCCCGGGCGCCTCACGTCACCTCTCGTTCGTTCGGATGGTGAGTTTAAGCCGGTTTCATGGGCCCAAGCATTAGCCGCGGTGGCGCAACGGTTCACGGAGCTGAGAGTGAAACGCGGCAATTTTGCTGTGATTGGCTCGAATCACACCACCAATGAAGAGAATTTCCTACTTCAGAAGTTTGCGCGCGAGGTGTTGCGCACTTCGAACATCGATCACCACCGGACTGGCGATGTAGCCGGTTTGATTCACGCGCTCGATGGAAGGACGAATGTTCTGGCGAGCACCGACGATCTATACAACACGAAGGCTGCGCTCGTCATCTCTAGCGACCTTGCGCAAGAGCAGCCGCTGCTAGCGTTTCAACTCCGCGCGAATTGGCGACACCACAAGGCGCATGTGTATGCCGTCACGCCGGGTCCGGTTCGCGAAGATAACTACGCCACAACCGCTCGCGCCGAACCTGGCAATGAATTCGATGTTTTTGAATCAATGCGAGAACGCCTGGCAAAAGAGCCTGAGCTCGTCATCCTCTTCGGGGATGCGATCAAAGGCGGCCGGATTGCGCGACTTGTTAGTTTCGGCGATTCGCTCGGCATTCCGGTCAAGTACGTGTGTTTGGTCGATTATTCGAATTCGCGCGGCGCTTCAGATATGGGCCTGCTTCCGCATTTGTTGCCGGGATATCGGAGCGTCAGCGATAGCGGGCTCGAGCCGGGGCTGAATTATGATCAGATCCTTGCCGCCGCAGATCTTGATGCACTGTGGATCGTGGGTGCGAATCCGCTGGCGCGCCAGTCGCTCGCGAGTCCGAACGCGTTTCTCGTGGTTCAGGATCTTTTCCTGACGGAAACGGCACGACAGGCAAGTGTCGTTTTGCCCGCTGCTTCTGCCTACGAGAAGAACGGAACGTTTACGAACGTTTGTGGAGACGTGCAGAAGCTTAGCCGGGCCGCCAAAACGATGGGCACGAAGTCCGACTTGGAGATCATTGCGCTGCTCGCGAAAGAGATGCGCCAGGATTTCGGGGCGGCTAAGCCCGAGGTGGTTTTTGATGAGATTCGCAGGTCGGTTCGCGGTTACGATGTTCCGCTCACGGTAATCGAAACGGGAGGGGCCGCGAAAACTGTCCTATTGGATGGCCGGCCACAAGTGGCGAGCCGAAACGGCCATTTCCGCGTGGATACGGACGCCAATCTGATTCGCTCCGCGCGGAACACGCTTTTTACTTCCGGCACGCTGGGGCGATTCTCACAAATGCTCAGCTCTGTCATCGAGGCGCCGGGAGCGTTGTACCGCGATCCGCGCAAACAACCTGAGGTGCGTGAGGGCAGCGTGCAGGTGGAAACGGTGAAACAAGGCCAATGAATTTTTTCGTCGTTAGCCTTATCAAGATCGTGATTGTCTTTGGCGTTCTGATGACGACGCTAGCCTACCTGCAGTGGATCGAGCGAAAGGTGCTGGCGCATATTCAAGTGCGGACCGGTCCGCTGCGTGTGGGTCCGCACGGGTTGATGCAACCTCTCGCGGATGTATTCAAACTTTTAACCAAAGAGGACCTGTTTCCACCCCAAGTCAACCGGCTCGTTTATCTACTTGCTCCATTTCTCGCCGTGTGTCTCGCGCTGATCTCGATTTCAATTATTCCGTTCGGCCCAGAAATCAATATTTTCGGTGTACGGACTTACATGCAGATCAGCGATCTGAACGTTGGCGTTCTATTTGCGCTGGCTGTTTCTGCCTTGAGCGTTTACGCAGTTGCATTGGCCGGATGGTCTTCGAACAATAAGTACTCTCTAATCGGAGGCCTGCGTGGCAGCGCTCAACTGATCAGTTACGAGCTGCCGCTCACTCTTGCGGTCGCCGCCCCCTTGCTGCTCGCAAATCATTTGAGCTTCCGAGCCATATCCAATTCGCAGTCCGGCTATTATCTGGGCTTTATTCCGCGTTGGAATATTTTTCAAATGCCCTTTCCGCAGATCTTCGGCTTCATCATTTTTATGATTGCCGCGTTCGCAGAAACGAACCGGCTGCCGTTTGATCTTCCAGAAGCAGAAAACGAATTAGTAGCCGGGTTTCACACCGAATACAGCAGCATGAAATTCGCGTGTTTCTTCATGTCGGAGTACGCGAACATGATCACGATTAGTTGTATCGCGACACTGTTGTTCCTCGGCGGCTGGCACCCGTTGTTTCCCGCGCCGTATTCCAATTACATCCCTTCGATTCTTCTTGTACTCGCTGCGATTTTGCTTTTCTATCGTGCGGTTCTCCCGGCTCGAGTCCGAGATCGGCGAACCTTCCCAGTATTTGGGATCGCCGCTTTGATTCTTGCAGTCGTATTTGCAATTCCGATTCTTCAGATCGTCCTAATCCCGGTCTTTTGGTTCGCCAGCAAGGTAGGGATTTTTCTCTTCACTTACATATGGGTACGCGGCACGCTGCCTCGATTCCGCTACGACCAGCTAATGCATTTCGCGTGGACCTTTCTATTCCCGTTCGCGCTGCTCAACCTACTCTTAACCGCATTGTTCGTGGCCCTATTTTGAAGCCGCGAGGGTGATTATATGGACACGGTACTCTTCATTGTGTTTGCCGTGATTGCAGTCGTGTGTGCCTTCAATGTAGTCCTGCAGAAACACCCCATCGCGAGCGCGCTCTCTCTCATCGGCGTCATGGGTTCACTCGCGGTGCTCTACTTGTTGCTTGGCGCGGAGTTCATTGCGATGACACAAATCATTGTTTACAGCGGCGCTGTAATGGTGCTCTTCGTACTCGTTATTATGCTGCTGAACGCCGGAGCCGAAAAGCCAAGCGGGAAGTCATGGTTTGCGCAGATTGCTGGATTACCCCTGCTGTTGGGCTTCGTCGGACTAATGGGATTCTTGATTCGCGGCAGCGTCGTGCCCTGGACCGGAGCGGTTCGATTCGGTAGTTGGGCGGGAGGCACAGCGCAAAACATCGGGCGCCTTCTTTTTACCCAATACCTGCTGCCGTTCGAAGTCGTTTCCATTTTGATCTTGATCGCGATTCTCGGAGCAGTCGTGCTGGGACAAAGGGAGCTCGACTAGCATGCCTCAGATTCCCGCGGTGCCGTTATCGTGGTACCTGTTGCTTAGCGCCGTGCTGTTCGCGCTCGGCGTAGCGGGCTTTCTCTATCGCAAGAGCATCATCACTGTATTCATTTCGATTGAGCTGATGCTGAATGCAGTGAATTTGAGCTTTGTGGCATTCTCATATCACCTGCATCGGATCGACGGTCACATATTCTCTTTCTTTGTCATGGTAGTTGCGGCAGCAGAGGCGGCCGTCGGCTTCGCTATTATCCTTACGATCTTCAAGAATCGCCGCACTCTGCAGATCGACGAGATCGATTCAATGAAGCTCTAGCGAACCGTTATGAATCTCTGGCTGATTCCTTTCTTCCCGCTACTCGGCTTTCTACTGAACGGTTTGTTCGGCAAACGGTTACCGCGAGCGGCCATCAACGCGATCGGCGTCGGTTCGGTCGCGCTGTCGTTTGTTTACGTTGTGTTCGTGCTTTCGAAGCTGTACCCGCTCCATCCGGCCTATTCCGAGCATTACTTCACGTGGATCCAGAGCGGGTTTCTCCATATCGGTTTCGACTTGTTCGTGGATCGTCTGACAGCAGTCATGCTCCTGGTCGTGACTGGCATCGGCTTGCTCATCCATATATATGCGGTCGGCTACATGGCGCACGAGGGCGGGTATTACCGGTTTTTCAGCTACTTCAATCTCTTCGTGTTCTTCATGCTGATTCTCGTGCTCGCCTCGAACCTGCTGGTGATGTTTGTCGGGTGGGAAGGAGTGGGGCTGTGCAGTTATCTGCTAATCGGGTTTTACTTCCTTGAGGGCTTCGCCGGGAATGCCGCGAATAAGGCTTTCATTGTAAATCGGATCGGCGATTTCGGATTTTCGCTCGGCATTTTCCTGACCGTTCTGGTGTTTAAAACGCTCGATTTCGGCAAGCTCGCGACGGCTGTTTCGGGGATGCCTGTCGAGGCCAGTGCAGGCGCGTTAACAGCGATCACTCTGCTGCTATTCGTGGGTGCCATCGGTAAATCAGCTCAGTTTCCTCTTTACGTCTGGCTTCCCGACGCAATGGCGGGCCCGACCCCCGTATCCGCTCTGATACACGCGGCCACGATGGTCACAGCCGGCGTCTACATGGTCACGCGCGTGTCGTTCTTGTACAATCATGCTCCGCTTGCGATGAGCATCGTGGCGTTCATCGGATTGTTTACAGCCGTGCTTGCAGCCACGATTGGCATCACCCAAAACGACATCAAGCGTGTCTTTGCGTATTCGACTGTTTCGCAGCTAGGCTACATGTTCCTCGGCTTGGGCGTGGGCGCATATTCCGCGGGCATCTTCCACCTGATGACGCATGCGTTTTTCAAAGCGCTGCTGTTTCTCGGTGCGGGCAGCGTGATTCATGGCTTAAGCGGAGAGCAGGATTTGCGTCACATGGGCGGCTTATGGAAGCGAATGCCCGTGACCTTCATCACTCTTGGCGTTGCGAGTTTAGCAATTTCCGGCTTTCCTGGGTTCTCAGGCTTTTTCAGCAAAGACGCGATACTCTCGGCCGCTTATGCGCACACGCCATGGATGTTTTGGGTCGGCTCGATCACTGCCGGCATGACGGCGTTTTATGTATTTCGCGCGTATTTTCTGGCGTTTTTCGGCTCCTATCGCGGGCACCATCACGCTCATGAATCTCCCCCCGTGATGACGATTCCACTGATTGTTTTGGCAGCGTTTTCGCTGCTCGGCGGATTGATCAACGTTCCACATTGGCTCTCTCCAGCTTTCCCGCTTGCTGAGCATGAGAACGTGACCGCGATGGCGATTTCCGTGACCTGCGGAATTCTAGGTATCGCTTTGGCGGCCTATCTATATGTCATTCGACCTGCGCTTGCGGAGTCACTGAAAACGTCTGCCGGCTCACTGTACACGCTGGTCGCGAATAAATACTATGTCGACGAGCTTTATTCCGGATTGATCGTCAGGCCGCTCGAGACCATCTCTCGGTCGGTTCTGTGGAGAGGGGTCGACGAAGCTCTCATTGACAACTCGTTTGTCGATGGCTTGTTTGGCCGGACCATTCGAAACTGGGGCGCCCTGCTCCGCCACTTGCAATCGGGAAGTGTTCGAAACTACGCGACTTGGGTCTTGGCAGGAGCGCTGCTGATGATTTTCATTTTCAGTTTCAGCGGAGGTGGCCGTTGAATTTTCTCGCCATCACTCTGGCGCTTCCGTTGATTGGCTTTTTTTGCCTCCTACTCTTGCCGCGCCATTCGAAGATTTCTGCTATCGCACTCGCGGCGACAGTGCTTACGTTTCTTGCATCTTGGGGTCTAATCGCGCCTGTGCGATCCAGCACCGCGCAATTCACATCCAGTATCAATTCGCTTTGGATATATAGCCCTGGGTTTCAAGTTCATTTTCATCTCGGCATCGATGGAATCAATCTGTGGCTGATCCTGCTGACGACCTTGCTCGCGCCTATTGCCGTGTGGATTTCGCGGAGCATGATCACAGAGCGGCAAAGGAACTTCCTCGCGTTGCTGCTGCTCTTTGAATTCGGCCTGATTGGAGTGTTTTCAGCCCTCGACCTGTTTGCTTTTTACGTCTTCTGGGAAATCGCTCTGGTTCCCATGTACCTCATGGTCGGATTCTGGGGCGGGCAGCGTCGCGGGCACGCCGCTGTGAAGTTTTTTGTGTACACAATGGCCGGCTCCGTCATGATGCTGGGTTCGATCATTTACCTGCACTCGCAGACCGGCACATTCGACTATGTCGAAATTCTGAATGGAATCGCATCCGGGAGAGTGATGCTTTCGAGTCATCAGCAGCTTCTCTTGTTCCTGGGCTTCTTCGCTGCATTCGCAGTCAAGGTTCCGATATTCCCGCTGCATACCTGGCTCCCCAACACCTATGCGGAAGCTCCCATGCCCGCAACGTTTCTTCTTGCCGCCGCGATGTCCAAAATGGGAGCCTATGGCCTGATCCGCTATTGCCTTCCGCTCTTCCCGGCTGCTGCTCAAAGATGCGCCGGATGGATCGCGGTTTTGGCAATCATCGGGATTTTGTATGGCGCTCTGCTTGCGCTCATTCAGCCGAATATCAAGCGCTTGATTGCGTTTTCGTCTCTCAGCCATCTCGGCTTCGTCGTGCTGGGTATCTTTACTTTCAGCCAGCAAGGTGCGGACGGCGCAGTGTATCAAATGATCGCGCACGGTATCTCGACGGGCGCTCTCTTCCTGATTGCCGGTTATCTGGAACAACGTCGAGGATCTTTGGAGATTGCCGATTTAGGCGGTATCGCAACACCCGCTCCAGGTTTAGCGACTGCTTTCCTAATCGCCCTGCTCGCGAGCATCGGTTTGCCGTCACTCTGCAACTTTATCGGCGAGTATCTGATTCTGCAGGGCGCCGCGCTCACAAAATTCTCTTGGGCCGCGTGGGCCGCTTTGGGCGTGATTCTTTCGGCCGCCTACATGCTCTGGATGTATCAGCGCACGTTTTGGGGCAAGTCCAGCGATCAAAAGCATGTCATACCAGATCTCACGTTTCGAGACTGGGTTCCTTTGCTCCCGCTAATTGTCCTTATGGTCTGGCTGGGTAGCTACACGCAATCGTTCATGCCTCCCATCAGCGCCGCAACCGCACGCATTCTCGATCAGACCAGCATGAGCAACGAATATAGGGTGGATTTGATCCTGCCCGGAACCACTGAGTTTCCGCGCTAATCTCATGCCGCACGCCTCCGATTACATTCGCTTTCTTCCTGAGATCGTTTTGACTGTTTTCGGGGTTGTAGTCATGATGCTCGAAGCGATTACTTCGGAACGGCAGAAAGCTTCGCTCGGCGTGCTTTCGCTACTTGGAATGGCTATTGCATTTGCAGCGAACATATACGCGCAGACGCTTCCCGGCCAAGCCTTTCGCGGGATGATCGCCGTCGATGGATACGGTACCTTTTTCCGCGGCCTTGTCTTAGTCGTCGGATTCTTATGCATTCTGATGTCCTTCAGCTATCTCGAACGCGAGCGGGCGCAGGCGGGCGAGTATTACGCGCTGATTCTGTTCTCTGTGGTGGGTCAGTGCGTCCTCGCGACCGCGAATGACCTGATGATGGTTTTCATTGGAATCGAGATTTCGTCGATTGCGACTTACATTTTGGCGGGTTTCTTCCGCGATGATCAGCGAAACAATGAATCGGCGCTCAAATATTTTCTTCTCGGGTCGTTCGCCACCGCCTTTTTGCTCTATGGCATCGCGTGGATCTATGGCCTTGTGGGCTCGACAAATCTGGATGAGATTCGGCGCGGTTTGGCAAGTCAGTCCGTTTCACCGATACTCGTCGGGCTCGCGGCTGGACTCATGTTCGTGGGTTTCGGTTTTAAAGTCTCAGTGGCTCCTTTTCAGGTATGGGCGCCTGATGTTTATCAAGGCGCGGCTGCCCCCGTCAGTGCTTTTATGTCCGCAGGTCCCAAGGCTGCGGCGTTTGCAGTTTTCTTCCGCGTCTTCGTAACCTCATTCGGGCCTCTCAACGGGCGCTGGATGTACGTGGTTTGGACGTGCGCGTTGTTCACGATGATCATCGGGAACTTCGCGGCCCTGCTGCAGTCAAATGTAAAGCGCCTTCTCGGATACAGTTCAATCGCACATGCCGGATATGTGCTGATCGCGTTCACGGCGCATTCGCAAATCGGAATTGCAGCGGCTATGTTTTATCTCGCTTCTTATGCATTGATGAACATCGGCGCATTTGCGGTTGTCAGTCATGTCGCTGCGCGGCACGAGAAATATGTCAGGATCGAGGATCTATCCGGACTCAGCCGGCGTGAGCCTGTAACCGCAGCGCTGCTCTCAATTTTCGTGTTTTCGCTCATCGGCGTCCCGCTGACGGGCGGCTTTTTCGCGAAACTCTACGTTTTTCAAGCGGCGCTCAACTCGCACCTCGTATGGCTGACCGTCCTCGGTCTGATCAATAGCGCGATTGCCGCCTACTACTATCTGAAAATCGTCGTTGCCATTTACATGCGCGAGCCGGGTGCGGCTGTTGCGGAGCTTCCGCCCCCATCATTCGGAGAACGAGCGGCCATTTGGGCCAGCGCTCTGGGTGTGCTGTTCCTCGGAATCTTTCCTTCGGCGCTATTGTCGTTTGCCACTGTATCGTCCGCTGCATTCCGCTGAGCGGACCGCTTTCTAAAAGAATCTCGTCAACTCGCCTATGCGCTCGACCCGTAGTAATCTTGGATGTTCGTCCGGAACGGCTTCGTGTTCGAGCCGCCAGGTACGAGGATGAGGCACATAAACTGCGCTCAGCCCAGCAGCAAGCGCCGGATTAATGTCGGACTTAGGAGAGTTGCCAATCATCCACGCGTGTTCCAAGCAGAATCCACGCTCGCGCGCCAACTGACGATAAGCCGGCGCATTTTTCTCTCGCACAATCGCGGCATGTTCAAAGAAACCCGCCAATCCGGATCGATCGATCTTTAACTTTTGCTCTTCCGGATCGCCTTTGGTGAAAAGCGTCAGATCGTGTCGTTGAGAAAGTTCCGCGATGGTATCTTCCACTCCCTCCAGCAATTCGATCGGCCGCTCGAGAATCGCATGTGCGAACTCCATGACGGCCTCGCGATCGCGCTCGGAGATGTCACGCTCAGCTAAGTGCTCATAACACTCGGCTAGATTGCGGGCGAAATTACGCGAGCCGTAGCCGTGAATCTTCGCATTTACGATCTCAATCTCATCTAAGACGGCTCGGATCTCGACCGGCGTCATCGACGAGTGCGCCAGATACGAGCAGAATTGATCGAAGGCGTCTTCGAAATAGATATTGTTCTCCCACAGCGTGTCGTCTGCGTCGAAAATCAAGTGTTGGCGCGTGAAGGCCACATGCTCCTACAAGCCCGCAACCTGTTTCGGATGGCCATTCAATGGCGCGACGCGCTTGGCCAGAGTGATCCGCTCGCGCTGCAAAGTGTAATCCGGCAGGACATTGACGAGAAATTCAAGTCGCTCGACTTCTGAGCGCAGCGCGAGAAGCGTCTGGCGCTTGTCCGAATCGGCAATAAATTGCGCTAGCTGAAAACTGAGTTGCGGGCCTTCGAGTTTTGGCTCAATGATAATCTCCGGCTTCTCGACTTCCCGCAAACGTTCATACGCTGCAATCGCTTTTCGGCGCAGTCCGGCCGGGACATCACTCGCCTCTTCATCATTGAAAAACTCGACTGCCGCGCGGAGATAGGCTTTCTCTTCGTCGAGCGATAAAACCTGGAAACGGCGATGTCCGACGGCAAGCAAATCGAGGCGTCCATCGGGGTAGCGCCGGAAAACCCGATCGACCGTCGCTGTGCATCCCACGTTAACGATCCCGTCTTCTTTCGCCAGCACAATCCCAAATTCGCCGTGAACCGGCATGACATCGCCCATCATCTCCTTATATCGATCTTCGAAGATGTGCAAGGGGAGCGGAGTTGCAGGCAAGAGCACAACAGACAGCGGGAATAAAGGCAGTAACTGCGCGCCCATTTCCCTATTATGTGCTCGATAATGTGCCCGAAACGGCGATATACTGTTGCCGTTGAGTCATGCTCCTTAAGCTAAAGCGCACTCCAGGGCTTTACCTTGTCGGGTTCATGGCTTGCGGGAAAACCACCATCGGGTACTCGCTCGCCGAGGAATTGGGGTGGTCATTCGTTGACATCGATCGTGAGATCGAAAACAGCGAAGGCAAGACGATCAGCCAAATCTTCAAGGAGCGCGGCGAATCTGCGTTTCGCGACCTCGAAACGGAACGAATCCGCGCGCGGGTCTCGCTGGTCGAATCGGGAAAACCCTGCGTTGTAGCCTTGGGCGGAGGCGCGTTCGTGCAGCCGCGCAATTGGGATTTGATCGAGAACAACGGCGTAACCGTTTGGCTGGATTGTCCATTTGAAACAATTCGCAAGCGTCTTGGAGATGACACAAGCCGCCCGCTAGCTGCTGATCGAAACGGTTTGGCACAACTGTACGAAGACCGCCGTCCGCTCTATAGCCGGGCGGATTTCCGGGTCGAGGTCGAGACTGAGAACATTCCTGAGGTTGTACAGAAAATTTTGCGGCTCCCGATATTCTGAACTGACGTGAAGTCAACGAGCCGCTTACGGCGCGATGCTATCGCGATCTTCCGTGCCGCGCTTGCCGCTGCGAACGCGGGCAATGCTGTTCGAAGGCATTTACAAATCCAGTCGGGTCAAGTTAAAGCGGGGAGCGTGCGTTTGCCGCTGAAGAATTCCGACCGCATTTTCTTGATCGGTGTTGGTAAAGCTGCAATCGAAATGGCGGCGAGCGTTAAGCAAGTCTTTGGCGCCACGCTCAGTGGTGGAACCGTGGTTACGAAACGGGGACACGCCACTCGACGGCTGCGAGGCATTGAGATCATCGAAGCCGGCCATCCCCTACCCGACCATGCAGGCGTCCAGGGATCTATCGCGATTCAGCAATTGCTTCGAGAACTGAACGCCCGCGATCTTCTCATCGTGGCGATTTCGGGCGGAGCTTCTGCCCTATTGCCTGCGCCGGCCGAGCGGATTACGCTTGAGGCCAAGCAACAAACGACAGATCTGCTGTTGAAAGCTGGCGCGACGATCCATGAGTTGAACGCGGTTCGCAAGCACATATCCACGTTGAAGGGCGGCCAACTGGCTTCGCTAGCTTATCCAGCAACTGTCGTCAGCCTCATACTTTCCGACGTGATCGGCGATCAGCTCGATGTGATTGGCTCCGGGCCAACCGCTCCCGATACTTCGACTTTTGGGGACGCCTTGAATGTGTTGCGAAAATTCGGGCTGATGCAGCGAGTCCCGCGAACCGTTCGCGAGCGCTTGGAGCAAGGGGCGCGCGGACAGATCGCCGAAACGCCGAAGCCCGGCGACCCCTTGTTCAAGCATGTGCACAATATCGTGGTTGGCAGCAATCGGCTCGCGCTTAAGGCTGCGGCTCTGGAAGCAAGAAGCCGAGGCTTTTGCCCGCTGATTCTGTCAAGCACGATCGAGGGTGAAACGCGAGAAGTCGCGCGAACCCACGCGCAGATTCTTCGCGAAGTTGCTTTGTCAGGCAATCCTGTGCGCCCCCCTGCGTGTATTCTTTCAGGCGGTGAGACCACCGTTACGGTTCGCGGCGGCGGGAGAGGCGGACGAAATCAGGAATTCGCTCTGGCCGCCGCTTTGGAGCTGGACGGCGCGCAGAATCTTCTCGTTTTGAGCGCGGGAACAGACGGAACTGACGGGCCTACCGATGCTGCGGGAGCAATCGCGACAGGAGATACGATCGAGCGGTCGCGCCGGTTGGGACTCGACGCCGCAAGACATCTCGCCGCGAATGATTCTTATCCGTTTTTGGACCGGCTAGGTGACTTAGTCAAGACCGGCCCCACAGGAACAAACGTCATGGACGTTCACGTTTTGCTGGCGGGTTAGCAGGGCGCTGCTCATAAAAGGTGAGCGAATTGTCGCCCTGTTTTAAAACGCGAGTCTTTTCGAGCGCACCGTACCGCTCCTCGAGCGCAATTCGCGACTCATGCTGCGCGATGACCAACGGGCAATTTGTTTGGGCCAGGGCGAGCAGGGAATTCGCGTATTCTCCTGCGTCCAAATAGGGCGGATCAACGAATGCAATATCGGAATCGTAGTTCCGCAGTAAAGCTGCCGCGCTGCCTCGAACAACAGTCGCTTCAGTTTCGATTTCTAAGGACCGCAAATTCTCCCGAATAACTCCCAGCGCCTGAGCATTCCGCTCGATAAAGAAAACACGTTTTGCGCCGCGGCTGAGAGCCTCGATTCCTACCGCTCCGCTGCCCGCGTACGCATCGAGAAAAACCTTCCCCTCGATTCGCGGCGCCAGTACATTGAAGAGCGCCTCACGGAGCCGGTCAGGTGTCGGACGAACCGTCACGCCGGGCACGCTCTTCAGCTTCCGGCTTCGAAAGCGGCCGGCAATGACCCTCAATCGTCAACCCACTTGAACGAGGCCATACCGTCGTTGCCAGTGTTCCTGAATATATTCGACTGCCGCGCGCAATTCCTTATTGGCCGCGCTAGCTTCGAGGCGGCTAGCCTCAATCAGGCGCTGCGCCTCACTTCTTGCTTTCTCGAGAATGTCGCTATCACGCAGCAGATCGGCTAATCGCAGGCCCGGAATACCCGATTGCTTCGTTCCGAAGAACTCACCGGGACCACGCAGCCGCATGTCCATTTCGGCAATATGAAAGCCGTCATTCGATTCAACGAGCGTTCGAATCCGCTCTCTAGCGATGTCACTCAGCTTGCCTGTAACGAGAATGCAATAGCTTTGATGCGGACCTCTGCCCACACGCCCACGCAGTTGATGAATTTGCGCGAGCCCAAAACGCTCCGCTTGCTCGATCACCATAACGGAAGCATTCGGTACGTCTACGCCGACCTCAATCACTGTCGTCGACACGAGAATTCTTGTGTCGCCGGATTGGAAGCTTCGCATCGCAGTGTCTTTCTCATCGGATGACAGCTTCCCGTGCAAGAGTCCCACGCGCAGATTCGGAAACACGTGCCGCGATAGATGCTCGTACATCTTCTCGGCCGCCTTGACCGCGGCAGTCTCCGTTTCCTCTACAACCGGATAGACGACATAAGCCTGCCGGCCTGCTTTGACCTGCTGCGCAAGAAAGTTGTAGACACCCTGAACTGCCGATTCCTGCACGTGTTTCGTCACAATCGGTTTCCTTCCCGGAGGCAATTCGTCGATCGTTGATACATCCAGATCTCCGTAGAGCGTCAGAGCCAGCGTCCGGGGTATCGGAGTAGCAGTCATGACAAGCACGTCAGGTTCTACCCCGCCCGCTTTTTTGAACAACTCCAGCCGCTGCATCACGCCAAACCGGTGCTGCTCATCGACGATCGCCAACCCAAGTTTTGCGAATTCGACATCGTGCTCGAGCAGCGCGTGCGTCCCAATAGCAACGTGAACTAAGCCCCGCCCGATCATCGATTTGATTTGCTGCTTCTCTCGCGGACTCGCGGACCCGCTGAGGGGCGCAACCACATAGCCCAGCGGCTCGAGCAAGCGTTTGAAATACCAGTAGTGCTGGGTCGCCAAGATTTCCGTCGGCGCGAGCACTGCCACCTGATAACCGTTCTCAATCGCGATAACGGCCGATTGCGCCGCCACGATCGTCTTCCCACTCCCGACATCACCGTGCAAAAGACGATGCATGGGATGCGGACGCTTCATGTCATCCGCGATCTCCTGCATAACGCGTCGCTGAGCCTGCGTCGGCTTGAACGGCAGCATTTTTTTGATCTGCTCGCGCGCCCTTTCAGTCACGGCGAATGCGATCCCTGCTGAAGTCCGCGCTTTGGTTTTCTTTAATGCGAGGCCGCACTCCAGCCAGAAGAACTCGTCGAAGATCAATCGAACTTGGGCGGGCGTCCGAAATTCGTTCAGCAACCGGACGTCTGCATTCTCCGGCGGCTCGTGCAGTTCGCGAATTGCAGACGCAAGATCCGGCAAACCGATGGAGTGGCGAACGCTCTCCGGAAGCTCGTCCGGCGGCATCACAATCTGCTTCAAAATCCGATGGATGACTCCGCGAATCCTGCGAGCCGAAAATTCCCCAACAGCTTCGTAGACCGGAATGATGCGGCCTGTATGCAGAATCTCCTCGCCTTCCTCGTCCGCGTGCAGAATCTCAATTTCCGGCTGAACGATAAGCGGATAGCCATTCTCGCGATCAAGCTCTACCTTCCCGAACAGAGCCATGCGCGCGTCCGGAACAATCGAATCCGCGAACCGCTCGCCATGGAACCATCGCGCGTGAAGCCTTGTGCCGCTTCCATCTTCAAGCGTGGCTTCGAGAAGCCGCGGCCCGCGCCGGAACCCGGAAAGCTTTGCACGGCTCACCCGAGCCAGCACCGCAGCCTTCTCGCCGGGAGCAAGCTGTGAAATCAGCTTTACGTTTCTGCGATCTTCGTAACGAAACGGCGGGTAATACAGCAGGTCAGAGACGGTTAACAGGCCCTTGCCCGCCAACAGCTCAGCGCGGACAGGTCCGATTCCTTTCACATACTGGAGAGGAGTGGAAAGGTCCAACCCCTTAGGGTAACGTTGCTGGACGAGCTATCGCGGCCTGATCGAAATAGCCTCTAACCGCACTTGCTCGCCTCGATTGGCAACATCGGATTCCTTTGCTTCCGGCTCTTCACCCGATGATTTCCGTACGGTGATGCTGCCGCGATCGGTCGTAAGCGTCAACTCCGGTCCGGTCCCGATCGCGCCCTCCAGCCGCGCTCCAGGCCCCTGCGCATGCTGCTTCAAAGCTTCGCCGAATTCATTTTCAATCTCGCCATGATCGGTGCTGGCCGTCAGCGCGAACGTGGCGGTCTCAGGCAATGCCACCTCGATATTCCCGGACCGCGTATGAACCATCATCTTCGCAAGCGGCAACCGCGCGGGTCTCAATTCGATATCGCTTTTGTCGGCCGTCAGCTCCAACCCGTTATTAAAGCCATCGAGCGTGATGTCCGTCGCATGCGCGTTCACCTTCACCGGGCCTATTAAATTCTGAGCGTTCAAACTGCCCCGGTCGAGCCTGATTTCACCGGGTACCTGCTCCGCGTCTATTTCCGTGCGGATATCTTGAACCCGGACCGGCCGCGCCAGCTCGCGCAACGAGAGTGTCCCATCGTAATCGCCATTGATAGTAACTTGACCCGCGATTTTCTCCAGCTCGACATCGCTGCCATGCCCGCGCAAATCAACGGCGCCCCTGATGTTCGTGCATCGCACCAAATCGCTGCGGCGGGTATCGACTTTTACATTTCCACCGATATCCGTCAGACGCACGCCGCTGTTTTGGCTGCTGATGTCGACATCTCCGGAAATAGAAGAAACATCGAAATCTCCCGCCATGCCGGTCGCTTCAATGCTCGCGTCCTTCGGAACGGAAAGGTCGAGGTCTGTCGTGATGGTCCCCTTGGAATCAGGCGCGCTCTGATTGCACCGGATGGTTACAGTGTTTCCTTGGACAACAACATCCACCGGCGTCTTCTGATCAGCTCGCTCAGCCTCGCGAGGATCCATCGTTCGAATGATCTTGTGACCGTTTAGCACAACGTCAGTCCCTTCGTTGCCGGTGATCTTCGCATCGCCCCGAAACGTTTCGATCACAATGTGTGGCGCATTGCCGACTGTCTTCTGCACGCTGTTGATCTGATATTGATGCTCTTGGCCAAACACTTCGATTCCGGGCTCGAACCCAACACGCCGCCACCAATTATCCGGACGCCGGACTTCATAGGTTGCGAATCCGGCAAAGCAGATCAAGACAACCAAAAACCATCCACCGGCCGAAATACCGCTCACTGGCAACGCTCGGCCGCGCAGCGCGCGAACCGAAATCTCGACCACCTGAAGAACGCCCCAGAGGATCAGAAGGTAGGGCCAGTATTGCCCAACCATATCCGCAATCGGAAAAACCGGCGAGATTTCGTGAATGAGAAACAGAGCCCCAATCGCGATCAGAATCAACGGTGCGGCGATAGAGCCTCTTCTCATGGCAGCGGACCTCTCACGGGCGAAGTAGGCATCAAGAGCCGCTCAATCAGCTTCAAAATGCCGATCATGATGATGATGAGCGGCCAGGTTCGCGAAAAATTTATGACTCCCGCCTGATGTATCGCGAACAAAACACCGATCGTGATCAGCAAA
The DNA here is from genome assembly GCA_019240405.1 of Acidobacteriaceae bacterium. Taxonomy (GTDB): domain Bacteria; phylum Acidobacteriota; class Terriglobia; order Bryobacterales; family Bryobacteraceae; genus Bog-105. Next base: position 189,132 of record JAFAYL010000021.1, read on the forward strand.
ATGGGCCCGCGAATTGCCTGCGCAAATAACGCTCGCCTGTTCATCAACGCCCTCCCACTACCGTGTTGTGCGGCGCGCTTCCAGGCTGGCTGGAAGACTGGGAACCGGGCGGTAGTTCTGCGTGGCGCGTCATCCGCGAGTACAACAGATATACGCCGACCGCGATGAGGATCACGGGCCAGAACCGGCCGACTTGTTCAAAGTCGATCATGTGCAAGGAATCCAAAAGGAACAGCACGCCGATGAGGATAAGAACGATGGGACCGATCGGCGCGCGGTCCGCATACCGGCTCCTTGGCAACAGACTCGACCACTCGTCAACCCGCATTCCCATCTGTCGTTTCTTGGCGGTGTGATAAGCCTCGAACGGCATGTAGAAGTAGAACGCAGCCACGATCATGCCCATGAGCGGCTCGCCATTGCCATGGCTTGCCAAAGTCACGAGCACTCCGAATATGCCCGCGTGAACCAGCCCCTTGAGATATTGGCCGTTGTAGATGGCTCCCACTCCGGGGATTAAGCCAAGCAGAAATGCGAGTCCAGGCGAAGTTTGCACCGCCGGGGCCGGAGGAGGCACGGCTGCTGGCGGGGGCTGTACGTAGGGATTGGCTGTCGAAGCGGCGCCTGCCTGGCCCGACGCTCCTGCGAAAGTCTCAGCTGGGTTCGAATAAACAGGCACGGGTAAATGCTCCTCGCAAAAAACAGTTCCTTCAGCCGGCCGCTGGCAAGCAGCGCATAATGGCCTGCCGCACGTCCGGCAAAATGCCACGGCAGGTGTTTCGGTGTGTAAATAGCAGTTCATTTCTTCTTCTCCCCCTGATACTTCCCGGTTTGGTTTGGCGCCTCGCGCCCGTCGGGACGATTCGTGGTCCCGTTCTGAGAGCTTTTTCGCGGCTGCGGTGAGCGCGCGGTTTCCTGCTGCGCCTCGATATCCTTCAACCGGCTCTCGATTCGATAGATGAATCGAATATTTTCGTAATACTTGACGGCCCGATCCTTGGTTCTCATGACCTTGTCCTCAACTCCGTCCCAGATTCTGACCGGACTGAGATCTGCCGCCTGGATGCGCTGTACTTGCACGCCCGTGCAGCGCTGCAGCATCGCGAACGACAAAATGGTCATCGCCATGCCCATGGCAAATCTCGGCCGCAACAAAGGCTGCAACCATTGGACGGAAAACTTCGCCCAGATTCCTTCCATCTCGAACGGGTGCCGCGTTCGACCGACGGGCGCTTGATATGCAATCCGCGTGATTAGTTCCGGTGGGGCCTGTACAGGCTCCGCTCGCTTCAAGAACGCAAGCCCGCCATTCACCTCGCCCAGGAACTCTCGGCATGCAGGGCACGACGCCGAATGCTGTTCGAGCGCGGCGCGATCCGAGGCTGGCAGAACGCCATCGATGTAGTCGGCCAGTAGAGTTTCAAACTCCGTGCAATTCATGGCACCCCTACACGCTTACCCGATTCCGCCGCAGTACACGGGCCAACTCAGCCCGGCCCCGGTTTAGCCTCGACTTTACCGTACCTTCGGGCACGTCGAGTACCTTGGCGATTTCACGATACTCCAGTTCTTCCAAATCGCGTAAAATAACTGTTTCCCGCAGCTCCGGCGACAGCTTCTGTAACGCGGCTTGCAGCAGTTCTCCAGCTTCCCGTCCCGCTAACAGCCCTTCTGTTCGGGAATATTGTCCCGTTCTGCTTTCAACGTTCGATAACTTGTCCTCGAGCGGGTCTGTCACGCGATCCTGCTTGGTCCGGCGATAATGATCGACCAGCAAATTCCTTGTCAATCTCGTCAGCCATACTGTAAAATTTCCTTCGCCCGCCCGGAAGCTGCTCAAGCTCTTAAATATCCGCAGAAAGACTTCCTGAGTTAAATCCTGGGCCTCGCTCTCTTTATTCGTGAAGCGGTACGCGATGGCATAGACACGCCGGGTATGCGTCCTTACCAGTTCATCCCAGGCGGCCTGTTCTCCGCGCAAGCAGCGCTCCACCAAACTCGTTTCAGCGTCCAAACGTCGTACTCGTCCTGCGGCATCGGCACCTGCCCACTTCCAAGGTGCGCTTATCGCTTTCGAGCTTAACGAAGTTCCCTGGCAGAGCGAAAGGCAGGTGGCCGCAGCGGCTGACATTCAGGTTCCCCCAAGCCCTGCGGGTCGGGTCGCCCGAGTCAAAATGCTCTAAGCTAGATCCGCATTGGCCTGACGTCTTGGTAAACGAGAAAAAGCTCTCAAAAGTTCGGCCCTCGTGGATGCTAATAGAGGAGGCCCGCGTGACCTGCCCATTTTGCGGCCATCGTGAAGATAGGGTAATCGACTCCCGGGAGAGCAAGGAAGGCGAGTCCATCCGCCGCCGCCGGCAATGCCTCGCCTGCGAGCGCCGCTTTACTACCTACGAACGTTGCGACGAAGTCCCCTATATGGTCATCAAAAAAGACGGGAGGCGTGAGCAGTTTGACAGGCAAAAGGTGCTCAATGGCCTGCTTAGGGCCTGTGAAAAGCGCCCGGTTAGCATGGCCCGTTTGGCTGAGCTTGTCGACGAGGTAGAATCGCTTCTGCTGGAGACTTCAGACCGCGAATTGGCAACCACCCTAATTGGCGAGAAGCTTATGGAGCGGCTTCGTTCTTTAGACAAAATCGCTTACGTGAGATTTGCTTCCGTTTACAGGGACTTTCAAGATGTCGAAGAATTCTTGCGGGAACTGAAAACCTAATCCCCTCCGGCGAAGTCTAAACAGGTAAGAGGGCCGGCTCGGATCGATTCCCCATGCCCGTCTGCGGGATGACTGGGAATAGTACATATCTTTTGTGTAACCAATCACTTCGGCCAACATCTTTTCTAATGGGGGCTGATTTCAATCGGAAAAAAGAGTATAATAGGTGCGCACATTAGGCCCCAACTTTCGCACTTACATCCGGCTTCGCAACGGACGTTTGCGAAACACTATTCAACTTTTTGATAGGAGAGGCTTGCCTCGCTTGTCGGCGCGTTTAGGGGTCACGTGTCCGGCTTTGCGAGTAGAGGTGACTAGGAAGGGTGGATCAATTCGAGGATCAATTTTTAGCTGATGGACATGAGCCGTTAGGGCTTCCTTTCGCCGACGAGGAAGCTAACTTCTTCCATCCCGAGGAAGTTCAGGACGGCGAAGATTTCCATGGCGTTCAGCCGGTTGAGGAGTCGATTTATACCGATGACCCGGTACGCGTGTATCTGCGCGAAATGGGCTCGGTTCCGCTCTTGACCCGGGAAGGCGAAGTCAGCCTGGCGCGCAAGATGGAGCGCGGCAAGCTGCGCATGCAGAAAGCGATCAGCCGCTCTCCCGTCATCCAAACTGTCGTTCTCGAGTTTGCCGAGCTAATCCGAAAAGGCGCCGAGGATCTCGATAGCTACGTCGATTTTGCTCCCACCGATATCGAAGAAGGCAGCGCGGCCGATCTGAAGCGGCGCGCCGAAACTAACGAATTATTCATGGAGTATCTCTCCGCGCACAAGAAACTCCTGCAAACCATTGATAAACACGCGAACATTCCAGCCGCGAATAAGAAGCTTCGCAAGCGATGGGCCGGTAAGGTTGTACGCGCCCGGGTTGAGCTTTCTCTCGCGCTCCGCGCCATTCCGTTCAACATGGCCCGCTGGAAGGAATTCGTGCGAGCCATCGAGAAGACGGCCGAGGAAATGTCGATTCTCGAAGCCGAGATCAGAAAGCTCGAGAACCGCAATTCCGCCTCAGCGCAGATGCGCGTCAAAGAGCTACGCCGCGACCTCAAGAAAAAGGAAGGGGAGGCAGGCGCGGCGCTTCACGACCTGCGGCACAGCTTGTCCATCATCCGCCACGGAGAAATCGAAGCCGAGCGCGCAAAAAAAGATCTGGTCGAAGCGAACCTTCGCTTGGTCGTTTCCGTCGCCAAGAAATATGTAAACCGCGGGCTGCATCTCCTCGATCTCATCCAGGAAGGAAACATCGGCCTCATGCGCGCTGCGGACAAGTTCGAATACCGCCGCGGCTACAAGTTTTCGACGTACGCGACCTGGTGGATCCGCCAAGCCATTACTCGCGCAATTGCCGACCAATCCCGCACGATTCGTATTCCCGTTCACATGAACGAGAGTATGAACAAGTTCCTTCGGGCGACACGCGAGCTCGAGAAGGAGCTTGGTCGCGTTCCTACCAACGACGAAATCAGTCGCCGGATGGACATTCCAGTCGAGAAGGTCCAAAAGCTCAAGACGATATCGCGCGATCCGGTCTCGCTGGAAACTCCGGTGGGACGTGATGGAGAGTCGGCGCTCGGCGATTTGATAGAAGACCGTTGGGTGGGTTCGCCAGTTGATGCAGTGATCGACTCGAACGTGCGGGACGAGACGGCTAATATTCTCAAGACGCTTTCCCCGA
>JAFAYL010000041.1 GCA_019240405.1 Acidobacteriaceae bacterium
TAAGCTTCGCTAAAAGACAGATCGCCTTACGGCAGACGGAAAATAACCATTCGCCGTTCGGTCAGCTCCTCAATCGCGTACTTCGGCCCTTCACGCGTATTCCCGGACGCCTTTACGCCACCGTATGGCATTTGGTCCGCTCGAAAAGATGGCGACTCGTTGATGGTCACGCCACCAAATTCAAGTCGGGTTGCGGCTTTGAGCGCGGCGTTGACATTGCTTGTGAAAATGCCTGCATGCAGCCCGTAGGGTGTCGCATTCGCCAACTCGATTGCTTCCTCCAGATTCTTGACGGCAGAAAGGATCACCACTGGTCCGAAGACCTCCCGGCAGGAAACTGACATGTCGGGAGAAACATCTGTGAGGAGTGTCGGCTGAAGAATACCCCCGCCTTCCACGCGCCCACCCGTCAGAACCTTCGCGCCCTGTTGCTCCGCATCTTGAATCCAATCCATAACCCGATCTCTGCTCGCACTCGTGATCAGCGGACCAACTTGCGTTTCGGGATTGAGAGGATCTCCAACTTTCAGCGCCTCAATCTTCGGTAACAGCTTCTCGACGAGGGAATGGCATACCGAGCGTTCCACATAAACGCGTTGGACCGAAATGCAAGTTTGTCCGCCAAATCCAAATCCGTGCGCAACAATAGCCGTCGCGGCTTGCTCGATATCTGCGTCATGCAAAACAATCACAGGCGTCGAGTTCCCGAGCTCCAGGAGCACCTTCTTTTTCGGCGCTTTTGCACGCAAACCCCAGCCCACTTCCGCGGATCCCGTGAACGAAATCGCCTTCACACGATCATCATTGATAAATACATCCGCGAGTTCCTGCGCGTCTCCGACGACAACGTTCAGCCAGCCCCCCGGAAGTCCAGCATCAGTGAAAAGCTCCGCTAGCAAGAGGCCAGACAATGGCGCCTTATCCGCCGGTTTCAGAATGCATGCGCAGCCGGCGGCCAAAGCCGGCGCAACTTTGTGCGCCACTAAGTTCAGAGGAAAATTGAACGGAGTGATCGCCGCAACAATTCCAATCGGAACTCGAAGCACAACTGCTAGTCTTCCTTCGCCCGCAGGATGGGCATCTAAGCCCATCGCTTCGCCGGTCAAGTTTCGGGCAGCAGCAGCCGAGAAAACCAAAGTCTGAATCGCTCGGTCGACTTCCAAAGCTGCGGACGCAATCGGTTTTCCCGCTTCTAAGGCGATCGTGCGCGCGAAGTCTGCTTTCTTTTCTTTAAGCCTCGCCGCGACTTCGTCCAACAACTGAGCCCTGCGGTGCGCAGGGAGTGGCGATTTCATCGCGCGCTCGGCTGCGTCAATTGCAGCGTGCGCGTGACGCTTATCTCCCCACCCTATCTCGGCAATTGTGCTCTCATCATATGGAGATCGGACGCGGAACTTACGCTCCGTTTCCACCCATTCCCCGCCGATTAGCAGCGTCGTTCCACTTTCAACAGCAGTTGCCACGCGACACCCTCCTCGAATTTCTTCGACTACTAGGCCCGCCTCATCTCGGTCATTTCAGTCTCAACATGGTTGAGTGCCGCCAAGAATCCGTCAACCATAAACTTTAATTCTTCTCTCGTGATGATTAAAGGCGGCGAAACCTGCAGGGAGTGGCCCAACAGAGATCTCGTGATCACTCCATTGCGCCGCGCTTCCGCGAGAACGTCATCCGCGACACGCGGGTTGTTCTGCCGCGCCTCAGCAGAAAACTCGCACGCTGCCGTCAGCCCAATACAGCGCACCTCTTTAATCAACGGATGTTGCAACAATCTCTGCATCTCTGACGCCAACACCGGCTCCAGATCCGAAGCTCTCCCGAGGAGATTTTCTTTTTCTATGATTTCGAGATTTCGGATGCCCACGGCGCAAGCGGCGGCATGGCCCGAGTAGGTGTAGCCATGCCGAAACATCGTTCCTGCTCCACGCCAAAACGGTTCCTGTACTCGCTCGCCGCAGATGACCACTCCAAGAGGAAGATACCCCGAAGTAACTCCTTTAGCGCCCGTGATGATATCCGGAACAATGTTAAATCTCGAACTGCCAAACCAAGTCCCGAGCCGGCCGAAACCCGTGATCACCTCGTCAGCGACTAACAAAACATCATTCTTCCGGCAGATGCGCTGGATCTGCTCCCAGTAACCCGCAACCGGTGGATACACCCCGCCTGCGCCTCGAACCGGCTCACCGAAAAAGCCAGCCACTTCCCCGGAGTGTTGCTCGATAACGTCTTCTACCGCACGCGGATCGTCTGGTGCAACGCATATAACGCCCGGAATCAGCTCACCGTATCCAGCGGCATTAGGTTCTATGCCGGCGAGACTTGTACCGTATCCCGCCACGCCATGGTACGATCCACCGCGAGTAATCAACAAGTGCCGCTCTGGCTTCCCCACCGCGCCCCAATAGCGGCGCACCAGCTTTGCTGCGGTTTCGATACTCTCGGATCCGCCGCTCGTGAAAAAGACTGCTGCATTGGCAATGGGGCTAAGAGCCGCAACACGCTCCGCCAACCGCAACGCTGGATCATTAGCAAAATCGCCGAAAGTCGAATACGCGGCAAGCTTCTTCATCTGCCGGGCAGCCGCTTCTGCAAGCTCCGCTCTGCCGTGCCCTACGAGCGTGTACCAGAGGCTGGCAGTCGCATCGAGATATCGATTGCCGCTGGTGTCCCATACCCAGACGCCCTCACCGCGATCAATAATCGTCTCTTTTTTCGAGATATCCGCCATGTTGGCGAAGGGATGCCAAAGTTTTGTGCTCATATTTCGAGGGTAAATCTCGATCACCGCCTTTCACAACGGAAACTTTGCGTTTCGGCCTGAACGCCGAAATTGGCTGGTCCACCGCATTTTCTCTTGCACGATCTAGCCGCCGCCTTTATTGTTAAGCGAGATGGTCTGAACAATGAAGCTCCCGAATTTCACAGATTGGCCAGTCTTTAAGCAGATTCGAAGCGGCGATCTCCACGCTTTGGGCGACAACGCAATGTCCGAAAGAACCAGAACGCTGGAGGCTCGCACCCGAAAAGCGGATCGCGTCGTAAAGTCAGTCTGTCCCTATTGCGCGGTCGGATGCGGCCAGCTTGTGTACGTGAAGGACGGGCGCATTTTAGACATCGAAGGCGATCCCGATTCTCCAATATCGCGCGGATGTCTCTGCCCAAAAGGCTCCGCGACTTTCCAGCTCGTAACCAACAGCCACAGAGTTACGAACGTCCTCTATCGGCGGCCTTTCGCAACTGAATGGGAAGTTATCCCGCTCGATCAGGCCATGGAAATGGTCGCGCAGCGGATCAAAGATTCACGCGACCACAACTGGGAGGCGAATACGGATGCTGGCGATGCCGTAAATCGCACTTTGTCGATTGCGCACCTGGGCGGGGCGACTTGGGACAACGAGGAGAATTATCTCTTAAAGAAACTCTATTGCGCGTTGGGAATTGTCCAAGTCGAAAATCAGGCGCGTATTTGACACTCTTCTACGGTCCCCGGTCTGGGGGCCTCGTTCGGACGAGGAGGAGCCACGACTGCACTGCAGGATCTCGCAAACGCGGATTGCATCATTATCGAGGGCTCCAACATGGCGGAGGCTCATCCGGTGGGCTTCCAGTGGGTGATGGAAGCAAAGAGACGCGGCGCAACTATCATTCATGTGGATCCCCGGTTTAGCCGCACAAGCGCCGTATCAAATATCTTCGTGCCAATCCGCGCCGGTACGGATATCGTTTTTCTCGGCGCGCTGATCTCGTATGTAATCGAAAACGAGAAGTACTTCAAAGAGTATGTCGTTTCCTATACGAATGCGTCTGCAATTCTTCGCGAAGACTATCAGGACGCGGAGGATCTGGATGGACTTTTCAGCGGCTGGGCCTCGGAAAACGGCCAGTACGAAGGCCCGACTTGGCACTATGAAGACGTAGAACTCCACGAGCATGGGGCACACCGCACTTCGGAATCGGACGCCGAGCGCTCAGCGCTATTCGGACCCAGGGTCAAGGCGCATGCAACCGATCGGACATTGCAGCATCCACGCTGCGTGTTCCAGGTTCTGAAGCGGCATTTTGCCCGTTACACGCCGCAGATGGTGGAAGAAGTTTGCGGCGTAAGCCCCGACCAGTTTTACAAGATCGCGGAGCATCTATGCCGAAACTCCGGACGCGAATGGACCACCGCGTTCTGCTATTCCGTTGGCTGGACACAACATTCCGCAGGCCCTCAGTTCATTAGAGCGGCGGGAATTTTGCAACTGCTGATGGGGAATATGGGACGGCCCGGCGGCGGCATTCTGGCTTTGCGCGGACACGCAACCATTCAAGGCTCAACTGATATCCCGACTCTCTTCAACCTCCTTCCTGGTTACCTGCCGATGCCGAAGGCACGTGCCGACAAATCGCTGATTGAATATCTGCACAACTACACTGCCTGGTCCGGCTGGTGGACCGAGTTTCCGAAATACATGGTCTCGCTGCTCAAGGCGTGGTTCGGCGACGCAGCCCGCCGCGAGAATGATTTCTGCTTCGACTATCTGCCTAAAATCACCGGCGATCACTCTCACATGACCACGGTTGTGAACATGGCCGATGGCGATGTCGAAGGCTACCTCGTCATGGGACAGAATCCGGTTGTCGGATCGCCAAATGCGGGGCTGCAACGCAAGGGCTTGCGCAACCTGAAGTGGCTTGTGGTTCGCGACTTCTACCTAATCGAGACGGCCGAGTTCTGGAAGGATTCCCCGGAACATGAACGTGGCGAAGTAAGCGCGGAAACAATCGGCACGGAAGTGTTCTTTTTCCCCGCTGCAACGCATGTCGAAAAGGACGGCAGCTTTACGCAAACGCAGCGCGTTGTGCAGTGGCATCACGAGGCAATCACGCCGCCGGGCGACGCGCGCAGTGAACTGCACTTCGCGTATCACCTCGGAAAGCGATTGAAAGAGCTGTACGCGAGTTCAACCGATCCGAAAGATCGTCCCATTCAGGATCTCGCGTGGGACTACTCGCTGCACAGTAAACGGCAAGAGCCTTCCGCGGAAGCCGTGATCGCCGAGATAAACGGCTACACGGTTGCCGATCGCAAGCCGGTGAACGGGTTCGTTGACTTGAAGCACGACGGCTCGACAGCGTGCGGCTGCTGGATCTACTCCGGTATCTATGCCGGCGGAGTGAACCGCGCCGCAAACAAAAAGCCGGCTACTGATCATTATTTGTACGGACATGATTGGGGCTTCGCATGGCCCTCGAACAGACGCATTCTTTACAACCGCGCAGCCGCGGACCCACAAGGACGGCCCTGGTCCGACCGCAAGAAGCTCGTGTGGTGGGATGAGGCTTCGCAGAAGTGGACCGGTTACGACGAGCCGGACTTCATGAAGCCTGTCCCGCCTAGCTACCGCGCGCCGGAAGATGCTGAGGGGATTGAGACCATCTCCGGAGATGATCCGTTCCTTCTCCAGCCGGACGGCAAAGGCTGGCTGTTTGCGCCCACCGGTTTGCAGGATGGCCCGTTGCCCACCCATTACGAGCCGTTCGAATCTCCGATCGCGAACCCGCTGTACGGGCAACAGTGCAACCCGGGTCGACTGGAATATGACCGGTCCGACAATCAATTAGCGCGGCCCATTAGCGATCCGCGCTTTCCTTACGTGATTACGACGTACCGCCTCACTGAACATCACACCTCGGGAGCGATGTCGCGCTGGCTGTCCTGGTTGGCTGAATTGCAGCCCAGCATGTTTTGCGAAATCTCACCGGAGCTTGCAAGAGAAAAGGGTTTGCAGAACGGCGATTGGGCCGTAGTTTCCACAGCTCGCGCCGAAATAGAAACTCGCATCCTGGTGACCGACCGCATGCAACCGGTTAAGATGGGCCGCCGAAGAGTGCATCAGATTGGCATGCCTTATCATTGGGGCAATCGTGGACTCGTAACAGGCGATTCCACCAATGAGCTAATCGCGTTTGGCGCGGATCCGAATGCAAGCATACAGGAATCCAAGGCGTTGATGGGCGATATCCGCGCAGGCCGTCGCGACCGTCATAAGGGCATCGCCAAAGGACGCGAGAATGCGCCGGAAAATGAACTTCGCGATTTACCCATCGCGCGGCATCGCCCCGCCGGACGCCACAACGTTCGCGCCCCGTTCTCGAAACAAGGCGATCAAACCTGAAACATGCCAACCGGATTTTTTACCGACACAACGGTCTGCATCGGTTGCAAAGCTTGCGAAGTGGCGTGCAAGCAATGGAACCAGTTGCCCGACGATGGTTACCACTTCACGGGAATGTCGTTCGACAACACAATGCACCTCGGAGCATCTACTTGGCGGCACGTCAGTTTCACCGAGCGCCCGGTGCCGTTGAGTGGGGCCGATACGGGGTTTTCATGGCTGATGGCGTCGGACGTCTGCAAACATTGCGCTCGTGCCGGATGCCTTGAGAACTGTCCAACCGGAGCGATCGTGCGCACCGAGTTTGGGTCAGTATACGTTCAACCAGATATTTGCAATGGCTGCGGGTACTGCGTTTCGGGTTGCCCGTTCGGAGTCATCGATCGTAATCATGACGATGGGCGAGCGTGGAAGTGCACGTTGTGTTATGACCGGCAGAAAGCTGAACTTGAGCCCGCGTGCGCGAAGGCTTGCCCGACAGACTCGATTCAATTTGGCGAGGTCGAAGAGCTGAAACAGCGGGCTCGCAAACGCGTGGAAGAACTCCATGAAAACGGCGTAAAAGAAGCCTATCTGTATGGCGCAGATGCCGCAAGCCAGCCGGGCACAGGCGGATTGAACGCATTTTTTCTGCTTGTTGACAAGCCCGAAGTTTACAACCTGCCGCCCGATCCAGAGGTGCCGACCATTCGCGGCAATCAAAGCTGGAAAGCGGCCGGATTTGCGGCCGTTGGAGTTGCTGCCGCAGCGTTGCTTTCGGCGTTGATCGGACGGACGGCGAAAAACGAATCATGAAGGAAGCGAGGGAACTCATCCCCGGTTTTCAAACAATCCCGGACGGGCAAACTCCAGCCGCGCGCGACGATGGCCGCAACGTTGATCTTCAGACCGGGCTGTTGCTCGGTGAAGCATCTGGACAGAAAGCCTTAGCCAGCCGTCATGATCTCGGTCTTCAATCGCAGGCTTTCCCAAATGTACCTGGCCGGCAATCAAGTGAATCGCCCAGCTATTACGGCATTCCGGTGCTGAAGCAGCCCGTATGGGTGTGGTGGATCGC
>JAFAYL010000006.1 GCA_019240405.1 Acidobacteriaceae bacterium
ATTGTTGGCATCGGGAATGCCGAAAGTATCGAGGTTATAGAGAGCAAGCGATTCGTTCAAGCTGGTCGAGCAGAATAGATCGAAAGCCGCCACTATCGGACTCGTTGTGGATGTCTGGCCAGGACCTGTACACGCGCTAATGCTGTAAGCGCCGCCCGGCCCAAGCGGCTGAATCGTATCCGCCCAAAACTGCTGAACATTTTTCGGCACTTGCGAGGGATTGAACGTTGCCGTCGGCGTTGTGTTCCCGGCGGCAAGGGCCGGCCGGTATATCCGAGCAAGCGCTGTAGCGGCTGTGAAGTAATCGATTCCCGCCTTCTTGTCATAGATGTCAAGCGGCTGTGCCAAATCCTCTTGTGCCAATTCATGATGCGACAACCTCCCCACATAAGCGATATCGAGCGAGAAATTTGACGGCAATTGGCGGCTTATAGCGAAATCAAGCGTGTAAGCGTATGGCGTCTTCAACTTGTCATCAATGCCCCAAGTGATCGCCGATCCTCCGGTAGCCAAGGTGCTCGGAAACGGCTGGGGGAAATTCGCCGGAGGCGCAGGAATGAAGATCGGAGCACCCGTATAATCCGTCGTTGGAATGCTGTTCATACTCGTCAGTCGTGGCGCCGTAATCGAGGTCTGAACATCGGATGGGTTGGACAATGCGGTGAACAGTCCGAACGCTCCGTTTTGATCAAACGTGTCGACCAGGCTTTCACCGACGCGATCATAGACGACACCAAAACCCGCGCGAATGCTGCTCATACCTGGGCCACCAAAAATTGCCTTTAGCCACCCATCTTTTGCATCCGGCGCGTAAGCGATGGAGGCGCGCGGCGCGAAGTTGTGAAAGTCCCAGTTGTAATAGCCTGGTTTTCCGTTGGCCGGGCCTGACCAGTCATAGGAGATAGGCGGTTGAGCGCTCGACGGGATGTCCTGCCACATCCCAGTGGCCCGGTCGTTGAACCAAGTATTTAAGCTCTCTGTGGGAGTGACTTGGAGTCCATGAGTTTCCCAGGGTGGAGAGAACAGTGAATATCGCAGGCCGAGGGTGAGCGTCAAATTCGGCTTTATCTTCCAGGCATCCTGCGCGTACATTTCATAGGAGTCTTGAGCGAAGTTACGAGTGACTGGAGCGCCCTGTGCCAAAGGTTGGCCGTTGCGTTGGTAGTTGTAGTTTGCATTGACTAACGTGACCATCCCGAGCAGGGTCGTGAGTGGATAGTCGTAGGAAGTGTTGAACGTTTGCAGTACGGCGGGGTAGCCGTTGACAGCAGGGTTTAGCGGCACTGCTTTATTTGCAAAGCCTGAAAGATAGAGCCATTCCGGATTGGTTACGCCATTGCTGAAAGAGTTGTTGCTATTGGTCTCGTGATCGCGCAAGATCGAGATCTGAAATCCGAACTGCAACGTGTGTTTCCCGTGAATGGAGGTGAGATCGTCGTTGAAGTTGTGAATTGGGCGCTGGAATGATGAGGAATAAAACACTCCTTGGCTGAGAGCCTGCAGGTACACCCAAGGCTGAGCCGAATCGCCGCTCGTTCCTATGCTCTGCCGGATGAGGCCATAGCGAAAATCGTTCACCAGCGTGGGCGTAAGTGAAGCTTCATAATTCGCGATAATTCCTTTGTTGTAATTGACGATGGTCTGCTCCGGCGGAGTACCCGGCAGGAACGGCTGGCCGGGATTGCTTTCGTTCGCTAAAGCGCCGCTGAATGATATCCGATGCTTGCCGTCCTGAGTGATGTTGTAATCTACTTTGGCGATATACCAGTTCTTGGTATTGTGTGTCGGCGCGCGAAAACGATACCCGGCAGTGTTCAGCAGGTCGCCCGTCGTGAAATCATTTGGGAGCGGATACGTCGAGTTCATATAGTTGATCACAACGGGATCCGGCCCATGAGGACCGAGGCTGCCGCTATCCATAGCCGTGATTTGCTGCGGGCTCAAGGCCATGTTTCCCGGTACGTAGGCGTATTGTTTACCGCTCAAGCCGGTTACGGTACCGCCAGGGCAAGCCGACGGATCTTGGCATTGATATTGGATAATCCCGTCGCGCAACGTTGCTGTCGGAACCGTTTGTAAGGCGCTGATCGCTTCAGCATCTCGATAGCCTTCGAAGTTTGCGAAGTAAAAGAGCCGGTCCTTTTTGATGGGACCGCCGAGCGAGGCGCCGAAGATGTTGCGGTTAAGTTGCGGCGGCTTGTTCGGCTGCCCCGATTGCAATTGGGCAGCTTTGATGAAGTAATCGTTCGCGCTGAAATATGAGTTCCGGTTGTACTCATAGAGCGATCCATGAAGGCTGTTCGTGCCGCTCTTCGTGATGAGCGTTACCTGCGCACCGCCCGCGCCGCCCTGGTCGGCATCGTAATTAGTAGTCGTGACCCGGAATTCATCGACTGAGTCGAGCGTCACCGGAAGCACGGATCGGAACGCGTACCCGCCTTTTTCGTTAACAGAAACTCCATCCAGTGTCACGTTGCTCTGATCGCTTCGCGCTCCGTTCACTGCCCCGCTTCGCGTGTCTGTATCGAGATCGATATCCTGCCGATTGCCCGTATAAACGACGCCTGTTTGCAAGCTGAGGAGGTCGGGCACATTGCGGCTCTCGAGCGGCAATTGCTTGATCTGGTTTTCATTGAACGCATTGCCGATCGAAGCATTCGTCGCGTTGATCAGCTCGGCTTGAGAGTTTACCTCGATCTGCTGGGTAACCGATCCGATTTCGAGATTTACGTTACTCGTGACAGGAACATCTACCAAGAGCTGCAAGTTCGTTTGTTCGTACTTCCGAAAACCTTCTTTTTCCACCGTAAGCGTGTAGGTTCCGGGCGGCAGCACTGCGAATTTGTATTCGCCTGAGGCATTCGTTTGCGTTTCACGCCGGACTGATTGTGCGGTGTTGATGAGAGTGACTCTGGCGCTACCGACGGCTGCTCTCGACGGATCGAGAACAACGCCTGAGAGGGATGAAGTACCCGTTTGGGCGAAGCTTAGTTCAGCGATTACCAAAATCGCCAAGCACACCCACACTCTTTTCGTAAATTGCATAAGCCCCCCTTCTTAACTGACAGCCCACTATTGAGCCGAATTGTACCCTAGCCTCTAGCCCAAGTACAATTCGGGGACCTGCCTCTGGTGAAGTTTCAATAATAGTGAAAATTTCTGTAGCATGTCACGGCTCGTGACGATTCCGACCAGCAGACCGCTATCAACCACAGGCAGACAATCCAACTCATTTTCGAGCATGACTTTCAGCGCATCTTCAATCGAGTTGTCGGGTTGAATGGTGACCGGATGAGGATTCATGAGCTCCCGAACGCGCACTGGTGAGCCGGGGTGCTCGCGCGGGTGTGGATCGGCCATGAAGTGAAGTATTTCCCGGCTCGAGATGAGGCCCAGAAAGCGGCCGGCATCCTCCACCGGCAGGTGCCGGATGTGACGCCAATCCATCATGCTGGCGGCTAGCGTAATCGGGTCGTCGGGTGTGACCGTGAATAAATCCGTCGACATCATTTCCGAGACAGCTCCGTGGAGTTCTCCGATGCTTTCCAGCTCATCCCGCGCGAGCGAACTCCAGCGATGAACAGGCTCTCCTGACTTTTGCCGTAGAAGCATTGCGCCCACAATGCGGCGGTCGCGGTACTCCGATCCCGTGCCGGCGGGCATTGATGCAGCAGCGGAAAGGATCCACCGGCTGCCGGTCTGATCCGCTTCGACCCTTTCTCGAATAATGCCCAAGTATTTCTCGATATCGTCGGCCTCGATACCGGAATCTCGGAGACCCGCGTTCGCCAGCGAGATGAGTTGTTCGCTGATTAGCTTATCGACAGCATGATGTTTACCGTCGAGCCAAGTCACTTGAGCTTTTAATCCGTGGCGGGCCGCGGCGAAGAAGTTATCCTTCACGTCATCGAATGGCATCTTTCCTGGAATATCCCCGAACGCTTGTGGAATAGATCTCATCAGTCCAAAAAAGAATGTTGCGTTCGCTACCTCATCGAGAACCGTCGGGCCTGCTGGCAGAGCACGAAATTCGAGGCGCAAGTGGGGCTTGCCTTCCGTGATCCCGAAGCACGGGCGATTCCACCGCCAGACTGTGCTGTTGTGAAGTACCAAAGCTCCCAACCCGGGAACACGTCCTTCGGCAAGCGCTTCAACTGAGTCCTCGCCAGCCAGGCCGGTCATAATCGAGCGAAATCTCGCGACCTGTTCCCTGTAGATTTCGAGAACTGAACTGCGGATCCATCCTTCACCGAAGCTCACCCTGGTGGGATGCCGGCGCGCGATATGCGAATGTGATCGTTCATCGACGGCGTGTTGAAACAGAGCGATTCGCGTTTCTTGCCACAAGCGCCGCCCCAGCAGAATCGGAGAGTTTACGGCGGCCGCAAGGACGGGAGCTGCAATCAGCAGAGAAGCATTGTACTCCCGATCAAAATTGCGCGGATTGAGTTGCAAGTGCACTTGAAAACTCGTGCAGCAGGCTTCGGGCATCACGCTGTCGTGGACTAGTTGGAGTTCGTCGATTCCCTTGATCAGTAAGTGATAAAAATCGCCGCGCAGCTTCATCACAGCTCTGTTCAACTCGTGATATCGCGGTTTGTCGGTCAGATTCGTCAGGCCAAGGTCAGGCAGGCGAATCGACGGGAGTATCCCGCTGAGCAGCACGTCGGCCTCGCAGGCTTGTGCTGCCGCTGAAACACGCTGAACCATCTCGTTCAATTCGGCCTCGAGCGAGCGGAGGCATGTACCGCTGAAGATTCGCGGCGGCACGTTTGCCTCGAGATTGAATTTCCCTATCTCGGTGGTGAATCTGGAATCGGAAAGACGTTCGAGCACCTGAGAGGCAATCGGCGCAGGGCGGTAAGCCCGATCAATGAGAAACATTTCCTGCTCTGCCCCAATACGAACGACATCGCTCTCCAAAGCGCCGGCCTGAAGCATCTGCTCGAGAGCGTTCAAGTCTCCGAGCAGCGCTTCTCGAAATGAAGCAGAACGTTCGCCACCACTGTCTTCTGAGATATCCTGCTTGCCCACGCTGTTACTCTGGCTTGAATTTTAATAGCGGTACGAAATACTCGAACACGCTACAAGCTTTCAAGATAGGCGACCAGCGACTTCATTGCATCGGGCGGCAGATTCAACGGCGCCATTCCGCCCGCGGTCATCTTGGCAGAGGGTGATTTCAACAGCGCGGCGAGTTGATCCGCGGACATTCGGTCGTGAATGCCGGTGAGCTTCGGGCCGGCAGCACTTCCGGTACCAGCATCACCGTGACAACCATTGCAGGCTTGCTCCTGATAAATTTGCGCACCCTGTGCGATGAGCGGATTGGCTGGCGTTTCAGGTGTTGCGGCAACAACAGGCTGCTCAATCTCAGCTTCGAAAGGCTTGCGCATGAACTCGTCGGTGTCTTTCTGTTGAGCAATGAGTTGTGCCGCGTAACCGGGATCGCCATGGTCGCTGCGGTAGCTCATCCAGCCTAGGCCGAAGAGCGCAAGAAAAATGAAAGTGTAGCTACCCACAGCGATGGGCCGCTTCCAAGGCCTGCGCTCCATGCGCCTGTCCAGAAATGGGAGACTTGCGAAGAAGAATGCAACGAGACCTGGAATAATCACCACGCCGACAAAGGAGAGTGATCCGGGCCAATATTTCAGCCATTGGAAAATCGGAATGTAATACCACTCCGGCCGAGGCAAATAATGTGTGTCGGCGGGATTCGCTTTGGGACCGAGATCAAACGGCGCAAAGTGAGCGAGCAGAGCAAGAACAATGATGATTAGCAATGCAAATGCCGCATCAACCATCACCTGGTGCGGATAGAAGGGCTCGGTCGGAGCCGTTGGAGAGATAGGATTTTCGGAAATGGGCCCAGCGGCGCCCGCCTTTCGAAACAGGTAAACATGAAGCGCGACAACAGCAAAGATTGCGGCGGGTACGACCAGAATATGCGCAACAAAAAAGCGCGATAACGTCAAAGTCCCCATATCCGCGCCGCCACGCATCAGACTTTTGAGCCACGCCCCGATCAAGGGAATTTCGCCGGCAATGTTCGTGCCGACTGCTGTCGCGAAGTATGCTTTCTGATCCCACGGAAGCAGGTAGCCCGTGAAGGCCATACAGAGAACCAGTGCAAAGAGAACGCATCCCGAAAGCCACAGTAATTCACGCCGGCCTTTATAGGAACCGTAAAGGAACGTCTGCGTGACATGAAGCAGCAGCAAGATCACCATCGCGCTCGAGCCGTAGGCATGGATGCTGCGTAGAAACCCGCCGGCGCTCACAGCCTTGCTGATGTAAGCGACCGTTGTATGGGCGTGATCGGCTGAGGGGACGTAGTAGAGCGCGAGGAAGACGCCCGTAATAACTTGCGAGATGAAGATGAACAGGAGCGCCGATCCAAATACGTACGCGAAGCGCGCGCCCCCGGGGATCGGCTCATCCAGAGCCTCTCTCAGCAGAGAGTCCAATCCGGTTCGCTTATCAAGCCATCGAAAAAAGCCGCCCCGCCAGTTGCGATTTGAAAGCTCACTCACGTCTCTAAAACCACACGTTCAGCCGAAGACCTCTTTGGTCGCCACCAACTGCCGGAAATACTGATAGCGGACCATTAGGCGCCCATTTTGAATTTGAGTCTGAAGTGTATCCATCGCGCGAGGTGCGGGACCTCCGGTGATGGAGCCATCCGGGCGAAATGACGCGGCATGGCAAGGGCACTCGAATCCATGTTTCGAATCGCGCCATTGCACCGAGCAGCCAAGATGTGGGCATACAGCCGAGAGAACTTCCAATTCACCGCTCGAGCTCTTTGTGATGTAAACGATCTTGTCTGAAACCGTTTTCCGCCAGCCATCGACCTGTTCGACAGTGATGGAACGTTGTACCGGCCCGGTAAGCGAAGCAAAATCCGAAACCGCCCCGGCATCGGACCATTTCACTTCCGTCGTTCGAGCGCGTAGCGGATAAAGCAAGAAACGGATCAGAGGTACGGAAAGCGCCACACCCGCTCCCGCTGTGCAAAGACCAAGCAACCAGCCCAGGTAGGATCGGCGCGTAGGCTCGGCTACCGCAACTCTCTTAAGCTCGGGAGGGCTCATATAACTGCTTTTGTGCGTGCCTCAGCTCTTCTTCGCGATGCTGCGGATATAGGCGACTAAGTCCTGAATTTCTTTCGCCGAGAGAGTCTTACCATACGCCGGCATTGGTGATTTCCCGTCCTTGATCGTGGAAGCGAGTTCGTCATCGGTTTCCTTCTGGACTTCCGCAGAACGGAGATCACGGAGTTTCGTCCGCTTCCCCATAGGCGTGTTACCGCTGCCATCTTGCCCGTGGCACATCGCGCATTTCGCTTTGAATGTGTCTTCGCCTGAGGTGGCAGCGAGTGCACTAGAAGACGTGCTGCTTAGAACCGGCAGCAAGCATCCCACAGCCATCAAGCTTTGTAATTTGCGAATACTATTCTTCATAAAGACCTCTTCATTCTTAGCGCACACCTCACATCGCATATCGCAATGAAACGGTAAACAAACTCGCGCGAAAATCACGCGGCGCGAAAGGCCCCGGCGGCGATTTCTCCTGGTAATCGTAATAATTCCAACCCGCCTTGAAAGTTACTCGTTTCGCCACATCGATTGCCAGCGCTGCATTTGGAAGATGATAGTTGATTTCCGCAGGACCAAGTGGAGCATTCGGATTCAGCAGGAGATTTGTGCCGGTAGTGCTCGTTATCGCATACCCCAGCGTCAGAGTTGTCCGCGCGATCGGTTTCACCATCAAATTCACAGAACCGAAGTTGTCGATATTGTGATAAAAGGACACCGCCTGTAGGTACGCGGGCGTGCATAGCGGCGTCACCGTTGCAAACGAAGGTGCAGGTGTTTCGACAAAGCAGACCGTCAGGTTCGTCGAAAAATCAGTGTACGTATAGTTCACATCGACGCCCCATCGCGATGACGGCGTGAGCACGGTCGCCAGCGAAAATCCGCGATTGTGCTGCAAATTGCCGAGCCCGCTATCGAGATTCCGCGCGTTTCGAATACTCATGCTCGCGCTCATATTGATCCAGTTTTTGGGATTGTAAATCGCCTTCGCGCGATACAACTGCATATGCCGCGGCATGATGTTCGTGAATATGTTGTCGGAATAGTCAGCCTCGATGTCAGCATTCAGCCGCAGGCCATGCACCGGCTGCGCGGCCACCCCGATCAGACCGCCTTGAGTGTTGATCGGAACGGGCGTGAAGAAACTTTCGCTAAATGGAACTGCGCAGACGCCATTCGGCGGTAGCGGCGGAGTACACCCGCCTCGAATCGCGAGAGTCGGAAAGTACAGAGATAGATTCGCGTCTGAAAACGCAAAAACAATGTCCTGTTTTTCGAACTTATAGCCGGCATACGCGGTAACCTTCGGCGAGAAATTGTAGTGTGCCTCGAAAGTATTCCGCTTCTGATTCTGCGATTGGTGGAACGCATACAAAACCGTGCTCACGTCGGCAGGAGAAATAAAGTTGTGCTGCGGGCAACCTGGGGCAATGTAAGGCGGAGGGCATGCCGGTGATGGAAACGTGTTGATAGGTGAAAGCGCGGTCGGAGCAAAAAAGTAATTCTGCAGATACGACGCGCCGCTTGGAATGCGATAGTAATACCACCGGAACTGGTCGTCGATCGAAAGCTTCTCGGTCACATCGTAGGTAACGCCGGCGTCGACGCTGGTGGTAATCATTTCCGCCGACCCGCTCCCGGTCTGGGAACTCAGCCTGACACCGAAGAATGAGTCGATTCCGTTGAAGAGTTCCTGGAAGCTCGGCACGTGCGTCTGCGCTCCGGTATAACTCGCGCGCCCTGTGATGTGCAGACGCGGAAAATAACTCGTCTGAAAACCGATTTGCTCAGTAGGAATATCGGTCGAGTACGGCGCAGTGTTCGAATAGCCCAGAAAAAGATCACACGCTGGATTCGCGAACGGACCCAGGAACGGTGTCGCGCAAGGGCTGCCCCCGAGCGTATTAAAGGTTATGCCCAGATTGACCGGCGCTCCGTTCGGAAGCAGATACGGAAAGCTGTTCAGGAAGTCGTTAGTATCGCTCTTCTCGTGCGTATAGAACTGGTCATAAGTGAACCGGGTACGCTCGACCGGCAGCCAAGATAAACCGAAATGATAGGAATCGGCGATATCACGCCAGTGCTGAAACAGCTCAGCTTCAGTCCCCACGTGCACAGTCGTAAACGATGGCCCGCCGTTATCGTAATGCGAATAGCCAAGTACAAGCTGAACCTTCGACTCGGGAAATAATCGTAGATCCAAATCCAGCATTCTGCGCGAAATATCAAGCAGGTGTGGCGAAACATTCACCGGAATAAAGGGCGTCGAGCTCGGCGGATTCAGCGGGTTTCCGAGCAGGTTGTAATCCCAAAAATTCAGATCTTTCCTCCACACGCCGTCGAAGTCATACCAGTGATGCTTGCTCGCCCGGAGGCGCACTGTCTGGTTCGGGTCTCCTCCCAACCCAAAACTGCTTTCCGTCAGATCGTCGAAAAAAGAGCGGTTATGATCTACAGAATGCAGATCGAGAGACTGATCTAGCAGGCGCACGCCGGATTGCAAGTTCACGAACGTGGCATAGACGTCTGCATTTCCAGAATTTGAAAGCGCGCGTCCGCCGAATTCCACGGCAAAGTGTGTTTCGAATCCATTCCAAAGCGTAGGCGTCTCGCTTGTCGAAGGAATAGCCTCAGCCGGAGGAGCCGTTCGGTTATTCGCAAACTGCACGTCGTTCGGATCGGCAGTTTGAGTCTGCGCCTGCGTGCCGGTACTCTGGGGACTTGTGGCTTGCCCACTCGATGCCGTTTGCGCCGCAATCGCCAGGCATGCCGGCAGTACCATCAGTGCAGCCGTTTGAAAGTATTTCCTTCGCATTCGCGCCTACCGTTTAAAGAACTCCGGATGGGTATTCGACCCGTGTATGGCTGGATGACACAAAACACACTGCGAAAATTGCGTCGCTTGGTTGTGAAACGTCGGCATCGGTACGGCTACGGTGGTCGGAAGAATCGTCGAGTGGCACTCGAGACAGATCTGATTGACCTGGGGACGGGTCAGCAGGTGCGGATTAGCCGAGCCGTGCGGATTGTGACACGCAGTGCATCCCTGTTCCTTAACGGGTGCATGCTCGAAAATAAACGGCCCAGCCGTATCGATATGACATTTCGAACAGACTAGCCCCTGCCATGAGCTCGTTCGTAGATTATGCGGAAGAAACGCCCCATGCGGATTATGGCAATCCGTGCACGACATCAGCCCTTCGTTCACGCGATGGTGTTGGGGCTTCGCGAAATCCGATTCGACATCCCGATGACAGCCATAGCACAGAGCGGGTTGAGCCGAGACCAGCAGATCATGCCTCGCGGTAGCAGCGTGAATGGAATGGCATGTCGTGCAGCCAACACCATTCGCCAGGTGCGGCGAGCGCATGAAATTCGCATGACTTTCGCTCTTCTCATGACAGGCCGCACAGCGTTCGCTCGCCTCTCTCGCGCTCAGAGCCGTAAAGCGGATAATTTTCGTCGCATCGCCTCCTGAATCCACATGAGCCTTCCCCGGCCCATGGCAAGCCTCGCAGCCCTGCCATTGCGGCCCTTTGTGCTTGCCCGTCTCAGTCCTCCAGTGGGGTCCCCGGTTATAACTTTCAGCCTCCGGTTGATGACATGTTTTGCAAGTATCCGCGCCCACATAGAGCGCCGGGTCAGAAGGCTGCCGCAACGGACTCAGATTCTGTTGCTTGTTGCCGGAAGCAGCGCCAATCTTAAGAGCGACGCAGGCGAAGAGAAGCACGCCGAGCCATCTGAGGAGCGCAAATGGGCGTACACGAAATGGCGTCATCTCAATTCCGTGTCAAAAGCGTTCAGAACTGTAGCTCAGTCTCGCCAGGCAAACACAAATACCCGAGTCAGCTTAGCCCGAAAAAATTCGAGCGTCTGTGACGCCGATCACCATTGATGCCGGTTAAGTAACGGAAGCCGATTCAACCTGACGCGAACACGATCGAATGGAGACGCTGCCGGTCTCGCACATACACGTGGATTCCGCGTACCTCCACGATTTTGCGCTTTTTTAAATCCGATAGCGCGCGCGTAACGCTCTCCCGCGACACTCCCAGGATCTGCGCAATCTGTTCATGGGTGAGCGCGACGGTTACTAGATCCTCCCGAACCGAATAATTCTCTTGAAGACTCAGCAGCCAGGCGGCAAGACGCTGCACGACTGATAATCCGGCGCCGACCAACCGGATCTTCTCGTACGCGCGATTCACTTTGCGGCTCAGTTCTGCCCCCGCATTCAGCGCCGCCGGTGGAAAGCGCTCCAGAAACTTCAGAAAATCGGATCGCTCGATTACAGCAACCGTAGTCTTCTCGATCGCCTCCGCCGAGACTTCATGCTGCCGCCCGGAAATCGCCGAGCTCAACCCCAGCACTTCACCCGCTTCTGAAACGCCCAGAACCAGTGCCTTCCCTGTGGATGAAGAAAGAGTCAAGGTCGCGCAGCCCTGACAAACAATCATCAATTCGTCAACCGGCTTGCCTTCATTGAAGAGCCGGTCGCCAGCAGCGAAAGCCCGCGTGTGCTTGATGCGGTCAAGCTCGATCAATGCCTGCCGCGGCAAATTGCAAAATGACCTGTCTTTGTGCAGCTTGCATTCCTGACAGTTCAGGAGAAGAACTGGCGGCAGCTCGGGCTTTTCGTGGTTTTTTGGGCCTGGTTCGCGATCGAGAGCCATACAGGAAGGCAATTACACTGCCTATCCCGGTCATCTTAACTGAAGTTTGATGGATCGCGGGTGAATCCCTCGCGCTATAACGATCGCGCCGCCGCTTCCTGATTTAGAAAAGCTGGAAAAATCGCCGCGCCCCTTTGTCAATCTCCAAAATCCTCCTTCGAGAGCGGCCGTCACAACTGAGACCAACGTGGGCTTACGATGACATCAGAATGGCTCTCGCATTTTCCGGCATCTCTATCCTGGAGCAAACGCCTGCTATCTTGCGCTCCTTGCTCGCGAATGCAACGCGTGACGATCTCGACTGGCAGCCTTCGCCGGACCGCTGGTCAATCAGCATGGTTCTCGCGCACCTAGCTGACGTGGAAGGGAAAGGTTTCGTGAGCCGCTTCCGCGCGCCGGGCAGGACAACGCGTTCTTGCCGGCTTATGACCAGACGGCGCTCTTTGTTTCCGGCAAAAAGTTTGACGGTCTCGCTGAGCTTGTCAGTTTCGAGAGCCAGCGGCGGGAGACTCTGGTTTTGCTCGAATCTCTACCCGATTCCGTGCTCGTACGTACCGCGCGTCACGAGAAACTGGGGCTCATCGGTTTCGGCGAGCTGCTCAACGAATTCGTATTCCACGATCTGGGCCACATCCGCCAGGTGATCGAACTATACCGCTCGCGTGTGTTTTACCCCAAAATGGGCGCGTTCCAGACCTATTACAGTATTCATCCGTAAAACCTGTTCACCGCTAGAAATTGAGTTGCGCTTCATACTGCGCCTCTTGTTTGGCTGCATGAACCTGAGGCCAATAGCGATGTACGGCCCGGTGAGATGATGTCGCGTGCCGTACACCACAATCACGCGTCCGCGATATCACTGATCAATCTCCGATCCGGCTAGTTTCCGAAAAGCGGACTTACGAAGTACTGAAGGCACTTTGCTGCGCATCGAAATTCGGAACAATCCGTCTCTGCTTGCGTATAGGGTGTGTGAGCCTTAGGTTTCTGAGCTGGTTAGCGGCGACTGTTCTCTCGTTGTGTGCAGTTGCCCAACAGCCGCCGCCAAATTCATTGTTTATTCGCGACGTGACGATCATTGACTGCGACGGGCATGCACCGGCATTTGGGATGTCTGTGCTGATCTCCGGTGAATGGATCGCAGCCATCGCCCCCGCGACGCAAATGAAGGCACCCGCGAACGCGCAGACAATCGACGGCCGAAATAAATATCTGATCCCCGGCCTGTGGAACATGCACGTACATCTGGGAGCGTACCCGGACGGGAAAGCCGCGCTCCCTAAATTTTTGGCTGAAGGCATTACAGGAGTTCGGGATATGGGGTCGCCATTAGACGATATCCTTCGACTCCGATGGGAGACAAGGACCGGAACAATCTTGGGCCCCCGAATGGTAGTGGCTGGACCGATCATTCAGGGCCCTTTGCCATTCCAAATGCCCGTTTTCATCTCCGTAAAGGACATTACCGCCGCGCGAGATACCGTGAATATGCTTCAACGCCGAGGCGTAGATTTCATCAAGGTTCAGGATGCGATTCCAGAAGACATTTACCAGGCGGTCGCAACTCAAGCGCGGATAGACCAGATGCCGTTTGTAGGCCACATTCCGCCAACGGTGTTGCCGGAGGAAGCGTCTGATGCGGGCCAGCGAAGCGTGGAGCACTTGGGCGGCCGTTTTTGGGGCGTACTCATTGGAATGTCTTTACGAGAATCGGAGCTGCACGCTGAAGAGGTGCAAATGTACCGAGACATTCTGGCTGCGTTCGAACGAAAACAGGCACCATCTCCCAGCCATATGCGCTCTGCACTCACAAAGGCGATCGTTGAAAGCTATTCCTCTCAAAAAGCGGACGCCTTGATCGACCGTTTTCGCAAGAACGACACTTGGCAATGCCCAACTCTGGTCGTACTGCACACACTGTGGTTGGATACTGAGACAAAATACACACCTGAAGATCTTCTTTGGGCTGACCGTCTCCTGAGGAAAGAAACCGATGTCGTCGGGATGATGCAGAAGGCTGGAATTGGTCTCCTTGCCGGAACAGATCTGCCAGCGGATAGTAAAAATGGGACACTTCAGGACGAATTAGCGTACCTGGTGGATGCCGGCCTTACACCGCTGCAGGCACTCGAAGCAGCAACCTGCAATGCGGCGAAGTTTCTAGGCAAACTGAAGGAAGTCGGCAGCATCCAGACCGGTAAAGCGGCGGATCTCGTGCTCTTGAATGGGAATCCACTCGAGAATATCCGCAATACTAAGCGCATAGCGGCCGTAATCAGCCGCGGTCGATTGGTTTCTCTTAACGCATCTCCTCACCCCTGAACCTGACGTCATCATTGGCCGCGTACGGCCCATTGATGGATAGGAATTCCGGTCGACAAACCGCGATATCGCCGAGTGAAGCGCAACCTCAAGTTCCAGCCTGGTGTTCAGTGTCAATGGAAGAGAAGCGGACATTTCTGGCACTAACGCGGACGATGAAAGAACGCGTGAAACAGTCGTCCTGGTTCTCCTGTTTCTTGGGCATTAGCTATGAGTCTGCTGCGTTGGCACGACTTTCGCGACTCTAAGCAAGAGCGCAAGAATGCGCTACATTGGCCGTTCAGGATTACATCTCGGACTGAGCGGTCGTGATCGAAAGTCACTCGTAGTGTAGGGCAACCACAGGATCAATCCCTATCACTCGCCGAATCGGTATATGTCACGCGCGACCGCCACATCGAATTTCGCGCTCACCCAATGGACTAGAAATCGTCAGTTCTTTTGCAGTCCTACCTGCTCTGCACTCGTCGCCCCGGCAAGTTCGTGCCCGCAGTGTGGGCAATAATGGTCGCCGTCGCGAACCCCGCGCCTGCACCGCGGACAAGCCGGACGAAGATTGTGCTTACACTCAGGGCAGTAGTTGAAACGCGCGCTCACTGTCGATCCACACTGCGGGCAGTTGTAAGGCAACGGTTCGCGGACCAGGAAATAAATGATGAACCCGGTTGCGAGATAAGCCGGCAATAGGACGATCACCAGCAAGGTCCAGAGGGTCGAATGCATGCCTCGGCGTTTGGCATCGGAGTTCACATAGCCGATCAAAAACAGAACGCATGCGATCGGGATCGCAATTCCTGCAACGATGCCGGCCATGACCAGAGCGCCTTCAATCTGTGTATATTCAGTGGGCCAAGGCTGACCGTCATTCGCAACTCCAGTCCAGTTGATTGTGACCGCTATCACCTCGGCCAGTACAAAGAGGATAACGACCGAGATGACGAGCCAGCGGGGAACCAGCCGAATCTCATCCACGAAGCGAAACCGTTCCTGTTTCATGCGGAATCGAATGAGTCGCACTTTTTCCGTGAAACGTTCACTTACGGGTTCCTGATATTCCGGCATAGTTGAAACCTCGATCGTATTCTTGTTTTTCGATACATTGTTCATTGCGTTTCCGACCACCCCTCGCGCAGTTTCTCGATTAGCAAAATCCCGGCTGCAACGAGAGCTGGGAGGGCCCACCAAAGTGCAAATCCCATCTGCCAGACGACATTAGGAATACCGATTTGATCCCCCGCCCATTCGAAACCTCGCCAGACATATCGAGCGCTTGCTATACCCAACCCCCATGAGAGCCCGCAAGAAACCCACAATGCCCAGCCATGGCGTCCACGTCTCTGGAGTTCTTCGATTCGCAGATAAACACGCAATTGTGCGCGGCTCGCCAGTGAAGGCGGAAACGGAACGGATACTGCGCATAACGACCGCATAGCCTCTTCGGTCGCCCCGGCCACGCGATCACAATCAGTGCAGGCTTCCAAGTGCCGGTCGAGCCATTCGCGCTCGTGCTCAGAAATGTGCTCCACATGATTTTCCAAGATGAGGCGTTCGGCACGTACGTGGACATCTTCGTTCATGGATTTCCTCCTCTGAGCAATTCGCGCAAAGTTTGCAATCCCCGGTAAAGCCGCGATTTCACGGTCGGGACCGGTGCACCAACTACCGTTGCGATTTCGTCGAGTGCCATGTCTTCCTGGAAACGCAACACGAGCACCTCGCGGTAAATTGCTGGTAACCGGCCAAGCCGCTCCTGAATGCTCAATTCGACCTCACGGCTAGTGATCAGATCCAAAGCCGAAGGAGAATTCACCGCCACGAGATCGATTGGACTCTTCTGATCCAGATCGGTCAGCGCGTCAAAGCTTTGGGGCTTCTTGCGCCGCTGTGAGTCGATAACGAGGTGGCGCGCTATGGCAAACAGCCACGTATCAAATTTAGCTCTGCTGTCATATTGGTGCCCCCGATCGAGCACCCGAACCCAGGTCTCCTGGAAAAAGTCCTCGGCAGTCTCGCGGTCGCCCGAGATGTAGAGCAGATATCGAAACAGCCGGTACTGATATTGCTCGATCAATCGATCGAGCACCTCAGGATCGCGTCTTCGCAATGCGCGCGCTAGGGCCTGCGTATCGTCAGACACCACACCCGAGAAGAAGCAAGTTGTCGCGCCCATTCTACTGGGTATACGGATAAACGTCCTAAAAAGACGCACTGGGCCAGAAAACCTGGCAACCATGGACGGCAAGTCGCCGTTCTCAATAGAATGGAACCCCACTTCAAGACCGCTACGATTAGTCTGGTAGTGATTCGATGACGATCCATGGCTATTATTGGCGTTCTAAGTCTGACGCACGAAGTCGCTCCTGCTCCGGGTGTACAGCGCGCTCGCCCAACGGTGGGCGTGCAGTGGGACGGTCTCTCCCGGCGCCGGGGTTTCCCCCCGGATCACGACCCGCCTCGACAGCCGCCGCCGCTCCCCTACGGTCTTAGGAGGCGGTAGTATTAGAACTTGTCCTCTCAAAGGAGAGAACTATGTTCAAGCTCCGGTGCATCGACCGCGCACGGTTTATTGGGTTCGCCCTGTTACCGCTCGCGCTTGCCGCTGTTGCCACTTCCGTCTTGGGGCAAGACCCGCCCCCGCCGAAAGCGGACCACCACATCCATCTCAACACCCCGGTTGCCAATGAGATCCTCGCGCAGCACGAACCCGATAGGGCGCGAAACCAGGTCAAGACGCTTTCGGATTTGATTGCGTTCCTCGACTCGACTGGTGTAAAGCAGGCCGCTGTACTATCCGATGCCTATATCATTGGCGGATTTGCTGTAAAACAGATCCCGCCTGGAAGCGACGAGTATGACAATGTTCAAAAGGAGAATGATTGGCTGCTCAAACAGATAGCGCCCTACTCCGGCCGTCTCGTGGGATTCTGCAGCGAAAACCCTTTGAAGAGCTATGCGGTAGAAGAGATCAAACGCTGCGCCAGCATTGGCCTCCGTGGTCTTAAATTGCATTTTACGAATGCCGCTGTGGACCTGCGAAATCCCAAGCATATCGAGCAGTTAAAAGCCGTTTTCTCGGCCGCAAACGCGGTTAAGTTCCCGATCATCGTACACATGCGTACATGGAATCGAAACTATGGTTTTGAGGATGCGCGCAAATTCATTGCGGAGGTGCTGCCCTCCGCGCCCGACGTGCCGGTGCAGATTGCCCACATGGCCGGCTGGGGCGGCTATGATTCCGCAACCGACGAAGCTATGAAGGCGTTCATCCAAGCGTTTGAGTCGGGAACTCTAGCTCGCAAGAATGTTTACTTTGATCTGTCCGCCACGGTCGTAACGTTTCCGTTTTCTGGGCCGCCGAAGACAGCGGAACTCGTTAGTCGCATCCGACAGGTTGGCCTCCGGCATGTTCTGTACGGTTCCGATTGGCCCGGTCCTCCTTCCGCTGATTACGCCAAAACCTTACGTGAGAGCCTCGGATTGCAGGTGTCTGAGTTGCGAGAGATTCTAGACAACACCGCGCCATATCTCAAATAGTGGAGGACGCCCTGACTCGAGCCTGCAACGGCGAGTGGGATCGTCGGCCACTTGGAGATTAGGCTGTTTAGGATAACGGCAAGAAAACCGCGTTACCGGAAATTGGCCATCTTGCTGGCGCGGCCCTGATCGTCTCCGCATGGCCCCCGGATCACCACAGCACGGCACATAGCCGGACGCAAGCCCGGTTGCCCGCCTGCGAGCCCGGCGAGCATGAGTTCAACAAATCCATCAACGCGCTTAGGTCCTCAGATTCGCTTGCTAGCGCAGGGACCTCCTGATTCGTGGATCGCCCCTGAGTAGTTGTTATGTGTAGATCTATGCACGGCCGTTGATGGCGGCTAATCTGCTATCGGCCACTCCGGACAATGTTCGTGTTGGAGAAGAAGGCGTTACAACACAGCCTGGAGTTGGTGGATTTGCGTGCGCCGCTTCGAGTGCAACCAAAGCTCGATAACGCTTGCGTTGATCGAGAAGCCGATCCAGAACGCGACGCCGAAGAACTGCTGTGGGCCAAGATGGGTGCGCGAACTCGTGGCGAAAAATACTCCCATTACGGGACGAGTGGTTGCGATACCGAGCAGGATTCCCACGGCGCGCGTCATCCACTCCCGCTTTCGCGAGGGCTCGCGGCGGAGGCGAAACCAATAGGCACGACCCAGCGAGAACAGGAACCAGGTGTTAAAGACAAGGACGGCGGAGCGCTCGACCCAACCGCCGACGGCCCAGTAGCTCATTGCGTAGGCAGTCGCGCCAGTAATCGCTCCGAAGGGAAAGAAGAGCCACTCCAGCCATTCGCCGCCACTCCGGCCCACTAGCAAAGCGGCGGAGAGAAGCACGAAGATGGCGGCCGGGATGATGTGCATCGCAGTCAGCACGGCGTGCGACGAAAAGATCGCGTCGAGCGAGGCCATCTCCGGAGGGGCGGTGTGCGAGGGACGAATCAACTCGATAAGTCGGCGGAGAACGACGCCGATGGAGATTACGACGCAGAACCAGAAGCCCGCGAGAAGCCATAGAGGATGGCGGGAGGTTTCAGCCGATACATGCTGTTGCATCGTGAAGTTAGCCCTCACGTAAGGCCGCTAATGGGTCGACGCGGCTTGCCCGCCGGGCCGGGAGATAACAGGCCAACAGGGCGACTGCCAGCAGCACCACTGCCGCTCCCGCAACGCTAATGGGATCGTCTGGACTCACCCCATACAGCATCCGGCTTACCAGGCGCCCGACCACCAGCGCCGCCGCGAAGCCAATCAGCACGCCTGTCATAACCAACCACATACCTTGCTTCAGAATTAGGCGAAGCACGCTTGCCTGGTCCGCACCCAAGGCCATGCGCAATCCGATCTCTCGTTTGCGCTGATTGACGGAATACGCAAGGATGCCGTATAAACCGATATTTGCCAGTCCCAGCGCCAGCAGCCCGAACACGCTGAGCAACCCGACGCCCATCCTAGGGCCAAACAATCCACCGTCGATGATTTCGCGCCCGGTTCGCGGGTTGCTGATGACAATTTGCGGCGCGACGGCATGTATTTCGCGTTGAACGGGAAGCATGATCTGTTGCGGATTTCCCCGGCTACGCACATACAAGGCCATCACGCCACCATAGTTCTGTTCCAGAGGCACATAGACGCAAAGCTGGGGCGGCTCCCCCCAATTGGTATAACTGGCATTTCGCGCTACGCCTACAATCTGGCGCATCTGTTTCTCGCCCGGAAGCTGAATGCGCTTCCCTAATGCGTTTCCGCGCGGCCAATAATCGTGCGCCATCTTCTCATTGACAATTGCCACCGGCATAGAGTTCTCCAGGTCCAAGTTCGTGAACTCGCGCCTGCTTTCGAGCGCCACGCCGGCGGTCTCAAAATAATTCGTGTCTACTGTATCGATAATGGTCGAGATTTTGTCTGCTTGCGATCGTGCCTGATGACCTTCCACCTGCAATCCATTCACGCCGCGCGCCCAGAGCGGCATATTCGATGCCCAGGAAACGGACTCGACGCCGGGAATTCCGGCTACGCGCTCGCGGACGTCCTTGCCGAATGTTTTGATCCGCGGTTTGTCGTACCCGGCCTGCGCCGGATTTGTAAAGAAGACCGCAAGGTGCGCGGTCTGGAAGCCGGGATTCATATCGTAGGCCCGCGCGATGCTTCGCAAGAACAGCGCGGCCGTCATCAGCAAGAGAAATGAAAATGCTACCTGGCCCACCAGCAGAACGTTTGCGAGCGTAACCCTTTTTCGGCTTCTGCCTGTTGTGCGAGCCTCTTCCTTGAGCGTCTCCGCCACGCTGGCGCGTGAAGCCTTGAAGGCGGGGATGGTCCCGAACAACAAGCTGGTTGCTAGGGAGACGACCAGCACAAAAGCGAAGACGGTTGTATCGAGCTTGGGCGTCACGAAATTGGCGGATGAGGGCAGAGCGCTGAATAAGAGATGGAGACCCGCATAAGCGATGCAGATGCCCGCCACGCCGCTGAGGAGTCCGAGGAGCACGCTCTCGGTGAGCAGCTGACGCACCAGCCTGTGCCGGCTTGCTCCCATGGCCAGGCGGACGGCCATCTCCTGTTGCCTTGCCGCTGAGGCGCGCAAGCAGCAGATTCGCGACGTTCGAGCACGCGATTAACAAAACGATCCCCACCACGATCAACAACCCGGCGCCGGCGACGAGAATCTGCGTGGAGCTGCTGCCGGTATTGGCCAATAGAACATCACGGACGGGCACTACCATGGCCGCGTGGCCCTCATCGATGGCCGGATATTCGCGCGCCAAATCCGCTGCTACGGTTGTCACATTGGCTTGCGCCTGAGCCAGGCTGACACCTGGATTGAGCCGCCCCACGCCTTGAAAAAACGCCTTGCCGCGATCGCTGAACGCATTTTGCATTTCATTGGGCAATAACTGTTCGGCCATGCTGGCTGGTACCCACAGATCAGGACCGAAAATTCCATTCACTCCAATGAAATGGGGCGGAGCGACACCGATGACGGTAAAGTCAACGTGATTGAGCCGCAGGGTTTTGCCAATGATGTCAGCCGCACCGCCGAAGCGCGATTGCCAAGTCCCATAGTTCATGACCGCAACCGGGTGCGCGCCAGGGGTGGTGTCCTCGTAGGGCAAAAAGAAGCGGCCCGCGGCGGGCTTGAGGCCCAAGGTCGAGAAGTAGTTGCCTGTTACTAACTCGCTGAACATCCCCCCCGAAGCGCCAGCCTCTTGCAAGGTGACAGGTCGTGAAGAAGTATAACCGGCCAGCGAACTGAAGACCTGGTTCCGAGCTTGATAATCCTTCAGATCCGCGTAGGAGAGCGGCAGCGGCGCGCTCGATCTGGAAGTACTCCGCGCTTTCATCAAGCCAACCGCTGCTAACCCGGCGGGGTCCGGAACCGGGAGAGGATTCAAAATCAGGGTATTGATGACGGTAAAGACAGTGGTGTTCGCGCC
>JAFAYL010000055.1 GCA_019240405.1 Acidobacteriaceae bacterium
GAAGCGGCATAGGTGGCGTTCTTGGTTTGGAATGTTGCAGCGTAATCGGAAGGCAGGTTGCGCGGCGGCATGCCCGGTTGCATTTGAGCGAAAGCCGAAAAGCTGAACGCAGATGTTAGAAGAAACCCAGCAACTCTCCAGTTCATAGTGCCTCCACCCCAGAGTACATCGGTTTCGATGCGGCAGTCGCACTGCCGGTTGCACCCGCGCGGGAAATAATTCTCGGCAGAAAATGAGAAAATCAGGAAACCGGTTTCAAAAGGTGGATATTCGGCGTGACATTGCGGTGAAAGACGCCCGTTCTCCGCGAGAACTCGCACAAGCGATTTCCTGGACGAGGCGGGATTTCCTGCGAGCGGCTACGGGCGCGAGTGCGGGCGCGGCCCTGTTCGGATTTGCTCCGCTGCAGGCAATGACGTTGCCTCCCGGCCGAAAGGTCGTGGTGGTCACTTTTGGAGGGGGCGCTCGGGACGAAGAGACCTTCATGCCGGAGGGACAGGAGAACATTCCGCACCTTCTGAATCAATTGATCCCGCAATCGACGTTTTTCACTCAAGTGGTGAACCGGGGTATTCTCGGGCACTATGTGGCTACGGCGAGTCTTGCAACCGGGGTGTATGAGACATTCAACAATTTCGCGGCTGTTCCTCCCGATTACCCGACCGTCTTCGAATACTACCGGAAGGAATTGAAACGCCCCGCTACGGATACGTGGGTGGTCGCGCCGAGCAATGGCTTCAATCGTATTGGGGAAAGCGGCCACCGCTCTTACGGACCGGGAGCGGGCGCGGGTGTGATTCTGCCGAAGCGCTTGTTGGCGGCAGCGCTCTCCTCCGAGGGCGAGAGCCAGTATGAGCATCTTCTGAGAGACAATTACGAAACGCCGCTCTATACTCCGAAGCTCGGCGGCAGCGAGATTGAATTGCGACAGATGGCGGAGATTCTGAAGTTATCTGTCGACGATTTCACAGCGCACGCCCGCAGTCTTGCCAGTCCCGACGAGCTCTCGGTCTACATCGCGCGGCAGCTGATGCGGCAGCTTGCACCCAGCTTGCTTTGGATCACGCTGCACGATATCGACATCGCCCACTCGGGGACATATTCGCTCTACATAGACGCCATTCAGCGCTCGGATCGTTTATGCGCGGAGATCTGGAGCGCGATTCAAAACGAACCGGAATACGCGCGCAAGACGACCATGTTCATTCTTCCGGATTTCGGTCGCGATTCGGATACCGATGCCGGGGGCAACGGCTTTCAGCACCACAGAACGGGCGACCCGCTATCGCGGACCACTTGGATGATGGTCACAGGGCCGGGCATTCGGGAGAACGTTGTGGTGGATCGTGCGGTTGAATCGACGGACCTGGTGCCGACGCTCGGCTCGATGCTCGGATTCTCACCGGAGCTTTCGAAGGGTAAGCCTCTGAGCGAGGTGCTTTAGCTTTCATGCTGCCGAACCAGCTCAGCGCCGCGGACTTCGCCCACTACCCACCGCTCGCGAAGCAGATGGCGACTAACCACATCGCTCTTTTGCAGCAATTGCCGCTCGCGTTTTTGCCGCTGCTGCTGAGGGAAATCATTGCATACGATTGGAAATTTCCGGCGGAACGGAAGGAGTTGGACAACCAGCTCGCTTACCTGAGTTCGCTCTCCGCAGAGCAGTTTCGCGAATCCATGTCGGCGTTTGCCGCATTGCGGTTGTCTTCGCAACTTGAGACCGTGGATTGGATCAATCAGCCTCTTCAGTTTTCAGAACAGCTGACCGCCCATCTCTGGGCGACGCATCAGATCGATGCTTTTCGAGCAGCATCCATCGAGTACGTTCACAAACTGAACACCGCCGCGCCGCCTGAACCTCTTCAAGCCAAACGGCTGGGCATGGTGATCGTCGGCCAGGGGGTCGCGGTAAACAAGTATCCACTGTTCCGAAAGCTGCGGCCCGAGGGGGTCTATTTCCATAACGTGCGGCCCGAGAACGGTCGCGAATTGCTGGTTAAAACCTTGGCCGCGCGTGCGGCGGCGTACCCGGTTGCGTTCGGTCACTGGTATATCGATGGTGGAAATGAAGGAAGCGCGAGCCCCGGATTGACCTGCATGTCCTATGGCTCACTGGACACGGTTCGCTCCGCGCTGGTGACGAAAATGAGGAACATCATGCAGAGGGGCGGCGCAGGACCGGAAGCGCTGCGGACCATGTTAGCCGAAATGAGGCCCGAAGATCTGGGTCTGAACGGCGACGGAGCTCAGGCCATTTTGAATCGCTTTCAGGTCAGCATTCTAACGGAGGGTTCTGGAACGCAGCTTTTCAGCACAACTTTTGTGCAATGGTCCGCCCGCGAGGCGTTGCGCCGCGCCCAGCCGCTCACTCTACTCGCGCGCTTCACGGCCCGGCAGCGCGAGCAATCCATGCGGGAACTACTCGCAGGAACCCAACAACGGCCCGTGCCGGACCCGGAAGGTTCACTGATCGATGCCGACATGGGCGCATACTACACCTGGATCAATCAAGAGCGATTATCGGGCGCAGATCAGGCCGGGTTTCTGGTCTGGTTCGAGGATCATCACGAAGCGCTGGCGATCGCACCTTCCCTGCCGCGGGGAAGTGAAGATGGAAGCCCGATTGATCTTGGGGAACTGGTGAGCCGTCTCGTTTAGAACGATTGCCCTGCTGATTCAGGTCCTGTTTTTAACAGAAGCTCCAAGTGAATGAGATGATTTGGATCGATTCGGAGAGAATGGGCGCGGACCTTAGCGGTACGCTTCTCTGCGGTTGCGGACGCCGAAAATACGCATGACGTTTTCCTCAAGTGCGAACAGCACGCGGTAGTCCCCCAGGCGGAGACGAAAAGAGCCGGCCATGTCGCCGTGCAGCGGTT
>JAFAYL010000009.1 GCA_019240405.1 Acidobacteriaceae bacterium
GCTTCGAAAAGAATCACGCGAGTCTTAGGGACGTAGGATTCGAAGCCGCTTTGGAGCGCGTACGGGATGCCGGCCGCTTGTAGATGGGCCGCGGCTTCGAAGCTGATGTTTTCGGTCTCTTCGCTTGCGCGCTCCATGGTGGGATGAACGATGACCGGGTAACCGGATGCCTTCACCTCGTCGAGTACCATGTCGCATTCGGCGCAGCCATCCAGGATGAGATTGAAGTTGAATTCTTTCGCGAGGCGGATGGCGGTCATGATGTCACGCGTGCGATTTACGGTGACGAGCAGAGGCAGCTCGCCTTTCAACACTCTAACGAACGTTTCTGTTTTGAGATCGCGCTCGCGAGACTTGGCATCGGTTTTTTTGGAGGCAGGCTTCATGTACTCCTGTGCCTTGATGAATTCCGTTCGCAGCATGGCGGCCTCTTTGCCGCGCGTCCCGGGGCTCTTCTCTTTTTCAGCCAAGCCTTCATTGCCGAGACTCGCGGCGACCATCGCGGCCGGCACGATAACTGCTTCTTCGACCGTATTGCCGCGCGTCTTGACAACCATGGTTTGGCCGGAGACGAGAGCGCCGGGCGAGTGGCCGGTGTTCATCGTCGTGACTCCGAAGCTGCGGACCCATTCGATCAACCGCTCCCGGGGATCATAAGCGTCGATAGCTCTCAGCTCGGGTTGAACTGCCGCGCTTCGTTCGAGCTGATCCTGATCTGTCGGGACGTTCAGATAACCGGTAAGGCCTACTGTGGAATGCGCGTCGACCAATCCAGGCGTGACGATTTTGGCGGAGTGGGTTTCGTACCCATTCGGGATTGTGACTTGAGAGGCGGGGCCGACGCGGGTGATTTTGCCTTTCTCGATCAGGAGCACACCGTTTGTAATGGGCGGGCCGGCCATGGTGTAGACGGTCTCGCCTTGAATGGCGAGATTCTGCGCGGACGCAGAGGCAATGAAGAGTAGAAAGGCGATTGCGAGTTTCATTGGCGAACCTGCTCGTCTTCTTCTTCGAGCGAAACCGGCGACTGATCGTGGCTCGCGCCTTCGCCACCGGTTGCATAGAGGCGGTCCTTGGGATCGCTGTGATCGAAAACCTTTTTGCCTTCGATCCATGTTTCGAGCACGTGTGTGTAGGTGCTGAGCGGATCG
The DNA here is from genome assembly GCA_019240405.1 of Acidobacteriaceae bacterium. GTDB lineage: Bacteria > Acidobacteriota > Terriglobia > Bryobacterales > Bryobacteraceae > Bog-105. The sequence continues at coordinate 1,152 of JAFAYL010000009.1, forward strand.
GCTGAAAGCAGGATGAAATCGGCGTCTTTGCCGGGCTCGAGCGAACCGATGCGGGATTCGAGACCGATGATGCGCGCATTGGCCATGGTCAATCCGTAGAGAGCCTTTTCGCGGGAGAGACCGCCGCGGACAGCGAGCGCAGCCGAGCGGAGGAAGAGGCGAGAGTCGGTGATGGGATCGTCGGTGTGAAATCCGAAAAGGACACCGGCTTTATCGAGTGCCGCGCCGGTGAACAGTGCGGCATTCTTTGCTTCTTCCTTGCCGCCGGGGCTGTCGATGACGATCAAAGATACAGGAACTTTTGCTTTTGCGATCTCGTCCGCAACCATCCAGCCTTCACTCACGTGATGGAGGACGACGTGGAAGTGAAACTCCTGCGATAGGCGAATTACGGTCATGATGTCGTCGCTGCGATGGGTGTGAAACTGAACCGTGCGCTTGCCGTCGAGCACTTCGACGAGACCTTCCATTCGCAGGTCGCGGGGCGGGAGTTTGCTCGCATCGCCTTTCGCGGCGAGTATCTTGTCGCGATACTCCTGGGCCCTAATGTATTCTTCGCGATCGAGAGCGGCGGATTTAGCGCGCGTTCCGGGGAAGGGAGGCGGACGGCGCGAATTGGTACCGTTGGCCATCTTCATGCCACCGGCGATTCGGCCGTCGGGAAGCTTGATAAGAAGCTCCTCGATGGTTTTGCCGGGACGCAGCTTCAGATAGAGTGTTTGTCCGCTGAGCAGATGGCCGGAGCCCGGCAAAACATTAGCGGTGGTGATTCCACCGGCGCGGGCTTTTGCGAAGTGAGCATCTTTGACGTTGATGGAATCGAGTACACGCACATCGGGCTGAATGGGAGCGCTGGAATCGCCGCCTTCCGGAGCGCCGATGTGAGAGTGAGAATCGACCAAGCCGGGCATGATGATTTTGCCCGAGGCGTCGATCCTGGTTGCCTGGTCGGGAATTTTGGTTGATGCGGCAGGACCAACTGCGAGAATCTTATCGTGATCGATGACCAGAACTCCGGAGTCGATTTCGGGGCCGGCGATGGGGATGATTTTTGCGCCAGTGAACGCGATGGGATTTTGCGCGAAGCTCGGGCGGGAGAGAGTCAAAGCAAACAGCGCAAGGGATAGGTGGCGCATCAGAAATTGAGTTTATAAATACCAAAGCTGATCGAATGCTCGCGGCTTTGTTTCGGTTACTCAGGTTAGCATTTGTTTCGGTAGAGGAAATGGACTCAAAAAAGTGGCTTGATATCAGGGAAATAGAATTTCGCGATCGTTTCAGCTATCGGAAGAGGATCGTCTTTTGCCTGCAAATTGGTTAGAGAAATGATACAGAGCTCTTGTTTGGGAAAAACGACGATCGAAACAGCTGAACCCCCGGTCATAAAGACTCTTGGGTATCGACCCGCCGAGTTGTCGGCGTAAAACCATCCGACGGCGGGCGCCACGATACCTGGAATTTCCATGTCCTTGGCTATATCAATAAGTTTTCCGTTCCGATTCTTGGCTGGCTCCCACATCCGTTCGCGTTCGGTACGCGAGAGTAGGCGGCCACTTGTAAGCAGGGAAGCGAATTGCTCCATGTCCGCAATACTGGAATTCAATCCGGCGGCAGCATCAAGATATTTGGGATATTCGAAAAGGTTTGTGCCGTTCTCGATACGATCGTCATACAGGGCGGTATACATGTCGGTCCGCCCATCAACTATCAAGCGCGCGTCACCCCACCCGGTGCGGCGCATTGCAGGTTCGAGCACATGCGTTGTCACGAAGCGTCGGAATTCCTGGCCGGACACGTGTTCGATCACGAGCATGAGCAGGAGATAATTCGTTTGATCATATTTGAACTGCGCGCCGGGCGGCGCTTCGATGGCCTGCTTTTCCGCGAGGAGAAGGGCTTGATCGGCCGGACGGTTCAGTTCAGCTTCAGTTAGAGGTTTGTTAGGGCTAGCGATAATGTCTGGAAGGCCGGAGGTGTGTGTAGCAAGTTCCCGTAACGTGATATTCTCCCATTGGCTCGGTAGTCCCGACAAATACTTTGATACTGGATCTTCGAGTCTGAGCGCTCCGTCCTGCTCCAGCTTGAGGAGCGCGATGGCCGTAAATACCTTCGTAACCGAAGCGAGCTGAAATTTAGTGTCACGTTGGATCGGAACAGCCAACTGAAGACTGGCGGAACCAAGAACGGTCTCGCTCAGTACTTTGCCTTCGCGAACTACCGCAATCGCAGCGCCAGGCACTCTCTGTGACCTGAGCAGTGATTCAACCTGGACTTGGACATTGTTGCGCGACGGTGTTTCCACTGACATCCCACAGAAAACTAGAGCCGAAAACACCGAGACAGCGAGTGTTGGGCCAAGGGCCGAACCATGCCGGTTATAACGGAGAGTCGACATCAGCTTATGATTTCGCCAGAAGCGAGCCGTGTCTAGAACAGAAACAACCAATTGGAAGAGTATTAGCGCAATCCATGGAACCGGAAGCGCCGCGGAGTAAGGCCTGTATGTGCCTTGATCACTCGACCGAAATGACTCTGATCGGAAAACCCTGATTCGCTCGCAATTTCAGCCAGCGATTTCCGAGTGTTCGTTAGAGCTTCCAAGGCATGCGACACCCGGAGTTCTCGAACATAGTCGCCAATC
>JAFAYL010000037.1 GCA_019240405.1 Acidobacteriaceae bacterium
GACGGCATTCCGCTGGAGCATCATTACCGGCGCACCCTCGAAACGCTGGGCAAAGAACCTGGGATGTTGCGCACCATCTTTCGCAAGGCGCAGAACAAGATTCAAGATCCGGCCAAGCTGAAGCGCCTCATTGCGGACCTGATCGACAAAGAATCCTGGTCAACGCTCGATGCCGACGTAAAGGGCGACATCTACGAAGGGCTTCTTCAGAAGAACGCCGAAGACGTGAAGTCCGGAGCCGGACAATACTTCACGCCGCGTCCGCTTATACGCGGCATCGTTGACGTCATGCAGCCCAGACCCGGCATGACCATCATGGACCCGGCCGCGGGCACCGGCGGCTTTCTTCTCGCCGCGCACGAGTACATCAGCAAGCATTACGCTCGCGAGATGGATGCCGAAGAGAAGCGCTTCCTTAAACTCGACGCGCTGCGCGGAGTCGAGATCGTCGATGCCGCTGCGCGCCTCTGCGCTATGAATCTCTTTCTCCACGGCATCGGCGGTGACGAAAGCCCGATTCGCGTCGTTGACAGCCTCGCGGCCAAAGACTCGAACAACTACGATATGGTGCTCACCAATCCGCCCTTCGGAAAGAAATCAAGCATCACCATCATCAACGAAGAAGGTGAAGAGAGCCGCGAAGCCCTGACCGTCTATCGCGACGATTTCTGGGCCACTACGAGCAACAAGCAGCTCAACTTCGTGCAGCACGTTGTCAGTCTCCTCAAAATGAACGGCCGCGCAGCCGTTGTAATCCCGGACAACGTTCTCTTCGAAGGCGGCGCAGGCGAAACCATCCGGCGCAAATTACTCCATAGTTGCGACGTCCATACACTCTTGCGTCTTCCGACCGGCGTCTTCTATGCGCAAGGCGTAAAGGCCAACGTTCTCTTTTTCGATCGCAAGCCGGCCAGCGAAACGCCTTGGACGAAGTCGCTCTGGATGTACGATCTCCGCACGAACAAACACTTCACGCTCAAAACCAACCCGCTCAGCCGCAGCGATCTCGATGATTTCGTTGCGTCCTTCAACCCGGCGAACCGCTTCGAGCGCAAGGAATCCGAACGCTTTCGGTTCTTCAGCTACGACGATCTTCAGAAACGTGACAAATTGAGCCTCGATATCACCTGGCTCCGCGACGAAAGCCTCGAAGACACGGACAACCTTCCCGACCCCGCCGTCCTCGCCGCCGAAATCGTTGAAGACCTCCAAGCCGCTCTCGACCAGTTCGCCCAGATCGCAGCCGATCTCTCCAAAAACCCCTCAGGTCAGACGACCCCTTCCCTGTAGGGGACGGACTCGCCCGTCCCGCTACTCTCCTCTCGCTACACTTCAAACAATGCCCTCTGACGGCCTCGCTGAAAGCCGCCAAGTCGACCAACCTCTCCTCTCCATCCTCATCGCTCTCTATAACGAAGAAGCATTCATCGCCGAATGCCTCACCCGCGTCCTCCACGCGCCATTCGCCGAAAACACCTCTTTCGAAATCATCGTTGTCGATGACGGCTCCTCAGACGCTTCGGTCGAGCGCGTCCACGAAATCCAGCGCCAGCATCCCTGCACGATTCGCCTCATCCGCCACGATCGCAATCGCGGAAAAGGAGCCGCCATCCGAACCGCCCTCGAACACGCCTCAGGCGCGTTCTGCATCATCCAAGACGCCGATCTCGAGTATTCGCCGCTTGAATACCCTAAGCTCCTGAAACCTCTTCTCGCAGGCGATGCCGACGCCGTAATTGGCTCCCGCTTCGGTTTTTCTGGCGAGCGCCGCGTTCTCTATTTCTGGCACGCGGTCGCAAATCGAATCCTGACCACGCTCTGTGACATGGTCGCCGACATCAACCTCACTGACATGGAAACCTGCTATAAAGCAGCTCGCACGCCTCTACTCAAAAGCATCCCCCTCCGTTGCGATCGCTTTGGAATCGAGCCTGAACTTATCATCAAGCTCGCCCAGCGCCGCGCTCGAATTTACGAAACCTCCATCAGTTACCACGGACGCACCTATGAAGAGGGAAAGAAAATCGGTTTCAAAGATGCCTGCAAAGCCTTCCTGGTCATCTTGTACTTCGGTCTTCTCAAGCGCGACATTTATAAGGATCCCGGCGCCGAAATCCTCGACACGCTCGCCGCAGCGCCGCGGTTCAATGGCTGGATGGCCGATACCGTCCGCCCTTTCCTCGGCGACTCAGTCATGGAAGTCGGCGCCGGCATCGGCAATTTGGCCGCTCTACTCTGTCAGCGGCGAAAACGCTACATCGCTTCTGATATTGACGCGGAACACCTTGCATATCTGAGCGCCCGCCTCGAGCACCGCCCCGCCGTCGAAGTCGTTCCTGCAGACCTCGAGCGCCCAGAAGACTTCATTCCCTACACAGATCAGCTCGATTCCGTCCTCTGCCTCAACGTCCTCGAACATGTAAAGGACGACTACACCGGCCTTTCAAACATATTTCGCGCGCTTCGTCCCGGGGGCCGGGCAATTGTTCTTGTGCCCGAAGGCATGAGCGTTTTCGGCACTCTCGATGAGGTCCTCGGCCATCAACGCCGTTATTCAGAAAAAGAATTGCGAGACAAACTTCAAGCCGCTGGTTTCCGTATTGAAACCGTTCTTTATTTCAATCGTCCGACCCGGCCAGGCTGGTTCGTAAACGGCCGCATCTTCAAGCGCCGCAGATTCAGCCGCGTTCAGATCTTCGTTTTTGATCGGCTCGTCTGGCTCTGGCGCAGAATCGACCGGTTCCTCCCTTGGAAACCAACCTCGCTGATTGCCGTCGGCATCCGGCCTTCATAGCATGCAAACCATCAGACGAATCGATCGTCTTTTCGCCGTCATAGCAGCCCGGCTCTCTTCTTCCGAGTTCATGCAGTTTGACTCATACGCGATCTGGTTCTATGCTGCCTGCCTTTTCCTTTTCTTGGCAGCTAGCCTCGCCGACTTAAATGGCTCCTCCATGGCCATCTTCGACTCCTTCTATCGATGGGGAGGTACAGAGAAAACGTGGATTGGCGCGCCGCGCGCTCAGCGCAACGACGAATGGGCCTTCGTAACGCCCGACATATTCAATCAAAAACTTCGCGCCGACCCGTTTGAAGTTAAGGATTCCGCAGTGGGCGGCCACTCGGTGGCGCTGATCGCGAATTTACCGGTGCGCCATTTCACAACTCTCTTCCGGCCGCAATTCTGGGCATTCTTCGTTCTGCGCATCGATTATGCATTCGCCGTATATTGGCAGCTCAAAGCGCTGATCCTGCTTACGGGCGTGTTCACGTGGCTCTTATTGATTACGCGCTCCACTTTTTGGGCAGCGACTGGCGCTCTCTGGTATTTTTTTTCACCCTTCACTCAATGGAGTTATTCCTGGCCTTCTGCCCTGCCCGAGATGGTTGGTTCGCTCTGCTTTGCTGCTGTTTTGACTTGCTATCTTACCGTCGGGAGAAATTTGGTGGCCCTTTTTCTTTCGGCCGCAGGCGTTGTGCTTTTCGTCGTCAACTTCGCCCTCTGCGCCTACTTGCCACACCTGATTCCACTCATCTGGCTAGCGGTGTTCTTCGTCTTCAGTTGGTGTCTTTCCGCACGAAAGCTGATCTTCACTCGCGCCTCAGCAAGCGCCAGAATGCTTGCCATTGCGTTCGCGCTTTGCACCCTCGGAATCGTCGGGTTATCCGTTTACCGCGAATTGCGTCCGGCCTCAATCGCCATCGCGCAAACGAGCTATCCCGGACGACGCCTATTCCCACCCGCGGACATGAGGCTTTGGCTCCCTATCTCGCACTTTATCCAGTGGAGGGAGACTGAAAATCATTTCCCTAAAGACATAGGCAACATGTGCGAGGGTTCCGGATTTCTTTGGCTTGCGCCGGCAACCTTGTTTTGTCTGCGGCGAATGACGCTGAGCTCCATGCAAAAATTTGCGCTCGCTGCGTTGTGGCTTTTTTCTTGTTTGATAGTCGCGTGGCTGCTTGTGCCTGAATCAGCGCCGCTCGGTACTCTTTTTGCTCTGAACAGGACCGAAGGACCGCGTACGTTTCCGGCTCTTGGCCTAGCCAACGTCAGCATAGTCGCGCTGGCAGCAGCTTCGATGCGAAAAGTCCAAACAAACGGCTGGGCGATGACGCTGGCTTACTATGCAGGAATCGCCGCCATCACTTCCGCGGTTATGTATCACCTGCTGAACGAGACCAACGTGGGACTGGCTCTGTTTTTCAGTCATCGCGAGGTCTTATTCGCGACTTTTTTTGCGGCGGCACTGACGACGCTACTTTTGAGCGGCTGGAAGCTCATCTTAGCTGCGGCCCTCGTGATTCCACAAGCCCTCGTATTCGGCTCTGTCAACCCCATCGAGCGCGGAACAGCGGTGTTCACTTCTTCGGAGCTTTTCAAATTCGTGCGGAAACATCCCGAGCTCCTTCATGCCAAGTGGATCGTCTTTTCTGATTCAGTCGTCAACTCCGGTTTTCTTGCGGCGACGGGTTGCAACGTTTACACAGGTTGCCACTATTTGCCCGATATCGACCATTTCCCTCTATTTGCTGCGCGAGGCCTCGACCCGCCAGCGCTCAACCGGCTCGGATACCTCACCGCTCACGCGCTGCCGCCAGGAGAGAAGCCCTCGGTCCAATTTCTAATTCCCATTCTTCGCTTGAGCATCAGCCCCACCGACCCGCTGCTTCCCGCCCTCGGCATCAGGTATGTTGCGTTCGATCAGCAGCCTGCTCCCGCCCTTGTCGCCGGACTCATGCCGCTTTCGGCGGAGACCATTCCCGGATTTTGGCTCTATCGATTGCCCTGAACCCGCTATAATCGGTTCCGAAGACCCGTGCCGGTGTAGCTCAGGTGGTTAGAGCGACGGTCTCATAATCCGTAGGTCGCAGGTTCAACTCCTGCCGCCGGCACCAGTTAGTGTCCAACAATAACCCCATAAATCCGATCGAGATCCTCTTTCGAGTAGTATTCGATCTCTAAGCGGCCACGGGAAGCCGATCGAGGTACCAGCTTCACGCGCGTCCCCAGCACCCGTGCCATTTCATCGATTGCGGCGCGCACGTTGGCATCCTCAAGTCTTTTCGTTTCAGTGGTTTGTAGACTATGCCCTGATTCATTATGCTTCTTGACAAGTTGCTCAGTCTGCCGCACGGACAGGCCATTTGCCACGATCTTCTCGCATGCCTCTCGCTGGCTTTCGGAATCCGGGATGTTTAGTAGCGCCCGGGCATGCCCCACCGAAACAGTTCCGCGGATCAGTTCATTCAGCACGGCCGGAGAGAGTTTTAAAAGGCGAAGGAAATTCGTAATCGTTGAGCGGTCTTTCCCAGTTCTCTCTGCAATTTGCTCGTGACTTAGGCCATGTTCCGCGGCAAGACGCTGAAATGCAGTCGCAGTTTCGACCGGATTCAAATCCTCCCGCTGGAGATTCTCAATAAGGGCCAACTCGAGCATCTGGTTTTGCTCGACCGTGCGTACCACAGCCGGAATTTCCTTAAGACCCGCAAGCCGAGCCGCCCTCCATCGCCGTTCGCCCGCGATAATCGTGTACGTTCCATTGCTTTCTTTCCGTACGGTAATCGGCTGAATGACACCGTTTGCCTCGATCGATTGGGCCAGTTCCTGCAACTTCTCGCCGTCAAAGCTCTCCCGGGGCTGTTCTTCGTTCGTTCGGAGCTGATCCAGAGGGACGTGCAGCAGTTGATCGCGATCTTCAACGTGCGGCTGCTCGGGAGCGCCATGTGTTGCCGAAAGCGACGACCCCCTGGGCGTCAGCAGAGTGGAAATGCCTCTACCCAGCGCTTTGCGCGGATTCCGGTCTAGCTCTTTGTTCATGGCTCATAATCTCCCTGGCAAGCTGTATATAGCTTTCAGCACCCCGTGATCGAGGATCATAGGCAAGAATCGCCTTGCCGAAACTCGGAGCTTCGGCCAAGCGAATACTCCTCGGAATCACCGTCCGCAAAACTTCGGCCCCGAAAAACTCCCGCAAATCCGCCTCTACTTGCCGGGTCAGGTTAGTACGATCGTCATACATCGTCAGCAGGATGCCTTCTATCCGAAGGCGCTGATTGAAGGCCTGCCGGACTCGATCGATAGTATCCATTAATTGCGAGATCCCCTCGAGCGCGAAAAATTCGCATTGAATTGGGATCAAAACGGTATCCGCGGCTACTAAAGCGTTTAGAGTAAGCAGGTCAAGTGCCGGGGGACAGTCAATCAGAATGTACTCGTAATCCCTAGAGACATCCTGCACGGCATTTCGAAGGCGCGATTCCCGTTCTTCGCTGTCGACAAGATCCAGATTTGCCGCAACTAAGTTCTGGTCGGCCGGAACGAGTCGCAGCCCGTCAAAGCTTGTCGAGAGCACGGCCTCTTGAATGGATACGTGCCGCAGCAAAACCTCGTAAAGCGTTTTGTGCTCTTCAAATTTGTCAATTCCAACGCCCGAGGTCAGATTTCCCTGGGGATCGCAATCAATGACCAGCACCTTCGCGCCGGCTGCCGCAAGCGCGGCAGAAAGATTGATGGCGGTTGTGGTCTTTCCCACTCCGCCCTTCTGGTTTGCTATTGAAATGACCCGAGCCAAGGCAGTTGCGGATTAATCGATGATCCTACCATGTTTCACGTGAAACATGGCTCCAGACTTAAATAAACATCCAAAACGGCAATCGCTGCGGGCGTGACTCCCGGTATGCGTCGCGCCTGACCCAGCGTGGAAGGCCGCACCTTCATGAGCTTTTGCTTCACTTCGGTCGACAATCCCGGAATTCTGTCGTACAGGAAAGTTTCTGGAATGTGCCGCCCTTCAGCATCGTGCAAATGCTGAACCTCCCGCTCCTGCTGCGCAATATAGCCGGAGTACTTCGTCTGGGTCTCAATCGTCGTCAGCACCCCATGGGCCAGCGGTTCACCTATTTTTTCGCGAATCCAGGGTTCAAGTTCAGAAATTCGCGCCTCGGGCCGCCGAAGCCAGGTCAGCAGAGTCGGATTATCCGAAACCGTGTTGCGCCGGTTTTGAGCAAGTAGCTCTGTAATCCGCGTTTTCTGGTTTTGTTTTCGCTCGAACTCGGTCCATCGCCAGTAGCTCACCAGGCCCGCTCTTCGGCCTACGGGAGTCAAACGCTCATCCGCATTGTCAATCCGCAAATGGAGCCGGAATTCCGCCCGCGAGGTAAACATTCGGTATGGCTCGTCGGCTCCCTTTGTAATCAGGTCGTCGACCAAGATCCCCAGATAACCAGCGGAACGGTCCACAGTTACTTCCGGCAATCCCTTCACTTTGCAAGCCGCATTCAGGCCCGCAATCAAGCCCTGGCACCCGGCTTCTTCATAACCGGAGGTCCCGTTAATTTGTCCGGCTAAGAATAGCCCTGAAATCGACTTCAGCTCCAGGGAATGCTTCAGCTCCCGCGGATCTATCGCATCATATTCAATGGCATAACCAGGCCGGATCATCTCTGCATTTTCTAGCCCGGGAACTGACGCCACCATTGCCGCCTGAACGTCGATCGGCATACTCGTCGACATGCCGTTCACGTAAATTTCGTGTGTATCCAACCCCTCGGGCTCCAGAAAAATCTGATGCCGCTTGCGATCTGGGAACTTAACAACCTTATCTTCAATCGAAGGACAGTACCGCGGCCCAATGCCTTCGATCTGCCCACTGTAGAGAGGAGATCGAGCAATGCTGTCGCTGAGAATGCGATGCGTGTCATCAGTCGTATACGCCAGATGACAACAAATCTGCTCACGCTTGATTCGTTCAGTCAAGAAAGAAAACGGCGTCGGGACAGCATCGCCGGGCTGCTTTTCAAAGCGCGAGAAATCGATGGTTCGGCCATCGAGCCGCGGCGGGGTTCCCGTTTTCAACCGCGTCCATGCGAGGCCGAGTGTCCGAAGCTGTCCCCCTAAAGTATTGGAAGGCGCTTCCCCATTTCTTCCACAGGCATATTTCTGCTCCCCTACATGGGCCAAACCGTTCAGGAAGGTTCCGGTCGTCACCACGACAGCTTCGGCTAGCAAGTCTCGTCCATCCTTGAGCCTTACTCCCGCCATCTTGCGCGGCAGTTCGTTTCGCAAAAAGAGCAGCTCTCCGACCTCGGCTTGCAAAATGCGGAGATTCGGCTCGTTTTCAAGCCATTCGCGCATTTTGATCCGGTACAGCTTCTTGTCGCATTGCGCGCGGGGAGACCAAACCGCTGGCCCGCGGCTCGTATTCAAAAGGCGAAACTGAATTCCGACCGCATCGGTGAGTTCACCCATGATCCCGCCGAGAGCATCGATCTCGCGAACCAAATGACCTTTCGCAATTCCGCCGATCGCGGGATTGCACGACATCTGCGCAATTAAATCCAAATTCATCGTGACCATCGCAGTGTTGAGCCCGAGACGAGCGCACGCGCGGGCCGCTTCGCATCCCGCGTGTCCCGCGCCCACAACGATCACGTCGTACTTCTTGTACATGAGATATTCGTTATTCTAGCTGTCTTGAAGATTTTGATCATAGGCGGCGGAGGCCGCGAACACGCGCTCGCTTGGCGGCTCTCAAGATCCGCGCTTGTTAAAGGAATTGTCGCGTCGCCAGGAAATCCTGGAATCGCGGAGCTCGCGACATGCGTGCCCGCGCCAGAAAACGTTTCGGGCTATCTCCACATCGCCGCAACATATTCTATCGATCTGACTATCGTTGGTCCTGAAGCTCCGCTCGTCGCTGGTGTTGTGGACGTCTTTCAGCGGGCCAGCAGAAAAATCATTGGCCCAACTCGGGCTGCCGCACGCCTGGAAGCATCTAAACTCTTCGCTAAAAAGTTCTTTGCAAGAGCGGGAATACCGACCGCTCGCGCGCGCGAGAGCTGGAACGAGTTTGCGTTTCCGGTAGTTATCAAAGCGGATGGACTTGCCGCCGGCAAAGGCGTGGTTATCGCGCAAAATCGGATAGAAGCCGAACGAGCGATAGAACAGCTTGGGCCACACGTCGTGATTGAGGAATTTCTTGAAGGCGAAGAAGTTAGTTTTATTGCCCTGAGCAACGGGGAAATGATCCTTCCATTCGCTCCGACACAAGACCATAAACGAATCTTCGACGGAGATCGAGGCCCGAATACCGGCGGAATGGGCGCCTATTGCGATCCGCGCATTCTCACGTCACAAGAGAGCGGCGACATTATGGAGCGAATCATGCTCCCTGCGATCCGGCAGATGCGCAAGGAAGGGAACCCATTCACAGGCTTTCTATATGCGGGTTTGATGATGACGACGGAAGGACCGAAAGTGCTCGAGTTCAACGTCCGGCTTGGCGATCCGGAAACGCAAGCGCTGATGCACAATTTTCGCGGCGATTTCGCGGAGGTTCTCACCCTAACAGAAGCAGGTCCGGAGACTGTCTACCCGCAATCTTGGGCCGATTGTTCGCTATGCGTTGTTCTCGCTGCACAGGGCTATCCCGAGAGGCCCCGCGTCGGTGACCTCATCACCGGCATCGCCGAAGCGGAAGCCGCCGGAGCAATCGCTTTTCATGCCGGAACGGTGAAGAGAAACGGCGAGCTTCTGACAAATGGAGGCCGCGTTCTCGGTGTAACCTCGGGCGGCGAAACACTCCAGGAGGCGATCAACAACGCATATAAGGCTGTCGGGAAAATCCATTTCGATGGGATGCAATATCGAAAGGATATCGGCCAGAAAGGCTTGAGGCGCTGGTAGATTGAAGAGGAGCGGGGACGTAGCTCAGATGGATAGAGCAGCCGCCTCCTAAGCGGCAGGCCGGCAGTTCGAATCTGCCCGTCCCTACCAGGCTCGTCACCGAGCGCCCGCTAACGCCGGTAAACAACGCCGCCCTTCATTACAAATTCCACTTTTTCGAGCCTCGTGATGTCCTCGAGCGGATTGCCCGCGACTGCAATTATGTCGGCAAAATAGCCTGGCTTTAGCGCGCCAATCTGTCCTTCCCAACCGAGCAATTTCGCTCCATTGAGCAGGTCCGCCTGAAGCGTCGCAATAGGGGTCATTCCATACTTCACCATCAGGACAAACTCGCGTGCTTGAGTGCCGTGTGGAAACGGCCCGACGTCTGAGCCGACTGCCATCGGCACGCCCGCCGCAAGCTGCTTCTTGAATTCCTGTGCGTGATAGTCGAGCATCTGGCGTTCGAACGCTCCCTGCGCCGCCGTCGCAGCATGATCCGCAAAATATTCGGAAATCGTGAAGGTCGGGACGGCGAAGATTCCTCTCTCATGCATGATGCGCATCGTCGTATCGCTTAATTGAAAAGCGTGATCGACGGAAGCCACTCCGGAACGCGCCGCGTACAAGGTTCCAGGCTCGCCTGTTGCATGCACAGCAACGCGCTTGCCGACCCGCGCCGCCTCTCGCACCGCGATACTCAGTTCAACTTCTGAGTACTGATACGGCGTCGAAAATTTACCATCGCTGAAGGAATCGTGGCCGGTCTCGTAAATCTTGATGAAATCGGCGCCTTCTTTGAGCTGTTCGCGAATGACATCCACGAGCTCCATGGGATTGTTTGCCCGAGTCGCGTTGGAGAGCACATGTTGCTCTGGGTTGAAGCGGTTCGCGTCTTCGTGGCCGCCGAGCAGATCGATAGCGTTGCCGCTGATTCGCAGGCGTGGTCCTGGAACGCGGCCTTGATCGATCGCATCGCGCACCGCCGTGTCCGCCGAGCCCGCGCCTTCCGTTCCCATGTCGCGCTCTGCCGTGAAACCCGCCATAAGATCGTCGCGAGCAGCGAGGACTGCCATAATGGTCCGTTGCGGCACCGACTCTTCGACAGTCTGCAAGTCTTCGGCGCCGGGGTGCAGAAACAAATGCACGTGCGCATCAATCAACCCCGGCAGGAGTGTGCGATCGCCTAAATCAATCACCTCTGCGCCGGATGGATGCGTCACGGACGCGCCAACTTCGCGAATTCGCTCGCCTTCGATCAGCATCTCGCCCGGGCTCATCATGCGCCCTTTCTTGATATCGAGAAGGTGCGCCGCGCGCAGCACAATCGGGTGCATTGAGGCGTCCATCGATTGAGCAAAGGCGTTAATCGGGCCATAAACGAGAGTTAGAAAAAGCAGAACAGGGGATAATTGAAGTTTTGTCATACTATGCCTAAATTCAGAGAGTTGCGAGCCGTGTGTACGGCGTTTTTGTTCCTGGCCGGCGCCGTCGCCGCGTTCGCCCAGCAGCGCCCTCCCGAAACGGGGGGCGAAGCGAATCTCGTCTTACCCGACCTTCGACAAGCGACATTTTTCGGAGGCATCATCGACGGGCACTCCCTCCTTTTGTACAGCTTGATCTTCGTCGCATTGGGGCTGCTGTTCGGGCTTGTCATTTACCAGCAGCTCAAGAATTTACCCGTTCACAAATCGATGTTAGAGATCTCGGAGCTGATCTATGAAACATGCAAAACCTATTTAGTGACACAGGCGAAGTTTCTTGCCGTCCTCGAGATCTTCATCGGGGTCATTATTGTCTTCTATTTCGGCTTTTTGGAGCACTTCGCCGCGATCAAAGTGCTGATCATTTTGTTATTCAGCATCGTCGGTATCTGCGGAAGCTCGGGCGTAGCGTGGTTTGGGATTCGCGTGAACACATTCGCGAATTCACGCACAGCATTCGCAAGCCTGCGCGGAAAGCCTTTTCCATGCCATGAGATTCCCCTCAAGGCGGGAATGAGCATCGGCATGCTGCTCGTCAGCATTGAGTTGGTGATCATGCTGTTTATTCTGCTCTTCATCCCATCCGATTATTCGGGACCATGTTTCATCGGGTTCGCTATCGGCGAGTCACTCGGAGCGGCCGCACTGCGCGTCGCGGGCGGCATCTTCACGAAAATTGCCGATATCGGTGCCGACCTGATGAAGATCGTTTTCAAAATCAAGGAAGACGATGCGCGCAACCCGGGCGTAATTGCCGATTGCACGGGAGACAATGCAGGCGATTCCGTCGGCCCCAGCGCGGACGGCTTCGAGACATACGGCGTGACTGGCGTAGCGCTGATTTCGTTCATTGTATTGGCAGTCCGCAACCCTTTGGTGCAGAGCCAGCTTCTGGTCTGGATCTTCGCGATGCGCGTCATGATGGTGATTTCTTCCGGCTTGTCTTATCTCATCAACGGAGCTATCGCGAAGAGCAAATATCGAAACGCAGCCAAGATGAATTTCGAAGCCCCCCTGACGTCGTTGGTCTGGCTCACCTCGCTCGTCTCGATTGCCGCGACTTACATCGTGTCCTACGCGATGATTCCGGATCTTGCTGGTGATGCGACGCTCTGGTGGAAGCTATCGACGGTTATCACTTGTGGAACGCTCGCGGGCGCCATCATTCCCGAGCTAGTGAAAGTCTTCACATCCATGGAATCGCGGCACGTGCGAGAGGTGGTTTCTTCCTCCATGGAAGGAGGCGCGTCGCTCAACATTCTTTCCGGTTTTGTAGCCGGCAACATGAGCGCGTACTGGCTAGGGATCGGCATTCTTTCGCTCATGACCATCGCGTTTGGAGTGAGCACGCTAGGTCTCGGCACTTTGATGGTGGCGCCTGCCGTGTTTGCTTTCGGACTGGTTGCGTTTGGATTCTTGGGCATGGGCCCGGTGACGATTGCTGTCGATTCCTACGGCCCGGTTACGGATAACGCGCAGTCGGTGTATGAGCTTTCTACGATCGAACAGATCCCGGGAATCGAGCAGGAGATCAGAGCGCAATATGGATTTACTCTTGATTTCGCGACAGCAAAGGAGAATCTCGAAGAGAACGACGGGGCAGGAAATACGTTCAAAGCTACTGCAAAACCGGTGTTGATCGGGACGGCCGTCGTAGGCGCGACGACCATGATCTTTTCGATCGTGGTGGCGCTGACTCACGGCTTGAGACCCGACATGCTGTCCAACCTTTCGATTCTGCATCCACCATTTCTACTGGGATTGATCGCGGGCGGATCGGTGATTTATTGGTTTACCGGCGCTTCGACGCAGGCCGTCACAACCGGCGCGTATCGCGCTGTCGAGTTCATCAAAGCGAACATCCGGCTGGAGGGAGTGACGAAGGCCTCGGTTGCCGATAGCAAAAAAGTAGTCGAGATTTGTACGCGGTATGCGCAGCGCGGAATGTTCAACATCTTTCTGGCTGTGTTTTTCGTGACGCTCGCGTTCGCGTTTGTCGAGCCGTACTTCTTTATTGGGTATTTGATTTCGATCGCGCTATTCGGGTTGTATCAGGCGATTTTCATGGCGAATGCCGGAGGCGCATGGGACAACGCGAAGAAAATTGTTGAGACCGAGCTGAAGCAGAAGGGCACCGCCCTGCACGACGCGACAGTGGTGGGGGACACGGTGGGCGATCCCTTCAAAGACACGTCTTCCGTGGCGATGAATCCGATCATCAAGTTCACGACGCTGTTCGGACTGCTCGCGGTTGAGCTCGCAGTCTCGTTATCGGGCCAGCGGGGATCGGCGCTCGGCTGGTTTCTGGCAGGACTGTTCCTGCTTACCTCGATGCTCTTCATTTGGCGTTCATTCTTCCGCATGAGGATCGGGACGGATTAGGCCTCGCTGCTGGAATCGCCAGCGAGAATAGAACCGTGCAGCCGGAGATAAGATGAAGCTGAGGAAAACAACATGGAACGCGATTACAGCGGCACGATGATCTGGTTCGTCAGTGGTTTGGCACTTGGCGCAGCGGTAGCTCTGCTGTTAGCGCCCGAAAAGGGCGAGCGCACGCGACGCAAGTTGATGAAGCAGGCCGAGCGCGGACGCAAGACTATCGTCGAATCGGGCCGCGAGATTTACGAACGCGGCAAGGAACTGTATGACCGCGGACGTGAAATTGCGGAGGATGCAGCAGAGCTGTTCGAACGCGGCCGCAATATCGCGGAAAAGAAGATTAACGATAGAATTTGACCGACTCGACGAATCACCTTATGTCTGCAGTCGCGAGCCCGCCTACTCAATTAAAGCCGTTTGCGAACGAACCATACACTGATTTCACCAAGCCGGACAGAGCTACGGCTATGCGCGCCGCACTTGCCAAAGTACGTTCCCAATTTGGCAAGGAATACGACCTTTTGATCGCGGGCGAGCGGCACAGATCTTCCTCTAAGCTCGAATCCTTCAATCCATCAAATCCTTCCGAGATCGTTGGAGTACATCAGAAGGGGTCGGAACAGGATGCGCGAGATGCCGTCGAAGCAGCGTGCTCCTATTTTCCGGAATGGAGCAAGCTGTCGTTCGAGGAGCGAGCCGGCTATCTGCTTCGGCTAGGCGAGATTCTTCGTGACCGCAAATACGAATTTGATGCATGGCTAGTCTTCGAGGCTGGTAAAACGTGGGCCGAGGCAGAAGGCGACGTATCTGAAGCCATCGATTTTTGTGAATACTACGCGCGGCGCGCGCTGAAGCTGGCAAATCCTGAGCCAACCGTTCAGCTCTCGGGCGAGCGCGATCAAATGATCTACATCGCGCTGGGGGTCGGCGTCATTATTCCGCCATGGAATTTCCCTCTCGCAATCCTCTTGGGCATGACAGCAGCCTCGCTGGTGACCGGAAACACCGTCATCATTAAGCCTTCGAGCGAGACTCCCACGGTGGCCGCGAAGTTTGCCGAGGCTCTTCTCGAAGCGGGCTTCCCCCCCCAAAGCTTTTCTCTTTTTACGGGAAGCGGCGCGGCGATCGGCGACATCTTGGTATCGCACCCGAAAACGCGTTTTATCTCCTTTACCGGATCTCGCGATGTCGGCTTGCACATTAATGAGCTTGCCGCGAAAACACCTAAAGGCCAGCTCTGGATTAAGCGCGTGATTGCCGAAATGGGCGGTAAGGACGCCATCATCGTGGATCGCGAAACGGAGATCGACCAAGCTGTTGCGGGCGTCCTTCATTCCGCGTTCGGTTATCAGGGCCAGAAGTGTTCGGCTTGCTCCCGCGCCATCGTTGATGAAGCCGTTTACGACGAGTTTTTGGAGAAGCTGAAACAAAAAGTTGACAAGCTCACCGTCGGTTCCTCCGACGATTTCAACAATTACATGGGACCTGTGATCAGCCGCAGGGCAAAACAGAGCATATTGGATTACATCGAAATAGGAAAGAAAGAGGGACGGCTGATTACGGGCGGTGGGCCGGCGGAAGGAGAAGGCTATTTCATCAAGCCTACAGTGATAGCTGATGTAGATCCGAAGGCCCGCATCTTTCAGGAGGAAATCTTCGGGCCGGTTCTGGCCGTTACCAAAGCCAAAAATTTCGATCACGCACTGGAGCTCGCGAATGATTCAGAGTACGGCTTAACCGGAGCGGTGTTCACGACCAATCCCGAAAAAATTAATAAGGCCAAGCGCCAGTTCTTCGTCGGCAATCTCTATATCAATCGGAAGTGTACGGGGGCGATGGTCGGGGCTCATCCATTCGGCGGGTTTAATATGTCGGGAACGGATTCGAAGGCGGGCGGTCCGGATTACCTGCTTCAGTTTGTGCAGGGCAAATCCATCGCGGAGAAGGTGAGCGATTCCGCGGACAGGCGCACGGGCATTTAGAAGATTTGTGCGCGCTTGCCCAAAAGCTATACTCAATAC
>JAFAYL010000042.1 GCA_019240405.1 Acidobacteriaceae bacterium
AGAAGTCTGTCAACCGAAGTTTTCAGAAGTTCCGGTCAAAACACTCGACACGCCTTTAGGAAGTGTTTTCCCCTTCTATAATCACGGGTACGTGATTATAGATCTTGATGGTGCGTCAGCAACCGCTTCGTACTATCAGGACAGCGACGAAAATCAACCACAATTTCAGGAACACATATAATGCAGGGCCGGTCAGCGAGTTTCGAAGAAACCCCTTTGACCGCCTACTACAATTTCGCTTCCTTAAACGGATAGGGCAGGGTGGTGCCCGGGGCGGGACTTGAACCCGCACTCGCCTTGCGGCGAAAAGGATTTTAAGTCCTTTGCGTCTGCCGATTTCGCCACCCGGGCATCGGCATGGAGCTGCCTACTGCTCATCATAGGCGACTCACGCCGATTCACCGGGAGCGTGTTCTCTTCGACTCGACTCTGGTTTGCGCTGATCTTCGTCACAACCGCATCGCTCGGGCCTATGAGTGTGCACTGAAACGCATTCTTGAGGGAGAAGTCCGGCGATCCCGTTGCACCTGCCCAGGAGGCATTTCCGGCGCCATCTACCGCTGGTTCTATATCGAAGCCGCTCGCGCGAATCGCGGAAGATCCCGCGCTTCGGCGCGCTTCAGCCGTTCATAGACAGCATCAATCCGTAGCGCGTAGCACCGCATTTCGGCCTGCAGATCGGACTCGCTCACCCCACTCAGGCGCGCGGCGTGCAAGGCGCTCGCGCACTCTCTCACCAGGGCCTGCCATTCCTTGTAAAGCAGATCAATACTCTCGCGTCCCATGCCCCATTGTTCAATTCCCATGCTTAGGACTCAAGACTTCAGGCGCGTAATAGTCCTAGAGTTGGAACGGTACGCATCTGCCCTGCGAAGAGAAGCGGCATAGGGATCGCGAACGATTCACGCGAGCCATCGAGTTCTATATTGGACGCTGTGACATCTCGTAAGCTCGCCGCCGCGTGGGTCCTGGCGATTGGATCCGTTGTGATCAGCTTAGGCGATAACCCTTTTCCTTCCCCTTGTTCTCCATCTTCTTACTGGGGCGCGCGCGGGGAACGCTGGAAGCCCGAATCGGTGTTACCCGATTTTTCGTACGCGGGCTATCGCGCTGGCGAGCGCGCCATCCCAAACGCATCGGCGCGTTGGGATCTGAAGCGAGATTTTCACGCCGTGGGAAACGGTTCTGCAGATGATACGGAAGCCCTCGAACGAGCCGTCAGATCAGTTTCAAATGGAGTCCTGTTCATACCCGAAGGCAGGTACGTGATCACTCGAAAAATCACAATCGACCACGGCAATTTAGTGCTACGCGGTGCCGGCCGTGGCAAAACAATTTTTTACTTTCCCCGATCGCTGACGGATCTCTACGGCAATAATCCAGATAACGAAGCCCACTCGGAATGGTCCTTTGGCCCTGGTTTCATTCACGTAAACGGAAAGAATCCCCTATCTCCCCGCAACCGGATAGCCTCAGTTGTCCAGCCCGCGCGGCGCGGCGACCGGCAGCTTGCGTTATCCGAACCGCTGGGCCTCGAACCTGCCGCATGGATAACGCTTGCCGAAAGCGACCCTGCCAAAGGAACCGCCTATACCGGCTCCCTCATTCGTTTTTTGTATGGCGATCTAATGCCGGCGGGTGAGGGATTGATCGGAACGCCGAATATCGTGCGGTTCCTCAGCCGAGTCCGCTCCCGTTCGGGCAATCTAATTGAGCTCGAACGTCCGCTGCCCTACGATGTTCGCCTCGAATGGAAGCCCGAGATCCACACGTTCTCACCCTCCATCGAGGAGTTCGGTATCGAGCATCTCTCCTTTCGATTTCCCTGGTCGCCTTACCTCGGCCATTTCAAAGAAAAAGGTTTCAATGCACTCACATTGGATGATGTCTCGCAATGCTGGATACGCGACGTGGAGATTCAAAATGCCGATTTTGGCATTGGTTTGAACCAGACAAATTTCTGCACCGTCTCCGGCGTTGTTTTGACTACCAGCCAGGACCGCGCCGTCTCCAGCGGCTCCAAGGGCATGAATGGGCACCATGGGATCGATGTCGGCCACGGCACGGAAAATCTGATCACTAACTTCGATATTCACACCACGTTCGTGCACGACATCTCGGTCGAGTGGTACGCCTTGCACACCGTCTTTTCTAACGGCTCGGGTACGGATCTTGCAATGGACCATCACCGCGAGGCGAATTACTCGAACCTGTTCAGCAATCTGAATTGCGGCCGCGGCACAAGGCCATTCGCAAGCGGAGGATCTCACGACCGCGGGGCTCATGCCGGTGCTTATACGACCTACTGGAACATACGTGCCGAGTCTCCGATGAATTTACCGCCCCCCGACTTCGGCCCGCTGCTAAACTTCATCGGTTTTGAGGCAATTCCCAAGCTGCGAATACGGAATACCACTGGACATTCGAGGCAATCGACCCCGGACACCTCTGTCCCTCCGATTTGGCCGGCGCTATGCAGAAGTTCAGACTCTCGCGACAGAAGTGAGTCGGGACATCTGACGGTCTTGTTTACACACGAGACTTTGCCGCCGTATCGGCCCGGAAGCGTCAAATATTTACTTTCGGGGGCAAACGCCCGCTCGAATGCCCGTTTCATCGGGTTTCCACGCGTTCTCCACAAAAAGTCACGCAAAAAGGCCGATTTTCGCGCTGTTTTTTCTTTACAACCCGCCTCTCGTCCTTTATGATCAAGTTGACCGGAGAGAGATTCAAACATTTCTGCATACTTTTGTTTGGGACGTTCCGGTTGACAAGACGCATACGAACGTCTCAAACGAGTGTGTGATGAAGCTAACTGAGTGAATCGACCTAGTCAAAGCAGGAGGAAAGATGGCTGACAACAAGAGGATGACCCAGACCGCAATCGTGCGAGAGCTGGCGGAGACCACCGGCGTGAACAACCGGGTCGCGAAGCACTTCATGGACTCGCTCGCGCAACTTGCGGTTCGCGAGACGAAAAGAAATGGGATTTTCGTAATGCCCGGCATCGGACGGCTCGTGCGCGCTGAGCGAAAAGCCCGCACTGGCCGCAACCCCGCGACTGGCGAGGAAATCAAGATCCCCGCCAAACGAGTGGTGAAATTCCGCGTCGCGAAATCCGTAAAAGACGCGATCGTGCCACCCAAAAAAGCAGCCGCGAAATAATCGCCGCGCTGTAGCGGCCCTGGCATGTCCGGCCCCGGGCGGCCGGCCTTACTTCTGCTCTTCTTTCTCCTCAGCTTCTTCCTCGTTCTTAATCGAGGATTTGAAGTTGCGGATGCCCAGCCCTAAACCCCTTGCCAGATCGGGAATCTTTTTGCCGCCAAAAAGTAGCAGCAACACAATTGCTATGACCAGCAGCTCGGGCGCGCTGAGCATAGCAATGGTCTCACGCCCGATGAGTATCATAGCTTTATTGTAAGTCGCGTCGGCCTAGCGCTGGAACGCCGCTGCCCCGACCCTGAAAAGGATACTCAAGATCACCAGCGGCAGAATGGCCGCGAACGCTTTGCCTTTGCTCACGCGAAAGGCCGTGCTGAAGATCAGCACCATCATGATGATCCACCAAATCTCAAAAATCGAAAAGTAGCCCGCCAGAGCCATAAGGTACTTGCTCGTTCCCTCCGGCAGAAAAATGTCTAACCCGAGAGCCGGATGCAATTCCGCCTGTGTCGAGACCTCGCCCTTCGCTTTTAAGATCACAATCGCCGCGATCGCGGCTACCACTTGAATGAGCGAGCACCCCGCGACAAGGTTCACAAGCCATCGAAACTTTACGTCGATCGTCAGCACCGAGCACGTTGCGTAAAGGATTAAAGCCGGCAGCACCAGTAGCACGGCCGTCACTACTGGAGAAAAGTACATGCTGACCCGCATCATCGTCATGGCCATGCTCGCGCCCCGCTGATATTGGTCCGGGCTCACGTTCGGAGGCATAGGCGCGACTTCGAGCACGTGTTGCACCATCGGTATCATCAAATACGTTGCAATCACGGAAACAATCGAAAACACCACCAGCGGCCCAACCCAGAACCACTTATGGAACACGCGCGCTGCCGCTCCCTGCGGATCGATGTAGAAGCTGCCCATTCCCGCCAAATTGTCAGCGAAAGTTTCATGTGTTTCCGCCGGCAAACCAGATGCTGCTCTAGCCATCGTTTAGACCTCAACTCTCAAGAATGTCGATCCGCATTATACCGGGAAGCACCGCTCGTCAAACATAAATCCGTTTCACCCGTGCGTGGATCCCGCAAAGCACGCTATAAGAAATGGTCCCGGCAAGGCGGGCAATCTGCTGCGCATCGATGCTTACCTTGCCCTCTGACCCAAGCAGCGTGACTCGATCTCCCACTCGTGTCTCGGGCGATTCCGTGACGTCGATTGAAGTGAGATCCATTGAAACCGCGCCCACAATCGGCGCAAGCCTGCCGTTCACAATCACCTGACCCCGGTTCGACAAACGATGCGGAATTCCGTCTGCATAGCCGGCCGCCAGCACTGCGACACGAATAGGACGCGGTGCGCGAAACATGCCTCCATACCCGATCAAAGCGCCTGCGGGAACTTCCTTCACGGAAAGAATCGTCGCTCTCCACGTGAGCGCCGGTTTCACGTGCAGCATTTTCGGTGGAGCATGTCCGCGTGCAGGCGAAACGTATCCATAAATCGCGTGTCCCGGCCGTATCATGTTCCGCCATGCCGATCGCCTCCCATAGGCAACAGGAATCGTGCTCGACAGATGCACCAACGCCGGATGCACGCCTAAACTGCTCAATTCCCCTGCTAGCTGCTCAAACAACTGCATCTGTTCATCGGTTTGGCTGGTCTGGTAATTCGCGGCTGAGGCGAAGTGCGTCATCAGGCCTTCAATGTCCACATTCTTCGCGCCGATGATCGCTTCACCGATTTGCGGGTGATTCGCCCGCACGCCGAGCCTCCCCATCCCGCTGTCGACCTTCAAGTGATACCGGTATCTCTGCCCGCGCGCTGCCGCCAACCGGTTCAGCTCTTCCAGATCTTCAAGCGAGTGAATCACCGGAGTCAGATCATACGCCAGCATCGCCTCGCGGGTGAAAGGTAGAAAATCGGCCATCACCAGAATGCGCGCTTTAGTTCCTGCCTCGCGCAGCGCAATGCCTTCCTCCGTGCTGCTTACGGCGAGCCATCGCGCGCCCTGCTGTTCCAATTTCCGCGAAACCTCGATCGCTCCATGCCGGTAGGCATCCGCCTTCACCACGGGCATCACCTCGACGCTCGTCCCAACCACTTTCCGCAGCGCCTCAAAATTCGCGGCAATCTGCGCGAGCGACACTTCTACCCATGATCGAAACGGGAACGCTTGATCACTCATTCGCCGAAGCCGTTAACCGCTGGAACAACGCCTCATAGGCATCCGTTACCGCTGTCCAACTATAGAATTTCTCTACGCGGCGCATCGCGCGGCAGCCCCACTCTTTCCGCTCACTGTCGGGTACGCCAACCGCCCACTGTAACTTCTCTGTCAATTCACTTGCGGCGAACGGCACCGCCGCTCTGCCGGCAACTTCAGCGCTAACCGGCGTGTCGAGATAGAGCACCAGTGCCCCCCGCCCCATCGCTTCAATCAGCGCCGGATGTGTGCCTCCCACCTCCGTCGCCTGAACGTAGGTATGGCAGTGCGACTGCAGTTGCCGGTAACCTTCTCCATAAATCGCGCCTGGAATAACGATACGCGAGTCGCGAGTCTCTTTCACCTTTCTTATGTAATTCGCCGCATATGGCGCGTCACCCACCAGCGCCAGCTTGAAATCCGTCTTCACTCTCTCGAACGCTTCCCGAACCATAAGCGCGTTGTTTTCGGGCTCCATTCTGCTGACATACAGCACATATTTGCCCGGCTCCAGTCCCAGCCTGCGAACCAGATCGCTCTGCTCCACACGTCCCACCTCTGCCCCATAAGGAATAAGCGTTGAATCCCTCTGATATCGCTGCAAGTAATATTCGCGAATATGCTCGGCATCGGATACAATTTCGGTGCAGCACCACGTCGCCAGCCATTCCGATACCAAATACCACGTCTTCGCTAAGCGGTTCCATTTCTTGCGCCGCCGCTCGACGCCATCTACATTCAGCGCGGTCGGCACGCCAACGAGGCGCGGCCACAATGTGAACAGGGCGTTCGCAGCATTGCAATAAAGAGCCACATCAAACCGGCGAAACAAGGCGTCAATACTCGATACCGCCGTATGCGCAACCGTGTCGAGATATTTATGCCGGATCGTCGGCACATACCGCAGCCGCACTCCGCGATGGATCAGCTCGGTGCTCTTCTCCCGGCAATACACGGTCACATCGTGGCCGCGCTCGACGAGCCTGGCTGAAATCTCTTCAGCAAATGTTTCGAAACCACCGTAGTTGGCCGGGATACCGCGCGTTCCGAGCAAAGCGATGCGCATCGCAAACGGGAACGCGCGCTACTTCCTCTCCGCGCTCATCGGCTTGCGATCTTTTCTCTTTCGAAAACCGCAGCTTCAATGGCCGGAGCCGGATCACTCACGGGTTGGTTCGAAAACCACCGCGCTATATACTCATCGCTCGCTCTGCGGCGCCCCATGATCTGCCGCCGTTTTTTCAAGAAACGCCAGAAATTCCGGCCAACCATCCAAAACCCGCGCAGCGATCTGAATTCGCCGAATAGACACCCTCCGGTCACCACTGCATCCCGCAGCGTGGCTCTAACCCACGTGCGCCAGTAAAGATGAGGTGTCATGTTCTTAATTCGCATCAGCCAGCGATTCTTCACTGAGTGCATATTCAAAACGGGATCCACCGAACGGCGGTTTGTCGGCAGCACTGTCCTCACGTGATAAGCCACTGCCAGCGGGTTATACAAGCATTTCCAACCCAGCAATTGCGCCCGCCACGCAACATCCGCATCTTCGCGATAAGCAAAAAAATCTGAGTCGAAGAATTCCCCTCGGACGCTTACGTCTTCGATCATCTCTCGCCGGTATAAAGCCGCAGCTCCACTTGCCCCAAACACGTATTCGAACTTGTCGTAGCGCCCGTCATCCAGCTCACCGCTGCCTCGATCAAAGTGCCGCAGCGCCGGAGTGAAATAAAGCCCGGTCGAATCAATAACCGGCGTTTCGGGAATCTCGCAATCCCGCGACATCCGGCGTAACTTTCCGCAAACGCTCCCTATGCCTGGGTCCGCGATCGCGACAATCATGCTGACCCAATCCGGCATCAGCCGCACATCCGGGTTCAACACCAGCACCCATTCGCCTTTCGACTCCCTGATTGCCTGATTTTGCCCCGCCGTGAATCCCACGTTTTGGCGGTTATAGATCACGCGCGCCCGTCCTTCAAATTCGCGCAAAATCGACCGGGTCTTATCTGCCGAGGCGTTATCCACAACAATTACTTCGAGCCTCGGATAGTCCTGCCGGAACACCGATTCCAGGCACTGCGCAATATACCTTTCGCTGTTATAGGTAACGACACTAACCGTGACGAGCCCGCGTTCCATGCAGCCTTCGACTTCAAACTAGCACGCATCGCGAAACACATAACAACCCACAATCCGTGTTACCGTCAGGCTGTATGCGCTCGCTTTTGCATCTTTCTCGCCTCGCCGCCTTTGCCGTCGCGTTTCCAATGCTCTTCGCCGACGAAGGAATGTGGACCTTCGATAATCTGCCCGCCAAACAACTAAAAGAGAAATATGATTTCGTCGCTTCGAAAGACTGGCTCCGGCATTTGCAATTGTCATCCGTGCGTCTCTCAGACGGCGGCTCCGGTTCCTTTGTCAGCGCCGAAGGCCTGCTTCTCACGAATCATCACGTGGCTCGCGGACAGTTACAAAAGAGCTCGAGCGCCCAGCACGATTACATCAAAGATGGCTTCTATGCCGAAACTCGCGAGCAGGAAATCAAATGCCCGGATATCGAAGCGGAAGTTTTGGTCTCCATCGAAAACGTTACCGGCCGCATCGCCCATCAGACCGAGTCGATTACCGACGAGAAGCAGCAATTCAAGGCGCGAAAATCCGCCATCGCGGAAATCGAGCGCGATAGCCAGCAGAAGACAGGGCTTCAAAGCCAAGTCGTCACGCTCTATTCAGGCGGCGAGTATTGGCTCTACCGCTACAAGCGTTATACCGATCTCCGCATCGTCTTCGCCCCGGAGCAGCAGGCCGCTTTTTACGGCGGTGATCCCGACAATTTTACTTATCCCCGCTACGACATGGATCTGGCCCTCTTTCGCGTTTATGAAAATGGCAAGCCCGTACACAGTGAAAACTATCTGAAATGGAATCCAAACGGCGCCGGTGACGGCGAGCTGGTCTTCGTTTCCGGCAATCCCGGCACGACTCGGCGTCTTGCCACCGTCTCCCAGCTCCATTTCGAGCGGGATGTCGCGGACCCCCTGATTCTTGATCTCATAAAAGATCGCATCGACACGCTTGAGCAGTACTCGAACCGTGGATCGGAGCAAGCTCGCCAAGCCGCGTCAGAAGTCTTTAATCTGCAGAATTCGCAAAAAGCTATCAAAGGAGAGCGCGATGCCCTTCTCAACCCGCAGACCTTTGCGAAAAAAGAAAAAGAAGAGCAGGATTTCCGCGCTCTCGTGATGGCTAATTCCGATTGGAAGCAGCGATTCGGCGGAGCCTGGGAAGCAATTGAAGAGGCCACCCGCAAATACGAACCTCGCATTAAGCAGACCCTTTTTCGCGGTCTCGATTCAACCCTGGCCGAACAAGCCGAGACCATCGTCGACTACGTCGCCGAAATCAAAAAGCCCGATGGCGAGCGCCTTCCCGGATATCAGGAAGCGCAACTAAACTCGTTACGTTTTCAGCTCTTCTCTCCCGCGCCAATCTACCCCGAGTTTGAGAAAGCGAAACTTGCCGCAAGTCTTCGAACGGGCCTTCAAGAGCTCGGCAACAACGATCCATTCTTGAAGATCGTTCTGAACGGCAAATCACCGGATGATGCTGCTGCCGCATTAGTCGACGGAACAAAGCTCGCCGACCCGGAAGTCCGCAAAAAACTGATCGAAGGCGGAGAAGCGGCTGTCACTCTCTCGACCGATCCCATGATCGTGCTCGCCCGAAAACTTGATCCCATGCGGCGTGAGCTGATCAAGTGGCGAGAGGACAACGTAACCAGCGTTCTCCAACACGCAGGCGAGCAGTTGGGGAAAGCGCGTTTCTTGGCCTACGGCAAATCGACCTATCCCGATGCGACATTCACGCTTCGCTTGTCTTATGGCCAAGTGAAGGGCTACCCGATGAACGGCACGCTCGCGCCCTCGAAGACCACGTTTTATGGGTTATACGATCGTGCCGCGAGTTTCAATGATCGCGGCCCCTTCGTGTTGCCCGCCCGTTATGAGCAAGGCCGCAATAAACTGACGCTTTCAACTCCGTTCGATTTCGTGACGACCAACGATATCGTCGGCGGCAACTCCGGCTCGCCAGTCGTCAATCGCCAAGGAGAGCTGGTCGGTTTGATTTTCGACGGCAATATCGAATCTCTAGCCGGCGATTATGTTTACGACGAAACCGTAAATCGTTCTGTCGCAGTCCACACCGCCGCAATGACCGAAGTGCTGCGAAAGCTCTACAACGTCGGCCCGCTGCTGAACGAACTCGGAATCCGAGAAGACTCGTCAACAAATTCGAGCAGTAGTCGCCTCGAAGGGGGCTCTCGGCTTTACCCGCTCCGCACCAAACCAAAATAAAACCGCCAATAAAGATCGAACCCGATCTGCTTTTGCAACCTTCGTATCTCGTGCTCGCTCTCTGAAAACGCCGCCTCGATTGCGCCCTTGGGTTTTACTTCATTTCTGAATCTCGACCACTGCCGCAGTCCTTCCCACTTTCCGCGCAGCGCCGTAAAAAGATGTCCATGCTTCGCAGCCGCCAATACCGCAAGGATCTGCCCCACCAATATGGGCCACGCAAATCGGCGCAGTGTTTCCGCCGGGTAATGTTTGGCGAGCAAAAGCACCTGATTCCGCGCCGTTAAAAACATGATGCGGCGGCTCCGCTTCCCCCATGTGGTTTTTCCCATGTGCATTGCCACCGCCCCGGGTTCATAAACTCCTTCCACTCCCGCCAGAACACAACGCACTCCGAAATCCACATCTTCGTAATACGATTCAAAGCGCGTTTCGAGCAATCCCACCTTTTCAAAAACTCGCCGGTGAAAAAGCGCTGCCGTCATTGGAGCAAGCGAGATCTTCCGCCGGACCGACCACACTGCGCCGTCCGGACGGTCATACCCGCAGCGCCAGGCGTACGCCGCTCGTGAGACTAAGTCCCAACTGCCATCGATCGTGTTCACATCGTCCAAGCGCAGCAACTTACCGGCCGCGAACGCCGCGTTTTCTTCTTCTGCGCTCGCGAGCAGCCGTTCGAGCCATTCCGGCTCCAGCACCACGTCATTATTTAAAATCAGTAGCCACTCGCCCTTCGCGCGCTTGATTCCCTCATTCACTGCCGCTGCGAAACCGCGGTTTTCGGGAAACACGATCAAATCAACGTGAAATTCCCGGGCAATCAATTGTGTTGCATCCGTACTGCCGTTATCGACGACAATCACTTGATCTGGCGGTCGCGTCTGCGCACCCAGATTCGTGAGGATGGACTTGAGTAGGTCGGCTCTATTCCACGTCGGGACGATCGCCGATATAATCGCCATCTTTCTTCATAATGCTACGCAGAAATCCCTCACGCACTCACCCTTAGTGTCGATGAGATGTATTGAAGTAGATCGACTAGGTGGTTTCACGTGAATGCCCTAAACGACATTTTGAAGTTGAAGTCCGCGGAAGCTGCCGGCCTGGCAACCGAATCGCGTAGCTACAACACGAGGATGGATGAAAACGTCCGCAATAGGAGCGCAGAGCAAATCAATTCCTCCCCTGAGCGGCACTCTCACCGGACGGAAGTCACGCCTCAGGCGGACGAACCCGCCGACCCGCTTGCAAAGGGGCTTCCTTCCTCGGGAGCGAGGGAGCACGACATGGACGCCCTCTTGCTTCAGCTCGAGTCCCTTGGATTGCGTCTTTTCGTAGACGACACTGGCCGCCACGGACGCCAGTTTCCCGCCGGCGAATTTGGCCGCATCGACTTGCTCGCCACCGACTCAAACGGGAACTTTGTGGTTATCGACTTTAAGGGCGAGGAATCGCCCTGCGCCACAATCGGCCAGATGGCAGGCTATATGGCTTTCGTGAAAAAGAATTTGGCCAAAACAGGCGGCCATTCCGTGAACGGCTGGATTCTGGCGCGACCGTCGTTCTCGAGCGACGACGGCGTTCTGGAAGAGGCCGCCGAGGCCGTCGGCCTGATGGTGAAGTGGTACTGGGTGCGCCTGGAGTTCCTCGAAAATCGCAGCGCCTGAGCGAACGACAAAAATTCAGAAGCCCTTCAGTAGCGGTATATACGCGGGAACACTGCGCCGGTATTCCGTGAACTCGGCGCCAAAATGCGCAGCCAGCAGCTTCTCTTCAACGCGCACTCGAATTTCCGTCCCGGCCAAGAAAATCGCCGCCCCAATTAGAAACAACACCCAGGGCGCAACCATAAATCCCATACCCAGAAACAGACACAACATGGACGCGTAAATCGGATGCCTCACGACGCCATACACGCCTGACCGCACCAGTTGGTGATCTGGATTCAGACCCGCATCAAATCGCCACTGCCGCCCCAGCGTGCGGGCTGAGCTCCACGAAAACAGACTCGCGGCCGCGAAAAATAGAATTGAGAGCCCGATCCGCCAAGGTCCCGGCGGCCTCGCCCAAAAGTCGCTCTGCCACAGCACTGCATACCCTATGCCCTCGAGCACCATGCCCCATCGTGCGCGGCGATCTACTTTCTCAGCGCGAGTCCCCGGACGTTTCATCAGAAAGAACGGCGTGATCCAAGCAACGAAGCCGATAGCAATGATCACGTACCCGTATGCCGGCATTCCGTCTAACTTTACACGACCGTGGATTCGCTGGCCCGTCAGCTTCCTCAATCGCCCCAACCAAAGCTGAAGCCGATGTGTTGCTTATGATTTGCATATGCCAGAGCTGCCGGACATCCTCGCTTACATCGAGGCGCTCGAGCCGCGCGTGCTCGGCAAGCCGCTCGAACGGGTTCGCGTGGCGGCGCCGTTTCTGCTTCGCACCGCCGATCCGCCCCTTACTGTCGTTCAAGCGCGAGCCGTCACCGAGTTGCGGCACATCGGTAAGCGCATCGTTTTCGGACTCGAGGGTGACCTGTGGCTCGTGCTGCATCTGATGATTGCGGGAAGGCTCCATTGGCGTCCGCCGAATGCGAAGCTCTCGGGACGCCAGAGCCTGGCCGCTTTCGATTTTTCTCATGGCTCGGTCGTATTGACAGAAGCGGGTACAAAGCATCGAGCATCACTGCATCTTTTTCAAGGCGACCAGGCTCTTCGAGCCATAGACCCGGGCGGCATCGACATACTCGCGGCAAATCTTGAAACTTTTCGATCTGCTCTAACCGCCGCGAATCATACGCTCAAGCGAGCGCTAACGGACCCGGGCATGGTGAGCGGCATCGGCAACGCGTATTCCGACGAGATCCTGCACGCCGCAAAGCTATCTCCTCTCGCGCAAACGCAAAAGCTCAAACCCGAACAGTGGGATCGCCTCTTCCACGCTGCAAGAACCACGCTCGGACTTTGGATCGAGCGCCTTCGGGCGGAAGCTCGCGAGCGATTTCCCGAGAAAGTCACCGCGTTCCGCGAAGGCATGGCGGTGCATGGCCGCTATGGTCATCCCTGTCCGGTCTGCGGCAGTAAGATCCTGCGGATACGCTACGCCGATAACGAGACTAACTATTGCGGGCGCTGCCAAACCGAGGGCAGGGTGCTTGCCGATCGCGGATTGTCGCGTCTGCTCGGTTCAGATTGGCCGCGCACCTTGGAAGAGCTTGAGACCTTCAGGCGCTAAATTCATTACCTACGTTTGCGCGAACGCTTTCCGCATCGCGGTCCCGTTCAAACCTGCTGCTCTATGACAGCCGCCTTCCAGGCAACCGTTCTGCGTCGCTCCACTTCCGCGCGATACACCGCCGCAAGTCTTTCACCCAGCACGCGCGAGTCCTTCTCGCGTTCGACCATTCCGCGCGCCCTCTCCGCCAGCGCTCGCGCATATTCGTCATCATCCAAAAGCCTGACCACCGCGCTCGCGAATGCTTCAGGCTCGTCCGCGAGCTCAGATACTTCGCCTGATCTCTCCGCCAATCCCTCCGCCCCAATCCTCGTCGAAACCACAGGCATCCCTGACGCAAACGCCTCCAGCAGTTTCACTCTCATGCCGGATCCACTCAATATTGGGCACACGAACACCGCGTATTGCTCGAGCGGTTCCCGAATGTCCTGAACGAACCCGGTAAATTGCACATTCGGGTGATCGCCGAGATCTCTGAGCGAGGCCGGCGCCTCAGATCCTACGACGATGAGCTTCGCCTCACGTTTGCTTTTCAAAACGGCCGGCAGTACTTCGCGCACAAACCACTTGACCGCCTCCTCATTCGGCGCGTGCCTGAAGCTGCCCACGAACAGCATCGTGTTGCGCTCCCGCCCTCTGGTCACATACCGATACCGGCTGGTATCGATTCCCGCTCGCAGATCCGCATCCATCCGTCCCTTTAGCTCTGGCAAGAACCCCAGCAAATATCTCGCGTTCTCTCGACTGCACACCTGCACCCGCGTCATGCGCTTCAACATTCCGAGCTCATGGCGCAACATGCGCAAATATTCGAGTACGGCTACCGCGCTCAGCTTCCCTGCTCTGATCGCGCGCTCCAGCGATTGAAAAAAAATGTCGTGCTCAAACAGCATGCAAGGAATGCGCTCGTACTCGCCTCCGTACTGCCCAAGCAGCGTGTATTCAAGTTGCACAACATCGATGTCCCGCAAATAGATCGCACGATGAATCGCCCACGCAAAGTCCCGATCCGCAAACTCTCTGATCGCATGAGGCACGAGCGTCGATGGGTTGCGCGGCGGAATCACATGCCTCACGAAAAACTCGGCCGATGCGCACGCCTCGCGTAACGCTTCCTGGTCGGCGAGCTGCTCCGCCTTATCGACAAACGAAATCAGATGCACATCCGCAAACGGCCGCAGCGCCGTAAGTGTCTGCTTCATAAACACTGCGCCGCCGTGCACCGGCGGTTCAATCGGATAGGGAGACACAAATAAAACCTGCAATCGCTCAGAAGCAGGCTCGGTCTGCGCCGCGAACCGGTCGCGATAATATCCGCCTAGCGTCCGCCGAAGCGCCTCCTTATCTGAAACCGCTGCCAGCGTCCGAGCGCGCCACCGCGCTTTCACCACATCGCCCAACCGAAGAAATGCGCGCCACAGGCCCAAAAAAGTGTACCGGCCCGCGGCTTCGCCCGACAGCATTGCGCTCACGGAGCTCGCAAACACCGCACCGAAATGCGCCGCCAGCATGCGCCAATCGTGAATATTCTTCCAGCAATACAGCATCGCGTTTTTCTTCAGAACGCCTTCAATGAAGTCTCTCGAATAACGACTCCCAATAGTCCCGCGATGCTCGTGATGCACCACGCTTCGCGGCTGATACAGCGCCTTCCACCCACGCTTCCACGCCAAATGCCCTAGATCCGTATCCTCAAAATAAAAAGGCCGGAAGAGCTCATCGAACCCGCCCAGCTCGAGAAATTTCTTTCGATCAAACGCGCTGGATCCTCCTCCCGGATACGCGCACGGGAAAAGCCCGCGGATGCTCGCGTCAACGCGGTGACTCACTCGGATCCGCCCTCGCTCCCACCAGGCTTCCGTCAGTCCTGTTTCTTCTCGCCGCTTCACCGGATCCGCAAAAAAAATCTGTGATGAAACTGAAAAAACTAGCGGATCCGAAAACGGCTCCAGCAGCGGCCCCAGAAATGCTTCGTCCACCCGCATATCGTTGTTCAGCAGCACAACGATGCCATTTTTTGCCGCTTTAACTCCTGCGTTCGACGCGCCGCCAAATCCCAAATTCCGATCGAGCGCCAGCGCACGCACACGCGGAAAACCCTCGCGAACGAACTCCACCGTCTCATCCGTTGAACCGTTATCGACGACGATAACCTCATTCTCCGGACGGTTGCCCGTAGCCGCAATAACTGACGGCAGAAATTTCTCCAATAAATCTCGGCCGTTCCAGCTTGGGATCACAACGCTCGCCGCGCGCGTTTTCGGCGCTTCTGCCGCCGTCAATCTCTTCTTGCCAAACAATAAAAAAAACAGATCCGCGGCGCCCAACGAAATAGCGCTGATAAGAAGAAGGGCCGGACTGATCGCGCACAACAGCAGTTGTGCACAGAACCGGAAAAACTGCTTCATTACGCCTTGTCTTCAAGCTGCGGCCCAACCCCGAATGCGCGCCCCAGCCTGATCCACCGCGAACGCGCGATCAGCATGCGCTCATGAAGTAAACGGTCCACTCTTGCTTGTTCGGTTCTCAGCTCTCGCTGCCTCGCTTCGAGCTCTGCTCGTTTTGTGCCCAGCTCCGCATCCAGACCCAGCGCCCAAGCGTTGTGTCTTTCCAATTCCGCCTCTAGGCACCGGTGCTCTTCAAGCAACCTCAGATGCTCCGCGCGCGCCTCACTCACCTGCGCGTCAAGAGACGCGATATGGCGCTCTCTTTCCCGCAACAGATTTCCGCCGCTCGCCGCGTACACAAAACAAGGAATCTCAACCGGCTCCGCTCCGCACACTCCCAAGAAAAAATGAGCGTCGCTGATTATGGGCTCTTGCTCAACGAACGCGTTTCCTTTCGAGCCGCTTCCGTCCGCAAAGAGGATAGCTTCCTGACGGTTCTGGCCCAGAATCCGTACAAACGGAAACACACGTTTGAGCTCTTGCTCAAACTCCTCCAAATCAAACTCGTGCGCATGAAACGGATTCGGCCCCGCTTTTTTGCGCGTCTCCGAATAATAAGTCTTATTCGGCGTCGAAACCAGAAAAATCCCGCCCGCCCTTAGCACACGCGCTGATTCTTCAATCAGGTTCTGCCAATCTTCCAGGTGCTCAATCACTTCGAAAGCGGTCACGACATCGAAACATGCGCTCGGCAGGGAAAAAACTCGCGCCGAAGCCACAAAGAACTTTCCTCCCGGAAAATGGCGCGCAGCATACTCAACTGCTTCACTCGAAATGTCAAATCCCGCCGCTAACTCCGCTTGGTCTGCAAGTAACGCTATCCCGTACCCCGTCCCGCAACCCGCATCCAGCACGCGCTTACCCCTGACGAACTGGCTTGCAAACCGGTACCGCGAGATATGCTCGTTCCACAGATCCGCTCCGACCGTCCCCGGAATGACCCGCTCACCTGTGAATTCGTTCAATTAGGCGCGCACTCCGGCGCTCTAGAGTTGATCGTAGATCTGCTTAAGTTCCAGAAGGAAGCCCGCGACGGGTCCTTCGCCGGTTACGCGGTCTGGATCCACTAGTTCACTCGGCAATTGCCTATCCGCGCTGTAGATCGTCACTGTCTTCGATTGCGGATCGATCAGCCAGCCAAGCTCTACTTCATTCCGCATGTAGGCTTGCATTTTTTCCTCGGGCCGTAAGATCACCCGTTCCAGCGTGGCGACATCGAGCGCCAATGGGAGAATCGCAGCCATACTTTACCTACTATCGCGCAATGTAGGGCAATGCGTGCCTCGCCCGCACCCCTCGCTCTGCAATAGACTCAGATAATCAATGTCCACTGCAGCCCATCGCATCTCGCAGACCAGCGCCGCCATCCGCGAGCAACGGCGTCGCGACGGACGCACTCACCGCAATCATCTCAATCGCACCAGATTAGGCGATCTGCACCTCAAAAAACGGAGCGATCCTATCGAAACCCTGCTCAGCGCTAGAAAGAGCCGCGTCCCCGCTTTGCTTGCCTTGAAATACGCGCGCATGTCCGCAACGCCGTTTACTTTTTTTCGCGGTGCGGTTCCCATCATGGCCGCGGATCTTGCCCGCGAGCCACACACCGGTTTGCTGGTTCAACTCTGCGGTGATGCGCATCTCCAGAATCTTGGCTGCTTCGAAGCGCCCGACGGCCGTCTCATATTCGACATCAACGATTTCGACGAGACCATCCGCGGCCCTTGGGAATGGGACGTGAAGCGCATGGCGGCAAGCATTGTTCTTGCCGGAATGGATGCCGGGCAGCGCCGTTCCACCTGCGCCGCCGCAGTTGATGCTTTCGCTGCCACCTACTGCGCCTCTCTCTGCCGCCTCGCCGAGCAGCCCATCCTCGTCGCTGCTCGCCACCAAATTCATCGCATGCGGCAGGCGCAAGCCGTCTCCGCCGCCTTCGATCATGCGCAGCGCGCCAATCCTTGCGATCTGCTCAAGAAGTACACCGAGAACACCAGCCGCGGCCCCGTCCGTTTCAGAAAAATCGATCACGTCATCTGGCGGCTGCACGGCCAACGCCGCCAGGAAATTCTCGCCAGCCTCTTGCTCTATCGCCAATCGCTTCCACCCGAGCGGCTTCACTTATTCGATTTCTTCCGGCCCTTGGACGTGGCCTTCAAAGTCGTCGGAACCGGAAGCGTCGGCCTTCGCGATTACGTCGTTCTCATGGAGGGCAGCGGCGCCGAAGATCCACTCTTCTTACAACTCAAGCAGGAGGTCCGATCCGCCTATACGCCCTACATCAAAAGCGATCTTTACCCCAATGAAGGGCAACGCGTCGTGGTCGGGCAGCACAAAATTCAGCCGCTGTCGGATCTCCTCCTCGGCTGGACCCGGATCGGCGAGCATGATTATCTCGTCCGGCAGCTCAATGATCACAAGGGCACCGTCGATCTGCGCCAGTTGCGAGGTGAAGGCTTACGGAGTCTCGCGACCATTGCAGGCGAACTTCTGGCCCGAGGCCACGCCCGATCCGGCGACGCGCTGATGATCAAAGGCTACGTCGGCGCGCCCGATAAGGTGGTGAAATCCATCGTTCATTACGGCCTCGAATACGCCTCCCTCACCGAAGCCGATTTCGAAATCTTCAAGAAAGCAATTTCCTACGGACGCATCAAAACCGCCGTCCCGTCGTGACTTGGCACGCCGCTCAGCGCCCCATTCCGTCACGCATGTAGGGGCGAGGCATGCGCCTCGCCCGCGCCGGTCAGCCATAAACTTTGAGCCGAGCCGGAAGCGTAAGCGCCCTTTTCTTCCCTCTCAGTTATCATTTGATTTCACTCCATGGCTCCCGAACAGGAAGCCCGTGCCATTATCGACGGGCTCCTCACCGCGGCTGGATGGTCGGTCCAGCCACGTGAGAAAACTGACATCACCGCAGCGCAGGGCGTCGCAATCTGCGAATATCCCCTTAAGAAGGGTTTTGCCGACTACCTCCTCTACGTCGACGGCGCAGCAGTCGGGGTCGTAGAAGCCAAGAAAGCCGGCAGTCCTCTAACCGCTGTCGAGATCCAGACCGCAAAATACAGCGAAGGTCTTCCGGATCACCTTCCCGCGCCTCGCCGCCCGCTTCCCTTCTGTTACCAAAGCACCGGCGTCGAAACCCGCTTTACCAACCTGCTCGAACCCGATGCGCGTAGCCGTCCCGTGTTTGCCTTCCACAAACCCGAAACATTCAGCAATTGGATTCAGACCGATCTCAAGAATCCCGGCTCAACCGTTCGCGGCAAGCTCCGCATCATGCCGCCGCTCGATGAACGCAATCTCTGGCCCGCCCAGATTAAAGCCATCCGCAGACTCGAACAATCCCTCGCCGATAACCGGCCCCGCGCCCTCATCCAAATGGCCACGGGCAGCGGGAAAACCTTCACTGCTTGCAATTTCGTCTACCGACTGATCAAGTTCGCCGGAGCCCGCCGCGTCCTCTTCCTCGTCGACCGCCGCACTCTGGGCCGCCAAACTCTCAACGAATTTCAGCAATTCGTCACGCCCGACGACGGCCGCAAATTCACTGAGCTCTACAACGCTCAGCTTCTCTCCTCCAACAAAATCGACCTGGTCAGCAAGGTCTGCATCACTACCATCCAGCGCCTCTACTCCATGCTCGTTGGCCGCGAGATCACCGACGATGAGCAAGAAGAGCGCTCCGCCGCAACCTGGGCCGACCTCACCCGCCTCCCCGATCCCATCACCTACAACGCAGCCATCCCCATCGAGACTTTCGATTTCATCGTTACCG
Organism: Acidobacteriaceae bacterium; assembly: GCA_019240405.1. Lineage (GTDB taxonomy): Bacteria > Acidobacteriota > Terriglobia > Bryobacterales > Bryobacteraceae > Bog-105. Next base: position 19,177 of record JAFAYL010000042.1, read on the forward strand.
ACGAATGTCATCGGTCCATCTACAATCTCTGGCGTCAAGTGCTCGAGTATTTCGATGCCTCCCTGATCGGCCTCACAGCCACTCCGTCCCGTCAAACCCTCGGCTTCTTCAACCGCAATCTCGTTATGGATTACAGCCACACGCAGGCGGTCGAGGACGAAGTCAACGTTGATTACGATATCTACGAGATTCGCACCCAAATCACCGAGGCCGGCTCCCGCGTCGAAGCCGGCTACTACGTTGATAAGCGCGATCGCCTCACCCGCGCCCGCCGAGCCGAGCTACTCGATCAAGACCTTACCTACACTGCCGGCCAGCTCGATCGCGACGTGGTCGCCACCGACCAGATCCGCACCGTTATCCGCACCTTCAAAGAAAAGCTCTTCACCGAAATCTTCCCCGGCCGCACCCACGTTCCCAAAACGCTCATCTTCGCCAAAGACGACAGCCACGCCGACGACATCGTCCAAATCGTCCGTGAAGAATTTGCCAAAGGCAACGACTTCTGCCAGAAAGTCACCTACCGCACCGGCTCCCGCCGCACGCGACGCAAGATCAAAGCCCCAGATGGCACAGAAATCGAACAGGATTTCTGGGAGCAGACCGGCGAGAAGGCCGAATCCATCATTCAGTCCTTCCGCAACAGTTACAACCCACGTATCGCCGTTACCGTCGACATGATCTCGACCGGCACCGACATCCGCCCGCTCGAAGTTGTCATGTTCCTGCGCGAAGTACGCAGCCCCAACCTCTTCGAGCAGATGAAAGGCCGCGGCGTGCGCGTCATCAAGCAAGACGACCTCCGCGCTGTGACCCCGGACGCCCGCGCCAAAACGCATTTCGTTATCGTCGACCCCATCGGGCTCTGCAGAGAAGCTCTCGTCGAAGCTCCTCCCCTCGATCGCAACCGCAACATCGCGTTTGAAAAGCTCATCGAATCCGTCGGATTCGGCAGCACCGACCCTGAGATCCTCAGCACGCTCGCCTCACGTCTCACGCGCCTCGACCGCCAGCTTTCTCACGCTGACCAGACGCAAGTGGCCGACCTTACCGGCGGTACCCATCTCTCCGATCTCGTTCGCGCACTCGCCAATTCCACTGATCCCGACATCCAGCTCGAAGAAGCAAAAGCCGAGCACGCCGTCGAAGATCCGACTCCCGACCAGATCGCTTCAACAGCTGAGCGCCTTCGTAAAGAAGCCGTTAAACCGTTTCTCTCTCCCAAACTGCGCAATCTCGTGACCACGCTAAAGAGCAGTTATGAGCAGACGATCGACATGGTTTCCCAAGATCAACTGCTCCACGCCGGCTTCTCAGGTGATTCCCAAGATAAAGCCAAAGAAATGACGCAATCCTTCCGTCAATTTCTCGAAGAGAACAAGCAGGAAATCGCCGCGCTAGAAATCCTGTACAGCCGCCCCTGGAAGAACCGCCTCACATACAAGCAGGTGAAAGAACTCGCCGCAGCCATTCAGCGCCCGCACCCCGCCTGGACTCCTGAAATTCTCTGGCGAGCTTATGAGCAGCTCGATCACTCCAAAGTTCGCGGCTCCGGCCAGCGCGTCATGACCGATCTCGTTTCTCTCGTTTCCTATGCGATCGGAGCCGAGCCCGAGCTTCGACCATATCCCGACAAAGTTCGCGAGAAATTCCAAGTTTGGCTCTCCGAGCAGGAACAACTCGGCGCAAACCTCACGGACGAGCAATTGCAGTGGCTGCACCACATCGCCGAGCACATCGCCACCAGCTTAGAAATCACGACCGATGATTTCGATTACGTGCCGTTCAGCGAGCACGGCGGCCTCGGCCGCGCCTATCAGCTCTTCGGCCCCAAGCTCCCGGACATTTTGAACGAGCTCAACACGAGGTTGGTGCAGTGAATGAACTGCCGAGTGGCTGGACAACGGCCACGCTAGGCGAAATATGCCATAAACCCAAGTACGGTTGGACCACAAGCGCGACAGCAAGTCGCCCGGCGGTTTTCAAACTACTTCGCACGAGCGATATGTCAAAGCGCTCACTCGACTGGAACGAGGTTCCTTATGCATCTGCGATCCCGGCAGAACCGGCCGACTTTACCGTATGCAAGGGTGACATCTTTATCTCACGCGCGGGTGCGAATGCAGGGGTAACCGTGCTCATCGAAACGCAGCCCCCAAAAGCTCTATTCGCCTCATACCTCATAAGGCTGCGTCCGAAGCTTCCAAGCACGGAGCTATTCCTGAAATACTTCCTCCAATCGGCCCACTACTGGAACCAGATTTTGCGGAGCCGATTAGGGATTGCGCAGCCGAACATCAACGCCACAAAACTGGCTGAGCTCAGCGTTCCGCTTCCGCCGCTCGCCGAGCAGCGCCGCATCGTCGCCGAAATCGAAAAACACTTCACACGCCTGGATGAGGCCGAGCGAATGACCGCTCAAGCCAGAACCCGCGCACGGGCATTCAGACGTTCCGCGATCAGAAATACGTGTGCGCCATTCAGCTCTAGGAAGCATGTACCTTTCGGTCAACTCATCACCTCCTTGAGGAACGGGATATCGGAAAAGCCAACCGCTGCATCGGGATTCCCAATCTTGAAAATCAGCGCGGTACGCCCGTTTCGGTTACATCTGCCTGAGAGACGATACCTTGCGGACGCCAGTTTGCACGAGGGCTTCGAACTGAAAGAAAACGACCTGCTCTTCACGCGATACAACGGCAACCCTCAACTTGTTGGGGTCTGTGCACGCGTTCCCGTCCTGAACGAGACCCTTTATTATCCCGACAAGCTGATTCGAGCCCGATTACCCACTGGGCACGACGCACGCTTCTATGAGCTGATGTTCAACGGCGGAAAAGCAAGTGAACACATCCGGAGCCGCGTGCGAACAACAGCCGGTCAGTCCGGCATTTCGGGAGCCGATATCAAATCAGCACCAGTGCCTGTCGTAACGGGAGAGGAGCAGACCGCGGCGGCTGACCTCTTCGAGCAGACCCTTTTGTATTCCGACCGTGTTGACTCAGAGCTTAAGGCCCTCATCACTCGCACCCCACACCTCCGCCAAGCCATCCTCGCCAAAGCTTTCTCCGGTCAACTCGTGCCCCAAGATCCGAATGACGAACCGGCAAGCGTTCTTCTCGAACGCATCCGGGCCGAACGCGACCGTGAAATAGCAGGCCCGCTCAAATCCCGGCGCACCCGATTGAGAACACGCCAAGCTGCACTACAATCGAAATGATGGCGACTGACCTCACATCATCGCGCGTCGTGGTCCGGCCCGGCGTTCGCTCCGGCCAGCCCATCATACGCGGAACACGCATCACGGTCTGGGACATACTCGGATGGCTGGCCGCCGGCGCAAACGAAGGCCAAATCCTCGAAGATTATCCGGAGCTGACCCATGAGGATCTACTCGCCGCCTTGCAGTTCGCATACGAGCTCAAAGATAAAGTCACCCAGTGAAGCTCTTATTCGACGCGAACCTGTCGCGTAGAATTGTGGGCCTGCTGCAAGATCTGTTCCCCGGTTCGTCGCAGCTTATGTTAATCGGCCTCGCGGGTGAAACACCAGACGAAGTCATCTGGGAATTTGCCAAGTCCGCCGGGTTCACTGTTGTCACATCGGATACTGATTTCATACGTCTGTCCGCGCAGCGCGGCGCACCCCCGAAACTCATCTTCCTGGATCGCATGAATTACTCCACCGAAATTGCCGCTGACTTGATTCGCCGTAACGCCGTAGTCGTTTCCGAATTCGAAAAGAGCACGAGAAACGTCCTGACTTTGCGGCGAATTTAGAATTTGTTGCGTACCAATATGTCCACCACCTCATCCACTCTCGTCAATAAACTCTGGAATTACTGCAACATCCTCCGCGATGACGGCCTCTCCTACGGCGATTACGTCGAGCAGCTCACCTTTCTGCTCTTTCTCAAAATGGCGCACGAGCGCACCCAGCCGCCTTACAATCAGCCCTCTATCGTCCCCGAAGAATACAACTGGCCTAGCTTGCTGGAACTCGACGGCATTCCGCTCGAACACCATTACCGGCGCACGCTCGAAACTCTCGGTAAAGAACCCGGCATGCTCCGCACCATCTTCCGTAAAGCCCAGAACAAAATTCAGGACCCGGCCAAGCTGAAGCGCCTCATCGCCGACCTCATTGACAAAGAATCCTGGTCCACTCTCGACGCCGATGTCAAAGGCGACATCTACGAAGGTCTGCTGCAGAAAAACGCCGAAGACGTGAAGTCCGGCGCCGGACAATACTTCACGCCGCGTCCGCTCATACGCGGCATCGTTGACGTCATGCAGCCCAAGCCGGGCATGACGATCATGGACCCGGCCGCAGGTACCGGAGGATTCCTGCTCGCCGCACACGAATACATCAGCAAGCATTACGCTCGCGAGATGGATGCCGAAGAGAAGCGCTTTCTCAAGCTCGACGCGCTCCGAGGAGTCGAGATCGTCGATGCCGCCGCGCGCCTCTGCGCTATGA
>JAFAYL010000028.1 GCA_019240405.1 Acidobacteriaceae bacterium
AACCCGGACGCCGGTTAAAGTTGTGTTCGAAAACCTGGAAGCCGGGATGAGTATTGATGAGGTGATTGAGCAGTTTCCGGTTACGCGAGAGCAGATCGAGGGGCTAATGGCATTTGTGGCTCGTTCGCTCGAAACCGTGCTGGCGCACGGTTAATGCTGATCCTGTTTGATAACAGCACGCCGCGCGGGCTTGCTCGTTTTCTCACAGGCCACTCCGTATAAGAAGCACGTTCGCGCGGCTGGGTTGCCCGTATCTGAGGCAGAGGAAAAAATTTCGTTACCGGGCGGTGTGGATTGTCGATCTGTTGCTGTTCGCTCGTCGTACTAGCAGGAGGCTAGAAAATGCAATACCTGCTGTTAATCTACGAAGATGAAAAACGATGGGCGAATTTCAACTCGCCCGAGTTGCAACGCGAGATCCAGTCGTACCGGGCTTTTGGCCAGGAGTTTACTGGAGCCATTAAGGGCGGCAACGCGCTGCAGCCTACTCGCACCGCTAAAACCGTTCGTGTACGGGATGACAAACCGCTCGTGACAGACGGCCCATTTGCCGAAACCAAAGAGCAGCTTGGGGGCTACTATCTGATTGACGCGGACAGTCCGGATCAGGCCGCAGCAATTGCGGCGAAGATTCCCAGCGCCCGATTCGGCTCGGTAGAGGTCCGGCCGATTCAGAAGTATTCGTGAGTTAGCGTAGCCCTAATAAGGAGTGAGATCAAAATGACAAGCGTTAGTGCGATAAATCAGGAACTCGCGCCAGCCGAGATCGACGAGGCGCGGCAACATCTAGAAGAGGCCTGCGAGCGCGTATTCGTATCCACTGAGGGGCTGTCCGAAGCAGCTTGGAATTACGGCCCAGCATCAGGCGGCTGGTCGGTCGCTGGCATCGTTGAGCATATGGTTGTTATTCAGGATTTGATTTTGGGCCCGATTGGCGAAGGGCTCGCCAAGGCACCCGAGAGTCACAGCTCCGAATCGCACATCATAGATTCGGTGGTGAAAGTGACAGTCCCGGACCGGAGCCGCAAATTCCTGGCTCCGGAATCGGTGCATCCTCGCGGACGGTGGAGGCCTACCGAATCGCTGAACCGTCTCAGGGCGAATACGCAGCGGCTGATCGACCGCCTGGAATCCACGCCAGGATTGCGACAACATCGCGTGTTCTCGCCACCGCTGAATGCGATTACGAATGGCGAGTACACGTTGATGGACGGCTATCAATGGATTCTTGCTGCCGCGGGACACACGGAGCGCCATAGAAGGCAGCTCTTAGAGGTGAAAGCGGAACCCGGTTTTCCCACAGGCTGATCACGATGCGGTACATGATGCTGATCTATACGCGGGAAAGTGAAGGCGGTCCGTCTCCAGAGGAAGGAGCACGGATTAAGACAGCGCACCGCGTGGTGATCGAGGAGACCGCGCGTAAGGGCATTTTGTTAGCGGCAGAGCCTTTGTCGCCTACGAGCACCGCGACTACAGTGCGAGTGCAAAATCACAAACCGCTGATTACGGATGGACCATTCGCCGAGACCAAGGAGCAACTGGCGGGGTATTACATTCTCGATTGCGAGAACCTTGACGAAGCGATTGAGTGGGCCGCCAGAATTCCGACGGCATGCAAAGGGAGCGCAGGCTGTATCGAGATCCGGCCCATGCCTGGTCTCCCGCGGGATGACTGACATCCATTCGCTGGCGGAAAGCGTGTTCCGTGAGGAATCGGGACGGATTATCGCCAGTCTCATCCGCATTTCGGGATCGTTCGATCGCGCAGAGGAAGCGATGCAGGAGGCCTTCACCGCGGCGCTGGTCTCCTGGCCCAAGCACGGCGTACCGGCGAATCCTGCGGCGTGGGTGACAACGACCGCGCATCGGAAGCTCATCGATGCTGGTCGAAGGGATCGCACGTGCCGCGAGAAACAGAATTCGGTGCGGTATGAGATCGAGTCTTCTGCCTCCGCTCTCACGGAGTCCGAGGAGGAGTTCATGCATTTCCCGGATGACCGGTTACGTCTCATATTCACTTGCTGCCACCCCGCGCTAAACCGCGAGGCTCAGGTGGCGCTAACCCTGCGTACGCTTGGAGGCTTGACCACCACAGAGATCGCTAGGGCATTCCTATTGTCCGAACCCACGCTGGCGCAACGCCTTGTGCGCGCAAAACGAAAGATTCAGGAAGCGCGGATTCCGTATGAAGTGCCTGGACCAGAACGCCTCGACGAGCGGCTGGCCGCAGTGCAGACAGTGATCTACTTGATCTTTAACGAAGGGTATACAGCAAGCTCGGGTGATGGCCTGATCCGCGAGGGTTTGTGCGCAGAAGCGATCCGGCTGGGCCGGGTTTTATGCGAGCTGCTTCCGGACGATGCGGAGAACTTCGGACTGCTTGCGCTGATGCTGCTTCAGAATTCCCGTTCGGTAGCGAGAGTGGCCGACGGCGCTCTAGTCACGCTGGAGGAACAGGACCGCTCGCTGTGGGACCGCGCCGCGATCGCGGAGGGTCTGACATTGCTCGAACGAATTTTGAGACCGCGGCAGCCTGGGCCGTATCAGGTGCAGGCGATGGTCGCGGCTCTGCACGCGCAGGCAAGAACATCTGAGGAGACCGACTGGGCTCAGATCGCGGAGCTCTACGAGATCCTGTTCCGGTATAACGCTTCGCCGGTAATTGCGCTGAATCACGCGGCTGCGGTGGCGATGAGCGCGGGTCCCGAGGAAGGTCTAAGGCGGATGGATGATCTTGCCGCCTCGCTCGATCAGTATTACCTTTTCCACGCCGCGCGTGCTGACCTCTTTCGGCGGCTGGGGCGACGGCCTGAGGCGATTGAGGCATACCAGCGCGCCGCTGCGCTGGTAACCAATCCAGTGGAACGGGAGTTCCTGCGCGGACGTATGCGGAAGATGGAATGTGAGTCGGTACAAGACGGCGACGAGCGAGATTATCCAGTTACGCTCTCCCGCTAATTACTTTCCCAAGTACCGCGCAACCACAAGATTTCCTGCACCGTCTGTCCCGGCCGCGACGATCTTCCCATCAGTTTGGATCGCGAGGGCAGCGATGCTTGGGACGGCGCCCGCGCCCAAGTTAGTCGTGACGATGCCTTCATCGCCAAAGGTGTTGTCGAGTTGTCCTGTGCCAAGGAATCGAGCCAGTGCAAAGGACCCACCGGGTGTTGAGCCCTGTGTTGCCGCCGATCCTGCGACCACAATGTCGCCATTCGACTGGATGACGAGCGGGCCTGCTGCGGCGGCCGGCAGATCGGGAAACGCAGCGAAAGCCGCTCCGTGAGTCCCGAAAGTTGGATCAATGGCTCCGCTCGCGTCAAAACGCATCAGGCCGAATCCAGTGCTGTTGCCGTTCGAAGACGCTTCGGTCGCGATCGTGCCCTCGGTCACGATTCCTCCGTTTGGTTGGACGGCAAGCCCTGGCGCAGCAAGAGCTGCGACCTGCCCGAACGTCCCCAACGTGGTATCCAGAGTTCCGTTGCTGTTGTATCTCACTAGCGTGCCCGCTCCAGAGAATCCGGTGGAGGTGATCAGGATCTTACCATCGGGTTGCAACGCAATCGCGTTCCCGCTGAAGACTAAGAGCGCAGAGCCGCCGCTACCGAAAGTCTTGTCTAGCTGACCGTTGTTGTTGAATCTCTGCATCTCCGGGACAAGAGAGCTGCTTGGATTGAAGGATTCGCCAATCAGAAGTATTTTCCCGTCTGGCTGGAGGACGAAAGGCCCGGGACGCAAGGCGCCCAAATCCACGAAACCACTATTTCCAAACGAAGTATCGAAAGTGCCGTTGCTGTTTAGGCGAAACAGCTTTGGATCGCCAAACTCCGCGAGACCGGAGACTACAATTTTCCCGCCGTTTTGAATAGCCATTCCGGTGATCTCGTGGGCGCAATCGCCTAAACGAACCGTAACGGCACCGCCTGAGCCGAACGTGTTATCGAGAGAGCCATTCTTGTTCAGGCGTATGATCACAGCCCTACTCTGCGTGGATTGGCCCAACTGTCCAGCGGCCACGATTTTGCCGTCCGACTGCACGGCTACCACGCTGGCCGCGCCTGTTGAACCATTGAAATTATCGAGAAAGATTCCGTTGCTGGCGAAACTGGGATCCAACTGCCCGTCGTTGGCCTTGGCCGAGGTTGCCGTGGCGGCCAGGACGAAGCACGTCAAAAGTACGGTGAGCGCTGCATCGGTAAAATTCAATGTGAATCTGCGATGCGAGATTTTATTCATTTGAACACCTCAAAAATAGTTCGAATTGCTGATAGAGCGTGGGACGCTGATGTCCTCAGTTCTTAGGGTCACGCTTAACTCAATCTGTTGTGTCTGAATTGCGTGAACTTTTTGTTAAATCGTGAGCGACCGCGAGTGAGCGAGGGAAGCAGGCCGGAAAATTCGAACGAAAGTTTATAAGCGGAAAGGATTTTAAGGAGAGTGTGATTTCAGACAGACCGGAATTTACGAGCGACAAACGGTTCGATGCAGATCATCATTTGGATGGTCTGCTCGTGGTGTGTGGCGATGGGCGGTTCGAGGAACAGGTTAACGACTTCCGCGAACATTTAAGGCAAAAGCTCGGATTGCGCAGACTAGATCGCTACTTTGTGCCGGGTTCTCAGCTGCAATTCTCAGCCAGCGAGACGGGTCATCCGTCAACGGAAACTGCGACGGATTACTGGACTAGGTTTTTTATCGACAAACATCACCTGGCGCATGTCGTTATCGTCGGGCATGAACTGTGTGCGGCTTATCGTTCGGCGCCAGCTTATCAAAACTTCGGGCCTGACCAGCTTCGAGCACAGCAAACGAGAGATCTGCTGCAGACGCGTAATCTGATACGGCAGAACTATCCTTACCTTCGGGTCCATCTCTATTACATGAAACCTAAGGAGGATGATTCCGGAGTGGAGTTTTTTTTTGTGGGGAAATAGCGAGCCCGAACACCTAGTCGGGTTGCATAGACGACGAGTAAGCCTTCCCGAACTAAGCGTCGAACCAGACACGGACATCATGAACGACTGCGAATGATTCCTCTCGTTGTGGCGGCAGTGCACTCTCTCGCGTCGCGCAGATCTCGCTCGCGTTCGAAATCTTTGGGATAGAGCGGCTCCGGATGCGCCCGGTTATTTCTTTGTTTTGCGCTTTTCTGGCAAGAATGCTTGCGGTTTTTTCCGGGATTGCGTGCCGCTCGGGCCATCAACTCCGTACTCGCTCTGTACCAGCCCGCCTTTGTAGGATCGCGTCGACAGATGACGTAGGTAAATGTCATGTGGCAGCCGCCCAAACAACGGAATCCCCTGTCCGATTAGGACTGGCACGCGGGTTACAGTGATCCGGTGAACTAAGCCAGCCAGCAGAAATCGTTGGATTGTTATCCCGCCATCGACATAGGCGTGCCTGAATCCGCGCTTTTCCAGTTGCGCAGCGATCTCGTGCGGTGTGCCTGACATCTGCTCGAGCCTGGCTTTGATGGATGAAAGATCGAGAGGCCTGCTGCTCAGCACTGCTACCGGCTTTTTCCCGTACAGCCCGAAGTGGCCGAGATCGCGGACCACCTCAAACGTCCTCCGCCCAATTACGACCACGTCCACACTGTTTAAGAACTCAGGAAACCCGTGGGGCACGCCTTCACCCGCGTTCAGAAAATCTAACGTATCGTCTGGGCGCGCCAGGAAGCCGTCAACGCTTGTACCGCAAAACACAGAGAATCTGATTTTTCCTTTACTGCGGATTTGCTTCTTGGGCGATAATGCTTTCAAACCGGTCACCGCAGCACCACCTTCGCCAATCCTGCGTTGTTGGCCGAATCGTAGACGCGAAAGACGAGCAGATGTTCACCGGGGCGGAGTTTGTCCAAGTGCAAATGGAACTGCTCGTGTGGGGAGTCGGTGATGCCGTCAACGGCTTCGATGGGCTGCCAGAGACCGGCATCAAGGGAATATTCGCAACGGCGTAGAGGACTGGTTGAATCGCGCGCGTCGACGTCGATATCGAGTGAATCGCCATTGCGCTGCGGCGCTCCGGGCGTGACGAGGGGAGGCGTGTTGTCGATGAGCACGGGAGTGCTGACAAGCTCGGCTTGGCGAGCGTACTGCAGCGCATTTGAGGGAGCGTCGGACGCGACGACGCGGAAGAGATAGCGGCCGTCGGCAAAAACGTCGGGATCGAGTAAGAGCGTGTTTTCAAACATGCGGCTGCGAATGAGCTGCCACTCCTTTTCGTCTTCCGCGCGGAAATAGACCGAATAGACGAGCTTGTCTCCATCGGCATCTTCGGCCTGCCAGGAGAGCTGCGTCTGGGTTGTTTGCAGGCGCGAGACGGTTTGGCCGGGAGTGGTGGTCGAGCTCGCGGCGGGCGCATCTCCGGTATCAGTGACCGTGACCGAGTACGCGGCTGACGAGGTTGCGGTGCTGGCCGTTGTTTTCGCGGCATTCGTGCCGACAACGGACGTGACCGTAATGCTGCGAATCACAGGTGGCGTGTTCTGAGCCAGGTAAGGGACATCGATTGTGTCGAGCTGCGCGGTACTTCGCGCCGGCCATTCAGCGCGCCATTGAATGAAGCGGCCCGGCGGACTGCTGATTAGAGCTTCTTGGGGATTACTGATGGGAGCGGACCAAGAGCTCCAGGTGGAATCGGGGCGAGCCGCATTGCCGGTGCGAGTTCTAAATAGGATGCCGGTACCGGACCCGTGCCACTGCAGATGACCCCAACGAGCGACAGTATTGGAGTCGTGAACCTGCGATTCGTAGGAGCCGGCTCCATTACTCCCCATATCAAAGGCTTCGAGACGGCCTGGGCTGCTGAGCGCGGCATACAAAACGGAGCCGGATTCGAGAATGCGCGTTGCTTGACCGTCGCCGGGTTCGACGAGCAATGTGGATTTGCCGTTTACAAGCCGGTAAATGCGGGCGCGAACGTCGGTCGAAAAGAGCAGGCCGTTGGGCTCGAGAGCGAGATCATAGACGTTATCTTCTTTTGAAGTGCGCAGCGTCTCGACGGTGTGATCGAGACCAATGCGATAGATGGCCGATTTCTCGACACCGCTGACTTCGATAGTTTGCGCAGTTCCCGCGGTCGCCGTTGAGGTCGATGATGCGGTTCCAGAAGGTTGTTGAGCGCCCGGCTTCAAACCTCCCGGATTCTGTTCTTCATCGGAAGGAGCGCCGCTCTGCTTGGCTTCAGTAACTGTTATGACGGTGGGAGTGGTCGCGATGACGGGGCCCACGGAAGTCGTGGCAGTTGACGTGGGAGGGTTTTTCGTGCGGGTCGCGACAGATCCTCCCATCGCGGCCGCATAGACAATGCCGTTTGGATCAACCGCGATGGCATGAATCTCGGGAAGCGTGGAATTGAACAGAATGGTTCCTTGCTTCGGTCCCGAGATTTCGTAGAGTAATCCGTTTGGGTCGGTGCCGGCGTAGAGCTCGCCATTTGGGCCGAGAGCCAAAGCGGTCACGTTCGATTGCCCGGTCTCGAAATATAGATCTGTTTTGTTATCGCTTGTGATTCGGTAGATGCGGCCCTGATCGCCAGTTCCCGCATATAAAGTGCCGTCCGGGATGGGCTGCAACACCCAGATGTACTTCGCGGGTGAATGCCAGATCTCAGTCGCCTTGCCGTTCTCGATGCGGTACACACCGCCATTCGGTGAGCTGGCTGCGTAGAGCACGCCTTTTCGGTCGAGGCAGAGAGCGAAAACTTCCGGCTGATCAGCCGTCCAAACGAGCGCAATTTTTCGATCACGCGAGATGCGAAATACTTTTCCGCGATGACCAGTGGAGGCGTAGATCGTGCCGTCAGGCGCGGCCGCAACACTCCATAGAGCAGGTTGATCGAGATTTGCTCGAAACGCAAGAGATGGGCCGAGCTGTAGGACGCCGTCGGCGGTAAGTGAGAGTCCGGAAAGATGACCTTTCAAAAGTTCGGTGAAGCCGGTCACTTCCCACGTGGTGCTGGTCGCGCCGAAGAGGACGAACGAAAGCGCGCACAAGGCGAACGCCAGGTTGCGCTTCACTCTTTTACGTCCACCTGAACGGTTTTCGAACCGGTAACCACATGGCCATCGACGGGCAAGGGAATCTCGGCAACATCGGAGCCGCGCATCATGGCAAGCGGCGAGCTGTTGTTCACGGAGCTTGCGGGATTCGCGAGTATCAGCATCACGGATGGAGGCGGATCGGTCAACTCGCCGCCTGGCATGGGTCCAGAGATGGAAAAGGAAGGCTCCGGACGCCACACGCGCACATAGGCTGAGTCGCTTCCACGAAAACGATTCACGGTTTGGATCAACTGCGCAGGCGTGTGCAAAGATGCCGAGCTCAATCCGGCGAACTCAGGAAAATTGAGACTGTTGGCGTCGCTGATTGTGAAGTTGAGCGTGCCGCTACGAGCGCCGATAGGAACCTGATACGTTGTAGCCCGCGTCACTTCCAGACCATCTTCACCGAGCAATAACGCGGATATTTGAAGCGAATCGCCCGGATGGACTTCACGGCGGGAAGTCCAGACTTGAGAGATCAGGAGCTGCAGTTTCGTCTCGACGGGCTCGAGTTGGAACGAGATGTCCTTAATATGAAGATCCGCAAACCCTGCGCCCATTGCGAATCCGAGCGAGACAACGGCATCGGTTGAGACCTGCTGGACCAAGCCGCTATCGCTAATAAATATGTCGTGAATGCGCAGGGCCGGGAGGTCGCCCGCAAACTGAACCGAGCCGCGCAATCGCAGCGTGCCCGCTCCAAGTGTTCGTTCTGTAGCGTCGATCGCGGAAAATAGGGCGGTCTGAGTAAGAAATGGAGTGAGCAGGCGGTCATTGACTACTTCGAAGTGGTAGTCGTGCGCGCCGGTAACGCGAGAGTGGACAGATATGTTGACCGGGACGAGGTGGGCTTGCCGGCCGATTTCGCCCGCGATGGTGGTGTTGCGATCACTTACGATTGTTCCGACCCACTCGCGAGGCGCGGCAATCTTGAATGAAGTGTTCAGCGTGGGCAGTATGGTAACGATGTCTGCGCGAGCGAATGGCATCTCGGTAGAGCCGGTTTCGAGGAAGCGATGGCCAAATGCGTAAATGCGCTTGCCGTCGACGTAAGTGACTGTGCCATCGGCGCTGATGGAGAGATCTCCTGTGATCAGTTGAACGCTGATCATGGAACCAGGTTCGACGGTACCGGAATAGCGCTGAGACTTTGGAGATCCTGCCGACACTCCCTGTTGTGGCTCGAAGCCGAGCTTGCGGAAATCTGCGCCGAAGGTTTGTAGAGTTCGCGGGGTAAAGCCCGCAAGCGCGACAGGAGTAAGGATTTCCGTCAGATTGCCCGCGGGCAAATTGAAGCTGGATAGCGGCGGAGGGCTGGCCGGTTTGCCCCAGAGAGCGGCGCTATGACTGATTTCGAGCGCATCACGATCACCCCGAGGACTCGGAGATTCGAAACCGGCATCCGCAATCATTTGCTCGATGGGCTGAATGCCGGTGATGGGCTGTTTGGCGAATGGGAAACCGAGCGCAATGGCTCCGGCGAGACGGCCATCGATATAGACGGGACTGCCGCTCATTCCTTGCAGCACGCCCGCGTCATTGATCGGCCCCCCGCTGAGTCTCGCAAGAATGATCGCCTGTTTGGGACCGACATTTTCGAGTACGCCCAAAATCTCGACCTGAAACTCGTCTATGCGATTGCCCGCGAATACGGTACGGCCGACGCCGCGCAGGCCGGGCCGAACATCCTTCAGAGGAAACAAATTCTGAGCGGAAAGCGAGCTCGCGCCCGCGAGCAAAACAGCGCTTCCGGCCACGATTCGAAGCAGACGTTTCCTCATAGCTGACGAGGCTCATCTCCATGGTAAGCGCGGCTGATGAGCAACGAGGCGAGGTTCCCTCGCTAGAGATGAAAATTTCGTGGGCTGCGGTGGCGTGGTTTACGGGGCTGTTGCTTCTCTGCTATGCGCCGATTTTGTATCGCATGGCTATGCAGTGGGCGACGGATGAAGACATGGGCCATGGCTTTTTTGTGCCGGTTGTTTCGGGATTCATCGCGTGGCGTCGCCGGCGGGACTTGCTCCGCCTTCCGCGGCGGCCGAATGGGTGGGGGCTGGCCCTCGTGGTGTGGGCGGCGTTGCAAGCAGTCGCGGCAACGCTTGGGGCGGAACTCTTTACGGCGCGCCTTGCGTTTGTGATTGCGCTGTGCGGAGTCATTCTTTATCTTGGCGGAACGGAGTGGATGAAGACACTCGGGCTGCCTTTAGCACTGCTGCTGTTTATGATTCCGATTCCGCAGATCATCTACGCGCGCCTGACACTTCAGTTGCAGTTGCTCGCAAGCCAGTTGGGTGAAGTGCTTATCGGATGGATGGGCATTCCTGTGATCCGCACGGGCAATCTGCTGGAGCTGCCTAGCCAAACGCTGAACGTTGTGGATGCGTGTAGCGGGATTAGATCGCTATTGTCACTGCTGTTCCTATCTCAGGTTTATGCTTACTTCACTGAAAAGCGCGTCTCGATAAGGTGGGCTCTGCTGGTGATAACTATTCCGATTGCGATCGGCGCTAACGCCGTCCGTGTTGCCCTTACAGGATTGCTTTCCGAGCTGAACACACGATTAGCGCAGGGCTGGTATCACGAGTTGGAAGGCTACGTTGTTTTCGTGATAGCGCTGATCGCGCTGGCGATAACTCACCGCGCGCTTCGGTTGGCTATGAAGACGGTCGAGGCCTGATCGCATGGCCGGCTTCCTTCATTCGAGAAGTGCGCGCGTCCTCAGCGTGGTTCTACTGGCGCAAGCGGCATTATTCTACGGCTTGCAGCGTAGGGAAACGATTCCGGCTCATAGACCGCTCGAGCAGTTTTCGCTCGCAGATGATGAATGGGTTGTGCGGGAGGACCTGGAGCTCGATAAAGAGACGCTCGAGGTTTTGAAGGCCGACGATATTCTTTCGCGGCTTTATCAAAACAAAAATACCGGGCGAATGGCTACGCTGTTTATTGCCTATTTTGAAACGCAGCGTACGGGCAAGACGCCGCACTCGCCGAAGAATTGCTTGCCCGGGACGGGATGGGTTCCGTCCGAATCGGCGGCAATTCAGATTCCTATTCCTGGCGAGGGGGCAGCCATCCATGTGAACCGTTACGTTGTCTCGCGCGGGCAGAACCAGAGTGTCGTTCTCTATTGGTATCAGGCGAGAGACCGGGTGATTGCAAGCGAGTACTCGGCCAAACTGCTGACGGTTGCAGACGCGATCCGTTATAACCGGAGCGATACTGCGCTGGTACGCGTCGTGGTGGGAGTGGAAAACGGCGATGCGCGGGCGGCGACGGCCAGTGCTGTTTCGTTTGTTCAGGCGTTCTTTGAGCCGCTGCGGCGCTATTTGCCGGCGTAACGCCGGAGGTAAGGAGGCCCAGATCCGGAAGGCTGCGAGATGAGGAGTAGCATAAGGGCCGTGCACTGGTCCAGTAACGATACCTGTCGTTCACGGTATCTAGGAGTGTAATGAGATTTGGATTGCCGTCTTGCAATGGAACTTTCGAGTTCCCAGACGACTGTTGGGAAAAGGCGGGCATGAATACTTTCAAGCCTTCAGCTTGCGCCTACTCAGTAATCGGACCACCTTACCCGCAGGACGCTTGCCTGCCTGCCAGCAGCCCTCCTTGGAGCCTTGTGGCGATAAGAGAAATTGAGCCGTGTTCACGCCAACTCACGCAAGGCATTCCAGCGGCGCCTCTTTTTGCTACGAAAGGACGCCTGATTCGGATCCTGCGTGGGTTCGAAAACAACGATCCAATGCCGCCAATCTGGATCTATGAGGCGAAAACAAATGGTTACCGTTACAGAATCCAACATGGCGTACATCGGTTTTACAGTTCCATTGCCGCTGGATTTACCCATATTCCTGCTGTGGTGGAGGAACCATTCCTCCTGTCCCGCCATGACCGAAACTGCCCCTGATCAGTTGGCTGGGTACTGTTCGTAAACTCTCTTCTCGCAGCCCGCGATATCGCCAGAAGGTCCTATGCATCTCTTAATGAGAGGCCATCTTATTGGTCCATATCGCTCGATCATTTTCGCGTTAATTAGTTCGTCCCAAGCGGGATCTTCGCCTCGCAAGCCGAGCCGATCCATTTCAGCCGCACTCAAAAGGCGTAAGCTATCGGAAGGCGTCGACAACATCAGGCGAAACGCCTCCTCGCTACCTCCCATTTCTTTAACGAAATAATCTTTCAGATATTCGATCAAGCTGTTGTACTTCACGCGAGCCTGATCGGGAGTCAGCCTTGCAAAGTATTCAGCATCAAATCTCGGCCTGTGGAGTCCTACGTGAGCTAAGTCGGTCGGCAATTTTATGGCGCCTGCAATAAGGACAAACACGCATGCGCTATCGCATTCACGTTCAGGACGCACGACCGTCGTCATAAAGCGTTCGTGTATTACCCTGCCAATCTTCACTGCTTCCATGACATCGCCACCGGGCGTGTCCAATTCTACACGTATGGGTGGAACGGGATCGAGCGGATTGCTCAATATTTGCTTAAGTCTGTCAGCCGCCTTTAAGAATGAGGCAAAATCGCCCTTCTTAATTTGCGAGTGGATCAAGATCGTACCCCCGATGTCATCCCTGCCCGAGCCGTCATTCAACACAGTCACGTCCGTCATCGCATTTTTTGATATGCAGATCATTAAGAACGTGGCTGCAACCGCGCAGGATACGCATGGTTTTCGGGAATACGTCTCCGTCAGGCTCGCTGAGACTTTCTTGCTCTGCTCCATGAATGTGAAGTATTCGTGGTACCTGGTTCTCTCAGATCAGATTCGCGGTCGACTTCGCGTTCGCTTGGCGAGGTCCCGGCCGGCAGCTAGTCTCGAGCGGAGGATGACCCGGGATCCGAGGGCTAAACCTCCGACTTCTGTTAGTCCGCAAACCCGATAGACATAAACTAGAAGGAGCATGCTCGTCGCGGCTCCCCCGGAAACCAAACTCGATCTTCTGGAACGGATCGGCAATACTCCCCTTATTGAAATCCGTTTGGCCGAGGCGGGGGACGTACGCGTGTTTGGGAAAGCTGAGTTTCTGAATCCGGGCGGGTCGGTGAAGGACCGGGCTGCATTAAATATGATCCTGGATGGCGAGCGCAGCGGGAAGCTGGTTCCGGGAAAGACGATCCTGGATTCGACGAGCGGAAACACCGGGATTGCGTATGCGATGATTGCGGCGGCGAAAGGATACGCGGTCAAGCTGTGCTTGCCTGAAAATGCGTCTCCGGAGCGGAAACAGATTTTGACAGCCTATGGGGCGAGCTTAGTACTTACGGATGCGCAAGAAGGCTCGGACGGCGCGATACGGGTTTGCCAGCGCATCTATGATGAGGACCCCGAGAGTTATTTTTACCCGGATCAATACAGTAACGCGGCGAACTGGCGCGCGCATTTTGCCACCACAGGCGTCGAGATTCTTGAGCAGACGGACGGCAGTGTCACGCATTTTGTCGCGGCGGTTGGGACAAGCGGAACGTTCACGGGCACAACGAAACGATTGCGTCAACATCTCCCGGATGTGCGCTGCATTTCGGTTCAGCCATCGACTCCGCTGCACGGACTGGAAGGCACGAAACACATGCCGTCGGCGATTAAGCCAGCAATTTACGATCCGGAGCTCGCCGATGACAATCTGTGGGTCGCGACAGAGGACGCATACGCGATGGCGCGACGTTTGGCGCGAGAGGAAGGGCTGCTGGTGGGCATTTCCGCTGCGGCGAACGTGCTGGCCGCTAGCCGCGTTGCAAGAGAATTAGCTGACCACGGACGAAGCGGTGTGGTCGTGACGATCCTCTGCGATGGCGGTCAAAAGTATCTGAGCGAGCCTTTCTGGAGCAATTAAAATCTGGAATGATTGAAGTGGCCATAGAGCCTTGGCAGGCGATGATTGTGCATGCTGAGCGAAGCTATCCCGATGAATGCTGTGGGGCGCTATTGGGGCGTATCCACGACGGAAAAAGGAGCGTCGCGGAAGCAGTGCCGCTCGAGAACGCGTCGGCGCGCGAACGGCGCCAGCATTACGAGCTTCGTCCCGAAGATCTTCTTGAGGCGGAGAAAGCGGCCCGGAAGCGTGGTCTGGATGTGGTGGGAATTTTTCATTCGCATCCCGATTGCGATGCTTATTTTTCAGAGACCGATTTGCGAAACTCATGCCCGTGGTTTTCGTTTGTTGTGTTGTCGGTTAAGAATGGAAAGTTCGATCATGCAAACAGTTTTTTGCCCGATTTGGAACAGACGCGGGCAGATCGTGAGGAATTGATATGCCAAAAATCTTGATCCCGACGGCGCTGCGGCAATTCACGGAACAGCAGGATACGGTAGAGGTGGGCGGGGGAACCGTCGGGGATGCGCTCGCGCAGCTCATTGCGCGATATCCGAATATCAAGCAGAACTTGTTTACGGAGCAGGGCACGCTTCGCAGCTTTGTGAATGTGTATGTCGACGACGAGGACATCCGGCATTTGAATAAAGACGCGACGAAACTCGAAGGGAACGAAACGATTTCGATTGTGCCGAGTATTGCGGGCGGCGCGGGAAGCGCTGGAGTTGCGGAGCCGCCGACGGCAACATTATCGAACGAAGAAGTCGCTCGTTACAGCCGGCATTTGATTCTGCCCGAGGTGGGGATGAACGGGCAGCTCAAGCTGAAGCAGGCGCGGGTGGCTCTGATTGGGGCGGGCGGCTTGGGCGCGCCGCTAGGTTTGTATCTTGCGGCGGCGGGAGTCGGACGGATTGGGCTGGTGGATTTCGATGTGGTTGACGCGTCGAATCTACAGCGTCAAGTTATTCATGGGACGAAGGATATTGGCCGCAAGAAACTGGATTCTGCGGCCGAGCGGATGCTGGACATCAATCCCGCGTTGAAGATTGAAAAATTCGACACGAGCCTGACGAGCGAAAACGCTCTCGATATTTTGAAGGATTTCGATATTGTGATCGACGGCACGGACAATTTTCCAACACGGTATCTGGTGAATGACGCTTGCGTGCTGTTGAAGAAGCCGAACGTCTATGGATCGATTTTCCGTTTCGAGGGCCAGGCGACCGTGTTCGCCTATGAGGATGGCCCGTGCTATCGCTGCTTATATCCGGAGCCGCCGCCGCCGGGACTGGTACCGAGCTGTGCCGAAGGTGGAGTTCTGGGTATTTTGCCGGGAATTATCGGCGTGATTCAAGCGACGGAGGCTGTGAAGATCATTCTCTGTAAGGGCGAGACGTTGAAGAACCGGCTGTTGCTGTACGATGCGCTGAACATGCGTTTTCGCGAGTTGAGAATTCGGCGCGACCCGAACTGCCCGGCTTGTGGAGATCATCCGACGATTACAAAGCTCATCGATTATCAGGAATTTTGCGGCGTCAGGCCGACGGCGGACCAAGCAGCGGTTCCGCAGGACGGCGTGATCGATCCTGTGGAGGTGAAAGCGAAGTTGGATCGCGGTGATGATTTCACGCTGATCGATGTGCGAGAGCCGCACGAATATCAGATTGCCCGGATTCCTGGAGCGGTTTTGATTCCGCTGGGCGAGTTGCCGAAGCATTTGGGCGAGCTTGATCCAGAAAGCGAGATTGTGGCTCATTGCAAGAGTGGGGGACGGAGTCAGAAGGCGGTGGATCTACTGAAGCAGAACGGCTTCCGCAACGTGCGGAATATGACGGGCGGAATCACGGCCTGGAGCGATAAGGTGGATCCGGCGGTGCCGAAGTATTAGGGCAGGGTCACATTTAGCGAAGTTGCGCCAAAAATTTATCATGGAGAACTGGCAGAAGCGAATCAGTGTTGATCCTCGAATTTGCCATGGAAAGGCGTGTATCCGGGGAACCAGAGTAATGGTATCTGTTATTCTCGACAATCTTGCTGCCGGGGTAGATCGTTCTGAGATTCTTGCTAGCTACCCTTCACTGGAAACATCCGACATCGACGCAGCTTTGGCGTATGGGGCCGAACTCGCTCGCGAGAGCACTGCCGACTTTCCGCTAACGCTGAGTACGTGAAATTCAAAATAGACGAGAATCTACCAAGAGAAGCCGGCGAGGTTCGGAGTTGCCGAGGGGTCGGTAGACCTAATTCTTTTGCTGAATAGGCTCTGCAAAATGATTCACCGGGCCGTAGCCAGCGCCTAGATTGGGTGCATTCTGAATCGCAGCTTGGATGAATGATTTCGCGATGCGGATGGATTCGCACAGATCGTAGCCGAGCGCCAGGCCTGCTGTAATGGCCGCTGAATAAGTGCATCCTGTTCCGTGAGTGTGACGAGTTTCGATCCGGGCGCCCGGAAAGCGTTCGCACGAATCTTGACCGGGAGCGCTGAGAATATCAACGGGGTCGCCCGATGCGTGGCCGCCTTTAATCAGCGCGGCATGTGCGCCTAAATCGCGCAGGCAGTGCATGGCGGAGCGCATGTCGTTTTCGTCACGGATTTTCATGCCGGTCAAGGATTCGGCTTCAGGGATGTTTGGAGTTACGAGGAATGCATGCG
Organism: Acidobacteriaceae bacterium; assembly: GCA_019240405.1. Classification (GTDB taxonomy): domain Bacteria; phylum Acidobacteriota; class Terriglobia; order Bryobacterales; family Bryobacteraceae; genus Bog-105. The sequence goes on from JAFAYL010000028.1 coordinate 16,511, forward strand.
GCAGGAGAGATTGTTTCAGCACTTTTTCGGCTTCTGGCGAGATGAGCCGTGCGCCGTGTTTGCTGATCATCACGGGATCGACGATCAGCGGAAACGTAAACGTCGCGGCTAATTTGGCCATGGTTTCTACGACCGCGGCATTGCCTAGCGCTCCGGTTTTAGCGGCGGCGGGAGGAATGTCGTCGATGACGGCTTGGACCTGCTGCTTTACGAGCCCGGCGGGCATGATCTCGACGCGCGAAAGTGCACGCGTATTCTGGACCGTCAGCAGCGTGACGGCGGCTTCGCCGTACACACCGAATTGATGAAACGTTTTGAGATCCGCCTGAATGCCAGCGCCGCCGCTGGGATCAGAGCCAGCGATGGTGAGCGCTACGGCTCGCATGCTCCAACGGTAGCGTAGAGAGCGAGCCGCCCCGGCCGAAAATTCTATTGGAAGTTCAAGCTGGTGCTAGTCGATCCCGCTGAATTCGCGAGGACCACCGTAACGGAGCCGACCTGGGTTGGATCGCCATTCAGAACCGGGAAGCTCGCTTGCATTGAGAATGCGCCGCCGGCATCGCTCGGACCGAAGAAATATTGTTGGAAATCGGATGCGGCGTTTACCGTGAGAGGGCTGGGCGGAATCGGGTGTCCGCTGGTGTCATAAAAGCTGAACGTCAGGTTTCCGACGCTGTAGGTGTTATCGAAACCGGTCAATGTGACTACCAGGTTCGGGGACTGGCGGACGGCACTGCTCTCGGTGATCTGAACCTGTTCCGGCGCGATGGTGAAAGCATGAGTGAGCGGCGCCTTATCCGGAAACGCGACGGTGAACGTAATGGTTCCTGCGGTAGTTCCTGTCTGGAACGTAATTGCCGACTGTCCATTAAACGTTGCCGTTTGGGCTCCGGCTGCAACGTTGACTTGCAATTCCCGGCCGCTGGTTGCGGTGAAATTTATCGCCGGATCGTCTTTCACACCGTTAACGGAAGGCGTGAACTGAAGCGTCAGATCGCCGATAGCTGCGACCGGAGATGGACTCGCAAGTTGTATTGAGAGGTGTACCTGCTGTTGGCTTTTAAGCGGCTGCTCGTCTAATTGAAAAGACAGATCAGGAAGCGGAGAAGTGATGCTTTCGCCTACCAGAGAAAATACGCGTGAGCCGATAGCTAGCGTGCCTGTGTAATTACCCACAGCCGAGCCGGAAAACGTGATTTGAAATGAAATGCAGCCGCCGGGTTGAATTGCGTACGGCATTTGTGGGAGCGGCACACAGGGCGGGACTGCGGTCCCGGCAGTAAGAGTGAAAGCAGAACCCGTGACCGTAACATTCGGAACGGTTACGGCAGAGTAAGAAGTTGTAGGATTCGCGACCGTAAATGTGAGCGTGGCTGTTCCGTTCGTTCCGGAAGTGACCTGCCCGAAATCAATCGGCGTTGCCCCTTGCGGCAGCCCGCGAACGCCAGTCTGATCGATATAAGAGATTTGAAGCTCGTCTACAGTTCCGAGAACAGCTATGCCTATTCCAACAAGCGGATATGAATTTGAGCCAATCGCAAGCGTCGCTGAGGCCAGACCGCTTTGCCCTGGAGCGAACGTCACCGTGAAGGTTGTGGAAGCGCCGGCAGCAATCGTGCTGGACAGAGCAGAGAGATTCAAAGCA
>JAFAYL010000062.1 GCA_019240405.1 Acidobacteriaceae bacterium
GGGCCATTGCGTAACGCGCTTCGATTCGCCAACGGTCTTACCTGTGTGAGTATCGACCTCACGTTGCCAGAGACCGGATGCAGGCGAATCGAAGCGCGTTACGCAATGGCCCGAGTCGCGAGCTGAGCGCCTGAGTGCCAGCGTAGACGGAGAGCACTTAGCTGTCCTGAGGCAGACGAATCAGGAACAAATGGAGATTGGACAACTGACTGCCGGAGGAACTCGCATGAGTGTTCCCCAGCCATTAACCAATGATGAAGCTGCCGGGTACCCTGCAGCCTGGACAGCGGACAGTAAGGCTGTATTGCTTACCTACGATCACATTGGTCAAGTGGGTATTTTTCAGCAACCAGTCGCCGGCGGTGCAGCGGAGCCCATAACCGCGGGACCACTCAATGCGATTCTCCCACGCCTCAGCCCGGATGGCGCGTGGATAATTTACGCCGCCTTTCCGCGTGCTGCTCCTCAAACCCCAATGCGTTTAATGCGTATTCCGGTAAACGGCGGAATTCCTGAGTTTGTGCTCGAGACCCACAATTGGATTGGCCATTGGTGTGGCCGCGGGCCGGCAGGCTGTGTGGTGGTCGAAAGGACCTCGGATCGCAAATGGACAACCGTTACTGCATTTGATCCCTTAAAAGGAAGAGGCAAGGTGCTGAGGACGGTACGGGAAGATTCGCCCAACGAAAACCCGGCGGCGGCGCTTTCTCCCGATGGATCCACGTATGCGGTTGCAAGGAGAGGCGGAGCGGACACTCGCATTCAGTTATTTTCGCTATCGAACGGCCCCGACCGCGAAATCGTGGTGAGGGGTTGGACAAATTTAAGGGGAATGGACTGGTCTCCTGACGGTAAAGGCCTGTATTGCGGGTCCGTATCGCCCAAAGCTCGGACTCTCCTCAATGTGGATCTGAAGGGAAAGGCGCAGGTCCTCAGGCAATACAAAGGAGTGGGCAGCGGAACCGTGGACAATATGACGACAGTCGAGACAAGGTTGGACGACATCTGGGGCGTACCTTCTCCCGACGGCCGCTACATCGCCATATATGGCGGAGCATTGAACAGCAACGTGTGGATGCTGGAAGGGTTTTGACCATGGTCGGTCGAACGGTTTCTCACGGGTCACGTTAATCCGAGAGACGTCCTGAAGAATTGGAGGCGACTGGACGGTCCGCCAGGCAGCGCTCTTGTACGGTCTCAACGCTGGCGGCGTTGCGGACGAGTGGGTCACCCAGCTGCTTCGGCAGGGTGATGCGAAGGTGTTCAAGAAGTACTCGCAATGCTTCAGATAAAGCCCGAAGCGCTGGCCAAACTCAACCGCCTTGCAAACGAAGCAGGGTCATGCTTTGGCACAGCACACGGCCAATCTGTGTCAGGTTTTGGCACAGTTTTGCGCAACACCGAGGCGTAGGGATCACCGAAAAAAGGATGAAAGTCGGGTCGATAGGTTCTTTGAAGTCGGCAGGAGGTTTGGTCGGGGCGGCAAGATTTGAACTTGCGACCCCCTGCGCCCAAGGCAGGTGCGCTACCAGGCTGCGCTACGCCCCGACATGTGAAGCTCTCTTGATTTTAAGCGATTGAGAAAGTGCGCCGGCTCGGTCCGTGCGAGCGCGTCAAGGCATTCGAAGAAACTGAAATAATTTATCGCTCGCCTCGCCCATGGCGCGCGCCAAGCTGAGCTTCGCGACGTTGTGTGCAAACACGCTATTGACGTAGTCAAGCTCTGCACTTGCCACCGATTCCTGCGCCTGCACCACGGCGACGTTGTCCGATACTCCTGCTTCAAATCGTTGCCGCGTCAGATCTAAAGTCTCTTTCGTGACCTTTAGATTTTCTGTAGCCACATTCACCTGATTGTTCGCGGCCTGCAGATCGAGATACGCGCTGCGAATGTCGCTCTCTATCTTGCTGCGGAGATCCTCTAGTTCGGCCATCCGCTGGGACACGGCTGCATCGGCCTCTTCAATGTCTCCTTCTGTCCGGCCGCCTCGCCAAATAGGAACCGTTAACGTCCCGGTCACGTTGAACGTTCCATGTGATTGATCCGGCCTTAGCCCATTGACTCCGTAATCGGCACTCAGAGAAAGCGAGGGAAGGCGCTCAGCTCTTGCGGCCGATCTGGTCAGTGTTGCCGCGCGGACCTGCGCCTCGGCAGCTTTCAAATCCGTCCTTTGAGAATACGCCTGACGAAGAGCGTCTTCCACACTCATCTCAGGCATCGGCGAAAGCGGGATCTCATCTGTGATTTCGAATTGATCATTGGCTGGCAAGCCTGTTAATCGCGCGAGATTGATCTTCTGTTTGGAGAGATCGTTCTGAAGTGTTGCCAGCCGCTCTTGCTGCGTAAGCAACTGGACACGGCTGCGGTTCACATCTGTTTGCGCCACCAAACCAACCGCGCGCTGCTGAGACGTCTGTTGAAATAATGCATTAGCCGTTTCGATCTGAGCTCGCTCCGATTCAACTCTGCCTTTCGCTGCGATCACCTCGAGATAAGCGCCGCCGACTGCGAGAACAACCATGTCCCGCGCATCCTTCATCGCTAATACATTCGCGCGCGTGATTTCCTCTGCGGAGCGATAGTTCTTCCAGGCAGCAAAGTCGGCAACCGTTTGCGTCAGCCGTGCGCGGAGATCGAAATAATTAAATGGGCCGACAATCGTCGGAATAGAGAATCCCGGAATCGGCGATTGAAAATGAATTCCGGCGATTGCCAGATTATTTTGAAGCTCAGTCTCGCTGAGTGTTGCACTGAGATTGGGAAGCAACGCGCTGCGGACAACTCGCGCCTGACCTTGCGATTGCCGGAGCGCAGTCGCCATGCCGACCGCGCCCAGGTTGTACACCACGCCGCGTTCAATGGCCTCTCGAAAGGAGAGCTTTCCGGAAAACGGCAGTTTCGCGAGGCTGATCACACTCCCGGCGAACGCGCCAGACGACTGCACCGAAGCATTCAGTGTGTTAACACTCGCCGTAGTTCCCGGCACGGGCGTCTGCGTGGCGTTTACCGATCCGCTTTGGGCAGTTCGGCCCGAGAGTGACAGTTGATTGGCAAGCGTCCCCTGCGAGGGAGCCGGTGGACCTCCCAGTTGCCCGAAGGCACAAGCAGGTGCAGAAAAGATGATTATCAAGAAGCGGGCTCGCCGGCGAACCGACACAAAAGTGGTAAATGGGTTCCGTTTTTTCATGAAGTGGTTCCTATCCGAGTTGTTTGCGGAAGCGCCAGACGCTCAGAGACACTAAAACAACGGTGAATGCAAGCAAAGCGAAAAAGTGCGGCCACAATGATGCCAAACCGCTCCCTTTGAGCATGCTGGCTCGGGCGATGACCCCAAAATGATAAATGGGATTGAATCGGGTCAAAGGTTGCATCCAGTGCGGCATGGCCTCCATCGGCGTGAGCGCCCCGGAAAGGCTAGCCATCGGCGGATTCACGAAGAAACTCGTAAGCTGCGCCTGCTCCGCCGATTTTGTGAATGTTGCGATAAAGGTTCCGATCCCAATTCCCGATAAAAGGCAAAGCGCCGCGCCGCTCGCGACCAGCAGAAAACTCCCATGAAAAGGAACATGGAACACCACTCGCATGAGGGTGATCGCGAACAACGCCATCAGGCAAAGCAGAAAAAAAAGCGGCGCGATTTTCGCGATGATGATCTCCGACGTCCCCGCCGGCGACATGAGCAACTGCTCGATCGTGCCCGCCTCCCGTTCCCGCACCATCGTGGCCGAGGAGACCAGCGATCCATTCAGAATGCAAAGCAATCCCAAGATCCCCGTGACCGTAAACCACGACGTGACCAGTCCCGGGTTATATAAGAAGGACGGTTGCAGCTCTACCTGCCCCCGTTGGTCAACCTGAGAAGCCGCGATTTGCTGAAAATTTGCGTGTAAGCCCGAATTGCGCAGGCCGGCAGTGTACGTTGCAATCACGCCCTCTGCATAATTCCGTGCGATGGTAGCGGTATTTGCGTCCATCGCATTCAAAAGGAATTGAACCGCAGCCTGGCGTCCGCGCTGCAAGTTTCGCGCGTAATCATACGGAATCACAACACCCGCTTGTACTTTTCCATGCGTAATGGCTTCTGTGAGCGTCTCGTCGGAGAAATAGTAGCTGTAAAGACGAAAACTGCGGCTCTCGCTCAAAGCGGCGATCAGTTCCCGGCTCTCCGGCGTGCGGCTCTCATCCATAACGCCGAGTGAAAGATTTTGAACTTTTGAGTTGAGAACAAAACCGAAGAGTAGTAATTGCAAGACTGGCGGAATGACGAGCGAGAGTGCAACCCGGCGATCGCGTCGCACCTGGCTGAGCTCTTTCCCGATCAGCGCAGCAACACGATAATTGAATATTCGTTGAAGAAGTTTGTTCACGGTTACGTTCTCACTTGCATCCGCCGCATCGTTTTCCATGTCACGGAGTAGAAGACGAGCCCTATAAAACCGATAACGGCGACATCGAACCATGTCGATCGCCAACCTCCGCCCTGAAGAAACGCATCACGAACAACATGAATGTAGTACTTGCCCCAGACGAAGTCTGAAACCCAACGGATCTGGGTGGGAATGTTTTCAATGGGAAAAATTAATCCCGAAAGCAAAAAGACCAGGAGAAACCCGCCGAGTGCCACCGCTTGCATGGCAGCAACGCGGCTCGGAATTAGTGAGCCCACCATCGTGCCAAAGGAGGCGACGCAGAATGTATACAGGACAGTCGCCGCAATAAATGCAGTGGGATCCCCGGCGAAACTCAGGCCGAAGTAGCTTGTGAGTAAGATCAGCAAAGGAACCGACTCCGCTAACCCGACCAATGTGAACGCAATAATCTTGCCCAGCAGATATTCGTGTGCAGAGATGTTCGAGACATAAACCTGCAGGATCGTCTTTTTCTCTCCCTCCTTGGCCATGGCGAGTGAAGCCAGCAGCGGAGGAAACATAGACATCGCAAGGACAAACACGCCCGGTCCCGAATATTTTTTGCTCGAAACACCCGGGTTGTACCACAGCCGGATCTCCGCGCGTACCGGTTGCAGCGTCGCGGCCCCCGATGTCGCCGCATTATAGGCGCGCACAATGCGATCCGCATCCCCGGCGACCAAAGCTGCCGTATTCGCATCCGACCCATCCACCAAAAACTGCACAGGCGCGCTTGCGCCACGCACAATATCGCGCTCGAAATGTTCGGGAATCACAAGCGCGGCTCTCGCTTTGTTTCCGCTGAACGACTCCTCCGGTTTCTTATTCGGCGGGCACGCGATGACGTAGAGAGAGTTAGACGCGCGAAACGCGTCGATCAGATCGTGGGATGCGGACGAGTCGTCATAGTCCTGTACCACAATTGGAAGGTGGTTCACGGTTAACGAGATCGCGGATCCAAGCAAAATCAAAATCATCACAGGAAGGACGAGCACGAGCGCCAAAGCCAGTCGGTCTCGAAGAATCTGGGTTATTTCTTTACGCGTCTGCGCGAGAGTGCGTTTCATCTTGGAGTTAGTTCAGTCTTCGGCTGCTACCTTGCCCTGTTGCCGCGCTTTTTCGACCACACTGATGAAAACATCTTCAAGTGAAAAGCGTTCTTCGCGCGCATTGAGAACCCGAATGCCTTCCTTTTCGAGCAGCTGCGTGGTCGAGCGCAAGCCCGTCTTGGCATCATCGTCGGTAATTACATGCAGCTTCTCGCCAAATAACGACACACGCCAGCGATCCGCGCTTCTTTTGAGGAAATCCGCAGCACGTTGGGGCTGATCAACCACGAATTCAAGCAGGTGACCCTGTTGCCGGCTCTTGATTTCACTCGGCGTGCCCTCGGTGACAAGATCTCCAGCGACCATCAATCCCAACCGGTTACACTGCTCCGCTTCCTCGAGATAATGAGTTGTCACAAGAATCGCAGCGCCCAAGTCGGCGAGCCGGTTGATGACCATCCAGAACGATCGTCGCGCCAATGGATCTACGCCCGAGGTGGGTTCATCCAGAAACAGAACGCTCGGTTCATGCATAATGGCCGCGCCAAACGCCACACGCTGTTTCCATCCGCCAGGCAGACTCCCGGTAATTTGTGCTTCCCTGCTCTCCAACCCCGAGAACGACAGCACCCATCGGCGCTTATCGCCTTTCTCACTTTCCGGAACGCCGTAAACTCCCGCAAAAAATTCGAGGTTCTCTTGTATCGACAGATCGTCGTATAGCGAGAATTTTTGAGACATGTATCCAATCCGCTGCCGGACCTCAGGCGATCGCAGGCTTCCCCGTTCGCCCGCGAGCTGCATCTCGCCTTCTGTCGGCGCCAGCAGACCGCAAAGCATCTTGATCGTTGTTGTCTTTCCAGCACCGTTCGCTCCCAGCAGCCCGTATACTTCTCCGTAACGAATCTCCACGTTGACCTTATTGACGGCAGTAAATGATCCAAACTGTTTCGTAAGCCCTTCCGCCCCGATGGCAACTTGACCTTTGAGGTCTTTGTGATCGCGCCGGTTTGGGAATTCGTACGCTCGTATTTCTTGTCCCATACCGCGCAGCCGGGCCACGAAAATGTTTTCGAGTGTAGGCTCATCGACGCGAACGCTTGAAATCTCAATCTGAGCTGACGCTAATTCATGACGAAGAAAGCTTGCCGAGCTTTCCGGATCGCGCACTAAAAGATCGAGACGATCGCCAAAGCGCTGTACATCGGAAATTTCCTTGTCAGCCCCCGTTTCCTTCCGCAGGAGCTTCTCTGCCTCGGCGAGGCGAGGAGTTCGCAGCTCGAGCCGCTTCGCGCCAAGGCTCGAACGCAGCTCGGCGGGTGTTCCGGTTTGATGAATCTCGCCTTCGTGAATTAACGCAACGCGGTGGCATCTCTCAGCTTCATCCAAATAGGGCGTTGCAACAAGAATTGCCAGTCCATCGGCAGCAAGATGAGCCAGCGTATCCCAGAATTCACGGCGTGACACGGGATCAACGCCGGTTGTTGGCTCGTCGAGTAGCAGCACCTGAGGCTCGGGGACAAGCGCGCAGACCAAGGCCAGTTTCTGCTTCATTCCGCCGCTTAGGCGTCCCGCGAGCCGATCCTGAAAGCGGTCCATGTCGAACATTCTCAGATAGCGAAGACTTCGCTCCGAAATTTCCTTCGGGGGCACGCGGCGCAGATCACCTACGTAGCGGATGTTCTCCGAAACGCTCAAGTCTGGGTACAAACTGAAGACTTGCGTCAGATAACCGGTTTGCGCTCGCGCCTCGCGAGCAGGTTTTCCGAACACTTCGGCAGAGCCCGCCGACGCCTCCATGACGCCCGCCAAAATCTGAAAAGTCGAGGTCTTTCCTGCGCCATCGGGACCGATTAGGCCGAAGATCTCGCCCTTTGACACTTCGAAATTGATCCTGCGAACGGCTTCTGTGTTCCCGTAGCGTTTCCACAGTCCATCGACGCGAATGGCGATCGTTAGGCGCGAGCTATCAACTGAGTTGACTGGACTCTCTAGAACCCCGGTCATCTGCTTCTCTTGTGTTCCGGCCATTGTGTGCCTTGAACGAGAATTTCCCCGTCCGCAGGCATTCCCGGCTTCGCGTAACCAATGCCGCTTTTCAGTTGCAGTTTGACGCCGACGACTTGCTTCACTCGATCATCTCGGAAGTACGTGTTTTCGGGCGTGAAGGTAGCCTGGGGATCGATTCGTGAAACATAGGCCTCCAGCGGCCGCGTCGGGTCGGAATCGAGATAAATGTGTGCGGGCTGCCGGAGCTTTACTTTTCCAATCTGGCCTTCCGGCACAAAGCCGCGCAAATAAACCTTGCTCAAGTCGAGCAGCGTGATAATGGCGGTTCCCGCTGTGATCACTTCACCGGGTTCGGCGGCGCGAGTGATCACAGTGCCGTTGAAAGGAGCCGCCACTGTAAGGTCTTGCCGGTTCGCTTCTGCTTCCGCAAGTTGAAAACGCGCCTGTTCTGAGCTTGCTGCAGAGTTTGCAATTTCGGCTTGCTGCTGCGCTATTTGCCTGCGTACTCCCGCAGTTTGGGCTTCCTTGATTCCCGGATTCGCGAGACTGGCTTGAGCAGCAGTGAGAGCGCCACGAGCCGATTCGACTCGCCGCTTCGCCGCCGCAACGGCGGCTCCCTGTTGTTCTGCTGTCGTGACTGACTGCTTTCCCTGGCGCTCTGAAACCGCTCCCGTCTGAGCAAGTCGTGTATAAGCTTCCTTATCGAACAAGGCAAGCTGGTACGCGGCTTCCTGCTGCCGGAGCTCGGCTTCCGCGGCATCAAGATCCGCTTGCGCTTGCCGGACATGCCCTTCGGCATCAAGCTTAGATTGGTCTGTTTGCAGTTGATCCTGGCGTAGTTGTTCATTCAAAATAGAAATTTGCGCACGCGCTGCCGCTGTTCGCGCATCCGCCGCGCTTAGGGCCGCGCGCGCCTGTTCTTCACGCGCGCGTACCTGCTCCTCATCCAGAAGCGCGATTACATCCCCGGCTTTCACCGAGTCGCCTTCGCGCACACGGATTTCAAGAATGCGGCCCGCCGTTTTCGGCGCAACCGCGGAATCGTCGCCTTCAATTCGTCCGCTTAGAGCGATGATGCTGTCGGGAATTTTAGGTACTGAAAAGAATAAACGCCATGTCAGAAACGCCGCCCCAGCAATCGCGAGCAGAACGATCAGCGGCGCCATCCTGCGGCGAGACTTCGGTTGCGCTTCCTGCCTGGTTCCTTGAAATTGCTTCGGCTCGTCTTGTTGCGAGCTTTTCGTTTTATCAGGAGCCGCTTTCTGTTGAATCATGATGCCTCCCGTTTTTTGCGAGGGAACGATCTCGGCTCCGCCGTTGCTGGTTTCATGCGGTGCGTCAGGAGATAAGCGAGCGAAAAATCTGCAATGTGATCTGCCACCCTCCGCCTCTGCTGAGTTGTTAGCTTCATCTCAGGCCAGAGAAACCCAATCACAGGTCGCGCGAGAGCGTAGTGCAAGACTTGGCCCATGATGCTGTGAGTGCAGAGCTTCGTTTTCTCATGGTCTGCCGGAAGACTTAGAATCTGACCTATCAAAGAGCGCAAGCGGCCGTATAACGGCCTCAATGTTTCGTCGATGATTTGTGAAAGCGCAGGCGTCGGCTGGGTTGACTCTTTCATGATGAATTGAAGGTTGAAGCCGAACTGTTCGCGAGTTTCACTCAGCCGCTCGATGAAGCCGCGAATGAGCTGGCGCAGCGCGTCGCATGGATCAGCGTTTTCTTCAACCGCCCTATTGAGCAGTTTTGTTTTGGCTGCAGCATCGATGGCATAGCGAACTACTTCAAGGTACAGTTCGGCCTTGTCGCCGAAGTGATAATTGACTAGCGCGATGTTAACGTCGGCCTCCCGACAGATCTCGCGAATAGTCGCCTTTTCGTATCCCTTTTGTGAAAAGACCTTCATAGCGGCTTTCAAGAGCTTCGTCCGAGTGTCGTCAGGCATGGTCACCGGTTTGCGTGTTTTCCGAGCCGGGCGAGCAAACATTAAACACCAGTTTTAAACCCGTGTTTAAGTTTTGTCAAGAGGATAAACGTTCTGCAACACTCGTTGCACGTGAGGCGGCTTCTCTGCTATTCTCGCGGGATGGAACTCAGGATTCCGTGGTTCGGGGTCATACATGTCCGGTGAGACACACAGAATCATTCGGGACAGTACTCCAACAGAACTCGAGACGCGCTTTGCTGACGCTCAATCCAAACTGAACGGCAGCCGGCGAAACTTAATCCGGTCCATCCTGGAACATCCAGAAGATAATTATTTCCTCTCCTCCCGGGAGCTCGCCAAAAGATACAACGTCAACGCTGCGACAATTGTGCGGACCATACAGGCGCTGGGCTACAATCGCTTCGGCGACTTCGCGACCGATCTTCGAAATCATTTCGTCACGCGCATTACCCCTTATACGGTAATGCGCGCCACCACGCGTGACCGGCGCCTCTTGACCGATCGAATCCGCCGCAATATCGAGCGTGACCTGGAGAACCTGACGGCTCTTCTGGCGGGACTCGATACACCCCGTGTATTGCTGGTTGCGAAACAGATCCAAAAGGCCCGCCGAATCATCGTCGTTGGCGTCGATTTTGCGGCCTTTCTCGCGGGAATCCTCGCCTATGCGCTCCGGGTGCAGGGATGTGATGCGGACGCTCCGGAAGGAAGCTCAGGCAACCTGCGTCACCACGTCGATCTGCTCGGCGAAAAGGATTTGTTAATCGCAATCAGCTTCGGGCGGTGCCTGCGAGACACCGTCGAGAGCGTCCGCCATGCCAGGTCGCGTGGCACTTTCACCTTCGGTATTACCGATAGCGATATAACGCCAATCGCGCGGTTTTGCGATCAGCACATCGTAGCATCCATCTCCAGCGTTGTATTCACCGGATCTTATGTTGCCCCTCTGGCTGCGGTCAACGCAATTATTTCCGCAGTAGCTCATATCCATCCCAAGCGGACGCTCGAGCGGCTGCGAAGGAACGAACAGGAATACACTTCCGGAGCGCGCTGGTACCAGAACGAAGACGGGAGCCGTAACCGCTTTCTGGGTCGTAACCGGGGCTCAAAGGATACTTGACAATGGTGCAACATCTGATGCACACTCTGTTAATCTGATGAGGCTCGCCCCGTCAATGCGGGCCGGGTGAGAAAGTTGTTCTGAAAAAAGGGGAGCTATGCCAGGTTTTCGGGCTGTATTATTCGTTACGCTTTCGGCTGGGATTCTGCTCGTGAGTTCCAGTCCGGGTATAGGCCAGACCTCCGACACAGGAGCCCTCGCCGGGACAATCTTTGATCCCTCAGGCGCTTTAGTCCCCGGCGCTCAGGTCAAGGTCGTCAATGAATCAACCGGAGAGATACGCACCACGGTCTCGCAGGCAAATGGAAATTACGTGGTGCCATTGTTACCTCCCGGCTCGTATAGGGTAGAAACAACCAAAGCAGGTTTCAAGAGCACCATCCAGGAAGGCGTTCAAATCGTTGTCACCGAGACGGACGCTCTAGTTACGCACCTCCAGATCGGTCAACCGAACCAGGAAGTGACCGTCCTGGCGTCGGCCGAACAGCTCCAAACCGAAACGAATGTACTGGGTCGCGTAACATCGGGCCTGGAAATCAACGCGATGCCTTTGGTCACGCGTAACTTCACGCAAATCATCGGACTCAACCCCGGAATTTCGACCGATGTGGAGAACGCCGCTGCTTTGGGCCGTGGTACGGATGCCCAAATCGGGGGAGCCCCGGCCACAGTCGCGCATGGCGGCACGACTTCGGACAACAACTTCCAAATGGACGGTGTCGATGCGAACGATATTGAGGCGAGCGGCCATTTTAGCGGTGGCATTGCAATTCCCAATCCCGACACAATTGAGGAGTTCAAAGTACAAACCGGACAATATGATGCTTCTCAGGGCCGCGATGCTGGCGCCAATGTGAACGTTGTCACTAAAAGCGGCACGAATCAATTTCACGGAGATGTATGGGAGTACTTCCGCAACGAGAAACTGAACGCAAACGATTTCTTTTTGAATGAGACCGGTCAACACAAGGGAATCCTCCGCCAAAATCAGTTCGGCGGCACGTTCGGAGGTCCGATTAAGAAAGACAAGATTTTCTTTTTTGGCTCCTATCAGGGCACGCGGCAACTCAACGGCGTCGGTACCGAGTGCTCATCCGCGTTTTCAACCCCGCCGTTGACAAACGACCGCTCCGCAGCAGCGCTCGGGAGACTTTTCGCTGGGCAGACAGGCGCCTTCGGTGGGCCTCCCATTGCAGCCGACGGTTCCAATATCAATCCCGCTGCACTCGCCCTCTTGCAATTGAAGCTTCCCAACGGACAATATTTGATTCCAACACCGCAGACCGTCGACCCAGCGAAGCCTTTTGCGATTCAAGGCTTCTCTGCCTTCAGCACCCCTTGCTCCTTTAATGAAGATCAGTATCTTGCCAACGGCGACTATCTGCAAAGCGAGAAGAGCAAATTTTCAGTTAGATTCTTTCTGGCTAACGACAATCAGGACGTCACTCTACCCGTAACGAATCTTGGAGGCCCCACGGCGCCAGGATTCCCGGCGATCACAGACACGAAATTTCGTAATATCGCTTTTTCGCATAGCTACGCTTTCGGTCCCACTTTGTTTAATGAAGTTGATTTCGGGTTTCACATTACACACGTGAACCTGGTGCAACAGGAAGCATTCAAGTTTTCCGACGTTGGCATCAGCACTCCCGCATTCGACAATGCTATCCCGGCAATCGCGATCAACGGAGCTCTGACGCTCGGTGGAAATGGGCAGGGTCTACTACTCGATCAAGGAGCCTACGCTCTCAAGGATTCGCTCTCCTACACGCTGGGTCGCCATTCACTGCGGTTTGGCGGGGGCTTCACACGATACCAAAACGACTTCACTAACTTCCACTATCTTGCCGGTTTGTACTTCTTAAGTTTCCCGGATTTTCTACTGGGACAGAGCGGGATTCAGAACGGCACGGGTCTTAGCAATGTCTTCCTCTCGGTAGATCTTCCTGGTCTTTTCAATCGTCGCTGGCGCGTCCTTGATGCCGATGGCTACATTCAAGACGACTTCAAAGTAAGTCCGCGATTGACCCTCAATCTCGGCTTTCGTTATGAGCGGCTCGGCGATCAGGGCGATAATCTAGGGCGTAACAGTGCATTTAATTTCGGTCTAGCCGATCCGAATCCTCCTGCGACGGGTACGCTCGCCGGATTCGTCGTTCCCTCAAATTACAAAGGCACTATACCGCCCGGCGTAACGCAGATCGGCAACAACTTGGGCATCAACGGCGATGGGCAGAATACCTGGAACCCGCGCATCGGTTTCGCCTACCGCCTTCCCCATACAGAACGCTTCGTTCTTCGCGGCGGCTACGGAATCTTCCATTCGCGCATAACCGGCCAGCCGTTCCTTCAATTAGTTACTGGCCAGCCGTTCGCCGTGTTGCGCGAGTTCGTCGGCCCGACCAACGCGGCCGCTTCTCTGCAGAATCCGTTCCCTCCGCCCCCAACTCTGCCTTCATTTACTCCCTATTCCCCCACGACCGCGTTCTCCACAACCACTTTTTCAGCCAACTTTCAGCCTCCGATGCTCCAGACCTACAACATGAATCTGCAAACCCAGATTGCTAGGGATTTCGTGCTTGAGGTCGGCTACGTGGGACAGCGCGGTTTGCACCTTGTGAATGAGCGGTCCCTAAATCAAGCTGCTTTCGCCACTCCGCAAAACCCCATCCGCGGGCAAACGGACAATACCGTTGCGAATATACCCTTGCGGGTTCCCATTGAAGGTTGGGCGCCATTTCCAGGTATTCAGCAGATCGAATCTGGAGGAGCGAACTGGTACAACGCGTTTGAAACAAGCCTGAACAAACGCTTCAGTTACGGGCTGCAATTTCTCGCCTCTTACACCTTTGCCCGTGATCTTGCTACGGATACTGGCAGCAGCGATTCGCCAAACGGAGGCCTTGCATTCGGAGACCAAAACCATCCGGGTGATCGTTATGGCCCGGATGAGTTCATCCGCGAGCAGCGCGTGGTGATCAGCTTCCTTTACGAGCTGCCCTGGCTGAAAAACTCAAAATCATGGCTCGGCCAAATAGGCGGCGGATGGTCCATCGCCGGAGTAACCACCATACAGTCGGGCCATCGCATGACCATCATTAACAGCGGGAATGCCTTAAACGTATTCGGGATTCCGTATGATCGCGTACAACTCGCGCCCGGATGCACTTATGGTGAGCTTGTCACTTCCGGGTCCATAGGAAGCAAGTTGAACGACTATTTCAATACCAAGTGCCTGGCTCCGCCGCCCGTAATTGGAGCGGATGGCATCGGCACGGGATTTGGAAATAGCGGCGTAGGTATCGTGCTCGGACCGCCGCAGGACAACTGGGACATCGCAGCCGTCAAGCATTTCCCTCTCGGTTGGCCTAATGAGAAGACCAATCTGGAATTTCGCGCCGAGTTCTTCAACGTATTCAATCACCCGCAGTTTTCGGACCCCGCCAACGACTACTCCGGCGCCAATGTCGGCCAAATCACGTCATTGGCGGTCAATCCGCGTATTATTCAGTTCGCTTTAAAGCTGAATTTCTAAGATGATCGACCAGACTGCCAGATGACCGCTCGCCGCGCCGCGTCCAGTTTTGCGATTCTATTAAATTTCTTCTGGCTTCAGCCTCTCCTTGCCGAACAGAGTGCGCCGCCCGCCGATCTGGATGTTTTCGTCGCGCGAGTTTTGAAGACCTTCGAAGTGCCCGGGCTCTCAATAGCCATCGTCAAAGACGGCCAGGTTGTGCTCACTAAAGGATACGGCATACGCAAAATGGGAGATTCGGCTCCGGTTGACGAGCATACGCTCTTCGGAATCGGATCGAACACAAAAGCTTTCACGTCAGCACTGCTCGCGTCACTAGTGGATGAAGGAAAGATCTCTTGGGACGACAAAGTCTACGAGCGGCTTCCCGGTTTTCAGATGTATGACTCTTATGCGTCGCACGAGATGACAATTCGCGACCTGCTCACGCATAAGAGTGGGATGGGGTTGGGTGAAGGCGATCTGCTCTTCTGGCCGCACACGACTTATTCGCGCAAGGACATTATTTACCGCCTGCGTTTCATGAAGCCCCAGTCTAGCTTCCGCAGCCATTACGCTTACGACAACCTGATGTACTTAGCTGCAGGGGAGATAATTGCGGCGGTTACAGGTAAGGCTTGGGAAGAAAACGTTCGCGACCGGATTCTTACCCCTCTGGGCATGTCTGCGACCAACCTTACTAATGCGAGTTGGGCGTCTAATGACAATTACGCTTGGCCGCACTCGAAATTGCCTGGTGAGTTGCAGCCGATTGATTTCGTGCCTCTCGATAACGCAGCGCCTGCCGGTTCGATCAATTCCAGCGCTTCGGAGATGGCTAGATGGATCCTTTTACAACTGAACCATGGCAAATTTCCGGACTCTGATAAGCGGCTGTTCAGCGAGGAACAGTCGAAACAAATGTGGTCTCCACAGACCATTTTGCCGGTCGGCGATCCCCCGGCGCCCCTCGCAGCTCTCAAAGCAAACTTTGCAGATTATGGATTGGGGTGGGGTCTGCGAGATTATCGCGGACACAAATTGATCGGCCACAGCGGTGGAGTTGCGGGGTTCGTCTCGCGAGTGCAGATGGTTCCGGACGAGCGTCTGGGAATTGTCGTGCTCACCAATGCCGAAGAGGGCGGAGCCATGGACTCCATCGAGTACTATCTCCTCGACCATTACTTGAATCTTCCGCGCACTGATTGGGTCAAAGCATTTCGAGATGCGGAACTTGCGCAAGAGCAGCAAGCTTCGGAAGAAATGAAAAAACAAGCTAACTCACGAGCTGCCAAATCGAGTCCTTCCCTTTCGCTTGAGAAGTATGCCGGCGCATATAACGACGTATGGTACGGGCCATCTACCATTCGTATGGAAAATGGCAAGCTAGTGTTTACTCTTGACCACACGCCCAAGGCCATTGGCGATCTGGAGCACTGGCAGTACGACACGTTCAAAACGCATTGGCGGGATCGCACCATCGAGGATGCGTTCCTTACGTTCGCGCTGAAACCCGACGGCGACATTGACCACTTCACGATGGTGGCTGTCTCACCGCTTGCCGATTTCAGCTTCGATTATCAGGATCTTTACTTCACCCCAGTGGTCCACTCTACGAGGCGGCCTTGACAAGGATATTGCGCCGGTAAAAGGAAAATTTATGTTCTCTCATAAGCTACTGTCGAATTCTCACTTCCGTGTAGCGGTTGCATTACTCATTAGCGGGCTTAGCGGCGCCTCGCAAAGCGCCAAACAAGCGCCTCTTGTTCCTAAGCCGCAGCCCGAGCCGAAGAAGCAGGTGACAGCTCCAATTACGGCCCACCCATTCGAGGCCGCGGATATCCAAGCATTTCTCGATGGACTTATGCCTCTATCCATTGAGCGCGACGACATCGCTGGCGCGGTCATCTCGATCGTGAAAGATGGGAAAGTTGTTTTCGCGAAGGGTTACGGTTACGCCGATGTCAAATCGAAAAAACCCGTTTCACCTACCGACACGCTCTTTCGTCCCGGGTCCGTCTCGAAACTGTTCACCTGGACCGCAGTGATGCAGCAAGTCGAGCAAGGCAAACTCGACCTCGATCGCGATGTGAACGACTACCTTGATTTCAAAGTTCCCGCTACCTTCGATAAACCCATTACGCTGCGCAATGCGATGACCCATACGGCGGGTTTCAGCGAGACTGCCAAAGATATGTGGGTAAGCGATCCCAAGAAACTTACAACGCTCCGCACCTATCTGATCAATCACATGCCGGCGCGGATCTATCCGCCCGGTACTACACCCGCTTATTCGAATTACGCAACTACACTTGCAGGCTACATCGTCCAGCGAGTCTCCGGAACACCGTTCGAAAAATACATCACAGACCGCATCTTTAAGCCGCTCGACATGCCGCATTCGACCTTCGATCAGCCGCTTCCGCCAAATCTCAAACCTTTGATGTCAAAGGGCTACAAGACGGCCTCTGAAGACGCAAAGGAGTACGAGGTCGTGCAGCCCTGGCCTGCAGGAAGCAGCGCCGTTTCCGCCATGGACATGGCCCACTTCATGATTGCTCACCTCCAAGGCGGGGAATACAACGGCGCGCGCATTCTTCAACCTGCAACTGTTGAGCAGATGCACACCCGCCAGGCGCTACCCGCTGGAAACGCTTTGAATGCGATGTGCTTGGGCTTTTATGAAGAGACCCGGAACGGTCACCGCATATTCGGACACGCAGGGGACACGCTCTACTTCCATAGCGATCTCCATCTAATGCCAGATGCCAATCTAGGCTTCTTTGTGTCGTATAACAGCGCCGGGAAAGGGACCCTCAGTAATCGGTCTGCCTTGTGGCAGTATTTCTTGGATCGCTATTTCCCGTATCACACTCCCACGCCGCCAGCGATTGCATCTGCCGACTCCGATGCGAAGCAAGTAACAGGCGACTATATGGTCAGCCGTCGACTCCAAGGCAATTTCCTTTTTGTTGCCTCAATGCCCGGCGAAGCCAAGCTCGAGAAAAACTCCGATGCAACGATTAGTGTCGCCGAGCTCGATGGTTTCAATGGAAAACCAATGAAGTTTCGCGAGATCGCTCCCAAGGTCTACCAGAATGTCGACGGGCAGGAAAAGCTCGCATTTTATCAAGGCTACGACGGAAGGCAGACCTTCGGAATTGACTTCCCATTTATGGTGTTTCAGAAGGCAACTTTCTTTCAATCGAAACCGTTCAATTACTTTGTTCTGTTTGCAAGTCTCGCAATCCTGGTTCTCGCTGTACTCTTTTGGCCTATCTCCACGCTCGTGCGCCGTCATTACCGGACGCGGCTCGAACTGAATCCCAACGAACGGCGCCTCCGTCTGCTCGCATATCTCGTCTGCTTGCTTGATCTGGCGGTGGTCGCCGGGTTCGCTATTGTGGTTTCGAAAAGCGATGACGTGACTGCCCTCAACGATTCTTTAGATAAATGGATTCATCTTCTGCAATTGATCGGTGTAATCGCGGTGATTGGCACTTTGGTTACGATCTATTATGCCGTCGTTGTCTGGGGCGCCGCGCGCGCACAGGCTCATGAACAGGAGGTTGGCGCTGCGCCATATGTAATTCCTCGAGGCCGGTTTCTGTGGAGTAGATTGTCGGCCACCGCAATCGTATTAGCCTGCGTTGGATTCTCCTGGATACTGCTGTACTGGGGGATTCTCAATTTCCGTCTGAACTATTGAATCTGTGCTGCAGCAAGTTGTCAGCCGGTCGCAACCGCAGCTTCACCGCATTCTTGGAATGCGCGATCTGATCTTCCTCGTCGTCGGTACAGTAATCGGATCGGGCATCTTTCTTGTTCCGGGCACCGTGCTCCGGTCGGTTGGTAATTCGGTTTCACTTGCTACGTTGGTGTGGCTCGCCGGCGGTCTTCTTTCGCTTCTGGGCGCGCTGACATACGGCGAGCTGACCGCATTAAAACCACAAGCCGGTGGACTCTACGTTTTCATTCGGGACTGCTTCGGCCCGCTCCCCGCGTTCCTCTTCGGCTGGACGCTATTTTTCGTTATCAGCACCGGCTCCATCGCTACACTCGTAGTCGCGTTCGGAAACTACCTAACGGAATTTGTACCTCTCAACACCTTCGCAACGAAGCTCGTATCGGTTCTTGTGATCCTCATCAGTTGCACAGTGAATGTGCGCGGCACGCGCGGCAGCGCAGATCTCCAGAACATAGCCACGACGCTGAAAGTCGTTGCCATCGCGGTTATGGCGGCGGCCCTCTTATATTTTGGGAAACAGTTCAGCTTTGGTTCATCCGAGCCGTCCCAGATAGCTGGTTCATCTCTCGCCTCGGGCTTTGGTGTCGCGATGATCGCGGTTCTCTGGGCATACGAAGGTTGGCAATATGTCACGTACAGCGCAGGCGAAACCGTTGACCCACAGCGCACTTTTCCTCGCGCCTTTCTTATTGGATCTGCGATTCTTATGGGGCTTTATGTCTCGAGCAGTCTCGGTTATATTGCGGCTCTGGGGCCTCGTAGTGTCGCCGCTTCGAACCGTGTGGCCGCTACCGCAGTTTCAGCGATTGTCGGACCCGTGGCCGCGAAAATCGTCGCCGCCGCTATCCTCATTTCGATGTTTAGTGCCGCTCACTCCATCGTGCTCACGGCTCCGCGCGTTTACTATGCAATGGCTAAAGACGGGCTGTTTTTCGAACGGCTCGCCCACGTGCATCCGCGCTTCGGTACTCCCGCTCTTGCGATCGTGGCGGGCAGCATCTGGTCTGCTGTTCTTGCTCTCACTGGAACATTCGAGCAGTTGCTGACCTACGTCGTGTTTATAGGTTGGATCTTTTACGCGCTCGCTGCCGCCAGCGTCTTTGCCTATCGGCGTCGTCAGCCCGATCTAATTCGACCCTACCGTGTTCCCGGTTATCCGGTCACACCGCTTCTGTTCATTCTCGCGGCAGCGGTTTTGGTCGCAAACACTATCATTACTCAGCCCGCGCGTTCCGCTCTCGGGCTCGGGATTGTTCTCGTAGGTCTCCCGGCTTACTTTCTATGGAGCCGAAATCGGAAGGAGCGGTATGAAGGTTGAACTGATTGTCCTTCGCGAATTGCATATGCGCCTCAAGGCGCCTTTTGAAACCAGCTTCGGCGTTACGCAAGATCGCCGCATTCTACTCGTCGAAGTGGTCGCTGACGGTCTTGCGGGTTGGGGCGAAGTCACGGCGGGCGAGACGCCGTCGTATAACCCTGAGACTACCGGAACCGCTTGGCACATCATTTCAGAATTCATCGCTCCGCGATTACTCGGAAAGACAGTTGCCTCGCCGGAGGAGTTCCCAGCAATGGTTGCCGCAATACGCGGGCACGAAATGGCGAAAGCGGCAGTTGAGAATGCGCTATGGGATATAGCCGCCCAACATCGCAATCTCCCACTCGCGCGGCTTCTAGGCGGCAAGCTCGACGAGATCGCATGTGGCGTCTCGCTCGGCATTCGGGAAAACCCAAAAGCTCTCGTGCAAAAAGTCGAAGAAGAGCTCGCCGGCGGATATCGGCGCATCAAATTGAAGATCAAGCCGGGCAAAGATGTCGAATACGTCAGCGCCGTCCGAAGCGCCTTTCCTGACATTCTTCTTTCAGTCGATGGGAACTCGGCTTATACCCTGGATGACGCTTCTCATTTAAAGAAGTTCGATGATTTGCGGCTGCTCATGATTGAACAGCCACTGTATTGGGACGATATTTACGCTCATTCCAAATTGCAGAGCCAGCTTGAAACTGCCATTTGTCTCGATGAATCCATCACGAGCTACCGTGCCGCAAGCACCGCAATTGAACTGGGTGCCTGCCGGATCATCAACATTAAGCTTGGCCGGGTGGGCGGCCATACAGAGGCGCGCGCGCTCGAACAGCTTTGTCGATCTCACTCTCTGCCCGTCTGGTGCGGAGGCATGCTCGAATCCGGTATCGGGCGAGCTCACAATATTGCGATGTCCACGCTGCCGGGTTTCACGCTGCCCGGCGACGTTTCTGCGAGCCGTCGATATTGGGAGGACGACATCATCGAGCCTGATGTTAAAGTATCCTCTCGCGGGACTATCCGCGTACCGGAAGCTACTGGTCTTGGATTCTCGGTTCGGCGTGATCTCATCAATTCCCTTAGCGTTCGAAGTGAAGAGTGGAGCGCCTGCACTGTCGGAGTGTAAGCAAACATGGCGAATCGGAATCCCAGAACAATTGCTTACTCACTAGCCGGCGCATTCTTTGCGTGTTTCGCGCTGGCCTTGGCGGCACAGAACCAGACTGCTCTCCATGTGGGTCCCCAACCGGCCCCGCCGCCCGCCGATTGGCTCGGCATCATCGGCGAATACGGCACAGAGAAGGACAAAGTTTACGTTTTCGAGAAAGACGGCAGCTTCCACTTACTGCACTCAGGATCAGAAGTCCCTCTCAGGCAATCCTCGCGAAACCACTTTGAGAACGCTGACACGCATGTCGTTTTCACACGATCGGAAGACGGCCAAGCCATACGAGTAGAAATCGGCCATTCGTTCTACCCTCGTCTCGAAACGTCGGTTTCAGGTGGTGTGTTCCGCATCACGCCTCCGCGTTCGGTAGCCGAATTGACGAAAGAGGCGTTGGCTGCGCAACCTCCCACCGAGAAGGGAGATTTTCGCAAACCCGATTTGGTCTCGGTCACCTCGCTCGATCCCTCAATTAAGCTCGATATCCGGTATGCATCAAACAATAATTTCCTTGGCACGCCGGTCTACTCCGAAGCTCAGGCATTTCTCCAGAGGCCCGCAGCAGAAGCGGTTGTTCGCGCGAATGCGCTGCTAAAGCCATTCGGATACGGCTTGCTAATTCACGATGCCTACCGGCCGTGGTATGTCACGAAAGTTTTCTGGGACGCCACACCCGAAGACAAGAAGCGATTCGTTGCCGACCCGCAACAGGGATCGCGCCATAACCGTGGATGCGCGGTCGACCTCAGCATGTATGACCTCGCCACCGGCGAGGAAGTGGAGATGACAGGTGTTTACGACGAAATGTCTGAACGCTCTTATCCTAATTACCCCGGAGGAACCTCAATCGAGCGTTGGCGGCGCGATCTGCTCCGGCAGGCCATGGAGAGCCAAGGATTTCAGGTGTTCGAATTCGAATGGTGGCACTTTGATTACAAAGACTGGCAGAAGTATCCGATCCTAAATATCGCCTTTGATGCGCTTCCTAAGACCGCTCTGTCTGCGCGCACACTCGATGAACAAATTAAGGCGATAATGGCGCGGCCTGAATTTGCGCACGCGCGATTTGGCATCGAGTTTTATTCACTCGATTCCGGCGCTCCTATTTACACATTAAACGAGCAGCAGCTTTTCGTGCCGGGTTCAACCACCAAGCTTTTGACCGAAGGAACCGCGCTCGAACTTTTCGGCGCTGATTATCGTTTCCATACACCTGTCTACCGCACTGGACCCATCAACGGCGGCACGGTCGAGGGTGACCTCGTTCTTGTAGCCAGCGGAGATCCCAATCTTTCCAACCGCATTCAGCCCGATGGCACTCTCGCCTTTGAAGACGAAGATCACTCATATGGCGGCCCAGATTCCAAAGGATTGAAGGGCGATCCTTCCCAGGTCCTGAAGGAGCTCGCGCGTCAGATTGCATCCAAGGGGATCAAGAAAATCACGGGTCATATCCGCGTAGACGCTACTTTGTTTCCCGAAGGCGAGCACGAGCTCGGCACCGACGTGGTCATCTCGCCCATAATCGTCAATGACAATCTCATCGACGTCGTCGCATCGCCCGGTAAGACAGCGGGCGCCCCAGTGACGCTTGAGATCAGGCCTCAGACTTCGTACGTCAGCATCATTAACAAAGCCACAAGCGGCAAAGCCGGATCGAAATCCGAAACAGCGTATCAGGACGAGATACTCCGTCCCGACGGCACGCGCTCCGTCACGTTCACGGGCACTCTGCCTCTCGGTGCGCGTCCGCAGATGGTTGCGTACCGAGTTCCTGAGCCTTCCCGCTATTCCGCCGTTCTCCTTCAAGAAGCTCTCAAAGAATTCGGCGTTTCAGCGAGTCTCGCGCCGCCATCCGAAAAAACAGACTTCAAGTCCCTCAGCCTCAGTTACAAGCCCAGCAACCTTGTCGCAGAGCACGTCTCTCCTCCCCTCAGCGAAGAGGTTCGCGTGACTCTTAAAGTCAGCCAGAATCTACACGCCAGCTCGACGCCGTATCTGCTAGGATCTTTGATCGCAAAGAAGACCAGCGAAATCGACCAGGCCGGCTTCGATACCGAGCACGATTTCGTCGCCAAAGCGGGACTTGATCTCACTGCCGCTTCACAGTCTGACGGAGCCGGCGGCAATGCATATTTCACCCCCGACTTCATCGCTCAGTATCTGCTTTATATGTCCAAGCAGAAGGATTTCGATGTCTTCAACCGCGCGCTTCCCGTACTTGGGAAAGACGGCACGCTGGCGAGAATACAGGTGAATTCTTCCGCGGCTGGTCATGTTCGCGCCAAAACTGGGACATTTGCCGCTTACGACGCACTGAACAAGAATCTACTCGTTACAGGCAAAGGTCTCGCGGGATACATGGAAACGGCGGATGGCAAGCGTCTAATTCTGGCTCTTTATGTGAACAACGTCTCGGTGCCCATGGGCGATATGGACGCAATGCAAAAAATTACCGGCGAAGCACTAGGTGAAATCGCCAGCGCGGCGTACGATACCCCTCTGCCTCAAGGCTCGGCTGCAAACGGCAGCCCGGATTTCGATGTCATCATCAAGAAAGGCAGAATCGTCGATGGTACCGGCAATTCATGGATTTCAGGCGACGTTGGATTGCGCGGTGATCGCATCACCGCTGTAGGCGATCTGGAACACGCAACCGCTAAGCGAACCATCGATGCCACTGGACTCGTTATCTCGCCCGGATTTATCGACATGCTCGGACAATCCGAGTTGTCACTGCTGATCGACAACCGGTCGCTTAGCAAACTCTCTCAGGGCATCACGACCGAGATTACCGGGGAAGGCGAATCGATCGCGCCTCAGACTCTGGCGACGATTGCCGAAGCGCAGCCTCTGCTGGATCGCTTTAAGTTGAAGGTCGATTGGACGACGCTCGACCAATACCTCAAGCGCCTGGAAAAAACCGGTACTCCTCTGAATATCGGAACCTATGTGGGTGCCGCGCAGATCCGCAAAGCCGTCCTGGGCAATGTGGACCGCGCGCCTACGCCGGCCGAGCTCGATCAGATGAGGGCACTAGTAGAACAAGCCATGCGCGATGGCGCGTTCGGCATTTCGACCGCCCTCATTTACCCGCCGGGCCACTACGCGAAAACCGATGAGCTGATCGAGTTGGCGAAAGTCGCCTCGGAATACGGTGGGATCTATGGCACACACATGAGAAGCGAAGGAACCTCCGAATTGCAAGCGCTCAATGAGGCGCTAAGAATCGGGCGAGAGGCGCACATACCCGTCGAAATCTTCCATTTGAAAGTAAGTGGCGCTCCTCGCTGGGGCAGCATGCCCAAGATCGTCGGCATCATTCAGGCGGCCCGCGATGGAGGACAGGATGTAAGTGCCGATATGTATCCCTACGTCGCCGGCGGCACGGCACTTGCATCCAGTCTCCCGCCCTGGGTTGCCGAAGGGGGCGTATCGAAAATGCTCACGCGCCTCGAAGACGCGCAGATCCGTCGCCGTATTAAGAGTGAAATGGCCGCCGAGCATGCCGATTGGGAGAATCTCTATCTTCAAAGCGGAGGCGCGAAGGGAGTGCTGGTTTCAGGAATAGAGAACTCCGATCTGAAGAAGTACGACGGCATGACTCTTGCCAAGATCGCGGCTCTTCAGCAGAAGGACCCTGTTGATACCCTCATTGATGTTGTGATCGCCGATAAAGCCCAGACCGGAGCGCTCTATTTCATTGCGTCCGAGGCTGACCTCAAATACGGATTGAAACAATCTTGGACCAGCTTGTGCCTCGATGCTGGCGAGCTTTCATTGGATGGCCCACTCTATGAGCCTCACTCTCATCCGCGGGCTTTCGGAGCAATGCCGCGGTTCCTCGGACGTTATGTCCGGGACGAACATCTGCTGCCCCTCGAACAGGCTGTGCGAAAGATGACGTCTCTTCCAGCCGGCCGAGAACACCTAATAAACCGCGGATTACTCAAGCCGGGTTACTTCGCAGATATCACGGTGTTCGATCCCTCAACGATCATCGATCATGCGACCTACGAGAAGCCCACCCAGCTTTCAGAAGGCGCGAAATATGTTTTCGTCAACGGCGAGCTTGAGTACGAGGACGGCAAATTGACAGGACTGCAAGCCGGAAAGCCATTACGTGGTCCTGGGTGGATCGGCCGAAATGAATAGGTTCGACTTCACTGGGTGATTCGGGTAGCGCGGCCCAGGTTGCCTTTGATAAATTGCTTGACGTCGCGGGTGAATTCGACGCGCGTCGGCGTATCCAGATACATTGCGTGGCCGCCGGCGTAGCAGTGGAACGTGAATGAGGCGCGCATATTCGAGGGTAGATCGCGTTCCATTTCGCTCCCGACCGCGCAGGGGAGAAACCCGTCATACATTCCGACCGCGACAAGCACCTTCAGACCGCGGTCGGTCCCAATAGCCTCCATGGTGGCCGGAAGCGGCGGCCCAAGGCGCGGCGGCCCTTCGCCGCGCGCGCTCGCATCGTCAATAGCCGCTTTCACTTGTTCCGGCGACAGCTTGGCGGTCGCATAATTCCACTGTTCGTTGACGGATTCCGGATACTTTCCGTTCGGCGCGAAACCCTGTGTGACATCTTCCACACCTAAATAAGGAAGGCTGGTTCGGTAGCCCAGATCGTTGCGCAGGTAATCGAGGATGACTTCGCCGCCACGATCTTTCGGCGTGCCGGTTCGGCGCATGTCGAACACGTACAGCTCCTTTCCTTGCTGCTTCAACAGGCCGACTCGAAACTGGTGCGGCGTAATGACGAGTGTCTTGCGGTCGATTTGCTGTTCGGCCAAACCGGTGAACCGGGAAAGTTGCCTGACAATTGCAGCTCGTTCGGACTCGGATAGTTTTTCGGGGTGACTGAGCGCAGGCGCATACGCTTCGCGCGCCCACGACTCGGCGGCGCGCCGCACATTCCCGACCTCCGTCCCCAGATCGGCAGCGGTGCGTTGATAGTAAAGCGCCGTCGACGCCATGTCGACGACCTCGAGCGCGGAGCGCAGATCGGGAGAGATGAGTTGCCGGTTGAGGCCCCATCCGCCGGAGATCAGAACTAGGCCGTTGATTCGCACACCGCGCTTTTCGAGCGCATACGCGACGCTCGCCGCGCGGCCCGCGCCCCAACTCTCGCCAACCAGAAATAGGGGCGAGGTTTCGGCGTTGTGCAAGAGGCCCCATGCGCGTACGAATTCAGTGACCGAGGCGACATCGCCAAGGGTGCCGTAGAATTCCGAATCGTAGGCCGCCTTTACCGGGCGGCTGAAGCCGGTACCGATGGGATCGACAAACACGAGGTCGCTCGCGGCGAGCCATGTGTCGACATTATCGATGAGTTGCGCGTCTTCGAGCAGCTTCGGGCCGCCTACCGAAAAATGCAGCAGCGTGGAAGGCGCGCCAGGGCCGCCGTTCCAAAGGAAGGTGACGGGTCGCGGGTCGCGGGGTGAAGGCACGCGGTACGCGGCGTAGAACATGTAGCCGTGCGGCTCTCCGGTTTCGATGTTGCGGATGGCGATGCGGCCCAGCTCCGCCGTATATTTGAGCGCGGTCCCGCGAATTTGCAGTGTGTGATTCGTAACCACGGCGGGCTCTTCGTCCATGCCGCCCTGCGAAGCTGCGCCGCTCAGAACAAGCGCGCACGTCACAGCCACAAACGCGGTACGGCGGGCCATATCACGCGAGAGCCTCCAAGAGTTTCTCAATATCCGCCATGTCGTTGAAGGCCGACGGCGAAACGCGAATAAATCGCTGGAATACGCGCGCGTTGACGCCGCTTCTTTGCAGCCGCTCGGCAACCGTCTCGTAATCTTTCAATGCGAAAGTGATGAGCGCGGAGGTTGACTCCTCAGGTGTCAGGCACTCGAAACCGAGCCGCGGCATCTCTTCGCGCAAACGCTTCAGCATCGGCTGTCGATGCGCCAAGATGTTTTCAACTCCAAGCGTCCGAATGTACGGCAGCGACGCGGCGAGCACGTGAGCTACGCCGATAGCGGGCGTTCCGACTTCAAAATGGCCCGTCGCATTCGGTTCTAGTTTCCAGGTGTACGGCGTGCGAGCCGGTGGATCGCCGGGCAGAAAGTGCGATTCGAGCACGCTCGCTTCGTAATAGCCCCATTCGGAGCGGTGCATCACACGATCAAGTAGCGATTCTCTAATGAACAGAAATCCCAACCCGAAATCGCCCATCAGCCACTTGAAACTCGAGCACGCGCAAAAATCGACGCCACTTGCGCGAACATCGATCGGACTCGCGCCGGCAGCCTGTACGATATCGGCGTAGACGTAGGCATTGTGGGCGTGCGCGAGATCGCATACTGCCTTGAGGTCGTGCTCAAAGCCGTTGTCCATGGCGACGAGTGAGAGCTCGATCAGCTTCGTTCTGCGGTCCACCACAGCAGCCAGATCTTTCAACTCGATGCGCCAGTTTCGGGCATCACCATGCGGAGATCCAGGCCGAATCTCTGCTGAAGGGCCTGCAGGTGCAGGATCGCGCCTTCAAAATGCAGCGCGTCGGTTACAACGTTGTCCGACTTGTAGTCGATGTCGAGCCCGTTGACAACCAGATTCTCGCCGGTGCTGGTGTTCGGGAGGTAGCAGATTTCCGATGGCTTGGCATTGATCAAAGCGGCGAATTCGGCTTTGATGTCGATGAGCTCCTCGGGCTGGGACACCGCTTCGGGATGCGACCGGAACTCGGCCCATTCCCGCAACGACTCGCGCGCGGCGAGCGGCATCGGATGCGTGTACGCGCTATTCAGATACGTGATGCCGGGCGGAATTGCAAAATCGCTCTTTGCAGGAAGCGCCGGAGCGCGGTCCGATGTAGCGAGCAAATTCCGCGCCGCTGCCAGACCGCCGATACCCTGAAGAATTTCACGCCTGTTGAGCGCCATGGCCGTGATACAAACCTCCGAATATCATCCGTGAACTTGTTCGCGCCCTGATCCCGAGTCTTTTTATCACTGCAATGCTTGCTTCATCAACGCCATGAAATCGTTCTTCAGGCGATTCCGCGTAGACGATTCGAGATACACCATGTGGCCCGCGGGATAGCGCACGAATTGAGCCCGCGCCCGGGCTTGCGGATCCAAATTCATGTGTGCGACATTGTACTCCGCCGCAAAGAAAGGAGTCGAAAGATCATACGTGCCCGATACGATCAGCGCTTGCATCCGCGGGTTAGTTCGCAAAGCCCGAGCAAGAGCGGCATCACCGTCGACCGCCGCCGCGCTGCTCCAGTCCCAACGCGTCGACATCCAATCACCACGCGGGCCCGGAGGGGGCGGCCAGCCACCTCCGAAAGGCCCGGCATAGAAGGCGTCCGTGCGAATGTTTAGCTGATCGCGAAGATACGGAACAATCAGCTCACCGGTGCCGTGAGTATTCAGGCTTGGATCGAGTGTTGGATTATACTCCCCACCCGCCGACGTAGCCGCAGTTGTCGCGCGCACGTCGTAGTGTCCAACAACTTGCTTGCTGTCTTCCAGCAACTGGCTTGAAAACTCTTCCATTCCGACGCGAAGATTGTGCTGAACGATAAATTGCTCGGGTAATCCTGAAAACCTGGATAAATCGCGCGCTATGCGCTCGCGATCCGAACCCGGCAAACGGTCGCCTTCAAGTAGAGCCACAGAATACTGTCCTATTGCCCACTGCTCCGATTTTTCAACAGCTGTGTTGACATCGGCCGCGAGATCGGGCGGAAGTTTCTTGTGCACGAACGCCGCAACCGTATAGCTGGGCAGCAAATTTATATAGGTTAGGTCCGAATGTTCGCTTTCCGATCCTAACCTCTCGGGGCCTAACACGCTAGAGATCAACACAACGCCTACAACGTTGAACTCCTTCGCCGTTAGCTCGCCTGCCACGCCCGCGACGCGAAGCGTGCCGTAACTTTCTCCGACCAGAAATATCGGCGCGTGGCGCTGATAATCGTAGTGCGCCAAAAACAGGCGGATAAACTCCGTAACGGAAGCAACGTCTGCTTTGGGGCTCCAAAACTCACGGTCGAACTCGGGTTTAGTTGCATAGCTGTAACCCGTGCCGACCGGATCCACAAAGACTAGATCTGTTACGTCCAGCCATGTGCTTTCGTTTTCGGTCAACTGATAAGGCGGAGGCGATGACGGATATTCGTTTAGATCTTTGACGCGAAAGGGACCTAATGCGGCGAGCTGTAACAGAGACGCATTCGACCCGGGACCGCCGTTCCAGGCGAAAGTGATTGGACGGAGGTCGTGCGAAATCAAGCGATAGAAGACGTAGAACACGCGGCCGTGCGTTTTGTTGAATTCGTCGCGAACCGAGAGAAAGCCGGCGAGGGCCTCGTATCTGAGTACATGTCCTCTACCCGTAACTTGATGTTCGGTTACAACGGGCTCGTCTGTGGCGGGCGGCCAATCGGCCGCAAGTGCGATCGCCCCACAGAAGAATAGTGCGGCTGCAAGTGCTATGAGCCGCATTAGAAATTGAGCTTTACGGCGAACTGGATAATTCGCGGATTGACGGAGGTCGAGAGGATCTGACCAAAGGTCGAGTCCGCCGTGCTCACATCCGGATTCGAGAACTGCGGATGGTTGAACGCGTTGAAGAACTCTGCCCGGAACAGCGGATTCATCGACTCGCGAATGGACGTAAGTTTTTGGATAGTCATGTCGTAATTGGCCTGACCGGGTCCGGTAACGATGCCGATACCGCTATCGCCGAACCCTGTTCCAATTCCGTCCGCGCCAATGATGGGCCAAACCGGAAGGTTAGTACCGTTGACAACATCCAGAGGCAAACTCAGGTTTTGTCGATCGATGCAATTACCGTTGAAATAGTTGGTCAATTTACTTTTCACGGAGCGCGGTGTTACCAACTGCGAGTAAGCGCACCCGGGAGCGATTTCGATGCGATCCTCAGTGATGCCAAAAACATTATTCGCGTTAGTGCCCGTAAGAGTGAGATACTGGCCGGATTGAATCGTAGTCACGCCTGCTACGGACCAGCCGCCCAACATGCGGTTCTTCCAGCCCGCGCCGGCAGGATTCGGGAATTGATATAGGTAACTGGCAACAAATCGCTGGCTTCGATTGAAATTACCCCGGCCATATCGAGTTGCCGGATTCGGCGACTGGTTACCGAGCGAACTGGTTCCTCCCGCACTGCCCCACTCGGGGTCGGCAGCATCCGTATCGAGTTCCTTCGACCACGTATACGACGCCAAGAACTGCAATCCATTGCTGAAGCGTTTCGTAAGGCTCGCCTCGAGCGCGTTGTACCACGAGAAACCCGCGGCTTGAATTTCGTTCAGGGAGCTTGCATCGGAAGCGAAACCGATATACGGCAGACGCAGCGGGATGTTCGCAATGGTGTTGTCCGTCTGGCCTCGGACGGGATTTTGAGGTGAAGCCGAGAGCGCCTGGTTAAGGCCTAGCTGCCGGATGAGGTCCGTTCCGTGGGAACCGACATATCCCACTTCGAGAAGGTAATTCTTCGCCAGGCTTGTTTGCACTCCGAAGCTGTACTGCTGGATTCTGGGCGGCCGGAAGCCTTGCCCCAATTCGAGTACCGTTTCGTTTGTCGAAGGCGAGTAAGGCTGGAAGAGTGGAAAGCTGGAAAGAGGAGGCGCGGGCGGAAACGGGTTCTGAGCGGTGGCGGCAAGAGCACAGGCTTCCTGGCAAACGCGAAGATCGCCGAACGGCGGCGAGCTGATCGTCTCCAAAATGGCTGCCCCGACCGGCCGCGTGTAATAGATTCCGTAACCGGACCGGATCACAACGCGATCTGAATTGGGCAATGGCTGCCACGCGAAGCCGACTCGCGGCTCCCAGGCGTTTTGTCCCAAACCGGGGATTCCCAAGTTGTTGTCCGTCTTTGTTACGCCCGCGGGAACCGCTCCTACAACATTCGATGGCACCGTGAATCCGGCGAGGGTGCCCGATGCCGGAGGATTCGGATTCGCGAGCGCCGGATCGAAGTTGCCGTTACGCCCGCGCGTATCGCCCAACTCCCCGATCCGTTCGTACCGCAGCCCCACGTTCAATGTGAAGCGGCGCGTTAACTTGATGTCGTCTTGAAAATAGCCGTAGCCGTCCCAAGCGCGCTCGTCGCGGTCGGAAAGGCCGATGAAATCTATTGTTACGAGGACATTCCCGAAAGGCGGTCCGGGCGTAAAAATCGTGCCCGTTTGAAACGCATTCAGTCCCAACAGAAAGTCCGGCCAGGTGGGATAAATTACAATTCCATTCGAGCGGAAGTCGCGTTCATTTAGATAACTGCGAGTTACGCCACCGCCCACACGAATGTTGTGCTTACCGAGCGTCCAGGCAAGCATGTCATTTGCGTCGTAGCTTCCCTGAATGCTTGTCAATGGCGCGCCCCCTCCGATCTGGCAACAGCCGCTTATATAGATCGAAGGCAGATCGTTATAGAAGGGGGACACGGTCGCACCGATGCTTGAAAAACTGAATGGATTTACCTGCTCCGCGGCATCGACCGTGCGATGAAACCCAACGCGTACTTCATTCACTAACTGGGGCGTCAAAGTGTAAGTATTCCCGATTGCAAGAGCCTGGAAGCGCTCGGGTTGCAGGCTGGGAGATCCCGGCGTTGCGCCGAAGCCGTTGTTGTAACTCGCATTGGGAAAGCTAACTGTCTGATTACTGTCGGCGATAAAGTACCGCGCGAAAAACGTGCTGCGCTCGCTGTGAATCCAATCCACATCCCCGAGATATTGATCCTCATTGAAACTGCACGGGCTGCGTAGCACGGTAAGCCCACTGGGCGACGCGGCGCTCGGAATGAGGAAACTTCCGTTCGGGAGCTTCATCTGGAGCAGAGCGAGCGCGACGGGATTGATGTTATACGGATTAGGCGTGCCGTTCCCAGTCGGAGCGGAGGCGTCAATTGCCGGACCAACCCCTCCGTCAATGTTCTGAAACAGGCCGCGCTGCCCGTTAAACAATTGCGCAATTGCCAAAGCCGAGCGGTCATTGCCCAGAGTGCCTTCAGCTCCGTTCAGCGGGGTGGGAAGAACCTGGGTCGATGAGCAACCCAAAGCGATTCCGTTTCTCTGCCGCGTTCCCTGGTAGGAGCCAAAGAAGAACAGTTTATCCTTAAGAATCGGTCCGCCCAGGGTGCCTCCAAACTGGTTCTGGTCGAGAACGCCGCGCGGAGCTCCCGCCTCATTTGCGAAGAAATCATTTGCGTTCAGAACCGTGTTGCGGAAAAACTCGAACGCATTGCCGTGGAAGCTGTTCGTGCCCGATTTCGTGATCAGGTCTACATTCGCGCCCGCATTTCTTCCATAGCTCGCGTCGTATTGACCCGTTTGCACCTTGAACTCTTGAATAGTGTCGGGGTTCGGTATGGGAACGCCACCGCTGCCCGCAGCGCTGCCCGAAATGTCATTCACCTGCAGACCGTTCATCTGAAAATTGTTGTCGATGGATCGATTCCCGTTCGAGTGGATGCTGGCATCGTTGCCGAAGCTGCCCACAATGCCGGACAATCCGCCGTTTCCCCGGCCGAGATCCGTCGCGTTATTCACAGGCGCGATCACTCCCGGCGAGAGCGAAAGTACCTGCGTATAGTTGCGAGTGACCAGCGGAAGATTTGTTACCGTCTGCTCGTCAACAACTCGCCCCACTGCGCTCGATTCGGTTTGCACCAACTCTTCGTTGGCACTTACAGCAACTGTTTGTTGCACCGCGCCCGGCTGCAACTCCATGTCGACGACGTTCGTTTCCGTTACAACGACCTGAACCTTTGAATCTATTGCCGTTTTGAACCCCGTCTTTCGGACGTTTACCGTGTAGGCACCGGGATCGAGCAGCGGAACGCGAAAGGTGCCATCACTCCCTGAAACAATAGTTCGCGCCTCGCCGGTTTCGTTGCGAGTGACCGTGACGGTCGCGCCTGGAACGACGGCGCCTGTCGAGTCTGTAATTGTGCCCGTGACCGCGCCCGTCGCGGCGGTTTGGGCGTGAGCCTGTAGGCCCATCAAAGAAATCACAACAATCCAGGCAATTCGGTTCATAAGCTCTTCCGGGGTGCTGCTCTGGCGGTGAGGGTGGGATTCGAACTCTAGAGTGGTGTTTAGAATCTGTAAGTTGCTGATTCGTGGTTGCCGCGACTGCCGTATTTGCCAGTGCTGCCGTCGCGCATTGCCCAAAATTGCTCAAAAGAGAGGGCTGGTCGGCTGAAGGCCACATGCCTGTATCGCAAGTTAGCTGCAATTGCAAATACGCCGCGCGAAGGTTTTATGACTGTGGTTGTCATGCGCTCACCCGTCGCAGTTCGGAACCGACCGATAGCTCGAATGCTTAAAAGCAGGACAAGGCGGACAGCGCGGTGCCCAATTTCGGGTCAAGCAACTGTTCAGAGTTCCCGAAATACGCCAAGTCTAAGCACTCCGCACTTTACTCGGAAGTACTTCGCGGCTGAGCGCTTCCGAGTTCCAGCCGCCGTATTCATCGAAAAGATTTCTTTACGACTAGCCCAGTCGAACGGCAAAGATGTTGGCGGTTCTCAGTCACGGCTCTGGGCTAGCGCATAGCGGCGTCGTGGATCATGCGGACCCGTACCAATTTCGACAATGACCCCATGTTCTGAGAGTGATCGTAATCGGGTAAGAGTTGCACGATGTGAAAGGTCTATGAGTTCAGCGATTTCAGCGGTCGACAGAGATTCAGTCTTCCCTAATTGCTTCAGAATCAGGTCGTCCTTTGAATCGCTTTTTGTCTTTTCTGTCCGCGCCGTGCTAATTGCAACTCGAAAATGGGTTCCCAACTCTTCCAACGCCGGTGCCGGCAGCCCCGCGTCCACACAAGCGGTCGCCATTCGCTGAATTCCGCTTCCCCACTGTTCAATGAGATGGAGCTCGTGGAAAACTCTTCCGATGACTCGATTCCGAAGTTTTGAAACACCTCGTTGAATATCTTCTACTGTCAGTCCGAATGGAAGTAATCCTGGGTTATCCAGTTCGATGCGATTGTCGAAGACGGCAATTCGGATAGGAGAGCCAAGCTGAGCATAATCAGCGTGAACAATCGCATTGATAACAGCTTCCCTTATAGCGACAGGCGGTACAGTCCAGCGATATTGGCGTCTGACAGTGCCAATCAGAGTTTCTCTCTGCAAGTGTTTTTGCACGAACGATATTGCTTCTTCGGCTGCGTGCGGCAAATACGATCTGATTTCGACAGAATCAATCAACCGCGATCGGTCTACACCCGCAAACCGGCCGGCTTGTACCCAGGCATCCGGAAACCGTTCCAGACGAGTCCTCCCGAACAACAGTAGCCCGCCAATTGTGGGCACTGTGCGGCCATGATGCTCGGTAGTAACGCGAAGTGTTCGAAATCCCTCCGCAGTAATATTTCGATACCTGGAGAACAACTCCGAAGCTGCGGAGAAATCTAGAGCTTCCGAGCTGAGGTCTTCAACTGGTTGTTCGTCGAAAGAGTCCATACGGTTCAATCGACGCAATTCTTCGATTTGGACTGGGTCAGCACGTCTGTTGGTCGACCCAACTCGGATAAACACACCATTCTCAGGACCGAGACGGACTAGGTGATGTGGACGTGTATTGCTTGGATATGCTTGGACCGCGAGCACGTTTAGCTTTCGCCACGGAACGACCTCGATATCGGGTATCAGTTGAGGTCGGATATTGTCGGCGATCAGATTAGCAACGCGCTCTTCTGCTGAGAGCACATCCGGTACCCCGCGCACGCGTTTAGTTCCATTTTCGATGCCGATGACAACAGTTCCGCCGGCCGTGTTAGCAAATGCAATGATCGTTTTCAGAAATGTCTCTGTGGAAGAGAGATCTCTCTTGTATTCGAGCGTTTTGCCTTCGGCGCGGCGTAGCAACGAGGCCAAGTCCACTACTCAGCATTTTACTCGGAAGCGGGAGCGACTCTCTTGGCCCTCCGAGGTCAAACATCCCCAAATCCCGAAAACTACCGGTGGAAAACAGTGGCTTTGCTTTTCGAGCATCCGAAAGCCAAGAACTGGCGTAGCTAGATTGACATGCGCGTGCTCAGTTCGGTTTTTTCTTTGAAGTGTCGATGATGAGGGACTTCGCGTAGTCCTCCATCGCTTTCCTCATCTTCTCTTGCTTCTGCTCTTCGAGGAACTGCTCCCATGGCGTTAGTCGCCAGTACTGCTCCCACGGGCCAAAAATGGATGTCCAACGATGCGTCGTCCTGTGAAGTTGACTCGAAGGATATGTCTTATCCGCCAATCGATTCGACGGGCTAAGTAGCAGAATGCAGCCACGGTGGCGGTCATTTTCAAGGCAATCAAGAAACTTGCCGTGAGCCTCTAGATACGTTCCTTTCGAAAACAACCGGTAGTGTTCTTTGGGTTCAACGAACTTGCCGTTCTTATAATGACCATCATCTTGTACATACACCTTCCAAGCAGACTCGATGCTGGGCTGGAACCCGAGAAGTTCACGATACGTGTTTTCGGAATGCAAACCTTCTTTGGCTTGTATGAGCCGCATGATCGAATGGTTGAAACAGTCGAGTTCTCGCATGCAACGAACGGAAAGATATTCGCTGTGCAGGAATAACCACTTGAGAGTTAATTCTAACGGGAGAAAATGCTCCAAATCATAGCGGCTTACACCTCCTCGATAATAGGAGGCGGTCCAGAGGTCACGCTGGCCATTCTGTCCTCGGTAGGAATATACATCGGTGTAGGTTCCTTGCTCCCACGTTGGAGTCTCTTCCCGTTGCCAAGTTCGCTGAATATCCTGTGGGAAGGTGATTTGGTAGCGTAGTGCAGAGCCGCCGTATCGAGAGCAATCCTCTTTAAACTGGAACGTGAACGGAATGTCATCGAGGAGAACGGGCGGTTGATAATGCCTTGCCGCAACGGCTTTTCGTTCTGCTTTTTGGATCGGCTGGCGAACGACCCTGTCGAACAATTCCCAAATCGCTTCTGTGACGGGTCCCCGCTTTCCGTTGATCGTTCCGTCGGCTGACCGGTAAGCCCAATGGTCATTCGTGTACCCGGAGACTACCCGCTCGACTCTGCCGAGGTGCTGATGTTCATAGAAGACTTCATATTGCGTGTACTGCAGCTTCTTGCGTGAAGACAGTTTCGGATCCCGAAATTCGGGTGAGCTTTGGAGCGTGAACGTTTGACTGAAAGTCGCAATAGTGAGTCTCTCGCGACGTGGTTTCTCCGAACGAACTGAATTGAAATTGTCGTTGTGCTCCACTGAAGTACAAGGCGGTGTGGAAGATGGTACCGGCTGGGTCGACGAGATACTTTCCAGGTTGCGCTTTCGACTACCCCTCGAGGCAAGACGGTCGCGCATCTCCCGTTGTCGTCGTTCTAGTTCGTGTCTGTCCATAATAGTTGCCTCTAGCCTACTCCGCATTTTACTCGGAAGTGCTTGGCTGAGGATAGCTTCCGAGTTAAAGAGACGCGCCTTCCTGAAACTTGAGGAAAGAGGACGGCCAAGACTCGAATGATCTACGAGGAATTCGTCGTCGGTATGGTTTCCTCCGCGAGTCTTTGCCCAAACGAGAAGATAGCGCGGTGGAAAGTCGTTGAAAACAACTGGGGAGGCAACGAACGGGGGTTCTGAGTGCACCCTCACCACTGAATTCAGAGCGGACTTTACTGCTAAGTTGTTATGTTTACAATGCTTAGTAGAACGGTGAGGGTGGGATTCGAACCCACGGACGAGTTGCCCCGTCAACGGTTTTCGAGACCGCCCGATTCAACCACTCTCGCACCTCACCACATCGGGAACTGTTTCAAAGATAACAGGCGACCTTTACCAGCCGAGCACACAAGCGAAAATTAGCGGCGCGACGATCGAAGCGTCGGACTCGATCACAAATTTTGGGGTGTCGATGCCCAGCTTTTCCCAGGTGATCTTCTCGTTCGGGATCGCGCCGGAGTACGAGCCGTAGCTGGTTGTCGAATCGCTAATCTGACAAAAGTAGCCCCAGAGCGGCGTGTCTTTTCGCTGTAAGTCCTGGCGCAACATCGGAACGACACAGATCGGGAAATCGCCTGCTATGCCGCCGCCGATTTGGAAAAAACCGATCGGCGTTTTTGGAGCCGTTTCGGTGTACCAGTGAGCGAGCGAAATCATGTATTCGATTCCCGTGCGAACCGTGTGAACGTTTTTCACGTCGCCGGCGATGCAATGTCCGGCATACATGTTCCCGAGGGTCGAATCTTCCCAACCCGGAACGAAGAGCGGCAGATTTCGCTCCATTGCTGCGTAAAGCCAGCTATCTTTCACATCAATCTGAAAACTTTTCTCCATATCAGGCGATTGCAAAACTCGAAAGAAGAATTCATGCGGAAAACAGCGTTCGCCCTGCTTGTCCGCCGTCGTCCATTCTTTAAGAATCGCGCTCTCGATACGCCGCATTGCCTCTTCTTCTGGGATGCACGTATCGGTCACGCGATTCATGTGCTTGTCGAGAAGGCCCTGTTCATCTTGGGGACTCAAATCGCGCCAGTGTGGCACGCGCTCGTAAAAGTCGTGCGCGACCAAATTGAAGACATCTTCCTCGAGATTCGCTCCGGTGCAACAAATGCCGTGGACTCTTTCCTGGCGGATCATCTCGGCAAGTGAGACTCCGATTTCAGCGGTGCTCATGGCGCCGGCGATCGTCAGAAACATTTTTCCGCCGTTGTCGAGATGCCGGATGTACCCTTCAGCGGCTTCCACCAACGACGCGGCATTGAAGTGCCGGTAATGGTGCTTGATAAACCTCGAGATCTGCCCGCCATTCATATGTGAATTCAATTGTTACGCTCAAACAGTAAAAGCTTATTCTTGCAACTTCGGATTCGAACTTCTCGCCCGCAGATATCAGTTGGACTCGGCGCATCGTCGCGTGTCGCCTTGGGGATTTTAGCCAGCCGCGTAACCGGGCTGGCACGTGAGACGGTTATCGCCCATTTTTTGGGAAATGCGCCGGTCGCGGGCATTTTCCGCGCTGCAATCCGGATTCCCAATTTACTTAGCAATCTCTTCGGGGAAGGCGTGCTGTCGGCTGCTTTTATCACCGTCTATTCGAAGCTCCGCGCGAGAGAAGAGGATCAGGCCGCCGAGCATGTGGCGGCTGCGATTTTTGGCGTTCTCGCATTTACGTGTTCAGTTGTCGTACTCGCCGGAATCTTGCTTGCGCCTTGGCTAATCGACTTTATCGTTCCCGGATTTAGAGGCAAAGACCGGGAACTGACGGTCCATTTGGTGCGTATTCTGTTTCCCGGAGCAGGCGTGCTTGTCATGAGCGCCTGGTGTCTAGGAATCCTCAACAGCCATCGCAAATTTCTTCTGTCATACACGGCTCCGGTTGCGATGAACGTAACGATGATCGCAGCCGCCGTGCTGCTCGGTCCGCGCACACCACAACAGGGGCTGGTAAACGATCTCGCTTGGGCCTCAGTCTTGGGAAGCATTCTCCAATTTGGAGTGCAGTTGCCGCGGGTATTGGCGCTGCTGCCTGGATTTCGCCCTGTGCTCGAGATTACTTCTGAACACGTCAGAATTGTAATCCGGAATTTTGGCCCGGTATCGCTCAGCCGCGGAGTGGTTCAGATCAGCGCCTACATCGACCAGATCATTGCGAGCTTTCTTGGCCCGGTAGCCGTCTCGACGTTAGGTTACGGACAAGTCATTTCGATACTCCCGATCAGTTTGTTCAGCATGTCTGTTTCGGCCGCCGAGCTTCCCGAGCTTTCCAGCGCGATCGGCACTCAAGCTGAGATCGCTGCCGTTCTGCAGCAACGTTTGACAAAGGGCCTACGCCGCATCGCATTTTTTGTGATTCCCTCGGCCGTGGCCTTCCTGGTGCTCGGAGATATTCTCGCCGGAGCGCTCTATCAGACCGGGCGATTTCATCACGCGGACGCAGTTTACGTTTGGTCCGCGCTGGCCGGTTCTGCGATCGGATTGCTCGCGACTTCGCTTGGGCGCCTTTATTCGTCGGCTTTTTACGCGCTCCTTGATACGCGAACACCGCTGCGATTTGCTGTCATTCGCGTCTTGCTGACGGCGAGTCTTGGATATCTTTTTGCTCTCAAAGTTCCGCAGTGGATTGGGATTGATTCGAAATGGGGCGTTGCTGGTTTGACGGGTTCCGCTGGAATTGCGGGATGGGTAGAATTCGCGCTGCTGCGGCGCGCTCTTAATCAACGGATTGGCAATGTGCCCCTTTCAAGAGAGTTCATTGTGAAGCTTTGGTCAATCGCATTCTTAGGGGCGGGTCTTGCTTACCTGATCAAACTGCTGCTCTCGGGTGTTCATCCTCTTTTTCTGCTTCTGACTGTGATTCCTGTTTATGGGGTTGTTTATTTCGGCGGCTCTTTGCTGCTCGGCATTGAGGAATCGAAGAACGTTCTTCGCCGTTTCAGGCGATGAGCTTCGCCGTGATTTTCGCAATCTGTAGATCTTCCTGTGACGGGAGGGTCATGATGCGAATGTCGCCCAGAAACTCGAGACCAGTCGAGATCTCCTTGCGCAGCTCGTCTGCATGTTCTCCGATTCCTCCCGTGAACACCACGGCATCTACACCGCTAAGTGCGCCGGCCATTGAGGCAATCGCTTTGCGGACCTGATAACAGAACATCTTCAATGCAAGATCAGCTTGCTTGTCAGTTGTTCGTTTATTCAGCAGTTGCCGAACATCGCTCGTTATTCCGGACACTCCCAGCAAACCTGAATGGCGGTCGAAGAGGGTTTCGAGTACGTCGGGGTTCGCATATCCATGGC
This sequence comes from Acidobacteriaceae bacterium, assembly GCA_019240405.1. Lineage (GTDB taxonomy): Bacteria > Acidobacteriota > Terriglobia > Bryobacterales > Bryobacteraceae > Bog-105. The sequence goes on from JAFAYL010000062.1 coordinate 39,013, forward strand.
GCATGAGGTAAACCATCAGCCCGGGATCGAGATCACCGCAGCGCGTTCCCATCATCACGCCGCCCGTGGGTGTCAGACCCATGGTCGTATCAATGGAACGGCCGTTCCGGATGGCCGTCACGCTAGCGCCGTTGCCAAGGTGTGCGACGACAAGGCGGTCGGGTAATGGATGAAGCTGCGCGACGATCGATTCGAGCGAAAGCCCGTGAAAACCATATCGCTCGACGCCGAGTTCTCGAACGGAGCCGGGGAGCGCGTACGTCTTGCTGACATCGGGCATGGTTCTATGGAACGCGGTGTCGAAACACACAACCTGGGGCTTGGCCGGGGCGTTCTTTTGCATCGTTTCAAGAACGGCTAATGCGGTCGGCATGTGAAGCGGCGCGTAGTCGACCACGGCACGCAGGCGAAAAAGGACCTCGGGAGTTACTTGCTGATGTTCTCTGAAATGTGAACCACCATGCACGAAACGGTGGCCGATGGCGTCGAACTCGGGTGCGCCTTTCTGATTGAGGCTTTCAAGAGCGCGCGCGAGAGCGGCTGAATAGTCGGTGTCGCTGCCGATTTCTTCGGCTTCACCCTCGCAGAAAGCTCGAGCAGTTTCGCCATCTGAAAAATAAATACCAAATTTGAGCGAAGAAGAGCCGCAATTGAGCGCTAAGACCGTATATTCTTGCGCGCGCGTACCGCTCAGAGATTCCATTTCCAATTACGAACTTCTGGAAGATCTTCGCCGCATTCCATGACGTACTTTTTGTGCCGCTGAATGTTGTTCGTGAACCAGTCGCTTGCTCTTTGCACAACCGGCCGTAGGCGCGGAATCCGCCGAATTGCATCGAACGCTAATTGGAACCGGTCCAAGTTGTTCAGAACGGTCATATCGAAAGGCGTAGTGGTGGTTCCTTCTTCCTTGTACCCGCGCACATGAACGTTATCGTGATTCGTGCGGCGATATGTCAGGCGGTGGATTAAGGTTGGATAGCCGTGGAACGCAAAGATCACTGGGCGGTCACGCGTAAATAGCGCATCGAATTCTTCGTCGGAGAGCCCGTGAGGATGCTCGCTCGGAGGCTCGAGCGACATTAAATCTACAACATTCACGACGCGAATCCGAATGTCCGGCACAAACTCGCGCAGCAGCGTGACGGCGGCGAGCGTCTCAAGTGTCGGAACATCGCCGGCGCAGGCCATCACTACGTCGGGATTACCTTCGTCATTGCTCGCCCAATCGAAAACGCCCAGGCCGCGCGTGCAGTGCCTGACAGCCGACTCGATATCGAGCCACACATAGGACGGCTGCTTGCCTGCGACGATCACATTCGCATAGTGACGGCTGCGCAAGCAATGATCCGCGACTGATAGAAGCGTATTCGCGTCAGGCGGCAGATACACGCGAACAATATCGGCTTTCTTGTTGACCACGTGATCGATAAATCCAGGGTCTTGATGGGAGAATCCGTTGTGATCCTGCCGCCAGACGTGTGATGACAAGAGGTAATTCAGCGAGGCGATGGGCGCGCGCCAAGGCAGATGCCGGGTCACCTTGAGCCATTTCGCGTGCTGATTAAACATCGAGTCGATGATGTGGATGAAGCCTTCGTAACAGGAGAAAAGCCCGTGACGGCCAGTCAGCAAATAGCCTTCGAGGAGGCCTTGACACATGTGCTCGCTGAGAACTTCGATAACCCGGCCGTCGCGCGTGAGGTTTTCGTCGACAGACTCGATTTTGGCCATCCATTCCTTGCCGGTCGCTTGGTAGACGGCTTCGAGACGGTTGGAGGCGGTTTCATCGGGACCGAACAGACGGAAATTGCCCGCGCTTTGGTTATGTTTGAAGACGTCCCGGAGGTAATTTCCAAGGACGCGAGTCGCTTCTGCTTCCAGGATCCCTGGTTTTTCGATGCGGACAGCGTAGTCTCTGAAATCGGGGAGCACCAGCGGCGTGAGAAGCGTACCGCCGTTCGCATGCGAATTCATGCCCATGCGCCGTCGGCCTTGGGGCGCCGATTCGGCCAACTCCGAGCGCAAGCGCCCTTCATTATCGAAAAGCTTCTCCGGCTCATAGCTGCGCATCCACTTTTCGAGAATCTTCAAATGTTCGGGATTGCTGCGGACTTCAGTAAGCGGTACTTGATGGGCGCGCCACGTGCCTTCAACGGGCTTGCCATCAACTTTCTTGGGTCCGGTCCAGCCCTTGGGAGTTTTGAGGATGAGCAACGGCCAGCGCGGCGGGCCGGCATTGTCACCGTTGCGCGCCCGATCTTGGATGGCTCGGATCTCCTGAAGCATTTCCGCGAGAGCCGCAGCCATCCCTTGATGCATTTTCGCGGGGTCGTTGCCTTCGAGGAAGCGGGGCGCATACCCGTAGCCTGTGAATAGGGACCGGAGCTCTGTTTTCGGAATGCGTGCCAGCACGGTTGGATTTGCGATTTTGTAGCCATTCAGGTGGAGAATAGGCAGGACGGCGCCATCTTTCGCCGGATTGAGAAATTTGTTTGCGTGCCAGCTCGTCGCGAGGGCTCCGGTTTCGGCTTCGCCATCACCCACAATGCACGCGACGATCAGGTCCGGGTTGTCGAACGCGGCGCCATATGCGTGGAGGATCGAATAACCGAGCTCTCCGCCTTCGTGAATAGAGCCGGGCGTTTCGGGCGCGACATGACTCGGTATACCGTAAGGCCAGGAAAACTGGCGGAACAGGCGCTTGATGCCATCGCGGCTCTGCTCGACATACGGGTAGATCTCTGTGTACGAGCCTTCGAGATACGTATGCGCAACGATGCCGGGGCCGCCATGTCCAGGGCCGATGATGTACATCATGTTCAGGTCGTGCACCCGGATGAGGCGGTTGAGATGCGTATAGATGAAGTTCAGGCCAGCCGTTGTGCCCCAGTGGCCGAGCAGCCGAGGTTTGATGTCGTCCGCTGTCAAGGGGCGCTCGAGGAGAGGATTGTCCTTGAGATAGATCTGTCCGACGGTGAGGTAATTTGCCGCGCGCCAGTACGCGTTGAGCTTCTCAATTTCTTCCTGACTGAGCAGTTCAGGCATGGTCTCGTCCTTGGCGTTCTAAGTGGTCAACTGACCATGTTCTTTGGTTATTCTTGCATTAGATAAGAAAACAACTAGTGAGCGCAACGCAGTTCAAAACCCGGTGGCGCGTGCATCACCTTACTCTAGTGACCTCAGATGAGCGCATCATCGAATCAAATCTTGTTGACCGTGTCTGATACTTTTCGATTTTTTCGGTCTCTAGATCTAACTGATTCCTTCGTTCCGGGCCGAATGTGGATTATGCGGCTTTTTGCGGGCGTGAACGGTCCGGTATGGATCCCTACGAATTTGTTCTGACCGCCAAGCGGGACGAAGTCTGGTGGCAGTTACCGGTTTTGGCGTTTGGCAATGAGTGCCCGGATTTCGGGAACTAGTTCGCGCGGGATGTTCATTACAGTGGTGGAAGCTTCCACTCCTGCTTCGTCGTCGGCGAGTGCCTCCTCTTCTGTTTGTGTTTCGTAATCGGATATCACTCGCTGTACTCTGGCTTCGTCCCAGCCTGCTGGGAACCTGTTTCGATTCATAGATGTTTCTTTCTGCGGCGCCTGCGGAAAGCGGCTAATGGTTTACCTGTCAATTCGTACGCTGTGATCACGAAGATGCTACCGGGTTCCGGATCGGGTACATAGATCAGGCGGAGATATCTCCCTCTACTCGTCTGGCCTAATGCCACCCTTGATCCTTCGCGACCGGGGCGATCCTCATCCGGTTTCTCCAAAATCTCGATCACCTCATCTTCATCAACGTCGTGATTGTAAATATGCGGCCGACCTGTACCGGGATCAATGTAGAATCGGACGTCCAATCGAGAATCGATCTCATTCTACAGTTTTAAGTCTAGTAGACCATCAGACCGGTAGTGTTTTGGACTTTTCATGGAATGCGGGATTCAACCCTAGGTTAGGGAGGCAACCAATTCCGACATATCACTTCACAACCCTCGCTCGTCCGGCGGCCAAGAGTTGCTCGGCGTGTTTGAGGGCTTCGGGAGTGATGTGATCGCCCGAGAGCATGCGGCCGATTTCGCGAGCGCGTTGCGCGGTATCGAGTTCCTCAATGACGGCAGTAGCGCGGCCTTTCTTCTCCTTCTTTGAAACTGCGTACTGGTGATCGGCGAAGCCGGCGATTTGCGCGAGGTGCGTCACGCAGATCACCTGGTTGCGCCGCGATAACGCTTTGAGGCGTCTCCCCACCGCAGCCGCTGCCGCGCCGCCGACTCCTGCGTCCACTTCATCGAACACGAGAGTTGGCGTGCCGGGGTGACGGTCCGCATCGCCGATTGCAGTCTTTAATGCAAGCGCGATTCGGGAAAGCTCGCCGCCGGATGCGATTTTTTCTAAAAGCCGAAGCTCTTCGCCGCGATTCGGTGAGACCAGAAACGCGACTTCGTCCATTCCGGTAGCCGTCCACGCGCCGTGCTTCACCGCGACCTCGAAGCGAGTTCCTCCCATCGCCAGGCTCTTCAGTTCGCTTTCGACTTGCTTGCTTAATCGCTCGGCCGCTGCAGTGCGCGCCCGGCTCAATTCACCTGCGAGCGATTCATATCGCGCAGCCAATTCTGCCTGTTGCTTTTCGAGTGTGGATTTGTGTTCGCTGGCTTTTTCGACTTCATCGGCGCGCCGCGTCACGTCTTGCAAAAACGCAAGCACGTCATCAATTGAGCCGCCGTATTTCCGTTTCACGCGGTCGAGAGCTGAGAGCCGCGCTTCTATGTCATCCAGACGTTTGGGATCGCCTTCGAGCTTTCCGAGGTAATCGCGCAGCGCATATCCGGCTTCATCCGCCATCACGGCGGCCTGGCGAAGTGATGCGCTCGTTTCCTGGAGGCTCGGATCTATGCGCGTTAATTCGTCGATGCGTTTTAGCGCCTGCCGTAATTGCGTGGTTGCGCTTTCGGGCGATTCGTATAACAGCTCGAACGCGGCTGAGGCGTGTTCTTGTAAGCGAGTTACGTTCTGCAGAACCCGCCTCTCGGCTTCGAGCTCGGCGTCTTCGCCTGGCTTGGGCTGCGCGAATTCGATTTCTTTGCGCTGAAAGGTCCACAGATCGAGAAGCCGCAGCTTTTCCTGTTCGTTTTGGCTAAGTTGCGCAAGTTTTTCGCCTACGGCGCGCCAGTCGGCATATGCAGAAGCCGCTCGATTCCGCAGCTCCTCTGCTGCTGCGTATTCATCGAGCAACTCACGCTGGGCCGCTGGCCGGAACAAATCCTGCTGTTCGTTCTGGCCGTGGATGTCGCCTAATACGGGCGCGAGCTGGCGGAGAAAAGCGGTCGTGACGGGGCGGTTAGCGACAAATGCGCGCGACTTGCCGGTTGATGTGATCTCGCGTTCGACGATCAGCTCTTCGTCGCCATTGTGCTCGATGCCGGCTTCTTCGAAAAGCGTGTTGCTTTGGCCAGTCTGTTCGAGCGCGAAGATTCCGGAGACACGCGCTCGCGCTTCTCCGGTCCGGATCATTTCCATTGAAGCGCGCGCGCCGAGTAGCAAGCTGAATGAATCCACAACGAGAGATTTTCCGCTGCCTGTCTCCCCCGTGAGCACGTTGAGACCTTCTTGAAAACGAATGCGGGCCTGTTCGACGACCGCGTAGTTTTCAACGATTAACTCGAGCAACATAAGACTGATTAAAACGAGCGCTCCCTATAATAAAGGTGAAATAAGGAGAGGACACGTACTATTGCCCTTTGTGCTGGTTCCCACATGGCTCGATCTTACGATGTGGGACATCATTCAGAACCTCCGGCCGGTTCCATTAGCTGTCATCGTCTTACTGATTCTTTTCTCTTTATTTTCCTGGACGATTGTTTTCTCGAAAAGCAGTGTATTTAGCCGGGCGCGCAAGGATAACCGTAATTTTCTGCGCGCCTTTCGCAAGGCGGACAACTTACAAGCGGTTGCCATCGCGAGCGAGCAATTTACTTCCGCGCCGCTGGTTGCGGTATTCGATTTTGGTTATAGCGAAGTAGAGCGGCAAGTGCGGCAGCGTGGCGCGTTAGTGAATAAGCCGGCGATTGAACGGAGCCTGCAACTCGGAATCAGCGAAGAAGTAACCAAGCTCGAGATGAACATGAGCTGGCTAGCGACAGTAGCGTCGGTATCTCCATTTATCGGTTTGTTCGGCACAGTGTGGGGAATCATTGATGCGTTTCAAGGTCTGGGAAACGCGGGAGCGGCAAGTCTGCGAGCCGTCGCGCCGGGCATTTCGGAGGCGCTGATCACTACAGCAATCGGCCTGGCCGCTGCAATTCCAGCGGCTATCTTCTATAACGTTTTTGGCACGCGGATCAAAGAGATTGGCGCGCGCATGGAAGACTTTGCGATTGAATTTCAAAATCTCGCGGAAAGAGATTTCGGCGGCTGAGTCTGATGGCGGACCGCTTGGGGAAGTAAATGGCATTTTCATTTGGCGAAGGCGGGAGACGAGGACGGCGATTTGGAAGCGCAGACCCGCTTGCTGATATCAATGTCGTGCCGCTGGTTGACGTGGTCTTGGTGCTCTTGATCATTTTTATGATTACGGCCAATGTTATGGAGTTCGGGTTGGACATTCAGGTTCCGAAAGTGAAAACGGTCCGTCAGACGGCCCAGGATCTTCCGGTTGTCAGTATCACCAAGAACGGCGAGTCGTTTTTGAACGACAAGGCGATCAACATCAATTTGCTCGCGCAAGGCATCCGCGAGCGGTTTCGCAATGCGTCGGCGGTTTACGTCAGAGCGGACAAAGAAACGCCCTGGGATCCGATCGCGCAGATCGTGGCTGAATTGGGCGATGCAAAATTCGAAGTCAAAATGGTGACCGCTCCGACAGAGATAGCTGCCAGGCAGCGCCGATGAAACAGATCGCAGAGACAATCGATGTTCTCGATGAGCGCGATCCGCTTGGCTTTCCATTTATCGGTTCGTTGCTGATTCACGCCGCGGTCGCGGGCCTCTTTTTCATTGGTTGGTACTGGATGAACCGAGCTCGCGAAGCATTCGGAGACATTCATCCGGCCGGAGGTCCCGCTTATACGGTTTCACCGGTTCACAATATTCCAATTCCGCAGCGCGAGACGCCGCCGAACCCGGTAGCGAACGATACGCAATCGGCCGTGCCTACAGCACCGGCGAAGCAGAATGTCGAGAAGAAAACCGAACCCGATAAAAACGCTGTCGAAATTCCGGACAAGATGAAACAGCAGGCGGAGCGTCCAAAACAGCAGCAACACTACACGCCCCCTGCGCCGCAGAATCAGGTCTACAGCAGCGCAAGGCAGGCGGTATCCAGTCCAATGTACAGCGCGCAGAGCGGCGCTGGTCAGGTCGGGATCGGCCCGAATTCTCCCTTAGGAACTCGCTTGGGCGGATATGCCGAGCTAGTTCGGGAACGCATTGCGCAGAATTGGCGAACGGCGGGTCTGGATGCGCGGACGCAATCCGCGCCTGCGATGGTCGGGTTCACTATTATGCGTGATGGATCGGTGCGCAATGTCCAGTTGCTGCAATCGAGCGGGAACCCGACCATTGACGATACGGCGCTGCGGGCGGTGTACAATTCGAATCCGCTTCCGCCGCTTCCGCCTCAAGTGGCCGAAAGCTCAATTTCGGCGCAGTTCACCTTCAATTTACGCTGATGCGAATATTTTTTTCTTCTCTGTTCATTCTGGCCGGTATCACCTGGTTGGCCGCTAAGCAGCAGGTTACCGGAGTCATCACAAAGAATCCGGGCAAGCCGTTTGTGGCGGCGCCCGATTTTCGCGCTTCAGGCGCTGCGGCCTCGTTCATAGGCGCGTTCAACGATACAGTCTCGAGCGATCTGCAGGGTTCGCCGCTTGTGAACTTTGTTCCGAAAACGCTCTACCCGCTTCAGATTCCACAACAGCCGACGGACCTTATTGGCGGCATCGCACCGCCTAGCGCGCGCGCTGTAAATCCGCAGGGCAACCGGCTAACCGATTGGAGTTTGCCGCCGGTTTCGACGAATTATCTCGGGATCGGCTATGGAGCGGAAAGCCAGGGGCAATTTGTCGTGTTCGGGTGGCTTTACAGCACATCGCCCAGCATCGCGACTCTGCAGCAAGCACAGGTGTTCGGGAAAGTTTATACGGCCTCGCTCGATGAAGCGGGGGCAATTGACGCGGGCCACCGGTATGCGGCGGATATTCTGGCGCAGTTTGGCGGAAAAAGCTTGGTGGGAACCCGGATTGTCTTTGTGTCGGACCGATCGGGAGCGAAGGAGATCTGGGTAATGAACTGGGACGGCAGCGATCAGCGGCAACTGACCCGTTACGGTTCTATTTCAACGTTCCCCTCCGCATCTCCCGATGGACGCCGAGTCGCATTTACGAGCTATGTGAGCGGATATCCTGCCATTTACATGTTTTCGCTTGACACCGGACGAAAGCTGCCGTTTTATAATCAACGCGCTTCTATGAACGCGTTTGTGACGTTCACGCCGGATTCCAAACAGGTTGTGTTTTCGTCGACCGCAGGCGGCGGAGCTCCGCAGCTCTACATGGCGAATGCGGATGGCAGCAATTTCCGGCGGGTGACTTCATCGGGCGCGATTGAAGTGGAAGCAAAAATTAATCCGAAAACCGGCTCCGACCTGGTGGACGTGTCGGGCCGTTCTGGATTGCCGCAGATTTACGAGATGAATCTGGAGGGTGCGGACGTCCGGCGGTTGAGCGCCGGAACGGGCGAGGCGACGAACCCTGCGTGGAGTCCTGACGGAGCGCACATTGCGTTCGCGTGGACGAAAGGGTTCGAGCCGGGCAACTACAACATATTTGTAATGGATGTGGAATCGCAACAGACCACTCAGCTAACCGCGAACGAAGGACGTAATGAGAATCCGACCTGGGCGCCCGATGGAGCGCACATCGTGTATGCTTCGAAACGCGGGCGGCAATCGCAAATTTGGGTGATGAACGCCGATGGTACTGGCAAGCATGCTTTGACCCAATCGGGAAACAATGAAAAACCGGTATGGGTAAACGCCGAGTAAAAAAGAAACCCGCAACAGTGACTATTCAGGAGGGATCGCAAGGAAAATGAGGAAAACGAGAGGATCGCTAACACTCGCCGCCGCGCTGGTGTTGGTTTTTGCCGCGGGGTGCCATAAGAAGGCGCCCCCACCACCACCGCCGCCGGCTCCAGCTCCGGCTCCTGCAGCAAACAAGCCCGTAATCAATTTCTTCACGGCGGAGCCGAGCACGGTTAACAGCGGTCAATCTTCATCTTTGAGATGGTCGGTGACGGGGGCGACCAATATCCAGATCGACAACGGCATCGGGCAGGTAAGTCCGGATGGCCGTCGCGCGGTGTATCCGACCGCGACGACGACGTATCACATGACAGCAACTGGTCCGGGCGGGGATACGACCGCGGAAGCGACGGTGACCGTCAGCACGCCGCCGCCTCCCGAACCCATTACCCAGCGCTCGACGGAGACGCCCGCTGAGATGCTGGCGCGGCAGGTGCAGGATATTCATTTCGACTACGACAAGAGCGACATCCGTCCTCAAGATCAATCGATTTTGCAAGCGGACGCGACTGCGCTCAAGAGCATCTTTGCTCTGGATCCGAACTTTACGGTTACGGTTGAGGGGCATTGCGACGAGCGCGGCTCGGCTGAATACAACCTGGGCTTGGGGGACCGGCGTGCGACCGCCACTAAGGATGCATTGGTCGGCATGGGTGTTCCCGGCGACAAATTGAAGACCATCAGTTACGGCAAGGAGCGCCCGCTGTGCACGGATGCAAACGAGGACTGTTATCAGCGGAACCGGCGCGCGCACTTCTCGGCCACGCAATAATGTTTGCGCGCAAATTTCGGCGGTTTTAAACCACTTACACTGAAGACAAGTCCTGAAACGGGGACGGAGCAGATCCGTCCCCAATTTTGAGGAGATTTACATGAAGTTTCTGCGTCTCGGCGTCTTGGCGCTTATCTGCTCGGCAGTCTCGTTTGGGGCGAGCAAAGAAATCATCGAATTGCAGCGCGACGTGGCTCTGCTGCAAGACAAGATGGATGCGATGCAGCGCGATCTCGATACGAAATTGGGCGCGCTCACGGCTATGCTGCAGCAGGTGCAGGACAACTCTGCGAAGGCGAACGCAACTCTTGAAGACACGCTCAACAACGGTGTCGGGAAGCAGCTTGCGCCGGTGGCGGGCCTCAGCACGAAGGTCGATTCGATGGGCGACGATGTACGGGCGCTGCGCGACGCGCTAAACGATTTAAACGCGCGGCTCGAGCGGATGGACGCGAAAATGACGGATCTGAAGAATCAGATACAGATCCTCCAGAATCCCCCACCTGCTCCAGGGGCTACGGTGCCGGGCACAACGCCGGGGCAGACGGGCCAGCCGGGACAGGCCGGGAATACAGGAACGCCGCCCGCGGGCATGACGGCCGAAAAAACGTATACCGATGCGCGGCGCGATATGCAAACGGGAAATACAGACTTGGCGTTGCAGGAATTCCAACAGTATTTGACGTACTTCCCGAATACGGAGCTGGCTGCGAACGCTCAATACTACATCGGCGAGATTTACTACAACCGGAACGATTACAACAACGCGATACCCGCTTTCGATGCGGTTCTCGAGCGTTATCCGGAGAACCCGAAGACGGCCGATGCCCATTTTATGAAAGGAATGGCGCTGGTGAAAGCGGGGCAGCGTAACCGGGCAGTTCAGGAGTTTCGAACCTTGGTGGCGAACTATCCACGCACGGACGATGCGCGAAAAGCGCAGCAGCAGCTCCGGCAACTAGGCGCTTCAGCATCGGGGCCGGCCACGGCACGGCGGAGATAGCGGCGGGTTTAGACTTGTTCGAACTACCCCGGTTTCCGGCGCTTTGAAGGCAGACGCGTAACTGCCGCTCGGGACTCGAACCCGTCTTGTTTGGATTTCAACCGCGATGCGCGCCGCGGTTTCGGCACTTTGCCGATTCGAGTGTCCCTCGCAAGGATAAGCTTACAAGCGCGTAGCGCGGCCTCTTCGAAATCCGGCGCATCTGCGGGGAGGAGCTGCCATCCGGTCACTTCTTTGCCCAGCAGCCGGATCGATCGCATGTTTGGGAATTCGCGGCGCAGGCTTTCATGGTGCTCTTGAGTCGTGGCGAGCCAAAGGCCATTGTCGTCCGAGTGCGCAGGCTTATCGCGCAGTACGAAAACAATTTTGTCGCCTAGGTATATGGCGACACAGCCGAACATCGGGCGCGTTCGGGGCGATAGCGGCGAGATTGCGTCCAGAATGAATTCGAACGGGACGGGTTTGTGCTTGATGATGAAAGGCGCTTCGTCCTCCTGGAGGAGCGCCTTGCCAGATCGCTTTGACATGTTCACCCGGGCGCGGGCCGGAGTGCGGAGCGCAGGCTGAAGAACGTGAGAACCAGGGTAAGAATGAGATTGATGAGCGGCCGAAAATCGAAAATGTTTCCGATGAGCGCCCCGAACCACAGCACAAAACCGATCCAGACCGCGCAGCCCGCGAAACTGATCCAGGCGAGCGTACGATCGCCTGCACGTTCGGTGCGCAGCAGATTTATTGCAGCCAATAGGAATACGGCAAACGAGGCCGACAGCGCCCAGATGAGCGCCATCGGCTGATTGCCGTATGCCTTATATGAGCCCAACCCGTGCCCGATGCCGCCGAGAGCAAGCAGCCAGCCGAACACGCGGTCCAGAGCCTTCATTCGAGCCCACTCGTGAGACTACTTACATCGATTGCTGCTGGCTTGAGGGCGGCACCAATCCTTTCATCCGCAGATATGTGACGAGATTGCCGTAGTGCTCCATGTTGTGGCCGATATTAAAAGTTAGAATGCTGAGCTTTGGCGCATCGTGCCCGAAAAATTTTATGGTTTCGGCAGCACGCGCGTCAGTCATGTTGGCGTAGGCCTGATCGCAATAGGCGAAGCCGTCCTTCAGAGCTTGGATCAGATCGGCCTTGCTGGTTTTGCTTTTCTCAATTCCGGGCGGCTGCTTGCCGTCGCCGATAACAGCCGAACAAAATTCATACTGCGCGTCAGCGACATGCCCGATGATCTGGCCAAAGCTCCGCACGGTCGCTGCAGGCTTGAATGAATAATTTTCTTCCGGCATTTCTTCGGCCGACTTCAATAGATCGTTCTTCGTGTGCTCCCACATGTACTTCGTGGCGCCGGTGAGCGGATTTGCATTCGGCGTGGAAGCCGCCGCGCTCGATTGGGAAGACGCGCTCGATTGAGCAAACATCTGTAAACCAGCCAAGCTAAATACAGCCAATAACTTCTTCATGCATTTCTCCTATGTAAGATCCTCAAACAACAAAGAAGCAGGTTATTTTGCCTGCTCTGTCAAGGTTAACTCCTGGCGCTTTGCCTGGTGGCGGACACCTTAGGAAATCCGTTTGCGTGTCCAGGGGGTCAAGACCGTGTAGACCGGCACAGCAGTGAGCCGCCGCTTTCGCTGTCGGATGAGATGGCGTTCGACTAAATGCGCGACGGCGATTTGAACAGAGCGTTTCGAAAGGCCGATTAGATCTGCGAGAGCCGCGTGGCTCAGGGCGATTGACTCACGGCCAACCCCATGAGTGAGACGGTAGAGCTGGAGATATACGAGAAAGGCGGCTGGCGAGTGGCTGTGTGCGACGAGGTCGCGCATTAGAGTGTCTATGAGATAAGGATCGATTCTCATTTAGTCTATAGTCGAAACTACTATAGCAGAATGTGCAGAGATTCAGCGGCCCGCGATTGATTTCGCCAAGCGAGAATGGCACTCTGGTTCGATGATTAAACGAATCAAATTCATTGGCATTCCGGTCCGGGACCAGGATCGCGCGCTGAGCTTCTATACGGAAAAGCTCGGATTCCGGGTGCTTACGGACCAGGAGTTCTCAGAAAAGCAGCGCTGGATTGAACTTTCGATCCCAGGAGCCGAAACAGGCATTGCCCTATTCACGCCCGATGGCCACGAAGACCGGATTGGAACATTTGTTAATACCTCCTGGGACGTCGACGATCTGGAGAAGACCTATGCCGAGCTGCGTGCTAAAGGCGTCGAGTTTGCCGGTCCGCCCCAGAAACAGTCTTGGGGAAAATCCGCTATTCTCAAGGATTCCGAAGGGAATCAGATCGTGCTGTCGTCGCGGTGAGTGGCGGGCGCTAACCGTCACTACCCCCGGCCTTAACGCTGTCGCGCAAACATCAACACGAGCGAGCGCTGGGCGAAGGGCATGTAGACCAAAGCGGCGCTCATGGCCAACGCGAGACCGAACATTCGTGTCAATGAGATCGGCAAGGCGTGTATCCTGTCTTGTCCAGCCTCTGTCGCGAATCGCCTTCCAACGTTTCGATGCGCGCCGGCGATAACGTTCAGTGCCCTGATCGAACAATCGGACCTGCAGTATTACATCACCCCTCAGCAACCCGAGCAACTTGGAGCCGGCGTTTGGTCAGGTGGAGGCTGCGTCACTGCTTGGCTCGATGGCGATTCATTAGCGGCGAGAGCAGTGCTCACTTTCATCTTCTCGATCTGCGAGTAATGCTTTTGCCCTGGTGCATTATGCGAATCGTTTCTCCTGCTGGTATCCACTCGGTTTCACCGCCTGGCTGGATTTTATAAGCTTCAGCGATCCTCCTCAGGTAGAGCGACCTGATATTTCTACGTGATCTCAGTCATACGCAGACATCTTGGCGTAGCGAGGATCAATTCCTGTGGCTTAACTGAACTCTATCATGCGGCTGGTGTGCTGACATACGGGGCCGACCAGATTGTGCGAGCCTGTCATCAAAATTGGTTTCAGGAATTTTGATGTTTATCGTTCTTTTGATCAGAAAGCCTTGTGGTCGAATTTACAAAAGCTCGTCAGACGCTTCGAAGGCCGTAACCTCGCGGCGGTTGCCTATATTGGCAAAGGAGCTTCTCGGCTTGTCCTTTTGGGGCGCGGCGATGTTCTCGTGTGCGCACTGAGTGAACGAAATGCTAAAGCAGGACTAGTTTGCCCTGAGGAAATTGAGAAATTTCAAAAGCGCGGCGTCCGTGCTTATTTAAGCAACGACCTACACGCTAAGGTATACATTGTCGGCGACGGGTGCTTGTTGGGTCGGCAAATGCCTCCCAGTCTTCCCAGGGCGCACTCGACGAGGCGGCTCTCCTGACGAACGACGACAAGACGGTCAAGCTGGTCAAGAGGTGGTTCGCGGATCGGATGCTGGAGCCAGTGACACCTGAGTGGCTCAATTATTGTAAGCACATTTACCGGCCGCCGAGAGGGGCGTTTCGTAAAGAAGCTCAGCGTGAACCAGGGCGCAGACCGCATGCGCGTCGGCTCTGGGTTTTGGGTATCCGGGAAACAACTTTCCCAGAAACCGAGCGCTCAATTTACGAGACGGCACAACGTGAAGCCAACGTCGCATTCGAGATTGCGGAGCTTTTGAGGTGATTTCGCTGCGGTGGCTAGGTTCTGCTCCGTTCCTTGGGAAAGTGAAACGGGGAGACCTCATCGTCCAGGTTTGGGAAGCTTCCGAGGTCGGGCCCAACACACGCTTGCTTAGCATGCGGCGCGGGAGAACCAAGAACGGTGCCCCCGTTACATGTATGGCTTTAGAGCGTCCGAAGGAATATAGTCTGAGTTCTTGGTCGAGATTCAAAAAAGAGTGTGCAGCCGTCGGGCTGAAATTCGGGAAACGAGTTTCGGCTCGAGAAATTCGAGATCTCGCTCATCAGAACCGAGTACTCTCGCTTACATCGCCAGAAAAGCTCGGCGGGTGAATCCTGGTCCCCCGTTCGCCCCGAAGATGCTTCGGAGAATTCGAGCGGCGGAGCCGGATCCGCTTCGGTGCTGCCGCGGCCTCCAGTTAGACTGATTAGCTTGGAACGAACAGTCATGCTGAGAATCTTCCTGCCTGTGGCCGCAGCCTGCAGCCTGCTCGCCGACGCTCCGCCGAGTTCGCTAAATCCCCAAGTCGAGGCAATCGTGTCGCAAGTCTCGGCGGATCGGATTGCCGAGATTCAGAAAAAGCTCGAGAGCTTCGGCACTCGAAATATTTACTCGGCTACGGACAATCCGGCGCATGGAATCGGAGCGGCGAGAGAGTGGATTGCTGCGCAATTTCGAAGCTACAGTCCTAAACTGCAGGTCTCCTTCGATAAGCACAGACTGGCCAAGCAGGGCCGAGCGTTTCGGAATGTCGAAATTTGGAATATCGTTGCAGTTCTTCCTGGCACAGGTGAACCGGAGCGGCAAGTGATCATGAGCGGCCACTATGATTCGATTCATTTGGTCTATCGCGCCGGGGCGGATGGCCAGAGGGAGCTAGATCCTGAAGCGACTGTAGCCGCGCCCGCGCCGGGTGTAACCGACGACGGCAGTGGGACGGCGGCGGTGATGGAATTAGCGCGTGTGATGAGCCAGTACCAGTTCAGAAAGAGCATTGTGTTCATCGCGTTCGCTGCGGAAGAATACGGATTGTTCGGCAGCGGCCTTTATGCCGAGGCCGCGGCGGCCCGGCACGATTTGATAGAGGGCGTCTTCAATAACGACATCATCGGGAGTGACGTGACCGGAAACGGCGAGACATCGAACCGGCATGTAAACGTCTATTCCGAAGAGCCGAACGATTCGAGCTCCCGGCAGCTTGCGCGCTATATGAAGCAAATTGCAGAGCGGTATCAGCCTGGCTTCGAAGTGAATCTTGTTTTCCGTCACGACCGCTTCGGCCGAGGTGGCGATCACAGTCCCTTCAATGCAGCCGGTTACGCGGCGATCCGGATCACAACACCAATGGAAAATTTCTCGAATCAGCACACGGCAACCGACACGTTCGCGAACACAGCGCCTGCATACACTGCACTCGTCGCGAAGGCGAACGCTGCTGCGATTGCCGCGCTGGCCCTCGCACCCAAGGCGCCCGAGCTTGAATTGCCGCCGCCCACTCAAGGACGTGCGTTCGCGTCGCCATTGGGACGTGGATCGGGTTACGACGCAGTTATGACGTGGACGAACAAAAATCCGGAGCCTGATCTATGGGGGTATGCGGTTGTGTTGCGGAAGACGACCTCTCCATTTTGGGAACGGGAGATTTTCGCCGGCAATGTGACGCAGTTTACGCTATCGAATGTGAACATTGATGAGGTAGTGCTCGGCGTGAAGGCAATCGATAAGAACGGGAACGAGAGCCTCGTCTCAGTCTTCGTTAATCCCCCGTACCAGCAGCATAAGATCGAAACGTATTAGACGAAACGCCAGCCTATCCATCATGGGCACGCCGCTGAACATCAGCTCACATGTCGAGGACGGCCTCGCGGTTTTGGACATTACAGGAGACTTGACCTTGGGGCCTTCTCTCACGACGCTTCGCGAGGCGGCCAAAAAAGCTCTGGATCCACAAAAGATCAAAGGCTTGGTCTTGCGCGTCGAGGGAGTTACGACTACCGATAGCGCGGGTCTTGGAGAGCTGACAGTGGTCTACACATTTGCAAGTAAACGCGATTGCCCGATCGCGATTGTAGGCGTGACTCCCGCTTTGCGGAAAATGCTGGAGATGACCCATCTCGATGCGCTGCTGCCTTCGGCGAGCGATGTGGCTTCCGCGAAAAAGCAGTTCCAGGATCGATAGACGATTGGATATTCAAGGCAAGCACATCATCGGAGAGGCAACCTCCTCACTCGGGGACACCACGTTTTTCGCTTATGATCCGCGGGCAGAGCGCGCATTGAAGCCCGCCTTCTTTGAGGCGACACCTGAAGAGGTGGATCGCGCGCTCGATTTGGCGGAAGTTGCCGCGCAACGACTCGGCGGGTTGCGGGCGGATCGCCTTCAAGAATTCCTGACCGTTGTTCGAAAGGAAATCAGTGCGGTTGGGGATGAGCTTATTGAGCGGGCAGCGCAGGAAACCGGACTCGATGCAGAACGGCTCAAGAGTGAGCGCGAGCGCACGCTGAACCAAATCGGCCTGTTTGCGGAAATTGTGAAAGAAGGCTCCTGGGTAGATGCACGGATTGATACGGCTCAACCCGAGCGCAAGCCGCTTCCAAAACCCGACGTGCGGCGAATGCTTCAGCCGGTCGGGCCCGTGGTCGTTTTCGGAGCGAGCAACTTTCCACTGGCATTTTCGGTTGCGGGCGGCGACACGATCTCGGCTTTTGCGGCGCGGAATCCAGTTGTTGTGAAAGCGCACCCCGCGCATCCCGGCACGTCGGAGCTGGTCGGGAATGCGATTGCCCGCGCTGTGAAGGCGGCCTCGATGCCCGAAGGAACGTTCTCAATGCTGCAGAGCACGAAACCGGATATCAGCCTTGCGCTGGTTCGTCATTCGAAAACAAAAGCTGTCGGATTTACCGGCTCGCTGCGGGCGGGACGCGCGTTATTCGATGCGGCGGCTCAGCGGCCTGATCCCGTTCCGGTCTATGCGGAGATGGGAAGCGTAAATCCCGTTTTTGTTCTTCCTGGGGCGCTCGAGAGCAATGCGCGCGGCATTGCCGAGGGTTTGTCTCGATCGGTTCTGTTGGGGGTAGGGCAGTTTTGCACATCGCCGGGTTTGGTTTTCGGAGTAAACAACCAGGCGCTCGAAGCGTTTTCCGATCGATTGACGGAAGTGTTCCATCAAGCCGCGCCTGGCACGATGCTGAACCCGAACATTTCGAAATCGTACGCGGCAGATCTCAAACGCTTCGAAGCCATCCACGGTGTTCGCGCCTGCCCTTCGTCCCGGGCGAGCGATCCTCAACGCACCGAAGCTCAACCCGCATTGCTGACCACCGATGCGGGCACGTGGATAAAGAACGGTGAACTTCACAAAGAGATTTTCGGTCCTGCGACAGTGCTGATTACTTGCGCGCGGCGAGAAGAGCTGATCGCGGCTGCCGAGGCGCTTGAAGGAAGCTTGACGGCAACGATTCATGGCACGCCGGAAGAGCTCGCCCAAAACGCAGATCTCATCGCGATATTAACCCGCAAAGCCGGACGTCTGATCTTTAATGGTTTTCCGACGGGCGTCGAAGTTGGGTACGCAATGCATCACGGTGGACCTTATCCAGCCACCACCGATGAAAAGTTTACGTCTGTTGGCGCAACGGCCATTTATCGCTTTGCACGCCCCATCTGTTATCAAAATTTCCCGGAACATCTGCTGCCGCCCGAGTTACAGGACGCGAATCCACGAAAAATCTGGCGCTTCTTGAACGGGCAGCTTACGCGAGATCCTGTTTGATATGGATGTCGAGATTCCTGCGAACGTCGATTCATCCGACGTGAAATGCGGGACGAAGAAGGTCTCGCTCACGAATCTCCAGAAGATCTTCTGGCCGGAGCTTAAAAAAACGAAACGCGATCTTCTCGCGTATTACGCCGGTATCGCATCGACCATTCTTCCTCACTTGAAGAACCGGGCCATGGTCATGAAACGATACCCGAACGGAATTGAGGGTGAGTTCTTTTTTATGAAGCGAACACCCGCGCACAGGCCCGCATGGATTGAGACCTGTTCGATTGCTCACAAGTCGGGCAATGTGATCGATTTTCCGATTGCGCAAGATCTCGCTTCCTTGCTTTGGATTGTAAATCTGGGTTGCATTGATTTAAACCCCTGGTATGCGCGATGCGATGACGTGGACCGCCCGGATTTCCTGCATTTCGATCTCGATCCAGTGCCGCCAGCGGAATTTGCGCAAGTTCGCGAGGCGGCGCTGTTGGTCAGAGCTTATTTGGAGGAACGGAACGTCCACAGCATAGCCAAGACGACGGGATCGCGCGGTATCCATATATACGTTGCGATTCGCCGCGCGCCTCTGCAAAAAGACGTTTGGCGCGTTGCGAAACGCGCGGCACTGGAGCTGGCGAAACAACATCCGGATCTGCTCACGGCTGAATATCGCGTTGCGAAACGCCCTGCCGGGCACGTGTTGGTCGATTACAATCAGAACGCCTGGGGAAGGACGTTGGCTTCGGTCTACTCAGTGCGGCCGCGGCCCGAGGCGACTGTTTCCGCGCCGGTTACCTGGGAGGAAATTGAGGCGGGCATTTCGGCTTCGGCTTTGACGATGGATACGGTGCCTGCACGGGTCAGGAAACTGGGCGATCTTTTCAAGGCGCTTCTTCAGACGCGCTCGCGCTGCCCACTGGAGGTCCTGGGATGAGTCTTCCTCTGCCGGTCGATTATGCGCCGATGGAGGCGGATACCGCGAGAGAGATTCCGAGCGGTCCGGAGTGGGAGTATGAGCCCAAATGGGATGGATTTCGGTGCCTTGCCTTTCGCGATGGGACCAAGCTCGACATCATGTCGAAATCGGGCCAGCCGCTGGCGCGTTATTTCCCTGAAATCAAGGCAGCGCTGCTGTCGCTGGATGCAGAGAAGTTCGTGATCGATGGCGAGCTCATCGTCACGCGCGACCGTACGTTGAGCTTCGATGATCTACTCCAGCGCATTCATCCTGCAGAAAGCCGGATCAAGAACCTATCCCAAGAGACTCCGGCAACGCTGATGGTGTTCGACTTGCTCGTGAACGATCGAGGCGCAGACCTCTCGAATCGAGTATTGGACGAACGGCGAACGGCTCTCGAACAGTTTGCGGCGAAATATCTCGAAAGCCAAAACCGTATCCGGCTGTCTCCGCGCACGCGCGATTTCGATGTCGCGAAGGCGTGGTTCAAGAGAATGGCAGGCCCGCTGGATGGAATCATCGCGAAACGTGTCGACCGGCCATACGCATCGGGCGAACGCATCTCCATGCTGAAGATTAAGAATCTTCGAACGGCGGATTGCGTGGTCGGCGGATTCCGCTATGGCACGAAACAGAAGCTCGTCGGATCACTGCTTCTCGGGCTGTACGATGATGCTGGTCTGCTGAATCATGTCGGCTTCACGTCCGGCTTAGCCGCTGCGGAGAAACCTGCGCTGACAAAGCGCTTGGAGGCGCTTAAAAGGGAGCCTGGATTCACCGGTTCCGCGCCCGGTGGACCAAGCCGGTGGAGCACGGAGCGCAGCGGCGAATGGGAACCGCTAGCCCCGGAGCTGGTCGTTGAAGTGCAATATGATCATTTCTCAGGCGACCGCTTCCGCCATGGGACGAAACTGCTGCGATGGCGCCCCGAGAAAGCTCCGGAAGACTGCACGCTGAAGCAGGTTCGGCGCGAGAGCGAATCGCCGTTAACTTTGCTGAGCTGAAAGTCGATATTACTCCAGCAGCTTCGCTGCGGTTTCTTTCAGAGCCACTCCGGTCAATTGTCTCCGTTGAGCTTCGTTCATCAGAAAGACGAGCTTATTCGCGGCAGCTTCGTAGGACAGTCCACTGGATTGAATGTTCGAAATGCAGTTCCGCTCTGCATCCGTGCGGCCAGGCTTTGGGTTCCAGGTTAGATAGACGCCCAGGCTGTCGGGTGCGCTCAAGCCGGGACGCTCGCCGATGATGACAATAGCCAGTTCCGCGCCAACTGCAGCACCGATGTGATCGCCGATTGCGACGCGCCCCTGATGGACGATGAAGACCGGGTTTGCTTCGTCCGTCTTGAAATCTAGGCGCTCGAAAACTTCTTCGAGAAACGACGCGCTATGGCGATGCACGGCAAGCGACGAGAGACCGTCGGCAACAACGAAAGCATACCGGCGCGGTCTGTGCAAGTTTGACAATTCCGCGAGGGAATCGCCGTTCAAGGTCCTGCCTTTGTCCGGGTTTCGCAGATATTGCTCGCGATTTTTTGCCGTGCTGCGCAGAATACGCGATCCCCAGCCTCGGGCGGCAAACTCTTGCGCGAGAGAAAAACTATCGAGTGGAAAGTGAACAGCTTCTCTTGCGCGCGCATGGGCCAAACGAAACGCGAGCAGTGGTTTTGTCGGAAGGCTATCGCCCGCCAAGCCGAGGCTTACGCGCGCCGGTGTGTAGTTTGTGAGGGCTTTCACGCTTCGAGTAGCGCTGTCATTTCGTGCAATGCGGCGCGCCGTTGTTGAAACCATGCCTCGAACTCCGGAGCGGGCCGCAGGCCGAAGACAGATCGCAAATACAGCGCGTCATGAAACGAGCTGCTTTGATAACTCAACATAATGTCGTCCGCGCCTGGCACGCCCATAATATAGTTCACCCCCGCTGCGGCCAGCATGGTCAGGATCGCGTCCATGTCGTCGTCGTCAGCCTCGGCGTGATTCGTGTAGCAGACATCGCAACCCATCGGCAAACCGAGCAGTTTTCCGCAAAAATGATCTTCGAGCGCGGCGCGGAGAATCTGCTTGCCATCGTATAGATACTCAGGGCCGATAAATCCGACGACGCTGTTGACCAGCATCGGCTGGAAGTGGCGCGCTAAGCCGTATGCGCGTGCTTCACATGTCTGTTGGTCGATGCCGTGATGAGCGTTGGCCGAGAGTGCGCTGCCTTGTCCGGTTTCAAAATACATCACGTTTTCGCCAACCGTTCCGCGCTTCTGCTCACGCGCCGCTTGATGAGCTTCTTTCAGAATTCCGAGATTAATTCCAAACGATGTGTTCGTGGCTTCCGTTCCCCCGATGGATTGGAACACTAGATCTACCGGCGCGCCCGCCGTGAGCGCGTCCATCTGGGTGGTCACGTGAGCCAGGACGCAGCTTTGAGTCGGAATTTCATAGCGCTCTCGGATCGCGTTTACGAGTCGAAGCAGAGTCTGAATGATTTCAGGATTATCGGAAACAGGATTAATGCCGATCACGGCGTCTCCGCTTCCGAGCATCAGGCCGTCAATAATGCTCGCCGTGATTGCCTGCGGGTCATCTGCGGAGTGGTTGGGCTGCAATCGTGTGGATAGACAGCCCGGCGTCCCGACAGTCGTGCGAAAGCGAGAGACAACGTGAACTTTTCGCGCTACTTTGACCAGATCCTGCGCGCGCATCAGTTTCGAAACCGCCGCAACTTGTTCGGGTAGCAGACCCGGCGCGAGGCGCGCGAGCGTTTCGCCGGTGACATTGTTATCGAGAAGCCAATCGCGGAATTCGCCGGTAGTCAGGCTCGAAATCGGAGAGAAGGCTTCCGCATCAAGTGTGTCGAATATAAGCCGTGTGATCTCATCGGTTTCGTACGGGATCAGCGCCTCTGCGAAAAATTCTTTTAGCGGCAGGTCAGCCAGGACCATTTGCGCTGCAACTCGCTCTTCCGAAGTTTGCGCTGCAATTCCCGCAAGCTGATCGCCGGATCGCAGAGGAGTCGCTTTCGCGAGTAAGCTTTTGAGATCGGCAAAATCGTACACGCGGGAGCCGAGCGTTGTGCGATAACGGCTCATCTACTCTCCCGTGCTAGTATCGCGGCTTTCTCAATGCGGCTTTCACGAACAGCAAACTCTTCTTCGGGCGAAAGGATGAGACGCTTTCGCGCGTAGACGGCGAAATAGAGCAGCCCGCAGAGGAACCACAGTAAGGCGCCCCAAGCTCCTGGGCGATATTCCCGCCTTGAGAAGAGCGCCGCGAATGTTAGCGCCGAGATCGCCATCGCGCCCAGCGCTCCAGCGATGCCAAGCGGACTTCGGAATGGCCGATCAATGCCGGAGTGCCGTAAGCGGAGCACAACGAACGACAACATTTGAAAAAGATATGCCAGGACCGCGCCGAATACCGCCATGTTCAGCAGAACTCCTGCGACCGGGCTATGCTGCGGTAGGTATTGGATCACCAGAGCCGCTCCAAATCCAAGAAGCGAACCTGCGATCAGCGCGCGGTATGGCGTTTTACGCTTGTGGTGAGTCACCGAAAGCCAACAGGGAAAGTAGCCCGCGCGAGCGAGCGAATAAATCTGCCGGCCGTACGCATAGATGATCGCATGAAAACTGGCAATCAGCCCGGTACAGGCGATGAGCGCGAGTATTTTCGATTGCAGTCCCTCCCCGAAGAGCGTTCGAAATCCGAGAAATAACGGCTCGTTCGATCTGCCCACCGCCGCCGCGCCGGGCGCTATTCCGGAGTTCAAAGTCAAGACCGCGAACGCAAACACGATCAGCGTGACAAGCGCCCACAAAATCCCTTTCGGCATGCTCCGGTGAGGCTCGTGCGTTTCTTCCGCCGCTAGCGGCAACTGCTCGATTCCGAGATATACCCAGAGCGCGAAGGGGAGGCAACTGAAGATGCCCGCCGTTCCTTTGGGAAGCCAGTCCGTGCCTTCGAGCGCCCAGCGATGCAAATCGAAGTGAGGAATGGCGGCGATGGAAAAGATCGACAAAACAGCCAGCGCGCTCAGAGTGACGAGGGCGGAAACAGCGAACGAAATTTCAACGCCCAGAATGTTCAACCCCACGAACACGCCATAACAAAATAGCCACCAAAATGGCGCCCACGAACCCGGCGTGTGGAAGATTGCGCCGAGATAACCGCCCAATCCAACGACGATGACGGCCGGCGTGAAGATGTATTCGATGTTTTCGGCCAAGCCGGTGATGTATCCGCACCAGGGGCCGAGAGCGGTTCGGGCAAACGAATACGCGCCGCCGGCGTGCGGGAGCGCCGGAGACATTTCCGCGAGACTGAAGCACAGACATACATACAGCACCGTCATGATTCCCAGCGCGGCAAGCAGTCCTCCGAAACCGCCGGATAAAAGGCCGAAATTCCAGCCGAAGAAATCTCCGGAAATGACCGCGCCCACTCCCAAGGCCCAGAGATGGAATGCGCTCGCATGCCGCTTCAGCCCGCATCGCCCCACAAGCTCGCGCGGTGTCTCGCGATAATGCGGCGAATCCGTGATGGTTTTGAGCAGTCTCGAACTCAACGGGGTTCCTCGATTTCGATATACCGATTCACCGGCACGTTCTTGAGCACTTGGACGCCTCCGAGAGGCCAAGTGATCGTCACCCGATCGGTTTTTGCGCATGACCCGAGGCCGAAATGGACGCGCGAATCGTTATGCGAAAGATAACTGTCGCCGTTCCGCACCGTGTCGAATTGTGTCGTGCCGCAGGCTTCAATTCTCACGCTCGCGCCGATTGCGTCGCGATTGCTACGCGTGCCCCGGAGGCGTATGCCAGTCCAGGAGTTTGCCTCCGTTGTTTGGTTCTCGAGCAGCAACGGCTGGCCTGAGATCGGCAGCACTACGACATCTAGCTTGCCATTATTGTTGAAATCGGCCGTTGCGCCGCCTCGGTAGGAATTATTCGGAGTGGCAGGAAAGCTGTAATCCAGCGCAAACTTGCCGCCGCGATTTCGAAACACAGTAAATGGTTCGAAGTAGGCGGGAGATCGCGGATAAACATGACCGTTTGCAATCCAGAGCTCACGCTGTCCATCGTTATCGAAGTCCGCAAAACCGCATGCCCAACCGAAATACGGCATGGTAACTGTCGCAAGCCCCACTGAAGAAGAGATGTCTTCGAACGCGCCTGATTTGTCCTGCTTAAACAGCGGAAAGTAATCCTGATGAAAAGTTGTGGTGAGCACATCCAGCCTTCCGGAATTGTCATAATCTCCGACAGCCACGCCCATATTCGATTGCGCCCTGCCGTCTACGTTGAATGCAACGCCGCGGTCCAGAGCTGATTCTTTGAACGTGCCGTTTCCCTGATTCAAAAACAAAAAGTTCGGGTCGGAATCGTTCGCAACGAAGATGTCGATCTTGCTGTCCTGATTGAAATCGTCAAAGACAGCGCTGAATCCATGCGCCGGCTTCACATCGCCGAGTCCGGCTTGCTTGGTGACGTTTGTAAATGTGCCGTCGCCGTTGTTGTGGTAAAGCACGCCTTTTTCGCCTTTGAGGCCGATGGGGCCACAGAAAACCTGCATGCCGAGATACTGGCAAACCGGCGCAGGCTCATTGAAAGAGAAAGAGTGAATGTCGACGTAACCGGTGATAAAGAGGTCCAGGTAACCGTCGTTATCGAAATCGCCGAATGCGCTCCCGGTGTGCCAGGCAATGTTTTGACTCAAGCCCGCAGCTTTGCCGATTTCGGTGAATGTGCCGTTGCCATTGTTCTTGAAGAGCAGATCGCGGCCAATGGTCGTGATCAGAATATCGGTGTAGCCGTCGTTGTTGAAGTCCGCAGCGTTGGCCCCGGTGCCCCAGTAAGGATTCGAGAGTCCGGCTTTTTGCGTGACGTCTTCGAAGCGCCCGTTTCCTAGATTTTTGAAGAGGTACACGCCATCGTGAGGCGCGGGCGGAGTCTGCCCGGCGACGATTTCCCGCAACCGCTGCATATCGGAGCCATTCACGATGAGAAGGTCCAAGAGACCATCGTTGTCGTAATCGAGCCAAGCGGCTCCGCTTCCATTTGCTTCGGGGATCCATCGCTTTTCGGGGCCTCCGCAGCGCATGTTAGCTTTAATGCCCGCTTTCGCAGCGATGTCGGTGAATTGAATCGGGTGCGCCCGGTCAGAGGCCAACGAGAGAATCGCCGCGAGAGGAACCAGCACGGAAACAGCACTGATAACGATGCGACCAGGCTCCATCGTTTCCGAGGATATGATAATTCGAGATTCGCGAGTTATGTTGTGCTCAAGATTAATGGTGATGGCGCTGGTAATTTGCTTCGCAGGAATATCGCAATCGGCGAGCGACTTGCAGCTTCAGAACCTCTATAGTGACGCGAAGGCTGCCGAAGCGCGAGGCGATCTCGCCGGAGCTGCCGCGAGTTACCAGGCTGCCCTGAAAATCGCGCCGCGGCTTGGCCCTGCGTACAACAACTTGGGAGCAATTTACTTTAAGCAAGGTGAGTATGCTAAAGCCGCGTCGACTCTCGAACAAGGATTGAAGATCAATTCAAACATGACCTCGGCATCGGCGCTCCTCGGAATGTCGCTGTTCCAAATGGGCAAATATGCCGAGGCGCGCTCGCCATTAGAAGCGGCCCTCAGCGCGAATCCGAATGACGGCAATATTGAACTATTTCTGGTCAACACGCTGACGCGGCTCGGCGAGTTTGAGACCGCCGCGCAGCACCTGCGCCATCTTGCGAACCGGGAGCCCAATGACCAGCACATCTGGTATCTGCTGGGGAAAGTTTATACGCAGCTTGCGCAGCAGGCGCTCGCGAAAATGAACTCCATCGATCCGAACTCCGTTTGGGCGCACGAGATCTCAGGCGAAATTATGGAGAGCATGAAAAACTACGACGGAGCGATTGTCGAGTACAAGAAGGCCGTGGAAGTGGCGCCGCGACAGCCCGGCATCCATTACAAGCTTGGAGATCTGTACTGGAGCCTCTCGCAATGGGACAACGCGACTGTCGAGTTTCAAGCAGAGCTCGCCAACGATCCGGCGAATTGCATGGCGCAGTGGAAGATCGGCGACACGCTGGTTCAGCAAAGCATTCGGCCCGAAGAAGCCCTGTCGGATATCGATAAAGCTTTGACAATGTGCCCCAATTTGACCGGCGCGAGGCTGGATCGTGGCCGCCTTCTGTTGAAATTGCATCGGGCCGAAGAGGCGATCCCAGATTTAAAGACCGCGGCGAGCGCCGACCCGAAAGAGCCAACCGTGCACTACTCGCTAGCCCAGGCATATCGCGCATTGGGACGGGCGCAGAATGCTCAGTCGGAGATGGAGATCTTTAGCAAGCTAGATGCA
This sequence comes from Acidobacteriaceae bacterium, assembly GCA_019240405.1. Classification (GTDB taxonomy): domain Bacteria; phylum Acidobacteriota; class Terriglobia; order Bryobacterales; family Bryobacteraceae; genus Bog-105. The sequence continues at coordinate 65,538 of JAFAYL010000062.1, forward strand.
AACGCCCGCGCCGCGACGGCTCAGCAGGCCCAAGAAGTAATTAATAACAAGGCAAGTCCTCACTGACTATTGGCGGACAGTAGGATCTTGCGACTTCTCCCCGTTCAGCGCGGCGACGCGATCAAATTCGATTTTTGCTTTTTCGCTCAAGCCTTCTTTCCGATAGACCTTTCCTAGCATGAAGTGCAAAGGCCCGTTTTCGGGCGCAAGCTGGACCGCCTTTTCCAGTTCCGCTTGCGCTTTTTTCGTCTCATTCACATGCAAATAGGCCTTGCCCAATTCGCGGTGAACGGTGAAGTCTTTCGGCGAGATCCCGGCGGCTTCGACGAGATATGGAATTGCCTCCCCGGCACGATCTGTCTCGATGAGAACCGAGCCCAGATCGATCAGCGGCCCGGAATTTTTTGTAGTTGCCTGCGCTTGCCAGCCGATGGCGGTTTGATAAGCGGTGATCGCTTCGTCCGTGCGGCCGAGCGCGGCGTAGCATAGACCGAGATTATCTTCCGCTTTCACGTTCTTGGGATCAAGCTTCAGACACTCGTTGAAGGCTTGGATCGCCTCGTCAAAACGATTCTCGTTATATTTCGTCCGTCCGAGATAATACCAGGCTTGCCGGTCTTTGGGATTCCACTCGGCGGATTTCGTGAACCACTTGTCTGCATCAGAATAGTCTTCGAGGACGACGTAATCACACGCCACCACCTTCAGATCGAAAGCGCTTGGGGTGCGATACTTCGCGCCTTCCGTGTACTCGGCAAGCGAGTCTTTCGCCTTTGCCTGCCGGAAGAGGATGAAACCCAGCAAATAATGCCCATCCGCCGAGTTCGCATGCTCCCTCAGATACTGCCGAGCCGTTTGCTCCGCCTCGCTCAGCAATCCCATTTCGAGGAGCGACTGCGCATGGGCGAGAAGCGGATCAAGACGCGCAGAGGGCGCCGCTGGAAAATCCAATGAATAAGTTGATGTGTCGGGAGTTTTGGGTTTGCCGGTTTCGCCGCCCGGATTTTGCGCGAATAAGTTGCAAGCTACAAAGCTAAGCGCGGCTAGCGCGCTACCAATCAGATTCCAGCATTTCAGAAGGTCAATCGGAATTGGGCTTGTCCCTGGCGTTGAGTATTAGCCTGACTATTAATTACCAGTCCAAAATTCGGGTCGGTCAGATTGAGATCCGGGCTACCGAATTGTACTCGATTGAGAAGATTGAAATACTCCATTCGCAGCTCGGCCTTGAAGCGTTCGCTGCCCAGAAAGAATTTCTTGACCAGAGCCACATTCTCATTGAAGTACCACGGGTTGCGCAACCCGCTCAGGACGCGAGGCGCATTGCCGAGCACCCAAAAGCCGGGATTAGAGAATGCTGCCGCGTTGATGACTGGAAGGCCTTTGTAAACGTTTCCGTAACCGAGAAATTGAGGAACGCCCGGTATTACGTTGGCTCGATTGTCATTGCCCGGACCGCAGACATCGGACCCGTTGGGACAATTCCCGAGTGGATCATTGGGCACACTGATCGTGCCACCCGGAGAACTGGTCCATAGCGGAGTACCGCTCTGATAAGTCAAGATTGGGCTGATCTGCCAACCGCCCAACACCTGCCCCAAAACGTTTTTGGTATTCAGCATGGGCTTCCCGGGGCCGAAAGGCAATTCATAGGTCGCCACGATATTGACCATGTGGGTCTGGTCGTTATTGTCAACCGTCCATTCCGCACCCTGGTTCTGCTTATTCAGAGGACGAGATCCAAAGATGGTGAATCCGGAGTTCGTATTCGACATCATCCGGGAGAGGTTATAAGTAACTAAGAAACTGAGTCCCTCCGAAAACCTCTTCTCTAACTCGAGTTGCATCGCGTTATATCGTGAGCCGCCGGTCATATCGAAGTTATTGACGATGTCTACATACTGTGGATAGGGCCGCAGGGCTTGTTGCACGCTGCCGGTGAATCCTGGGTAAGGAAGCGGAATGCCGGCGGCGATTGCTGCCGGACCAAACGGTTGCCCCAGTAAGCTGCCGTATTTTTGGAGATCCTGGACAGGCACTTCGTTGGTCGGGTTCAACTGCGATGGAAGGTGAACGGCGCGGTTCGCGACGTATGCTCCGGAAAAGAACATGTTATACGGCAATTCGCGCTGAATGCCAATATTCCACGCCATCAGGTAAGGAGTGATGCCGTCATTCTTGTTAAACTCATGAATCACATTTCCAGTTCCGATGCCCGGGCCGAACGGTAAAGCAGCGGGTGCTGCCAGGGGATTACCGTCCCAGAAACCGTAAGCCGGAATGTTCGAGTTGTTCGAAGGGACATTGACGCTGCCATTGAGCAGGTTGCCGTATGAGACAGCAACTTTGCTGGTGCCGTACTCATAAGCGCCGCCGTTCAGGAAGTTCACGGAGAAGCCCCCTTGTAGAACGGTCTTGTTGTTTAGCTCGTAAGCGAAGCCGAGACGCGGGCTCAAGTGATCCCATTTGATATCGGCGCGATCGTATCCGGCGCAACCGGCGCAATTACCGAATTTCGTTGCTGCCCCAAGGCGTCCGCCGGCAGCCGGATTCGGAATGTTCGGATCGAAGAAAACGATGTTGTTATTGACCTCAGTGAAAGGCCGCATAATATCCCAACGCACGCCAACGTTTAGCGTCAACCTCGGGCTGAGTTTGATGTCGTCCTGAATGTAGGGCGAGATATCCAGATTGCGAAGACGAAGCTCGGGTGCAAGGTTGCGGTTTGCAGAATCGACATCGCCGAGAAGGAAGCTGGCGAAGGCGCTTCCAGTTGTGCCGGGGGCGGGTACTGTAGACGGTGGATTCGCAGCAAAGCTTGCCGGATCACCCGTCGTGAACGCGCTAAACGTGATCTGGCCGACGCAGGCTTGGCACTCGTGGTCGTCTTGGTACGAGCGCCGCACCTCAACGCCAATGTTGAACGTTTGATTTCCATGCACCCACAGCCAGTTGTTATCGAAGCTCAGGCCCAGCTTGCGATTTATCGAAAACGTCTCCCCTGCGTTTCCGGCGCCCCAATCGTTGGGAGTGTACGGCCCATTAATGAACGAGATTCGCGGAAGAACTGTGGAAGCGGCCGAGATATTTGGGAAATCACTTCCCAGATGCGAGTTGTATTCGAAGTTGAGCTCACCCATCCAGCCCGCGCCCGCCGTCATGATCAAATTGGGCGAAAAGGAGTTCGAATAGGTCAGGAAAAACCCTGTGCCCAACCGAGGCTCGTTCTTCAACCCGGAGAACACGCCGGAGAATAAGGCGTTATTGTCGATTCCAAAAGTGCCGGCTTTGTCGCGCCACTCGCTCCAGTGAATCGATTGCTTATCACTGATGTTCTGGTCGATCGTGTAGCCCCAGTTCGAGTAAGTATTGGGTACAGAAGTTATTTGGGAGCTCAAGTTGTTGGTAAATCCGGGTAGGTTTGGATCCGGAAGATCGCCGAGGAGCGAGCTCGAATTGGCGCTGATGCACGCCGCCGGAATGATGTTGCCGGCGAATGGCGTGCCCGGTGTGTTTCCATTGGCGGTGCACTTACTGTTCACAGGGTTGTAAATCGGGATCAACGCGCCAGTCGAATCCACAAAATGGCTGAAGTCTCCGGTCTTCATAGCCGGCGTTGGGACGGTCATGAAGCCGGTCTGGGTTAAATTCTGCCGGTACCATTCGCTGGTGACGAAGAAGAAGGTCTTGTTCTTGCCGTTATAGACCTTGGGAATGTAAACGGGGCCTCCTAAAGAGAATCCCCAATTGTTTTCGCGGTCGATGGGCGTAGTCGGGTTATATGCGCCTCGCGCGTCGAAGAAATTATTCCGGAGAATCTCGAAGCCATCGCCGTGCAATTCATTCGTTCCGGAGGCGAACCGGTAACTCGCAGCACCCTGGGCGAGGCCGTACTGGGCCGAAAAAGTGTCGCGCAGCACACTGAATTGATCGACCATTTCATACGGCGGGTTGATGTTGGTCTGATACCCGGCGGTCTCCGACTGGACCGCGACAACCCCGTTGAACAGAACTTCGTTCTGGAAATCGACCCCGCCGTTAATACGGTGGCTGAAGGTGTTTCCGGTCACCCCGGGCGCAAGGAACAGAAATGAGTCGATCTGGCGCCCGCGGCCGCCGCTGATCTGGAGGGGCAGAGCCTCCACGAGCTGCGGCTCAATAGTGGTCGCCTGCTGTGGATTTTCTGTATTTAAGGCAACCAGATCCGCTTTGACTTCGACAGTGGTTGCCGTGTTTCCGGGCTGAAGGATAGCGTCCACCGTCGACACCTTGCTGACTTCAATGCCGACATCGTTGTGAATCGAGGTTGTGAAGCCATGCGCCTCAACCTTGAGGGTGTATTTGCCGGGGTTCAAATCAACGATGTTGTAGGTCCCCGACGAGCTTGTCACGGCGCTCTTGGATACCTGCGTGGCAACGTTCGTGATCGTTACGGTTGCCCCAGGGACCACGGCCCCGGTCGCATCGGTAATTGTGCCGGTGATTCCACTAAGAGCCTGCGCGCGCAGACGCGCCGGGAAAGAGAGAACGAAAAGCAAAACACCGAAGCACGCTAGCGAGCGGCAGACCGCCCTTCGGAAACATAGCGGCTGATTTGGGAAACTCCTCATCTCAACTCCTTTCAACAAACGCACCTCAACCCTGATCGACTGAAGCGAGTTTTACTCGACCATCCAGTGCTTTTATTTGACCGCGTAACGCGGTTCGAATGAATGAACGAAAAGTGAAATTCTTCTGAAATGCCGGTAAAACCTCTAACATACAAGGCGGGTCATCTTGGAGTCAGCGCCTTGAACAGATAGACTCGTCACGTATGACCAGGCGAACAATTATTTCATCGCTGGCAGTTGCGGCCGCTCTGAAAGCCCGCGCGCCGCGCTTGCGCCCCGAATGGAAACCGAAGCTTGGCATTCTCGGACCCTACACGCCGGCTAATGTCGAGTTCGCCAGAGCCCAGGGATTCAGAAGCATGATTCTCGACGGCGGGAGCCTTGACCGGTCACTTGCAGACGCCGATGTTGAACAGATTAAGGTTACGCTGCAGAATGCCGGAATCCATGTTTCGGCGCTGCAGGTTACGCAAAATCATATCTCGCCTGATCCGGCAAAGCGGGAAAAGGAGAACGCGAAGTTCGTCGGGATGATTAACCTGGCCGGCAGGCTTGCCGTTCCGTACATCGGGACGGCTTCCGGGAAAGATCGCTCGAAACCGTTCTTAAAGCAGGTCGAGGAAATCGTGCGCGTCTACAACGAAAAGTATTTTGAGGCATGCGCGCGCAACCGCGTGCGCATTCTTTGGGAACCGTGGCCGGAGGGGCCAAATCTCGCGACCAGTCCCGTCGGCTTCGAAGCCTTATTTAAAGCATTCGGAGATTCGCCCTATGTGGGATTGCAGTATGATCCATCGCACCTCGTGCGGCAGTTCATGGACCCAATTCAGACGGCGCGCGATTTTGTGGAAAAAATCTTCGATGTGCATTTGAAAGACACTGAGATCTTATGGCCGGTGCTGCGGGCAGGTGGCATCAATCCGGTGAACGGCGCATCTTGGTGGCGGTATCGAATTCCCGGGCTGGGCTCCATCAACTGGGCAGAGTTCTTCAGTGTCCTCCAGGATGCCGGATATTCAGGGGCAATGAGCGTCGAGCACGAGGATCCGCTGTATGGAGCCGATAACAATCCCGGCCCGGATTTCAGCGCCGAATACAAGGTCGGCTTCATCATGGCCAAGCGGTATTTATCGCAGTATGTGCCCGAGGTCTGACTCAGGCGTAAGATACAGAACATGGCGCAAGCAAACGGGAGTGCGAAGACTTACGATGTCATCATCGTCGGCTCGGGCGCGGGAGGAGGAGTTGCTGCGCATGTGCTGGCCCTGGCCGGCGCGAAAATCTGTGTGCTCGAAGCCGGCGCGTGGTTCGATTGTACGCGCCAGTCGAGCATGTTCGGATGGCCGTACAATGCGCCGCATCGCGCTGCAGGAAGCAAAGAAAAGCCGTTCGGATATTTCGACGCGACGCTCGAAGGCGGCTGGCGCTTGGATGGTGAGCCTTACACCATGGCGCCCGGCTCCGATTGGTGGTGGTGGCGAGCGCGTATGCTCGGCGGCCGCACGAATCACTATGGGCGCATTTCGCTGCGCATGGGGCCCTATGATTTCAAGCCGCTCAAACGCGATGGGAAAGGATTCGATTGGCCCATCACCTATGAAGATCTGGCGCCGTATTACGACAAAGCCGAGCAACTGATCGGCGTCTTCGGTTCTCAGGAAGGGCTCGAAAACACTCCGGATGGGAAGTTCCAGCCTCCGCCAGCCCCGCGCGGATACGAGCGGATCATTAAGATCGCTTGCGACAAGCTGAGGATCCCTTGCATTCCATCCCGCTTGGCCATTCTCACACGTCCACTGAACGGGCGGCCGGCTTGCCATTATTGCCAGCAATGCGGGCGTTCATGCGGCGTGAATGCAAACTTCAACTCGCCGGGCGTGCATATTTTTCCTGCGATGAAGACCGGCAATCTCGAGGTTCGAACCAATGCGATGGCTCGCGAGGTGACGGTCGGCGCAGACGGGTTGGCGACGGGCGTTTCATATATCGACAAAAAGACGCGCAATGACGTAACCGTGCGTGGCAAGGTAGTTGTGCTAGCCGCTAGCTGCTGCGAAACCGCGCGCATTCTCTTGAACTCAAAAAGCAGTCAGTTCCCGAATGGATTAGCAAACTCCTCCGGCTTGGTGGGCCGCTATTTAATGGACACCGTGGGGTCGGATACCGGCGGATTTCTGCCGGTTCTCCAGGATCTGCCGCCGTTTAATGAAGACGGTGTCGGCGGCATGCACCTGTATATGCCGTGGTGGTTGTATCAGGAGCAGATGGCGAAGAAACTGCCGTTCGCGCGCGGCTATCACATTGAAATCGGCGGCGGACGCGATCAGCCGAGTGCCGGTATTCTCAATGGCTCGGAACGCTATTTGGGCGGCGGTTACGGCGTCGAGTTGAAGCAAAACCTTCGAAAGATCTACGGCTGCGAAGTTTATTTTTCCGGCCGTGGAGAAATGATTCCGAACGATAACAGCTACTGCGAAATCGATCCCGATACCGTGGATCAGTGGGGCATCCCGGTGCTCCGCTTCCACTTTAAGTGGAGTCAAGACGAGATCCTGCAGGCGAAACACATGCAGGAGACATTTCAGGAAATTATCAAAACAGCCGGTGGTGAAGTGATCTTCAAATCCGATGAGAAAGAGGAATGGGGCATTGCGCCGGGCGGCAAGATCATCCACGAAGTCGGTGCAGCGCGAATGGGCGACAATCCCAAGACATCGGTTTTGAACCCGAATTGCCAAGCCTGGGACTGCAAGAATCTGTTCATCACCGATGCCGCGCCGTTTACGAGTAACGCCGATAAAAACCCAACCCTGACGATCACGGCTCTGGGCTGGCGGACTTCAGAATACATCGTGGATCAAGTCAAGAAAATGAACGTGAAGGTCTGAGCGTGAATACTATGGACAAGAAGAACAGTCCCGAAGCAGAGCGAGAGCTTCCGCCCCAAACGGCCCACGTAAGCCGTCGAGACCTCCTCTACGTGATTGGCGCAACCCCGGCGCTCGCCGGGATCAGCCGGGCAGACGCCCAACCGGCGGCAAGCGACCAGCAGGCTACCGCCCAAAAAGCGAAGTTTGAGCGCAAGGTTTTCAATGACCAGCAGTGGCGCACGGTCGGCGTGTTGTGCGATCTGATTATTCCCGCTGATGAGCGCAGCGGCAGTGCAACGCAGGCGAGCGTTCCGGAATTCATCGATGACTGGATCGCGTTTCAAAAACAGGAAAACGGGAGTGATCACGAGGAGGCGCAAATTCTGGGCGGTCTGATGTGGTTGGATCGCGAGTCCAACGCCCGGTTTGACAAGAGCTTCGCCGATGCCGCGCCAGATCAGCAGAAGCAGATTCTGGATCGTGTGGCGTGGCCTGCAAAAGCGGCGCCTGAAGACCGGGTTTGGGTCCTGTTCTTCAACGAATTCAGAGACCTCACTGTGAGTGGTTTTTTCTCCAGCAAAATGGGCGTTGCGGATCTTCCGTATCTCGGGAACACGGCCGTTACGAAGTGGGAGGGCTGCCCGCCGAAGGTGTGGACGATTATCGAGGACCGCATGAAGAACGGGTTCAACGATATCACGCGGGAAGCGCGAGCCGCGAAATCCTAAATCGAACAACTGTTATTCCGGGCCATCCATTCTCTTGCAGTGCGAAATTAATGCCAAGAAAGCGCCCTAAATACAGCAGAACGAAGGCGGTCAAGGCAATTGCGCGGCAACGAGTGGGCACGCCCAAGCCCGCGCGGCCGCTTAAGGAACGAGCCATACGCGAGAACCCAAAACACAAGAAAAAGTGGTTGGAAGAAGAGTAGGTGACGCGCCCCGGCCATGCCTTCAGAAAACGTAACCAAACAGGTGGCTCGCGCCGCTTCACGCCTGGAAGAATTGCCGCCGGAGCAGTGGTCGATCTATAAACGCGTGATGGCCGCAGCGCGAGAGCGCGATTCAAGGTTTGCCGTGGGCGGGGGATTCGCCACAATGATTTACTCCGGGCGCTGGCGCGAGACGAAGGACATCGATCTCTTCATCATGGAGCGCGACCGGGACCGGATGATTAAGATTCTGAGCGACGCCGGGCTTGATGATTATTACGAGCGAGAGCCTTACCAGCGACATTGGATTTATCGAAGCTACAAAGGCGATGTGATCGTCGACGTGATCTGGGCCATGGCTAACGTGCGCGCTGTAGTCGACGAAACCTGGTTCGAAGGCCCAAAAGTCGAGGCCGGCGGCGAGCGTTTCGCGTTGGTTCCCCCTGAGGAGACGCTTTGGAACAAACTCTACGTTCTACAAAGGGATCGCTGCGATTGGCCGGATGCTTTGTCTTTGCTCTATACAATCGGGCCGGATCTGGATTGGCGGCGGGTGGTTCATCGCGTCGGCGAAGACTCTGGCTTGTTGAACGGACTCCTTTCGGTATTTGAGTGGGTTTGTCCAGATCGCGCGCGCGAGCTTCCGTCTTGGCTGCAGAATGAGCTTAGCGCGGCGCCCCACACTGATTTTCATTGTGGAAATGATCGCGCGAATCTGTTGGACTCTCGGCCCTGGTTCGGCCCCTTACGCGATGACGAACCGCCCGCCCCGGAACGGAAGCGTTAAGGAGTTTACACCCATGCTGATCGGAACCATGAACCACCCGGAGCGCAATGTGCTGGAAGAGATCGCTTGGATGGCTGAGGCCGGGATGGAATTTCTGGATCTTACGCTGGAGCCACCCGGAGCGCCCTCTTGGGAGATTGACACAATCTCGATCCGCCGCGCTCTCGACCAGCATCGGATGGGCGTCGTCGGCCATACCGCCTGGTATTTGCCGACGGCAAGCGCGATTCCGGAGATCCGGCACGCAGCTCTAACCGAGCTGCGCCGCTGCTTGCGCAAATTTGGCGACCTCGGGGCCAAGTGGATGAATATCCATCCGGACCGCCACACGCCTTGGCATGATCGACGGTTCTACATAGAGAGAAATCTCGACACGTTCGAAGAGCTACTGCCAACCGCGCGTGAAGCCGGAGTCGGGCTAATGATTGAGAATCTGCCTGGAGACTATAACTCCGCCCCGCAGTTGGGCGATTTGCTGGACCGAATGCCCGAGCTTGGGCTGCATCTCGATATCGGGCACGCCAACTTGCAAGTCCCGCACGATACGACTGAAGAGATCCTCGCCGCCTATGGTGACCGCCTTCGCCACGTGCACCTGCATGACAACAAGGGCGGACACGCCGATCTTCACCTTCCGCTCGGGACAGGAACCGTGAATGTTCAGCGCGGCGTCGAAGCTCTGCAACGGTGTGGGTACGATGGCACAATCACGCTCGAAGTGTTTACACCCGACCGGCATCATCTCACCTACAGCCGTGATCTGTTAAGAACCACTTGGGAGCGGTCGAAAGAAGCCCTTGCCAGTGCTCATAAGGTTTCAAGTCTGAAGCAGACTTTCTAAAGGTTTCGTACTAGTCGTAGCGCCGCTGGTTAATCACTCACACTGTATCAACTTCGAGGTTCTCAGCGCCTTATTAGTAAGTGGTTATAGTGGTCCTTCTCAAGGATGGGAAACTAGAAGCCGTCGCGACGCCAAGCCGCGACGTCTTCACTTTGGCGCGGGCGAGGGACGCCGGAATCTGCGGGATCTTCGACGATCGCGCAAACGCCGAAGCCTATATAGAGATTTTGCGCGAAGAGCAAAGGCGGAACGGCTGGGAACTGCGGCAGCAGCGCGGCGCAGTGTAGGTTAACCAACGGAGGTCGCTAAGGCCATTCACTACTGGCGCAAGTAGCCGGAATCCTAAGCTTTCGCCGCGTCCTCGAGAACGAATGTAATCTTCATCGTAACTTTATAGGCCGAAATCCGGTTGTTCTCTACTTGGATCTCCTGCTCTTTAATCCACGCGCTTCGAACGTTTCTCAAGGTTGCAGTGGCGCGCTGAATCCCTTGCTGCACGGCGTCCTCAAAGCTCTTGGAGGAAGAGGCGCTGATTTCTGTAATGCGGGCAACCGACATGAACGCTCCTTTTCTGTTCTACATTCCAGGCCGAAGTTGCTGTCATCCCCTTCAGCCGGCCCCGGTTAATGACGTAGGAAGGATTGGGAACACCGCAAAAACGTTTCACTTACGAGATTGAATCGCCCCCGAAACGCACCAAAAATGACGTGGATGCATCTAATGTTTGAGAGCGTTTGGCTCGCCCAGTAAGTTATGCCCCGTAAGTCTATCGTCGATGAGCGCTATGAAGCGCTGATGTTCGCAAAATCGCCTGAAGCGGCTCGATCAGCCGCAGTTCAACTCGCCCGAAGTCTCCTTGGAGACAAGTCCTTCGGGCTACCGCTCGAAGAAGCCCTGCGGCAGTGCTGCCGTATTCTGAGGCCGGCCCGAGACGGCGCGGAACAGCGCCGGTTTGAGGACGAGTTCGTCGAGCTCGGTATCTGGCCCAGCAGACCTGAGACGCAGAATCCTTCCGAAATAGCCGCCTGAAGAGTGAGCCGCCTTCTCTCGTAAGACGATGGCACAGGGCGGCTCAACCCGGCGAGAGTTCATCGAAACCGCCGCTGCCGTTTCCATAGCCGCCCAGACCTCAGCCACTCAGACCTCACCTGAATTCCACGAATTTTACCTCGGTCGGCTTCGCCGAAACGGCATTGTGGGGAGCAGTTTTTTGCTCCTGCGCCAGAACGCGCCCGTAGTCAAGGAATTTTATGGCTACTCAGATGCCGCCACTAAGAAGCTCGTGGACTGGAATACCTGCTATCACTGGGCGTCCATTACTAAAACGTTCACTGGAATTGCTATTCTGCAGCTTCGCGATCGAAGCCGTTTGAACTTAGACGATCCGGTTGCGCAGTTCATCCCGGAGCTGCGTCAGGTCCATGATCCCTACGGGCCCGTGGACACGATAACAATTCGGCATCTTTTGACACACAGCGCAGGGTTCCGCAATCCCACTTGGCCCTGGCGAACCGAGACGTGGCAGCCGTTCGAGCCGGCAAAGTGGTCTCAGATCGTCGCAATGCTGCCGTATACCAAAGTAGAGTTTAAGCCAGGCGGCCGCCACAGCTACTCCAACCTGGGAATCGTTTTTCTAGGGCAGATAATCGAGCGATTGACCGACGATCCATATAAGGTTTACATCGATAAAAACATTTTGAAGCCGCTTGCGATGGAGGCAAGCTACTTCGACCAGGCGCCTTACTATCTGTTGCCATTCCGCTCCCACAGCTACTTCCTTGAAAAAGGAAAGCTCAAAGAAGCGAAATTTAACTTCGACACAGGAATCACCGTTTCGAATGGCGGGCTTATGGCGCCTTTCGGCGACATGCAGAAGTATCTGGAATTCCTGCTTGGCAAGCCCGAGAAGAACGTATACGAGACCGTTTTGAAGCGCAGCACGCTCGCGGAAATGTTTCAAAAGCAGCTCGATGTTCTCGCAAGCGATTCTTCGCAATTAGCCGGAATGCGTGGCAGCGATTCCATTGGCCTCGCGTTCTTCCGGCACGAAGAAGGCGGCCGCGTGTATATCGGCCACGGCGGCAACCAGAACGGATTTCTGAGCCATTTCTACGTTGACCCGAGTTCAGGCCGCGCATACTTAGTCGCATACAATACGGACGCCTCCGATCCTGAGCAGAACACCAGTAAGCTCGATCTGGAGATTCGCGACTACCTGTTTAAAAGAAACTTAGAGATTCGATAGTTTCTAGAATTCGTAACGCAAAGCGAACTGCATAATTCGAGGATTCGTCAACAGCCCTGTATAATTCCCGAAGCTGGACGAGCTCCCCAACGTAAGCGAGGCGGAAAGCAAGCTCGATTGGACATCGAAGCGCACAGAGTTGGTGACGTTGAACACTTCCCAACGGAACTGCAGGCTGTGCTTCTCGCTCCAGGGCATCACCCAGCGCTTTGCAAGTCCCATATCGATTCCGAAATAGCCTTGCCCGCGAATCTGGTTGCGTCCTCCGGATTGGCCGGGAAGCGTGTACGTGAAATCGTTAATCGCGGCAGGGCCATCCTTGAAGATATTGATGGCACCGGCGTCCTGTCCGCTCTGAACGGTATATTTGCCCGTGACTGGAGGCGTTACGAGCGTCGCATTTCCTTCTTGCTGAAAGTCCGTCGGATAGTTGCTGTAGCCGTTATCGACATTCACCGGGAACCCGCTCGTAATGCGGAATAGCCCCGAGAGCTGCCATCCACCGATGATTGCGTCCACCCATTTGCTCGCGCCGCCCGCGATCATTTTGCCGCGGCCAAACGGAAGCTGATAAATCCAGTTGGCGTTCATCTGATGCCTGACATCGTAGGAAGAAACCGCGCGCTCCTGCTTAGGAGACCAGGCATTAATGATCACATTATTTAGGTTGCTGGTATAGCTGGCACCCCCGACGCGTTCGGCGTCTGACGCCAGATCGATTGATTTCGAAAGCGTGTAGTTCACATCGAACTGAAACCCATGCGTCAGAGCGCGGCGCAGTGTCACCTCGAGCCCGTGATAGTTTGCGTTGGCGATCGACCGCCAGGCAAACAGTGACGTGTACTGCGGACTGTAATATGTGTACGGTCCCGTATTCGGAAAATACGCAAGATTTGGATTGTTGGCATCGGGAATGCCGAAAGTATCGAGGTTATAGAGAGCAAGCGATTCGTTCAAGCTGGTCGAGCAGAA
>JAFAYL010000002.1 GCA_019240405.1 Acidobacteriaceae bacterium
GCCAAGCCTCCAGCGTGCAGTGAAGTGGGGGATGGCGTACTACGGTGTGGGTGGAGGCTGGTGCTTCTCGTCCGGCGCTTTCGTCGGTCACGTGAAACTGATGTTCATACGCGGCACGGAGATCAAGCCTGAACCGCCTGTGACGCCGATTGGGATGGGCAAGTCCACACGAGGCGTCGAGCTGACATCCGTGGACGATCTCGACGAGCACCAAGTAGCCTCGTGGATGAAGCAGGCGGCCGCGAAGCCCTTTTTCGGGGGTAAGAAACGATGACGAAAATGGAAGACATCAGGCGGGGCGACGCTGTTTGGCCCGTTCCGAATGAATGACCACCGACCAGCAGACGCCTGGAAGTTGGTTATCGCCAAGCAACGAAAGATGAGTAAATCCGCATCCCGTGAAACATGTCTGCTTTTCGGCAATGAAAAGCCGCTGGGATGGACTCGCTCCTCGGCCTGTTGGATCCACATAAGTCGCGCTGTGTAGAGTAGTTTTTCCCATCGTTGCCTTTTCCGGGCCAATGACGCGCCATCCGGAAATTGAGCGTCCATCCGCTGCTTAGATCGCGAAAAACGGCCTACCATATGCTAATCCGTCTGGACCCGAGCGACTGCGTTCCTCTACTCTTTGTGACCACAGCGGATCTATGTTGTTCTCTCCTGAGTTTCCGAGTCTCCGACTATTCGCTGGAGATCGATCGAATGTGACTCCAACGCCAGAAGCTCGGCTTATTTTGTGCTGCAGCTTCCAATCGCTGATTCCCTTGCGCCGACAATCAAAAGCCACAAGATAAAAGCTGGTTCGCCTAACATTAGCGGGATGCTCGCGAATCGGTCAACTGCATTCGCGTAACTTGGCAGAAGCAGCGGGGCAATACTCTCCGCTAAGTAGCCGAAACCTGCAGCGATCAGGAGCACGCCTATGATGCGGGGAAGGAAACCCGATCTATATATAAGAACACCGAGATGGAAAAGCCAGGGGCCAAAGATCCAACCGACGACGTATCCGTAACGATGCAAATCGAGGAACAACATGGCCAGCGAGCCGCGGTGCGCTTGGTCGATCACGGACAAGAAATCCGCACCGCGAAAGAGTGTCAGGGCAGCGATCTCGCTTAGCACATTCACGGCCATTACCGGAATGAAGGCCAGACCCCAGATCATCATCAGCGCAGCATGCGTCCCGCTCACGCCGCGAAGTAAGCGGTAAAGAACCCAGACCAAGTAGATGAATTCGGCCGCGCAAATCAGTTCGGAGACGATGCCAAGGCGGAAAAGCCCCTCCGAAGCGAGGATGTTGTTGGCCGTCGCAGCCGCGTTACCGGATACGATCAGTCGGCTGGGTACGTAGATTATGCCGAAAAAGCCAGTCACCGCGTTCGCTAGATACAGACGCCCGCTATCCTCGCCGTCTCCTTGGTCGAGTTCATACGTTCTCCCCTTAACTTGTGACTCTCGCGCGGGATGCCGCCTTCAGGCTCTTCGGTACCGTGTTGTGCCCCGGGTCAACTTCCTCAGACTTGTCTTCGAATTCTTGGGATTATGCCAGTCTATCGATCCGCTATCGCAACAACCCGCCTCCCGAACGCCGGATTACACGGAAAGTGAGATCGATCACCCGTGACGGCCCAGCATTTGCTAATCCCGATCCCCGAATTGAGCATTGAGAATTTCTCTACACGTGGCGACTACATGCGTCCTATGTACGTGCAGTTGTTGTCCCGAGTACCCGACGAACTGCTTAGAACAAGATCAGGTCGAAATGCATATTGGTGCGACCACGACCAATCCTGCGTATTGGGTCAGCCTACTTCTTGAAGAGTAGGCAGGTTGATGTTCGCTTGTCTCAGCCTCGACCCCCAGCCGAGCAGCCAGACCATCAGTAGAACCTCGCCGACATAGAAGATATTCAAAAACTGAAATGCCGCATTCGGGACTGCGTACTCGGTCAGGCGGTCGATTACCCATGCACTGCCGTCTGCCATGAGCACCCAACCAAGCCATCGAGGCAGATAGGTGGACCGCGCGAACAGCAAACCCACAACTACGAGATGTATTCCAAACACAACCAGGCCAAGACTCCAACTTGTACGAAATCCTCCGATCAGCATCCGCACCTGTGGCGCTAAAGCCTGGGATGGGAACAGACCCGTGTAATCTTTTGCAAAAAGTAACCTGTAGACGAGGGCCAGATTTCCCACAGCAGCCAAGGACATGGCGGCGTACACCAGTTGCAACCACGATGCCAGCAGAGACAGAGCTCGATTCACCGGCGCGAGAAGCACATACATGGCCCATGCCATGACAACGTCCCCCAGCAGTTGAACGAAGTATGCCAGCACGGACGCGCTGTAGAGATGCTGGTGCGCCTGCAGGTTTGCAAGGGTCAGGGCCGGGTCGTTGACGACTAAACGCGGCATTGCGTAGTACTCGGCGAATGTCACCGGATTGAGCAGGTAACACAGCCCGGCTACCAGCGCCGCTTGCCGCAAGGTAAGTCCACGCACTCTGTTTTCGGGCAGTTGTCTTTGCATTCCTAAATCATACGAGCGCTTTCGCGGAAAGTTCCTTAGCATCGCGTCAGCGCCGAATGCGCCGCTAGTTCCGTACGCTCCGTCGCATCGCTTTGGCCGTACCCTAGTCTCACTTTGCTGATGTGCTTTGTCCGGAGCACTCCCGAACAACGGGAAAACCGGAAACTGGACGCAATTCAGCCGCATAGATCGCGTGTTACGGTCCACCATATGCTAATCCGTCTGGACCCGAGCGACTACGTTCCTCCTCCCTTTGTGACTACGCGGAACTTTGGGAATGATACGAAAGTCAGTGTCCAACCCGGATAATCGTGCCTATTCGGGCGCTCCAACCGATAGATTGCACTTCTATCTGTGATGGCGCCATAAATAGATAGAAGTGAAAGCTATCCAGGAGGCGCCGCCGAAGTCCGATCTCCCGCAAGGCACTCTAGACCTCCTTATCTTGAAGATCATAGCCGTCCAGCCAGTGCACGGCTATGCCATCACCCAACGGCTGCAGCAAATCTCGGGCGACATCGTTCAGGTGCCCGGAGGCTCACTATACCCGGCTTTACATCGATTGGAAAACCGGGGCTTGGTCAAATCCGACTGGAAGGAAACGGAAACTGGGCGGGATGCCAAGTTTTACCGTTTGACGAAGAAGGGGCGGGTGCAGTTGGAATCGCAGACTGCGAACTGGCGGCGATTGGCCGAAGCGGTCGGCCTAATTCTGGGAGTGGCGGAGGGAGGTGCCTGATGAGGCGGTGGTCGCGCCTCTTACGACGCAACAAATTGGAGCAAGACCTCGGCCGAGAACTCCAGTTCCATATCGCAGAAAGGATTTCCGAGTTTAAAAGCACTGGGCTAAGTGAGGACGAAGCGCGGCGTCGCGTACGCCAGGAGTTCGGCGGTATTGAGCAAGTGAAGGAAGAATG
>JAFAYL010000013.1 GCA_019240405.1 Acidobacteriaceae bacterium
CGATCGTTTGATTTGAACAATTACAAGATTGGCTTCTTTGTCGAGGCAGAGCAGATCGATGCGGAGGTTGGCGTCTTCCCAATTGCCGAAGTCTTCGGCCAGAACTTTCAAATCGCTGGACAGTACTGAAATGTCCTGTCGAAGGAGCCGCTGAATATCCCTGCTTTTAAGGGCCTCGGAATCGAAGCGTGTTTCCGGGATTTGAATCAGGGCTTCGTCAGTGAGTTCAAAAAGAGCCACTAATCCTGCCTCGCGCAATCCGAAGCGATCGGCGCTCGAGAGCGAAGCAGCCCCTTTTCACTGTTCAGCTCGGTAGTAAGCGAGACCTCACCAATGGTCACGAATCAGATAGTCCTCATCCTTTAAAACAGGATTCAATTTGGCTCTCGTAACGTGTCCGGGGGGACTTGGAATCGTAACATACGTTAGAGGGTGAATCCTACGAGTTGTTATGGCGGCATAGTTCCTCCCTTCCTAGTACTTGGAAGGCCGCGCGGAAAACCTAACGGAAATGTGGGATTGGGAACGGGCGAGTCTAGAACGCCCGACCGTCGAAGAATGCGTCTTGCTGGTGGATGATGGACGGAGGTTTGGTGAAGACGATCGAGATGGTATCGAAGCGAACTTCATTCCAAGGCACGCCGGCGCGAGTGGCATAGCTGCGAGCTGCCCGGACGATGTGTTTCTGCTTTTCGCTGTCGATGGCGCGGTCGGGACTGCCAAACTCGGCTGAGGCGCGCGATTTTACTTCGATGAAGACCAGGGTGCCGTTGTCTCTGGCAATGATATCGACTTCGGCGTCTCCGGCGGTGGGGCGGTAATTCCTCGCGACGACGGTAAAGCCGGCGCTTCGCAGGTAACGATGCGCAAGATCTTCACCGCGGCGGCCGAGCGCGGAATCCGCGGAGAGGGTGTATCGCTCGCGAATCTGTCTAGCGGAATCGCTTAATTTCCATACCAACTGGCGAGGGTGGATGAACCCGGGGAGCTTTTTACCACTTCCAGTTGCCATTCGATGAACTTGCCTCGGATGAGATAGCAGAGGTAGAACTCCCAGAAACGCCGGAATCGCGGGAAGCGATTCACCAGGAATTCGAAACCTAGGGATCTCCAGAAAGCAAGTAACTTTACATGGGTTGAAATCTCACGGAAACGAGCGGGCGAGTAGTATCCAAAGCCGCCGTGGTCTTCGCCGAAATAGCGGAGCGAAAAGCTATTGAGATGCCAACGGTGAGTGGGGTCACAGAAAGAGCTGAAATCTGTGTAATGCGGCGTGACGATCACGAGCCGGCCGCCGGGCGCGAGCAGGCGGTGAAACTCTTCCATGGCGCGGATGATGTTCGTCAGGTGCTCGATGACGTGAACGGCGCGGATCTCTCGAAAAGAGTTTTCGCGGAAAGGGAACGGGAAATGGTCGAGATCGGCGAAAACGTCGGCCCGGGAGTGCGGGTTGCGATCGATACCGATGGCTCCCGGATATTTGTTGATCCCGCAGCCGACGTCGAGGATGGGAAGTTGTTTTAGAGAGGAGGCGGTTGGAGCGGGCGCCTGGGTTTCAGCCTCTACCGTTGCTGAGCCTGCAGGCACTGCTCCAGTGTATCGATTGCGAAGTCGGCCTGTTCGCGCGTGATTACGAGTGGAGGGCAGAGGCGGATGCTGTTCGGGCCGGCGCCGAGGGTGAGCAACCCGCGCTCGAAGGCCATCATCTCAAGCTGATCGCGGAGGTGGGGAGCGCGCTCTTTGGTCTGCTGGTCGTAAACCATTTCGAAACCGATCATGAGGCCGAGTCCGCGGACATCGCCGACATACTTGAAGCGACGGGGCCAGCTTTTCATGCGGTCGAGCATGTAGGCGCCGAGTTCGGCTGCGTTGGCGATCAGCCCGTCTTCAAGCAGCTCGATTGTGGTGAGCGAAGCGGCGATGGAGACCGGATTGCCGCCAAACGTGGAGGCATGGGCACCGGGGCCCCAATTCATAACATCGGCGCGCGCGACTGTAGCGCCGAGCGGCATTCCACTTGCGAGTCCCTTGGCTAGCGTGACAATGTCCGGCGTAACTCCGAAATGTTCGGAAGCAAACATCCGGCCTGTGCGGCCCATCCCGCATTGCACTTCATCGTGAATGAGAAGGATGCCGTATTTATCGGCGATGCGGCGCAGCTCCTGGTGGAATTTGGCGGGTGGAACGAGATAGCCGCCCTCGCCCTGGACGGGCTCGACCACAATGGCGGCGACCTCTTCGGCGGGAAGGATGGTTTTGAAGAGCTGGTCTTCGAGCACTTTCACGCACTCGACATCGCAAGTGGATGGATCTTTGGAGTAGGGGCAACGATAGCAGTAAGGAAACGGGATGTGGTGAACGGGCAGCATGGGATGGAAGCCGCGGCGCTGCACGACTTTGCTGCCGGTGAGTGAAAGCGCTCCCATGGTGCGGCCGTGAAATCCGCCGAGAAACGCGATGAATTTATCGCGGCCAGAGTGATAGCGGGCCATTTTGATGGCTGCTTCGATGGCTTCCGCGCCGGAGTTGCCGAAGTAAACGCGGCGATCGAGACCGCCGGGCGTGAGGGCAGCCAGCTTTTCGGCGAGGCGTACCAAGCCTTCGTAATAGAAATCTGTTCCCGACATGTGCAGGAACTCGGCGGCTTGCTTTTGAATCGCGCTAACGACGCGTGGATGAGAGTGGCCGGTTGCTACGACCGCAATGCCGGCGTTGAAATCGAGGAAGTGGTTTCCGTCGACATCCTCGACGATGGCTCCTTCTCCTCGCCTCACAACCAGCGGGTAGCACCGCGTGTAGGAAGGGGAGAGGACAGCGCGATCTCTTTCAATAATCTGCTTGGCTCTCGGACCTGGGAGAGAAGTCACCAGATTCGGGAGCAGTGAATCTACAGCAATCTGCTTCAGCATAAGAACCCTCAATTCCTTTTTGAAAACCGCGAGAGATAGAGAGGCCGCGAGACGCTGAAGCTAGTCAGAGCCGAAGAGGGAGGGACGGGAGGTGGCCGGAACAGCCATACTTCTAGTTTAGAGGAAAGTGGGGTGGAATGGGTAGAGCCCCCAATGCCCAAACTCAGTTCATCACTCTGATTCGGTGGTTCGTTCACCAGGACAATTTCAGGCCGAATTGAATTTGACGGGAGGTCGTGGAAGTTGCTGTGATCACTCCGGCGGTTGGGGCGGGCGTTGTCGAGGCGGAACTGAAGACGATGGTGTTGGGCGTGGCGAAGTTTGTGTGGTTCAGCACGTTGAAGAATTCAGCGCGGAACTGCAGCTTGACGCGCTCGGAAATCGTGGTGTCTTTGAGCAACGAGGTATCGAGTTCCGCGGAGCCGGGTCCCATCAGCACGTCTCTGCCGGCATTTCCGTAAGTTCCCGGCGCGGGCTGAATAAAGGCGTCGGGATTGAAGTACTGGTTCGGACTGCCGATGATTACGGGACCGATAAACGCCGGGTTCCAAGAGGGACGGATTGGGTTACGGGTGTCGCTGTTGTTGGTCGGATTGAATCCGAGCTGAGGGGTAAACGGAAAACCCGACTGGATGGTTGCGATGCCGCTCAGGGTCCAACCGGTTACGAGTTTTCCGCGCCAGCCGTAAAGATTGTTGAGGAACGGCTTGCCACGGCCGAAGGGCAGCTCGTACAGGCCGTTGATCGCGGCTGAATGGCGAACGTCGGATGTGGAGGGCCCCCAATCCAGTTTCGGATTTCCTGGATACATGACGAATCCGGGAGCATTGACGCCCACACTGCTGTTCACAGCCGTTCCGTCGTCGAGACTTTTCGAAAAGGTGTAAACGCCACGGAGCTGGAGGCCACCCGAAAGATGATGAGTCACGTCGATGTTGAGCGCGTTATATGAGCTCACGCCTTCCGTGAGCCAGGTCGTCGTATTTGCTAACGCAGGATTAGCGAGCTTCGCGCCGCTGGGGTAATACAGGGTTCCTGGGGTCAAGCTTGTGGGGCAGGGCGCCGCGGGGCAGACGGTCGGGAATGGCTCATTGACGTCGGCAGAGAGAAGCTCGTGATAGCCGCGCGAGCCGTTATAGCCGATTCCGAGCGAAGTGCGCGGCGCAACGGCCTGCTCAATTTTGAAGCTATATGAAATCACGGTTGGAGTGTATGGATCGGGCTGGATCCCGCTGGGAGAAATGCGGCTGCCTGAGAGAGCTGCGATTCCGGGAGGTGTTGAAATGGCCGCGAGAGTCGCATTTTTGAACGCTTGCGTTGTGTTGAACGGCGCGTTTTGGTCGAGCCTATAGTCAAGATCGTCGAGCAGCGCGTTATAAATGCCGAAGCCAGCATGAAATACTGTCTGGCCTTTGCCGAACGGATCCCACGCGAGCGCTACGCGGGGTTGCGGCAAAAATTTTGCGCGGTTCACTGTGAGCGCGGAATCGCCGACGTGCGGATTCGTTTGGATGATTCCGTTCGAGAAGAGGTAATTGGAAGCGCGACTATGCGCTTCATTCCAGCCGTCGGTTGATTCGAAGCGGAAGCCAATTCGAAGGTTGAGGGTGTTGGTCAGCTTAATCGCGTCTTGCAAGAAGCCCGCGCCCTCGAGAGAGCGCCATCCGAGTTCGGTTGGAGATAAGACAACGCTGAAGGTCGACATCTTGCCTTGCAGAAAATTTTGCAGGCTGCCAAAGGAAGCCTGGCCGTACTGGTATTGCGCCAAGTTGTCATTGGCCTGGATACGTTCGAGCCAAACGCCTGCTTCCATCTGATGGCGTCCATGCATCCATGAAATATGATCGTCGTACGTGAATAGATTTCGAGCGGCGCGCAAGTTACTGCCTGCGTTTGTGCCGGCGCCTGTAATTTGAGAAGCGCCGTTTAGCGCCGTTCCGCCGCCGATGACAATTGCGCCGATGGGATCTCCGGGAACCCAACCGGGCACGTTCACTGAAGTCTCGCCGGTGAAAAAATAGCCAGCACGAGAGTATCCAAAACGCGCAGTGTTGAGAAGGCTTGGGGAAAAGACATGCTGCTCTTGAATGCTGGCGACCTGCTCGCGAAGCGTTTCAATGACGGTGCTTAGTGGATTCGCGGATGGCGTGTGGTCCGCGCTATCGTCGACTGTGTAGACGCCGAATAAGGTGTCACGGTCAGAGAAGGTGTGATCGAGGCGAGTTGTTCCGAAATCTTCACGAATGACTTGAAGTGGATGGCTGAACGCTTCTGCGATGCCGCTACCAAGATCGGGGCCGTTCGGTTCGGGCCAAAGCGCAAACAGCGGCTGAACGCTTTTTGCCACACCGACGTATTTCACGTTGCCGTTTGTGCCCGGCAAGTAGCCTAGTCGCGCACTGCTGTCGGGCACAAGAGTGACATCGCTTTCGCCAAGATGCTGGCGATAACCTTCGTAATTGCCGAACAAGAATGTCTTGTCCTTTTGAATCGGACCGCCAAGGGCTGCGCCAAAATTGTTGCGCTGAAACTGGGGAATACCGCCTTGATCGAAAAAATTGCGAGCGTCGAGATCGCTATTCCGGAGGAATTCGTAGATGGAGCCGTGCAGTGTGTTGCCGCCTGAGGCGGTAACGATGCTCACTTGCCCACCGGGGCGCTTGCCGTATTCGGCGCCGTAGGTGTTCGAGACCACGTTGAATTCGCGCACGGCATCGACGCCGAGCAACTGACCGCTCGCGCCGCCGGGCGTGAGATTGATCAGCGAAGCGCTGGTGTACTCGACTCCGTTGAGAAGAAACAGGTTCTCTTGCGGTCGCCGTCCCGCTATCGCGAACATGTTCCCGAGCGCGGAATTCGAGTTACCCACGGTGCCTGATCGTTCCGATGTGTAATTGACAACGCCGGGATTCAGCGTGATCAAGCCGTCGTAGCTCCGGCCATTCAGTGGGAGCTGCTTGACTTGTCGCTCGTTGACGACGCCGGAGATGTCCTGAGTAGCGAGCGACACCGTTGGTTGCGGTTCTTCGACGGTTACGATTTGCCGGATTTTACCCACGTGCAAGTTGAAATCGACAGTTATGTTCTGGCCGACCAGGAGCTCAATTCCGCTCTTGGTTTCAGGTGCGAAGCCTTGTTTTTCGACGCGGATTTCGTATTTGCCGACGACGAGCGATGGCGCGGCGTAGCGTCCGGCGCCGTCTGTGAGCAGGCGCCTCTCCGCTCCTGTTTCCGCGTTCTTGATGACGACGGCTGCGGCTGGAATCGGGCTGGTCGACTCGTCGGTGACCGTACCGAAGAGGGAAGCTCCGACGACTTGAGCGGGAGACGGTGTGGCTAGCCACAGGCTTCCGGCAGAAGTGCAGAACAGAAGGACAGCAAGTGAGTAACACCTCATTCTTAATAGAGTAATAGGTGAATACAGGGAGTTGTCAAGCACAAAATGCCTATAGTTCTATCGATTCAGTAGGGATTGTGGTAGGATACGGCTTGTGAATGCTCTAGCCCACTTGCGCCACCTGGAATCGGAAAGCATTCACATTTTGCGGGAGGTGGTTGCGGAATGCCAGCGGCCAGTCCTTTTGTATTCGATCGGCAAAGACTCGTCTGTGCTTTTGCGCCTGGCCGAGAAGGCATTTTATCCGGGCCGGATCCCGTTTCCTCTGCTTCATATAGATACCGGGTACAAGTTCAAGGAAATGATCGAGTTTCGCGACCGGTATACGGCAAAGCTCGGCGTGAAGCTAATTGTTCAAAAGAACGAGCGAGCGCTTGAGGAAGGGGCGAATCCTTTTGCCTGGGGAACGCAGCGGTGCTGTGGCGCGCTGAAGACGACAGCTCTTTTGGATGCGTTACGGGGGGGTGGCTTTGATGCGGCAATCGGGGGAGCGCGCCGGGACGAAGAACGATCGCGCGCAAAGGAACGCGTGTTTTCATTTCGGGATGCGCGGGGTCAGTGGGATCCGCGGAACCAGCGGCCGGAGTTATGGAACCTCTACAACACGCGCGTGCATCCGGGTGAGAGCTTGCGAGTGTTTCCGCTCTCGAATTGGACCGAAATCGACGTGTGGCGGTATATTCATGCGGAACAGATTCCGATTGTCCCGCTGTATTTTGCGAAGCCGCGTTGGATGGTCGTGCGCGGCGACGCGCTGCTGCCGGTGGAGCATTTCTTGTCGGACGGCTCCGGATATCTTTCCGGCGAACGAGCAGAGCTTGTGATGTGCCGAATGCGGTCTCTCGGATGCACACCTTGCACGGGCGCCATACGATCCGATGCGGATACAGTGCCCGGCATTATTCAGGAATTAGTCGCGATGCGGAGATCAGAGCGGCAGAATCGGGTGATCGATCATGATCAGGATGGCTCGATGGAAGTGAAGAAGCAGGAAGGCTATTTCTAAGTGGCGACCGCAAGGATCCTGCCGATGGAAAACAGTTTCGAATACTTCCTGGAGCAGGAGAATGCTAAAGATCTGCTGCGATTTACGACGGCGGGGAGCGTTGATGATGGGAAGTCGACGCTGATTGGCAGGTTGCTTTACGATTCACGCAACATATACGAGGATCAACTGGATTCCGTGGCAAAGGCTTCGGCAGGCCGGAATGCAGGAGCGATCGATTTTTCGCTCTTGACGGACGGGCTACGAGCGGAACGCGAGCAGGGGATCACGATTGACGTGGCGTATCGCTACTTCACGACTGCGCGCCGGAAATTCATCATTGCCGATACGCCCGGACATGAGCAGTACACGCGGAACATGGTGACGGGAGCATCGACTGCGGATCTGGCGATTGTGTTGGTCGATGCGAGGAAGGGGCTGCTGTCGCAATCGCGACGACATGCGTACATAGCTTCGCTGCTGGGGCTCCCGCAGATTGCTGTGGCGGTGAACAAGATGGATTTGGTGGGTTACGACCGGTCAGTGTTTGCGCAAATTGAAACCGATTTCCGGCGGTTCATTTCGCGTTTTCCGGCGATCACAACGACATTCATTCCGATCAGCGCACTGAAAGGCGACAACGTGGTGGCTCGCACCGGAAACATGCCGTGGTATCACGGTCCGAGTTTGCTCGAGTATCTCGAGGAAGCACAAGTGGGGAATCGAGCTCGGCAAGCGCCATTCCGTTTTCCAGTGCAGCGGGTAGTGCGGCCGGACCAGCAGTTCCGTGGCTATTCGGGAACAGTCGCGTCGGGGTCGGTCGCTCCGGGGGATGCCGTGGTGCTGCTGCCTTCCGAAAGAACGACGAAGATCGGGCAGATTATTACTTTCGATGGGCACCTGAACGAAGCTTCGGCGGGACAGTCCATCACGGTAACGGTTGAGGATCAGGCCGATGTGAGCCGAGGAGATGTGATCGCGGCG
Source organism: Acidobacteriaceae bacterium (assembly GCA_019240405.1). Lineage (GTDB taxonomy): Bacteria > Acidobacteriota > Terriglobia > Bryobacterales > Bryobacteraceae > Bog-105. The sequence goes on from JAFAYL010000013.1 coordinate 8,276, forward strand.
CTTGACGCGCCACCTGAAATCTCGAACTCGATTGAAGCAACGCTAGTTTGGCTAAGCGACACACCCGCAGAGGTGCGGAAGCGGTACCGACTGAAGCATACGACGCGGCAAGAATGGGCCGAACTGAAGCAAGTCAATTATCGAATTAACATCAATTCCCTGAAGCACGAGCCTGGGGAGGCGCTCGATATGAACGCGATCGGCGTTGTCGAGATCGAGACGGGCAGGCCGCTTGTGTTTGATCCGTACTCGCATAACCGGATGATGGGAAGTTTCATTCTGATTGATCCCGTGACGAATGGGACGGTTGCAGCGGGCTTGATTCAAGGTGCGGCGCGAAGGCCACGCAGCGGGGTGAATGGATTCGACCGGCCGACCTGGAGATTCGAAGGCGGCTCGCTGCTGTTGTCGGGTTTGGATGAATCGTTCGGGGACACGAAGCCGGAAGCGCTTGATGACCCGGAAGCTCTCGATGCGCTCAATCGTCTTTTAAAGCGGCTGAAAGTGAACCAGTGAACTTGGGGACGGCAGAGCTAGAAGAGAAAACCGCTGAAGCGCGCGAATCGATCTCTCTTGCTTTGGCCAAGAAAGGGGAGGCGTGTCTCACGTGCAGTTTTCAAGCCGAGGACATGGTGATGCTGCATCTCCTTCGAGAGTGGCTGCCGGACATACCGGTCCTCTTTCTTGAAACCGGGTATCACTTTCAGGAGACGTATCGCTACCGGGATGAGATGACGGCTCGGTACAAGCTCAACTTAGTGAATCTTTTCCCGGAACTGACCGTTCCAGAGCAGGAATCTCGATTTGGGCTGCTGTATCAAGCGGAGCCGGACGAATGTTGCAAATTGCGCAAAGTTCGTCCTTTGTTTCGCGCGCTTGAGAGATACGATGTCTGGTTCACCGGGCTTCGGCGCGTGCAGTCTCCGACGCGTGCGGGTCTAAAGGTTTTGGATCGATTTGCCTTGCCCTCAGGAAGGGAACTGCTCAAGGTAAACCCGCTTGCCGGATGGTTGGATAGAGATGTGTGGGAGTTTGCGCGGGCGCACGAGATTCCATTGTTGCCGCTCTATGCGCGAGGTTTCACGAGCATTGGCTGCGAACCGTGTACGGCGCTGCCGTCAGAGGCCGCGAACCCGCGGTCAGGGCGCTGGGCGGGGCGCAAGTTGGAATGCGGCATTCATATCGCCGGGGTGAGCGAGGTTCGGTGATATGGAGTTGCTGCTCGGTTTCGTTGTTGCGCTAGCGATTTCGCTGACCGGCGTTGGGGCAGGGAGCATGATGACACCTTTGCTGATCTTGATGCTCGGTGTGCCACCCGCGACGGCAGTGGGCACGGCACTGGCTTTCGGCGCCATTGTGAAAGTGGCAGCGGTGCCGTTGTACGTGATTCGTGGTCACGTGAATTTGCGTGTGCTGGGCTTGCTTCTGGTGGGCGGACTACCGGGAGTGGTTGCGGGGGCGATTTTGCTCGACCGCTTAAAGCGCGGACCGTATTACGGAGTGCTGTACCTAGCGCTGGGGACGCTTATCGTTTCGACAGCGGTGTTCCATTTATATCGCGTCTTCCGGCCCAAGGAGCGGCCGTCGGGGGATAGGCGGTCTCGGCTTCTGCCGTGGTTTGCGTTTCCGATTGGAGCAGAGGTGGGATTTTCGTCGGCAGGCGCGGGGGCGTTGGGTTCGTTGTTGCTGTTGACGCTGACGCCGCTCACCGCAGTGGAAGTTATCGGAACGGATCTGTGCTTCGGATTGGGAGTCTCGCTAGTAGGCAGCCTTCTCCAGATTGGGGCAGGGAATTACGATGGGACATTGCTTTGGAAGCTCGCGATTGGGGGGCTTTGCGGAGCCTTTACGGGTTCGCTGCTGGCGGGCCGCATCGCCCAGCGTCCGTTGCGGGTGGGATTGCTCGTGGTATTAATCGTGCTGGGCTGCCGGCTCGCGCTGCACGGGTGAATTCCCAATTCCGGACCTTTTTGGTGTATCATACCTAGTGCTATACTGACGCTTTAGCAAAAGTGCTTCCGTGAAGACAGGTGCGGGTATTCGAGAGCAAGCCGTTCATGCGATTCGCGAGAAAAGCGGGCATTGATGACGCAGCGCTTTGCGCGGCGGTGGGACAGATCAAGCGGGGACTCTACGCCGCGAATCTGGGCGGCGGTGTCGTAAAACACCGAATCGCCAGACGGGGTCAGGGTAAATCGGGTGGATTTCGGGTATTAATTGTTTTCGAGGCTGGTGCGAGCGCCTTCTTTGTTCATGGGTTCGCAAAAAATGAAAAAGGCGATATTCGACGTGACGAGTTACTCGCTCTAAAGAAACTTGCATCCGAATTATTGGCGTACGACGATAATGCGATCGCACGTGCCGTTAATTCTGGAGCGCTGATCGAGGTGTTCTGTGACGAAAAAACAATATCGTAATTCCGTGCTGGCTTCCGTGCACGAAACTGCTGAAGCGCTACATACTGCTGGTGTTATGGACAAGCGCACCATGCGCGAGTTCGATGGTTTGTGTCTTACGCCGGTGCGTCCTCTGAAACCAAAGGCGATCCGTGCGCTTCGGCTGCGGGAGGGCGCCAGTCAAGCCGTTTTTGCCAGATACCTAAACGTGACAACGGGTTCAGTGAGCCAATGGGAGCGGGGTGAGAAGCACCCAAACGGCGCCTCACTGAAACTACTGGCGCTAGTGGCGAAGAATGGGCTTCAGGCAGTAGCGTAAGCTTTTCCGGACGTGAAACGGCTGAAGTGTACGGCTTAACCTGCGACTCCGGCGGGGATGTGACCGGAGGGGTGGTCGCGCTCGACGGGCTGGAATTCGCCGCCTGCGACCCAAGCGCGCAATTGGGCATCGGTGTGGCGGGCGAAAAATGCGCGCAGGTTTTCGGCGGGGAATTTTGCTTCAATATAGGCCCGGAGCAGACGCTCGATTGCGGCGGGCACCTCGGTTGCGACACAACGATAGCCGAGCGGTCGAGCAATGGATTGAAATGCGCCCACGCTGCCGCCGATGCAGAAGTAATATGCGTCGACCCAGTGACCGTCGACCTTCAATTTTTTTCCTTCGATGCCGATATCCGAAATCCAGTGCTGGCCGCAACTATTGGGGCAGCCTGTGACGTGCAACTTGAGATGCTGCTCGAATCCCGGTAAGCGCTCTTCCAACTCTTCGACGAGCCAGCGTGTGAACGTTTTCGTTTCTGTGATGCCGAGGCGGCAGAACTCCATTCCTGTGCAGGCGACTGCGCCCCGATGAAAAGCAGAGGCGCGCACGGGCAGGCCAATCAGGTCGAGTTCCTTGGCTAGCGTTTCGACGTTCCGTTCGGGCACATTGATGACGACTAGATTCTGCATCGTCGTGGTGCGAAGCTCGCCTTCGGCAAACGCGTCGGCTAGCTGAGCTGCGGCTCGCATCTGCGTGGGGGTGATGCGGCCCCGCAGAACCGATGCTCCGACATAAAAATATCCGGGCCCCTTCTGGGCATGGATGCCGACATGATCGCGGTAAACATCAGGCGGCGGATTTTCGTGTTCGGCCGGGTCAAGTTGGAAACCGATCTGGCGCTCCAGTTCTTTCTGGAAGATCTCCTCAGTCCAGCCATGCAGTCTAAACAAATACTTCAGGCGCGCTCGCTCACGGTGTTGACGCAGAACACCGGCATCGCGGAAGATGCGCGTGACACCTGTGACGACAGCGGGCACTTGGTCCCAACGCACAAAGGCGTTCAGACGGCGCGCTAGGAATGGCTCTGCCGAAAGGCCGCCTCCAACTCGCAATGAAAAGCCAATTTCTTCGCTGCGATTGCGTTTTCGCGCGATTGCGGTCAAACCGACATCGTTGATTTCCGGATAGCAACACCACGACTTGCATCCGGTGATGCAGATTTTGTACTTGCGGGGGAGATTATAGAAATCTGCGTTTCCGACGAGCATGTCTGTTGAGCGCAACGCAAGGGGCGAAGCGTCACAAATCTCATCTGCATCGATGCCGGCTAGAGGACACCCTGTGATGTTGCGGGTGTCGTCGCCGCAAGCCGCCATAGTCGTCAGACCGCAACGCCAGAGCTGCTCGAAAACATCGACCAAATCGCCAGCGGCCACCCAGTGCAGTTGAATGTTGTGCCGGACCGTAATGTCAGCCGTGCCACGCCCGTAACGGCCGGCGAGATCAGCGATCGTCCGCAGTTGGTGTGAAAACAGCAGGCCATTCGGAACCCTGATTCGAACCATAAAAAATGGAACGGAGAGTCCCTCGCCGCCTTTGCCGCCCATGACACCGGCTCCGTCACCCTGCGGATAAACACCCCACCAACGCAGGTAGGTGTTTCGCCACTCAGGGGGAATCGCATCGTAGCCTTGACGGGCGAACTGACGGAATTCATCGAGACACTCCCAAGGATTTTTTTCAAGCTTGAGGCGCTCGGCACGTTGGGCTTTGGTTTCGTTCACAGCGGGAGACACAACTCTGGTAAACCTATTGACTTTAGACCAAGTATATCCTATTTCTCTATCGAAACAATAGGGATCATGGTAATCTTGAGTTGTGAGCGATGCGGTCCTTTTCCCTATGTTCTTGAAGCTCCAGGGCCGAAGCTGCCTGGTTGTAGGGGGTGGGACGACCGGCGAGCCGAAGATCGCCAGCTTGATACAGGCGGGCGGTGACGTAACGGTTATCGCGCCGGAAATAACGCAGCGGGTCAAGTCGTGGGCTGCCGAGTCGCGAATTTCCTGGAAGGCGCGTTTCTTTGCGGACGTGGACCTAGAGGGCTGTTTTTTGGTGATCGGGGCGACAAATGATGCTCAGGTTAACGAACGGGTGTTTCGTCAGGCGGAAGCACGCGGGATTTTGTGCAATGTGGTGGATGATCCTCCGCGATGCGATTTCTATTATCCGGCTGTGGTTCGGCGGGGCGCGCTGCAGATTGCGATCTCAACGGGCGGCTTCAGCCCGGCGCTTGCGCAGCGTTTGCGGCGGAAGTTAGAACGGCAATTCGGCCCGGAATACGCGGATTGGGTTGCGCAACTAGGGCGCGATCGGGATGGATTGCGAAGCAATCGCAATCTTTCTGCTGAGCGGCGCAGGCGCATGCTGCATAAGCAGGCAAGCGCATCGGAGTTTCGCAGGTTTGTCGCCAAGAGGCGGCAAGCGATGCAGAATCCGGAGGTCCCGAATGGCTGGTAAGGTGTACATTGTCGGCGCGGGGCCAGGTGATCCGGAATTATTAACGTTGAGAGCTGTCCGGCTGCTGGGGGCAGCCGACGTCGTGCTGCATGACGAATTAGTGAATCCGGAGGTGCTCGAGTTCGCGCGGGCGGATGCAATCGTTGAGAATGTGGGGAAACGATCCGGGTGCAAGCATTATCCGCAAGCGGCAATTCACGCGAGCATGGTATTCCACGCGAGCGAGGGCAGATGTGTCGTGCGGCTGAAAGGCGGGGATCCATCGCTCTTTGGGCGCTTGGGAGAAGAACTGGCCGCGTTACGAGAGGCGCAAATCGATTTCGAAATCATTCCGGGGATTACAGCGGCGCTTGCGTGCGCGGCGGAGGCCAGAATTCCATTGACCGACCGCGCGGCTGCTCCTTCGGTCGTATTTCTTTCCGGTCATCGCTGTTCGGCGGATATGCAGCCGGACTGGGAAGCTGCTGTTGCGAGCGGGAGCACCATTGTGCTTTACATGCCGGGTCACTGCGGGGGCGCTGCCGAGCGGTTAATGGCGGCGGGCATGCGATCTGATGTGCCTTGCGTGATCGTGGCGAATGCGAGTCTTGGGAATCAACAGGTCTTTCGGGCCACACTCGACGGGATCGTCGATCTTCGAATAAACGGCAGTCCGAAGCTCATGATCGTCGGAGAAGTGACGCGCGAGCCGGAGGTACGCGTTGAGGAAGAGATGTGGCTCGCGCCGATTACTTCAGCGCACCTTCAACAGCGCCGACCAGCGCTGGATCCTCGGGTGTGACATCCGGCTCGAATCTGGCGAGTATTTTGCCGTCACGCGAAATCAGAAATTTGGTGAAGTTCCACTTGATCTCGCCGCCTGTGGAAGGGTTGGCAGTCTTGTCGGTCAGGTACTCGTAAAGCGGCGCAATATCGTTTCCGGCGACGGAGACTTTCGCCATCATCGGGAATGTCACGTCGTATTTGCGCTTGCAAAATACTTTGATTTCCGAGTTTGTTCCCGGCTCCTGCTGACCGAAATTGTTGGCCGGAATGCCAACGATGACGAAGCCTTGGTCTTTATACTTCCGGTATAACGCCTCGAGTCCGGCGTACTGTGGCGTGTAGCCGCACCGACTGGCTACATTCACGAGCATCACGACTTTGCCCTTAAGTTGCGACAGCGGCACGGGTTCCATGTCGATGGACATGAGTTTGTAATCGTAAATGGAGGAAGCCGGTGATAGGCGCGCAGAACCGGCAAGAACGGCAGCGAGAACAAGTACAGACTTGAGCATGGAACGGCCTCCTTGGGCCGGAAGACTTCTATTTTACGGCGGCGGCATCGGTGTAGCGCGAAGCTGTCACCAAAAGATCCAGGAATTAATCTAGGAAGCGGACGAAAACCATATGCAAGCCCTCACGATTATCCCCGGCAAGCCAAATTCTGCGTCGGTCCAAGATGTTCCGGAGCCTCCGCAAAAAGATGGAAGCGTTTTAGTTCGCGCGCTTGGACTCGGCATCTGCGGAACCGATTTTGAATTAATTTCCGCCGAGTACGGGTGGCCTCCCGCAGGCAAGGATTATCTAATTTTAGGACACGAGTCGTTAGGGCGGGTTGAGGAGGCGCCGAAGGACAGCGGATTCGCGAAAGGTGACCTCGTGGTGGGAATTGTCCGTCATCCTGATCCGGTTCCCTGCGTGGCGTGCGCCGCGGGCGAATGGGATATGTGCCGCAACGGGCAGTATACGGAGCGCGGCATTAAAGAGCGGGATGGGTTCGGCTCGGAGAGGTTTCGGAATGAGCCTGAGTTTTTGGTGAAGTTAGATCCCGGCTTGGGAGAGCTTGGAGTGCTAATGGAGCCGGCGAGCATTCTCGCGAAGGCTTGGGACCATATTACGCGCATCGGCGAACGCGCCAAATGGCAGCCGCGGACAGTGCTTGTCACTGGGGCGGGTCCGATTGGATTGCTCGCAGCTTTGATGGGCCATCAGCGCGGGCTCGAAGTGCATGTGCTGGATCGCGTGCAAGAAGGGCTGAAGCCGCAACTTGTCGGCGATCTCGGCGCGACGTATCATACGGGTCCGCTTCAAGAATTGAAATTTCGTCCAGACGTGACCATCGAATGCACGGGCGTAGCTTCGGTGATTGTTGAAGCGATTAACCATATGGGAAATGACGGAATCTTGTGCCTGGCGGGCGTTTCTTCGCACGGGCAAAACGAAACGCTCGATATTGGAACGATTAACCGGACGATGGTGCTGGAGAACAGCGTGATTTTCGGTTCAGTGAATGCAAACCGGAGGCACTACGAAATGGCGGAGCGGTCGTTGTGCAAGGCGGATCGGGGCTGGTTGTCACGCTTAATAACGCGTCGGGAGCCGCTATCACGCTGGCAGGAAGCTCTGCAACGTAAGCCTGACGATATTAAAGTGGTTCTCCAGTTTGCTGCGGCCTGAGATAAAAGAATTCTGGAGGCGGCGTTCCGATGACACAGCTCATTGAAGATTACGCTTTGATCGGCAATAACGCCACGGCGGCGCTCGTTGGGCGGAATGGATCGATCGACTGGTTAAGCTTTCCGCGATTCGATTCGGCGGCCTGTTTTGCCGGGATGTTGGGGTCTCACGAGAATGGTCACTGGACGATTCAGCCCAAAGCGGAGCGCCCGGGTGTTCAGCGACGTTACCGGCAAGGGACTCTTGTTTTGGAGACTGAGTTCACGACGCCCGAAGGCACCGTGGTTTTAGTTGACTGCATGGACCGCCGTGGAGAGCACCAAGATGTGCTGCGGCTTGTGCGGGGCGTGAGCGGGCGTGTTCAGATGCGGATGGAGCTGGCGATTCGCTTCGAGTATGGGGCGGTGATTCCGTGGGTCAGCCGCCTCTCCGATAGCACGTTGAGCGCCGTTGCCGGTCCTGACCGAATCATCTTCAATGCGCCGATTCCGGTTCGCGGCGAGGATCTCAAGACTCGTGCTGAGTTCGTAGTAGGAGAAGGGCAAGAGATTCCATTCGCGTTGACCTGGTCGAGCTCCTTCAGCGCGCAGCCGCCCGAGCTAGATGTTGCTGCTGCAGTTGCGAACGTTACGAAAGCGTGGGAGAAGTGGTCGAGCAGATACAAGCAGGAAGGCCCATATGCGGAAGCCGTTCTCCGGTCGCTAATCACCTTAAAAGCGTTGACACACCACAGAACGGGCGGAATTGTGGCAGCGCCTACGACATCGCTCCCTGAAGAAATTGGCGGGGCACGAAATTGGGATTACCGGTTCTGCTGGCTGCGCGATTCCACGTTCACGTTATACGCGCTGATGGAAGCGGGATTCATCGACGAAGCGAAAGCATGGCGAGACTGGCTGCTGCGGGCTGTGGCAGGAAGCCCGGATCAAATGCAAATCATGTACGGCGTTGCCGGAGAGCGGCGATTGACGGAGTTCGAGTTGTCCGAGCTTCCAGGCTATGAAGGTTCGCAGCCGGTGCGAATCGGCAATGCCGCATCAGAGCAGTTGCAGTTGGACGTATATGGAGAAGTTCTGGACGCTTTTTATCAGGCGCGCCGGAGAGGAATGCCTCGCCTGGAAGTGGCGTGGTATTTGGAGCGAGCGCTGGTCAGCCACATCGAGAGGATCTGGAGCAAGCCGGATGACGGCATCTGGGAGATCCGCGGAAAACGGCGGCATTTCGTGCATTCAAAAGTTATGGCGTGGGTAGCTGTAGACCGGGCGGTACGTACGATGCAAGAATTTGGCGAAGAGGGGCCGCTGGAGCGCTGGATTCGATTGCGCGCCGACATTCATGATGAAGTGTGCCGATTCGGATTCAGTCAAGACATAGGATCATTTGTGCAGTATTTTGGCGGCAAAGACCTGGATGCGAGCCTGCTGATGCTGCCGCTGGTCGGGTTTCTTCCGCCGGAAGATCCGAGGATGCGCGGAACGGTGGCGGCGATAGAAAAACATTTGATGCCGGACGGCTTTGTTGCCCGTTACGACACGCGGAGCGCGGTGGATGGAGTGCCGGGAAACGAAGGGGTGTTCTTGGCGTGCAGTTTCTGGTTAGTAGACAATTACGTGCTGCAACATCGTTACGATGAAGCCCGCGCTCTGTTTGAACGGCTGCTTTCGATCCGCAACGATGTGGGGCTGCTATCGGAGGAGTACGACCCGAGAGAGCGCCGTCAATTAGGAAATTTTCCGCAGGCGTTTTCGCATTTGGCGCTGGTGAATTCAGCGCATAACCTGAGCGCCGACACCAAGCCGGCCAGGCACCGCGCGGCTCGTAAGACGCCGGTTAAGCACGATCACACACTTACCACCCCTCTCGCTTCCGTAGAGAAGTAATCTGGGCGACGTGGTGACGGCTATGCCATGCATACATGCCGAGCGTCCATTCTAAATTGATATTGCCCCACTCCGGGTGTTGAAACGTGCGCGCAAAATCGGCGTCAGTGAGTGACGTGAGCAGCGCCAGCCAGCGGGCATGTAACGCTTCGAGCAAATTGAGCGAGATCTCGATTGGCGCGGTTCTTGCGTCTGGAAGCTCGGCCCAAGCCGCTTCTTCGTAGGTCTTAATTGCCGGCGAGTTTTCGGTTAGCGCGAGGCGGAAACGCACGTAACTGTTGAGGTGGCTATCGGGAAGATGATGGACGACCTGGCGCACTGTCCAGCCGCCGGGGCGATACGGGGTATCCAACTGATATTGATTCAGCCCTGCTACGGTCGCCCTGAGCTTCGCGGGCAATTCCTCGAGGTCGCGGAGCCAGTTTGCGCGATTTTGCGCGGTGATGTGGGTAGCCGGTTCATAGCGGCCGATGGGATAGCGAAGATCTTGTTCGGAGGTTATGATTGAGGCGCTCATGGGTTGTGGATTCAGCGTAACGCAGTCTGCGCATGCGATTTGTCAAATGACCTAACGGCCGAGGAACTGGACCGCTTCGTTCATCAGCCACGGATTTTGGCCTTGGCGCGCGGTGACGGACCTGGACTTCACGGGCGAACAGGCGATCACCATCGTCGTCGCGGAGCGAATTGCATCTCCGGCTCTTTTGGATTTTCATGTTGCGATTACGTTCTGCAACGCTCATACGCCAATGTTCCTAGGCCCTCCGCCGGTGTTGCAAAACTTACCGGTTGTGAGACTAGGTCCGCCGGGCATCCACCTAGCGGCAAGCTATACTGGCGACCGAGTGAAGAATCTAGATGACTGAGACCGTCACCGGCAAACAAATCACCCACCGATGGTACACGCGCCCCGTGCTCTTCGTGTCTGACGTGAACCGTGCTCTTCGTTTCTACGTCGACATGCTCGGCTTCGAGAAGCGCTGGCATGAGGGCGACGGCGCGGGCGGGGTCTGCCAAGTTTCTCGCTCAGAATGCGAGATCATCCTTTGCGAGGAAGCTTCGCGAAGTGGTAAGGCGCGCCTGTATGTGGAACTGACCGTCGATGGACTCAGTGCGCTTCGTCGTGAGATCGTCGAGCATTCAGTTCCGAGCGAGAACTCATGGTGGGGTTCCGACGTGGTCAAGATCGTCGATCCCGACGGGAATGAGTTGCTGTTTCCCGCTGAATTTCAAACCACCATGGAACGGTGATTGCAACGGGCCGAATGCGTTAGCCGGTCTGAAATAGCCCAGCCGTGTTTTGCCCAGTCGCAAAACTTACCCATTTTGAGACTGGTCCGGATATGCGTCCATAAGATGTTAAGGAGATGATCGGCACAATGAAGCGCGTTATCTACATCGCGATCGGTTTGGTGTTGATCGGCCTCGGAGCGTTCACGCGTACTATCAACGGCTCCCAAATTCAACCATGGCGGCGCGTTCTGCTTATTTCTGGTGGCCTTTTCGTTTTCTACTGCGGCGTAATGTATTACCTGCCCCGATATCGCCGCCGCCGTCAAGAGCTAAATGACTTTCTCAATGACGCTGGGCGCGGAATGAGAGGGCATGGAAAATCACGCTAAACTTTTGTCTTTTAACGGCGGTGCGAAATGGACATTTGTGCAACACACTTGACCCCGTCGGGACGTACAGCGAGCAAACCGCAAGGTAGATTCGAGGGGGAGGCTGGGGAACTCGCCAATCACAGCCGGGGCCGGACGGAACGCACGATTAGCAAAGAATGTTTTTCGTGGCAACCGGAAAATTCGGGATCTGATCTGTTATATAGGCACATGCGAGACGTAAGGCTGCGGGGAGAGTCCCCAACCCCAGGTGCAACTCCCAGAAAGCTCTCCTCGTGGCCCTCGCGCAAATGCCGTGGAGCGGAGCTAGGTCAAGCAGCGTAGCGGTATGGAGCGGGGAAGTCTACTCGCATTGCCGGGCAGGCCATGGGAGGCGGAGTATTTGGAAGACACCTCGCTTCGCCGGCTAGTGTTGGAGCACTACGACAGAGAGCACGTTTCACTGCGCCGGTATCTTTTATTCCTCGGGGTGGATTCCGAGACGGCGCGCGAGATCGTACAAGAGAGTTTTTTGAGGCTCCATGAGCACTTGCTCGCCGATGGCGATCGTCCGAATTTGCGCGCCTGGTTGTTTCGCGTGGCGCATAACTTGGCGCGGAATGCGCAGCAGTCATTTCACGCGAGTCGAACGGATTCGCTGGGGGATTCGGCGGCAGCAGTTAAAGCGCGCGCGACCATTGAGTCTCCGGAGCAGAAGCTGCTGGTGGAAGAGCGCACAGAACGCGTGCGTCGCGCGATGGACGAGCTTGGCACGGCGCAGAAGCAGTGCCTGTTATTGAGAGCAGAAGGACTCAAGTATCGCGAGATTGCCGAGGTGCTGAACCTCGCCGTATCAACGGTTGGCGAGAACATTCAGCGCGGCCTCGAGAGGCTGAAGGAAGTGATATGAAAAACGGTAATCATCTGAAAGATGAGCTATTGGTGAAAGCTCTTGACGATGAGCTATCTGAAGCCGAGGCTGCGCGAGTTGGCTTGCATTTGTCCAATTGCGATGAGTGTTCGCGGAAATACAGCCAGTATCGGAGTGTATCGAACCGGCTCGAGGGGCTGATGGCCGGGATTGCCACGCAGCGGGTATACGGTGAGCGCGAATCGTTGAAAAAGAAGTTAGACCCGCATCAAGGAGGACTCCGGGCGAACACCTTCGATAAAGGCTTGCGGCGCTTTGGCTGGGGAATGGCGATCGCCGCGACGCTGGCCATCGGGATTACTCTTGCGCCCCGGACAAATTCTCCGAAGAGCGAGCCTGGCGGTGTTTCCCAAGATTCTGGAATTTTTGAAGTTGACGGCGAGACATTCGTGCCACTGCCTTATTCAAATGCGGATTTGCCGTTGACGGCGCCTCACATATTGCAAATGCGCGTTCCTGCCTCGTCGCTCGCTTCAGCAGGAATTACGGTCGGACCGATGCCGAGCGAGATGGGTACTGACCGCTCAGTGTTGGCGGATGTTCTGGTAGGAACCGACGGCCAGCCGCTTGGCGTGCACGTGGTCGAGGAATAAACGAATTTCCGGGAGTTGGCTTTACGGAGAGATATGAAATGAGAAAGATCAGATTAGCTGTTTTGGCTGCGTTCGTAGTCCCGATCGCAGCGTATTCACAGGGTGGACCACCGCCAGATGGCCCACCTCCGACCGGCGGACCGCCGCATCATATGTTCGGGCGGGGGCCTGATGCATTCAGGCACTCGTGGAAGATTGTTACGGGCGCGCCCTATTCCGCTACGGCCACCGATCATTTTTTGCAGACTTTGGAGGGGGGCAATACGATTGAACGCTCGACCACTTCCGAAGTAGCCCGGGACAGTCAAGGGCGCACTTACACGAAGGAAATCATTCCAGGCGGGCCATGGGCTTCGGAAGCAGGTTCAAAAACGGTTGTGTTCATCACGGACCCCGTTGCCGGCTACAGCTACGTTTTACATCCCGATAAGAAGATGGCGACGCGGCGTCCGTTGAAGACTCCGCCGGAGCGAGATCAGGCCGGGGAGGAGCATTCGCGGTTGCGCAAGGCAGATCACGCGAAAGCACACGGGAACGATGTCACGGAAACGGATCTGGGCTCGAAGGAAATTGCCGGCGTGGGCGTGGCGCAAGGGAGGAGCATCACTCGTACGATTCCAGCAGGCCGTATAGGAAACGCACAGCCGATCGTATCGACGAGCGAGGTTTGGTATTCGCCCGAACTGCAAACGGTCGTGCTCTCAAAGCACAACGATCCGCGAATGGGACAGTCAACATATACGTTGAGCAACATCCAACGCGGTGAGCCGAATCCTGCTCTGTTCCAAGTGCCATCTGATTACAAGATCGAGGACGCTCCAGCAAGGCATGGACGCCCCGACGGTCCTGAGTAGTTTCCCACTAACCACTGAGCTGTAGTAAGATCCTCCTGACCCGATCCCGTGCGGCGAGTCAGGAGGTTTTTTGCGTCAAGGCGAGAAAGAAGAGCGAGTAAGGAACGCACTCGAAGCGTTTCGAATCGAGGTTCCGTCGTGGGGATTTGCCAATACCGGAACGCGCTTTGGGAAATTCCTGCAGCCTGGCGCAGCGACTTCGATTGAAGAAAAATTTGCCGATGCCGGCGAGGTGCACAAGCTCACCGGAATATGTCCGACGATTGCTTTGCACGTGCTGTGGGATTTGCCCCATGGCAAGCAAAGTGTCGATGAGATCCGCGCGTTGGCGACGAAACATGGCGTTCGACCGGGCTCCATAAATCCAAACACGTTTCAAGATCAGGAATACAAGCATGGCTCCTTTGGGAATCCCGATGGAGCGGTGAGGAGGCGAGCGCTCGATCATGTACTGGACAGTATTGAGATTGCGAAACGCCTCGGGAGCCGGGACGTGTCGCTGTGGTTTGCCGATGGGTCTAATTATCCGGGAAGCGCCAATATCCGCCAACGAAAGGCGTGGTTTGTGGAAGAATTGCGCGAGACGCACCGGTCGTTAGCGGCGGAGCAGCGGATTCTTTTGGAATACAAGCCGTTCGAGCCCGCATTTTACCACACGGATATCGCGGATTGGGGCATGTCATCGCTTCTGGCGCGAGCGGCGGGTCCGCAAACAAAGGTGCTCGTAGACACAGGCCATCACTATGCAGCGCAAAACATCGAACAGATCGTGGCGTGGCTGTTGAGCGAAGACATGCTCGGCGGGTTTCATTTCAACGACCGGCGTTATGCGGATGATGATCTGACTATCGGATCCATTGATCCGTATCAAGTGTTTCGCATCTTTCACGAGATCGCGTTCTTCGAATGGGAGACCGGAACGAAGCCCGACATCGCTTACATGATTGACCAAAGCCCGAATATTAAGGGAAAGATGGAAGCGACCGTGCAGACCGTGATGGCGGCGCAAGAGCTATTTGGGAAGGCGGCGCTGGTGGATCACAAGCGGCTGAGCGAAGCGCAAGATAAGTCTGAGGTGGTGGCTGCGGAAGAATGCCTCAAAGAGGCGTTTGCGACGGATGTGCGGCCGATCATCGAACAGTGGCGCAAATCGAAGGGGTTGCCTGCGGATCCGCTGAGAGCTTTGTATGAGAGCAGTTATGTCGAGAAGATTTCGCGAGAGCGGAGGGAGAAGAACAAGGGGGCAACATCATCGTATGCGTAAGGAGTCGATGGTTATAGCATTCAGCGAACGTGCAGCGTTCGGCTGATCCATACTAAGTAGCGCGAAAGGGAGACGCGTTCGGTCCACAAGAAATGGAAGAATGAAACCGCAGTGATGGATTCGGCGGGCAGGCCCGAATACGTTTCAATTCGCCAGCGCAGGTAAGGAGACTGCCACGGGCGGAATCGATGGCCTCGAAGCGCGGTCCAGAGAAACCGAATCACGGATTCGGAGAGGCCGAGGCATTCGTAACGGGAAGGGCCGCCGCGCGCTTCGCGTTTTCCGAATCCGGCGTCGCGTAGTAACCAGAACGCGTGCGGACAACCGGCTTGCCCGGCGCATCCACTGTCACCTTAATTTGGCGGTAGCTGCCATCGAGGGCTTGGATATTGGGAGAGTACGCGATGGTGTACTGGTTGCGAATATCGTGAGCGATCTCGACTGCCAGTGATTGCACTTCGTTTACGTCTTTGGGATAGAACGCAAGCCCGCCCGTCGCTGAAGTCAATTCATTCAACGCACGCCGGGCTTTAGCCGCCTCGCGCCGTTCTTCATCTGTAAAAAGCCCGATCGCGTAAACGAGCGTGTCACCCTGATTCGAGCGGGCCACCACTTTTTCGAGCGAGACGTTACTGGCATTGTCATTCCCATCCGTAATGACCATCAACACTTTCTTGTCTTTCTTGGCTTCGGCTCGGATGTAGTCGAGTGACATATTGATGGCGTCGCGCATTGCGGTGCCGCCGCGCGAATCGATGCGGGCCAACCCTTGCTCCATCCTGTGTATGTCATTAGTGAACGGGACGTCAAGGTAAGCGTCGTCATTGAAGTTGACGATGAATACTTCGTCCTGAGGATTCGAGGCGCGGACCAACGCGACTGCCGCGGCTTCGACGCGAGCCCGCTTGGTCGACATACTGCCGCTGTCATCGATGATGATGCCAAGCGAAACCGGGACGTCTTCGCGCCTGAAAATTTTCACCTGCTGCAGTTGTCCGTTCTCAAAAATCTTAAACGCGTTCTGATTCAGGTTGGTGAGGAGCTTCCCCTTTCGATCGGTGACGCTCGCGTGCAATACTACGAGGCGCGTGTCAGCGCGGAACTGAGCCAGGAGAGAAACGGCGAAAAGACTCGCGAATAACCCCGCAAGCGCCGTCTTTTTCGTGAACAGAAGGACTGAGAATTTATTACTGCGTCGGTGCATAATAACCCAGCCGGAAGTAAGCCTTGAGAGGCGGGAGACCTCGCGGCTGGTTCAGTTTCACCTGAACGCGGCGATATTTTCCGTCGCGCTCACGATTCTTCGGTGTGTAGCCGAGGATGTATTCGTTCCGCAGCTCAATTCCGATTTTCGCCGCGATATCCGGAAGTTCGGTGACGTTTTCCACGGCGTACTCGCGGCCACCGGTCTGCTCGGCCAATTCATTTAGAAGGCCGGGTCCCGCGGCCTCTTCCGGAGTGCGGCCGCGATTTGCTATCGATTCAAAGATGCCGATTGCAAAGATTTGAACGTCGGCTTCTCGAACGGCGTTTTTGATTTCTGTTTCGGTGTACCGGCTGCTATTATCGCCGCCATCGGAGATGATGAGAATCGCCTTTCGAGGATTGTGCGCCTTTTTCATTTCGTGCATGGCGAGATAGACGCCGTCCAAGAGCGCCGTACGGCCTTTTGATTGAGTGAAGGTGAGAGCGCTTTGAATCTTGTCCGTATCGGTGGTAAACGGGACGACGAGCTGCGGACGATCGTTGAACTGAACCAGAAAGAATTCGTCGGCGGGATTGGCGGTCTTGAAGAACTCCGTCGCAGCTTGGCGCGACTTCTGTAGTTTAGATCCCATGCTTCCGCTTGTATCGAAGACGAGGCCGATGGAGAGCGGCGCGTCTTCACTAGAGAACTGGGTAATCGTCTGCTCCATTTTGTCTTCGTAGAGCCTAAAATGCTCCTTTTCGAGGCCGGTGACGAAACGGTTGAGCGGATCGGTGACGGTTACGTTGATCAGGACGAGCGTCTTGTCGACGCGGATATTGGCGGGACGCGAGCTGACGGCGGGCTCCGCTGAGACTGGCTTGCGCGATTCGACTGCGACTGGTTCATCGGGTACGGTCGCGACCGATGGAGCTGAAACCGCAGGAGCTGCAGGGTTGTTTTGAAAGCGGCACCAGGCGCTTCCTGCGAGGGCCAAGCATAGCAGGGCCGCAGCGCTTGCCGAACCGGACGCGAAGATCGTACGCGGGGCGAGGGCGTAGAGAGAAAAGATGCGAGACAAGAGCTGCGTCCGCATGTAAGTTGATGCTTCTGACCCGATGATAACACCGGAGGAGCGGGGTTGAAACCGTGGCCCAACCGAATGTTGTTCGAGGCGGTTTTGGGGAACTAGCCAGCTTTTGCCCTGAACGTGGTGGGCCCGAGAGAACTCGAATCTCTGACCTCCGCCGTGTCAAGGCGGCGCTCTAACCAACTGAGCTACGGGCCCGTGATGCGCATCACCAACTTATCATGCGTTCGTTCGGCACTAGCGCAGCATGATACAACAAAGAACTATGCGCCGAACTCTAACAGCATCGCTCATTCTGACATCTTGCCTCGCACGTCTACAAGCGGAAGACAAAACACTCGAGGTCGTACATCAAATCAAAGCCGAGGCGTTCGACAACTCGAAAGTGATGGAGCACCTCTCGTATCTGGCCGATATGTACGGACCGCGCCTGACCGCCTCGCCTGAGTTTCAGCAGGCAGCAGATTGGGCAATGTCGCGCCTGAAAGAGTACGGCGTCGCAAATGTGCACGCAGAAAAATGGGGACCATTTGGCCGGAGTTGGTCTCTGCAGAACTTTACATTAGAAATGACTGCTCCCCGCTATTCCCATTTGGTCGCCTTCCCCTTGGCCTGGAGCGCGCCCACCAACGGGGCCCAGAGTGGGGATCTTCTGTTCGCCCCTATGAAGCAGGGCAAGTTCGGCGACATCACTGAGAATAAGAAGGAACTCAAGGAATACGAAGCCACGTGGAAAGGCAAGCTCAAGGGCAAGATCGTCTTGGTCAGTGAGGCAAAGATGCCAAAACCCTCTGAGAAGCCTTTGTTCCGGCGCTACACGGATGCGGAGTTAGCCGATATTGGGAAATCGCCTGAGCCCAGCATTCGACGAAATATTCCCATTGATCAAGTCAAAATTCCAAGCGACGAAGAGGAAGCTTACAAGTATTTTGAAAGCCTTCCCGAGGCAACAATCGACCAGATCATTGACCAGTTTTTCGAATTGATCAATGAGATGGGGCGGTTTTTTCATGATGAGGGTGCGGTCGGCATAATCCGCGCTGATCAGCGCGCGCATAACGGTCTGCTCTTCGCTGAATCTGCCGGCTCGCACAAGGCGAAAGATCCTATGGCTCCGCCCACCTTCGTAGTCACCGAGGAGCAATACTCCAGAATGACCAGGCTGATTGAAAAGAAACAGGCAGTTTCGGTTCGCATGAATCTTCAAGCAAAGGCTTCCACTCAAGATATCGACGGTCTGGATATCATCGGTGAAATTCCAGGACAAAAGAAGCCCGATCAAGTGGTGATGATTGGAGCGCACTACGATTCCTGGCACTCAGGCACTGGCGCTACGGATAATGGCGCGGGTAGCGCGGTGATGATTGAAGTCATGCGCATTCTAAAGGCGCAGAACCTGAAAATGGACCGCACTGTCCGTATTGGATTGTGGAGTGGAGAAGAGCAGGGCCTGTATGGATCGAAGGCCTACGTGAAGGCACATTTCGCGGACCCGAAGACGATGCAGGTGAAGCCCGAGCACTCTCAGCTTGATGCTTATTTAAATCTGGATAACGGAAGCGGGAGAATTCGCGGGGTCTATTTACAAGGAAACGACGCCGCCCGGCCGCTGTTCGAGAAGTGGTTGGAGCCCTTCCGCGATTTAGGTGTCACAACAATGTCGCTCAAGAACACCGGGGGAACGGATCACTTGTCGTTTGATGCGGTTGGACTGCCCGGATTCCAGTTCATTCAGGATCCGTTGGATTACAACAGTGTCACTCATCATTCGGATATGGATACTTACGATCACGCGGTTCCCGAGGATTTGATGCAGGCTTCCGCAGTAATTGCGACGCTCGTATACGACATCGCAAACGCGGATGAAGAAATGCCGCGCAAGCCATTACCACTCGCTTCAGAGGCCAAGTAGCGATTTGAGGCGCTCAGACCTGAAGCTGAGTAAAGTCTATGTGGCTGCGCCTATCGCGCCACTCGGCGCTGGTCAGCAATTTGGGTCCTACCTCGATCAGTCGCGGCAGCAGATCGAAAATCGTCGATGGCGACCACTGCGTACCTTTGCGCGTCCGATAACCGCGCTGGTTTAGGTCCGCCGCAATCTGAGTGAGCCGTTTCTCGATTACGATTTTTTCTAAAATGAGCAACAAAACAGTTGTTTCGATAGGATTGGGTTCGAGGCGCAATCCATCTTCCGCGATGCGAAGCCCGTAGGGAATCTCTTCCGTTGGGAGCTTTGTTTCGAATGAGGTCTGGTAAGGCTGATCGTCCGCGGCCTCTACTTCTCGCACCCATTCGATTGCGGCTATGCTCCAACCCTCGGCCGCCCTTTTCATGAAGTAATCCAAGGTGATTGGTCCCGCCACCAATTCACGGCTATGCTGTGTCATCGAGAGTACCTCGAGTTTGCGGACGCAATTTCGATGCCAAGTTTCACCAGCCAAAGCGCATGCGTAATTTAACACACGCTTAGCTTCAGCGTGCATTTTTGGGAATCTCTGTGTCGCGCTTGGGATGCACGATCGTCTGCGAGGCTAGACTGAAAGCGCATGCACGCCAACGCTCTGATTCATGAGAAAAGCCCCTACCTGCGCCAGCATGCGCAAAATCCAGTTGACTGGATGCCTTGGGGTGACAAGGCATTTGAGAAAGCGCGCAACGAGGATAAGCCCATTTTCCTGTCAGTTGGCTACTCCACTTGTCATTGGTGTCACGTAATGGCGCATGAGTCGTTCGAGGACGAAGGTGTCGCCGAAATTTTGAATCGGGACTTTGTACCCGTCAAAGTGGACCGCGAGGAGCGTCCGGATGTCGATCGCATCTACATGCTGTTCGTGCAGGCATCCACGGGAAGCGGCGGATGGCCTATGTCCGTTTGGCTCACGCCGCACCTCAAACCGTTTTTCGGCGGCACGTATTTTCCACCAGATTCGCGCTACGGCCGGCCGGGTTTCCGCCAACTACTTCAGCAATTGGCGCATGCCTGGAAGCACGAGCGCGAGAAGGTTGAGGGCTCGAGTTTACACGTGGTCGAGCAACTTCGCTCGCTCGCCGAGCCAGGTGCGCGGGCAGATATGCCCGAACGAGAGCCGTTTGAAAGAGCCTTCTGGCAGTTTCGGCGGATGTTCGATACGAAATGGGGCGGCTTCGGGAATGCGCCTAAGTTTCCTCGGCCTGTGGTGTTGAACTATCTGCTCCGGTATCACCTTCGGGAACATAGTGAGGAAGCGCTCGACATGGTTACCGCGACTTTGCGAGCCATGGCGGCGGGCGGCATGCACGATCAGCTCGGCGGCGGTTTTCATCGCTATTCGGTGGATGAGCGATGGTTTGTGCCGCACTTCGAAAAGATGCTCTATGATCAAGCGCAACTGGCGATTGCCTATCTAGAGGCATACCAAGTCACCCAGGATGCGGCGTTCGCGGACGTTGCGCGGGATATTTTTTCGTATGTACTTCGAGATCTAACCGACAAAAGCGGCGCGTTCTATTCCGCGGAGGACGCCGACAGCCCCGACCCTGAGAATCCGCCGCATTCACGCGAAGGCGCGTTTTACGTTTGGAAGAAAAATGAGGTTGACGATCTGCTGGGCGAGGCAGATGCTGCGCTTTTCTGCGTCCGTTACGGAGTTCGCGGCGCCGGCAATGTCACCCAGGACCCGCACGGTGAGTTCACGGGGCACAATATTCTCTACGAAGTCGTGAGCTTGGATGATGCTGCCCACCAGAGTGGGATTGCACCAGCCGAAGCACACCATGTGTTGGAACGGGCTCAGCAAACGTTATTCACGGCCAGGAGTAAGCGCCCTCGGCCCCACTTGGATTCGAAAATTCTTACGTCTTGGAATGGACTGATGATCTCGGCGCTTGCGAAGGGCTACATCGTATTGCGCGAAATTGAATACCTGAGGGCGGCACAACGTGCGGCGTCGTTTCTGCTCTCCACAATGTACGACTCGCAATCCGGTAGGCTTTTGAGACGGTTCTGCGAAGGCGAAGCGGCCGTTCCGGCTTTTCTGGATGATTATGCCTTCTTCATACAAGCGCTGCTTGATTTGTTCGAAGCGTCATTTGAATCTCTCTACGTGGAGACGGCCATTGATTTGGCGCACAGAGGCCTCGCGCAATTTGAAGATAACGAGCAGGGCGGATTTTTCAGCACGATCGCTGATGCAAATGATCTGCTCCTGCGGATGAAGGACGATTATGACGGAGCCGAGTCCTCGGGGAATTCCGTCGCAGCAGATGTGCTGTTGCGGCTCGCGCATCTCACGGGAGACACCACTTTCAGCGACCGCGCCAAGGGGTGTCTGCGCTGGTTTGCTCCGAGGCTCGGTGCCCAGCCCACAATGGCACCTCAAGCCCTTGTTGCGTTAGGGCGCTGGCTCATGGAACCAGAACAAGTGATCATCCGCTGTGCCGAGATCGGTCCTGACATCGAAACCCTACTCGCCGAAAGGCACGGAAAGTTCTCGCCCTATTCTGTCGCACTGGCGCTTTCGGATGCGGCAGCCAATGAGTTGGCCCGCAGCGCCCCGTTTCTTGCCTCGCTCGAGCGAAAAGGAAGGATTACGGTTTACGAATGCCGGAACTTTGTTTGCGAGCTGCCCAAAGTGATGAACTGATCGCGCTATTCCGGTTCGGCCTTGTAAAGATACTTGATGCAATGTTTGTAGAGCATCAGGTTTGGGCCGTTCTCCCGGTTTAGCTTGAGACAGTCGCGATCATACCACTCAATGATGCCTTCGAGCTGCTCTCCATCGGTCAGGACCACAATCATGTGAGTCTTCGCCTGCATTTGTTTTGAGTAGTAAAACTGCTCGGCATTGGTCTGCTCGGGCGGAGTATTCTTCTTTGCTGCTGGCGGCCTGCGCAATAGCTCTCTCACCTCTCCTGTAGGCGGGTGAATTGGTCGTCTGATGAGCGCTTCAGGGCGCTTCTCCTCTCTCATTTTTTCCTCACGTGATTTTGGAAAATCTTCGAGCTGCCCGTTGAGTGGATCGCAATTGCCAATTAGGCGTGTGCGTTCGTCGCGGGGTTACGCTCATTAATGTAGCGCAGACGAATTACGAAAGCATCAAGAGCGGGAATCTTTTGTATATTCCGCCGCATCATTTCCACCAGCTCATCCAAAAAAACCAGCGCGCGCTCGATCCACGCAAAGCTGACGGCTTCCGAAATAGCCTCGATTCGCCGCTGGACGTCCCGATTCTTGAGAGCCTCCTTACCGTGCCGCACTTTTAAGATATCTTCGATCAATCCATAAGTGATTTTCAGATAAGGCTCGAGCTTTTCGGATTTGCGGCTGCCAAAAGACTCCGATTGCTGAACCCATGTGGAAAACGGACTGATTCCAGCGCCACATTCCAGGGCCGCCAATGCCACGCTGCGCCGCCCGCGAAGCTCTTCAACATCGAGAAGCGCTGCGATACCCGGGCTACCTTCCGATAGAGCAATACGAGTCTCCACGTCCGCTAATTTTCGGGTAGTTAGAAACTCGCGCATCTCGGCGTCATTCAGCCGGTTCATCTCTAGCACAAGGGAACGCGACCGGATGGTTGGCAGAAGATCGTAGACATTTTCTGTAGTCGCAATGATAACGAGATGTTCGGGAGGTTCTTCAAGCAGCTTCAGCAAAGAATTGGCAGCTTGTTCGTTGGCCCGCTCGAGATGGTCAACAAGGAAGACGCGGTATGTTCCGCGAAGAGGTTTGAATTGCGCCCGTGTCCTCAGTAATCTCATCTGCTGTATTGTTAACTGCCGCAGCGGTCCGTCGGGAGCGAAGGTCACAAAATCGGGATGAGTGGAAAACAATAACGGATCTTCGGCCCGCTTTTCGGAAGTCCATTTCTCTCGCTGTTCGACAGTTTCGGCGTTGGCGGCCAAACTCAAATCGTCCCGTTCGATTTTGGCTGCATCGCCTAACAATACGGCGCCGAAGCGGCGTGCGAGCGTAGCTTTTCCAACACCGTCGGGGCCACTCAGAAGGATCGTCTGAGCGATCCGGCCGTGCTCGACCATCCGCATGAGAGATTCCACCACTTTGGAATTGCCGTAGAAATTACTTAACGCATGCATTCGTGATTTTGCTACTTTGTCTGGCTCCGTGCAGGAACAAACTGGCTTACTTCGGTCCAAACTCTTTCAGCTATCATGTCGCGATCGCCTTCGCCGTCTACGAAACGAAAACGGCGGGGCTCAAGCTGGGCAATCTTCCTGTAGCCCTCGCTCACGCGTCGATGAAAATTGAGCGATTGAAGGTCGATGCGTGCTTCATTAGCATCATCGCCGCTCCATTGATTCCTCGAATCCGCACGAGCCAGCCCTTTCTCAAGATCGATGGTTAGACAAATGGTCAGATCAGGCGCCAGCGAACCGAGTGCCAGGCGATGTGCTGCCAGTACAGTTTCGAATCCTAGTCCGCGAGCTTCGCCCTGATATGCGAGAGTCGAATCGGTGAAGCGATCTGATACAACAATCTCGCCGCGTGTAAGGGCCGGAATAATGATCTCGTTTGCAGCCTGTGTCCTGGAGGCAAACATCAGAAGCAGCTCGGTCATGCTCGCCATTTCATGATGAACGGGGTCAAGCAGAATGCGCCGGATTTGCTTGCCGATACGCGTTGCGCCGGGCTCCTGGTTTTCAGTCACAGTCAGACCCTCGCTGCGCAAGCGATTCACGAGCAGGCGCATTTGAGTGGATTTCCCACTGCCCTCGGTACCTTCAAAGCTGATGAAAAGGCCTGGGTACGCCTTCATCAAAGCGCGCCTTCAGTCATAAACGAAATGCAGCAAGGTTCTCAGATCTTCCCAGGCTTCGCGCTTTGCGACCTGGTTGTATTGCCGCAGAAGATATGACGGATGATACGTCACCATTACCGGGATTCCATGCCACTTGTGCCACTTTCCTCTGGATTTGGTGATACCCTCTTTCACGTTCAGCAGAGCCTTCATTGCTGTCGAGCCGAGGACGCAAATAGCCTTCGGCTGGATCGCCATGAGCTGGCGAACCAGAAACTGGCCGCAGATCTCCATCTCGTCCGGAAGTGGGGTGCGATTGTCTGGCGGCCGGCACTTCACGACATTACAGATATACACATCGGCTCTGCGGATGGGTATTCCCTCGCGCGCAGCCGTGTTGTCGATCATTTGAGTTAATAGTTGTCCAGCCCGCCCCACAAACGGTAATCCTTGCTCGTCTTCTTCCGCTCCGGGGCCTTCTCCAACAAACACCAGTTTCGATTGCTCATTGCCTGATCCAAATACGACAGTCTGACGAGCCGCGCATAGGCGGCACCGTCTACAATCGCCGATATCAGCGCGTATCTTTGCCAAGGTGTCGCGATCAGGAGCAAGACTGGGCAGCACCGCGAAATCGGCCGCTACGCTTACTGATCCGTGTTTGTGTTCGAATTGGGCCGGAGCTACGGCAGGAGAGCGCTTATAAATGAAGCGAACGCCCAAATCACGATACAGCTCCAGTTGCGAGCGAATTTGCTCTCTGGTCATCCGGGGTTCCGGCTAGACAGGGCTCTCGACCGATCGAATCGTCAAACGCAGCACGGCTACTTGATCCAGAATTTGTTCAGCAATTTCACGCTTATCGGCAGGTCCCGCGTGAATAACCTGACCGGAGCGGATGACCATATCGACTTCATTTTGATCCGCCTCGAACCCCACTCCCTCCTGACTCACCAAATTTGCGACAACCATATCGCAGTTCTTGGTGATCATCTTGCGACGGGCCTCTTCGAGCAGATTTTGTGTCTCGGCAACGAACCCTATCAGCAGGCGGTCTCCCTTAAGCTGTCCGATTTCAGCCAGAATGTCGGGTGTCGGGTCGAGCTCGAGTGAGACCCGCGCAGCCGTCTTCTTCAATTTTTGTTGGGGAACGCTTGAGACATAGTAATCGGCAACAGCCGCATTCTTGATGATCATCGTCGCTTCTGCCAGGTGATCCATTACGGCCTTGCGCATTTCGCTCGCGGTGCGAACGGAAATCACCTCTGTGTTGTGCGGCGGGGGGAGGTTCACCGGACCCGAAATCAGCAGCACTCTAGCGCCCCGTTTTGCTGCTGCCGAAGCGAGCGCATAACCCATTTTTCCGCTGGAACGATTGCTGATGTAGCGCACCGGATCAAGCGGCTCCTGGGTTGGCCCCGCGGTCAACAAAAGGACCTCGCCTTCGAAATCTCTCTTCTGACGCTTGAGGGAATCTACGCGCTCGGCGATTCGCACCGGATCGGCGAGCCTGCCCTCGCCCATCGTTCCGCAGGCGAGCCAGCCTGAATCCGGCTCAATGATCACACACCCACGCTCGCGTAAGATTTCGATATTTGCCTGTGTAGCCGGATGCTGCCACATGGCGTTATTCATCGCCGGCGCGAGAATGACTTGGCCGGTAAAAGCTAGATACAGAGTTGAGACGAAATCATCACTCAACCCATGCGCAAACTTCGCGAGCAGATCTGCCGTTGCCGGAGCGACAACAAGGGCGTCGTTTTCTTTCGCCACCGCGATGTGCTCAACTGCGCTTGAAAGTGTATCCTGCGCGCTGGTTTGGGAGAATAAGCCGGTAATGACTTTGTGATTGGTCAGCGCAGCAAATGTGAGGGGTTGAATGAATTCCTGGGCTGCGCGCGTCAAGATTACCTGAACTTCATGACCAAGCTGCTGTAAAGCGCGTGCGACCTCGGCCGACTTGTAAGCGGCGATCCCTCCGCCGACCCCAAGTGCGATGCGCATTTGGCGCTACTCCGAAACCGGCTCTGCCTCTTCGCGAGAACCGTCGCTGTACGGAACCAGGCCGCGGCGCACTTCCTCCATACTCAACACGGTCGGCTTTTTGTTTGCTGCAGGCAACACGCTTCGCTGTCCGTTCTGCAGTTGCCTCGCCCGTTTCGCGGCAACGATGATGAACCTATAGGTGCTTGCATCCGGATCATCCGGAATGGCATAGAGTACATTCGTTTTTGGCTTCTCTAACATTTCTTCTCCAAACTCTTGTGAACTCCGTTCGCGTACGACGTCTTGTATTTCTGTCTCGCCCTGGTTGACAAACCGGCACACTCAGGGCGATTCGCTTAAAACAGCCAGGATGAGTCCTGCCCGAAACTCCTCAGGATCGGCTTTATTTGATCTTCCATGCGAATCCGGCGTACCCGTTCCGCTTTGATGATGGCTGTCAATGTATTTACCGATTCCTCAAGCCGGCGATTCACGAGCACATAATCGTACTGCGTGTAATTGCGGATCTCTTCGGCCGCATCTCTGAGCCGCCGCTCGATGACTTCTTCCGAGTCCTCCGATCGCGCCCGCAATCGCTGTTCGAGAATCTCCCGGGAAGGGGCCAGGACAAATATGCTCACGGCTTCCGGGATTCTCTCTTTCAATTGTCTCGCACCCTGGACGTCAATGTCGAGTATGAGATCCATGCCGTCGGTTTCAGCCTGCTCCAGAGCGCTGCGGTGCGTTCCATAGCAGTTCCCGAACACCTCCGCATGTTCGAGAAATTCGCCTCGCTGAGCGCGCTCTTTGAACTCCTGCGGGGAGATGTAGACATAATCCTCGCCCGGTTTCTCGTTTCCGCGGATCGCGCGTGTCGTGTACGAAACCGAGAAGCGTAAATTCGGGTCTTTGGCCAGCAGCGACGCGACTAGCGTCGATTTTCCAGATCCGGACGGCGCCGAAATGATGAACACGGTGGTCATGCGTTCCACAGAGATCCGGCCTTCTACAAGTACGGATTCTTCAGACCGGCTATTCAAGATTCAGAGCCTGCTCGCGTATCTTTTCGATGTTAGCCTTGATCCCCAGCGCCAGATTCGTTATCGCCAGTTCTGCGTCCCCCGCTCCCGAAGTTTTCGACAAAATCGTGTTTGTCTCGCGATTCATCTCTTGCAATAAAAAATCGAGCCGTTTTCCGATTTCACCGCCAGTAGAAAACGTGCGGCGCAACTCTTCTGTATGTACTTTAAGGCGAATCAACTCTTCTTCCAAATCCGATCGGTCCGCAAGCACGGCGGCTTCTTCGGCTAAGCGGCTCTCGCTAATACCAGCCTCGCCCGCTAGCGCCCGCAATCGCTCGCGTAAGCTTTCGTGGAAGTGCGATCGCGCCTCCAGTCGGAGCCCTTCGATCTTCTGGGTGCTTTCCGCGATTTTGGCCAGCTCAGGTTTGAGGCCGGAATATAAAGCCTGTCCTTCCCGCTCCCTATACGCGTTCAATTCATCGGTACACGCCACGAGCGTACTCATTAACTCCTGCTCGAATCCCTCATCGAACGGTTTTGCTTCGCGTATACCGTTGAACACTCCGGGTATGGCGAATAGCGCGTTGAGATCCGGCTTACACTCCAGGCCGAAATCAAGGCACGCCCGGTTAAAGGAGCCTAAGTAATGACTGAGCAGAGCCTGATTGTAAGATTCTGCCTCTGATCCCGGGTCGCGCTTGAGCGACATGCGAACTTCGACGTGTCCGCGCGCGAGCTTATGTTTCAGAAAGCCTCTAATTCCGTTTTCAAAAACAGCGAGCTCGCCAGGTTGATGAAAGTGCAGGTCGAGCCCGCGATGATTCACGCTCCGCAGGCTAATGGTCAGTTCCCCGGCGCTGGTTTGCCCCCGCGCTAAGGCGAAACCAGTCATGCTGCGAATCGGCGCAGTGACGTGGCGAGGCTCTGAAACCTCACCCGTTGACCTCACCAAAACCGGCTCCTTACAGGGTGTTCGCTATCCGACAACCACATTGGTGTCCATGTGCTGCAGCTCGTTTAGCCGGGAATAAATGCCGCCTGCCGCGATCAATTGATCGTGAGTGCCGGTTTCGGTAATCCTGCCGGCATCGAGCACCACAATCTTGTCGGCCTGCCGTATCGTCGAAAGGCGGTGAGCGATCACAAGGACTGTCCGCTTTTTCATCAAGGCATTCAATGCTTGCTGGACCAGCCTCTCGGATTCCGTGTCCAAATGCGAAGTGGCTTCATCCAAGATCAGAATCGGCGCGTCTTTTAACAAGGCTCGCGCGATCGCTATGCGCTGCCTCTGCCCTCCGCTGAGCTTGACTCCTCTCTCGCCAATGGATGTTTGATAACCACGGGGCAGTCTCTGAATAAATTCATCCGCCAGCGCAGTTGTCGCTGCCGCATACACGTCTTCTTCCTTTGCGTCAGGTCGGCCGTAAGCGATGTTGTCGAACACAGTATCGTTGAACAGAAAAGTGTCCTGGGCCACAATGCTGATGCTTTCACGGAGGCTGCTTAGCCGTATATCCCGTACGTCCTTGCCGTCAATGCGAACAGCGCCGCCGGTCACGTCATAGAAGCGCGGCACCAGGTTCACCAAGGTGGTCTTTCCGGCGCCGCTAGGTCCCACGAGCGCCACCACCTCGCCAAGTTTCACCTCGAGATTGATTCCATCGAGCACTATCCGGTCCGCAACGGCCGGATAGTGGAAACCGACATTATCGAACCGGATATTCTTCTCCAGCTTCGTCATCCGAACCGCATTGGGCCTGTCCATGACGTCAGTCTGTCTGTCGAGGTATTCAAAGACTTTCAGTGCCGCACCGATTCCTTGTTGAAAGATATTGTGAATTCCTGTGAGCCGTTTGATGGGCTCGTAAAGCATCACAAGTGCGAGTACAAAACCGGTGAATTTCCCGGCCGTCATAGTCGCGCTTTTCACTTGCAACCGCGCGAACGTTAGTAATAGGACAATCGTTACCGCGCCCAAGAACTCGATAATCGGCGATGCTACTGCCTGCTGTGCGACATATCTCAAGTTTCCGGTCTTAAGGCGCTGCGCGGCCAGCCGGAAACGCTTCGATTCATAATCCTCTGCCCCAAAGCTCTTCACTACTTGATGTCCCGTGATTGTTTCCTGGAGTATTTGGGTCAGTCCGGCTGCCATATCTTGCGCATGGCGCGTTATGCGGCGGATCCGGCGGCCTAATCGAACGGTGAGGAACGCAACGACGGGGAACACCACCAAGCTGATCAGAGATAGTTTCCAGTCAATTGTGATCATCGCGAGCAGGAGGAAAAATGCCGTGAACATCTGTCGAAGCCAATCGGCGAGCATCGTGGAAACCGAGACCTGGATCTTGTCGATATCGTTCATGATGGACGACATGATGCGTCCGGTCGTCTGGTCTTCGAAAAACTGCGCGTCTTGGCGCAGAACACGGTCGTAAACCTCCTGACGAAGGTCCATCACGGCACTAATTCCGACCCAATTCACCAGGTAATTGCCGAGATAGTCGCAAACTCCTTTTGCGATAAAGCAAATCAGGATGCCGACCGCCACCATTGTCCAGATGTTGTGAACAAAAGACGGAACAATGTCGCTCAGGTAGATCCGCGTACTCGTGTGAGGGATTTCAAAGAGAATGGCCGGTGTATTCGGTGCACTGGGTTTTAACACGCGCTCGAATATGAGCGGGATGAGCTTGACAAGCAGTCCTTGTGAAAGGCCGACGACAGCCATGAACACGACAGAGGCCAGCAGGGCTGGTACGTACGGCTTTGCATAGCGCAGGAGTCGAAAGAGTTCCTTCAAGCGTGGGCCTCTTCGAGCATGTGCAAGCGCTCGAGCGCAGCAATCACTCTCGATACGCTGACTTCGCCCAGACCGTGTGGCGCGGCGATCACTTGTGCTTCCGTGCGCCAAGGTCTCCAAATCTTTGGATCCGACGTTCCGAACAGGACTACGCTGGGGACGAGGAAAGCGGCTGCCATATGTGCCGGGCCGCTGTCGTTGCCAACGAAAACCGCGGCTTTCGAAAGCAATGCTTTCAGTTCCGCTAAACTTCCCCGGAAGACCTGATGAGGCTCGAAGCATGTCGCGTCATCATCTTTGCCGGCGAGGAAAATTGGAGTGATGTTCCAGAGCTTCAGGTATCGGGCCACTTCGCAGAACCGATCAGCCGGCCATCGCTTCTCCGGGGCCGAAGCGAAAGCGTGAAGGACTGCATATCGGCCTTTTGCTGACGATTGAGTTGTGAATAGTTGCGCGGGGGGCACGCGCTGGACCGGAACGCCGAGCGCGAACACAGCCGCCGCGAGATGCTCGGCGGTATGCACCTTGCGCTTGACCCCAATAATCTCTTGCGCGCCGCCGATCTTCACGTTATACGTGAAGGCGAAACTGTGATGCGCAAATCCAGCGCGCCATCGAGCTCCTGAAAGCGTCGTTATCCACTGGCTTCGCGTTCCGCCGTGAAGATTCAGGCAGAGGTCAGGTTTCCAGCTCCTGATAGCGGTCGCAGACGGAGGAAGTACTTCAACAACCGCAGGATTGCCTTCGAATACAGGTTCAAAGGCCTTTTCGACGACAACGCTGATTTGAAGATCAGGCCGACTCTGATTCAGCAATCGGAGCGCGGGCGTTGTGAGCACGCAATCTCCCAAGGAGCGCAGGCGAATGACACACAGCCGCCCGCGTACCGGAAATTGCTCCAGAATCGTCATCGAAATGCTAAGGCTCGACAGTTGCTTGATCGACCAACATGACCGGAATATCGTCTCGGATGGGATAAACGCGCTTGCACTCTACACACTTCAGCCCGCTTCCATCCTCTTTGAGAATCAGTTGAGCTTTGCAGACGGGGCAGACAAGAATTGCGAGGAGCTCTTGAGGGACGGCCATCCGAACATCTTAGTTTATCAGCGCTCGGCGACTGTTCGCGAGTTCCTGGGCAACCCTGTTCGGCAGTGCCGAGCGCGATCTTAGCCAATCGGACGCCATCTCCGGCCCTCCCGCGCAAGCATCTCTTCTGCCGCAGCAGGCCCATCAATTCCTGCTGCGTAATTCGGGAAGTCGCCCGGCGGATTCATACCCCATCCATCTAATACGGGCTGCACGACACGCCAACCCGCTTCAATGTTGTCAGCGCGTTGAAAAAGTGTCGCATCTCCAATCATTACATCGTAAAGGAGCGTCTCATAGCCGGTATTGGGTGCCGTTCCGAAATAGTCCTGATACTTGAAATCCATTCGGACATCGCCAAGTTTGGTGACTGGGCCGGGGATCTTCGCACCGAACTCCAGGGCAATTCCTTCGTCTGGCTGAATGCGAACAAGCAACCAATTGGGCGCCGGGTTGCGAACTGCGGTGTACCGGAAAAGAGCGCATGGCGCTTCCTTGAAGCGTATTGCGATTTGAGTTTTGCGTCGCGCCAACCGCTTACCCGTGCGCACATAAAACGGAACATCCGCCCAGCGCCAGTTCTCGATTGCTAGCTTCATGGCAACATATGTTTCCGTGCGCGAATCCGGCGCTACGTGCGGCTCCTCGCGATATCCCGCAACGTGCTTGCCATCGATTTCGCCCGGTCCGTACTGCCCGCGGACCGCGGTACACGAGACTTGATCAGGCTGGCAGATCCGGATCGACTCAATGACTTTGGCCTTTTCCGCGCGCACCGCATCCGCGCTGAAAGAGCTCGGCGCTTCCATGGCCGTCATTGCGACAAGCTGGAACACGTGATTCGGAACCATATCGCGCAGGGCGCCGGTCTTCTCGTAAAAGGCGCCGCGCTGCTCCACTCCAACTGTTTCCGCTGCGGTAATCTGCACATGATCGATCCGATCGCGATTCCAGACCGGCTCGAAGAACCCGTTCGCAAACCGGAACATCATGATATTCTGAACGGTTTCTTTTCCCAGGTAATGATCGATCCGGTAAATCTGTTCTTCCCTCAAGACCGCAAGAATCCGTTGATTCAATTCGTGCGCAGAAGCGAGATCATGTCCAAAAGGCTTCTCAATCACCACGCGCCGCCAACAATTTCCGGTTTCACATGTAAGGCAGCTCTTGCCTAAATGCTCGACAACCGGGCCGAAAAATTGCGGCGCCACTGCAAGATAGAAAAGGTAATTGCCGGCCGTTCCACGGCTGGCATCCTGCTCATGTAATTTGGCTTTGAGCTTCTCGTACATCTCGGAATTATTCAAGTCGCCGCGAAAATACGACATCCGCGAGGTCAGCCAGTTCCACGCATTTTGATCCACGTGAGCCGATTCTCCGGCCGGTTTCACGAATTCCTGCAGCATCTCCCGAAAAGACCCGCGCCACTCGTCATCGCTCTTCTCAGCGATATCCACGCCCGTGATCGCAAACTCCTCAGGGAGGAGCTTGGCGCACGCGAGATTATAGAGAGCCGGCACCACCAGCCTCTTTGTGAGATCGCCCGCGGCTCCAAAAATAACCATGGAACACGGTCCAGCCGGTTTGGGCGTGCTCGGGTTTTGGTCGCTCATACGTACTTATTCTCTCTTTGCTGCCTCCATTCGCATCGGCACGCGCTCATGGCGGTTAGTGTGAGCAGTTACGGAATCGGTCTAACGAAAATTTGAGCTGCGCGGCAGTCTCGCATATTCCAAGCGCAGGGGTGAGGGTCTAATCCCCTTGTCAGACAGACTCGCACTTCGCGCAATTCACCCTGACGGCATAGAACTCGCAAGGCGGAAAGCCCGCGGAGGTGATTGAAACCTGCAAATCTTCTTTCAATTTCCACAGGGCTCGTTTCTACTGCATGATGTAAGGCCCGGTAGAAAGCGGGCACTCCGATTCGTTCAGCGGCGCGCCGGACCGTCCTAAAATAATCGTCCACTGATAACCCCGTGCATGAGCCATGAGTACGCCATTCATGTTGGATCAAACCAGAATCGGACATAAGCGGCAGCATTTGATCGACGATCTCGGTCCTCACAGGCGGCACCGGAGCGCAATTCTCGAGGCGCTGACCTGCGTTGCGCTCCGGCCATAATCCATGCACTATGAACCCGGTCTCGCGTCCCGCGGCGCACTCGCCCGATTTGCGATTTTCACCCTCATGAGCGCAAAATGAAGGCGCCCATGAGAAAGCGAGTACATAATAATCGAACTCACCAGGAACTCCGGACGAGCTGGATGTATGTTGGCGGCCGACGCAGCTCGCCTGAGTGAGTAGCAGGCAAACGATTAAACCGGCACGGGCTTGGTGTCTTGCCATGCTAACCAACAATGTATAGCGGAGACCGATCTGCAGAGGTGGGATGTACAGTAATTTGACAGGAGCCGTCACTCTGCCAGGTATTGGCGAACAACTCGCTTTCCTATTTATCTTGGGGCTTCCGATTGCCTCCATTGCCTGGACGATCACGCACGAAGATATCTTTCGTGAAGTGCATGACTGGTGCAAGCACAACAGTGAAAGTTGCAGCCGACTTTATAAGCGCAAGTTTTTCTATCTCTTTACCTGCGAATATTGCTTTAGTCATTACGTGGCGGTTCTGTTCCTGATCGTCACCCGGTTCAGAATGCTCTATTCCGACTGGCGCGGCTATCTGATTTCCGGGTTTGCGCTGGTCTGGGTTGCGAATGTGTATATGAATCTCTATTCGCGCGTACGCCTCGACATTAAGCGTGAGCGCGTCGAGATCGCGGCCAAAGAGAACCAGAAAACGGAGCAGGAACCTTCACCGGCGCTTGTGGTTCCTTCGGAAGCATTGCCGAAAACACCGGAACCAGACCACGTGCGTCAATAACGCCGCTATCACGAGGTGCCGCCTGTCTATTCCGCGGGTTCGGAGAGCCGCTCGGATTCGGATCGTATCTTGCCGTCGATCGCTACTCGCCCATCACCTTCCGCTTGTCTTCAGGCGTTAGCTGATCGTAGAGTTCCGTAAATACCGCGTTCGTCCAGCCGAATCCGGCCTGGTTCGCGCTATATCCGAAGTGGATCTTTGCCGCGACATTCGATCCGCCTTGCACCACATCGTACTTCTCGACAATGTATCCCTGCCGTTCGAATTCGCGGCGCACAAGCGACAGAAACTTCATCGAGATTCGCTCGGCATCGTCGGGATAGCCGTACCGACGCAAGCCCTCAACCGCGATCATTTGCAGCGGCGCCCACCCGAACGGCGAATCCCACTGATTGCCGCTTACGTACGTGCTGGTTTGGAGTCCGCCCGCTTTTTCGAACAGCGATAAATTCTGTTGAACTCTCGCGGCTTGCTCTTTGCTCGCAAGTCCTGCCCATAGTGGATAAAACGTGGTCAGGAAGGGATAATGCCGCACCCGGTGATGCACAAAATCGTAATCGTAGTACAAGCCCTCTTTTTCGTCCCACATCAGGCGGTTCATCTTTTCCGCGCGTGCCTCGGCCCGCTTGCGCCACGCTTCGACCTCGCCGTCGCGGCCCAACTTACTAAGAATCTCGCCGGTTTGGGTTTCCATCACATACAAGAGTGAGTTCAGGCATACCGGATCGTAATGAATGATGTCGATATTGAATGCCCCAAACCGGTTCGATGGGTCAAACCCCGATTCGCGCATCGAACGATCACCCTTATAAAACAGCATCGTGAGCTCGTTCGTCTTCCGATCGTAATATTGGCTCACATCGTAATCGGTGATCTCATGCGTTCGAAAATACTCTTTCACCAAGTCGTAGTGTGTTCTTCCCGCAGCATCGCGCTCCGCCGAAACCACCTCCGGAGCTGGCCCCTCGCCTAAATCGAAGTAGCGCGATAACCCCGTTTCAGGAGTCAGGTGCGGCTCTGTTGTAAAGAACTCGTAATAACGTTGAATCAACGGCAGGGAATCCTCGAGCCACTTGCGATCCTGCGTCTTCTGGTACACGCCGAGCACCATTTGGGTCAGAAACGGAGGTTGCGAGCGGCTCAGATAATAGGTCCGGTTCGCGTTCAATACCTTCCCGTAATTGCGCACTTCGTATCGGAAGTTGTCTGCCATGTCTTTCGCCAGCTTCAGCTCTCCGTCCCGCAGCAATCCGACTTGAATGAAGTAGCTGTCCCACCCGTACATCTCATTGAAGCGGCCGCCTGGCACAACGTATGGTTTCGGCAGATACAGCAATCCTTGCTCGCGAAGCGAGGATAGATTTTCGGGTAACTGGCGGATCTCGATTTTCCCGTAATCGGATGCTTGCATCTCCTGATGAAGCGCGTTCTCGACAGCCCGTACATCGTCGGTATGCGGTATGTAGACCGGCCAGCGGCCGTCCGGGAGCGGCTGAAATTTGGGATCCACTGCGGCTTTTGCAAGATCTCGATTCGACCGCGTCAATACGCCCCACGTCTGCTTGATGTAATCGAGAATCGATTGCGATGGCGCGGCTTGCGGAGACTGGTTTTGCGCGCACAACACTGCCGCGCCTGCGACGATCATGGCCGCGAGAACGGCCGACAGGGTTTCCGCGCACTTTTTCCACGTAGGCGATCTCATCTAATTCACCTCTCTCCTATTGGGCCGCCAGCCAGCCCTCTTCCTGGAGGATCTGACGAAAGCCGGGCGTATCGAGTGATACCGCAGGGAAATAATATCGCGTTAGCGTTCGTTTCCACCACGCGCCAGTGCGTTTCCTCTCTTCGAGAGAGGTGAAGTGATACTCGTAGAGCAGCGCCCGAACATAGCGCGGGGGCCGCTGCGGAAATGGATTCGTGCGCAGCAGGCTTAGTGTCGCGGCATCATTCTGAAGCAGCTTGCCGACGAAATTGACGAACCATGGATAGTCCTGATAGCTCGACATCGCCGCAAACCACATCAGCCAGTCGAGCCGCAGATGATAGGGGGCGATTTGCGGCGGCATTCGATTTACATCGCCCGGCTTCCCTTTAAATTCGT
Source organism: Acidobacteriaceae bacterium (assembly GCA_019240405.1). Taxonomy (GTDB): domain Bacteria; phylum Acidobacteriota; class Terriglobia; order Bryobacterales; family Bryobacteraceae; genus Bog-105. Next base: position 43,912 of record JAFAYL010000013.1, read on the forward strand.
ATTCGCGCCAGCGAGTCCCGCTCGTGATCACCGGCTCATCTGTACCCTCGACGACCACCTCATATCGCGGTCGCGTGATACTTCCAAATGCGCCATAGGTCCCAACTAGATGTAAGGGATTGAAGTTGAGGTTCATGATCTGGCGGGCGGAGAGCATATTTAGGACAACGGGAACGCTTAAGGCGGCGACGAGCACGGCGATCGCGATATGAAAACCTTCGAACAGGCGTCCAGGCGTATGCATCGGGGGTGTTGGTAACGCGATCACTGCCGAGAGAAATTTGCCGTCGATTGTAGAAAAGGCCAAAAAAAGCGTTAGCCAATTCAGCCACGATAGATTGCCGCTCGCGATGATCGAAAGCTGAAAGAGAATCGTAATCAGCCCCGCCCCACCTGCGAACGGCTGCGGCAGGAAATAGAAAAACGGAACGATCAGTTCGGAAAAGTGGTTGAACAACACCCCGCCTTTATTCACCCATTGCGGCGCCAGATGAAAATACCAGCTCAGCGGGTTCGGCATGGGCTGGGTCTCATAGTGATAATCGAGGCAGGTAAGGTCGCGCCAGCATGGATCGCCCCGCAATTTGATCAGCCCCGCGCCGAACATGATCCGAAACAGCAGCCACCGGAAAATCCAGATTGGGATTCGCGACGGCACCACATCGGAAGCCCCAAGAAACATCGCGAAAAAACAGGCTTCGAGCAGGATCGATTCCCACCCGAAGCCGTAGAACGTCTGCCCCACATTGACGAACGATAAATAGAGAATGTAGATGGCTGCCCACACGCAAACCGATACCAACGTTCCAAAGCGTTCTGAGACCCCAGTGATCACGAGACACGAAAGCAGAATTCCGAGCCATGCCGCCGTCGTGAACGCTGCATCGCGCGGAAAAAGATAAAACAGACTGGGGGTTTGCACGAACCGTACTTGCTTGACTAAAATCGGCACTGGTAATAAGCCGCGCTCGCCGAGCAGCGGCCGGAATTGATTCAGCGCAACAAGAAATGCCACCAGGCAAATCACGCCGAGTCCACGATAGAGGAGCAGCCTCGTTACCCAGAGGCCCCGAAGGTCTTCCATCTCAACCAACAAGATACGCGATCTAGACAGCGGTTAGGAGAATTATTCGCCTATGATTTTCACGAGCACGCGCTTCCGCCGCCGCCCGTCAAATTCGCCGTAGAAAACCTGTTCCCAAGGGCCGAAATCAAGCCGCCCCTTCGTGACCGCCACCACAACTTCGCGCCCCATCACTTGCCGCTTCAGGTGTGCGTCTGCGTTGTCTTCGCCGGTCCGGTTATGGCGGTATTGCGCAACCGGCTCATGAGGCGCAAGCTCCTCCAGCCATTTCTCATAGTCATGGTGCAAGCCCGGCTCATCGTCATTGATGAACACGGAAGCCGTGATGTGCATGGCATTCACCAGCACGAATCCCTCACTGACACCGCTCTCCTGCAGACACTTGCTCACGTCACTGGTGATGTTAATGAACGCGCGCCGGGATGGCACATCGAACCATAGCTCTTTGCGATAGCTCTTCACCGGTTCCTCCGTCTACTTTAGTGTTACGTCCTTATGTTGACGCCGGTCCTTCTGCTTTGTCTCTTGCTCGTGCTTCTCCACCGTGGCTTTCAGAGAGGATTACGCATGATCGTCATCCGGCAGCCGCCCGTTCTATTTGTGGCTCCAATGCTGCTTAGCGTTCTGTTCTGTGCAACAGCGATTTACTACGGAGTTTTGAGCGGGGCGCTCGCAATGCTGGTGGCTGTTTATACCTTCGTGCCAACGGTTTGCATCTACGCCCAAATTGCAATGCGAGCAAAGACACCTTCACTGCTTGATTTCATCGTGATCCTCATGCTGTGGCTGCCGCTCGAGCTATCAGCGGGAGCCTCACTCGTCCCACGCTCCGTTCAAGGCGTTCTCCATGCCACCGCCTATGGAATCGCCATCACTCTCGGAGTGTTCCTATTCCTAATTGCACGCCAATGGGACGGGATGAAATACAACTTATTCGAAAGCTGGCGCGACCTCCGCAATATCACGCTTGGTTACGCATCCGCGTTTGTATTGATCATCCCGTTCGGACTGTGGATCGGCTTCCTTCCCGCCCCGCACGGTCCCCGCGTCTCGCTCGAACAAGGCGCATTCCGCTTTTTGCTCACGTTCTTTGGAACAGCTCTCCCGGAAGAGATCCTCTTTCGTGTCTTGATTCAAAACTGGATCTTACACGCGATTCGTCAGCCTTGGCTTGCTGTTGCCATCAGCGCCTTGATTTTCGGCGTGTCGCACCTGAACAATGCACCCGGCCCGCTACCGAACTGGCGCTATATGGCAGTCGCGACCATCGCCGGGGCTATCTTTGGGACACTCTTCCTGCGCTCCACAAGCATCTTTGCTTCAGTGGCTGTCCACGCCGCCGTCAACACAACAAAGCATCTCTTCTTTTGAAATCACTGACCTGTGATGGGAGCATTTTCGCCGGGCTGCCCTAAATACCGGTCGAACCATGCGAGAGTCCGCCGCAACACATCCACTCGATCTTTCGGGTCATGAAAAGCGTGTCCTTCCCCGGGATAAACCACGAGCCCTGTCGGAACATTTAAGGCCTTCAACGCGTGCCAGAATTCGAACGATTGCGGGGCAGGGCATTCGCCATCGCGCTCGCCGACAACAACCAACGTCGGCGTCTTCACCTGTTTGATGAACTCAATCGGTGAGCTCTTCGCGTACACCGCCGGATCGTCGTATACTGAGGCGCCGAAGTACGGGATCATCCACTCGTCAATCGAATTCTCGCCGTAATAGCTTTTCCAATTGGCTATGCCCGCTCCCGCGACTGCGGCGCGAAAACGATTCGTCTGCGTAACGGTCCACATTGTCATGAATCCGCCATAACTCCAGCCGGTGACGCCAATGCGATTCAGGTCAATGGGTACCTTCTTCAAGACGGTATCAACGCCAGCCAAAATGTCGCGGAGATCGCCGTGACCGAAATCCTTGACGTTTGCTTTTGTAAACGCCTCACCTTCTCCATAACTGCCCCTCGGGTTCGGAAAGAAAACGAAATAACCCAGCCCGGCCATCACCGACATATCGAACCGAGCGGAAGGCCACGAGGCCGTCTTCAGTCCTGCCGGCCCTCCATGGATTTCCACCACCATCGGGTAACGTTTGGCGGGATCGAAATTCTCGGGATATACCAGCCATCCTTGAACCCGGGATCCTTCGTCATCCCAGAGCACACTTTCGGCTTTGCCCCAATGCGGTTGCTGCGAAGCATTCGATTCGGTCAACTGTTTCCAGTTTCCGATCGGGCCCGCCCAGACTTCCGGAGCCCGCTCCCACGAAGAACGCACCACCGCGCTCGTTTTTCCGTCTTTGGCCAGCGAGAAATTCGGAAAGTTTCCAGCGTAGTGTATGCCCTCGCTGCCTTTCCATAAGGTTTCCGTCTCACCCGTATCGGCGTTCAAAGTTGAAATCGCACTCCCGCCGTCAACGGATTCGGTGAAGACAAGCTCCCTATCACTGTGCCAAAGTAAACCGCTCGGCGAACTATTCCTTCCCTCCGTGAGATCGCGTGCTTCTCCACCCTCGCTTTGAATCACAAAAATATTGCCGCCATTAAATCCTGCATCGCTCATCAGTCCTCCGATAAACGCGATGCGCTTTCCGTCCGGCGACCATCGCGGAACCGCAAGCTGCCGGTCCGCTGGAGGATCGTAGACCGAATGCATTTCTCCCGCTTCTATCGAACCTTCATAAAGCTTTGCGGTCCACCAATTGTTGTCGCCTGGACCCGGCGCAGCCAGTGCTGCAAAACGGCGAGCATCCGGTGACCAATCGAATTCATAAACGTTCAACTCCGAGGGCGAGACTTGGTGCATTGATCCGTTGCCCAGATCCACAACCGCAATTCGCTGGTTGTGAATGTCGCTTCCGATCACGCCGGTTTGTGGAGGAACAGCCTCGAGCGGCCCGCCTCCACCACCGTTTTCCGCATACAGAACAGCGAGGCGGCGGCCATCGGGTGACCACCGGATATCTGTCATATAGCCTTTCAAATGGGTGAGCTGATGCGGCTTGCCGCCTCTCACGGACCAGATATAAACTTGCTCATCGCCCTCGGCGGTCGCGTTCGCAAGAAAAGCAAGTTGACTGCTATCGGGAGACCAAGCCGCGCCGTGCTCTCGATAGAATTCTTCGCTCGCGTTCACTTTAATGCGCTCCGGTTTCGCGGAAGGACGCTTCCATTCAAGAACGTAGATGTTCGTATTTCGCTCGCCTGTGCGCGCCGGTTGGGCCCAGCTCACCCGCTGTCCATCGGGCGAGATCGTCACATCTTCGAATGACTGAACCTGCTCCAGCTGCTTGAGCACGCTGTCGATTTTTGGACTCTGTGGACAGGCCGGAGTGATTCCAAGCACCACCCAGGCGCACGTAGAAAGACCTGAGCAAGTACGACGTCTCATGTTCATTATTCGCTCCCGTTCGAACCGAAACGCCTTATTCTACAGCGCAAGCCTGCGAATCGAATTATGGACTCGGCACGCCGCGCCCAGCTTTTGTTCGCTTCTGCTCTTCGCGCCGCTCGCGGTTTTCTTGCTCTCGCATGCGTTGTTCGCGTTCCGCAACTAGTTGCTCGTAAGCCCGCACCTGTTGGGGGCTCAAAATCGACTTCACCTTGCTGATCTGCTCTTCTTTGATTTTGAGCATCGCGGGGTGTTGCAAATCTCGGAGCGCTTTGTATTTTGCTTTTGTCTCATCGAGAATTGTCTCGAGATGGCTTAACTGAGCCGGCGTCAGGTGAACCCTTGATTGCATTTCCGAGATATAGCGGTGGCGGAAATCTTCTGCATTCTTCGCGCTTACCGGGATACCTGCGAAATAACGGTAGGCGAGAGCTCCGGCTCCGGCGCCACAGCAGAACAGCACCAGTGCCAATAGGCCCGCGGTCCACTTACTGCGGTGCACGTTCTCTCTCGTCGTTACTGCTCCTCACCGCTTCCGTGTAATAGATCTTCTCGGCCGTGTGATCCGCCGCGAGCGCGTCAGCATAGGTCGGAGGAAGGAGACGGGTTTGCGGCCCGGTCAGCAAATTCAAAAGCAGGAAGAGAAGGCAAATCGCGGCCGAAGCCGTCATCGCCGCGCGCGCGAGGTTTTGGAAAGTAAACCAGAAATCACGGCGCTTGTCGATTCTTTCCCACAACCCTGGCATGAACCGCGGCCCAGCCTCCACGTCCGGGCAAGCAGTCCGATACCGTCCGAAGAGATCGTTCAACCCCTTATCATCATTACTCACGGCAATCTCCCATTCGCAACCGCGACGTTATAGGCCTTCAGCACCCGTTGCCGCGCTCTGAAGAGGCGCACCTTCAAAGCGTTTTCACTCACCCTATAAATCTTCTCTAATTCCTTTAATGAAAGGCCCTCTACTTCTTTGAGGGTCAAAAGCAACCGGTCTTGCTCTGTTACATGTCCAAATAGCTCGTTCACAAAGTCCCGGATGCGCGCCTTTTCTCGCTCCTGCGTTTGCTGCTTACTACCGGCGAGTGAATCTGCGGCCAATACCTGCTGCTCGCTCAAGTCCGCCATCAGCGATTCGCTCCGTCGCCGGGCTCGCCGCAGGTAATCGTACGACGCGTTCACCGTCAGCCGGTACAGCCACGGCTCGAATAATTCCGCCGACCGAAGCTGATCGAGCGAATCATACAGCCTGACGAAAACCTCCTGCGCCACATCCTCCACGTCTTCCGGACGCCCAATCAGCCGCGAAATCGTGCCCAGAATGCGCCTTCGGTAAGCCAGAACAATTCGGTTAAATGCACCGTGATCACCTGCTCGCGCATTCTCAATCAGCCCTGGCTCGACAAGCATACCGGTAAACGCCCGCCGCGAGCCGTTTCGATCTACTTAGGCGCTACGGCAACTCGTTAGGTTACAGGAGAACATGCTCGTGATTCGGAAGATGGCCCGTGCATCGCGGATGAAGCAGTTCGATTCGTTGTTGTGAATCAAAAGCATCCCCAGCCGAGATCCCTGGCGTGCGGCGTAGTTCCAGCTCATGAATCGCGGCCTCAACGGCCGATCTTTGCGCGTATAGCTCTTCAAGCGTAAGCCGGAGCACCGCGTATCCCCGGCTTCTGCACGAGGTCCTTCCGTGCGGCATAAGCTCTCTTGTACATCGAATCTGTTCTGAGATCAAGCTAGAAAGTGCAATTAGTCCTTTTATATTAAGCACCTACAAATTTTGCTTGCATCGTGATTGCAATTTGTGATATAAGATTAGCAGATTGCGATAAACACCATGACGGTTGGAGAAAAGCTTCGGTACTTGCGTCTCGTCGAGGGACACCTCCGAGGCTTGAACCGCGAGATGACCCAAAAAGAGCTGGTCGCCGCGATCCGGCGCGAACTGAAACGCTCCATCAGCCAATCCTATATTTCGCAACTGGAAAGTAGCCAGCGGAAACACTTTACGAACACGACGCGCTTGCTGCTCGCCAAGTTCTTTCGCGTGCATCCGGGATATCTCGTGGATGATCCCGAAGGTTTTCACACAGAATTGATCAGCGATCTCCGGCTCGAAGAAGACAAGCTTGATCTCTGGCTGATTCAGGGCGCCGAGCGCTTTCGGCGCGATCCCCAATTATCAGAAGCGCTACTGAAACTAGCGCAACACGATGATTCGCGGAAGTGCGTTTTGCTTCTTCGCGCTGTTCTCGAGACACCGGAACTGGTGCACCGGCTATGGGAGGTATTGCAACCCGAGGAGGCGATGACCGCATGAGCTGGTCCAATATCTATTTACTTTGCTTCACTGTAGGCGCGCTGTGGAGTCTGGCCGCTGTTCTGCTGGGCGGCATGCATCTCGGCCATTCCGGTCACGTTGGGCCCGCGCACGGACATGCTCATGTCCATTCACACTCCGGTCACTGGCTTAGCAGAATGATCAATCCCAGTTTTGCCGCCGTTTTTTTGGCGTGGTTTGGCGGAGTAGGATATCTGCTCACGCGGCACTCCGGCGTTCAGTTCTGGATCACGCTCCTTCTGGCGATAGCTCTCGGCGTTTTCGGCGCCTGGATTTTGTCAAAATTTCTCCGTTTTCTTCAATCTCGGGAGCAGCCCCTCGATCCGGCTGATTACGAAATGGTTGGAGTGTTGGGAAGGGTATCAAGCCCGATTCGCCCTAACGGAATCGGCGAAGTGATTTATGTCCGCGATGGCGCGCGGACGCCGATATTCGCGCGCAGCGAAGACGGGAAAGAGATTGGGCGTGGCGAAGAAGTAGTTGTCACGCGCTACGAAAAGGGAATTGCGTATGTACGCACCTGGGAGGCAATGACCCAGTAAGTACCCGAATTCGGGGTGCTGAATCATTGCAAAAGGAGACTACGATGTCGTACGAAACATTCATTATCGCCGGGGTCATGGTGCTAACGCTGTTAGCGCTGATGATGACCATGGCGACCCTCTATCGAAAAGCAGGTCCGCACGAAGCCTTGATCGTTTACGGCTTTCGTGGAACACGGATTGTCAAAGGCAGAGGAACAGTCATTTTTCCGATGGTCGAAAACTTCCGCCAGCTTTCATTGCAGCTCATGTCTTTCGACGTCGCGCCGCAACAGGATCTTTACACGAAACAAGGCGTGGCCGTGACGGTCGAGGCCGTAGCTCAGATCAAAGTGAAAAGCGACCCTGAGTCGATTCAAACCGCGGCCGAGCAGTTTCTCACGAAATCCGATCAGGCGCGCGAAGGGCTGATCCGGCTGGTCATGGAAGGCCACCTGCGCGGCATCATCGGCCAGCTTTCGGTGGAGCAGATCGTGAAAGAGCCGGAAATGGTCGGCGACCGCATGCGCGCCACGTGCGCGGATGATATGGGCAAGATGGGCCTCGAGGTCGTCTCGTTCACCATTAAAGAAGTTCGCGACAAGAACGACTACATCACCAATATGGGCCGCCCCGATGTCGCCCGGATTAAGCGGGATGCCGATGTGGCGGCAGCCGAAGCGGAGCGAGACACCGCGATCCGGCGTGCCGATGCGCTACGCGCCTCCGCTGTCGCGAAGGCCCAAGCCGACCAGGAACGAGTTATGGCCGAGGCGCTCTCTTTGGCCAAGCAGGCCGAAGCGCAGCGCGATCTCGAAATCAAGAAGGCACAGTACATCGAATCCATCAAACGGCAGCAGGCGCAAGCCGACAAGGCCTACGACATTCAAGCCAATGTGATGCAGCAGCAGGTCACGACGGAAGCGGTCAAGATCCGTCAAGTCGAAAAGGAACAGGAGATCAAGGTTCAGGAAGCCGAGATCCAGCGCAACGAAAAAGAGCTGATCGCTAAGGTACTGAAGAATGCCGAAATTGAACGCCAAAGGATCGAGATGCTTGCCGAAGCCGCTCGTCGCAAGATGACGATCGAAGCGGAAGGAGCGGCGGCGGCCACGCGGCTACAGGGCGAAGCGGACGCCGACATCATCCTCAAGAAAGGCGAGGCAGAAGCCAAAGCCATGAACGTGAAGGCGGAGGCTTACCAGGAGTGGAACCAGGCTGCGGTGGTCGACAAGCTAATCACGGGTTTGCCGGAAGTGGTTAAAGCGATGGCTTCGCCGCTTTCGAACATCGACAAGATCACCATCGTTTCGACAGGCGACGGCAATGCCGCCGGCATGAGCAAAATCACCGGTGACATGACGAAAATCGCTGCGCAGATTCCGGCCCTGTTCGAGACGCTTTCGGGCATGCAAATGTCCGACCTGTTAGGAAAAGTTCGCGGTATACGTGACCGTTCGGCCAGCGACATCAAGCCGAATGGCCCAAACAGCAATTCATAAAAGGAGTACACCATGGCGCTATTAGAGCGAGTCACAACGCTGATCAAGGCCAATGTGAATGACCTGATCGACAAGGCTGAGAACCCGGAGAAGCTGGTGAAACAGCTTCTCCTCGACATGCAGAACCAGTTCATGCAAGTCAAAACGCAGGTGGCGATCGCGATTGCCGACCAGCATCTGCTCGAAAAGAAGCAACACGAGAATCTGGACGCCCAAAAGGATTGGGTGCGAAAGGCCGAGCTAGCGCTCGAGAAGAACCAAGAAGACCTAGCTCGGGTGGCTCTCGAGCGATCCCTCACGTACGAGAACGCCGCGCACAACTTCGCGCAGCAGATCGAGGATCAATCGCACCAGGTTCAGTTGTTGCGGGACGCTTTGCATAAGCTCGAACAAAAAATGACTGAGACGAAGGCGAAAGCGGATTTGCTCGTCGCCCAGCATCGTCGCGCGCGGCTTGCCATACGATCCGGAACGACTGCCCTAAAGGACTTTGAGAGCGACGCAGCTTTCGACCGCTTAAGGCTCAAGGTGTCCGAATCGGAAGCATTGGGTTTAGGGCACAATGCCGTTGGAGAGCCCGGCCCGGAGCAGCGGCTTGCGGCGCTTGAAAGGGCGGATCAGGTGGAGCGTTTGTTAGCGGATTTGCGAACGAAGACGGCACAACAGACGCGCTGAAAGCGGGTTACTCGTCGCGGAGCACTTGCATGGGTTCGAGCTGTGCAGCGCGGATCGAGGGCAGGAACGAGGCCAGAGCCGCTACGCTCAAGACGAGCAACACGACAGTGACCCAGGTTTGGGGATCAGTCGTCGATACTCCGTAGAGCAAGCCAGTAAGACCACGCGAGAATGCGGCCGCGAGGCACAGTCCGGCGGCGCAGCCAAGCATGGAAACGCTGAGTCCCTTGAGTAAAAACTGGGTGACGATCTGTCCTCGCAAAGCGCCCAGGGCTAGCCGCAAGCCGACCTCCCGTTTCCGGAGCGTTACGAAATAGCTTAAAGTGCCGTAGACTCCGACGCTCGCGAGCAAGATTGCAGTCACAGCAAAAAGTGCCAGCAGAACGGTGCGCAAGCGATCCTCTGCCAAATTGTCTGAAAGATGTTGCTCGAGCGGAGAGATGTCGAACACCGATCGCGAAGGGTCAAGCTGATGTATCTTGTGGCGCACGGCTTCAGCCATAGTAATCGGATCGCCTTGCGTGCGGACCAGGAACAAGGGGCTCGGAGTGGGTGCGCTCGCGCACCAATAGATGGTTGGAATCGGTGAGCGATTTAGCCCCTCCTCGCGAGCGTCCGCCACAATTCCCCGGATCTCGGAGGGGGCCATGCCGAACGGGTTTGGGATTTCTTCGAGGTGATGACCGACGGCTCTAGATTCACTGAGGTATTTGTCCGCGAAACTCCGATTCACGACGGCCCGAGGATTAAGAGAGTTGACGCAGCCCTGACCCGCTAACAGCGGAATGTGCATGGTTTGGAAGTACCCGTTTGAAACCACGCGACTATGGGCCATGATTTTGCCTTCGCTTGGGGCCCGGTCCTCGACCAAACATCTACATCGCGATCAGGAAATAGAAAGGACGCCGGCATAATGCCAACGATTGTGCGCGCGTGTTTCTCGAGCCGGATTCGCTTTCCTATCGTATTCGGGTCCGCATGGAAACGGCGCCGCCAAAAGCGATCGCTGATCAGAACGGCGTCAGGTCCGCCAGTGTTCTTCCTCACGCGTAAAATCGCGGCCGAGAACTGGGGAAACCCCCCAGACCTGCAGGAACCGCGGGGCTACCAAGGCCGTTGTTATCTTCTCGGGAAGCGCACCGGAGGTTTCCGAGCCGTCATTCAGGTACCAGCCCGAGATCGCCTGAAACGTCGTATTCAGCCGGTTCCAGTCTTCCAGGCGGGGAGGTGCAACGAATATGTTTGAAACTCTACCCTGAAGATCATGTTGCCGCACCAGTATGAGCTCATCGCTTTCAGGAAAGGGAAGAGGGCGCAAGAGAATTGCGTCAATAGCCGAGAAAACTGCTGTGTTTGCGCCGATGCCAAGGGCGAGCGTGAGAATGACGGCTGCCGAGAAGGACGGCGACTTGCGAATTAGCCGAATCCCCGATCTGAGGTTTGCGATCGTATTTTCGAGGGTAGCGAAACGATGCACATCGCGCAGATCTTCCTTGATTTGTTCTCGCCCTCCGAAGTCGAGCATTGCTTCCCTGTGCGCCTGATCGCGCGTTAATCCGGCAGCGACCTTCTCTTCGATAAGCCGCTCGATGTGATAGCGAAGCTCAGAATCGAGCTGTGTTTCGGCGGGGCGTCTTTTAAAAAACCGCATTCCGATTGCTCCTACCGCGCAGTCTCCAGAATCAAGCTGACCGCATCGGCGAGGCGGCGCCAGTTCGATTCTTCTGCAGCAAGCTGCCGGCATCCTTTGGCAGAAAGGCGATAGAACTTCGCTTGCCGGCCGTTTTCCGACTCGCCCCAATCCGCTTCGAGCCAGCCGCGCGTTTCCAGCCGGTGTAGAGCCGGATAGAGGGATCCTTGCTGCACTTGCAGCACTTCTTTTGAAATCTGGCGGATGCGCTGCGAGATGCCGTACCCGTGAACTGGACCGAGGGCGACGATCTTCAGGATGAGCATGTCCAGAGTGCCTTGCAGCAGGTCCGATTTTTCAGATTGCAGGGGAGTCTCCCTATGTCTTTCTACATATACTGCTCAGATATGTAGAATGTCAAGGAGAAGCTTCAGTCAATCGCTACTTGCGGCTCTGGAACCGGCTCGATCCTGCCAAGCAGAAAAATGTAAGCCGTGATGCCCGCGATCAAAACGACCGCCGCCGCCGCAAAGGCGCGAGAGAACGAATTGCTCGGGCCGGCGAAGTAGCCCGTCAAAATCGGAGCGAAGATGGCCGCAAGCTGGTTTCCGAAATTCAAAATACCCCCGACTCGGCCGACGCTCTCATGAGGCGCGATGAGCGATGGAATTGACCAACCGACGGGCGCGGCTGCAGAAAGGCCGCCGAGGGAGATCGTGATCCAGAGCATCGCGACAGCGGGATTTCGGGCGAAGATTGCGCCTGCGATCGCTAGTCCGAGAGCGGTTCCGCCGATCAAGATGGTTTGGCGCACGATGCTGTCCGAATAGCCCCGCTTGATCAACGCGTCGACAAGCCATCCGCCGACGAAGAGATCGGTCGCGGTGGCGAACAGCCAGGGCACGCTCGTGTACAACACCGAGTGCGCCAGGTCTAAATGGAGCGATGAGAAATAGCTGGGCAGCCAAGCGAGCAAAAGATAGAAGCAGTAGTTGTATGCAGCAAATCCGATGGTCAAGCCCCAAACCTTTCGCCGCGCGAGCAAATAGCTCAATGGCGCGCCTTTCGAGGTATCAGTCTCTGCGGCCCGATGCGAACCGCCCTCGTTGATATACCGCGATTCCACTTCAGAGAGAGCACTATCGTCCTTCGGATCTCGATATATCAGATAGAAAGCAAAGAAGAATAGCAGGCTCGCGAATCCTGTGACCGCAAAACTCCACCGCCAACCTACGCGAAGCAGGATGAGCCCCAGACCCGTAACCCCAAGCGCAGTTCCAAATTTCGCGGCGGAATCAAAAAAGGCGGTTGACAGGCTGCGCTCTTGCCGGGGAAACCAGTAACCTGTCGCCTTTGCGTATGCAGGAAATGTAGGCGCCTCGCCAACGCCTAACAGAAGGCGCATTCCTAGAAACGTACGGATGCCAGGCGCGAGGCCTGCTCCAAAGGAAGCGATGCTCCAAATGAGTGCGCTGATTCTGCCAATCGTTCGCACGCCGAAGCGATCGAGCAGCACACCCATTGGCAACTGGAGCGAAGCGTACGTCCAGCTATAGGCGCTTGAGATATAGCCGAACGCAACGTTTGAAATGCCGAACTCGAGGTGGAGGGCATCGCGGGCAACGGACAAATTCACACGGTCCAAGTAGTTCACCAGAACACCCAGGCCGAGCAATACGGCGATCCTCCACCGCCTATGGGGGATTTGAGCTGTTAAATCGGGAATACCGGAGTGGCCTTACGCGGTGGCTGCGGCGGTCACGGGCTTGTACCCGGAAGTCGCAGCTTGCTTCAGTGCTTCTAATCCTTCCTGGGTGGTTAACAAGGGAGTAGTCTTTACGTTTCGGCAGGCTCCTCCGGCTGCAACAGCCATAGCGAATGCCGCAGCGGCAACGTTGTTGGGCAATTCGGCTACGCCTACAACATCGTACTCGCCGAAAGACATCCAGAAACGTTCAATTCGCCCGCCGAGCTTTTGAACTGCAGTCCCCACGACCTCGGCACGATCATGCGGATTCTTAACCAATGACGCCCAAGCCTCCGGTGTGTAAGAAACCTGGATCAAATAGCTAGCCATGACGTTTTACCTCCTCCGGGATGATATATCAACCGCCTTAGTCCCTACAAGTCCCACCTATCCCCCAAAAGGAAATGCTTTAGGCGGCAGTACAGAAGTTCGCCTTATCCGCCGATGAATCTAGGTAGGAAGTATCACTCGTAATGCTCAGTCTGATTCAGCGCATAAACCCGTTCGCACTGCAATTATCAGCGCGGGAGGCGGTCATGCTTGGGGTCGCGTGCATCCTCTTAATGGCTGCGCTCGTTTGCGTCGGTGTGCTTTATATCCGCTTGCGGCGCGGAATGCGCGCCATGGGAACAAAGCTCGCTGAAGAAGCCAGTTTGAAAGAAGCGGCAGAGCGAGCCAATCGCGCGAAAAGCGACTTTCTGACTCATGTGAGCCATGAGATCCGGACGCCCATGAACGGCATCATGGGATTCACTGAACTGGCCTTAAGAAGCGATCTGAGCTCCGAACTTCGTGAGTATCTCGACACAGTGCGCACGTCAGCGGAATGGTTGATGCAGATCGTCACTGAAATTCTTGATTTTGCCCGCATCGAAGCCGGAAGGCTCGAACTCGACAACACGGAATTCGTATTTGCCGAGTGTATTGGCTCGGCGATTAAGTTTGTTCAACAGGCTGCCGATTTGAAACGGTTGCGGATGGCATTCAAAATCGATCCACTGATTCCGGCTCGGGTTTCTGGCGATCCGACACGATTGCGTCAAGTATTAGTTAACCTTCTTGATAACGCCGTGAAGTTCACCACAACGGGCAGCGTCATGCTTTCCGCTACGCTTGAATCCAACGATGCAAAGGGGGTTAGCGTTCGATTGTCAATCGCAGATACCGGTATGGGCATATCGGCTGAGAAGCAGGCATTGATCTTTGAGCCATTCCGGCTGGCTGACGGGTCGCTTAACAAGAACTATGGCGGAGCCGGGCTCGGACTCGCGATTTCAAGCCGTCTCGTGGCGCTGATGGGCGGAACAATGGACGTGCTGAGCCAGATCGGGGCGGGCGCGACGTTTCGCTTCGCTGTGCGACTGCAGAACGCCCAGAACTCCGGTGCTATCGAGAAGCCGCAGCCGCCTGCAAAGGCTATACCTTCGAAGGCGACTCGACGGGGCCACGCGCTGTCGATTCTCGTCGCCGAGGATAACCCGGTGAATTTGCGCTTAGTTACCCGGCTCCTTGAATCAGTAGGACACAGCATCACTTCCGCAGCCAACGGAAGAGAGGCTGTTCATCTGTTTTCACGAGAAGCATTCGATCTGATTTTGATGGACGTAGAGATGCCCGAGATGGACGGCTTTCAAGCGACCGCAGCGATCCGGTCAACTGAGACGCCCGGCACGCGCGTTCCAATATATGCGCTCACGGCACACGCCCAACCGGGAGACCGGGAGAAATGTCTTTCAGCCGGCATGGATGGCTATCTATCGAAACCGATCCAAGTGGATGATCTTGTGAAGATTGTTGGGAGCATTGCCTCGCGCCAGAAGAAATATTCCGAATCCCCGGCTTCGTCGGAGAGGGGGAAAGCGCTTGAACTCGCAGAAAAATGATTTGAATACGGACTGGTGTTCAGCTGCCACTTTCGGCGGACTTGTCCGGTCCAGTATCGGCCGCCCAGTCGTCAGCAGGGACATCACCGATATGCGTCAATCCTAGCCTCCCATCGGTAGGCTCGACCACTTCCATGCCGAAGTCGTCGCGAAGTTCCTCGTCCGCGTCGAATCGGCGATCGGGCGATTGCTTAATGGAACTAGCACCGCCGAGGCTTGTGGGATTGACCGTGGGTTGCGCGGGACCAGTGCCCGTTTGAGTGGGCCGGGCTTGGTTGTCGCCAGTGTCTTCGCGATCTCCGCGATGGATGCCGCTGTCATACGGCGCGAGACGCATAGCGAGCGGGTACGAAATATCCGGCGGAAGATTGATTGATTGCCTGCCCATGAGAAAAAAGCTTACCTCAAAGGATGGATTATGGTTCGCGCAGGTTTGTTTCCCGGAGAAGCGAGGTCTCCAATGAATCTAGGCCCAGTAATGATTCCGGCCACCAGGGCAACCTTTTCCGTCGGTAACACTTGTGAGTACATCGTTTGCCGCTGTCAGGTCGCGGCTGTAGCATTCGCCTTTGGAATCGCTGAAGAAATAGTGTTGGGCGCTACTTTGATCCTGGTGTCCGGTGATCTGAAAGGATGAATTGATATCCAGGATATCTCTCGCCGAGACAGTGTTCGAGAGGTTGCTCGAGTACACGAGCGAGCCATTCCATTTATCTGCGTTGTTCTCGAGATATCTTTGATTGATTTTTGTCGCCTGAGCCAGAGAGCCGTCTGAATTGGGAGTGAGCGCGATGTCAACGGTCAGGGGGAATGACAGTTTCTTCTCGCTTTCGGTAACGACTCCTCCATTCGTAACCCAGGTCTTTAGAGTCAGCTTTGTTGATTGCGCGATATCCTGCACATACCGGGTCGCGTTTATTGTGAAGTCTTGTGCATTGCTGAAATCCATCGTCTGGTTCAGACGAGTTTGAACTTTCCCGTGAGACGTGTTCACATAACCTGCGATGGTGAAGTCTCTCGAAGAGCTCACGGTGACGGTTCCGCTAATGTTTGAACCGGATGTTTTCAAGTTTTCCTTGACGTTGGGCGAGGGTTCAGCGGAGAGCGTGTTCTCAGTTAGCTCGCCGGTAACTTGTTTCGATCCATGATCGAGATAAAGAAACAGCGTCGCCGTAGCGTTGAAGTAGTTGTTTACGTTATAAACGCTCATCCCAATTTCATGAGTGTGGCCGTCGCTTAACAGGCCTGCGAACGGCGTCAAATCGACGCGGTATGGCGCGAAGTTCAACGTCTGAACTCCGGGGATGGGGCGCCACAGGTAAGGATCGATTCCACCGGTGAATATCCATGGATAGACGGGCGCCACGCCTGCGGGTTTGCCGTCAATGCTGATTTCGGTTTCGCGAAAAGCGGTATTTCCGCAGCTCTGCAGTTCTGTTGCAACGTCGTTGGGAACACAGGTGTACCAGAATTCGTCGTTGGACTGGCTCTGCGCAAAAACGTCAAAGTACGCTCGCTCGATATTGGTCGGCAGCGAGTACGTTTGGGTTAGCTGACTAGCTGGGGTGGCAAGGATCTGTGCTCCCGCAACGTTCGGAAATGCGAGGACGACGTCAGGCGTTAACGGCGCATGCTCACCCTGGCAGAGCGGATAGAATCTGAGACCGGCGCTCCCATGAATGATGCCCGTGTAGGTGCTGTTGACCAGATTGCCGAGCTCGACTTCGCCAGCTTGCGGCTGCTCTAAGAGTGCGGTGTAATCGGTCAGATCACGTTCCACGTGCCAGCTCGGGCTGAGGTGTTTTGAGGGCTCGGCGGTGGTGCCGAAATAAACCGTGACGTTGCCGATCTGTATTTCGCCGGTTCGATCATACTGCCGTCCAGCCGTGACCGAGAAATCTGCGGTAAACACGATCTTGGCCCAAGGCCCAGGGCAAGCGGCCGGCGGATTGTATGTGAAGGTCTGCGTGTTGAAGTTCTCGAAAAGGTAATTGGAAAAGAGCTTCACGTCACAGGGCGTGACATTCGGATGCTGAATGGGCGGATCCGCTGTGACGGTATCCGGCGAGCCTATGTTTGGCGAACCACCGGAATTGCTTTGCGCGGTGGCGCACGCCGGTATCAAAATCAAGCTACCGATCAAAGTCAGAATCAAGTTGCAATCGAGAATCTGGGGACGTCGCATAGCAGGTTCACGATAGCACAGGTTTCGTATCGTAGAGTGGATGAACTCATCCGTTGAAAGGCTCGTATTTATCGGGGTCATTTGCATCGCCGGAGCACGTGCCCAGAATCTTTCTGTCAAATGGGAGGAGCTCACCGCCGCGGATTTTCAAAAGGCGATCGGAAAGAGTCAGGGTACGTGCGTGCTGCCGTTTGGAATCATCGAGAAGCATGGGCCGCAGTTGCCTCTGGGGACGGATCTGATAAATGTCCGCTACGTTTCGCAGCATGCGGCGGAGCAAGAGTACGCGGTTATTTTTCCTGAATACTATTTCGGCCAAATCTTCGAAGCTAAGCATGAGCCGGGTACGGTCGCGTACAGCGCGCGCATGCAGATGGAGCTGCTGCAGGAGACGACTGACGAGATGGCGCGAAATGGCTGCAAGAAGGTTCTGATTGTAAACGGCCATGGCGGTAATAACAACTTTCTGCCGTACTTCGCGCAGTCGCAGTTGGCAGCTCTGCGCGACTATGTGGTTTATGTCTTTTCGCATGCCCGGTACCCCGCAGGGCGGCCGGCGCTGAAGTCGACAGTTGATATGCATGCGGGTGAATCGGAGACTTCGCACACGATGATTTCGCGGCCTGATCTGGTGCATTTGGATCGCGCGGCAAGCGAATCGGGCGGCGATCAGAAGCGGTTGAATCTTCCGGAGGGGGTCTACACAGGAATTTGGTGGTACGCGCGTTTCCCAAATCATTATGCGGGCGAGGGCGCGGCCGCAACTAGGGAACTCGGCGAGTTTGATATGAAGGCGTGGACGGATCAGGTGGCGGGGGCCATTCGTGCCGTCAAGGCTGACCAAGAGAGCCTGCGCCTGCAAACCGAGTTCTTCGAGGGATCGAAGCATCCGATCGAAACGAAACAATAGGCTCCTTGGAAACTTTGAATATGTTAGTCGTTCATGTTCACGTACACGTAAAACCTTTATTCATTGACGCATTCCGCGAAGCGACGCTGGAAAATGCGCGGAATAGCATTCAAGAGCGTGGGATTGCCCGGTTTGATGTGCTTCAAGACTCTCACGATCCGACTCATTTCGTGCTTATCGAGGTATATCGGACGGCCGACGCCCCCGCGCGCCATAAGGAGACGGCTCACTACCAAGCGTGGCGGGATAGCGTAACGGAGATGATGACCGAACCTAGGAGCAGCGTTCAATTTACTAACCTGTTTCCACCCGACGAAAGTTGGTGATGCAATTTGATTTCGCTACCTCGGCGCGAGTTGTATTTGCGCGAGGAGCAATCGCTCAATTGCCGAGTATTGTCGGTGAGTTCGGCAGACGAGTGCTGCTTGTTACGGGGCGCGATTCCAGGCGCGCCTCGAAGCTGGTTGGCGAACTGCAGCGGGCCGGCATCGAAGTCTTTGTTTTTGCGGTGGATGGCGAGCCGACGCTGGAAATTGTCCGACAGGGCGTGAAGTCTGCGCGAGAGCGCGCTGAAGTTGTGACCGGCTTCGGCGGAGGGAGCGCGATTGATGCCGCCAAAGCGATCGCGGCACTGGCTCCGAATTCCGGCGAGCCGCTCGACTATTTGGAGATTATCGGCAAGGGACACGCTCTCGAACGCTCCACGTTGCCGTTCATCGCTGTTCCGACAACTGCGGGAACGGGCGCCGAAGTGACGCGCAATGCGGTCCTCGATTCGCCCGAGCATGGAATCAAAGCGAGTTTGCGGAGCCCGCAGATGCTTGCGAAAGCGGCGTTGATTGATCCTGAATTGACCCTAAATCTGCCGGCGAACCTGACCGCCAGCACGGGTTTAGATGCATTGACGCAACTGATTGAGCCCTACGTTTCAGCTCGCGCAAACCCGCTCACGGATATGTTTTGCGTGGAAGGAATGAAAGGCGTTGCAAGGTTCTTAAAGATTGCCTACCGGGACGGCCAAAATTGCGAAGCGCGCGAGTCCATGTCTTTTGCTAGTCTGTTGGGCGGTCTGGCGCTGGCTAATGCAGGACTTGGGGTGGTGCACGGTTTCGCGGCACCTCTTGGCGGGATGCTTCACGCCGCCCACGGCGCGTTGTGCGCGGCTGTGTTGCCGCATGGGATGGCGATGAATATTCGCGCGCTGAGGGATCGCGCTCCTGGCGATAGCGCGATCGAACGATATCGGAAAATTGCGCGAATTTTGACAGGCAACTCGACAGCCGAACCCGAGGATGGAGCGGAATGGGTCGGCGTCCTTTGTCAGGACCTTTCAATTGCACCTCTTCGCGCGCACGGTCTCGAGGCGCTGCAAATACCTGTGCTCGTCGCAAGGGCTGCCAGAGCAAACAGCATGAAGGGCAACCCCGTTGAGTTGAGTCAAGCCGAATTGACGGAAATCGCTGAGCGGGCGCTGTGAACGGAAAGGGACGAGGCGCGTGCCTCGCCCCTACTTGAGGGGACGTTTGTAAGCTGAGGGTATCTTCTAATGCGATTTGTTACTCGTTGTTTCACAGGTATCCTGCTGCTCGGCGGCGTTGTGATGAGCTTGCCTGCTCAAAGCGCGAACACGAATGTCACGCGCACGACGCTCGACAATGGTCTGCGCGTCGTAATTATTCGCGATGAGCTCGCTCCTGTTGTCACAATCGAAGACAACTACCTGGTAGGCGCTGACGAGACACCGGCAGGATTTCCGGGCATGGCGCATGCTCAGGAGCACATGACATTTCGAGGATGTTCGGGGCTGAGCGCCGATCAAATCGCGGCGATCTACGCGCAGTTGGGATCCGACCAGAATGCGCAAACACAGCAGAACGTAACGCAGTACTTCGCGACGGTTCTCACGAAAGACCTGGATATCGCGCTTCGCGTGGATGCCGCCTGCATGGCAGATATTGGCGACACGCAAGAGGAGTGGGCCGCCGAACGGGGAGCGATTGAGCAGGAAGTTGCGCGCGATCTCTCGAATCCAACTTACAAATTCATCACTCGCCTCAACAAGGATTTATTTGCGGGCACGCCATACGAACATGACGCGCTGGGTACGAAAGCGTCCTTCGATCAAACGACGGGCGAAATGTTGAAGAAGTTCTATCGCAACTGGTATGCGCCGAACAACGCGATTCTGGTGATCACTGGGGATATCGATCCTGCTTCGACGCTGGCGAAAATCAAGCAGTATTACGGCTCTATTCCGCGCCGGACGGTTCCCGCGCGGCCCGCAATTGATCTACAAACCGTTTCGGCGGATTCCTTCACTCTGGACAGCAACCTGCCATACGTGCTTACGTTTGTGTCGTTCCGGTTTCCGGGAACGGACACCCCCGATTTTGCGGCTGCCCGAGTTTTGAGCGACGTGCTCTCAAGCCAAAGAGCCAACTTATATGCTTTGGTGCCGCAGGGCAAAGCGCTTGGCACCGAGTTCGCGTTGCTCGAGACATATCCGAAAGCTAGCGCGGCTTTTGCTGTAGCCGCGATTCCGGGCGAAGTAAATGCTTCGGCATTAAGCGCCGAGGTAAAGAAGATACTTAGCGATTACGCAACCAAAGGAATTCCGTCTGACCTCGTGGAAGCGGCTAAGAAAGGTGAGATTGCGAGCGCCGAGTTTGCCCGCAACTCGATTTCAAATCTCGCCGCACTTTGGTCACAAGCCCTGGCGTCAGAAGGCCGGCAGTCACCCGAAGAAGATGTGGAAGCGATTAAGCGCGTGACGATAGACGATGTCAATCGTGTCGCCAAGAAGTACCTGCTGGAGCAAAATGCGATTGTCGCGACGCTCAAGCCCGCCCCGTCCGGCGAGGCGGTTTCCGGTAAGGGTTTTGGCGGCACGGAAACCACGACCACGGCCCCGACAAAACCGGTTCAACTGCCCGATTGGGCTGAAGCGGCCGTGAAATCGCTCGGCATTCCGCAGCCCAACCTGCATCCAGCCGATTTAACGCTGCCGAACGGGATCCGGCTCATTGTTCAAACAGAAAAGATCAGCCCGACGGTAACGCTCGCCGGCTCGATAAAGCAGCAGACGCAACTTGAAACGCCTCCGGGCAAGGATGGCGTTTCCGATGTATTAGAAGGGCTGTTCTCTTACGGCACGAAAACTCTGGACCGGCTTGCGTTTCAAAAGGCGCTTGATGATATTGCGGCTTCCGAATCGGCAGGCGCGAACTTCAGTTTGAAGGTTTTGAAACAAGATTTCGAGCGCGGGGTTGAGCTGCTTGCGGATAATGAGCTGCACCCGGCGTTGCCGGCCAATGCCTTCAAAGTCGTCCAGCAGCAGACCGCGCAATTAACGGCGGGAGTTCTGCAGAGTCCGGGTTATCGAATGGACCGGGCGCTAGAGCATGCGCTGCTTCCGAAGGGCGATCCGCTGCTGAGGGAAACGACGCCCGAGACCGTGGGCGCCCTGAACTATGACGATATTGGCTCGTATTACCAGAGCACGTTCCGGCCTGATCTGACAACCATTTCGGTGATTGGCGATGTTACGCCCGAGGAAGCGCGCGCGGTAATCGAGAAATATTTTGGACAGTGGAAAGCCTCTGGCCCTAAGCCGCCAGTAGTGCTGCCGCCTGTTCCAGCGAACAAGGCGAGCGCAGTGAACGTACCGGATCCGACACAGGTTCAGGACAGCGTGGATCTCTCCGAACAGGTGGAGCTGAACCGATTCAATCCCGAGTATTACGCGCTGCAGTTAGGAAACCATGTGCTCGGCGGCGGCTTCTATGCGACGCGGCTGTATCGCGATGTTCGCGAAAAGGCTGGGTATGTGTACTACATCGAAAATACGCTACATGCAGGAGAAAGCCGGGCGACGTTCAGCATTACTTACGGATGTGACCCGCAGAACGTTTCAAAGGCACGGGCGCTGATTCAGCAGGAATTGGTTGCGATGCAAAAGACGGAGGTGACGCCAGCGGAACTTCAGCAGGCAAAAGCCATGCTTCTGCGGCAGATGTCACTTCGCGAGGCAAGCGAGGATGCGATTGGCGGAAGCCTGCTGGGTTATGCCGAGATTGGTTTACCGCTTGACGAGCCACATCGCGCGGCTGAGCGTTACTTCAAGATGACGGCTGGGGACGTCCGAGCGGCGTTTTCGAAGTGGATTGATCCAGCGGGTTTCGTTCAGGTGGTGCGGGGACCGGCGCCCCAATAGAGGAGCCAGGTTCCAATACAGAGAAGAATCGCGGAGACTATTCTGCGAAAGAGTTTGTCGGGGATTTTTTGGAGAACGCGCTCACCGGTGAGGGTTCCAATCACGACGCCAATAACGGCGGCGAGCAGAGCGGGCCAAGTGCTAAGGATGCGGGCCGATTCGGTGATGAAGTAAACCGGCATTCGCACGGCATCCACTATTAGCGCAATGGCTGTGGCCGTGGCTACGAATGCGGGTCCGCTAACCCCTAAACCAAGCATGGCTGCGGAACGGATGCCGCCCTGATTTCCGACTAGCCCTCCGAATCCGCCTGAAACAGCGCCCGCGATCCAGGCGGCGGTGCGTCCGAAACGCAACCGGTCGGAATAACCAGTTAAGCCGAGGACGGCGGCAAAGATTAGCAGCAAGGCAAGCACGACACTCAGCAGCACGTTTTGAACATAGACATGCAACATAGCCCCAGCAAGCGCACCGATTGCGTTCATCACGCCGAATCCCCAAAAGACGTTGCGATCGACATGGGTGCGTAATCTCCAGAAGCGCACGGCAGTGGCGATAACGTGGGGAATCGAGACGGCAGCTACGGCTGTCTTCATGCCGTACTGCGATGCGACGAGTGGCGTGAGAATGCTGCCGATGCCGAATCCGGCGATAGACGCGATTGCGCTCGCCAACACCGCCACGATCGCGACGGTGAAATCAAGAATCACCGCGAATCAACCTCTACGCACTTCCAGCTCGTCTTGCTCAGCTTTATAGGAGACGGCATAGGTTTCGAATCCGGCCCGCTGAAAGCCGCGCTGGGCTTCACGATTTTTCATGAATGTGTTCCAGACGAAGCCGGTTCGCAGATTCTCGGCCATCAGCATGGTAATCCCGGTATCGATGCCAATTACATCCGTGTCGTACCAGTTTCTCAGCGGATTGAACGCGTCCACGAAACCGTAGCGGCACCACGCGCGGGGATAGCCATTCTTGATGGATTTCAAAACGCGCAGGGTCGCTTGCGGCAGGAAGGCTAGCGAGCCGCCCGCAGCGCTTGGTACAACGGTTCCGTCAATAGGTCCCATTGCCGGAGGTCCGCCCCACGCGACATAACCCTGTGCGGAATCGGAAGCGGTGATACCCCACAAATCGTCGTTGTAATCGGGAAATTGTTTTCCAAGCTCGATGCAGAACAGGCGGTGCACTTCAGTGGCGATGATTGAGTTGAGGAAGTAATCCGCATAACGATCGCGCCTTCCGCGGAAATCGAACCACGCCTGAGAAAACTGGTGCACGAAGAGCGGGGCGTAGGAACCGATGTAGCGCAGGCCGTCGTATTCGAAGATCTCACGTTTCCAAGCATTCCAGGCTTCGGCCGGCAAAGCATGTGTCGAAGAACCGAGCCCGAAGAGATACATCATCATGAGCTCGCTGTAAAGATCCCAGCGATTCGGCAGGAAGCCCGTTTGTGGGGACCATCCATGCGGCAGAAGCGTTGTGTCCTCGGACAACCAGGTCCACTCTACGCGGTTGAGAATGGCATAGGCGAGGCGAGTGATCTCCGAGTGGGCGAAATGCTGGCGGCAGGTGAGCACTCCACAGAGCAGGATCGCGGTATCAATGGAGGAGACTTCGGAATCGAGCATGCGCTCGCCAGTTTTTACGTTGGCGAAATGATAGAAGAACCCGCGATGGGTGGGCATTTTTTCCAGTAAGAAATGCAGAGCGGTGAAGACTCGTTTGTGCGCGTCTTGAGTTGTGACGTGTCCGCGCGCGTGCCCGATGCAAATCGCGGTGAGGCCGAAACCTGTAGCCGCGATGCTTGCGATCAGGGTGGTGTCGGCGGCCCGAACGTTACAGCGATCTTTCACGAGGCCTGTTTCCGGATCCGCCTGCTCGAGAAAGAACAGCAGGTTGGCGCTTTCGAGCTCGTCCAGAAATTGATCATCTTCGGCGGAAATGGTTTCGGTTGTGACGGACGGCGGGGTGCGTCGATCTTGAAATCCAGATAACAGCGGGCTAGCTATGGTCCCGAACACTCCGCCTAAGATGCCTCGCCGCGAGAGGCGCGGGCGATCGGGATGTGTAGCACGCACGCAAATACTGTAAACGATCGCGTTCGCGCGTCTTAGAATTCCTTACGGGAGAGAATTCTTACGGGAGCAGCGCGTGACACGAGGGCATAGGGTCGATATCACGGCCGCGGCGATTGTGATCCTCGGCGTTGTTGCTGCGGGCGTGGCGGCGATCCGGCTTCGTCCTGTTCCGGAAGTTACGATTGCGGGCGCGGTTCTCGTGAATAATAAGGATCCAAGAAAACAGGTTCCAATTCCAGATGCGGAGATCACGGCGAGGAGCGGGCCGGCAACGGGCGAATGCAAATCTGACTCGACCGGCTTTTTTCAGCTCACGTTTAAACCGAGCATCAGGCTGGGGCAATTCGTTACGCTCCGCGCTGAGCGCGCAGGCTACGAACCATTCGAAATTACGAAGCCGGCCAGGGATGGAATTTGGGTCATCGGCATGACGCCAGTTCCCACAACCGCTCGAAGCGACGCGGCTACTCAGGCGATTGTTATCTCAGATGTCCGGCTGAGATATTCCGTGAAGACTACGACAACGATGAATGTCGGACCTTTCGGCAAGATGTTTGAAGTTCCAGGCACGAACGGCGTCCCTTGCGGGGAGCGTCCTCCCTGTTCGCCCGATGGCAAGTGGAAGGCAAACGTGGTTTCTTTGTCGCTGGACGCCGGAGAAGGAAATGCGTTTAGCGATCTGCGCGTCTCGTGCATCGCGGGACCGTGTTCTTTCGCAGAACGTGAGCCGACGCAATGGGCGAAATCCGGCCGCGTGGCTAAGGTGGCGGCCTTTGGGTGGGCGAGTACCACGACCTTTTTGGTGGAGGCGCAGGTGGTTCGCACGAACCCTACTGTGCTCCTCCGGCAGTCGTACCCAATTGTATTTGGGCAAACCATGAATTTCACATTGCCGGCGGGCGCGGAAGGGCCGAGCATCGAGGCGTCTCTCAACAAAACCGACATTGTGTTTCCGCTTGGACCGGATTTGAGGCTTTCCTGGGCCGATTGCACCGTGAAGGTGGATGCCGATCAATCGAAATTGATCCGGTGCGAGCTCAAACCGGGATACCGATTCCAAGGCTCGGGCAGCTGAGCTTTAGGAGCTGATTCAGGGTTTGGTGGAAGGCGCGGTCGTGCGTGGTTTGATAGCGGAGGTAGAGTGGGAAGCGTCTGTCGCTTCGGAAGCCTGGAATTCGGCATGCAGCGATCTTGCACATGAGTCCTTCTTCGACAATATCCGTTACGTCCGTTTCTTAGCGCGTTTCGCGCCCGCTCTTGGCTGGGCCCCTTCGTTGATGCGCTCCAGCGCATGCTCGAGCCGCTGCCCGCCTTCTAGTACCGGTGCGAACAAATCCCCCACCCGTTCGAATCTCTCAATCGTGTTATCGATTCGAAAATCGGTTGGCGATAATCCCTGCTTAACTTCGTCCCAATGAAGCGGTGTAGCAACCGGAGCTCCATCATGCGCACGTACCACATATGGCGCGGCGATCGTCTTACTCATCCCGATTTGAAGATAGTCGAAATAGACTCGTCCTTTTTTGCGTTTCTCGACGCTCCTCGGCGTAGTGAACAGATTTGGCTCGCGCTCGAGCGCGAGATGTGACAATAGCTCGGCGAAACTGCGAACCTGCTCATACGTATAAACGGACTCGAGCGGAACGTAAATGTGCATACCGTCGCCGCCTGTGGTTTTTGGATAGCCTTTCAAGCCCACGCCGACCAGCACTTCGCGAACCAAAAGCATCGCTTCAATGATCTGATCGAACGACGTGTCCACCGGGTCGAAATCCAGAAGCATCCAATCCGGATGCTCCAGGCTTCCCATGCGGCTCATCCAGGGATTCTGATCGATGCAGCCGAGATTCGCCAGGTAGAGAAGTGTCGCCCTGCTATCCGCAATGACGTAATGATTTGCTTTCGAGCTTTCCTGAATCGGTTCGCAGCGCATCCACTCCGGGAAGTGCGAGGGAGCATCTTTCTGGAAGAAGTACTCTTTTTTGATTCCGTTTGGGTAGCGCTTGAGCGACAACGGCCGGTCCTTCAAATGTGGCAACAGCCAAGGCGCCACTCGATCGTAGAACTGGATGAGATCGCGCTTCTTCCAGCCGTCCTTAGGGAAGAAAACTTTGTCGAGATTCGTGAACTTAAGCCGGTGACCCGCCACAGTCGCGGTCACCTCACGTCCCGTTAAGTCGAGATCATTGCGGCGCTCTGGTGTTAGACCTTCCGCCGCCGTCTCCTGAACTACTTCATCCGCTGGCTTATCCTCGCGCAAGCCGACGAAAACCGGCGCGCGCAGAATGTTGTCCTGCGTCCATTCGAGAAACCGCACCTGGCAAACAACCTCAGGACGGACCCAAGTGACATCCTTCATATTCGGCTTCTTCTCGAACGGGCATGTCTTCGTAATAAGAGGCTCCAAGCGTTTGTGGATGATTTTCATGAGCTTCTGATCGAAACCTGTCCCGACTTGGCCGACGTGCCGCAGCTTTCCATCATCCCGGACGCCCAAGACCAGCGAGCCGAAATACTCGCGCTCTCCCTTCGTGAATCCACAAATCACGAACTCCTGTTCATTCAGAACCTTCAGCTTCAGCCAGCAAGTGGAACGGCGCGATTCATAGACGCTTCTGCGATCCTTCGCAACAATGCCCTCCAGCCCCATCGCCCGCGCGGCGTCGAACATCTGCTCGCCGCCCGTTTCGAAAGCTCCGGAGATTCTGATTTGCTCGTTAGGTGTGGCCAAACTTTCGAGAAGCCGCTTGCGCTCTTCGAGAGGCACCTTGCGCAGATCGTAGCCATCGACGTAAAGCACATCAAAGAGGAAGAGGGTCACCGGCGTGGTTTGCGCGAGCCGTGGAACTGCATTGAGGTTCGCAGAAATCCGAGGCTGGATCAGTTCGAAACGCGCGCGGCCCTGCTCGTCCAAAACGCAAATTTCGCCGTCCAGCCAAGCTGTTTTCGCATTCACTTGATTCACCAGCGCCTGCAGCTCCGGATATTGCTTCTCGCTTCGCTTGCCCCGGCGGGAATGGATCTCGAGATCGCCATTTTTCACCAGACACAGCGCGCGAACGCCATCCCACTTGATTTCATAGATCCACTGCGAGCCGGGCGGAACTTTGGTAACCGCCGTTGCCATCATAGGCTCCAGATTCGTTGGGATGGGGCTTTTGCGTGCGCCCTGCAGGTCCGCGGGTTTTAGCTGGTCGATGTCCTCAGCAATCTCGTCTTGGCTGCGATGAGTTGCGACACTCCAGGCAAACTGATTGATGTCGTAACCCGGAACCGCAAATTCGTCGGGCTTCTTGATCAGCAGCCACTCATTCCCTTTTCCAGCGTGTTTCATATGCACGATGACGAAGGCGCCGTTCAATTTAGCGCCGTGCAACTGAAATTTGAAATCCCCGCGATCTAACTGCGCCTGCACATCCGGCTCACCGATCACTTCATAGGTGCCCTTGTCCCAGAGCATGACGCTCCCGGCCCCGTAGTTTCCTTCCGGTATGTTGCCTTCGAAGGTGCCGTAGTCGAGTGGATGATCCTCTACCTTCATCGCCAGTGATTTTCGTTTTGGATCCAAGCTGGGGCCCTTTGGAACCGCCCAGCTTACGAGCACTCCATTCACTTCCAAGCGGAAATCGTAATGCAGCCGGGTGGCATCGTGGCGCTGCACGCAGAAGAATCCACCCCACTCGCCGCTGTGCGTCTGAGGAATCTCCGGTTTCGGCTCCGGCGTCTTTTCGAAATGCCGCTTGCGTGCGTATTCTTTCAGGCCCACGGTTCTTCGAGTTATTAATCCTGCGGCCATTATGCCAGCCTTCCGCCTATTCGATTGATCTTGCTAAGCTGAGAGCACACTCTCCGATTTTCTGCAGTTCGCGATGAATTTTGCCGAACAGCTTAAGGGTCAGCTCGACATTGTTGAGGTTGTCGGGCAGTACGTTCGCCTGAAGCGTTCCGGCGCCGGCCCGCGCTACGTAGGCCTGTGCCCTTTTCACTCAGAGAAAACTCCCTCATTCGGCGTTCACAGCGTTCTTCAGTTCTATAAATGCTTCGGGTGTGACGCGGGCGGCGATGTATTCAAGTTCGTGATGGAGATAGAGAACCTCACGTTCCCCGAGGCGCTGAAGTTTCTTGCGGAACGTTACGGCATCCCGATTCCCGAACGCCGGGCGCCTGACGATCCGGAAACGCAACGGCGCGACGCATTGCTCGAAATGCATGAGATCGCGGCCCAAGTCTTTCAAGAGAATCTGCGCGGCCGGCCGGGAGCCGAGGCGCGAAGCTATTTAGAATCGCGAGGAGTATCGCGCGAATCAATCGACGAATTTCGTTTGGGGCTTTCCGATGCATCGGGTCAGCAACTGCATCAAAAATTGCGAAGGTTTGGACCGGCATTACTGGAGGAATCGGGTCTGATTGTGAAGCGGCAAGACGACGGCGGCTTCTACGATCGCTTTCGCTCGCGCCTGATGTTTCCGATCCATACTGAATCGGGGAAAGTGGTCGCCTTCGGCGGAAGGGCTCTCCGGGCAGGCGACGAACCAAAGTACCTGAATTCGCCCGAAACCAAGATCTATAAAAAATCCTCGATTCTATACAACTTGCATCGAGCGAAAGTCGACGCCCGGAAGCAAAACCGCATGATTCTCGTTGAAGGCTACATGGACGTGATCGGGATCTATTCGGCGAGCATTCACGAAGTAGTCGCAAGCTGCGGAACGTCGCTCACCATTGATCAGGTACGGTCGATTAAACGCCAGATCGCGCACGTTCAGGCGAGTACAGGCCAAATTGTTCTGAATTACGATGCGGACGACGCGGGTGTGAGGTCAACTGAAAAATACATCGCAACGTTACTTAGCGAAGGTTTGCGGGTAAAGGTGATGGAGCTTCCAAACGGAATTGATGCCGATGAGTACATCCAGCAACACGGGGCCGACGCTTATCGCAGACAGCTCGACGAAGCAGCATCATATTTTCACTGGCTGGCAGCTCGCGCCAGAGAGCGATTCGATATGAACTCTGCGGAAGGCCGCGTGGATGCGTTCAAGTTCATGGTCCCCTCCATACGCGAACTCAGTGATCCAGTGGAGCGGGGCGCTGTGGCGCGGGAGGCCGCTGAATTATTAGGCGTTGATCGAGAGGCCGTTCGCGAACATCTCCGGCGAGCGCCTGCGCCGGCATCGCACAACCCCGCGAAACGCAGTTCCCCCATTCTTCCGCCCAACGAAAAGTTGTTGCTCAACTGCGTTCTCTTGAGCGCCGATGCGCGATGTGAAATAAAAAAATTCGCCATCCGCCCGGAGATTCTCAACCTGCTCGAATTGAGAAGTGTCTTCGAGGCTTGGCTTCAGCTTGAAGAAGAAGGAGTAGAATTCTCGCTCCCAGCGCTCACCAGCCGCCTCGATCCGCGCCTTGCCCGGATTGTGACAGACCTGAGTTTTTCGGAGTTAGGAATGACGCAAGAAGATGCGCTCGATCAGGCGCTTCATTGCCTCCGAGCGCTTGAAGCAAAGGCGATTGACGCCGCCCGCAGTGATTTGCGGCACCGCATCCGGGAGCTTGAGAAACAGGGAAATTTTTCCGAAGCGTTCGAGTTAATGAATCAATTCGATTTGACAAAGAACGCATCTTCCGGGACGTAAATCCTGTTGTACTATTAGGAGTCGAAGGACACGTGGGGCTCTCTTCAGATTTGGGGTTTGGCAAAACTCGCGCTTTATTTACTCGCCGGAAGATTCCAACGGCACGTTTGTTGAAGGCAGTTGATGCAAGAAGTAAACGATAAGGGATTCGCGCTGTACGGCGAGACCGATACAGTCGTTCACGACCAGTTGAGCAACGGCGCCGGTCTTCACGATCTTTTTGAAGAGTTCGATGCATCCGTTGAGCTGCTGGAAGAGCCAAAGGACTTCGATAAGAAAGAAGATGAAGCGGAAGAGCTTTCAGATGCCGATCTAGCGCCAGGCGCTCTGGATAAGAGCAACGACTCCGTTCGCGTTTATTTGCGCGAAATGGGCATGGTTCCGTTGCTCACGCGCGAAGGAGAAATTGAGCTTGCCAAGCAAATCGAGCGTGGCGAGAACGCGGTCCGAAAAGCTCTCTCCCGGTCGCGTTTGATTATCCGGCTTTTGTTCGAGACGCGGCACGACGTGGAGCGCGGCTCGACTTCAATTCTCGATGTCCTTCAGGCGCCGGATCCTCAGCTTCCGCGGGATGAAGAAGACTCTGTCCGCGCGCTCAGGCAACAGTTCCTCGAGGCCATGCATGATATCGAGAAACTGTACCGGCGAGCGCAGAACACCCAGCAAAAACTCATTGCTGTCTCTCGCAATCTCAAGCCAAAACAATACCGAAAGCTCCGGTTTGAACATGCTCGATTAATGGTTTGGGTGTCGCAACAGATACGCGGCATCCCTTTCTCCGTTAATTTTCAGCGCTCGTTGGGCCGGAGCTTGAGAGGGGTTGTCGATCAACTACGCCCGTTGGAGCAACAGATCGCGCGCGTGCAGCGCAAGCTGGAACAACCCACGGTCGCCGAGTCTAATTCGGCACCGGCTTTGCGCAGAGAGTTGAAAGCTCTCTCGAGCCGGCTTCAACAGCTCGAAGACGAATCCGGGGCAACGGCGACAGAGCTGCGGCGTACTTTGCAAATTGTGGAGCGCGGCGAAATCGAGACCGAGTCCGCAAAAAAGAGATTGATTGAGGCGAATCTGCGGCTGGTTGTATCAGTAGCGAAACGCTATACGAACCGGGGCATGCAATTTCTAGATTTGATCCAGGAGGGCAACATCGGCCTGATGCGTGCCGTCGATAAATTCGACTACAAGCGCGGCTACAAATTCTCCACCTACGCCACGTGGTGGGTTCGGCAAGCAGTGACCCGCGCGATTGCCGATCAGGCGCGCACCATTCGAATTCCCGTGCACATGATCGAGACCATTAACAAGCTGGTCCGGCTGCAGCGCATCATGCAGCAGGAGCTCGGGCGCGAACCCACTACAGAGGAGTTGGCGGACCGAATGGAGCTTACAGCCAGCAAGATTCGCCGCGTTTTGCGGATCGCACAGGAGCCAATCTCGCTGCAAACCCCAGTGGGCGAGGAAGAGGAATCGAATCTAGGAGACTTTCTCGTCGACAGCCGGATGATCTCGCCTTCTGATGCTGTAATTAATCTCAACCTGCGCGAGCAGACGGCGGAAGTTCTCAAAACGCTTAGCCCGCGCGAAGAAAAGATTGTAAAAATGCGATTCGGATTGCAGGACGGAAGCGAGCACACGCTGGAGGAAGTCGGGCAGAACTTCGCTGTGACGCGGGAACGAATCCGCCAGATTGAGGCGAAAGCGCTTCGTAAGCTTCGTCACCCCAGCCGAAGTCATCGCCTGCGCAACTTCCTCGAGAACGGTGCGCCTTCGTAGCATGGCCGGCGTATCGGCAGCCAGCGTTACTCCCGTTCATCCAGTCACCCCTCCGAGAAGAGTTCCAAAGCCAAAAAATTCCGCCGAGCGAAGAGCGCGGGTGACTCGCATCCTCGACGAACTAGATCGGCTTTTTCCAGCTGCCACGTGTGCGCTCCGTCACAAGAACGCGTGGCAGCTTTTGGT
Source organism: Acidobacteriaceae bacterium (assembly GCA_019240405.1). Classification (GTDB taxonomy): domain Bacteria; phylum Acidobacteriota; class Terriglobia; order Bryobacterales; family Bryobacteraceae; genus Bog-105. The sequence goes on from JAFAYL010000013.1 coordinate 75,669, forward strand.
CGCCACAATTCTCTCCGCCCAATGCACCGACGAGCGCGTTAACAAAGTGACTCCTGGACTGTTCGAGAAGTACCCGACAATTCAAGATTTCGCGAGCGCATCGCAAGATGAGCTAGCGCAAGATATCCGGTCCACCGGCTTCTTTAATAACAAGGCGCGATCGCTGATCGCGGCGGGGAAAAAGATTCTCGCCGACTACAAGGGCAAAGTGCCAAGAACGATGGACGAGATGCTTTCAATTCCCGGAGCTGCCCGCAAAACCGCCAACGTCGTTCTTGGAACCGCTTACGGCATCCCTTCCGGCGTGGTGGTAGACACGCACGTGCAACGCATTTCACAACGGCTTGACCTGACAAAAAATGAAGATCCAGCAAAGATCGAACTCGACTTGATAAAAATCATCCCGAAATCGAAGTGGATCTTGTTTTCGCACCAGGTAATTCATTTCGGGCGACAGATCTGCATTGCGCGCAGACCGCGATGTTCGAATTGCCCGCTCGATCCGATCTGCTACGCCAAGGACAAAACGCTCGCTTGAAAACTGAGCACGCCTACGGCCGGCTCTATCTCGGAATTGATGGAGGGCAGTCAAGCACGACTGCGCTGATCGCCGGAGAGACCGGGCGTGTCATCGGGCGCGGCTGGGGAGGGCCATGCAATCACATTTCCGGAGCGGAAGGCAAAAAGAGGTTTCGCGATGCGGTGAGCACATGCGTTTCGCAAGCGTGCCTTGAAGCCGGCGTTGATGCCAATAACGTGACGTTCGCAAGCGCGTGCCTCGGATTCAGCGGAGGGCCGGACGACAAAGAAAAATATTCGAGAGAGCTAATTCGAAGCCGGCAATACAAGATCACGCACGATGCCGAGATCGCGCTTTCTGGTGCAACCGCTGGAGACCCTGGAGTGATTATCATTGCGGGCACTGGCTCTATGGCCTTCGGGCGAAATGCTGAACAGCAGACTGCGCGGGCAGGCGGTTGGGGTTACATTTTCGGCGACGACGGTGGCGCGTTCGATATTGTTCGACGGGCGCTGCGGGCTGCTTTGCAATATGAAGAAGGCTGGGGGCAGGCGACAGTGCTCCGAGACCTCTTACTGAAAGAGATTGGGGTGCAGACGGCCAATAAATTGCTTCACCTTTTCTATACGCCTGAGTACCCTCGCAGCCGAGTGGCGTCCTTTTGCCCGCTAGTGATGCAAGCTGCGGGAAAAGGAGATGCACCCGCACGGGCCATTATCGAGAGGGCAGCCGCCAATCTATCACGGTTGGTTGAAGGCGTATATCGCCAGCTTTTCCCGTCGCCAGCAAGCGTATTGGTGAGCTACATCGGAGGAGTGTTTCAGAGCGCATTACTGCTCGAGGCGTTCATGAGCTCTGTCCACCGATCGATTGCGTGCGAACCAATCCCGCCGCGTTTCGATCCCGCAGCAGGCGCTCTGCTAGAAGCGTTCCGCATGGATGGGAGAGCCGGAGTCCAGCTTACTCGCTCGTAAGCAGCGCCACCGGGAACGGGTCTAAGACTTCGGAGACAGCAAGTTGGCAGCCTTTGTGAACCGCGCCTGAAAGCTGGTTGCGCCAATTGCCACAAGGCATCTCTATGGACGTATCGCCCCAGCACCTATCCAACTTCAAAACAAGCCGCGGTACCAGCACTGCAATATCATCGCCACGCATGTACGCAACCGCATGTTGGGCTTTTGCCCCTTCGGCCGGGAGCGGCCGATAGGGAGCGCCGTCCTGAAATGCGGATACATATTGGCGGCGAATGCGGAGCGTATGATAAATAGTCCAGAGTTTCGGCAGCCCCTCATCGATTCTTTTCCAAACCTCTTCAACTGCTAGATTCGGCAACTCGCCCAAGATGCGCCGGCGCAGTTCGTAATCCACAGGCCGGCGGTTGTCCGGGTCAACTAGACTGAGATCCCAGAGCTCAGAGCCTTGATACGTATCCGGAATGCCGGGCGACGTAAGTTTTAACAGAACTTGTGAAAGTGAGTTCACGCGGCCCGGCTGAATGAGCGGTTGAACAAATGCTTTGAGCTCGCCAAGGAATGTTGGGTCTTCGTAAAGCGCCCTAACGAACTCACGCGTTGCCTTTTCAAACGCTTCATTGGGCGCGTGCCACGAGGTGTGCTGTTTCGCCTCCCGGCATGCCTTCTCCACATAGGGATTCAGCCTGTCACAAGAGATCGGCCATGCGCCGATCAGAGTCTGATAGAGGAGATACTCGGTGTTGCGATCCGGCCAATCGTCGGTTTTGAACTTCTCGTTTGAGGCTGCCCACTTCTCGACGGCGGCCTTCCACAATTCCGGAATCTCTGAAAGCACATTGATCCGCGCTCGGACGTCTTCGCTGCGCTTCGTATCGTGAGTGGACGAGGCGAGCATCGTGCGCGGCCGGGTTTTCTGTACTTCGAGACAGAAGTTATGAAAGCTCTCGACCGGACACCCAAAACAGCCCGGATCACCGCCCACTTCATTCAGGGATATCAGACGATTGAAACAATAGAACGCGGTATCCTCTACGCCTTTCGCCATGGCGGCACCGGTGAATTGCTGAAATCGACGCACGAATTCAGACTCCATCGCGCCGCGGACGCGCAGGGTGAGCACGTCAGCCAAAAAGTCGAGGAGTTCGGGATCGACCTGCGGCCGGTTCGCCTTTGCTGCCTCAATCGCCTGGCCAATATAGCGCTCGTCTTCCGGACTCATCTCATTCCGATCCGGCACCACATACGTCCGGTACACCAGAAAACCCGCAACAACCTCACGGATTGCGCGAATAATATCGTGCCGCGTATAGTCCCGTCGATCACGATGACATTCGCAAATTTCCGAAAACAGGGAGGTCAGACGGTTGACGTCACTTCCCAGAAGCTCGCGCATGACGAGGTGCTTCTTGTCTCTGCAGATTGCGGCGTAATCGGTCGACTCGCCAGTGAAGTTCGCGTAAAGATCCGTAAAAGCCCGTGCATTTTCAGGGTCGACAAACAACCCGCCGGATTGATTCAGGTAGTCATAACCTGTGGTGCCGTCGATGGGCCATGAAGGCAACAGTTCACCTGGTTCCAATATTTTTTCCGCCACAATCCACACCTCTGGAGCGGCCTCGCGAAGATGCTCGAAATATTCACGCGGATCGCGCAACCCATCCGGATGATCGACACGTATTCCATCGAGCACGCTCTCGCGAAGCCACCCGAGAATAAGCGCATGAGTGTCGGCAAACACCTGCGGATTCTCCATTTGCAATCCAACCAGCGTGTTCACATCGAAGAACCTGCGATAACTGAGTTCCTGCTCTGCAGTGCGCCAATACGCGAGGCGGTAATTCTGACGTTCCAGAAAGTCGTCGAGTGCATTCACATCCGCATTGAACTTAGCTATCACGGAATCCACTGCCTCCGCGATAGAAGGCATTTCCGCGAATAACCGCTCCATCAAACCACGAATTACTTCTTTGTCCCGATGCCGCTCGGCCACACTCGAGCGATTCTTGAGTCCGGCATCGGGTAAGCGCGCGAGTGAATCCGACAAGAAGCCCAGATAATCGGAACTGATTTGAAAAGCCGCGGAACCAATGATGGACGGCAACGATTTGGGCGCGACCGGCAGTTCATGCTCGAAATACTTCAAGTAAAATTCGCCGCCCTGCCTTTTGATCTGAATTTCGCCTTTACTGAGCACGCGGCCGTAGTGGTCACCCAGTATTGGAACCAAGAGCTTATTTCGAAGTTTTTCTTCTTGCGATCGCCAGTCGATATCGAAATACCCCGCGTATCGGCTCGCCGGTCCGTTCTCGAGCACATCCCACCAGTAGCGATTGCGACGCCCGCTAATCGCCATGTGATTCGGAACAACGTCGAGCACTTGTCCCAGACCGCACGTGCCGAGGCGTTTCGAGAAACGCTCATGGGCTTCACTTCCGCCCAGCTCTTCGTTTACTTTGTGATGATCGACAACATCGTATCCATGCTGGCTTCCCGGCGCGGCCTGCAGGTACGGCGACGTGTAGACGTGAGAGATTCCGAGCTGCTGGAGGTAATCAGCGATCGCAGCCGCCTCGTCGAACCCAAAATCTGCATGCAGTTGGAGCCGGTAGGTCGCTACAGGAATTCTGGGCACTCTGATTATGAGGGTACTTTAGTACGAATTGTTCCAAGCTGCCTGTTCATCATCTCGCCTCTCTCCTATGGATACTTCTGAAATCGGTGGAGCGCTTAGGCTTGCCCGTCCCTTGTTTGACACCCAAAATTCCGATTCGCTAGACTAAAGATTCGAGGAATCGAACCGAAGAGAATAAGTTTGTCCATGCGAACTGAGATCCCGTCGAAGAGTGAAATTACTCGAACCTGGCACGTCATTGACGCCGAATCCGCCGTTCTCGGCAGAGTGGCAAGCCGCGCGGCTATGCTCTTGATGGGCAAACACAAACCCACGTATGCGCCATCACTCGATACGGGTGATCACGTCATCATCGTCAATGCAGCCAAGGTGAAGCTCACAGGCGGCAAAGAAGGTCAAAAGGTATATCGGCGTCACACCGGTTATCCAGGCGGCCTGATCGAGACCGGCGCTCGCCGGATGCGCGAAACGCGCCCCGAGCGAATGGTCGAACTTGCCATTTCCGGCATGCTTCCGAAAACAAAGCTGGGAAAACAGATGTACCGGAAGCTAAAGGTATATGCCGGCGAGCATCACCCGCATCAGGCGCAAAAACCGGCTCCGCTTTCCCTGGCAAATCGTGACGGCGGAAAATAGAAAGAAAGGATTGTAGTGCCAGCGAAGTTAGTTCAGCAGTTAGGGACCGGCCGCCGAAAAACAGCTACCACACGCGTGATTCTGCGGCCCGGCAAGGGCACGATCACGGTAAACGGCCGCCCCTTTGAAAATTATTTTGTGAACGAATCCGCCCGCGCCTATGTGCGGCAGCCGCTGCTCGCGACTGAAACCGCGGAACGATTCGATATTTTGATCCGCGCCCACGGCGGCGGAGTCAGTGGACAGGCCGGGGCTGCGCGCCTTGGCATTGCCCGTGCATTAATTGAATTCAATTCCGAGTTGCGCGGTAAGCTCAAGCAACTCGGGTTTCTTACGCGCGACGCTCGCGCACATGAACGAAAGAAATACGGTCAGAAGGGCGCCCGCAAACGGTTTCAGTTTTCCAAGCGGTAGTTTCTTCTGGTTCTTCGTTCCAACTCAATACCCGCTAAACGCCTTTGTGCGTTTGGCTAAACCCGGATACCATGAGAACCGCGCAAAATTCCGCTTTGGGCCGCGCGAATCTGATTGGTTCCGCGAAGCTAAATAAGGAGATAGATGCCGTCAATTTCGATGAAGGAATTGCTCGAAGCCGGCGTTCACTTCGGGCACCAGACCAAGCGCTGGAATCCAAAGATGAAGGAGTACATCTTTGGCGAACGTAATGGGATCTACATTGTCGATCTGCAGAAGACGCTGAAGCTCTTCAAAGATGCGATGCGCTACGTAGGCGAAATGGCTGCGCAGGGCAAGACAGTTCTGTTTGTTGGTACAAAACGTCAAGCTCAGGAAGCCGTGGCAGAAGAGGCGACGCGCTGCAGCCAGTTCTATGTGAACCAGCGCTGGCTCGGCGGACTGCTCACGAACATAGTCACGGTGCAGCGCTCCATCAAGCGGCTGAAGGAATTGGATGCCATGTCCGCGGAGAATGCTTACGAGGGCCGAGCCAAGAAAGAAGTCGGGCGACTCGAACGCGAGCGCAAACATCTTCAGCAGAACCTGGCAGGCATTAAAGACATGAACGGCTTGCCTGACCTGCTGTTCGTCATCGATTCAAACAAAGAGGCAATAGCGGTTAAGGAAGCTCGCAAGCTTGGAATACCCGTGGTCGCGGTTGTCGATACGAATTGCGATCCCGACGAAGTGGACTATGTCATCCCGGGAAACGATGACGCGCTGCGTGCGATCCGCCTATTCACGACAAAGATCGCAGACGCCGTGATCGAGGGCCGCTCGCTCGCAACGGAGCAGGAATTCGCCGCCGAGAAGATCGTGAGTGAGGAAGAGGCGCCGGCCGAGCACACTCCCGAAGAGTATACGCAATACATGGACCCTAAGTACGCCGAGCAATTGATGTCGGAGAGCCTTGCGGCGAGCGAGCCAGAGCCGGCGCCGAGAAAAGGTCCTGGAAGCGAAGCCTCTGAGGAATTAGCCAGCACAACTGTTAGCGAGCACTAATTCCTTAGACACGACTGAAACGGGCGGCCGGCTAGAAGTGGTCTGGCCGCCCAAAGCTTGTAAGTAGGTATCGCGCATCCCCGGATTTTACGCGTGCTTGAAAATAGAAATTTAGAGGAAGTAGATGGCTGACATTACACCAGAAATGGTAAAGAGACTGCGCGAGCGAACTGGCGCAGGCATCATGGACTGCAAACGGGCCCTCGTGGCAGCTAATGGCGACATGGCTGAAGCGGAGGTCATTCTTCGGAAGCAAGGGATCGCTTCAGCCAGCAAGAAAGAAAGCCGCTCGACGAAACAGGGCCTGATCGGATCCTTTATCAGTCCCGACGGGAAATTGGGCGTCCTGGTTGAGGTGAACTGCGAATCAGACTTTGTCGCCCGTACTGAAGATTTTCAGCAATTGACCGCAGACGTAGCGGCTCATATCGCGGAAACCAAGCCCAAAGTGGTGCGGATCGATGAGGTCACCGAGGCAGAGCGCGCAAATTTCCGGAAGCACCACGCGTTATACGAGCAAAAGTTTGCCAAAGATCAAGACACAACCGTCGGCGAGCTGGTCAGAACAAAAATCGCGAAATTGGGCGAGAACATCGCAGTTTCGAGATTCATCGTGTTCGAGGTCAATGGCCATGGGATCGCTGGGAATTACATTCACACGGGCGGCCAAATAGGAGCGCTACTCGAGCTCCGCACCAACTCTGACGAGGTTGTCCGAAAGCCCGAATTTCAAGCGCTGGTGCGTGATATAGCTATGCAAATAGCGGCTGCCGCTCCGCAATGGGTGAGCAAGGCCGACGTTCCCGCCAGCCTCTTGGAAAAAGAACGCGAGATTCAGCGCGACCGCGTACGCAACGAGGGCAAACCGGAAAAGATGCTCGACAAAATTGCCGAAGGTAGAATGAGCAAATTTTACGAAGAGGTATGTTTGCTGGAGCAGCCTTTCATCCGGGAGAACACAACATCTGTGGCAGATCTCATAAAGAGCGTTAGCGGGAAGCTCGGCGACAATATCGAGGTATCCCGGTTCGTGCGATATAAAGTGGGCGATGCGATGGATGTCCCTGGCGTGCAGGAGAGTCCTCTTCCAGTGACCGCGTAAAGAAACCGCCTATTTTGCTCGAGGCCTGCTCAGGCGCAATGCGAAGGCTGATGGAGGCGAAATGACGCGTTACCAACGAGTTCTGTTAAAGATCAGTGGTGAAGCTCTCGCTGGCCCCAGTTCTTTTGGACTGGATCCGGATCGCGTCATGGCTCTTGCGGCCGAGGTGGCGGAAGTTGCGAAGGCGGGCGTTCAAATCGGGCTTGTTGTAGGAGGCGGCAATATCTTTCGCGGCGTCGCGGCAGCCGCTCACAGTATGGATCGCGTGACCGGCGATCACATGGGCATGCTCGCAACCGTCATCAACGCGCTTGCATTCCAAGATGCTTTAGAGCGGCAAGGCGTCCCGACGCGTGTCATGACTGCCATTGAGATGCATCAAGTGGCCGAGCCATACATCCGGCGGCGCGCCATTCGCCATCTCGAAAAAGGTCGCGCGGTTCTCTTTGCAGCGGGAACTTCGAATCCCTATTTTTCAACCGATACGGCAGCCACCTTGCGCGGGCTCGAAATACACGCCGAGATCATCGCAAAAGGGACGAGCGTTGACGGTGTCTATGATAAGGATCCGAAGAAATACGTGAACGCAGTGAAATATCCCGAGGTGAGTTACACGGAGGTTCTGTCCAAGGACCTGGGCGTAATGGACGCTTCTGCCGTAGCAATGTGCCGGGATAACGGGATGCCTATTACGGTCTTCGATCTCAACGTGAACGGCAATATAATGCGAATGGCGATGGGCGAGCCGGTAGGAACCATTATTCGCTGAATCGCAATTCTTCATATATGAAACAAGAACATCAAGCAGGTGTTGGCACGAGCGCGTTTCGAAGCACAAAAGACATAGAGACAAACGCACGCACCAGAATGGAGAAGGTGCTATCGGAATTGCAGCAGGAGATGACGCACATCCGAACGGGACGCGCGTCGATTAGCTTGCTCGATAGCGTGCGTGTCGAATACTATGGATCCCCAGTTCCGCTGAACCAAGTGGCGCAACTTCATGTGCCGGAACCGGCCATGATCACAGTTCAGCCGTGGGATACCTCCATGATCGGCGTTATCGAGAAGGCGATCCGCAATGCCGATCTTGGACTCAATCCTTCCAATGACGGCAAAATCGTGCGTGTGCCCATTCCGCCATTAACCGAAGAGCGCCGCCGGGATCTGGCGAAAAAACTCAGCCATCTAGCTGAAGAGCGGCGGGTCGGGCTGCGAAATATCCGCCGCGACGCGAACGAGCATTTGAAGAAGATGCTCAAAGACAAAGCGATCAGCGAAGACGAAGAGCGTCAAGCCCTCGATGCCATTCAAAAACTGACTGATAGCCAAATCTCAAAGATCGACCAGGCGGCAAAGGCGAAAGAGAAAGAGATTTTGGAGTTCAAATAGGGCGGCGCTGACGTGCGATCTTTCGTTACTGCCCTGCTCTTCACGCAAGCGGTTATTTCCGCAACAGCTTTACAAGTCGACCGCAGTTACTTCGCGGAAATGCGATACCGCCTCATCGGGCCTTTTCGCGGCGGCCGCACGGTTGCCATCAGCGGCGTTGTCCAACAACCGGACGTCTTTTACATGGCGCCTAACAACGGGGGAGTTTGGAAAAGCTCGGATTACGGCAACACATGGACGCCGATTTTCGACGGCCAAGATACTGGCTCAATTGGCGCGCTTGCCGTAGCTCCTTCCGATCCGAATATTGTTTATGTCGGCAGCGGCGAAGGTCTGCAGCGTCCGGATCTTTCCGTCGGAGATGGAATTTACAAGTCCACAAATGCCGGAAAAACTTGGGAGCACCTTGGCCTCAGAGATGGCTATCAAATTCCCAGCATCATTGTCGATCCCACGGATCCAAACCGGCTCTTTGTGGCGGTTCTCGGCCATCCCTACGGACCAAATAGGGAGCGCGGAGTGTATCGATCCACGGACGGAGGCAAATCGTTCGAGCGCGTCCTTTACAAAGACGAGAACACAGGAGCAGTTGAGGTAAGATTCGATCCATCCAACTCGCAGGTGATCTATGCTTCGCTGTGGTCTGCACGGCAAGCGCCATGGGAAATCGGAAACTCGTTTAGCGGACCAGGAAGCGGGCTCTTCAAATCGACTGACGGCGGAACTACGTGGCGTCAGCTCACTCAAGGAGTTCCGATGATCGAGCAAGGCCTGGGACGCATCGGATTCACTATTGCTCCAAGTAATACGAAGCGGATGTATGCATTGATGGACGCTTCTCCCGCATTCGGCGGCCTCTACCGTTCGGACGACGCGGGTGAAACTTGGCGCAAGATCAACAGTGAAGAGCGTCTGTGTGGTCGCGGATCCGATTTCGCCGGCGTCGAGGTCGATCCCAAAAACGAAGACAAACTTTACATCGCCAACACGACAACCTATCGCTCGACTGACGCGGGTGTTTCGTTCATCGGGATCAAAGGCGCGCCGGGCGGCGACGATTATCACACCATCTGGATCAACCCTCAGAACCCGGACATTATTTTTCTCGGAGTGGATCAAGGCGCAACGCTCAGCGTGAACGGCGGGAAAACATGGAGTTCCTGGTATAACCAACCGACCGCGCAGTTCTATCACGTGATCACAGACAATCGCTTCCCGTATTGGGTCTATGGCGGGCAGCAAGAAAGCGGATCCGTCGGCATCGAAAGCAGGAGCGATGACGGTTCCATCAGCTTCCGCAACTGGCACCCCGTAGGCCTTGAAGAGTACGGCTACGTCGCGCCCGATCCGCTGAATCCGGATCTTATCTATGGCGGCAAGATCACTCGTTTTGATTGGAGAACGGGAGCCGTGCAGGATATCAGCCCGCAAGTCTTCCGGGGCAAATACCGCTTCGTGCGAACCATGCCGGTGCTCTTTTCGCCCATTGATCCGCGCACGCTGTATCTCGGCTCCAACGTCCTTTTCAAAACCACGAATGGAGGGAATAGCTGGGAGGTTATCAGTCCTGACTTGACGCGCCAGCAATGGGAAATGCCGGCCGTGATTCAGGCATTTGAATCGAAGGATCCGGAGAAAGGACAGCACCGCGGGGTGATTTACACCGTCTCGCCTTCGCCCAAAGACATCAATCTGATCTGGGCGGGCACAGATGACGGTCTCATTCACGTGACACACGATGGCGGAAAAACTTGGGACAACGTGACCCCTCCCGCGCTCACGCCCTGGAGCAAAGTTTCGCTGATGGACGCATCACACTTCGATACAGGCGCCGCGTACGCGGCGGTCAATCGCTTCCGCTTAGATGACCTGAAGCCGCATATCTACCGCACGCGTGATGGCGGAAAGACATGGACGGAAATTGTGAAGGGCCTCCCTGAGCGGGCGGTTGTCAATGCGGTACGCGAGGATCCGAAGCGCCAGGGACTCCTTTTTGCCGGAACCGAAATTGGCGTGTTCATCTCGTTTGACGATGGCGAGGACTGGCAGCCGCTGCAGTTGAATCTTCCTGTCACCTCGGTCCGCGACCTTGTCATTCACGACGACGATCTCATAGTCGCAACGCATGGCCGCTCCTTTTGGATCCTGGACGACATCACGCCGCTACGTCAGATTTCGGAAAACACTTCGGGATCGAGCGCCTTCCTGTTCGCGCCCGAGACTGCGATTCGCTGGCGCTGGAACCGCAATACCGATACGCCTCTCCCGCCAGAAGAACCGGTGGGTCAAAATCCTCCAGATGGCGCGATCATCGATTACAGAGTACCGGGAGATGGCGGAACGGTCACTCTGGAAATTTTCGATTCCAAGAATCAATTAATACGGCGTTATTCAAGCGAGGACAAACCTGACGTAACGGAAGCGGAATTAGAGAAGGAGTTACACGTTCCGACATATTGGGTACGGCTTCCGAAAATTCTGTCCGCGGCCCTCGGTACGCATAGATTTGTTTGGGACCTCCATTACCCCCCGCCAAAAGCGCTGCATCACGATTACCCGATTTCGGCCATTTACCGCGATACTCCGAGAGTGCCGCTTGGTCCGTGGGCTTTGCCGGGGCAATACACCGTTAAGCTGACCGTCGCCGGAAAAGTGTTCTCCCAGCCTCTGATTGTCGTTATGGACCCGCGAATTAAAACGTCCACGGCGGATCTCGAACAACAGCTCACTTTATCGCTTCAAATTTCGGAAATGATGCGAGACGATTACGATGCGCTTACTCAACTTCGCCGGCTGCGCGACCAGATGAAGCGACTCGACGCGAAGCAGGCCGGCAGCCTGAAGGACGCTCTTGCCGATTTCGCTAAACAACTGCTTGCTCTTCAGGGTGCGACTGGTCCGCGATTCGGCGAGCCCAACCCTTCGGCTCACGCAAACCTGAGCTCTATCAATAACGAGCTCGCGCATGTTCTCGAGATCCTTCAAGGCTCCGACAGCGCCCCCACGACGCAGGCTATAGCAGCAGTTCAGGAGCTGAGAAACGAGCTTCAGGACCAGCTAAGCGCTTGGGATCAATTAAGAACAACCCAGCTTCAAAATCTAAACAGGCAACTACGTAAGGCAAATCTCCCAGCGCTTACGAATGCGCCGGCTGCTCCATAGCTGCAGCCGCTACGGGATTGCTTCCGCCATTCGGCAACATCTGCACTTTAATCGCCGGCATACCAACAACTTCATAGGTCCGAAGCGATGCTAACGCCGGTTCGATCCAGCTCAACAAGCAGATCGCGGCTGATCTTGCTCTTTACCTCGCGGATCCCGGAATCGTGAAACAATAAACCGAACTGCCATCTCTAGCCAGTTGTTGGTTAAGCAGTCTTGCATCGCCATCCCCGATTCCATGCTAGCCAGCGGAGAAATACTTCCTGCTCATCTCGCGCAAAAATGCGAGCGACTGCGCCATCTCGTCCATTCCTTTCATGCCGTCTTCGATGCTGACCCATCCTTTATAGTTGTGTTCGGCCAATATGCGAAAGATGGCATCGTAATCGTTCAATCCCTGGCCCGTAACCCCGTGACGAAGCTTCTCTGAGTATCCGAGAACTCCGTCACTCTGCCGCAGTTCATCGAGAGTGGCGTCATGCGCGAGATACCGGTCGCTCGCGTGCATGCTGACCACGCGATCTGCAACGGCTCGCAATAATTCGATAGGGTCATCACCGGCAACGATAGCGTTCGAAGGATCATACTGCACGCCGAAGTGGCTGCGATCAGGAACCGCTTTCACAATCTCGAGAAAGCGATCCATTCTTTGGGCGAATTCCGGGTATTTCCAGAAGCCGTCCTTGTAGTGGTTCTCGAGTCCAAGCACAATATCGTGCTCTCTCGCGATCGGCAACAGTTGTTCAATTGCGTCCAGCACCCATTCTTTTCCTTGCTCCCAGCTCACCTCCGGATAGCGCTGTCCTGTCAAAATGCGACACGCCGCGCCAGGCCCGCCCAGGCGCAGCGTGATCCGGATCATCTCGGCTTCACGCGCAATTTCCGCTTTTCGTTTATCCGGCTCGGGACTCGTGAAATCCGGAGAGCAACACAGCATCGGCATGGCGAAACCTGCCGCGTGAATCGCCTCCCTCACCCCGTCGATGTAATTATCCTCAAGACTCTTAAAAAACCGGTCATACATCTCGAGGCCATCTGCATCGAGCTGCCGGGCCATCTCGATCCATTCGAAAACGGACATGCGCCCGCTAACAATCTGCTCCAAGTAGCACTTCGGAAAAGCCGCAATTTGAAGAGGCATTATGGAGGCCGCCCGAGCTCCATCAGGGCGTCAAAACCGCCTTTACCAATTCGCCCCTGTGCATCTTTTCGAAGCAGTCCAGCCACTCGGAAAGCTGCGCCACTCGACTGATCATCGGCTCAACGTTGATCTGACCCGACACAATCATCGCGATGACTCGCTCCCACACCGGCCAGTTATGCGAGAAACTGCCCTGAATAGTCGCGTTCTTTTGCACTGCCGGATCCAGGCTGAAGTTCATGGGTTGCGGGCCCCAGCCAACCTTTATGATTTGCCCCGCGGGACGGACAACTTGCATTGCGAGCTGCAGAGCCGCCGACGCTCCAGACGCGTCGACCACAACGTCCACTCCAAGACCATTCCCGACCTCCTTGACGTATTCAGCAACTTCACCTTCAAGCGTTTCATCAGCGCCGAGCGCGCGAGCCACTGCGAACCGGACCCGGTCAGCAGGCAAACCGGCCACGATCACACGCCCAGCGCCACTGAGCTTCGCCATCAGCGCGCAGATTAAGCCAATCGGCCCTGGCCCAATAACGAGAACATCATCTCCCGGCCGGACCCGACCATTGATGCACACCGCGTTATACGCGACACAGCACGGTTCAGTGAGCGCGGCATTCTCAAAGGCGACGCCCGCGGGAATGCGGTGTAAACAGCGCTCAGGCACTCGCACAAAATTCGCCATCGCGCCATCCACTCCATAGCCGAATCCGCGCCGAGCCGGGTCAAGATTGTACAAACCGCTCCGGCTGAAGGATGACGACTCATCGATCACAGCAGCCGTCTCGCTTACCACCCGATCCCCTTCCGCGAAACCTGAAACGCGAGCTCCGGTTTTTGCAACCGTCCCCGCAAACTCATGTCCCAAGATGCATGGATAATTCACAGGCCAGCTTGCGGATCCACGCCACTGATGGAGATCGCTTCCGCACACGCTGACTGCGCCCACCCGCAGTAGCACATCGCGCTCGCCAATCTCGGGAACAGGTACCTCCCGCATCTCAACCGACAGCGGCTCCCGGGCATAGTTCACTACAGCCGGCATCGTCCCGCTCATGCGACGGGCTCCTTTCCGACAGGTACGTCTCCGTACGCATGCACGCGTTCGCAAATTAACCGCAGTACGCCCTCCACATCTCCGGCACCTGTCCGGAACGCATGTGCATCAATCGCCAAAGGGGCCCCAATCACAACCAATGGCGCGCCGTATCGCGGTGTTTCAATGGCCTGTTCCAGCGTCAGGCCGCCGACCGCCTGCACTGCAACGGACACTGCCTCAACCACTTCGCGCAAACGGTCCAAAGGGCTCGGCATGCTCAGCCCTCGCTCGGCGCGAAGCGTACGCACGTCAAAGCCGATATGGTGAATCACGTAATCGCAGCCGAGCTCCTCGAGCCGTTTCGCGCCCGCAACGGGGTCCGGCATCGCCATGTTGTCGCCCATCACCTTCACTCCAAAATCAGCTCCAGCTTTGACGACCAGTTCAACGGTTTCCGTGTGGGCCTGGCCCATCACCACGACCATCGCCGCACCCGCCTTCGCTATGATCTCAGCCTCTAGCCATCCTCCGTCCATGGTTTTGAGGTCCGCCACAATCGGTGTCTCGGGGTATCGCGCGTGCAGCTCTCTTACACCGCGCATTCCCTCGGCAATAATCAGCGGGGTCCCCACTTCCAACCAATCGACTCCTGCTCGCAGGCCCGACTCTGCTGTTCGAATCGCCTCTTCCAAATCTGTCAGGTCAAGCGAGAGTTGTACGGTGGCCTTCATCGTGCTCGGGCTACCTGATTATCCAATGTCAATCATGGTTCTTTCCGATAAGAGTCTTTGAGAACCGGCGCGGGATGAGAAAGTCCCGCCATCCGTTTCACTAAATCTAGGTAGCGGTGTCGACGATTTGCCGATAAGATACTACAACTTACGACCTCGGTCGAGAAAAAATGAGCGAGGGGCCTCCTTAATCCTCCTCACGTTCATGATTACGACCGTCGTGCTTCCTTTGGTCGGCCTCGCAATTGACGGCAGTGTCGGCTACTGGTTAAAGGCCAAGCTTTCCTCCGCTGTAGATGCTGCAGCTCTCGCCGCGGGCCGGTCGCTCAGCGTAGGTCTAACGTTGCAGGCGCAAATCAACTCTGCTACGCAAACCGCGCAAACCTACTTCGCGGCGAACTTTCCAACTGGGTTGATGGGTACCGCGCTTGTCGGGGGGCAGCCAAACGTTGCAATCGCACAAACCGGCACACACACCCGCACCGTAACTGTAAGCGCGACCGTCACAGCGCCACTCTATTTCATGCCGATTCTCGGCATTAGAACAGCAACATTAGCAGCAACTGGTCAGGCCACTCGCCGGGATGCAAACGTCATGCTCGTGCTCGACCGCTCTAACTCGATGAACGTCACAAGTTCCTGCGCTCCGATGGTGGCGTCGGCACAAAGCTTCGTAAACCAATTTGTAGATGGTCGAGACCAAGTGGGACTCATCACGTTTCAGACGGGAGCAAACGTCGATTATGCGCCGACGATCCACTTCAAATCCAACTCTCCCAGCTTGAATTCGGTGTTAAACACTCTGCAGTGCACGGGCGATACAAGTTCCGCGCAAGCTTTGAGCATGGCCTATACCGAAATCAAGAACGTGATAAATCAACCCGGCGCGCTCAATGTCGTCCTATTCTTTACTGACGGTCAGCCGAATGGATTGGTGGCCACTTTTCCAATTAAGACGCAGGCCGACATCCGCTATGATCCTGGCGTCAATCAACCGCCTCCCATGCTGTACAACACTAATCCGGCTAATCTGATACCAGAGCCAGTCAGTGGATGCAACATCCACGATAATCTGACTGGCGTGATCGCCGACGGCTCCCAGGAGACAGGGCTGCCGCTGAATGCCACGGGTTATACCGCAGCCGTTCTAAGCGCCGCGGGTGTTCCGATTTCATCTACTGCGAGTCCAACAACTATCAACGCTCCGGGTTGCATGTTTCCCAATTCCAATTGGCAGTACTCGATATATGGGCGCGTGGATGTGGCCTACATTCCAACTACCGATGCGTACGGAAACTCAGTCGTCGATGGCAACTACAAGCCTCTCGATCTGTTTCCCAGCGGCAATCCGTACGTCGGCCAAATCCGCCCCGATATGCCGCGAACCGCCAGATACGCGTCTGAAAATGCCGCTGATTCCGCAGCGATGACGATTCGCTCGGATAGCACGTACGGCACGATCATATATTCAATCGGACTGGGCGGAAATGAGGCCATGCCAATCGATACCGATTTCCTGGAGCGGGTAGCTAATGATCCGCGCGCCTCGAATTTCGACTCAACCAAGCCGGTAGGGCTCTTCATCTACGCTTCCAACAAAAGCGAGCTCTCTTCCGCCTTCCAGCAGATTGCCTCGCAGATTCTGCGCCTATCTCAATAGTCGAGCTTAGATTTCGCTCCACAGAGCTACGGGAATAACTTCTCAATTTCCGTATAAAGCTGCCGGTCCCAATGATTGAAGCGCTCGATCACTTTGCGCGTTTCTTCATCACATCTTTCGGGCCGCGTGCCTCGATTCACTATCGCAAGGGATGAACGGGGCTTCCAACTGAACTTCGTCTGAAGCGCCGCATACGCTTCATCGGCTCGGTCCTGATAACCGACGTATGAAAACCGCGTTTTCAAATGATGAACGGCCAGATCATAGGCCCGCTGATCTACGCGCCCGGGCGGCACGTCCTTTTCATCCACGCCGGCGAAGCAACGAACCATGAGGTTGTCGAGATTCACCGTCATGCCCCGTTCAAGCATTTCGGCAAGAGACAGGCGTGAACTCCCATGCCGCGCCAACCCAGGCTGCATTTCGAGCATGTAACAGTAATGCGAAAGAATTCGCTCGGTGGGGTCCCGAACAATGGTGACATAGGTGGATTCCTGCGGGAGATGTGCGTGAACACCGTACTGGAAATGTCCTATAACCAAGCGAAATTTCGCGCGCTGTTCTAGAGGCAGTGCTTCGAAATGCCCGGCCAGAAAACCGGGAGGATCCGGATACAAATAAGCCACTTCAGACGGCTTATAGTTTTCGATCATCACCTCTCGGAACGCAGTGCCAGCCGTCTTAGCTATGTGCATGAACAGAATTGCCTCGCGCTGCCTTGGTCCGTCACGGCGAGGTATTTCCGCAGTCAGTGGTGAATTCGGCACCAACCTCCCATCTGCGAATGTTGCCTCCACGCGGGCTTTCGATTTGGCTTGCCCGTCCCGCGTTAAATCGAAATAGAAGGCGTGTTGTCCAACATCCGGCCGGTAATGCACGGCAAGAACTTCACTGCATAGTTCGCCGTCAAGGTAGATATTGAGTTTTCCTGCGCGAGAAGGGTTGTTCCTATCAAAAGCCCAGCCGTAGATTTCGCCGCCGGCAATTCCATCAACCCGGCCCAGCATGTCTGGCTTGGAGGTATTCGCACCGTTCGTTTTGCGCCGCCCGACCAGGTAATAAAACGCTAGCTTCAGCTTCTGATCTCTTCCCGTTCGCCGCGATGCGATCAGAGCGTAGGCCAGCAGTCCCCCGAAAGCCACAACAGTGTATGGAGAGTGGACGATCTCCTTCATGTAAAACAAGCAGACGGCAGCAAGAGCCACGCTGGAAATTGCAATGGCGAACAGCACGGATCGCGAGCGGAGGCGGGGAAAATAGTCGAGCAATTGCATCGGTTCGCTATGTAGGCATCATTTCACACGCCCTGCAGAAGGCCAGAACATCTTAGTTGTTATCAGCTGCTTATAGATGAAACGTAAAGTAGAACAACATCATAATTTTGCCGGTGCCATACTGATGTTTTGAGCATGCTTCGCAATCGCACTGCCGAGGTACCAGCATACTCTCTTCCTGAAATCCACCAGAGCGTCGCTACTTCTCACTCCAGATTTTGGAGACGCCTCTTCGCGTTTGCGGGACCCGCCTATCTCGTCAGCGTCGGCTACATGGATCCGGGGAACTGGGCCACCGATCTAGAGGGCGGAGCGCGTTTCGGGTACCGCCTCCTGTGGGTACTCGTTCTTTCCGATCTCATGGCGCTGCTGCTTCAGACGTTAAGTTCGCGTCTCGGCATCGTAAGCCGGCGCGACCTCGCCCAAGCCTGCCGCGATGAATATCCAAGGGCTGTATCGTACACGCTTTGGGTGCTTTGCGAGCTCGCCATTATCGCCTGCGATCTGGCCGAAGTGCTGGGTGCCGCGATCGGCCTGAATCTGTTGTTCCATTTACCGCTGCTTGCCGGAGTTCTGATTACCGCCGCCGATGTCTTGTTAGTCCTCTGGCTCACTCGCCTCGGAATACGAGTGGTCGAGGCCTTTGTATTAGCGCTTATTGCTACGATCGCGGGCTGCTTCGCGTTCGAGATCTTCCTCGCCCATCCACACGTGCCGGAAATCACCAGCGGCTTGCTTCCGCGCCTGAACTCACAAACTCTGTATATTGCCGTGGCCATCTTTGGAGCCACTGTTATGCCGCACAACCTGTATCTCCACTCGGCGCTCGTTCAGACCCGTCAAATCGGTGAGACGACGGAAGACAAACGCCGCGCGTGCCGCTTCAACTTCCTCGATTCCGCGCTCGCTCTCAATGGCGCTTTGTTTGTGAACGCTGCCATTCTCGTGATGTCCGGCGCAGTGTTTTTCAAGCGTCACATCGTGGTTACCGAGATTCAGCAGGCTCACCAACTTCTTTCGCCGCTCTTAGGGACAGCTCTCGCGAGCGTATTGTTTGGCACTGCTCTGCTCTGCTCCGGATTATCTTCCACTCTCACCGGCACAATGGCTGGGCAGATTGTCATGGAAGGCTTCTTGCGTTTCAGGATGCAGCCTTGGCTCCGCCGCGCGGTCACCCGTTGTCTTGCCATCGCGCCAGCCGCGTTGACGATTTATATATTCGGCGCTTCCGGCACCTACAAGCTAATCATCATCAGCCAAATCATTCTCAGCCTGCAATTGCCATTTGCCGTCATTCCTCTATTGCACTTCACGAGCGACCGCAAGCGAATGGGTCCGTTCGTTAACGGCGTATGGCTGCAAATAGGGGCATGGCTGTGCGCCGCGTTCATTCTCGTTCTGAATATTTGGTTTCTCTGGAGTCAGGCGGGCGCGTGGATTTCACAAAGCGCCAACCATCGCTCCACCTTGATGTTCGTATCTCTGGTTGTTGGACTCGCGTTCATCGCGCTTCTCGCCATGATTACCTGCTGGCCTTGGCTCCATCGCGCGCCTCTCGTTGCGGAGCGTGTGGCAGTTACTGTGCCTGAAGACGCCGCGCCTGTATTTCCTTCGCGTACCTATTCGCGTATTCTCGTTCCGCTTGATCACAGCCCGGCCGATCACGAAGCGCTCGGGAATGCCCTTGCTCTCGCCAAATCGCATCATGCAAAGATCATTCTTTTGCACGTAGAAGAAGGTGTCACCAGCCAAATGTTTGGTTCGCTCTCCTCAACTGCCGAGATTACGGAAGGCCAGGATTATCTCGCAAATGTCGTCTCTTGCTTGCGGCAGCAAAATGTGAACGTCGATGTAGTCGTGCGGCACGGAAATAATCCCGCGAAAGAAATCGCCTCCGCGGCTCAAGAGGTCCATCCCGATCTCCTCATCATGGCTTCGCACGGCCACCGCGGCTTAAAGGACCTTATATTTGGAACGACGATCAACTCTGTCCGCCATCGGGTCAAAGCGCCGCTTCTGATCGTCCGCCAATCATAAGCTCTGGGGATGACCGATCTTTCACGAGGACGAATTCTCGTAACCGGAGGCGCTGGTTTCATTGGAAGCGCTCTCATCACCGCGCTCAATCGCCGCGGCCTCAACAATATCCTCGTAGCCGATTTCCTCGGCGAGGACGAAAAATGGAAGAATCTCGCTCCGCTCCAATTCGCCGATTATCTCGAGGCCGATGATCTACTCGCGCGTATAGATACCGCGCCTCATCTGTTCAGTAACATCGCAACAGTCTTCCATTTGGGCGCGTGCACTGATACAAGCGAAGCCGATGCCGCTTACCTGATCCGGAATAACTTCGAGTGCACAAAGTCGCTCGCGCATTTCGCGCTTGAGGGCGGGCGTCGTTTTGTCTACGCATCCTCGGCCGCCACCTACGGCGCGCTCGGAGCCAGTTTGCCTGAGACAGTATCGCTCGCGAGTCTGCGGCCGCTGAACATGTATGCCTATTCGAAGCATCTGTTCGACTGCTATGCGGAACGCGCCGGAATTTTGCCTCGGATCAGCGGCCTAAAATACTTCAACGTGTTCGGGCCCAATGAAGATCATAAGGGCGACATGCGAAGCGTTGTTCACAAAGCCTTTCATCAAATTCGGGAAAGCGGCCGACTTTCGTTGTTCAAGAGTTACCGGCCCGAGTTCCCTGATGGCGGCCAGCGGCGTGATTTTATATACGTCAAAGACGCCGCGGCTGCCACAATCTTCCTCGCTGAGAACGTGAATGGAGAAGGATTATTCAATATCGGTTCCGGTGAAGCAACCACGTGGCTCTCGCTGGCTGATGCGATCTTCGGCGCGCTTGGCCGGCAGACCGACATCGACTTTATCGACATGCCGGAAACACTTCGCGAGAAATATCAGTACTACACATGCGCGAACATCAGCAAGCTTCGCGCGGCCGGATTCACACAACCCATCACACCTCTCGCAGACGCGGTTCGCGACTACGTTCACAACTATTTACTGCCCCGACGCCGGCTCGGCGATGAAGCGGCCCCAGTAGCTCAAAAACCGACCACGGGACTCTGAACGACGAGCTAATTTCTATACTTGTCGTATGTTCTTTCGCCGCCGAGACGCCAAGCCGCCCACCTTCGCCGAGCGTATAGAATTGCTCCGCCAAGCTGGATTCTCTGCTGAAAATCTCCCCGATGGACGAGTCAAAATCACGAAGCATGGTGTCGGCGCCATCATCGGAGATAAGGGAAAGAATCAACCGGAGATCGAGAAAGCCGGCATTTTGGTTGGTCCGGAAATCGCCACCTTGCTCAACGCCGGTTATCAAATTTTCCTCGAAACTCCCACAGGCAAACGACTGCCTGCTACCGCCAAAGAGCTCAAAGCACTGCATGAGTTTGAGGAAGACGTAAAAGAAGCGCTTGGGCTCGTGAGTCTCTATAACACTTCGCTTGGCACCACCAGCCAGAAGCACGAGTATGATCGCGTTCTCAATCGGGATGTAGGCCGCCAACCAAAACCTTGGGAAACCAAACAGCACC
Organism: Acidobacteriaceae bacterium; assembly: GCA_019240405.1. Lineage (GTDB taxonomy): Bacteria > Acidobacteriota > Terriglobia > Bryobacterales > Bryobacteraceae > Bog-105. Next base: position 96,944 of record JAFAYL010000013.1, read on the forward strand.
GGGCCGTGGCGCCGCACACCAAGGGCTCGTTCTCTTAACCTTTCGTTTTGTGAAGATGCTTGGTTACAGTGGCTTCGGATCTTCTTCGAGCAACTGTTTGAACGCGGGATCCGTTTTGAGTGAAGCGAACTCCGGCATATCCGGAATCTTCTTGCGATCCTTTATACCCTCTTCGAGAGCCTTCCGTAGGTAGATCAGAGCGCGTTCCTTAGCGCCCGATTTCGCGTACGACTTAGCCAAATACAAATGGAATGTTGCCCGTTCACCGATAGTGCGCTCTTGCAGGAGTGTGCCGAACGTGCTGTGATGCTCAAAAATATCCGGGTCGAGCTTCAGCGCCTGATCGTACCATTCCATGGCCTGGTTATAGTCCTTCCGCGAAAAATAGGCCGCCCCGAGATTCGCTTCGATGGAGGCCGAAGGACCTGAATACTTCAGCGCGCGCTTGTAATAACCGATTGCGCGACGGTAATTCGTTTGCGCGTAATAGATCGTTCCAAGGTTGTTGATGGCTTCAGCGTATTTCGGATCCAACTTCACTGCGCGCTCGTAGTTCTTCTTCGCAAGGCCGAACTCCATGAGCTGATGGAAAGCGATACCGATCTTGTTCGCGAGAACAGGGGAATCGGCCGGTCCTTCGCGGTACATATCAATGGCTTCTCGATACATCTTTCGCGCCATATAAATGTCGCCGCGCATCTCAGTGGTGAGAAGCGGAGCAGGCGGCGAGTTGAGCGGCGTGTTGGTAGCAGCGGAAGCCCGTAGGCCGGAATCCGTTACCGTCGATTGTTGCGCGAGACTCCCGAACGGAGCGAGCGATACTGCCAGACAGCAGGCGAAACGTAACCCAGAGAAAGAGATCACAATACGATCCCCCTTTGTCTTGTACTATATACCTTTTCAAGCCAGAACGGGGGAACCGTTTACCGGAAAATGTTTTTCAACCTGTCCAGAAAACCGGGCTTCTTCTCTTTTGGCTTTTCTCGCTGGGGGGTCGGAAAGTCCTGGTTCGGCAAAGCTTGTGCGGTGGTTACCGGGGCCGGAGCCGCATTCGCTCCGTTTCCTGCGGGTGCAGTTTGGGCCGGCGTCTCCCAACCCGCAATCTGTGTTGATCCGCCCTGGTGGAGCGTACAGAACTGCACAGGTTGCGTCCCCAGCAGATAGTAGTCGGTCTGAACTTCTGGACACGCGCTCGTTGCGAGCTGGCCCGTTAATGGATCGATTTGCGCGCTCACCACGCCTTCGGGCACAGCAAAATCCGAAACGTCTCTGTAAGCGCGATGCTTGTGAGCGCGCTTCATGAACTCAGTCCAAATCGGAAGCGCCGCCTTCGCGCCGTCCAATTTCAGATCCTGATAATCGTCAAGACCCACCCACACGATGCATAGAAGCTTCGTCGTGAAGCCTGCAAACCATGCGTCGTGAGACGTGCCAGTCTTGCCTGCTGCCGGGAGCGTGAAGCCGCGCCCCCGAACGCCGGCCCCCGAACCGCTTCGAAGCACTTCCTGCATCAGGTTCACCATCATGTAATTAACGCGCGGATCGAGGATCTTCTTGGTCTCTGGTTCAGAAGTCCAGATGTCGTTTCCGTCTTTGTCCACAATTTTGGAGACGAAGCGCGGCTTCACCAGTACCCCACCGTTTGCAAACATTGTGTAAGCAGTGGCGATTTCAAGCGGAGTCACATCGTAAGCTCCTAAAGCCATCGCGGGGGTGGCGCGAATGTCGGTAAGGCCGGCTTTATGCGCCAAATCTGCAACCGCCCCGTATCCAGTAGCTTCAGCCACTTCCACTGTAGGCACGTTCAGTGATTTCGCGAGCGCCTCGCGTAAGGTCACCGTCCCGTTCCAATCTCCGCGATGATAGTCCATTGGCTCATACGTTTGCCCGTTGTAGTAGAACGTGCGCGGCTCGTCTTCCAACGTTGTAGACGGTGTAATTGGATCGGGGCGGCCCGAAAGTCCGGTATTCAAGGCCGCGGCGTAGACGAATGGCTTGAAAATACTTCCCGAGGGCCGCTTAGCAACGATGTGATTCAACTGGCTCACGCCATAATTCTTTCCCCCAATCAGCGCTTTCACCTCGCCTGTATGTGGATCGAGGCAGATCAACGCGATTTGGGGATCTTCTATCGCGACCCCCTGCTTCCTGCGCTTGGCAGCCAAAACCTCTATCTCATGTATGCCCAACGCAACGGCTGCCGCTGCATCACGCTGCAGATCAAGATCCAAGGTCGTGTAAATCTTCGAGCCGGAGGCCTGAAAATCGCGATCTTGGAAATGTTCACTGAGGCGCTCGTTCACAAGATCGACAAAATATGGTGCATCTGCCGATTCGATGCCTTGTTTCGCAATGACCATCGGTACAGCCTTGGCCTCGGCATATTGCGATTCAGTAATGTAGCCGTTGTCAAGCATCAGCTTGAGCACTGTATCTCGCCGCGCTTTGGCGCGTTCCGGCCACCGCACCGGATTTCTAAAGCTCGGCTCTTGAATCAACCCTGCCAGAGTTGCGGCTTCGGGCAGCGACAATTGCCGTATGTCTTTGCCGAAGTACGCCTGTGCAGCCTCCCCGAATCCGCGAATCGCAAAGGATCCGCGGCGGCCGAGGTCCACCTGGTTGGCATAGTATTCGAAAATCTTCTGTTTCGTAAGCTTTCGCTCCAGGTGAATCGTAATCAGCAGCTCGTCGAATTTGCGCCCGAACGTCTTGCGGCTATCGAGCCACAAGTTTCGGGCAAGCTGCTGGGTAATCGTCGAAGCGCCTTGTGCGTTGCGTCTTGCTTTTATATCGACGAACAGCGCTTTTATGATCCTGATAGGATCGAATCCGGAGTGCTGAAAAAAGCGCTTGTCTTCTATAGAAACGACCGCATGCACCAGAACCGGGGGAATGTCTTCGTACCTCACCAGCCGCCGTTTTTCGCGATTCTTATCGAATAGGCTGCTGAGAACCTGCGGTTCTATCGTGTATTCCGTCCTCGGTGTGTTGTCGCTGAGTGAAATAACTGAAGAGATTTTGCCGTCCGTGAACCGAATAACTCCAGGCTCTGAGGCCGCGTGAGATTCGGGTCCGGGGAAAATCTCAATTGCATCCGGGCGCAAATGATACCAGCCAGTGATATTCGAGCGCGCATCCTCGCCGTAGCCGCTTTCGCGGAGGCGCGTGGCGAACTGCAAAGGCGTGCCGCGGTCTCCGATTCCTATCGCTTCAGGCGCCGCATAAAGGAGCGAAGAATTAGGGAACGGGCCCTGGGTCAGCTTCTCGTCGGTTAACCGTGCGTACTTGGCGTAGAGAAACCAAACCACTCCCAGTGCAATCAACAGCGTCGCGAGCGTGCCGAAAAATACGGATTTTTCGACAGGAGTAAGCGGCCGCGATGGCCGGGCAGCAGAAGAGCGCCGTGGAGACTTTTTCTTCGGGGAAAATCTAAGGCGTACAGGCAAATGTGGGGCCTACGACACTAATTTTCTCATCCTGCCCGATTCGGCCCATTATTCTGCTCATCTATGGGCCTCGTACGACTCGAGCTCCTTCCAGATGTTGTCGTCGTGCGGCTCCCAATCCGGAAATTGCCGCCCGGTGATCTGCAGCTCCTCGATCCTCAACGTTCCATGCCCAAAGGGACAAATGAGCTCCGTTTTCGGCCGGCCGAACGTGACCATGTGTCCCCAAGAGCCCGTCACGATCGGCATGATCAGCCGCCGGTGACAGGTCCGGCAGCGCCGCCGGTGATCCCAGATGATTACAGAACAGAGTCCCGCGCCAGTCAGCCAAACGGCGAAAATTGCGAATGTAAACGGTAGGTCATGCAGAAACATAACCGGCGGTGGCCCAAATCGGGTCGGCGGCGGGATCGGGAACAGGTGTTCCACGGTAAATTGCAGCCCGAAGATGACTCCGGCAGCGATGGCAAGTTTACCGATCAGATACAGCCAGTGCCTCATTACTTCTATTAGACCCCTTTTCCGGAACTCAGGGTTCCCTCTTCATCTAACATTCAACTTCGAATCACGTTCTTTGCCAAAAACAGCAGGTTTGCAGGGCGCTCTGCCAGGCGCCGCATGAAGTAGGGGTACCAGGCGTCGCCATACGGAACATACAAGCGAAGCCGGAACCCCTTGCCAACGAGTTGCCGCTGCAGATCGCGGCGAATTCCATAGAGCATTTGAAATTCAAAACGATCAGGCGAGATCTTTTGTTCCTTTACGTGACGTTGCGCTTCGCGGATGATGTTCTCATCGTGACTTGCAATCGCTGGATACGTACCGTTGTCCAACAATAGCTTCATCAGCTTGACGTAGTTCGCATCTACGTCGTTCTTTTCCGGAAAAGCGGCGGTTGCCGGTTCACGGTACGCCCCTTTGCACAAGCGAACCGGTATCCGCTGTTCCGATAAGCTTCGGATATCCGCTTCGCTGCGATACAGGTAGGCTTGAATCACAGCGCGCACCCGGTCCGGAAATCGTTGGTGGATATGGCTGACAACTCCGAGCGTCCGATCCGTATACTCACTCGACTCCATGTCGATCTCCACCCGGCTATTCATTGCGTTTGCCCGCTCAACCAGCGATAGAACGTTTTTTAGGCACGCATCTTCCGAAAAATCCAAGCCGAATTGCGTAAGCTTAATGGAGACGGTCGCCGGCAGATGCGCGCGTTCGATCTCCGCAAGCGCCTGCAGATAACAGGTCTTCGAATGGGCGGCTTCGTCGAGCGATGTGACATTCTCGCCAAGAAAATCAAGGGTCCCGAGCATTCGCTCTTTAGATAATTTTTCGAGGACGCTGATCCCATCGGATAATGCTCGCCCCGCGATGAAGCGCGACGTTAACCTGCGGGAAAGCGGCGAATCCTCCACCCAATGACGCAACCAGCCCTGCTGGGATAGATATAAGAGCGTTTGGCGAAGCATTCCGTTTGGGTGTGGTGGAGCGTTCCGGCCTTTTCCAATATAACGATAGGATCATTCGAGAAGAGAAAACATGCACGCTGCGGTTCTTACTTCGCCTCAAAGCATTTCGAACCACCCGCTAGAGATTCGAGAAGTTCCGCAGCTCGAGCCCCAACCCGGTCATGTCGTGCTGCGCGTGCGGGCCTGTGGCGTTTGTCGTACAGATTTGCACATTGTGGAAGGCGAGCTGCCGCCCCTTCGCCAAACAGTCATTCCCGGTCATCAGATCGTTGGCGAAATCGTCGCGGGAGGAACCCCGGAGCTTCCCGCAGGCACGCGAGTCGGCGTCTCATGGATGGGCGGAACCGACGGCACTTGTTGGTATTGCCGGCACAACAAAGAAAACCTCTGCGATTCGCCGGTGTTCACCGGGTATTCCGTCGACGGGGGATACGCTGAATACGCCCGTGCCCACGCGGACTTTGTTTTTTCCCTTCCCGCCGCCCTCGATGATCTGCATGCCGCGCCACTCTTGTGCGCCGGCATCATCGGTTTTCGTAGCCTCCGTGTCGCAGGTGTCGAGCCGGGCGAGCGAGTCGGATTGTTCGGATTCGGAGCTTCAGCCCACCTCGCCATCACAGTTCTGCGCGCCTGGAACTGCGAAATTTACGTTTCCACCCGAGGCGAATCCCACCGCCAGCTCGCCGGCTCTTTGGGAGCTACTTGGGTAGGCGCCGAACGTGATCGGCCGCCCATCGAGCTTGACCGCGCGATAACCTTCGCGCCCAGTGGCGACGTCGTGGTTGCAGCACTCGCCAGCCTGCGAAAGGGCGGCGTCGTCGCGATCAACGCCATTCATCTGGATCGCATCCCTGAGTTCGATTACGATCGCCTGCTGTGGGGTGAGCGCCAGCTTCGCAGCGTAGCCAATATGACTCGATCGGATGCTCGGGATTTCCTTCAGATCGCAGCAGACATTAAATTGAATCCGCAAGCAACCACATTTCCGCTGGCCCAGGCCAATGAAGCATTGAACGCAGTAAAGAACGACGCCATCTATGGCGCCGCTGTAATTGTGCCTTAACGTCGGCGCTCTATGCTGAGGCGTGCAGATTGTGGTAGGCGATCAAACAACGTTCAGCCGTCTCTAGTTCCGGATACTGGCTGCCTTCTTGCTCTATCAGGTAATACTCAAGCCCTCCGGTCCCCTCGGCGGCGGCGAAGATTTTCTTCCACGGCGCGACCCCTTCGCCAAATAGAACGCGATACCCGTTTTCAGGCGACCAATCCTTGCAATGAATGGAACGGATACGTCCTGGATTGCTATTAATCCATTCCACAGGATCGGCTCCCGCCTCAAGACACGTCCCTACGTCGAGCTGAAGCATCACGCTCTTATCCGTATTTGCCGCGATCACCTCCAAAGGACGTTGTCCACTGATCGGTTTCCATTCAAGCTCATGATTGTGATAGCCCGCGTGAAGTCCGTGAGACTTCAGCGTATCGTTCGCGCCGTTTAGGACATCAATGATTCGTTTCCACTCGTCCAAAGTGCCGATCTCACCCGGATGCGCCAACACAACATAGTGCGTGCCGAGAGCGCGGTTCAATTCGATCGTTCTTTCTATTCCGTCGGGCTTCAGCGACTTGAGCTCGTTATGCGTCGAGTAGCAGCGAACCTTGAGCGTATTGAGTTGGGTGCGGACTTGCTTTGCATACTCAGGCGTCCAGTCATAATACGGAGCGTAAAATTCGACGCACTCGTAACCCATTTTCGATACGCTGTCGAGCGTCGCGGGAAGGTTTTTTTTCACCTCTTCGCGCACTGAATACAGCTCTAGACCAACCGGCTTTTGCTGCTCGGCAAGAGCTCGCATCGCAAAAGGCGCAGTTCCGGCAAGGGCGAGAAATGAACGGCGTGATAGAAATCTCTTGATTGTCATTTCGAATCGCACGATATCACATGGAATGTGGGCTTTGAGATACAGTGCTTTCGCCGTGGCAGAAGTCAATAACCAACAGCGTGAGATCGTCATCCTGCCTGCGCGCATTCGAGTTCCCCGACCACGCGCGCAGATCAGCTAAAAGCGCGTCGGCAAATTGATCGGCTGAGAGATTATGGTGACGGGCGATACACGAATCGATTCCGTCCCCAAAGCACTGCTCGGCGTGATTGGTGGCTTCGAGCAGTCCATCCGTATAGAGAAGCAGGCGGTCACCGGGCGAAAGCGGAATGTCCAGCTTTGGATATGTTTCGTTCGCTCGAAAGCCAAGGAAAAGACCGTTGTTCTCATAGCGCTCAACGTTCTGTTCCGAAGCTCGCCAAACGATAAGCGGCGGATGCCCGGCGCCGGAATACGTCGCGGCGCGATGACAAGCATCAATCACGAGATATCCCGCCGTTAAGTATTTACTCCGCAATTGATTGCAGAAGACCTCGTTCAAGCCGGAAATGACGAGTGAGGGGTCACCCGCGTGAGGCTGCTGCGACGCGAGAGCGACTTTGACCATCGACGCGATCAGCGCAGCGGGCATTCCATGACCGGCAACATCGGCGACCAGTATTCCGAGGCGGTTGGAATCTACAGGGGCGAAATCGTAAAAATCGCCCGCGACCGTTGCCATGGGTGAGTATCGGGCGGCGATTCGCACGCCGGCAATCTGCGGCGCCTCAGCCGGCAAGATGGATGATTGTATCTGGCGCGCGGACGCCATTTCTTGCTCTACGGCCAAGAGTCTTCTTTCATTGCGAATAGCGCGCCGGACGGCGATGATTCCAAGCGTGCACGTGTAAGTAAAGAAGCCTATTGGCTCAGCCTGAAAGCGGGGAGGCGCCCAATGGTCTTCAAAAATGAATGCAATGAAGATTCCGAGGCCAATCAAGAAAATCTTTGCGTCCGCGAATTGCGGAGGCCGATAGCCTTTACTTACATTCAACAAAAAGATAAACAGGAGCAGCGGAAGGAGTAGAATTCTCGCGGGCTCTGGAAGCCGGTAGGGATTTCCACTTAACACGCCAACCATGAGGCCAATGAAGGCGTAGCCTGCCAGGATCCAAACGCCCCAGCGCACGGACGATCGCCAGCCTCGGCCGAAAACCTCCTCGAGCAACAGAGTTGCTGGAATCACGATGAGAAAGTCTCCCCATGCGACGAAATAGTCGCGCCAGTATTGCGACACCCCAAACGTAACTCGGATTAGCGGATTCTTAACGAGCGCACGAAGACCATAGATGAGGGCGTTGAGCCCGAACCAGAGAAGGATTCGCTCGTTCGACCTCCGCCGCACAATCCAAAGAGCCAGACCGGCCAGACCGGAGAACAGAATCAGAAAACCGAGCGACAGCAGGAAAATGTTTTCGACCAGCAGGGATTGAAGACGAACCTGAGCGAGTCGTCCGATGTCCTGCGGCCCCATGAAATCACATTCTATAGAGCAGACAAGCTATTGCTGTTCGTGCGAAATCGAAATCAGCCTATCCGCAATCGGTCAGTCGAAATCCGGCCGCTGATTGGGGATTGTGCTCATAACGTTGAAAACTGCCTTTTCCGCTATATCGAACCTTTGGCACCCAGAATGCGTCTCCTGAAATTTGCCTCCTGGCAGCGCTCCGATGGTTCAACAGCAGCCCTTGTATTTAATCTTGCCCTCGAACGACAGCACATTGGCGGTCGAGATATATAAGACCGGATTGACGAGGCGAAAAAAGCACCTTCTTTTCTTTGAGAAATTCCGAGGCGAGCTTACCTTTTCTGCCAATCTCTCGGAGCCGTCCAAGATCAAACTTGAAGTCGACTCCACAAGCATCGCGTGCCGTGATAAATGGCTCTCGCCAAAACGACAGGAACAAATCTCCCGTTACGCGACGGATGTTCTGGCTCCGAATCTACACCCCGAAATCCAGTTTCAATCGACGTCTTTTTCGCGAAAGCCCATCCGCGGCTTCGAAATCGAGGGGATGCTCAGGGTTCGCGATACCAACCGGGCAGTTAAGGTCAACATCGTCATAAACCAAACCAAGCCCGATATCCTGCAAATTGACGGAGATGCCACGTTCCGGTTGAGCGACTTCGGCATCAACCGCCATTTCTCGTGGTTCGGACTCGTTCGCACTGAGGACGAGGTACTGGTTCGGTTGCTGCTCTGGGCAACGCGGCAGGCTTGAAACTCTAAATCGCTTGGCCCGAGTTGGCAAGCTGAAAGCATGGCTTCTCGACGCGACTGGTGGCGTCTCGTTGTCGGGCTGATTGTATTCAGCGCGGCCTTCGGATACCTCGAGGCCGCGGTCGTTGTTTATCTTCGTGCTCTGTATGCGCCAGTGCGCATGCATTTCTACCCTTCTATCTCCGCGACGGACCTCTTTCCGCTGATAACCACGGAACAACTGAGCTCGCTTGGCGAGCAGCACGCTTTGCGACTGAGGACGGAACTCGGCCGCGAAGCGGCAACTATCGCGATGCTTGCCGGCGTAGCGATAGTCGCGGCCCGCAATCTTCGAGAATGGGTGGCGGCATTCGTGTTCTGTTTCGGAATCTGGGATATCGTCTTTTATCTCTCTCTGGAGCTGTTGCTCAACTGGCCCCGCTCCATACTCGCTTGGGATATTCTGTTCCTGCTTCCGGTGCCATGGGTTGGCCCTGTTCTAGCGCCTGTGCTGATCTCGATCTCAATGGTCGCGGCTGGCTTTACCGTGCTCTGGCGCGAGTACCGCGGGAGACCGCTTTCCATTACACGACTGCGATGGGCAGCGATTCTAGCCGGCGGCGCAATTGTGGTTCTCGCGTTCGTGTGGGATTTCCGCAATACAATCCACGGCGGAAACCCGAATCCATTCAATTGGGCCCTTTTCTTCACCGGCGAGTTGTTCGGGCTTCTTGCTTTTGCCGGTGCGCTCAGGAGCACGCGATGAAGCGGCTCAGCTCGCGGTGGCTCGCTTGGTGGTATTTCACCATCGCCCTTGGATTTGCCCTGCTTGCTGTCAACCGCGCCATTATTGGAGAAAAGTTTTGGTTGATTGCCTTGCGCGTGATTCTTGCTTTAGGATTCGGCACGCTTTCGCTGATGGAGTTTCGAGCCAAAGATGGAAGGCGCTAGAAAACCAGCGCACCGCCAAGAGGAAGGTCCGCACGGTGCGCTGAAACTGGTCTGTCAATAAAAGAAGGCGGCGCGCCGCGAGGAGGACAGAACGGCGCGCCCGGGTAAAGTCTGGGAAGCCTAGTGGGGGTAGGTTGTGGGAAGGTTTTTGTTCACTTGATAGATATCCCAGGATCCGAGACCGGTGACGTAATCGTATCCGGGAAGTGCGCTGAACAATCCGTTCGAGCCGGTCTGCACGTCGTTGAAATAAAGACTGCTGGGGGCAACGGGCGGCGGCCCGGCGGCGGCCCCGTTCGCCAGTTGGTAGATCAACGGGCCAGCGAAACCGAGATTTACCTTCTGATACTTCAGGTGGTCTGCCACAATTCGCGCCCATGATCCCATCGAGAGCGGAGACGAGAGGCTAGTGCCCCCGATCAGTTCGGTGGTGCCGGCTACATACGTATTAGCTGAACAAATTGCCAGCCCCGTGCCGCCGGCGCACATTGCGACGTCCGGGACACCCCTACAGCCCGTCGGGCAGCCCACCTGGCTGTTTATCTCAGCGCTGGGGACGATCGCCACCGTACCCGATCCTTTGTAGGCTTGCCAAAATGGTGGGGTTTCAAAGTAGCTGGGGCCGCCGCCGCTCGCCTCCCAGGCAGTTTCTATGCTGTAGGTATAGTCGGCCTGCGTCAAGAGGTTCGTTCCGCCTGAAGCGATCACATACGGCGAGGAAGCCGGATAAGAAGTGTCCGGAGGTCCAGAAAGGGGCACGCCGTTGGTTCCAACAACCGGGCACGCTGACCCTTGATCGTCCGAAGAGGCAAAAGGAGTGATGCCCTGCAAGGCTGCTTCCGCGAACGCTATGTCATCAACCGTCATTGCGCCGTCGAGATACGGAAAGTCCTCGCACTCGCCGAACGACATATTAAAGCCTTTCACCTTGTTGTCTGTAACGGCTTTATTAATCGCAAGAGCAATGTCTGAATCCGTCAATGATGTGGCTACATAGAAATAAAGATTCTTTGCCTGAACTGCGATTCCTGTAGAACTTTGTGAATCGAGATCCCATTCGCCAGCGCCAGAGGTGTCTGGGCTCGGTATTCCGGCGTAAACAATGGTTACCGGAGTCGCCGGTAATTTATAGAATTGCTCGAACAGATAGAGGTCGTGTATTACGCCTGTCGAATTGCTGTTGGGAGCCCCGGAGACGGGGGGTGGCTGTGTAACGGCAACAGGGCAGTTCGAGTTCTTGTTAATACACCCCAAATTGCCTTCCGCAATGATTCCAATCGAAGTGGTAGATCCCGTCGCGAGCTTCTGCTTGAGACCAGTCGCGTTTGGATTGCTTTCGTTAGGGTACGCGGCATCATAAGCGATCTGGTACTGCCAAGGACTGTAGACCTCGTTCGCCGGATCAGGCGTTCCGCAGGGGCCAGGCGAGCAGGCAGTCAATTTAGTTGCGCCGGTGTGCAGCGCCTGAACGTTGTTCAACCCCAACACCGCCGAAACGGTCCCGGCGAGCGACATGGGTACCTGTGCATCTACCGTGTTCGCGATCAGGGTCTTGCCGTTTTCCGAGAACTGAGCGAGAGAGGTATTAAATGCCGCTTCAACAGCCCCAGCCGTGGCATCGCCCTGAACGAGCAGTTGATTCTCTTCCACCCGCAGGTTCTTGAACCCATAGCTGGAGAGGTAGTTCTCAACCGCCTGTACCTGTGCGGTCGTCGGCCCGAATTGCGCGACGAACTGGCTCACGGTGAAAAACTGTCCGTAGAGCGGGTCGCCGGCCGTAATCATGCGTTTGAGGGTCGGTTGGATCTGGGATTGATTCCGAACCTGCAAACCCACAACAATATGCATCGGAGTGGAAGCCGGCACCGCGCCAAGTAGAGTTGCATTCTTCAGCGGAAGCGCTTTTGTCGCCGTCGAAACCCATTGCGCTTGAGCTGCTCCGAATGTAAGCGTCATCAAGATCGCCGGGCACAGGACGGTCATCCCAGTGCGCCGGAGGCGAGAAAGTATAGATTCTGTTTTCATATGTAGCTCCAAGAGTGATCCTTCTATCAATGGTTGTAAGTTGAGGGGAACGTATACAGCAGTCTCAAGATGTCCCATGAACCGAGGCCGGTGACGTAATCCCAACCGGGAGTCGCCTGATACAGTCCATTGGGGCCGGCCACGACGTCATTGAACCCCGTAATGGTCTGGCCAACACCGGGTGCGGTGCCGGAGGAATACTGGTAAATCAACGGCCCAGCGAAACCAAGCTTTTGGCTATGCGCCATTTCGATCCGCGCGTACGCTCCCATAGCGAGCGGCGAAGACAAGCTGGTTCCACCCTCGCAACAGGTTTGGGCGCCGCCGGTACCAGTCTTCGGATCCGAACCCTCATAAATGATGGCGCCGCAAATGTTCGGCTCTCCGCACATGGCTGTATCGGGTAAACCTCTCTGGCCCGCTGCGGCGCTGGGAACTGCAGTGGCCTCCCAGAAGGGCGAGGTCTCGAACGCGCTGATGCCGCCGCCGCTGAACTCCGCACCCAATTCGAAATCATAGGTGTAGTTCGCATTCGTGTACAGATCGGTCGCACCGACCGCGATCACGTAGGGTGAGCTGGCCGGATAGGAGACATCCGGCGGTCCCGAACCCGGCACGCCATTAGTCGGAGCTATGGGGCAGGCCGAGCCATTGTCGTCGGAAGAAGCGAAGGTCGTCTGGCCCTGTAACGCGGCTTGGGCGAACGCCATGTCGCCCGTGATCATAAAACCGTCAAGATAGGGGAATGACTCGCACTCGCCAAGCGAAATGCTGAACAGTTTTGCCTTACCATCGGACGCGTACTTATTGATCGTCAGTGCGATATCGGAATCAGTAAGGGACGTGGCGACGTAAAAGTAATACCGGAGCACCTCATTCGCGATTCCGGTAGAGGTCTGGGAATCGAGATCCCATTCCACGGCGCCGCTCGTATCGGCCGACGGCTTGCCGGTGTAAACCACGCTGACCGGATCGAGCGGCAGTTGGTAATTGTGCCAATAAAGATACAAATCTTTTAAGACGCCCGTGGATTTCGCCGACGGCGTTCCCGAAACGACTATTTCACTTACATTTCCTGTGAAGGCAGAGTCGGGAGGGGGGCACCCGGTTGTCCCACTCATGCACCCCATGTCCCCTTCCGCAATACTGCCGATTGGTGTGTTACACGCCGGGTTTACTTTTTGCTTGAGCTTGTTAGCGTTCACGTTACCCGCGGTTGGGTAGGCGGCGTTGTACGCGATTTGGTATTGCCACGGAGTAAAAGAAGTATTGGCAAGTGGTTGGCTAGGTGGGGGACACGTGGGCGGAGTGCAAGGATCTGTCGATTTCACTAGAGGCGTGTGCAACACCTCAAAATTGTTGAGTCCGAGCACGGCGACCACGATGCCCGACAGCGCCGTCGGAACCTGTGCATCCAAAGTGTTGGCGAACACGGTCTTTCCACTTACTTGGAAACTCGAGATACCCGTATTGAAAGCCGCTTCCACCTGGCTAGCCGTTCCATCAGCCTGTATGAGAAGCCGGTTCGGTTCTACTTGCAGATTTTGAAATCCCTGGCTGGAAAGGTAATTCTCAACCAGCGTGACCTGCGCCGTACTGGGTGAAAATTGGGAAACGAACTGTTCCGGGGTGTAGGTCGTCATGAAGAGCGGATCGCCGGGGGTATTCATCCGCTTCAGGATCACAGGGATTTGCGCCCCGTTCTGAACGTTTAAGCCCACGAGAATGTGCATGGGCGTGGAGGTGTCGACGGGACCGATCAAGCTCGCGTCTTTTAGCAAAGGCGAAAGTGCCTTCGTATGAGTGGAAACCCATTGCGCTTGTGCGGTAGCCAGCGCAAGGGAAAGAACTACCACCGGGCAGAGGCGGAAAAGCCTACGGCCCGACAGGCTGCCAAAGGGAATTTGCATATACGTAGCTCCAGAAGAATATTGGGCAGCGCCCGATTGGGTTTTGGACAACTGCGAGACCCCGGCTCAGCGGCTCTCTCGGTTCGCTGAACACGTAATCGGATGGTTTGATATCAGCTATAAAATTTTGTTACTCAAGTATTTTTTTTTCGAAGAAAATAATCAAGTTGAGTAAGTGTATTTATTACAGGCAGAAATTACAGCGCGCTTCTTTCTTACGTGTGCCGCGCTTGTCAGAGAATAGGTGACATGTTGCGCTTATCCATATACCTCTTCCTCGCGTTGCTTTGCGTTGTAAACTGGGTAGCCCCCGGAGCGCCGAATCAAATGCAGCATAAACGTCTCATGCTGGTTGTCAGCAAGGGCCTTCCCGGAATCACGATTTATGATGCTGTGGCAGAGGAACCTGTCTGTCGAGCCACAATGGGCATCAGCCCGCACGAAGCCGCGTTTTCACTGGACGGCAAGCAAGCCTATGTGCCCGTGTACGGTTCGAGCGGGGTCGGCCAGCCCGGCACGGATGAGCATGTCCTGCACTTCATTCGAACCTCGGATTGTAAGGAAATCGGCACGCTCGATACCGGCGAAAATAAGCGCCCTCACGGGATTGCCGTTGGGCGCAGCGGCACAATCTATCTCACCGCCGAGATCGCGCAATCTGTCCTTTTGATATCGCCGCAAGACAGGCAGATCATCGCCACGATTCCCACCCGTTCGCCGTATTCGCACATGATCGCCCTCACCCAAGACGAGAAGACGATCTACGTCAGTAATGTGCAATCGAAGACAGTGTCGGTACTAAACGTACCGGAACGGAAACTCGCGGCCCTAATTCAGACGGGATCGGAAAACCAGAGAATGACCCTAAGTCCGGACGAGCGCTGGTTTGTAACCAATCTCGGACCGGAGCACAAGATTGCGTTCTACCGGACTTCGGATAACGCCCTCGATTTTACGATTCCGGTCGACGGAACTCCCTTCGTTTCGAAGTTCAGCGCGGATGGAAAATTTCTATATAACGCCGGACACGACAATGGGCGAATACAGGTTTGGAAAGTTGATGTCGGCCAGAGAAAGGTCGTCGCAAAGACGCGCGATAACTTAGGAACGAATGCCGGATCACTCGAAGTGAACCCGTTCAACCATCTCGTGTACGTAAGTGATCAGGACACGAACCGGATCAGCGAAATCGACCCGGAAAACTGGTCGGTGAAGAAACAACTGGCCGCCGATAAGCGCCCGGATGCGATGGCGTTCATCGAAGTTCAGCAGTAACTCTTCCCTCATAATCAACGCCGCCGCCTTTGTACATTTACCTGAACAACAGGGTCGCCCGGTAGCGGAACTTCAATAGATTGCGCTTCAGCCAAGTATGGCGCAACGACGGAAGCATCACGGTATGCTAAATCGCGTCCATCATCAATCGCGAGCAAAGCATAACGCCCAGGCGGGGCGAAATTCAGCGTAAATGTTCCATCGCTGTCACTTTGATCGCGCGGAATATATAGGCCATGACTGCCATCTCGCGGCAAGAGCAGCACCATCGCCCCTGCGAACGGTTTCCCATCCTTCATAGCGACGCCATTCACACGCGCAAGACCCTTACGAGCAACAATCGAGATCCGAACAGTAGCGCCATCGGAAATTTCGAGAATTCCATTTGAATAAGCCGCGCCTTTTACCGAAATCGAATGAATGTACAACTGAGTTGTATTCGCCAATCGAATTTCATAGCGCCCAGATCGAATGCCAACATCTGAAATTCTGAAGGAGCCGTCTTGAGCCGTGAAGCCCGCGATCGTCTGGCCGCTATTCACATGCGTGAGTGTAACGGCTAGCCCCTGAGAAAGATCGCTTCCATCCACCTGTATTTGCCCTGAAATACTCGTTTGGGACGCCTCGCCAAAATCCAACGTCGAGTTGCTGTTGAGCTCGAGAATCTTTGTCCTGGCCACGCTAATCGAGCCTTGCTCGAATTGTTGCGCGCTCAACAAATAGCGACCCGGTGCAAGGCCCATAAATTGGCGCCCGTTAGAGTCGAAGGATTGGATTGCATTCGTTGGTATTGGAACGCCGCCCGGTCCAAGAGCGAAAACCCCAAAAGACATGTTTTGATTCTGCGACGTCGCGTCACCCGGCAAATCCAGATGCAACGCTGGAACTGGACGGAGATTCATGGACACTTCAACCCGATCCCCTTCGGAGAGCGTAATAGGCGAAGCGGCAGCCGGGTCAATAGCATCCGCGTAGTACGTCAGCGGATAAGCAACATCCAACTCGGCGCGACTCTTGTTCTCTTCGAGGTCGGGCGATCCGGGGCCGGAGGATGAATTCTGCGCCGGCACATTTTGCGCATACCAAGGGCGAGCAGAGACTGCTACAAAATACGTCCCTGACGCCAGACGTGCAAAACGGAAGGCCCCCGCCGAATCGGTCATCACCTGCGTCTGCATGACGATCTGCGATCGCCCGGAGAAGACGCCTTTGTGAAACAGAAAAACCTGCGCGTTGCGAACACCTTCCCCTTCCTCATCGACCACGGAGCCTGTAATTCTCGCGCCTCGTGCAAGAGCAAAGACGACATGCTCGGAATCGAGGTTCGGACCTACCGCTATCGCCGTTGCGTATTCCTCGTTTTGCTCGAGCGCTTGAGCCGCGTTGCGCGTTTGAGCCTCGAGTGAATACTTTCCGGCGGCAAGTCCGGTAAAGGCGAATCGCCCGTCATCCGACGTCGTGCAAGCGAGCTGCCGCTCACGATTCTCAACCGGAATCAAAAGCACATGCGCGCGCTTGATAGGCTGATTCGTGCCATGCTCGACCAGAACCCCGGCAATCGTGAAGCTGTCTTGATGCGATGGCGAAGTCTGAGAACCAGCGCTCAGTGAACAGAGGCATGCAGCCAAAAAAAGAAGGAGCGCTTTCCGTATCACGGCTGATTACTCCTCCTTGCGATTAGCTCAACCGTGACATTCGCTTTTTCATTTGCGCCAACTGTAATTTGCTGCCCGGCATAATCCTTCAATACTTCCGGATTGGCGTATTCAAGCCCTTGAAGATCCGAAAGGGCATAGACGTGGTAAGTGCCGGGACGTAAACCCCCGAAGCTAAAACTGCCATTGGGCTGCGTGGGCATGGTTTGCGGTTCGCTCGCGAGGAAATCAGGAACCAGGAGTGCAAACCCTTGCAGGTTATGAGTCTCGGAGCGAACCGTGCCGGTGATATTCGCGCAGTCGTTTCTGAGAGAAACAGCGATCGGCTCCGGCCGCGCGCCCGGCGCAACCGACAGATCGCTTCGCGTCAGGTCAACGTTTCCCATACTGATGGAGTCCACACACTCCGTGCCGAATGCCTGCGCTGAAACTCTGTAGCGCCCGGGCAGAACTCCGCGAAACACCTGCGACCCAGGAGCATCCTCCGGTTGGGGAGCTGCATAGAAGCGTCGAGCGCTGTTGTCGGATGGAATCAACTGAACCTGTATACCCGGCCCCTGCGCCGGACCATTTACTGAACCACTCACGTAATTCTGAAGTTGGGGAGCCGCTTGGTTGACAGCAGAAGAATGGTTCACGTTCACCGGAATATCAGCAGCCCGCTGCAACAAGACCTGAAGGTCCGAGAGATCGGATCCACTCACTGTGACATCTTGCCGGGCGTAGTACATGCCTCCTTGATTGTCATTTGAGTTAAAAATGAGAGTCCAAGACCCAGGAGGGACTCCTCTGAGAAAAAAGTGGCCGGTTCGCTGATCGAATTGCCACGAGGATATCCCAGTTTGTTGACCGTCCGTTTCTTCAAACGAGAGGCCAACGCCGTTCTGAGCCCCGGCGATCACCCCGCTAATCGTGAATGCTGGTGCTTCGTGAAGCGTCACATCGGCTTCGATTTGATCTCCAGGTCGCAGTTCAATGGGTTGTGCGGTAGAGCGATCTAAACCAGCCGGATAATACTGCGACGGGTAAACAGAAGGCGGATTAGCCCACGATGCCGCCAGCACGGGACGCATCGCAGTGTGGAGGAAGTAACGTCCTGGTACTAGACCGTCGAAGTGATACGCGCCGTCGTCGTCGGTCGCAATTCCCATCGGACTTTGAACTTGCTTTCGACCCTCAACAATTTCTTCGGACAACAGTTGTATTGATACCTGCGCGATGGGTTCGCCCTCGGAATCAACCACGTGTCCGCCGATCCGAGCTTCTGGGACTAGCTGAACGCGCAGTTCATTTGTGCCCGGACCGACGGTAAACGAATTCGCTTGAGAGGACATGAAAGCAGGATGTAGAACTTGTTGATCGAAGAATCCTGGTTTCTCGGCCGTTACAAACACTTGCCCCTCAGGAATGTCAGTCATCTGAAAGCGCCCGTCCGTACCCGTAAAGCAGGAGAACTGACCCGTTCCGTTTATGTGAACCAGAGCGCGGCGAATGGCCTCACCTGTCGCCGAATTCACAACAACTCCGGTTACCGTGTACTTCTTTGCGTTTTGATATGTAGACCCCGGAGAGATTTGTCTTTCGAGCACCTGAGCGCCGCAGAGCAAGCCGCCACAAATAGCAGCCAGCGAGACCGAGAAGATCGACCGGCGCAGACTCATTGTGCTCGTACCATCTTAGAAACCGTGGCATTCGCTCCGGTTCCAAAAATCTTGATGGACGGGCTGGTGATCAGCCCGCATGATGCTATAAGGCTAGTGTGTCTATGCAGCTAGCGAAGCGAATGGAACGACTCGGCGGCGAAGGAGCTTTTGAAGTTCTGGTGCGAGCGCGCGCGCTGAAAGCCCGGGGCCGGGACATCATTCATCTCGAAATTGGCGAGCCCGATTTCCCCACGCCCTCCAACATTATTGAAGCCGCAAAAAAGGCGCTCGATGAAGAATGGACTCACTACGGACCGACGCAAGGGTTTCCGGAATTACGCCAGGCGATCGCCCGTTATATTTCTAAGACCCGCAATATCAATGTCGGCGGTCAGCACGTGTGCGTTGTACCCGGAGGCAAGCCCATCATTTTCTTCCCCATGATGGCGCTGTTAGAACCGGACGACGAAGTCATCTACCCCAATCCGGGGTTTCCGATTTACGAATCGATGATCAATTTTCTCGGGGCAACCCCGGTGCCCATTCCTCTGGTTGAAAATCGCGGCTTTACGTTCGATCTCGACCGCTTGCGCGACAGCATCACCGATCGCACGAAAATGCTAGTGCTCAACTCGCCTCAAAATCCGACTGGCGGACTAATTCCTGAGGAGGACATTCGCGCCATTGCGGATCTCGTCGAAGGCCGGGATCTGATCATTTTGTCGGATGAAATTTACACGCGAATCTACTATACGAAGGATGCGCCATTCTCCATCGCAAGCCTTCCCGGAATGCTCGAGAAAACGATTATTCTGGACGGTTTCTCGAAGACATACGCCATGACAGGCTGGCGCATCGGCTACGGCGTGATGCCCGAGTGGCTTGTTGAAGCGGTGAATAAGCTAATGGCGAATTCAAATTCCTGCACGGCCAGCTTTACCCAGCGTGCGGCGATCGAGGCGCTCGAAGGCCCTCAGGATTCGGTCAAGTCGATGGTCAAGGAATTCAAGCGACGGCGAGATGCCTTCTGCGCGGCTTTGAATGAGATACCGGGCTTTCGCTGCGCTCTTCCGGGTGGCGCCTTTTATGCGTTTGTCAACGTGCAGGACACAGGCATGCCGTCCAAAGTACTCGCAGATTATTTGCTTGAGAAAGCGGGAGTATCTTGCCTCGACGGCGCTGCGTTTGGCGCTTACGGTAACGGCTATATCCGGTTCAGTTACGCCAACTCGCTCGAAAATTTGATGGAAGCAGCCAAGCGGATCAAATCAGTTTCAAAACGTTGGACGCAAGTCCATGCAGTAATATCTTGAAAGCCTCGACAATGTCTTAGCGAGGCAAAAGAATCTTCAGTCTTGGAGAGAAGCATGAATTACGGGCTCAACATTCGCCAGGATGGCGCGCTCGATTTCGTATCGCTCGGCGCGCTGGTCCATCGCCTTGATCCGGGAATCATTCCATTCCGTAAAGCAACCCGCTGCGATATTCACGTAAGCGGCGGTGAATTCAATGTGGCGGCGAATCTATCCGACTGCTTCCGGATGAAAACGGCGATTGCCTCAGCGATGGTCGATTATCCAATAGGTGATCTCGTCGCCGAGCGCGTACGGGCGATGGGCGTGAAGCCGTTTTACAAGCATTTCAAGCACGACGGAGTGTCCGGGCCGAATATCGCAACTGTCTACAGCGATCGAGGTCAAGGCGTGCGGCCGCCCGTCGTCTTTTACAACCGCTCGAATGAGGCCGGTGCGCTGCTCAAGCCGGGCGACTTCGACTGGAATTCAATCTTTAGCGGCGGCGTGCGCTGGTTTCATAGCGGAGGAATCTTCGCCGCCCTCTCGAACACGACCGGAGACCTGGCCATCGAAGGAATGGAAGCCGCGAAAGCGGCAGGTGCCGTAGTCTCCTTTGACCTCAACTATCGCGAAAAGCTATGGAGCGCTGTCGGCGGGCACCAGCGAGCGCTAGACGTTCTGGATCACATCGTGAAGAATGTGAGCGTTCTTGTCGGTAATGAAGAGGATCTGCAGAAGGGTTTGGGGATTCCCGGCCCCGAAGTCGCGGCCAAATCCAAGCTGGATCCCAGCGCGTTTTTTGGGATGATCGATCGCGTCGTTCAGAAGCATCCGCAAATCAAAATCCTCGCGACTACGCTGCGTGAAGTTCACTCGACGAACCGGCACAGTTGGAGCGCCGTTGCGTGGATCGACGGCAAAACTCATGTCGCGCCAACCGCCGAACTCGATGTGTACGATCGCGTGGGCGGCGGAGATGGATTCGCAGCCGGATTCTTCTATGGCTTGCTAACCGGCCGGCCCGCCGAAGAAGCTGTCAAGCTCGGCTGGGCGCACGGCGCCCTCCTCACGACCTTCCCCGGCGACACAACCATGGCAACGCTCGATCAAGTCGAGAGTTTCGCAAAGGGCGGCTCGGCGAGAATACAGCGCTAGGCAGGCTGCTGAAAAATGACAAGTCCTCGCTTAGATTCTCTCCAGGGACCGCGATTTTCTCCCCACGGAAGAGTTCGTCGCCCATCAATTACCCATTTGAAGAGGATTCAAAAAAGCGAATCGTTGGAGAATTAACCGCGGCCCAAGTGACAAGAGGTACCTCTAACAAAAGTTGAGAAATCTCGACAGAAGGGTGACAGGGTTGGGCGGTTAGTGAGGTGATGAATGTCAGGCAAGCTCCTTAAGCGTGGAGTATCTATGCTTATGTTGTCTGCCCTTGCGTTTGCTTCGAGCGAGGACAAAATGTCGCTCGACGAACTTGTGCAACGTCACGTCCAGGCCCTCGGGGGCCAAGACAAGATTGATGCGGTGCAGTCAACAATCACGCACGCTGTGTATCGGGAAGGAACCTTTGCGATTCCGGACGCCTTCGTAGCCAAAATGCGTCCCTGCTACAAAACGATTTGCGACCCGAGGGCGAAGCTGGGTGACGTGTGTGAGGGATACGACGGCAGCGCATGGGAATGGTATGCCGATCCGGGAGTTGTGCTCCGCGTCGTCGGAGCTGCCGCCGCGGCCACACGGCACGGAACCGAATTCATCGACTCGTTGGTGGATTACAAATCTCGAGGAACGAAGGTTGAACTGGTGGGCATCGATAGATTCAGCGACACGCGCGTATACAAGCTGCGTGTCATTCTTGCCGACGGGTTCGAGAAGGACGTATTTGTCGACCAACAATCATTTCTAATTGTCGGCGACCGGCGCTCGGCTCCGATCCATGCCTTCGGCGAGCCCGTGCGGTCAGAAAATCGGATTGGTGACTACCGGCCTGTAAAGGGTGTTCTCTTCCCTTTCTCATTTGTGGAAGTCGAGATCGGTACGGGAAAAGAGTTGAACCGACTCACGATTCAGTCCATTACGATAAATCCAAAGTTGGACGCGGCCTTCTTTGGACCTCCACAGTATTCCCGTACTCCGTTGCAGCAATTCCTCGAACAGCTATTCATGGAACGCACAGACCCGATCTCTGTTCTCAGCACATATCGAGAGTTTCGAGCGGCGAATCCCGAGTTGGATACCCGCGAAGGGGTTGAATTTATTGGCTACCAAATGGCGAAGATGGGTGACCAAAAAGGAGCAATAGCGCTGCTGAGGGCAAATGGTGAGGACTACCCCCACTCGGCGAGTGCGCAGTACGGCTTAGGTCGAGCCTATAAGGCGGCCGGTGATCTGGAAGATGCCCGGACAGCATTCCGACAGGCACTGCAGATTGATCCCAGTTTCAAAAAAGCTAGTGACGGCCTAAATGCGTTGCGGTAATTAGATCACGCACCTGGCGGGGAAGAGCATTTCCAGTTTGATTTCGGTCTCAACAGAAGTAGAGGCGCCGGTTATTTGTTTGGAAACGAGATTTGATGCTGACTTTTTCTGCAACCTGCTAGGACAGAACCTGTTCTGATTCGGTTCTTCGCCTCCGCAGCGGCATACGCAGCCGGAGCACCCGCGCGCGCGCTCGTTCCTCTTCGAGATTGCGGCTTCTTGCCCGCAGCAAATCGTCGAGCGAGATCATGCCGATTAATCGTCTTGTTTCGTCCCGCTCGACGACCGGCATGCGCGTGAAACCAGATTCAACCATTCGATAGACCACAACCCGCAAAGGTTCATCCGGATAGGCAACAACCGGTTTTCGAGAGGCAACGTCGCAAAGGCGCTCAATGGACGCAGTCAGCTTCGTTTCGTCGAACAGCCTCAACAGATGGTTTCGGCTGACTACGCCCAACACACGCCTGTCCCCGTCAACCACCGGGAAAATGTGTTGACCGTGCGGCTTCTGCTGCGGATGAATTAAAGCTCGCGCTTCTTCAAGAGTTCCGTCTTCGGGAAGCGCAACTACATTGGTTCGCATGACTTCGCGGACGAAGAGAATCTCGAGCGGATCAATCGCATACTCGCGGCTTAAGTGATAGCCGCGGCGCGAGATTTTTTCGGTAAGTATCGAGCGTTTTAACGTCAGCACAGTAAACGCGTGCCCTAGGAAGCAAGCCACAACCAGCGGCAATAGCATGTTGAAGTCGTGCGTTAGCTCGAGCGCAAACACGATTCCGGTGAACGGCGATCTCATAGTGCCTCCGAGAATCGCACCCATGCTGACGAGCGGCCAAAAGCCGTGCCCGAAGTGAGGCAAGAACCACCCCTCAAGCCCACCCAATGCAGCGCCCATCATCAACAGCGGAGCCAAAACGCCGCCCGAAGTACCGGATCCAAGTGAGATGATCCAAATGGCTGATTTAACCAGCAGGACTCCGAGAAGAAACTTGAATACCGTATCTCCCTTCAGCAAAAGCCCGATCGTGTCGTAGCCAACTCCTAATGCCTGCGGAAAAATCAGCCCGCCGATCCCGACGAATAGGCCGCCGATCGCAGGCCACCACATCCAATGAATAGGTAATTTTTGAAAGAAATCCTCCGCCGCGTAGACGCCCACCGTCAGTAATGCCGAAAGCGCTCCCGCAAGGACCCCCGTGATAGCGCAGCCGATCAACCCTTCGGCGCCGATAAACGCTGGATGAGCTGGAACCGGGAACAATGGGCCCATTCCGAGGATGTAGCGCCTCGCGGCTCCTGCTGTCGCACTCGCGAGCGCAACAGGAATGGCGCTGCGCGGCTTCCATTCGAACAAGAGCAGCTCGACAGCGAGCAGCACGGCAGAAAGCGGCGCAGCAAATGTGGCCGACATACCTGCGGCTGCACCCGCAACCAGCAACGTCTTGCGTTCCACGCTGGTCAGATGGAAGAACTGCGCGATCATTGACCCGAACGCGCCGCCCGTCATAATAATGGGCCCTTCCGCGCCAAACGGGCCGCCCGAGCCGATAGAAATCGCTGCCGAAAGCGGCTTCAAAACGGCTAAGCGCGGATGAACGCGGCTGCCGTTCATCAAGATCGATTCGATCGCCTCGGGAATACCATGCCCTCGAATGCGCTCGGATCCATAGCGCGCCATCAATCCGACAATCAGAGATCCGATAACGGGAATTGCTATTGCAAAAACGCCAAGATGATTGCCCGCCGGAGAAGAGAGCGCAGTATTGAAACGCTGGTAATAGAACAGATTTGTAAACAAGCCGATGAGCTTGAGTAAAAACCAGGCAACGAAAGAACTGATCACGCCGATCGCGATTGCTAGCAGAGAAATCGGTATGACTCGCGTCGTCGTCGTGAAGTCGCCCAGTTCTTCTGCTGCTTTTTTCTGCTTGTGATGTAGGGTCTCGCGGTTCGTAGCTGTGGCGCTCATGAGGATCTCCTGGGATGATCGGTCGCATTATGCGCAACGGCATGAAGCGCTTCGGAAAGCGCTGGACCGGAATTCTGCAGCTCTTGCCAGTGCAAGACAGAAAGGCTGCGCAACAACTGTTCACCGTGAGATGTGAGCTCGATGAGAACCTCGCGGCGATCCTCTTCGTTGTGACGGCGAATGAGAGCTCCCCGCTCGACAAGGCGGTTAATCAGCTCCACCGTGCTGTGATGGCGCAAGCATAACCGGGTTGACAGCGCGGTTACAGTTGGGCGAGTTCCTTCGGGTAGTCCTTTAATCGCTAGCATCAGTTGGTGCTGCTGCGGCTCGATTCCGGTGGAGCGTGCGGCTTCTTCACTGAAGTGAAGAAACTGGCGGATACGGTAGCGGAACTCCGCAAGTTGCCGGTAACCGGCCAATGACACATCTGGTTGAGTTGCTGTCACCTGAAAGCTATTTATATCGTATCACGACATAATTCGCCTGTCCTCCCTCTCTTGATTTTTAAGCACAGTTTAAGTCAAAATCGGTGTAGGCGAATAAATGGCGAATACAGCCGCTTTACTTCGCGCTCAAGAGCTCTGGAAACCAGCTTCCCGGCTCCCTTTAGTCCGTGATGAGCCGGTTTTCCTTCCACTTGAAGTACCAGCGCTTAAGCGGCTCTGGAAAAAAGGCTTAACTCGCGGCGGAATCGCTGAAGTGTATGGGAATCGTTCCTCTGGCCGCACGTCGGTGTATCTGCATATTCTGGCGCAAGTGACAGCACGAGGCGAAGTCTGCGCCGTCGTCGATTTGCACAATAGCTTTCATCCCGGTTCCGCTGCTACGGTTGGAGTGCGATTAGAGCAACTGCTTTGGGTCCGTTGCCAGGGAAATGCCGAACATGCAATGCACGCAGCCGACCTGTTGCTCCATGCCGGCGGCTTCGGCGCGGTTGTTTTGGATCTCTGCGAAGCCAGTGCTCGCGTGTTGAATCGCATTCCTTTGTCGTATTGGTATCGCTTCCGGCGAGCTATAGAAAACACTCCGGCCATTTTAGTTGTATGCAGCGGAATTCAACAGGTTAAATCCTCAGCCAACAGCAGTCTGTGGCTCAAACGTAAGGCATTACATTGGTCCGGCCAAGCGCCTTTTTATCTGTTGCGCAGTTTAGAATTCACCGCGGCGCTGCGAACTCCACGGGCGGTGTCCCCACCCCTTTCGATTCGGGCGGTGACATAGCCATGTATGCGTGTCTTTATCGGCCGGCAGCAGAGGATGCGGCCAATAGGCTTCTCGAATTAGCGCTCCATTTTTCTCCTGCTGTTGAACGCACTTCCAGCGATACGGTTGTCTTCTCAATCGTTTCATTACGCAAGCTGATGGGATCGCCGCACCAGATTGCTTCAGAAATTTGCCGCCTCGGATACGAACAGAAACTCGAAGCTAATCTGGCGATCGCCTCGAATCCGGATACGGCAATTTTGTTGGCGCGCAATTGCGCTGGAGTAATTCTGGTAACCCCGGGAGAAGAAAATTTCAAGTTGGCTTCTCTGCCTCTCGCCTGCCTATTTGCCGTCCAGACAAATGTGAGCTTGGATTTGCTCGAGACGCTACAACGGTGGGGCCTAAAAACGTGTGGAGATTTAGCTGCATTGCCGGAACAAGGCATAGCGGAGCGCTTAGGAGCGACTGGCATTTACCTCCGCAATCTGGCCTGCGGAAAAATCAATCGGGCGCTTCGTATTCCACCGCCAAAAACCAGTTATGAAGAGCGGATGGAACTGGAGCATCCCATCGCTTTGCTGGAGCCGCTCCTATTTTTATTCAGCCGGATCCTGAACGAGTTATGCGGGCGATTGCGAGCGCAATCGCAAGGTGCATGCGCGCTTGAAGCTCGGTTGGAATTGGAAGAACAAAAGAAATATCGCTGTGAGTTGGAATTTCCAGTTCCTCTTACCGAAAGCGCTGCCATGCTGAAGCTCTTACAGCTTCATTTAGAGCGCCATGCTCCCGAAGCGCCCATTCTTGCTTTTACGTTGCGGCTGAAGACAACCGAGCCGCGGCGTGTGCAACACGGATTCTTTCTTCCACCCGCTCCACCGGCAGACAAGCTCGAGCTCACTTTGGCTCGCATTGAAGGAATGGTAGGAAAACAAAATGTTGGCGCGCCGGTGTTGCTGAATACGCACCGGCCGGATGCGTTTCAAATAGCGCCATTTCATGTGCCGGACATGGAAATGGTCCAGAAAAGTCTCCATACGGAAACCCCGGCAGATCAACAGGTACTCCGCTTGGCTATACGCCTGTTTCGTCCCGCGTTGTATGCCAATGTAAAAGTCGCGGGAACGGCTCCTCAAGGCGTGAGTGCGCCCGGGGTGCAAGGAAACGTAATACGATCAGCCGGTCCTTGGAAGACCTCCGGCGAATGGTGGGCATCCACATCCTGGATACGCGAAGAATGGGATGTGGCGTTAGATGACGGAGCGCTTTATCGCATCTATCAAGAATCGCCAAGCCGAGAATGGTATGTATACGGCATATACGATTAAAAGCTGTCGCCCGTAACTGACAAGATTCCGAGTAGCTTGGAAACGTAAGCTGACCTACAATAACAACCGTTGGAGATTACGCCCGAACACCCGCCATCTTGTCCCGAGAGCGGCCCAAACCTGAGCGCCGAAACCTTCGCTGAAGCGTATCGAACCGGCTTATCTATAACCGAGCGCTTCCTTATATCGCGGGGCTGTCCCCTCGATATGGCTGAGGAACTGGCGCAGGCCGCGTGGACAAAGGGCTGGCAGTACCTGCCTCAACTCCGGGATCCAAATTTGCTCGTTCACTGGGTCAATTCGATTGCGCTCAACTTGAGGCGGGGAATGAGCCGCATGCCAATGCTGCTACCGCTTCAGGAATGCGGGCAGCCGCCCAGCTTGGACAGGAATATCGATTTGGAGCGAGCCCTGGCTCAGCTCGCCGCGCCAGATCGAAAGTGGATTGAAAGCTTTTATCTCGAGGGCTTCGCGATTCGAGAGCTTGCGAGAAAAGGTATGAGGTCCGAAGGCTCGCTGAGGATTCGTCTTCACAGAATTCGCAAAAAGATAAGACACAGATTGAGCTGACCCCCCTCTAGCGCTTCACTTCTGTCTCGCAGAAGAGCACTGCGGAGTGTTCGATCATGTCGTACGGCTCTCCTTGTTTAATCGAACGGCGCTCCGTGCGCGCCGGATCGCGCGTATCAATGAGAACTTCCCAATTGCAGGCGCCTGTACAAGCCGGAAGATAAAACCGAATGTGCTCGTGATGCGGATTCAGGCACAATAGAAAACTGTCGTCAATAATCGGCTCGCCATACTGATCCACATCGTCCAACGTTCTTCCGCTGAGCCGCATGCCTAAACAGCGAACCCATCCTGCCTTCCACTCGTCTTCTGTCATGCGCTGACCATCCGGACGGTACCAGCCGACATCTTGAACATCCAGCCCATCGAGATGGCGCTCCTCGGCGGTGGGGCTGATGTCGCTATCTTGAAAGAATTTTCTTCTGTGGAAGTTCGGATGGTTTTTACGGAGCTGAATCAGGTTGATCGCGAATTCCGCTAACGCCTTCTTGCGATCGTCTGGATTCCAGTTCACCCAACTGATTTCGTTGTCTTGCGCATAGGCGTTGTTATTGCCCCGCTGCGTGCGGCCGAGCTCATCGCCTGCAAGAATCATCGGCACGCCTTGAGAGAGCAACAAGGTCGTCAGCATATTGCGTTTTTGACGGTCACGAAGCTCGATAATTCGCGGGTCGTCACTCGGGCCTTCTACGCCGCAATTCCACGAGTAGTTGGCGTTTGTCCCGTCCTGATTGCCTTCGCCGTTCGCCTCATTGTGTTTCTGATCATAAGTAACCAGGTCCTGCAGCGTGAATCCGTCATGAGCCGTAACGAAATTGATGCTCGCCGAAGGCCGGCGCCCATCGCGCTTATATAGATCGCTGCTTCCGGTCAGACGATATCCGAGCTCGTGCAACTGGCCGTCGTCTCCCTTCCAATACCGGCGCACGACATCACGGTATTTCCCATTCCACTCGGCCCACAACGCAGGAAAGTGTCCCACTTGATATCCGCCCTCGCCGACATCCCAAGGTTCGGCAATCAGCTTGACTTTCGAAATCACCGGGTCTTGATTGATGACATCAAAGAACGCGGAGAGACGGTCGACATCGTGGAGCTCTCGTGCGAGCGCAGCCGCAAGATCGAAGCGGAATCCATCAACGTGCATCTCGAGCACCCAATAACGCAAGCTGTCCATCACGAGCTTGAGAACCTGCGGATGACGGACGTTCAGAGTGTTTCCAGTCCCCGTGTAATCCATGTAATAGCGAGGATTGTCCTCCAGCAGCCGGTAGTAAGTGGGATTGTCTACGCCACGAAAGCTGAGCGTCGGGCCCATCTGATTTCCCTCGGAGGTGTGGTTATAGACAACGTCAAGAACGACTTCAATGTTCGCGCGGTGAAGCTCGCGGACCATGGTTTTGAATTCGCCGATTTGCTGGCCGCGATCGCCCGAGCTTGAATAGCGGCTCTCGGGCGAGAAGAAATTCGTCGTGTTGTATCCCCAATAATTCTGCAGTCCTTTATCGAGCAGAATTTTGTCATCGAGAAAGCTGTGCGTGGGCATTAACTCGATTGCCGTCACGCCAAGTTTCTTGAAGTAGTCGAGTATCGGCGGAGAAACCAGGCCTAGATATGTCCCGCGGAGATTTTCAGGAACCTCCGGGTGCTCTACCGTGAAGCCTTTCACATGCAATTCATAAATGATGGAATCGTGCAAGTGAGTGTCCGGCGAGCGGTCATTCTGCCAGTCGAAGTGCGATGTGGTTACGACGCCTTTGGGCACCCCCGCCGCGTCGTCATTAGAATCGCAGCTTAGGTCCTCCTCCGCATCTCCGAGTCGGTAACCGAAAACCGGATAATCCCAGTTGACCTTTCCGGCGATCGCCTTGGCATATGGATCGATGAGCAGTTTTGCAGGATTAAATCGTAGTCCCTCCTTCGGTTCGTACGGGCCGTGAACTCTATACCCGTACAACTGGCCGATCGTTAGTCCAGGTACGAAGCAATGCCAGACGTAGCTGGTACTCTCTTGCATCGCTATGGTTTCGTGCTCCCCTGAATCGAGCCCGTCGAAGAGACAAAGATCAACTCCTGTCGCGTTCTCAGAGTAAATCGCAAAGTTAACTCCGGTTCCATCCCACGTTGCTCCCTGGGGGTACGGTGATCCTGGAAGTGTTTTGATCGGCATTGGCGCGGTCTACAAAACTTTAGTCGAAGATGAAAGCTCGTCTCTTATTGTTACTTCAACCGATAACCCGGCGCATCGTAGCCTGAGATTGTGCCACTAAATCGGCAGCATCTTGCTTCATTTGTCGATGATTTCGCGCGTCATGGAAAGCAGATCGCAGTCGTTTCGCGGCATGGTTTGCGCACCCGGAAAACTACATACCAGGATCTCGCCATACTTGCAGAACGCTTTGCCGCCGAGTTAGTGAACTGGGGAATCCAAAAGGGCGATCGAGTACTCATTTGGGGGGAAAATAGCGCGGAGTGGGTCGCCGCGTTCTTCGGCTGCGTGCTGCGAGGAGTGCTCGCCGTGCCATTGGATTTCTCCAGCGCGCCGGATTTCGTCTATCGCGTTGCGCAAGACGTTTCGCCCAGGCTGATCGTCGGCAGCGAGGAGAAGCTCGCAGCTCTCAAATCTGATCATCCGCAAATAGCTTTCGAACGACTTCGCGAAATACTTACCTCCCGATCTGCGGGAGCTATCGAGGACCTTCAAGAAGACGATCGATTGCAGATCGTGTTTACTTCCGGTACCACAGGCGAGCCAAAAGGCATTGTTCACACGCATAAGAATGTGCTCGCGAGTCTACGCCCGATTGAAGGCGAGATGCAAAAGTATTTGAAATATGAGCGCCTGGTTCACCCGTTGCGTTTTCTGCACACCTTGCCGCTGAGTCACGTATTCGGCCAATTCATGGGCCTGTGGATTCCGCCTCTGCTCGCGGCAGAAGTTCACTACGAATCCCGGTTAGTAGCAAGTGAACTGATGGAGCGCATTCGTCGCGAGCGCATTTCCGTGCTGGCCGCAGTCCCGCGCGTGCTGGATCTCATGCAGGATGAATTGCTCGCGAGCTTTCCTGACCTTACGTCCGGCATAGAAACATCAGCCGGAATCAGCGCTTGGAAAAAATGGTGGCGCTTCCGCGATATCCACCGGCTATTCGGTCTCAAGTTCTGGGCGCTGGTGTGCGGGGGTGCATCGCTACCGGCCGCCGCGGAACAGTTTTGGACTGCACTGGGGTTCATCGTCGTGCAAGGCTACGGAATGACCGAAACCACCGCGCTCGTGAGCCTGAATCATCCCTTCCATCCCGCGAGCGGAACCATCGGCCAGGTACTACCCGGACGCGAGGTGCGGCTGAGCGATGAAGGAGAGGTGCTCGTCCGAGGCGAGACAATCTCGGATACGGTTTGGGAGCGAGGTGCGCTGAAGCCACGTGATTCCGAGTGGCTCGCGACAGGCGATCTCGCCGAGTTCGACCCAAATGGAAATTTGCGATTTCGCGGCAGGAAGAAAGACGTCATCGTGACTTCATCCGGGCTCAACGTTTACCCGGAGGATTTGGAAGCAGCGCTCGCCAGGCAACCAGGCGTGAAGGCCTGCGCGGTTTTGGAAACGGAAGGGCAGCATGGGCCGGAGCCGCTGGCTGTGCTCGTGATGAGCTCAGGCGTCGCCGCTGATTCTGCACTGGCTTCCGCCAACAAAGAACTCGCCGAATTCCAGCAGATGCGGCGCCGCATGATTTGGCCCGAAGCTGACCTGCCGCGCACATCCACAGGGAAAGTGCTAAGACGCGAAGTGGCTCGCAGAATCGCGAGCGGTGAGCTCGATGAAACGAGCGCCCCCGATTCCGTAAACGGCGATCTCAATCTCGACAGCCTGGGCCGAGTTGAGTTGCAAGCGAAGCTCGAGCAGCAGCTCGGAGTGACACTGGAGGACTCCGCAGTGCAATCGGTCAAGACCTCGAGCGAATTGCGCCGTCTCGTTTCCGAGAGAACGAGTGCGCCTACGGACAAGAGCGCTGAGCACATCTATCCTCACTGGCCATGGAATCCAGTGTTCCAGTTCATTCGCAGCGTATTTCTCGAGTGCGCCGCGATGCCGCTCGTGCGTTTCCTCGCGAAGCCGTCAGTCCAGCGTGCCCCTGACGAATTGCCAAGCTCACCGATGCTGATCGTATCGAATCATGTGACCTCCTACGACGTTCCGTTCATCTTGTACGCCTTGCCCGGGCACGTGAGACGGCATGTCGCGGTGGCGATGTCAGCCGAAATGATGCTCGATTGGCGGCGCGCGCGCAACCAGGGAAATTGGTTCCTGAATTTGGTTGCGCCAATTGAATATCTGCTCGTCACCGGACTGTTTAACGTTTTCCCATTGCCCCAAATGAGCGGATTCCGTCGAAGTTTTCGGCACGCTGGAGAAGCCGTCGATCGCGGCTACAGCGTCATCGTCTTTCCGGAGGGACACCGTTCGGAAGACGGCACAGTGGCGTCATTCAAGGCTGGAGCGGGACTGCTCTGGAAAGAGCTCGAGACGCCGGCACTACCAGTTCATTTGCACGGACTCGGCGAGATCAAGGCTAAACATGGACGATGGTTCCGGTCGGGCAAAGTTTCAATATCGGTCGGCGAAATTCTCGCGCCTGACGGTTCGGCTTCAGTCGAGGAGTTAACGCACATTCTGGAGCGAGGCGTTCTCGATCAGTGAGGCACCGAGGTGTATCGCGGTGGCAGAGTGCACTTCTGGCTCAAACAGGACGCCGTGCGCTACAGCGCTGAATTGGTTTCCATGCGTGGCCCCGCCGAAAACGAGAGGGAATACACTGTGACGCTTATTCGCCGGATTGAGCGAATCTGCGGAAGAAGCTGTCCGGTTTCCAAGCGGGCTTTTGCGGGCTATCGGCAACTCGCAGGGCCAAATTTTTCAGAATCTGGTTGAATTGAGCCGCAGCCGCCAAATCGACCGGCTGCTTCGTATCATCCGTGACGCCGTGGTAACGGTTTGCATACCAATCTTTGAAAATCTGCTCTTCTGGCCCTCCTGGTAGGTAGCCGAATTTAAAGGCGAGTGCAGGAACGCCTTTCTTAATAAAGCTGTATTGATCACTTCTGATGAAGCGGTTGCGGTTGGGCTCTTTGTCCGCCTGCACCCTCACTCCTGCAGCCTCCGCGACCACGCGAATATCATCTCCTAATGTCGACTCGTTCAGGCCTTGCACTTCGAGCCACTTGAGGGGAAAGAGCGGGAGAAACATATCCATATTCAAATCGGCAATAATTTTTCCATTTACGGTCGGTTTGCTGGCGAAGAACATCGACCCCAGCTCACCTTTCTCTTCGGCCGTCACCGCTAAGAAGATAATCGAGCGATGTGTGACAGCTTTCTCGCTTTGTAAACTCTTCGCGATCTCGATTAAGGACGCAATCCCCGAAGCATCGTCCATTGCGCCGTTGTAGATCTTGTCGCCGTTCACGGGCTCGCCGATGCCAAGGTGGTCCAGATGCGCGGAAATCACCACATATTCATCCTTCAATTTGGAATCGTTACCGGGCCGTAGGCCCACGACGTTCTTTGAAGAAACGTTCCTATTCGCAATGGAAACGGTGGCGCTGATTGAAGACGGCAAGGTGAAATGCGGCAACGCTTGCTGGTTATGAGCCAACTTGGTTATCTCTGAAAATGTATGTCCTGAATCGGCGAGCAAATCATCGGCTTCGGCCGAATTCCAGTAAGCGCCGAACTTCAGGCCGCGAGTTGACCCAAGCGCGGAATCGGCAAGAGTCATGTGTGGCTTTCCCCAGACTGCGATGGTGCGCGCCCAAGGTATCTCAATGGTTTTTGGATCCGGAATCGTGATCATGCCAACCGCCCCTGCAGCCCGGAACGCTTTCCAGCGTTCTTCGGTCGAGGAATAGTGGGACCGAAGATTGCCGTTAATTTTGTCTGGCCCGCCGGTGAGAAATGCGACTACTGCTCCCTTGACCGGGAGGCCCGAAAGATCATCGTAATGAGCTTCGGGAATGACAAGACCGTATCCAGCGAACACGATTGGAGCTTTGATGGACGTCGATTCTGAGTTGTAGCCCAGCAGTGCCTCCATCGGCACTGGGACGGCTACTGTTTTGTCCTCACGAGCCAGCGAAAGAGTCGATTTGGATTTATCGATTGACGTCTCAGTAAGCTGTACCGGCTGAAAATATCCATCGTTTCCAGCGGCAGCGAGCCCGGCCTGACCGAATTGCGCTGCTACGTAATCTGCGGCCTTGTCGTATCCGGCCGAACCTGTGTCGCGGCCCTCGAGTTCATCGCTCGCGAGATATTCGATGTGTTTCCACCATTGCTTGCCCGCAGCTTCCCAATCGATTGCCGCGAGCGCTGCGAAACCAAATAGAAAAAGCGCGGTGAAGCCTGGGCGCATGACCTCAGGCGGTCGCTTTCGCGCGCGAGATCTTATACGCGCTCCGCACGTCACGAATTTGCGCGGCGTGCCTTTCGGCATGCTCGGCAAATAAGCGGAGCATATCGAGTAGAGTCATTGGTCCACGCCTGACGTGTTGCGCTGTTCGAGAGTACATCTCCGGTGGCAGATCTTTCAAAAGCTGGTAGTTGTCGGCCCGAAGCTGCCGCATCGTTTCAAGAGATTGCGAAGGTTTCCGTTTGCCGTAATCGGTACGTTCGGCGAAAGCGTTCTGATCCCACTGCACGAGTGTCGGGTTTTCTTCCGAGAGTACCTGTCTCAACCTCAAAACGGTGGCAGCTTCTGCGTCAGCGAGATGAGCCACAATCTGGCGCACACTCCACTTTTCCGGCGCGGGTTTGAAGTCGAGCTCCGGACCGGCGGCGCCTGTGATCGCGACGGCGACAAGCTCCGCGCCCCGGCGGAATCGCTCCAGCAGCTCAGGAATTTCGTCCATAAACGTGTACGTTCATTATCCCGCTGTAAGTACCGACGGCTCGGCTGCCTCGATCAGGATTTTTTCGAGAATCGGAGGTATTTCAAAGACAGCGCGATTCTCCAGGCAAGCGATATTCCGTTTCGTGGTGTGGAGATTTTCGAGCAGGGCTGTGACTCCGCTCTCGATTTCCCGAAAGTTCTTCAGCACAATGCCCACGCCGAACTCGCGAATCCACTCGGTGTTATAGCGCTCTTGTGGAAGAGTCCAGGCATTGCGCTCCACAATTACTGGAAGGTTCATTTTCAGCGCCTCAGAAATACTCGCCGGGCCCGGCTTGCCAATCAAGAAATCAGAGAGGTGCATGTAATACGGAATCTGATTTGTGAACCCTTCCACAAGGATTTTATTTCGTGTTTTTAGCTTCTCGAGCCGCGCGCGAAGCTTCGCGTTCCGGCCGCAGATCATGATTAACTGAAGATCTAGGGGCGCGTTACCTAGGCGCTTGGCAATGGAAAACATAACGTTCGATCCCTGGCCGCCGAATAAAACCAGCCCGGTGGGTAGATAAGGATCAAGTCCCAAGCTTTGCCGTTCTTCGGCGCGCGCCATCGATTGCTCCTCATAAAAGTTAGGCCGTAGAATCATCCCGCTAACTCGATAAACACGCGAGGCCGGATGTCCCATCTGGAGCGCCTGTTCTTTGGCGCGCTCCGTACCGCAGACAAAATACTGCCGCTGCTTCTCTATCCAAAAATGCGGCGGGAAATCAGCGAAATCAGTGATCACCGTGACGAGAGGCACCCCGGGAAGCGCCGCACGCAAACTCTCGAACAGTACGCGGTTGAAATTAGGAACAAAAGACACAACCATGTCGGGCCGATGGTGCTGCCAAAATTCAGCTAGCAACCTGACCTGGGCGCGGTGATAGATGCGGATGACGCCATGCATCAAAGGCAAGAGATGCCTGGATCCCAGCGTCCACCCTTTGGCGAGCAAAAGGTTATAAATCTCTTGCAACCGGATACGCGTTAGCTTGCGAAAGATATCGAGCGGATCCAGCACTTCCTGAAGGTTTACGAGCCGGACATCCCAACCGTACTGGTCGGCCTCAATTGCAGATCGAACAGCAATAGCAGCATTCCGGTGGCCGCCGCCCGCATCAAAATAAACAAAATCCATCTTTCGCGTTTTTTTCACAGATGCTTAGTACGACTGTCACCTCACTGTAACCAGTTCGCGCTTAGAACGGAAGCATGAGGAGCAGGGAACTCAACAGTTCCGTACACTGGTTCCCAGAGGGGTTCGTCGCATGACAGCCCCGCATACCATGCTTCAGTTTATTGCCACGGGCGATCACAAGCTGATGCGCAAGGTGAACCGTTGGCGAGCTCCGAAATTGGTGCGACTGTGGGCGCTTGCAGCAACGCGCGCAGGTGATGGCTGGCTTTGGTATCTCACAGGTCTGTTCATTTTCATATTTGGCGGGCAGAATCGTTTCCCGGCGATCGCTTCCGCGGGATCTGCGGCGGCCGCGGGGATCGGAATCTTCGCTCTCACGAAGAAGTTTTCGAGCCGGAAACGTCCGTTTGAAATTGAGCCGCACTGCTGGGCGAAGCTTTTGCCGCCTGACCGATTTTCCTTTCCGTCGGGCCACACCATAACAGCATTTTCCGTGGCAATTTCGCTTTCCCAGTTTTATCCCGTTCTGCTTCCCGCACTGCTGTTTTGCGCAGTGAGCATCGCGATTTCGCGGATCTTATTGGGGATGCATTTTCTCAGCGATGTCATCGTTGGCGCGCTTATCGGGACAGGTCTCGCTTTTAGCAGTAGCGCGATTTTCGGTTAAAAACAGCCGCGTGCCTCGGCCGCGCGATAATGGGTCATACCGTTCATGCGTGTCGCCTGCCCGGGCCTCTCGCGCCGGCTTGAGGAAGCTTGCTTCGAGAATAAGGCAACTCTAGTTACTCCGTCCCCGCTCGTCGCCGCGGTGGCGGCTCAACAATTCTCCGCACATCGGCTCCAATCCGGCCTAAGTAGTTGGGAGCGGCCAGCGATCTTTAGCATCGAAGCGTGGCTCGCGGCGTCTTGGCACGAGGCTCGATACAACTCACCAGAGATTCCGACACTGCTTTCACCGGCCCAGGAACGTGTTCTATGGCAAACCATAATTCAGGCGGAGCATCCGGATCTTTTTGACCTGAGCGCCACCGCGCGCCTGGCACGCCGCTCCGCACAACTGCTTGCCGAGTATCACATCCCTTCGGAGGGCGAGTTCTGGAATGACAATCTGGATGCGCAGGAATTCCAACAGTGGAATCGGGCGTTTCGACGCAAGTGTCGCGATGAAGGCTGGATCACACGGGCGGATCTTTGGGCGCTGCTTCCACAGTGGGTGGGCACGGGTCATTCTCCCCCGAAGCAGACGATTTTTGCCGGATTCACGACTTCCACTCCGGCTATGCAGCAACTGAAACACGCATTGGGAGAGCTTGCAATTACAGAGCCGCTGCGTGGCCAAGAACCGGGAATCGCCGCAGCCCGGTCGTGTACAGATTTAGCAGAAGAGATCGAGTTCGCCGCGCGTTGGGCGCGGACGAGGTTCGAAGCACAGCCCTCGAGTTCGATCGGTATTTTCGTTCCAGATCTTGCAGCCAATCGATCGCTTATTGAACGAACATTCCGGCGAGTTTTTTATCCGTCTAGCGCTCTCTCAGCAACGAACGGGCAGAGCGGCGTGTTTCACATCAGCGCCGGTGCACCGCTCAGGGATCAGCCCGTTATCGCTGCGGCTCTGCTCTTGCTTGAACTGGCGCGTCCGCGCATTCATCATGCGGATGCGTGCTCGATTCTTCGAAGTCCTTACATAAAGGGCGCCGCTTCCGAACGCAGTGCGCGGGCGCTAGCCGATATTGAGCTGAGAAAACTGCGGGAGATCGACGTCTCTCTGCGGCAAGTGGAATGGGCTTCAAGAAATTGTGCGCTACTCAGTCAGATGTGGCCGGATGCGCGCCGAATCGCACGAAAGCGACCTGATCATCTTGACCTTGCCGCGTGGAGCGAATTCATCGCGGCTCTGATCGAGGCGCTAGGCTGGCCAGGCGACGCGGACCTTAGTGTTGAAGAACAAGGGCTCGTTGAGACCTGGAAAGACGCGCTCTCTTCTTTAATTGCTCTAGGCATGGTTGCCGGGCGAGTGTCGTATGCTACGGCACTTACTCACTTAAAGAGCATTCTCGCGGAGCCCGGCTATTGCACCGGTGATTGGTTTTCGCCAGTCCAGATACTAGACTCGCGAGATGCCCCGAGCCTCGAATTCGATTACGCATGTCTGACGGGGCTCTCGGATGAGACGTGGCCGCCTCCCCCGAATTTATCCGCGCTCGTGCCTTTACAACTGCAACGTGCACACGGGGTTCCGGGCAGTTCGTTGGAGAGCGCGCGGCGAGAGCGCGAGCGCAGGACTGCTGCGTTATTCTCAACCGCGCCCGTTCTTGCGGTGACATATTCAGGGCGGCTGTCGCCCGCTGCTGAAGGCTTTTGCGATAAACACGCAGGTAATGATCTGGCCTCGTGGCCGGGAAAATTGCCGAGGCAGTCTTACGCCCGGACACAGCTCGATGAAATTGAGGATTTCAAAGCGCCCCCATATCAATCGACCGGAGAAACGCGCGGCGGAACCTCCCTGATCAAGGCGCAATCGTTGTGCTCATTTCGCGCCTTCGCTCAAAAGCGTCTTAATGCCAACCCGCTCGAGGACGCTTGTTTCGGCTTCGATGCGCGAGATCGTGGAACGTTTCTTCATGAGGCGCTACGGTATGTCTGGGAGCAGCTTCAAACTCAGGCTCGGTTGCGTGACACTTCGCCCGATGAACTCAGGACGCTTGTTCGTGAGGCAGTGACTCGCGCCGTCAATCGCGATCAGGGCAGCGCATTTCATGAGCAGAACAGTCTGGCTGAGCGAGAGCGACTAGAGAATCTGATTCTCGATTGGCTTTTGCTCGAGGCTGCCAGAAAGCAGCCATTCGCCGTCGAAATGACCGAATTAAAGCGCAACATGCAAATCGCCGGACTCGATCTCAGCATCCGCATGGACCGAATTGATCGTCTGAGAAACAACAAGCTGATTCTTCTCGATTACAAAAGCGGCGAAGCGAAGCGAGCACAACTGGAGGGCGAACGCCCTAGTGAACCGCAATTGCTGATGTATGCTGCCGCGCTTGGTGAAGATGTGGAGGGCATTTTCTTTGGGCAGTTGAAGCCTCGCGACCTGCGCGCCGTTGGCTTTTCTTGCCGGGAACACTTTTCTGATAGAACAGCCGAAGTCAAAGTCAATTGGCATTCATTCCTCCAGGAATCCCGGCAGAACATCGAACGGATCGCTCGCGCTTTCCTGGAGGGCTACGCCGCTCGGGATCCGATCAAAGGAGCATGCGAGTTCTGCGGCGCAAAAGCGTTTTGCCGGATCGGGGAGCAACGCAAGACTTGACGCAGCAAAAACGAGTGACCGTTACCGAAATCGAGGTTTCTGACCAAGTAACGCGAAAGGAAGCTCTTGATCCACATCGCTCGTTTATCGTCGAAGCGCCAGCCGGTTCCGGCAAAACGGGTCTTCTGATACAGCGCTACTTGTCTCTGCTTGGCAACGTCGAGCGCCCGGAAACAGTCGTCGCCATGACGTTCACGCGGAAAGCCGCGGCCGAAATAAAGCAGCGCGTAATCGAAGCACTCGAAAGGGCAATTCGCAACGATACCGTTCAAACCGAGTATGAACGCATAACGCGTGAGCTGGCGCAAGCTGCTTTGCGAAAACATCCGGATCTGGTTTCGGAGCCGTCGCGATTGCAGATTGAAACAATCGATGCACTATGCGCAATGCTTGCTCGTCAGATGCCGATTGTGTCGCGCTTTGGTGGTTTTGCGGAGGTTCGAGAGGGCCCAGTTGAACTGTATCATCTTGCCACTCGCCGGGCGCTAAATGAACTTGCGGGGTCCGATGAAGCATCGGGCGCGCTATTTCGACGGATCTCGCTTCACTTCGACAACAACATCTCAGGCCTGGAGAATCAAATTGCCCGCATGCTGGAGCGGCGCGACCAATGGCATGAAGCAGACCTGAGTTCGGAAACGGATCAGTTGGTTTTAGATTTTCAGGCGCTCCTCAGCGCTGCTGAACAGAAGCTGGCGGACGTGTTTCGCGAGCACGGCCAGGTAGATTTCACGGAGGTGAGCCGGGCCGCGATTCGCGCTCTGGGCACGGCCGATCAACCAACGGACCTTCTCTACTCGCTCGATTATCGCATCGAGCATTTGCTCGTTGACGAATTTCAAGACACATCAAAGGCGCAGTATGAGCTTTTGAAGGCGTTGACGGAACAGTGGTCAGAAGGTGATGGTCACACTCTATTTCTGGTGGGCGATCCATTGCAAAGCATTTACGGCTTCCGCGATGCCGAAGTCTCACTGTTTCTGAAATGCTTGGATCGCGAACGATTTGAATCGGTTCCGCTCACGCCTCTGCGGCTGACGACTAATTTCCGTTCGACTCCGGAGATTGTCGATTGGACACAAAGCGCTTTCGGCCCGATCATGTCGGTAGATGACACGGCGCACGGCGGAGTAAAGCTACGGAGTTCGTGCGCGTCTAGATCAGCGATCGGCAATTGTCCACGAGTCATTCCCTTTATTGAAGACTGTGAGAGGGAGACGCTTGAAGTAGTGCAGCTGGCGAAGCCGGCGCGGCTTCAAGGCTCGGTCGCGATTCTTGTCCGAAGCCGAACGCATCTGAAAGATATTCTGCCGGCGCTTCGCCGCGAGAACATACCGTATGAAGCCCTGGAGATCGATGAGCTCAAGGAAGAGCAGCATATTCGCGATCTGATTTCTCTCGCCCGCGCCATACTCCATCCCGGCGATCGACTTTCATGGCTCGCTTGCTTGCGAGCTCCTTGGTGCGGAGCTACACTCGCCGACTTATCTGCACTCGCTGAAAGCGAGCCCAATCGAACGATACTCGAGTTGTTATCTGATCCGGAACGCATTGCGGCGCTTTCACCCGACGGCAGAAACAGAGTTTTGCGGGCGCAGGCGATTCTGTATAGCGCCGTTCAGAATGCGGGGCGCGTCCCGCTCCGTGACTTACTGGAGCAGACATGGATGGACTTAGGCGGCCCTGCGGTATTGGAGGGGAACTGGCAGGCCGAAGATGTCGATACGTTCTTAGACGTTGTTGAGGAATTCGAAACCGCGGGGATTATTCGCGATTTCAGCCTGCTCGAAGAACGGCTCGAATCCTTGTATGCGAAACCAGCGAGTGGCGAAAATTTCGTGCAGGTATTGACGATCCATCGAGCTAAAGGCCTTGAATTTGATACCGTCATCATGCCGCAACTCGACGCGCCGCCCAAGCCCAAAGATAAGGAACTGCTGATCTGGTCGGAGCATGAAATCGCGGCACAGCCGCAAAAGCGCCAAACCGACGCTCGTTATCAGCGCGTCTGGGACTACCTAAAAGAGAAGGAAAAGCACGAGGCGAAACGCCTCTTTTATGTTGGAGTGACCAGGGCGAAAAATCAGTTGTTCCTGCTCGGAAACGTGAAGGTGAACAACGATTGCACTGGATGTAAAAAACCCCAGATCAATGCATTCTTGGGAATGATATGGAACAGCGTCGAGCGACTCTTCGAAACGGAGTTTAGAAGCCGGGAACCCGAACAGCAAGATCTATTCGCGAACCAGTCTCCGCCGCCGAGAACGAATTTGTGGCGCTTACCGGCAAACTGGCGAAGCCCGCGGCTTGATCTCTCAGTGAGATGGGAGCCTGAATTCCGGACCGCGGCTGCATCCGCGCGCAGAATTACTTACGAATGGGTAAGCGATAGGAGCCGGCATGTTGGCACAATTGTTCACGAGTTACTGAAGCGAATTGCGGGGGACGGGTTCGCCGTTTGGAATACGGAACGCCTGACTGCGTTCGCGCCGACGATCAAATCGGAATTATTGCGTCTCGGGGTGTCCTCTTCCGAAGAGCCGCACGCGTCCGTTCAAGTTTTCCGCGCGATTAGCAACACACTTCGGAGTGAACGAGGCCGTTGGATTCTGCACGCGCACACCGAAGCACGTTCCGAATGGCCGGTATCGGGACGTATCAAAGACGAGTTGATCAGCGGAACTGTCGACCGCGCATTTCGCGACGAACAGGGGCGGTTATGGATTGTGGACTTCAAGACCAGCGAACACGCGGGCGGACGTCTTGAGTCGTTTCTGAACGAGGAGCAACGGCGTTACCGCGACCAGCTCGAAAATTACGCAACACTCATTTCGCGTTTTGCCGCTGGACCGATTCTGCTGGGCCTGTATTTCCCGCTTCTCGATGGCTGGCGTGAGTGGCGCTTCGAAGAGGAAGTAGCGATTCCGAGCAATTACACTGGTTCGTAATGGCGGCCAGGCTCACTGCCAATACGAAAGCCGGGGGTTGCGCATCCAAATTGAGCCCCAAGATTCTGGATCGCGCCCTGAAATCTGTTCCACATGTAACGAATGAAAATGTGCTGGTCGGCTATGAAACCGCTGACGATGCCGGCGTTTACGATTTGACGGGCGTAAGCGGAAGGCCGCTTGCGATGGTGCAGACCGTCGATTTCTTTACCCCGATTGTTGACGATCCCTACACGTTTGGCGGCATTGCCGCGGCGAATGCCTTGAGTGACATCTATGCCATGGGTGCACGGCCTGTCACCGCGCTATCCCTGGTTGTGTTTCCGGGCAAGGGCGAGATCGAGGATTTGGAATCGATTCTCAAAGGCGGCGCGGAGAAGATCCGTGAAGCTGATTGTGTGATTCTCGGCGGCCACAGCATTTCGGAAGACGAAGTGAAGTTTGGGTACGCGATTACTGGCCTGATCGATCCCGGCCGAATTCTGACCAACGCGGGTGCAAAGCCTGGCGATGTGCTCGTTTTTACGAAACGAATTGGAACGGGAGTGATTTCGACGGCCCTCAAGGCTGGTTTTGCGAAACGAACCCATTTAGAGACATCGGTTGAGCAGATGCTGACCCTCAATCGGGATATTTGCGAAGCGATGCTTTCGCTAGATGTTAACGGGTGCACCGATGTAACTGGTTTTGGCCTGCTTGGGCATGCGCGGGAAATGGCACTAGCGAGCGGGGTCACGCTGGAAATTTCGGCGAGTTCCGTCCGGTTTTTGCCCGGCGCGATTGAATATTCCCAAGCTCGGGCCCACTCCGGCGGGCTACAGAACAATCGCGAGTTTGTGGAAAGCTGCGTTCTCATGCCGCCGGGAATTCCTGACGAGATTGAAGCGCTGTTG
This sequence comes from Acidobacteriaceae bacterium, assembly GCA_019240405.1. Taxonomy (GTDB): domain Bacteria; phylum Acidobacteriota; class Terriglobia; order Bryobacterales; family Bryobacteraceae; genus Bog-105. Next base: position 139,504 of record JAFAYL010000013.1, read on the forward strand.
TACGATCCGCAAACCTCCGGCGGGCTGCTGATATCCCTCGGCGAAGAAGATGCAAAGACGCTTCTCGAAGCACGACCGGAGGCGTATGTGATCGGAAGGGTGCTGAATTACGAAACGAAGCCAATTCAGGTGAAAGCGTGATTGAAAAAACTAATCCACTGATTATCGCGCTGGATGTAGCGAGCGCGACCGAAGCGCTGGAGCTGGTTGAAAAAATTGGGCCAGCCGCTGATTTCTACAAAATCGGAATGGAGCTTTATGCCGCGGCGGGCATGGATTTCGTTTCTCAACTGGCTTCGTTTCGCAAAAGAATCTTTCTCGATTTGAAGCTCTATGACATCGGGGAAACTGTCAAACGCGCAACGCGCGTAATTTGCGAAACGAACTCAGTGAGCTTTTTGACGGTGCATGGGAGCGGACCGATCATGAAAGCTGCGGTGGAGGGACGCGGCGAAAGCGGAACGAAGTTGTTAGGAGTGACGGTTCTGACGAGTTTCGATGAAGAGGATTTGCGCGATCTCGGTTTTCCGATGGCGGTGAGGGACTTAGTTGAGCTGAGGGTAAGAAAAGCTGTCGAGAGCGGGATGGCTGGGATTGTTTGTTCGCCTGTTGAAGTTGCGCGGGTTCGAGAAATCGGCGGGCCGGATTTGACAATCGTCGCTCCGGGAGTGCGTTCGAAGGGAGCCGCTCACGGAGATCAGAAACGAGTAGCGACTCCCGAAGACGCAATTAAGGACGGCGCGGATTACGTGGTGATCGGACGGCAGGTCACGAGAGCCGCAGATCCACGTGCAGCGTTCGAAGAAATCTTGGCCGAGATTGGAGCGGTGGCCCAGATTTCTTGAGTGTAGGGCCGGGCGCATGCCGCGGCCCCCTAGTTATTTTTTCGGGAGCTGCTGCAAAATTTTCAGGATGGCTTGACCATTCGGTGAGCCAAGTCCCGTGCAGGGATCCCAACCTTTAGCCGCTTCATACGTGCCGTTACTACCAGAGGTAATGTCATTCAGCGCCTTGTGCTGAGCGAGCGTTCCATAAAGGCTTCGGTGAAACCAGCCGAGATTTTTGCCAAGACTCTCATTGAATAGAGCAATCAGCCCCGCCCAGAGGGGCGCCACAGCGCTCGTTCCTCCGACTACGCCTTCCATCCCATCAACGATGATTGTGTAGCCGGTATAAGGATCAGCAACACCTGCCACGTCCGGCACACCGCGCCCGGTAGGATTTACGGTTGCCTGGGGAGGGGGAACGTTTACTTTGGCCTGATAAGCCGGCCGAGAAAAATGCGAGCTCACGCCACCGCCCGTTGCCCCGCCGCCACTCGTCGAGTCATTCCAGACTGTTTCGGAGAGAATCTTGCCGTTCTGCGCTTCAAGAGTTGTACCGCCGCAACTTAGAACCCAAGGGCTCGAGGCGGGGAAATCGACGTGAGCGTTTCCATCCGGCTCTCCGTCGAACGAGCCATTATCACCCGAGGCGACGCAGACGGAAATGCCCAGGAGTGCCGCGTCGTGAAATGCGGCATTAAATGCATTCATGGCTTGAGGCGTCCACTCCGGTTCCGCGCCTCCCCAACTGATCGAAATCACCGAAGGGTTTCGAGCCTCATCGTGAATCGCTGCGTTAATAGCATCGAAAAAGCCCTGATCGGTATTCGGCGCAAAGTAGACTGCGAGGCGGGCACCAGGGGCGACGCCGCCAGCCACCTCGATATCAAGGACAACTTCGCCGTCTGCGGTGTTGGGATCCCCTGTCGGGCTGTTTTGAGCTCCGTCGACGGAGACGGCTGTCGTCGACACGTCTGGCAGGTCGAGTTGACTCCAATAAGTCTGAAGGTCAGAGTTTTGAAATCCGCCTCCTAATTCAATGAGAGCAATGGTCTGATTCGCGCCGGTGTTCGTAGGGAAACTGTATAGCTGGGCGACCTGCCGGGGTGTGTAGGCGACGGATGCGGAGGAGCGGGGATGAAATCTGTGATAAGGTTTCGCGATTGGACGCTGATCGAATCCCATAACCGCCATAACGCGGCCACGCAAGGAATCGGGAACATATAAAGATCCTTCACGCGTGCGAAGAATTTTGCCTTCGATTTCGGACAGAGCCAAATCGGCACCGAAAGCACCCGCTATGATTGACAGCGGACCACAGAGGGTGATGGTCCGGGCTGCCGGATTGAGACGCGCGATCGCGAGATGATTCGCCGATGCGAACTCTTCGACCGCTCGGATGTCAGCAGGGTCCGCGCCATGAAGGTCGCGAAGCTCAGCGCGCGTGAGTTGACGCGAAATGCGATCAGGCTCAGGCGCGGAGTCTCGCCGATTCAGTATCAAAGTTATCTGAACAATTTCCTTGGGGTTAGGCTCACCAACCACCACCGAGCCCGCTGGGTGGCTACGATGGCCACCTCGTAGAAGTACACGAGAAGACATGAGTGTGAGTTTGCTCCAGGCGAAGAATAGCCGTGTGCGCGCCAGAAACGACTTAAGGTATAGCTTTAATAACGTGATGTAACTGATTGAAATAAGACTTCTAGGCAATAAACCATAGAGCGGGCGAGGATTTGTGAATGCGCGGCACCCGGGATTTGACAGGTGGTTTGAAAGTCTTCAATCTGAATTGAGACAGCATGTTTTCGATCCGCAAGGTTTTGGTAATTGCCGCGTGCATCCTGGCAGGCGGAGTTTTTATTGGCTCGGAGATTTTGGTTGCACAAGGATTGACGAACGTACTTTCCGGCTCCAAGTCGAGCAAGCCGACTTCACCCTCTGCAAGCGATCCGCTCGACCGAACGACGCCTCGGAATTCAATCTTCCATTTTCTTGAAGCGTGCCACGACAACAATTTCCGGCGCGCCTCTCTATATCTCGACTTGCGACGAATCAAACCGGAAGACCGCGCGGCCCAAGGACCGGAGCTGGCAAAACAACTCGGGGCGCTTCTCGACTATGATCCGCATTTCGAGGTAGAGAACTTGAACAACACGCCTGAGGGCGATTTGGCGGATAGCCTTGCGCCCGATCAGGAAGCTCTCGACACATTTGAAGCGAACGGCCGGTCGGTACCGCTTCTGATGCAACGCGTGCCGCAGAACGGCACAAACGTCTGGTTAGTCTCTGCCGATAGCGTTGAGCGGATTCCGGAGCTTAGCGTGTTGGTTCGCGAGTCGGCCTTTGAGAAGAAATTGCCGACTCCGCTGGTTACCACAAAACTGCTCGACACCCCGGTATGGGTGTGGCTTGCATTGGTTTTGCTCGCCCTGCTGCTCTCGGTCATTTCCCGGGTGTTATCGAAGATCGTGATCGCGTTTTCGAAGCCGCTGATGAAACGGCATTCAACATGGTTCCAGGCGCGAAGGCTCGAGGAGTTCACAGAGCCTTTGCGGTTGCTGTTGTCGGTCGCAGTGTTCAAAGTTTGCATGGAGGTGATTGCGCCGTCGGCACTGCTTCGCTATTACCTAGACCGGCTGGTGACGCTGCTGTTTTTCGTGGGGGCCGCAGCTTTTCTGATGCGCGTCGTAGATGTCATCTCAGATCGAGTCATTTCGCGGTTCGATCCCAGAGAACGGGCACTCTCCTACTCGGTGCTGCCGCTGTTTGTGCGGATGGTGAAGATCTGCATCTTTTGCGTTGCGGTCGTGTTGACGCTGGCGCAATGGGGATACAACACAAACGCAATACTTGCCGGGTTGGGCGTGGGCGGCCTGGCGGTAGCACTGGCGGCGCAGAAAACAATTGAGAATCTGTTTGGCGGAGTCGCGGTGATTACCGATCGCCCGGTTTTGGTAGGCGACCTCTGCCAGTTCGGCGGGCAATTGGGAACCGTTGAAGACATCGGATTGCGGTCGACGAGAATTCGCACGCTCGACCGGACGGTGGTAACCGTTCCAAATTCGCAGTTTTCAACGATGACCCTTGAAAACTATTCGAGGCGCGACCGGCTCTGGTTCCATCCGACATTACAGTTGCGTCGGGACACGACACCAGAGCAGATCGAAGAAGTGATGAAGGCCATCGGCAGGATCTTAGAAGAGCATCCGAAGGTAGATGCCTCAGGTGTGCCGGTGCGGTTTACGAAGATCAGCCCGCAGTGGTTTGATCTAGAGATCTTCGCTTACGTTTTGACGACGGATTACGACGAGTTCGTAAGGACGCAGTCGGAGTTGTTGTTGAAGTTTTTGGAAACGGCGTCGGCGCTCGGGGTCGGGTTCGCGGTGCCAATACAAGAGGCGGCGACGGTGCCGCGGGGATTGAGGGAGGCGAAGGAGTTTGAAGAGGTGCGGCGGTGAGTTGGGCCAAACTCGGATCAATGCGGCCTATGCCGAAGGCGGGTCTTTGCGAACGTTCGCCGCTCCGCCGCTACTTAAAGCGTTTCTTGTACTGAATGTCGATGCCGAATTCGCCGTTATCGTCTCGTAAAGCGATGAGCGAATACTGCCTATTGAGCGCCCACTCGAAGCGGAAGATTTGCTCGGATGTCTGCGAGAGATTCGTGATGTATGTGATTGTCACGTCGGGAGACATCTGCTGTTCAATCGTAAGTCTCGATTGAGGCGTGTTCGTGATGCCTTGGACGAGCGGATCGATTTTGATATTAGTGATGCCGAATAATTTTGACAGGCGGTTGGAATTGGGAGAAATGGCTTGACCCAGAACCGTATTCGCGCTGGATTGGAGCGCAGTGATGTCGTTCCTTGACTCTATATTTGGCACGTTTGCACCGATGTTCGGCGTTCGCCCAACAGTCAGTAGAGCGACGATGTCTCTGGGCTGGAGAGGCGGATCGGAACGGTAGTTTACGTTCAGTTTGCTGAGGGTGCCCGTTATCGCTATATCGACCGTGATGCCGCGGGTCTGAGTCTGAAGATCGAGATCCAGAACTGGCTCAATCTTTGCTGGATCAAGAAATCTTACGTTCCCGCGATTGATGCTGTACTTCGTTCCCCAAACTTTGATATTGCCTTGATTGGCCGAAAGATCTCCTAACAAGACCGGATGATCAGGCGTGCCACGCAACCGGAGATCCATCTGGCCCTCGAGGTCCCGGCTTAGTGCTGTGTTCAGCGCGAGATCGGGCGAGCTCTGAATTCGAATATCGAACTGCAGCCCGGTCAGAAGATTTCGTTCGTTATCGAGAGGAGGTACCGGATTCCGCACCGTGGTTAATAGAGTGCCGACGTCGCTACTCGGGTTAAAAGCAACTCGCGAGACGGTAACGGTTCCGGAGAGCAGGCTGTTATTGCTCGTCCCTGTGAATCGCAGCGCTGAATTGGCCGTAACACTGACTCCCGCGGCGTACCGCACGCGGATGTTTTGGGCATTCGCTTCAAGCCGATACACCAAAGGCCCGCCGCCGGCAAAGCTCACAAACCCTGCCAATGCGAGCTCACCGCCCCCGCTCCGGGCTGTTAATTGCTGGATCGTCGCTCTATCGCGATCGAATCGAACTGTTCCGTTCATTCCTGTCAAGCCGTTCTGCAGATTACTGAGAAAGAACGAGCCGTTGCGCACCTGGAGGGAGCCGGTGAGAGCCGGGCTCTCGAGCGTGCCTTGAATGATGGCTGAGATTTGAGTTTCGCCAGATGATCGAACGCGCGGATCAAAGAGTTCTAAGAATCCAAGATCGAGCGAACCTTGTGCTCGCATGGCCATTGGCTGTTGGGCACGGTACGGAAACGACCCGCTGATGCTGAGCCTTGTATGATTGCCGACAAGATCGGAACTAGGGATTCTCGCCACGCCGTGGGCGGCTTCGACAACGATTGGATTTACGTTATGAAAATAGAATTCGCTCATCTCCGGACGCGATTCGACGGGCGCTTTCGTTCCCTGTGTGACCGATGGGCTGACCTCTACGTGATCGATGTGCACTGTCGACCGCAATTGCTCCGGATGTGCGAGCGATCCTTCGAAACTTAGTCCGCCTTGCAAGAAGCCAGTCACCGCGAGCGGCCGCATTTGTCCAGAATTGAGCAACGCGTAGAAGGTCGAGAGATCGATCCGGTCAAGTTGTGCCTCGCCTTTGATAGGCGTACCGGCTGTGAGTTGTAGCTGCGCGCTGCCTCTGATTTGTGTTCGGGAAAGATCACCTGAAAAGCGCGTTTCCATAATTGGCCCGTGTGTCGAAGCGCTCACGGTTAGATCTCCATAATTTGCGCCATTGAACGCGAGTCCTCGCAAAACAATTGTTCCGTTTCCTCCTGCAGGCGCGATGCGGTTCTCATACAAGCGCGCGGAACTCGCGGCGTGGATCTCGAGCATGCCGTTGAAGCCGGGCTCATATTTGCGGATGAGCGAAAGGCTCGCGAGTGGAAAGCCGTTGCTATCCACCTTCAACTGGGCTTCTCCTTGCTTCCAGGAGTCGCCCGTACGGTGGTAGCTTCCGGTGAACGCTATGACGGCGGGACCAGCTTGAACCTGGCCGTGTGTAATCTGCACGCGATCACCATCCAGAATGCTCTCAATGTGTAGTTGATTGAGCGGTTCGCCGTAAGCGTCGAGATTGTGGATGGTAACGTCGGTTTTGCCGTGTAGATCGGCAAGTGTGCCGGCGAGAGTGAGCGACCCCGAAGCGATTCCGTTCGCGACGGGCAATTTCACTGGTGAATAGGCGGACATGAGCTTCGCCAATTCCACACCCTCGAATTGCAGGTTCAATTTAAACGCAGCGCCATTCCACATCGACCAATTTGTTAGCCCGATGCTGCCATCTCCATACGCACGCAGTCCCGCTTGCTCTAGAGCAAGCGAGGTGAACGTTAACTGGCGTTCAGAGACATCAATGTTGGAGCGTAGCTGGTCAAATATTTGCCCACGCGCTCGGAAACGAGTCATAGCCAAAACTCCCTGAATGCGCGGATTCGTGAGTTGTCCGATTACGCTCCCGTCGAAGTGAACGGTTCCGTTTTCCAACGTGAAGGGAAGTGCAGCGGGTTTGCTACCTATTTGAGAAAGCCAGAATGACGGCTGCAAATCGTATAAATTTGTGCTGTCGAGTTTTATCGTCAAGGCGGTGCCCGGACGGCCGGAAATCGAAAAATGTGAGCTCGGGAAATCGAAGTGCGAAGAGCCCAGCTCGAGCACATTGCCGCGCTCCTTGTATGAAACATTTGTTTCTCCAGATACGGGAATACCTCCGGAGGCGGCCTTGATGTTCAAACTCGCCTGGAGCGTGAGATTACTGGACTTCGGGTCTAATGCTCCTTTAATATGAACAGGCCCGCTTGCGATACCGCTCCATGCGACGGGTTTTCCTAGCGCCAAAACAGCTAGTTCGCGAACGCCGAGATCGCGCACGTCGCCATCGAAGCGAATGTCCCGGAGATGCCGGATCGTTGCGTCACCAGCCAATCTGCCGCCGAGTGCGGAAGCAGACAGATGGGTCATTTTGAGCTCCTCGGCCGATCCTGCAATATCGGATTGGAATCGAGCGCCAGTAAATGTCAAGGCACGGGAACGATATGCGAGTCCAAGGCCGGAGAGTTTGCCCGTGATGGTGAAGTGTTTGACTTCGTTCCACTGGAGATCGCCACGCAACGTTAACTGTCCGCGCTGCAGCTCCGGAAGGGTGCCCACAAATTCGCGAGCGGGAATATCCGCGTTCACCTGAAAGTTCGCGCTCGGATGAGTGAAATCGATCAGTGTCCCGGCGCCATCGAGCTTAGACTCACCCGATGTCAACCGGACATATTCGAAAAGGATCCTGTCTTTCTGCAATTGCGCGCGCCCGTCGACATCAATCGATCGCGGGCGAAACTGATCAGAATCAATTTGGACGTGGCGCGATGAGAGCCTCAGGTCATATTGCGGTCCGGCTGCGCCATAATCCACCAGTAAGTGCAGATTTTCTCCGCGGGCGCTCAAAGGGATTTGTTCGTCACTGAATTGAATTAAGCCCCGGCGAATTTCGAAATGCTGCACCTTCAGACTAAGTAGCTCTTGAAGGAACTCGCCGGAGTGGCGCGGCACTTGCGGAGCCGGGACGTTGGAGCCCCCGCCGGCTCTGACGAGAATACTAATGGTTGGATGCTCGACTATCAGGGCTGCGATATCGACTTGGCGCTTCACAAGAGACACGATCTTCAGTTGCACGCGAACGGTATCGGCGCGAAATAGAGGCGCCGCATCGGATGGCTCGGTCCCGTGTACGGCAAAGTCCCGGAAATCTGCTGTAAGATTCGACCAATCATAGGTGAACGAGCCGATTTCAACGCGGCCCCCGGTTGCCCTGGTAACCGCTGAAACAATCTTTTCCCGAACCGCCTCTTTGAACCAGTTCGCCCGCAATGCGTAGAGTGCTGCGGCAATGGAAAGCGTCAGGACACCACAGATTGCGCCGGTCTTCAGGAGGATTGTACGCTTACTCGCCATGCGTTTCGGGTTTGAGGGTTGGATCCTGATACTCTACATTTGCTCGCTTGCGTCGCTGCTCGAGCCACGCATCCAGAGCACGATCCACGCGCTCCTCGAGCAGAGCCTTGCGAATAGAGTCGCGCGAGGCATCCAGACTTGGCGCCGCTTCCGAATGTTGCGCCCGCAGATCCGCCGTTTCGCGCTCGTAAGCACTCTGAATCTCCGCCTCGGAGACGTCGATTTCCGGTTGAAATCGAAATTCGATGAAACGCAAAGTCGTGAGCTGAAGGGCCAGGTGATCTTTCAACACCTTTTCTGTCAAGCCGTATCTCTCGAGGGCTGCGCTAAAATCAGCCGCTGCGCGAAATCCGCTGCGGATTTGATCGAAATATTGATTCACATCCTCCTCACCGGGCAGGGGATAACGGCTCACTTCCATTTCGCTCTCGATTAGGAGCTGCTCAATAAGACGGTTCGCGGCGGCTTTCCGTGAATTGATGTCTCGGATGACAGACTGGCGATTGAGGAATGCAGTGACGCGAAGCTCTTCGTCTAACTGCAACTCCGTAATGACTTGACGGCCGACGATGACGGCAATTCGATCCACGATCGCCGCAGAGGCGAGGACCGCCAGCAGGGGCATCAACAAGCTGCGCATCAGAATGCCTGACCCAGCGAAATGTGGAATTGAAATGCGTTGATCTTTTGAACGGTTGCAACGGCAGTCCCGTTCAGATAATCCTGCTCTGTTCCTTTCAGGCCAAAAAATCGCGGCGCATCGGGACTGAGTGATAAATCCACGCGGAAGGGACCGATGGGAGTGCGATATCGAATACCGAGCCCAACTGATTGAACCAAGTAATTGAAGTCCTGCAAATTCTCCTGCCGGAAACGAAAACTCATGTCTCCCAGCGTGCTGTACACGTTGCCAGCATCATGAAAAAGGACTCCGCCCAGGTTATCGCCATAAAGTGGAAACCGCAGCTCCGTATTGTTGATGAACAGCGCGTTTCCACCGATCGGAAAGCCGGTGGCCAGATCACGAGGTCCAGCTTGGAAATCGGGAAAAGCACGAATCGAAGTGGAGCCGCCGGAATAGAGGCGCTCGGCCAGTGGGATACTCGGCCGTCCTCCAGTCCGAGTGATTACGCCGAACTGAGTGCTCCTGGCGAATACGAGATCACGATGAAACTGATGATAGGTGGAGTTGCGGAACAGTCCCCGGCCAAAGCTCGTCCGCGAGCCGAGGAATCCCGGAGCATAGCCCAAATCAACCGTAGTGTAGATTCCATGGTGTGCGTCCGCCGGATCGTCACGCTTATCTTCGATCAGCGATAACTCTGTCAATCCGACTGTTTCCGGTTGAGAAAGCAGCGGTACCAGGAGCTGTTGAATTTTCAAATTGGATTCCGTTACGTGGCGGAATACAAATCGATACTGGATCGTGTAAGCGCGCGCGAGCCTTTGCCCCAATTGAAGAGAGCCTTCGCTACGATGCGCCGAAAAGGTCCGAACGTCATTTGAGTTATCGAGAAGAGCTGTAGCTGTGAAACTCAACTTATCGCTCGAGACGAACTGCGGGATGAAATACGTCAGAGCGGCGCGCTGTTCAATGGTTGAAACCGAAGTCTGAAGGCTGAGAGTCTGGGCCAATCCCAGGAAGTTGATCCTGCTGATACCAAATGCGAATCGCGGCGCGAAGCCAGTGGTGCCGGCTGGATTATCCAGGCTTGTAACGCCGCCGCCGATCCTGGCGATTTGGGCGCCAACGCCGAAGTTCATCGAGTAATGCCGCGCCTCATCAAAGTCATACAGAACGTACTTGTCGGGTTCATCACCGTCGGGATTCTGTATCGCTGTATTTACCCGGGCAAAGATGCCGAGATCATATAGACGCCGCTGGCTGTCGGTGATTGCCGGAAGAGATAAGGGCTCATCTTTGCTTAAGTTGATGCGATCCTCGACCAGGCTCCGGCGAGTGGTTTCGAGACCGCTGATCAGCACATCCCGCACGTATTTACGCGGACCGGGATGGACAACATACCGAATATTCAGGTAATTCGCTTGTTCGGCGCGTTCGATGTAATAGTCGAATGTCGCGTTGACGTAACCACGGTTATAGAAATAGTTCAGAAAGTTGTCACGATCGCTAGCAATATCAGCTTCGCTGAACGGCTGCCCCGGCAATGACGAGAGCGTGGAATGGAGGACCGCAGCATCGCTTTCGCTTACTCCCTCAATGAACAAATCCGATACGAATGATTGGGGACCTTCGGTTATATCAATGAAGACTGCCAAGTGATTACTAGCTCCGCGATAATTGTTTTCGGTTCTCGACCTTACTCTTGCATCGCGAAAGCCGTTTGAGGCGTAGAGATCCTCGATAGCTTGAACGTCCTGCTGCAAATATGCATCGCTGTATCGTCCGTATGGAAAACGCGGAAATTCCGCTGTCTGCAAATAGAGACGTTCCCGGATTGTATCCGCCGGGAAATAATTGTTTCCCGTAATGGAGAGATAGACAAACCGGTGCCGCTTACCGGGACGGATCTGATATTTGATGACAAGTCGTTCCGGGTCCGGTTCTGTCTTCGCGGTGTATGTAACTTCCGATTCGAAGTAACCTCGAGACTCAAGATACTGCCGAATGTTACGTTCTCCTTCAACGAGCAGGTCGGGATCGGTTGAACCCTCCTGAAACACGGGCACAAGCTGTTTCAGCTCTCCGCGGCTGATCCGGGCTCCATCCGCTCGTACGGTGACGAGCGAGCCAGCCCTGACGTTTACAACTGGTTTTACAGTGTTCGTCGCATCGTTGTAATCAAGACTCCTCAGCGTTATGTGTGAATCAGGGTAATCCCGCTTCTCGTAAAAATGGCGCACGTTATCCAAACCTCGTCGAAGCCGAGCTTCCGTAAACTCCTGCCAGTCACGTAGCCCGTAGAGTCTCTTCCAATGAGTTGCGCGAATGATGGTTTCAATGGGTCGCTTAAGATCTCCCGTAATTGCCGGATGCTCAAAGCGGGCTCGCTCTCCTGGAGTAACCGAAAATGTCAAATTCGCCTGTTCCGTTGTTGTGTCGTATTCGACGCGGCTCTGAATGTTCGCGTTATAGAGCCCGTTTTGTCGAAGCAAGTTGTACAACGAATTGACGGCTTCTGTTCGATCACTATCTTTATACGGAGCGCCGAGGCGCAGTTGGGTGGCACTCGTGAGTTGCCCGGTATTTGGCGGTTCCTTGACGCCATAAATCATTACCCGGCCTACGAAGTAAGCGCGTTTCGTCAAGAATCTCAGCGCAACTCCGCCGCCTGATTCGGCCGCGTCGACGGCAAGATCCGAATAACGTCCCGTCGCGAAAAGACTCTGAATCGCTTCCCGCAGGCTGCGCTCGTGGAAAATGGAACCGGCTTTCAGCGGGAGCGTTTGAGCCAATTCGCTAGGGGTGAACGGCTGGTCGGCTGGTTCAAAGCTGATGCCGGTTATACGCATTCCTTCATACTTAATAGCTTCTTGAATGAATGATGTTGATTGTTCTTGCGCGACAAGGGACACCGAAAGGGCGATGAACAATAACAGCCTTTGAACGATCTGGTTATGCCTTGCGATGGACCAGAAACCAACAGAATTCCTGGTTTCGGTTGTTACCATCGTCTTTTATGAATCCGGGTGAAAAGGAGCGATATTCCCGGCAGATCTCGTTCGCTCCGATTGGGGAAGCAGGGCAAAACAAGATTTTAGCCGCTCGAATATGTATCGTGGGTTGCGGCGCTCTAGGCAGCTTTCAAGCAGAGGCGCTCGCCCGCGCCGGTATTGGCCATCTGCGGTTGATCGATCGCGACTACGTCGATTACACGAACCTTCAGCGGCAATGGTTGTATGACGAAGCGGATGCGCGGGATGAATCACCGAAAGTTATAGCGGCAGCTCGAAGACTGCGCCAACTGAATTCTCACGTCGAAGTGGAGCCAATTATCGCGGATCTTACGCCGTCGAACGCAGAAGATCTGCTTGAACAAAGTGATCTGATCCTCGATGGCACGGATAACTTCGAAACCCGCTATCTCCTTAACGATATTAGCGCCAAATTGAGAATTCCATTGATTTACGGCGCCGCGATTGGCAGTTATGGCATTGTCATGCCGGTGGTGCCGGAGCGTGGTCCATGCCTTGCGTGCGTGTATCCTGAACCTCCTTCTGGCCCGCAACTTACTTGTGATATCGCCGGAGTGCTTGTATCGACAACTGCGGCAGTTGCGGCACTTCAAGTAGCGGCAGCGTTACGCGTAGCTGTCGGTTGGCCGGATTTTGTCTGCCGCATTCACACGCTTGATGTCTGGGAGAGCTCAGCTAAGCAGATGGATGCGGGCTCACGCGATCCGAAATGCCGGGTCTGCGCGGCGAGAGAATTCCGGTATTTGGAAGGAAAGCAACGGGTCCCCGTCAGCTTGTGTGGACGCAATGCGGTACAGTTCCACGAAAATGCGAGAAGCTTCGACTTAGAAGAGCTCGCGGCGCGGTTCCGCACGCTCGGAGATGTGCGCCGCAATGAATTTGCGTTGAGGCTTGCGATCCCGAATTACGATTTAACATTCTTTCCAGACGGCCGGGCCATCGTCAAAGGAACTACCGATATCGGCATTGCGCGAAGCGTTTACGCGCGGCTCGTCGGCGCCTAGTACTCCGTTACTGTCAGTGCGCGTGATTAAAGAGGAACCACAGCAAAATAAGTCCGCCGGGCACGCCGAGGATCCATGCGATCAGGTACTTCATTTCTTATCTCCCCCTATTTTTCGATCAGTAAGCAACTTAGGTCCCACGTTTGGAAATCGATTAAGCCGTCGAGCTCCAATGAGTTAGGATAAGCGCCATTGTTGCTGTTCAACTGCTCAGGAAAAATCTTCCCTCTACCCATGTGGATGCCGCCGGGGGTGAGAGCGTCACTCTTTGTTCTTACAGTTTCAGTACTAGGTTGCGCCCAAGGCAACTATGAGATCCAGGTTTACGCGTCAGAAACGGTGCCGGCTGGAATCACGATGGTCGAATTGCACAGTAACTTCACCGTCGAAGGCAGCAAGACCACAACCGACGGCACGCTTCCGACGAATCATCAGGAGCACGAAACGATCGAGATCACTCAAGGCTGGACAAGTTGGTTTGAGACCGGGTGGTACATTTTCACCAATATCGGCCCCGGTCAGGGGTATCGATGGGTGGGCGACCACATTCGTCCGCGCGTACGCATACCCGATTCTTGGGAGTGGCCTGTCGGGGTCAGCGTGTCTACTGAGATCGGATATCAGCGGTCGTTGTTTTCGCGCGATACGTGGACATGGGAGATCCGGCCGATTGTGGATAAGCAACTCGGGAGATGGTATCTGTGCTTCAACCCATCGCTCGAAAGATCCTGGCATGGACCTACCGTCAGCCACGGTGTCGAGTTTGCTCCGAATGTCAAAGTGAGCTATCAAGTCACGAAACGAGTCGCGGCGGGGCTCGAGTACTACGGTTCAGTCGGAAATCTCATAACGTGGGACCCTGTCGACGAACAACAACAGCAGATTGTGCCTGCGCTAGATTTCGATTTGGGCCCTGAATGGGAGCTCAATTTCGGGGTAGGCATCGGCGTGACGCGGAGCACGGATCACTTGCTGATCAAGATGATCCTGGGCCGCCGGTTCCGGTTCATGAGCGCTCGCCTTCCGCACCTCGAGCGAGCGGCTTTGCGCCGGGACGCGCCATACTCAGAGGCGCCGGAGAAATGAGCAGGCCACGTTACAATAGTGACTTTCATGGGAGAGTTACTCCGTGGCAAAACTGCCCTCGTCCTAGGTGTGGCAAATAAATGGAGCATCGCTTACGCGATATCTTCTGCATTTGTTCGCGAGGGCGCGTCTCTCGTGCTTACGTATCAAGGCGAGCGGCAGCGTGAGACCGTAGAAGAGCTTGGCGCGGAGCTTAAAGCTTCAGAAGTTTTGAATTGCGATGTCACAAGATCCGGCGATCTGGATACTTTGGCGGCCTCTTTAAACCAGAGTTCGCCCGTTCTGGACGCAGTCGTCCATAGCATCGCCTTCGCGAACAAAGAAGATTTGAGCCATCCTTTTATTGAGACAAGCCGCGAAGGATATCTCCTCGCTCAGGAAGTAAGCGCCTATTCCCTCGTGGCGGTATCGCGGGCAGTCACGCCGCTAATGAAACGCGGCGGCTCGATAACCACCCTCACGTATCTTGGGTCAACTCGCGTGGTACAAAACTATAACGTAATGGGTGTTGCGAAGGCCGCGCTTGAAGCAAGCGTACGCTATCTGGCAAGCGATTTGGGTAGCGCGGGTATTCGTGTGAACGCTATTTCCGCTGGTCCGATCAAGACTGCCTCAGCGCGCGGCATCAAAGATTTTTCGAAGGTTTTGGATGCGGTCTCCTCGCTGGCGCCGCTGCGGCGAAGCACCGATCCCGCGGAAGTTGCCGATGCTGCAGTGTTTCTTGCCAGCGACCTGGCCCGCGGAGTGACAGGTAATACAGTATTTGTGGATGCAGGGTTTCAAATAGTCGGTCTTGGCTTATCGTGATTGAGCACTGATTTGAGCCATACGAGAAAGCTGACCGTCCAATACTCAGATCCTTAGCTAAATATGATTCAAGTCGAAGGTCTCTCAAAGAATTACGCGCGCACTGTCGCGGTGAATAATATTTCGTTTTCCGTGGAGAAGGGCGATGTTGTGGGTTTTTTGGGACCGAATGGCGCCGGAAAAACAACCACGATGCGCATCTTGACCTGCTTCATGCCGCCTACGGCGGGGAAAGCCACGGTAGCAGGTTTTGATGTCTTCGAGCAGCCGTTCGAAGTGAAAAAGCGCATCGGCTATTTACCCGAATCGCCGCCGCTTTACCCGGAAATGAGTGTAGCGGACTACTTGATGTTCGTCGCGCGCCTGAAAAACGTTGCGAATTCAGAGATCAAGCGCCGCACCGAAGAGGTCATGGAGCGCTGCGCAATTGCGGATGTCAAACCGAAGCTCATTTCGAAGCTGTCGCGAGGATACCGCCAGCGTGTTGGCCTGGCACAAGCCATCATTCATAATCCCGACGTGCTGATTCTGGACGAGCCGACCTCAGGCCTCGATCCGAAGCAGATCAATGAAACTCGCGAGCTGATCAAGTCGCTCTCCGGCGAACACACGATCATTCTCAGCACGCATATCCTTCCCGAAGTGGAAGCGGTTTGCGAGAAGGTGATCATTATCAATAAAGGGAAGCTTGTCGCAACCGATTCAGTGGAAAACCTTAAACATCGCGCCGGTCTCAATGCTGCGATTCAGCTCCAGCTCGATACGGCGGGAAACGGCAATGCGGAGGTCGTGCGGCAAACTCTCGAGCAAGTGCCTGGAGTGAGTAAAGTGCTCGAGAAGACAGTCTCAAGCGATCGCCTTGTTTTCGAGATTGAAGGGCTGTCGGACAGAAATCCTCGGGCTGATGTGGCGCGCGCTGTCGTAAATTCCGGTTGGAATCTCCTCGAATTAAAATCGCTCACGTTTAGCCTCGAAGAGGTTTTTCTTGAATTAACCGGATCCAGCGCCGAGGCTACGGTCGCGAACGGGAAAGGAGCCGCCGCGTGAGAAATATTTGGACAGTTTGCCGGCGCGAGTTGTACAGTTACTTCGTTTCGCCTATAGCGTGGGTGTTACTCGCGATCTTTGCTTTACTAAGCGGGTATTTCACTTATCTGATTACCGGGTATTTCGTTCAAGCTTCGCTACAAAGTCAAATGAGCGGCCAGCCGATGCCGATGAATCTTAATGAGCAAGTGATTACGCCGCTATTTTCTAACATTGCCGTGATCGGGCTGTTCTTGATTCCGTTGATTACCATGCGGCTATTCGCGGAAGAAAAGCGGCAGGGCACAATTGAGCTGTTAGCGACGTCTCCGATTCATGATCTGGAGATTGTTATGGGAAAGTGGCTATCGGCTGTCCTCATGTACTGCGCGCTGCTCCTTGTATTGCTCATTGATTACTCGTTTTTGTTTCTCTATGGCCAACCCGATTGGAAGCCGGTGGTGACTGGGTTTTTGGGTGTTCTACTCGAGGGGGGCTGCCTCCTCGCTCTTGGCACGTTTATCTCAACCACCACCAAGAACCAAATCATTGCGGGCGCTGTCGGTTTTTCGCTAGCCTTGCTGCTCTGGATTTTGAACTGGACGACATCTTTCGGTAACTCGCCAACAGTGCAAGTCTTAGGGTACTTGTCGATATTGAGTCATCTTGATAGCTTTTCACGAGGCGTTATCGACAGTAAGGATGTTATTTACTATCTCTCGCTGATATTTCTCGGACTATTTCTAACGACTCGCTCGCTTGAGTCGTTGCGCTGGAGGGCTTAATGGCTGAAGAAAAATCCAGGAACACAATTGCCGCCCGCCAAGCTCGTTATGGCGCGACAGCTACTTTGTACACCATCATCGTGATTGCGGTTTTGGTGATGGTCAACTGGCTTGCTAATCGCTATAACAAGAGCTACGACACGACGAGTAACAAACGGTTCACGCTGTCTGAGGAGACGAAGAAGGTCGTTAAAGGCCTGAAATCCGATGCGACGATCACGTATATCGATAAGAGCTCAAATTTTGAGCAGGCGAGGGGCACGTTAGATCGATATGCGAATCTGTCGCCAAAGATTCATCTGCAGTACATCGATGCGCAAAAGCAACCCGTCGTGGCGCGGTCATATGGAGTGCGGTTCCTTGGGACTGCATACGTCGAGATTGGCCAGAGGCGCGAAGAAGCGAAGTCTCTGACAGAGGAAGGTATAACCGGCGCGTTTCTCAAAGATTTGAAGGGCGTGCGCAAGGTTTGTTTTGTCACAGGCAGTAAGGAGCACCAGCTCGACGACACACAGGAAAACGGATTATCACGTTACAAAACGCTGCTCGAGCGGGATAACTATCAGGTGGATTCCGTTTCGCTCGCCGAACAGACTGCTGTTCCCAAAGATTGCACAGTTCTCGTTGTCGCAGGCCCGCAGCTTGATTACACGCCCAATGAAGTAACCGCGATTAAGAACTATGTCGAAAACGGCGGTCGCGCCATGTTTCTCATTGATCCGCCGCTCGATTTTGGGCGCGAGCACATCGCGCAGAACGAAGGACTGATGAAACTGATCGAGGGCTGGGGAGTTACGCCGGACAGCGATCTTGTGCTCGAACAGAATGCGATGGCTCAATTATTCGGCTTTGGGCCTGAGATTCCGCTAGTTTCCAAGTACGAATCGCAGCCAATCGTCAATGATTTAAAAGGAGCCGTTACGGGATTCCCAATCTCCCGCTCACTCGAGGTGAAGAACGGCGACAAAACGACAGTCGATAAGCTCTTCTCGACCACAGACCGCTCGATTGCTACAACACGTCTGAACACGAATGAAGTGAATCCGGACGATCCCAGTAATAAGAAGGGGCCGTTCGTGCTTGGCGCTGCAGGTACTTACAACACTGGCAAGCCCAGCAATCCCGGACGGTTCGTGGTTATTGGCAGCTCTGGGTTCGTCGACAACGCGATGGTGGGCTTCCAAGGGAACCGCGATCTTGCGGTGAACGCGGTCAACTGGCTTTCGTCTGATGAAGATCTCATCTCGATCCGTCCGAAAGAGCCTGAAGATCGGCGCCTTAACGCAACGCAACACCAGATGAATGCCTTCTTTTACACCGACCTGATCGGAATTCCACTCGTAATTATTCTCTGGGGTGTATCAATCTGGGCGAAGCGGAGATAGCATGAAGCCTCGCAATCTACTGATTGCAGCCGCTCTCTTAGCTGCTCTCAGCGGAGTTGTCTGGTGGGCGAAGCGCCATCCTCAATCAAGCGCCTCGACGAGCACGACTCCACCTTCACCCAAACTCGCGGACATTCCCGAAGCAAACGTAAAAGAGATACAGATCCAGAAAAAAGATGGACCGGCAGTTACTCTCGACCGCCAAAACGGTAAGTGGGTGATCAGCGCACCGCAGCCTTTACCGGCCGATCAAGACGCGGCTACCACGGTCGCATCTTCGTTGAGCCCATTAACTGCGGACAGCGTCGTAGAGGATAAGCCGGCAAACTTGAATCAATACGGCCTTAACGGGCCAAGCCTCACGGTTACCGTTAAGGAGAAAGCAGGAAAGACTGACCAGGTCGTGTTCGGCGACGATGTTCCGGCAGGATCGCTGGTTTACGCGCGATTTAACTCCAGCCCCAAAGTGTACACAGTGTCCTCGTCTGTCAAGAGCTCCTTCGATAAGGGGCTGAACGACCTCCGTGATAAACGATTGCTTACTTTCGATACCAACCAAGTTACGCGCGTCGATATTGCGTCGCCTAAAGCAGACATCGAGTTCGGCAAAAATAATCAAAACGATTGGCAGATTCTCAAGCCCAAGCCTTATCGCGCTGACGGTTTTCAAGTCGAAGAGCTGCTCCGTAAGTTAAGCGATGCGAAAATGGACCTCTCCAGCAGTTCGGAAGATACAAAAAAGGCCGCCGCATCATTTGCCTCGGGTAAAGCTGTAGGAGCAGCTAAAGTCAGCGACGCGGCAGGTACTCAAACGCTCGAAGTTCACGCAAACAAAGATGATTATTACGCGAAAAGCAGCGTAGTCGACGGCATTTACAAGATCAGTTCTGATCTCGGGAAGGAGATGGAGAAGCCTCTCGACGATTTCAGAAACAAGAAGATTTTCGACTTCGGGTTCAGCGATCCGACCAAAATAGAGGTTCAACGCGGGGATAGCGCAAAGACCTATACGAAGGCTGGTCAGGATTGGAAGCTCGATGCTAGCGTTATGAACCCCGGCGCGGTTCAGACATTCATTGACAAGCTTCGGGATCTCTCGTCAACGAAGTTTCTTGACAGCGGATTCACTACACCCGTTGCGACGATTACTGTCACGTCGAATAGCGGCAAGCGTATCGAAAAGGTCGAGTTCGCAAAGAACGCGGATGGCTACATCGCTCATCGCGTGAATGAGCCTGCTTTGTACCAACTCGATGCCAAGTCCGTCAACGATATGCTGGAAGCTAGTAACAGCATTAAGCCTGCTGCGCCTGCGTCAAAGAAATAGCGCTATCGGACGCTCTCATGTCTGCCATTAACACGGACCTGTATGAGCTCACCATGGCGGCGGGGTACTTCTGTGCGCGAAAGACGGACGAAGTAGCCACTTTCGAGCTTTCCGTCCGGCGGCTTCCTAAAAATCGCAATTTCCTTGTAGCCGCCGGGCTGGAACAAGCGGTAGAGTTTCTCCTGAATTTTAAATTTCTTCCGCAAGAGATCGACTACTTGCGTTCACTCGCGCAATTCAAGAACACGCCTCCCGAGTTTTTCGATTTCCTTGCCGCATTGCGCTTCACTGGCGACGTGTTTGCCGTCCCCGAAGGTACGCCCGTATTTGCCAATGAGCCGCTCGCGATTATTCGCGCTCCTCTGGTTGAGGCGCAGATCGTCGAGACGTACTTGCTTTCGACGTTCGCTTTCCAGACCAGCATCGCTTCGAAGGCGGCGAGATGCCTGATTGCTGCGGAGGGGCGCTCGATCGTTGAATTCGGGAGCCGGCGTGCGCATTCGCCTGCCGCCGGCGTCCTTGCAGCTCGCGCGGCTTATCTCGCTGGGTGCGCGGGTACCAGTAATACCGAAGCGGGAATGCGTTTCGACATTCCGGTTTTTGGCACGGCTGCCCATTCCTGGACCATGGCGTTTCCGACTGAAGAAGAGTCATTCAGAACGCTGCAACGGCTGCTCGGCGAGTCCACTGTTTTCTTGCTCGATACATACGACACGATGGAAGGTGCCCGGCTCGCGGCGCGGCTGGGTCCGCCGGTCTGGGGAGTTCGTCTCGATAGCGGCGATCTCGGCGCGCTCTCGCGAGAAGTGCGCCGCATTCTCGATAGTGCTGGTCTGCGAGACGCGAAGATCTTTGCGAGTAACGATCTCAACGAAGATCGCCTCGCCGAATTGGTTCGATCCGGAGCGCCGATAGATGCTTTCGGGGTTGGCACCGAGCTTGCCACGTCCGCAGATGCACCAAGTGTTTCGGCAGTGTATAAGTTAGTCGAGCTTAAGAGAGGCACCGCCCTCCAATACACCGCGAAATTCAGTGACGAGAAGAGCACCTTGCCTGGCGCCAAGCAAATTTACCGCTACCCCGATTGCGATATGATCGCACTCTATAGCGAATGTAATAGCGATTTCAAGGGCCAGCCGCTGCTGCGTCCAATCATCGCGCACGGCGATTTACTGGAGCCATTGCCACCGCTCGAGAAATCGCGCTCCACTGCAATGTCTGCCGTGGCTGCGCTCCCCGAGGAAATTCATTCACTCGAAAGAACAATTACGTATCCCGTTGAGATCAGCACTCGTTTGCTGAATCTGGCGGAGAGTCTTCGCGCCGAAGTTCAAGCTCTTTCGTCATAGCTGGGGCCTCATAATTAGGGTTGTGAAGACAGTTTTTTTCGACGTCGACACGCAACTCGATTTTCTGTTCCCTGCCGGCGCGCTTTACGTTCCGGGCGCGGAGGACATCGTGAACACGCTCGGGGAATTAACGCGCTTCGCGGCTGCGAACGAAATCCAGATCATCTCGACTGCCGATGCCCATATTGAGAACGACGTTGAGTTCCAATTATGGAAACCACACTGCGTGGCGGGAACGGCAGGACAACAAAAAGCGGCGAATACGCTGCTCAGTCACTCGGTTGTCCTGGGCAATGTGCCCGGTGATCTTGATGCCATGCGTCCCAGAATCCGTGAGAGCTCTCAGATCGTCTTAGAAAAGCGCGCGGTAGATATCTTCACGAATCCCAATGTGGGGCCATTGCTCGAATTGGTTAACGCAGATAGATATGTGGTTTACGGCGTCGTTACTGAGATATGCGTTCAATGTGCCGCTTTCGGGCTGTTGGAAAGGGGCGCGCGAGTAGAGCTCGTATCAGATGCGAGCAAAGCTCTCAGCATAGGGGAAGGACAAAACGTGCTGGCGAGATTTGAGGCCCGAGGTGGAATCGTTACGACTGCAGCATCGGCGATGAAGCCTCCGCAGCTCTAACGATCAAACGTCACAATATGCTGCCCGGCAGGGAGCATGATTGAGGCTGTATTCTCTCCTGCCGTCCGCTTCCAGAACGGCGCGCCATCCACTTCAATGGAAGATACCGGCGAACCGAGGAGTGCGATTGCGCGGCTGCGGCTCGAATACGACAGATCGACCCAGTCTTTCGATTCAAGCGCCGATTGAATTTCGCCATTGAAGTCTGAAATGGTCACAACCGGCTGAGCTGTTCCGACACTCAATCTGTGCTTTCCAGCGGGAGCGAGTACATATTTGCGGCTCTGGAGGGGCCATGGCTTGCCATCGATTTCAACCGGGCCCCGCCAATCGACACGCGTCGGTTCGGCCGCGTCGATTTGTAACTCATCCGCGCTCTTTTCCGAAACTCTTGCTGTTGTGGCCGAAACCGGTAGAAGAGCCAAGTCCTGTTTCTCGAGCGAGTTTTCAAAATACAGCGCTACTCGATGGAACGAAGCTGCCGCCTCATGTACGAGTTCGAACAACTCGACTCCAGTCTGCTTCTTTGTCGGATAGACATCCTGATACCGCTCCACCACATTGATATCCACTGCAAACTGGCTGTGATCCGCCGTCAATTCCCGGTACTTTTGGGCGAGTTTCGAATAACGTTCCGGCCCCAAGTTCCACAACGTCGCTGGATCTTCCACGAGCAATGTGCTGTGGCGCGCTTGAATGAACGGCAAACTGCGCGCCACATCCGCTCCAAGAGCATCTCGAATGCCTGGTTCGAAACGATCATCTATGTGAGTTAGAACGATATCGAGATAGGGCTTTGATGATCTCGTCCGGTCGAGCACATCGAGCCAATCGGCCTGCATACGCGACGCGAGCCCAGCGCGAAAATCGAGAAACTTCCGCAGAGCCGCAGGGTTTTTCGATGCGGAATACGGCGATGCCGGATCGAATAGTAGCTTGGGATCGAACGCGGCCATCTGCTTAAATTCCCGGCGGACGTCATCGTTCATTGGTGTGAAGCGCGCGGGATTCGACGCGCCTTCGAGAGATTCGAAATACAACTCCGCGACATTGACTCCATCCCAATCGAATCTTTGAAGAAGTCCGCTGATCTGCTTCGCAACTTCACGGCGGCAATCCGGATTCTGTAAGTTCATCAGCTTTCGCCAGTCGAGTTGCGCATCTTGGCCGACTGCGGTCTTTTCGCGCCATTCCGGATGATCTGCCCAGAACTTTTCACTGACGTGGGGTAGTTCCAGCCAGGCATAAACCAAAATGGCGTTGCGATGGCACGCCTCGATTAGTCTTTTTAGAAACTCGTCTTGTATGGGATCCGGCTCAACGTTGTGCCATGCGGCGACATGCAGCACGGCGATGCCCGATTCTCGCCACCGCCGCGCCAAATAGTCGACATCGGCGCGAATGCGATAAGAAGAATCAAAGAATGCCCATAGCATCGTCGTTCGCGCGGGCACTGAGAGATCCAAATCAATAAGCGCTTGAAGCAGGTACGGGTAGCGCTCAATACCAGTCGGGCCCGGCGGGGTCGACAGCCACAGAATGGCTCCGTGCGCAGTTCGCTTCCCTGCAATTACGGGAATGCCCTTCCATTTCTCGGTTGCGAAAACCTGGAAGGTGGGCGGCAGATCAACTGCCGGGACACTCACCGGCTCTTCCCAGATGATCTGCATCTTCGGCGCGTGCACATCACAGATTCGCCTGACCTGCACGGTGTCTTCCTTGTCAACCAAGCCTAGGCTTCGCGTCAGCCTATTCGCGCCTTGAAGAATCACGATGTGGTTTTCAGCCAACCGGGCTGCATCCACCCCGGCGTTGCTCCCGAGCACAATCACGCCGGCATCGGCTTCTCCGGCTTGGGTCAGTCCTATTGAGGCGAAGATTTTCGCCCATGCGCCCGGATCCGTTCCGATAATCCTGTAAGTCGGTGGAACAGCGAAAGCCGGCGCGACAGCGACAAAAAGTCCAATAAGAAAATTAGCCCAGCGCATTCTATTTTGTGATTGCGTACCAGAAACTGAGACGGAAATCGTAATAATTTGGCCTGTGAGGATTAGCTTGATTATCCGTGTACACGCCGCGAAGGAAATCAGTCGAGAGATAAACATTCGGCGCCATCCATGGCAAATGGACCTTCACCCCGGGCCCCATTTCAAAGGTGTTGGCCCAATACTGCCGTTTGAGATCTTGGGTGACGTTCGCGTTCAGCAGAACCTGTGCCGATGTATTTCCCCACGCCCGGAAGGTTCGCCCCGTCCGATGCTGCGAATACAGCAGCCAGTCTTTATCGAACCGGCTGACATAAATGCCATCGTCGGTGGTTTCGTAGAAGAAACCGGAGCTGTGCGAGCCTAAAAGAGTTCCGAAGCCTTTCGCAAAGTTGACCCCGCCGCGATAATCCGGAATGGCCATGCCGACGTCGTGCCGGTTAGGTAAATAGCTCACTGCCTCGCCGGCTTCCACCCAACCTGTGAAGTGATGCCAAGTGCGCGATGAGACACCCACGCCGAAAATAAACGCATTCTCAGAGAAATATGTGGGGGCAACGGTTAGCGGCAGACCGCTTCTAACGTCACCATCAAATCGAGTTGAAACATAGAAAGACAGCAGTTTGTTCCAGCCCCCCAAAACAGAAAGCGGGATGGTCCGCTTCACTTGCCCATAAGTAAAGGCGTCATTCCACCGTGTCGAGAACATGGGCAGCAGCCACACTGTCGTCTGAGGTACCGGATCCCCACGCAGATTGTGAAATGCCTTGTTGGCTTCAGCAGCGATTTCGGGATCATCGGATTGCCGAGCTTGATCGAACCACTGCATTGCTTGATCATCCTGTTTCGCCGCGTTGTACGCCCAAGCCAGCTTCAACATTACTTCCGCATCATCCGGATCTTCTTCGTGAGCGCGCGTCAAGTACCGGATTGCATCAGGAATGTAGCCGGCCTTGAGACTTTTCATCCCCATGCTCCTGGCATCTCTGCCGCTCGATGCGCCGGATGACGCGCCTGAAGCAGATGCGGGCAGGCCATTCGCACCCGTTGCAGGGGATGAAGCCGGCTGCAAGGTCGCTTGGGGATGTTTCTTGATCCCATGCAAGGCGTCCAACTGATCCCGCGATAACTGATCTCGCGGATTGATCGCCAGAATCTGCTCGAATTGCTTCACCGCCTCGTCCTGTTTGTGCATTGCGAGATAGAGAAACGCCAGCTCCCGTCGCAGCGCCACATTCTGAGGATCGAGGGCAATTGCTTTTTCGAATTCGTATGGATATGGATAGCGGGTCGAGAGCTGATCGAGCGCCAGCTCGGCGGTACGAGAATCGTGTCCACGAGACGCCGCGAGCAAGGTCGCATTTGCGTCATCTAACCGGTTCAGTTGCCGCCATACGCGCGCCAAGTGAAGAAGCAATTCTCCGAGATCAGGTTTCAGCTTGCGGCAGATCTCGTATTCTCTAGCCGCTAACGGGAGCTCATCGCGAAGCTCCGCGAGCTGGGCCAGTTCCCAATGGGCGCTGAACATCGGGAGCTCATTCGGATTCGGCGATCGCTCGAGCGCCTGCTGCCATCGCGCAATGCCGTCGGCGAGCGGACGATCGATGTTCTGAAAGGCCTGCTCGGCGGTTGCGCGAGTTGTGGGGCTGCCGGTGTGCCTCAATCGATCGAATGTCCTCCGCGCCTCGATTTGCTTCTTGGTCTCGAAACACAGAAATGCGTATTCGAGCGCAGCGGTTTCATCCTTCGGATTCAGTTTCAGCGCACTCTCGAATTCATCGCGGGCGTCAGCGTTTTCGCCCGTTTTCAAGAGCGTGTACGCCAGATCTTTATGTACACTGGCGTTGTCCGGCTGCTTTGCCAAAGCCTTACGGAACAGCTCAATTGCTGAATCGTAGTCCTTCTGGGCCAGTGATTTGTAAGCCGCGTTTAGCTCAGCGTCAACTGCCGTCTGCCCATAACTAGAAAGCGCCCCCGCGAGCAGGGCACAGGCAAACATGAATCGAGCGGCCGGCATCTCTTAAGCTAGTTGGCCTGGGAATGAGGGATTCTCAATTACGCTCCGCGCGGCGGGAGACCTGGCTAAGTCGATAAAATGGAGCGGTTATGCCTCGTTTTCCCGGCGTCGACTACCTCGAATTTGATTCGCTGTTAACGGAACAGGAGCTTATGGTGCGCCAGACGGCGCGCGAATTTGTCGATGATCGTGTATTGCCCTTGATACGCGAGGCTTTCAACAAGGCCAGCTTCCCGACCCAACTCATTCCCGAAATGGCACATCTCGGCTTCTTCGGGGCGAATCTCGAGGGCTACGGTTGCGCGGGCATGAATAACGTTGAGTACGGCCTTATCATGCAGGAGCTCGAGCGAGGCGATTCCGGTCTGCGCAGCTTTGTCAGTGTCCAAGGCGCGCTTGTAATGTATCCGATCCACGCGTACGGCTCCGAAGAACAAAAACAGCGGTGGCTTCCAAAGCTGCAATCGGGTGAAGCGATCGGCTGCTTCGGGTTGACGGAGCCGGATTTCGGCTCGAATCCCGCCGGCATGCGGGCTACAGCCGAGAAGCGCCGTGACTCCTGGGTGCTTAAGGGCGAGAAGACGTGGATCACGAATGGTTCAGTAGCGGATGTTGCTGTCGTGTGGGCCCGCACGCCTGAGGGGATACGTGGTTTTCTCGTAGAGAAAGGCACGCCGGGCTATTCGACCAGCGATATTCACGGCAAGCTCTCCATGCGAGCTTCCGTGACATCCAGTTTGCACTTCTCTGATTGCGCTATTCCGGAAGAGAATCAATTGCCCTGCGGAAAGGGTCTAAAAGCGGCGTTAGGCTGTCTCACGCAGGCGAGATTTGGGATCGGCTGGGGAGTTCTTGGTGCCGCAATGGATTGTTATGAGACCGCTCGCAGCTACACCCTCGCCCGGAAGCAGTTCGATGAAAGACCGCTCGCGAGTCATCAGCTTGTGCAAGAGAAACTTGCCTGGATGATCACCGAAATCACCAAGGGGCAACTACTCGCGCTTCAAGTGGCGAAGCTGAAAGATGCCGGCAGGGTAGAGGCTGCGCACGTCTCGATGCTGAAGCGAAACAATGTTGCCGTGGCGCTCGAGTGCGCCCGGCTAAGCCGTGATCTACTCGGCGCGAACGGCATCATGGATGAGTATCCGATCATGCGCCACATGTGTAACCTCGAAACCGTCAAGACGTACGAGGGGACCGATCATATTCATACTCTGGTGATTGGGGAGAAAGTCACCGGGATTGCTGCGTACCGTTAGCCGCGCGGCGGAATAAATGAGAGCTTCGCTTCGGTATGGACTGACTGTTTTCATCCTGCTGCTGATAGCCGGAGGGATAGCCACATACCTATACATCAGAACCCTTGGGCCTCAACTTCGCGATCGTGCGATTCAAGCGCTCGGAGAAAGATATGACGCTGATATTGACCTGAAATCCTGGAGCTTCTCT
Source organism: Acidobacteriaceae bacterium (assembly GCA_019240405.1). Classification (GTDB taxonomy): domain Bacteria; phylum Acidobacteriota; class Terriglobia; order Bryobacterales; family Bryobacteraceae; genus Bog-105. The sequence goes on from JAFAYL010000013.1 coordinate 166,375, forward strand.
TTGCTCCCGCATCCGACGCTGACCGGCAACGGTCTGTCCATCTGGCACAAGGATTGGAATGACCCCACGCCGCTGATCTACGTTCGCAAATTTACGGCGATTAGTGATTTCCCGACCTTACTGAACCGGAGAAACACAGTTGACAAACTGCGTTTGGAAGGTCTGCGGATCCACATACCCCCGCGGGGGCGAAGCATTCGTCCGGAAACGACTACAGAGCATCCGGAGATCGCTAGCGCTGAACCCGGACACGACACCACCCGTTTTCGCTTTTTGGTTCAAACAATCGTTGCAGATGGAACGGTGCTCGAACTAGAACCGAAAGTGAAAGGAAAACTTCCGCTTCAATTTGATGTCCAGAAGCTAACTCTTCACTCGGTTGGCGTGGGGCAGCCGATGGCGTTTAAGACAACACTCACCAATGCTAAACCGCCGGGGCTGATCGATAGCACAGGCGAATTTGGCCCCTGGCAGCGCGAGGATCCGCGAAGCACTCCGGTAAGCGGCAATTACACATTTCAGAACGCCGATCTCGGCGTGTTTAAAGGCATCTCAGGAACGCTGTCCTCCGATGGGAATTATCACGGCGTGCTGCAGCACATCGAGGTGGATGGCACGACTGACACTCCCAAATTCGCGCTCCAGAGGGGTGGCGAGCCCGTTCATTTGGTAACCAGCTTCCACTCCATTGTCAACGGCAGCGATGGAGATACGATACTTGATCCTGTGGACGCGCACTTCCTCCGCTCGGAATTTATTTGCAAGGGAGGCGTTATTCATGAAGCCGGACCAAACGGCAAGACTGTTTCGCTCGATGCGGTAACGAAAAGAGGGCGCATCGAAGATATACTGCGGCTGGTGCTTGGTAGTTCAAAACGCATTCTCACTGGGGAAGTGAATTTTAAGAGCAAGATTGTTATCCCGCCTGGGCATGAAGATGTTCTCGACAAATTGAAGCTCGATGGCCAGTTCGGGATCAGTTCCGTCGAGTTTACGAACTCGACTTTGCAGCAAAAACTCGATGTGCTGAGTGAACGAGCGCAAGGGATCTCTAAGAAAGCCGAAGGGGAATCTCCTGAAACGGTCGCCTCCAATTTTCACGGATACTTCCAATTGAATGATGGGGTCGCTTCCTTCTCACAGCTCTCCTTCAGCGTTCCTGGCGCGATGGTCAATTTGGATGGAGACTACGCTTTGCGGCCAGAGAGGATCAACATGCATGGCACTTTCCGCATGCAGGCAACGATCTCGCAAACTCAATCTGGAATCAAACACTGGCTTCTGAAACCGTTCGACCGCTATTTCGAGAAGGGTGGGGCAGGATTTCTTGTTCCTATTACGATTACCGGAACCAAAGATCACCCTGAGTTCGGGGTCACGATTTTTGGCAAGATGCGAATTATACATTGAGATCATGACGAAACGGGAAACAAATCGCTTATGGACATCTGTGTTGGCGCCTGCCGTGACGATTACAGTTGTGATCTGCTGGGCGGCAGCTTTCAAAGCTCAATCGGCTAAAAATATTCCTATGGAGCCTTTCGGCAAAACACCCGACGGTCAGGACGTTTCCCTTTACACACTCAAGAACCAGTCGGGCATGGAAGTGAAGATTACGAACTATGGCGGTACGGTTACTTCCATCAAAGTGAAGGACCGGCACGGCAATTTCGGGGATGTCGTGCTTGGTTTTGACACGCTGGATGGATACGTTGCCAAAACCAACACTGCGTATTTTGGCGCCGTCATCGGCAGATATGCGAACCGTATAGCGCACGGTGCTTTCAGTCTCGACGATCATGAATATCACGTGCCGACCAACGACGGACCAAACGCGTTACACGGCGGCTTACGGGGCTTTGACAAACGAGTTTGGGATGCGAAAGACGTCTCAACCTCAAAAGGTCCAGCGCTCGAGCTGCATTATCTGAGTAAGGACGGCGAAGAGGGATTTCCCGGCAATCTGTCGGTGACGGTCCGTTACTCGGTCAGCGACAAAAATGACCTCACGATTGACTACGCGGCCGAGACTGACAAAGACACCGTCCTGAACCTGACGAATCACTCATATTTCAACCTCTCAGGGCCAGGGCATGGCGACATTCTGAATCATAAGCTGACTCTCGCGGCAGATCGCTTCACGCCAATCAATGAAAATCTGATTCCTACTGGCGAGATTCGAAGCGTGGCGGGAACACCTCTCGACTTCCGAAAATCCACTACGGTCGGCTCTCGTATAAACAGTGATGATCAGCAGCTCAAGTTTGCGAAAGGATACGACCACAACTTTGTACTCAATCGCTCAGGAGATTCGCTTGTGATGGCCGCAAAGGTCGAAGATCCCGATTCGGGCCGAGTATTAGAGGTGTTCACGACTCAGCCCGGAATTCAATTTTATTCAGGCAATTTCTTGAACGGAAGCGTCCACGGAATCGGAGGAGCGTACAATTTCCGATCGGCGCTTTGCCTGGAGACGCAGCATTATCCCGACTCGCCGAACCACTCGAATTTCCCGAGTGTAGTGTTGCGTCCGAAGCAGCGTTTCCACCAAGTGACTGTCTATCGTTTTTCGACTGAGTAGAACGCGCGAGTCTATTCACCGTTGGACGCGCCTTAGTGTCAGCGCGTCTTCTGGGAGATTTGCATTCCTCAATTTCTTCAAATCGTCCGTGATATCGATTAGCTTTCCAGTGATGTGATTCGACTGCTCGGAGGCGAGAAACATCGCGTGCTCTAGCTGAATCTCTGGCGAGACTCCGCCGGTCCGCCTTGTCTCTTTAGCTGCGCTCACTATCTTAGGTTCGAGCCGGTTCTCGGCTCCAATGATTTCGTCGGTCAGGCTGGTGTACGTTGGCCCCGGGTCGAAACAGTTCATTTGAATGTTGTGATCGGTCACTTCGTGCGCTAGCGCTTCCACGAAACGAACGACGGCAGTTTTCGAGCTGGCGTAAGCGGAGAAGTTGAGATTCGGACGAACGTTCGTTTCACAAACAAGTGCAATAACCTTGCCGGCTCGCTTCTCCATCATGTAAGGCAGAACAGCCCGGCAAGAATGCGCAACCCCCAGGAAATTGGTAATAATGGCTTCCGTCCAATCGTTTAATGAGCTTTGCAAGAAACAATCGAGAGGTCCCGTTACTGCCGCCGCGCAAATCAACACGTCGATAGGACTACCGAAAATCACTTGCGCGCGGTTTACGGCTACAACCATCCGTTCGGCGTCTGTTACGTCTGCACGAACGCAAAGCGCGTTTCCGCCGGCCTGTTCGATTTCAAGCTTCGCGAGCTCGATTTCCGCTTTGCTCCGGCCGATGAGAGCAATGCGCGCTCCGAGTTTCGCAAAACCTAAAGCGAAGCGCTTGCCGATGCCGCGGCCGGCTCCGGTAACGAGAATGTTCTTGTTCTTGAATTCGTTTTCGCTTTTCACTCAAGCCAACGACAGCTCCCGACTAAAGCTTAGAACACGGCACGCTACTCGCCTTCCTGCGCTATACTCTCCGGTAGCGTGACTACGGGCATTCCGTGTCCGCGCAATACTCGCAAGGGGCGAATGAGTAAAGAAGACAGCATTGAAGTAACTGGAACAGTGGTGGAAAAATTTCCGAGCGGTCTGTTCAGCGTCCAACTCGATCAGGACCGAACCGTCCTGGCCCATCTGGCTGGAAAACTTAGGCGCAACCGAATCCGCGTGTTAGCCGGCGATCGCGTCACTTTGGAGATGTCTCCCTATGACCTCACCAAAGGACGAATTACGTACCGGCACAAGTGATCCACATTTATCTTCGTCCCATTCGTGCGAGCGCGTACTCGTAATTTTTGGCACGCGTCCAGAGGCGATCAAGCTCTGCCCTTTAATCGCCACACTTCGAAACTCCGGAATTGATACAACCGTCTGCGTTACCGCCCAGCACAGGCAGATGCTGGATCAAGTACTCGCGGCATTTGAAGTGATACCCGATTACGATCTCGATCTAATGCGCCCTGGCCAGACATTGACCGGGCTGACGGCGCGAGTTCTTGCGGGCCTCGAGCCGGTCCTTCTTCGAGTGAAACCGTCGCTTGTGATCGTGCAGGGTGATACAACAACCACACTCTGCGGTAGTCTTGCGGCTTTCTATGCGCGAGTGCCCGTTGCTCACGTCGAGGCGGGGTTGCGAACATTCGATCTCAACGCGCCGTTCCCGGAAGAAATGAACCGCGTCGTTGCGGGCCGTCTCGCAACACTACATTTTGCGGCGACCGAGTGGGCCGCGGAAAATCTGCTCCACGAAGGCATAGCCCCTGAATCTATTCAGGTCACTGGAAATACTGGGATCGACGCAGTGCTGTCGATCAGTGAAGGCATCGAGCAGGGAAGACTCTCCGGAATTTCTCTCCCGATTGATGAGGCTAAGAAGCTGATTGTCGTAACCGCCCATCGCCGTGAAAATTTTGGAGATGCATTCATCCGGATATGCAGGGCGATCTCCGAGCTCGCCGTGCGCGACGATGTTCAAATCGTATGGCCGGTCCATCTCAATCCAAATGTGCAACAAATTGTCCGGCAAACGATCAGCGCCGAACGAAACGTTCTTTTGCTCGCGCCGCTCGATTACATTCCGTTCGTAGATCTGATGCGACGAGCATACTTGCTGATTACGGATTCGGGCGGCGTGCAAGAAGAAGGGCCTTCCTTCGGCAAACCGATTCTTGTTTTACGCGACAAAACGGAGCGTCCCGAGGCAGTTCATGCCGGCACGGTGAAGCTGGTAGGGACTGACACTGAGCGCATAGTGGCGGAAGCCAGACGTCTCTTAGATGACCAAGTTGAATATGAGCGCATGGGCCGTCTGCATAATCCTTATGGGGACGGCCAAGCAAGCGGCCGCATCGCAGAGCGCATCTTGTCGTATCTGAACGCAAGATATTCGGCCGAGGTACTCGCTTCGGTCCACTAATATAGTTAGTTGTCACTCGTCGACTCACTCCACCAACAAGCCGTTTCATCGTTGAGCCGCAGGCATTGGCCGCAAATTTATTTTGGTGTCCTGTCAACCTCGCTCGCGACGCTTTTACTGGAGCTCGCGTTAACCCGTGTTTTTTCGGTCGTCTACTTTTATCATTTTGCTTTCCTCGCGATTTCTATCGCCTTATTTGGACTGGGATGCGGCGGTATTTTTTCGTACGCTGTCGTGAACTGGCCCGGCTCGCTGTTCAGGAAGTTAGGCGTTCTCGCAGCAGTCAATGCTATTGGTATCGTTCTTTGCCTGTCGTTTTTGTTGAATCAGGCGTACAGCTTGAATGCCGCGGAAGTCATTGTTGCGTATTTCGTTTCAGCCATTCCCTTCTTCATTTCAGGGACCATCCTTTCACTCGCGATCGCCGATTCGATCCAATGCATTGATCGTGTTTACTTTTTTGATCTGATTGGCGCTGCTACCGGATGCGCGGTGCTGGTACCGCTGCTGAACTGGGTGGGCGGTCCGAACACAATTCTCGTAGCCGCGATTCTCTTTGCGGTCTCCGCCGCGATCTGGTTCCACCTCGCGCACGCTCCTCGGGGCCGAGTTATTGCTGTTCTTTTCGGTTTGCTGCTGGTAGTTCTCGTCACTTACAACGCCAAGTATTTCCTAATCGACGTGAAATTCGCGAAAGGAGAACGATTACTGAACGAGGAATTCGTTCAATGGAACAGTTTTTCCCGAATCGCGTTAAAGCCGGAGCCGGGCAGCGGGCTGAAGAGCATTGTGATCGATGCCGACGCAGCATCGGGAGTAGCGCACTTCGATTTCGCTCATCTTTCGAGCCAGCAAAAGTTCGAACTCGCCTACCAAGGCCCTGGGTTGCCCTATCTGCTTCGCCCGGGAGCCAAGACATTGGTGATTGGTCCCGGAGGGGGCTGGGACATCGCGCGAGCGCTCGCGTCGGGCGGCCGGGAGATCACCGGAATTGAAATCAATCCGATTATTGCGACCTCCATCATGCGCAAAAAATTCCCGCAATATAGCAACCGGCTTTACTTCCGTCCTGAAGTGAAGATCATTGTGGAAGATGGCCGGGCTTTCGTGCGCCGCTCGCAGGATTGTTATCAAGTGGTCCAAGCGACTCTAGTGGACACTTGGGCGTCGACTGCCGCGGGTGCTTTTGCGCTATCTGAGAATAATCTCTACACGACGAATGCTTTTGTCGACTACTTGTCTCATCTGACGGGAGATGGCATTCTGGCGTTTACGCGATGGGGCTTTGACCCGCCGCGCGAATCCCTGCGAATTGTTTCGCTAGCGAATGCTGCGCTGAAGCAAGTTGGCGTGTTGAACCCAGCTCGCAACATAATCGTGATCCGCGAGAACAGTCGAGCTTTGCAAGCGTTTGGGGCGCAAGACACCATTCTGATCAGCCGTAATGGTTTCAGCCATGCGGACATCGCCTCGGTTCAAGTCGCAGCGCAAGTCGCGAAGATGCAGGTGCTCTATGCGCCCGGCACAAATGAGGAAACGCCGTTCCACGACTTTCTGGCCTCAACGGATCTCGAGCACTTTTATCGCGCGTACCCGTTCGACGTGAGGCCCGTCAGCGATAATCGCCCGTTCTTCTTTTTCACTATTCAGCCACGCGATTTCTGGAGTTTTATCACACGCGCATCGCCGAAGGCGGAGGATTACAAGGTTAACAGCGCAGTTCCTGTTCTTTTTGGCCTCATGGCCGTAAGCATTATGGCTATCGTCGTGATCCTCTCTTTACCGCCGCTCCTCTGGCGCGATCGCGTAATGCTCCGTATGGGCGACATCGGGCGATTGTTCTTCTTTCTGTTCATCGGAGCCGGTTATATCTTGATCCAAGTAGCTTTAATCCAGAAATTCGTACTGTTCCTGGGACACCCGACCTATGCACTGACGGTGGTGATCTTCTCGATGCTTCTGTCGAGCGGACTCGGAAGCTTTACGAGCAAGCGGGTCGTGCAAGGCGAAATTGCAAGATTGAGCCGTGTTCTCGGCCTCATTGTCACAGCCGTGATTGCGCTTACTGCGGTGCTTACTCCGATCACCGAAAGCGGCGTGACTCTACCTTTTCTTCTGAAGTTAATCATTTCTGTTGCGCTGATTACTCCTGCCGGCTTCCTTATGGGCATGCCCTTTCCCACTGGACTGGCCTTTCTCGAACGAATCGCGCCGAACTCAGTTCGCTGGGCATGGGCGGTGAATGCGGCATCGAGTGTCATGGGCTCGGCGGCGGCGATCTTTCTTGCCATCTACTTCGGCCTCCAAATCACGCTTGCAGCCGGAGGGTTGTTTTATGCTGCAGCCTGGATCAGCGCAGTGCGTTCCTCGCTAGATGGCGGCTACTCAACTGAGAGTGCAATGGCGGGCTAGAGCCACCAGTAAATTACTAGCGTGACCACGCGGAAGCGAGCCGGGCCGCTTGCTGCTTCTAATTAAGCAACTCGCGCAAAACGGACGGGCGGTTAACTCTGATCAACCCGCGTTGGGCTTAATAGCCATGATTGGAATAATGTTGAACGATGACCGCCTTGACCCTGCGCTAACCTGAAGCGACTCCGCGCCCACTCGCTCTATGCTTCCCGGCCAGACAATCTCCCACTACTGCATAGTAGAGAAACTCGGTGGCGGCGGCATGGGCGTGGTCTACAAAGCGGAAGACCTCAGACTCCACCGTTTTGTTGCCCTCAAATTTCTACCCGAGGAACTGCCAGGCAACGACAGTCAGGCCCTCGAGCGTTTTCGGCGAGAAGCGCAATCCGCTTCCGCCCTCAACCACCCAAACATCTGTACCATCCATGACATCGACGAGTCCGACGGACACCCGCTCATCGCGATGGAGCTCCTCGAAGGCGAGACGCTCAAGCAGCTCATCGAACGAAAGCGTCCCGACCTCGACCGGCTGCTCGATCTCAGCATTCAGATCGCAGATGGCCTCGATGCCGCGCACGCAAAGGGCATCATTCACCGCGACATTAAGCCCGCTAACATCTTCGTCACCGGCCGCGGTCAGATCAAGATCCTCGATTTTGGACTTGCAAAGCTCGAAGAGCAGCGCGGCCAGAACCAAGCCAATCTCGATCACAGTCGAACGGCTTTGGCCGCCACGATAGACGCAAACCACCTCACAACTCCCGGCACCACCGTCGGAACCATCGCCTATATGTCGCCGGAGCAAGCGCGGGGCGAAGAGCTGGATACGCGCACAGATTTGTACAGCTTCGGAGCTGTGCTGTACGAGCTGGCCACCGGCCAGCCCGCCGCGCCCGGGAGCACCACCGCCGTCATCTTTGATTCCATTCTCAACAGAATCCCCGTTCCGATCAGCCAACTCGATGCGAGTCTTCCAGCAGAATTCGACCGAATCGTCACCAAGGCCCTAGAGAAAGATCCCGATCTTCGCTATCAGAGCGCAGCGGAGATGCGAACGGATCTTAAGCGCCTCAGACGCGATGCCACCTCCGGTCACTTTGCAATCGCTCCATCAGCGCCGAGTGTTGCACAACCAACTCCGCCGAATGCGATCAAGCCGGCTTCGGACTCACTCCACGCCGCGACTCTAACCAAGTCTCGGAAATACGTTCTGCTCGGTATTGCCGTGCTCCTCGTTGTTTTGGGCGCCGCTGTGTTCTTTTTGTTGCGCCGTACGCCGTCAGCCCCAACAGCTCCGCCGCGGTTGACACAGGAACAATTAACTTTCAATGCGTCGGAAAAGTATGTTGCCAATGCGGTCCTCTCGCCCGATAGCAAATATCTTGCGTACTCCGACCCCGACGCGATTCACGTCGAGCTGCTTGCTACGGGCGAAGAACGCGTGATCCCGAGGCCTTCCGGGGTCTCGCCGTCCGCCTACTGGGGCGTCGCTGGGTGGTACCCCGATGGCACGCAAATACTGGCGAACGCAGCCGAGATTGGCGGCCACGGCACCGTATGGACTGCCTCCATGGTCGGGCAGTCGCCCCGCAAGCTGCGCGATGGCGCTGTCGCGTATGGAATTTCGCCGGATGGAGCGCGGATCGCTTTTAGCAGCTATGCAGACGTCTCTTCCGACATACGAGATCTCTGGGTCATGGACAGCCACGGTAACAATGCGCAGAAGCTGATGAGCGTAGCAGCGACACAAGTGCTCCTTTCCGTGCACTGGTCTCCCGAGGGAAATCGTCTGGCCTACACACTGATCCGCGTGCAGCCCACGGGACGAGTCACCGACGCCATCGAAAGCCTGGATTTAAAGGGCGCAAACCATACCGTCATCGTGCCCGAGGCCCCGTTATATATAAATGACTTTTGCTGGCTTGGCAATGGGCGAATCGTCTACAACAGACAAGAGACCGAGGCTCGCGGTGGGGAGAATCTTTGGTGGATTTCGGTCGATGCTCACAATGGAGCACCAGGGTCCAACCCGCAACGTCTGACCGACTGGCCCGGAGCTCACCTCCAGGGTTTAAGCGCGAGCGCCGACGGCAAGCAGCTTGCGCTCTTGAAGATGAGTTCGCGCGGCCAGATCTACTTGGCACAGCTGTCCGCTGAGGGAACGCGCCTTTCCGGCGAGCCTCGACGTTTAACAGAGAACGAGACCGACGATTCTGCCACCGCATGGACCGCCGATAGCAAAGCTGTTCTGATCTACTCGAAGCGCAACGGCATACCCGTAATATTCAAGCGTGAAATAGCCGGGGATGTCACTCAGCCTTTAGTTACAAATGAAACTGGGTTCCTTCCTCGCATCAGCCCGGATGGTGCCTGGGTTCTTTACTCTACCAATACGGCCCGGACGATGTCTTCCAAATTGATGCGGGTCCCCGTAAACGGCGGGTCGCCGCAGTTTGTCATGGATATGTACGATGCAAACGATTGGCGGTGCACTCTCGCGCCCGCAAACCTCTGTGTCGTTGAGGAGGTGAGCAAAGATACAAAGCAATTCGCGCTAACGGCGTTCGATCCGATTAAGGGCCGAGGAAAGCTGCTCAGGACTGTTGCGCGGGACCCCGGGTTCTATCGGTATACCGATGCGCTCTCGCCCGATGGTTCAGCCTTCGCGCTTGCGAAAGGGGGCGCCCCGGAAACGCACATTCGCTTTCTTTCACTAACCGGCGGCTCAGACCGGGAAATCATCGCCAAAGGCGTCGCCAACATCACCGGGCTCGATTGGTCCGCGGACGGCAAGGGCATTTATTGCGCATCTCAAACCTCTCAAGCCGCGACGCTTTTTTATGTCGGTCTCAGTGGAAATTCTCAGGTGCTGTGGCAAAGCAAAGGAGGTGCCGGGTTTGATGCCAATCTGTTCGGCATCCCGTCGCCCGATGGCCGGTACCTGGCCATACACGCGGGCGCAATCTCCAGCAACGTTTGGATGGTGCAAGGGTTTTGAGCGCAACAGTCCGCCCGTTCAGCCGGTGTGCCGGCCTGTGCGCCATTTCGCGGCATACGGCAGCACGAACAGGTACAGGCCGGTGAGCAGGAGCAGGGCGAGCGGGAACAGTGCCAAGACGCCCAACCAGGTGCTGTACTTCCCCCGTGCCACGGCGATGCCGTTGACAATCACGGCCACCGTAAAGGCAATGGACACCCAGCGGTGCGTCTGCCGAAACCATTTGTTCCAGTTCAACGTGACCCCCCGGCCGGCGTTTCAATACCGAACTGCTTTGCGTACTCCGCGCTCAATCGCTGCCAGCCGTCGAACTTCATCGCCTCAGCACCAGCGATGCGGCGGACGGGATTTCCACTGAGAAGGTGATCCAGAACATCGAAACAAATGTGCCAGCCCGCCGCGCCCCACGAGATGAAGCGGTGATCGATGTTGTGCGACAGTGTCAGGCGCGTGCCGCCATCAAAAGCTTCGAGTTCCCACCGAATATCGTCGTACTCCAGTACCTTGGGAGCCTCGGCTTGCGTCACTGTTGTTTCGAACGTCGTGGGCGTTCCCACCCAGGTGAGCTTCACCGTGTTTCCAGCCGTACCCAGGCTCCCATCGGCGTCGAAGGGAGCCCAGTGGCGCAGATGCGCGGGCTCGGTAAGCGCCTGCCAGACTAGTTCCGGTGAGTGGCGCAGTTCTCTGACGAGAACGAGCGTCCACTTCTCTCCGCCCTTTCGTACCTGCGCCCCGCTGGCCGGACCCGGTGTGTACTGCTCGTGATTGGTCATCTTTTTCTCCTTTTCTTCCTTTTCGCTGATTTTGATTGAGTTGGTCTTGATTGATCCATCCGGTCGAGGTGGCGTTCGAGAGCATCTACGTGAGCGGACCAGAACTGGCGGAACGGAGCCAGCCAGGCGTCCACCTCTTGAAGTGGCTCAGGTTTCAGGCGGTAGAGACGGCGCTGCGCGTCGACCTTGGATTCCACGAATCCGGCCTCTCGCAGGACTCGCAGGTGCTTTGAAACGGCGGGCTGCGGCATACGAAGTTGACGCTCGATGTCGCCAACCGACTGTTGTGATGAAACCAGAAGGCCCAATATTGCGCGGCGGCTCGGCTCCGCAATGATTTCGAACACAGATTCCACTCTTTGTATATACTCCAAGCGACATATGCTAGTCAAGGAATATAGTGATGGAGGGTAACGGTTTTCAAGCCGCGCGAAAATGCACTGTCTGATGCGCTTCGGCGGGAATATATTGGTTGGGAATGGCTGTTCCCCGGCGGCGCCACATTGAGGGCGAGGGCCGAAACAATCCCTAAATACGAGTTAATTCTCCGCGAAATACTTGTGAAAACTAACACGGAACTACATTCACCAGACCGATCCAAGTATTTTTCACGCGGGTTCAGCGTTAATAGCTGTGATGTACACCGTCCTCTATCATCTCGTTCTGGTCTACGCGATTACCCGGAGGGCTTCTTCGAGCGCTTCGACGAAGAAATACTCGCCCCACATCACCGATTCATCGACGCCCAGGCCTTTGTGGACGTGATATACGCCGCCCTTCAAGATACCTTCCCATTTTGGATCTCCGCTCGCCAGGTACTTCGTGCATAGAGTCCGCAGAATGTGAATGCCGGTCGACCAGTAGAAATGGCCTTTCATCGGATCGGCGATCAATCTGCAAAGGCGTAGCATTCCGGCTGCGGCGATGGCGGCGGCAGAGGAGTCAACGAGAGATCTATTTTCAGGCGGTGCGTTGTAGTCCCACGGAGGAACGCCGTCGGGCGGTGTGTGCGTGATGTAGTAATCGGCGCAGACTTCGGCCGTGTGCAGGAATCGAGGATCGCGGCTGTATTCATGCGAGGTCGAGAATCCGTACAACGCCCACGCCAAGCCGCGCGACCAGCACGAATCACCTCGAAAGCCTTGCTGCGTGGTTTGGCGCAAAAATTCTCCCGTTTCTAAATCGAAAACACCCTCGTGCGCTGTCGAGCCATCGGCGCGAACCAGGCAGCGGCGGGTTGTTGTGCAGTGTCTCACGGCGATGTCCCGAAGCCGCTTGTCATTGCACTCACGCGCCGTGTAAAAGATAATCCCGACGTTCATCATCTGATCGATAAAGATGGAATCTTCCGCGACGAATGACCGCAAATACTGTCCGACTTCGTGATAACGCTGCGCGAGTGTTCGTCCCGCCTGAAAGACAACGTCCCGAACCGCGTTGTCTTTTGTGATTTGATACCAGCGGTAATAGGTGGGCAGAAAAATGAATCCGAGGTCGTGGACATCGCGGTCGAGTTTGCGCTCTTCGAGCGGCTTGCTGTAGTGGATGGCTTGCTCCATCCAGAATTTCGCTTCGGGCTTATCAGGCCCTAAGTGCCGGTAAAAGACCCACATCATGCCCGGCGCGAAACCATCGCACCAGTGAGTCCACACGGGCCCATCGTGCTTCCATTTCCCGCCCTCGGTGTACATCGGGTAGAAATTCGGATAAGCGTCGATGAGCCGTTTTACCTGCTTTTCCCCAAAGTGAATGGCATGTTCAAACAAGTCTTTGTCGGAATCGTAGACGAATTGAATCACGTGAATGCTCTGCCACGACAATTATAAGAAGCGGTGCGGTTTCCTGCTAACATCGGTGCAGCATGGCCGCGAAAGTTACGATTGTCAACAACGGACCGATTCGAATTGAGGGTGAATTTACCATCTACGATGCGGAGGGAAACTCGTTCGGTCTGAGCGGCCGTACTGTAATTTCTTTGTGCCGCTGCGGCATGGCGGAAAACAAGCCGTTCTGCGACGGCTCACATGGGCGACGCGGCTTTTCGTCCGAATGCAAAGCGCGCGATCTTCCGCCGCCTTTACCCAAGTTCTAAGATTCTGTTTTTCTGAACGTTGTGCCCACAGAGAAGCCGCGTGGCCGTCTCATTGAGTTGGACGTGCTTCGCGGATTTCTTCTGCTGTGGATGACTCTAACGCATCTGCCTACGAAGGCCAACATCATTTCGAATCAGACCTTCGGTTTTGTTTCGGGCGCCGAAGGATTTATCTTTCTTGCCGCGTTCATGATCGGACAGATCGAGCATCGGATCGAGGGGAAGCGCGGGCAGCTTGGAACATTAGTCGATTTGTCCAAGCGCACCTTTAAAATTTACCTTTATCACTGCGCTCTGCTCGCGATAGCGTTTTCGCTGGTGGCCGAAGTCGGCGTCTCGTTTCACCGTCTAGCGCTTCAAAATTTGCTTTCTTTTTATCTTCAGAACCCGAGAGAAGCGACAATTGCTGCGGCGCTGCTGGAATATCGTCCCTCGCTGCTTGACATCTTGCCGATGTACATCACATTCATGCTGATTACGCCGCTGGCTCGGGCTGTGGCCCGGCGGTGGAGCTGGGATCCGGTTATATTCGTGAGTCTCACGATTTGGGCGGCGGCGCAATTCGGGATGCGGCACTGGCTGTATACGAAGGGCGATATTTTTGGCCTTGCGGTACCTGAAAGCTCGACGGGCGCTTTTGATCTTTATGGATGGCAGCTCTTATGGATCGCCGGCCTGGCGCTCGGCACCATTTATGCCGACAGTCTTGCGGGCACGGGTACTTCGGTGGATCCGGAGGTTAGGATTCCGAGCTGGCTCCTCAAGCTGAGCATTGTGGTTGCAGCGATCTTTGTGTTCTTGCGCTATGCTCCCACGGAGCGTTGGATCAATCCTACGGCGTATGGCTGGCTCATTGACAAATGGCACCTCGGCGCAGCACGGTTAATCAATTTCAGCGCCATTGCGATTCTTCTCACGCGTTTCGGCGCGCGAATTGCGGCATTGCCGTTCATTAAGCCTCTCGCGTCCTTGGGGCAGGCTTCAATTGAGGTTTTCTCTGTGCATGTCCTGTGTTGTGTGGGCGGGAATGCGCTCAGCAAAGATGCCGATCCGCAACTACCCTGGTGGCAGCAGGCGATTCTTCTGACGGTGACAATTTCGGCTTTGTTTGCTACGGCTCGGATTGCGAAAAAGCTGTCGCGCAAGAAATTTGCAGCGGAATCGCCGGTTCCGGCTACTCGCTAAGCACGCAGATGTCTTTCAAATTTCGATAATCTTCGGCGTAATCGAGGCCGTAACCTACAACGAATTCGTCCGGGATTTGAAACCCGGTGTATTTCACGTGGACCGGCTGCACCCGCCTTTCCGGCTTATCGAGCAGCGTCACGATCTCAAGCGATTTCGGCTTACGCTGCGCCAAGAGTCGTGTCAGATAGTTCAACGTAAATCCGCTGTCGATGATGTCTTCAACGATTAATACGTCATGCCCTTCGATATTCGTGTCCAGATCGCGCGTCACTTTCACTTGACCGGAGCTGGTTTTCTCTTGCCCATAGCTCGAGATCCCCATGAATTCGATTCGCACTGAATGGCGCTTCAAGACGCGCGCCAAATCGGCGAGAAAAATAAACGAGCCTTTCAAAATCGAAATCATGTAGACGGGGCCTTCCGGATAATCGGCGTCGATTTGTTCGCCCAGGGCGCGAACACGCTGTTGAATCTGCTCGGATGGGATCAGCACGCGGAGCGCTCCGGCGGACATTGCTCCATCATATTCACTCAAAGGTTCAGGCTAAGAGGGTTGCTGGTAGAGGCCGATCACGTTTCCTGCCGGATTACGGAAGCGGGCGGTGATCTCGGGTGCGTCTGCGCCGATATAGATCGGCTTAGATGGGCGCGTAGGTGAGTTCCTGTCGGCCGGATCTGGCTTCAATGCTGGCCTATTAGGGGGCAAGGCTAAGGTTTTTGCAGCCATCATCCGATTAGAAAACAGATGAGAAACGCATTGCGGTCATCCGGAACGATTGTGTTCATCGCCGTCGCGTTTTCTGTTACGTGCCGATGGGCTATGGGTTCGAGCATCAGCGGGACGATTGTGCTTGAAAAGAAGGCCGCCAAGCGTGTCCTCGCGCCTGCTGTATATGACTTGAGAGGCATGACGGAGTCGGACGAACCTTATGATCGAGCGTCAACCAATGAGTTTGATCAAGTGGCTGTCTGGCTGGAATCGGACCACGACGAGCCGGCAAAGCCGATTATGGCAGCTATGGGACAGCGTAACCGGCGATTTGAACGAGAGCTTCTGGTAATCCCGGTTGGGTCTACCGTTGAGTTCCCCAACTTCGATGCGATTTTTCACAACATTTTCTCGCTGTCGCGCGCACAGCCATTCGATCTTGGCTACTACCCGAAGGGGCAAACTCGATTCGTGAAATTTCCGCGAGCCGGAATCGTCCAGGTTTACTGCCACGTACACCCGAATATGTACGCTGCGATTGTCGTGACTTCCAGCCGCTGGTTTGGAAAGCCAGCCCGGGACGGGAGTTTTAATTGGTCGGACGTGCCGCCCGGAAAGTATCGGTTAATGATCTGGCAAAAATTCGTGGGCGTGTTTCACAAAGATGTTGCCGTCCCGGAGCGTGGAAACATTACGGCCAATGTTTCGATTCCCGTCGAGGACCCGGAGAATGCACACTGATGCGGCGGCTATCGTTAACAACACGGGCCTTCCTGCTGTCATTTGTGTCGATATCACTCGTTTTATTGGCGACTTTTCTCGCTTTAACGGCCGGCGTCGAGCAAAGAATCAGGAGGAATCTGCGGCAATCGTTGGAAGATTCAGACACTCTGCTGAACCGTGTGAGCCTGGAGTATGCTCGGCGCACGGCGCCCCTCGTAGCGGCTCTGACTGAGAGCGCCGGCCTAAAAGCGGCCGTAGGGCTTGTAGCCGAGGCGCATCAAGATCCTGCGTTAGCGAGTCAGGTTCGCACCACTATTGAAACGCAGCTTCGCGAATTGCATACGGTATCGGCTTACGATCTGCTTGCAATTTTGGATACCAACGAGCGAACAGTAGCAGCGATTGAGTTCCCTGAAACACGACAGCCGAATTCGCTTCCCATACTTCCATCTCGGTCGGGTTTGTCTGAAGTTCAAGGCACTCTTTACCGTTTAGAGATGGTCCCGATCAAGATCGCTGGAGAGCAAGTGGGCACTCTTGCTCTGGGAAGCAGATTCGATTTGAATAGATCTCCTCTCGCAGGGCACGCGGTGTTGCTTAACGGCTACAGACTGGTAGTCTCGACATTTCCATCGGGCTGGAACGACGAAATCCAGCGGGAACTATCCGACCGCTGCGCGAACCCTGAATCGGGATGTGAGGTCCCCATACACGGCGAAACCTATGTCGTTTCACAGTTGCAAAGAGCACAGCTTGGCAGCCAGTACCGGCTCCTGGGCTTCCGCTCTCTTGATGAGCCGCTACATCAATTCAGCGCGGGGTTCATTCACACTCTACTCGAAGTTGGCGTAGCCAGCATTCTGCTTGCGCTGATGTCGGCGCTACTCGCATCGCGCTCCGTCGCCCAGCCTTTGCGAGATCTTGTTGGACAACTAGAAAGAAGCGAGGGAAGCGGCCAATTGCCATCCCGTTTAACGGCTGGAAGCGGCGCCTACGAGCTGAATCTATTAACGGATGCTTTCAACCATGTCGCGGACGCGGAGCGCCGATCTCGCAGAGAGCTCGAAACAGCCAAGGACGCGGCCGAATCTGCCAATCGCCTGAAAACGGAATTCCTCACGAATGTCAGTCACGAGTTACGTACGCCGATGAATGGGGTCCTCGGGATGACGGATCTGCTCCTCGAAACGAGCCTGGATGATGAGCAGCGGGAGTATGCGGGTTTTGTTCGTCAGTCGGCAAGGTCGCTGCTCGCAATTATTGACGACATTCTTGACTTCTCTTGTTTAGAGACTGACAGGATGAGGCTGAAAATTGCGCCATTCAATCTTAGAAGAACGATTGAAGAGATAACTGAAACCCTTCGCTTTCAGGCGAACGAAAAAGGAATTCAGCTCGGGACGGTTTACCCTTCAACAGCTCCGGAGATGTTTGTTGGCGATCAGAGCCGAATCCGTCAAGTTCTGATGAACCTTGTGGGAAATGCTGTGAAATTCACCGAACGCGGACACGTTCGGGTTCGGGTAGCGTGCGTTATACAGGCGGACCGCACCGCGAAGCTGAAAATCACCATCGAGGATACCGGAATCGGCATACCCCCTTCAATGCTCGAAGCCATTTTCCAGAAGTTCACGCAAGCAGATGGTTCGCTGACGAGGCGCCGGGGAGGGACCGGCCTAGGGCTTTCGATTGCGAGGCGATTGACGAAATTGATGGGCGGAGAGATCGGCGTAGAAAGTCGAATGGACGCCGGCTCGAAGTTTTGGTTTACTGTGCCTCTCGCAATTTACCAGCCTTGCGGTGAGAACGAATCAATTTCAATAGGTGCAATGTGAAACCTGTATTGAAGTGCTCGTACTTTATTGGCGTGATCATGTGCCTCACCTGCGCGCGAGGAGAACCGCAGGAAGTCCCGTCTGGTATATCGGTTCCGCTTACTATCAGCGGAGACGTAGCATATGGTCACAATCTTTCCCCAGATGACGGGCAGAGTTCGGTCACGCCAGGATTCCGGGCGCTAATATCCCCTACTGTGCAACTCGGGCCGCACTGGTTCTTGTATTCGAACATTGAAGCGCGAACTTCGTATTACTTCTCTTATGAGACTGGAGCTGATGAAAAACCCCCGGTGCAGTTCAGCGCGATTCAGGCTTTCTTGGGTTATACGAATCGAATCGGGAACGCTTCCTTTCTATTCAAAGCCGGTCAATTGAGCTCAGCATTCGGATACTTCCCGCTTCAATACGATGACGCGAAGACTGCATTCCCTGATCCGCCCCCCGGATACGTCACGAATCTGCCTCTTCGGCCAGATCAGCTTCCCTGCGGCGTTTCGGATCTGTTGTGGCAAACCTATGGATCTGAGGTTCAGTTCTATTGCGGTGGCGCGAATACGTCTGCTTACGGCATGTTCCCGGTCTCGCTATACGGGTTACCGAGTTTTCAGGCAGAGCTGTCGTCGCAACGTTTCGATGCCCGGCTTCAGATCACCAATAGTTCACCAGCGAATCCGCAAGGACTCACATCTGATAGTCAGTCCGTACAATGGGCGGCGGGCGGAGGCTATACCGTTCCGGGAGGTCTCCACGTCGGCTTATCTGGGTTTCGCGGTCCGTATCTAGATCGCGTTCTCGATTCTGTGCTGCCGCGCGGAAGAACGTTTCGCGATTTTCCTGCTACAGGGCTCGGCGTCGACGCACAGTGGGCCCGCGGACGATGGTCACTCGAAGGGGAGTGGCAACATTTCCGGTTTACTCTGCCCGGGTTCGTGACATTTCCTTCGGAGAGTCTGGGTTATGCCCAAGCAAAAGCGACTATCTCACCCAGAATTTTCGTTGCCGGCCGTGCTACCGTGATCAATTTCGGCCGCGTTGAGGATACCTCTGGAGTGATGGCAATGCACTCTGCCGCCCCGCAGCGGGCGTATGAACTCGCTCTCGGCTACCGTTTGAACCTTCATCAGTTGATCAAGACTGGCTACGAGTGGATTGAGCGAAATGATTCAGCGATAAACGCGGGGCCGAACCAGCATGGCAGTTTGCTGACAATCCAGCTAGTCACAACGCTTAACGCGCTTTCCCGTGCGTTCGATTGATTCTTAGCGCGCCGCTAATTTGAGCCGTGTGCTCTCAGGGCCTATATGGATGTGAGGCGCGGTTGCCGCTCCCGTAACTGCGGTCCGGAAGGCCAGGTAGGGAACATGTAACCTCTCGAGTAGTTGCCGCAACCAAATTCCTTCTGGCGCATCGGGGTTCAGCGCAATGTCAACTCGATTCCGGTGATCTAATCCCATTGATTGATGCACCAGCGTTTGGCCCAAGGCGCTGACCGGCAAAGCGTGGTGGAAGCGCTGCTCAAATTCGCGCGAGATGGTGGTCATGTCATTCAAATTGAAGTTTCCGCTGCCATCGTACCGGATAATCGCAAATCGGATTGCAGCGGCGTTCCGCGCCCGCTCGAGCTGCTGTTCGCGAGCTGCCATTTCGCGCAAATCTTTGACGAGCTTCGCGCGGTTCAGCGCTAGATGGAGGACTCGCTCGCGCGATGCGAGCTCGTCTTTGAAAGCCGCAAATTCAGAGCCAGCCAAAATTCCGGTGTCGAGCAGCTTCTTCCGATCTTCCAGAATTTCATGCTGCCGATCCACTCGACGCTGAGCGGCGTCAACCATGGCCTTCGATTGCGCCGGGCTCATGTCCTCGACGCGGGGCTCGCCGTAAAGTGTTTCGCTCAATATTGCCTCATCTTGTGCATCAGCGAGCGCCAGCTCGGCTTCCTTCAACCGGCTCTTGGGAAGCACGCCCTGATCGACGAGGGTCTTGATGCGGGTGACCTCGTTTTCCGCCCGCTCGAGAAGGACGTCGGAAAGCGGGTTATGGGTTTTGTTTGCTGGAACCTGCTCGTTCGGAGTCGATTGCGCCCGTCCCAAACAGCCGCTGAAGGCCAAAAAAAATAGCATTTGAAGGGCTAAATTTGAGGATTTACGCATCCGCCGCCAGTGTAGTACTCTAAGCACAGGAGAACGCTTCAACCAGTCTGACAACCCAGCTCGTAACCCGAAAAAAAGCCACTCACCCCCCCGCACCGGGTTCAGATTTACCGAATTGGCTTGTGGCCGCTCGCGCGGCTGAGTCCAAGAAAGCTCTCGATTTAATCGTCTTCGATCTTCGCGAAATCACGTCGTTCACGGATTACTTCATCATCTGCTCGGTGTCGAATCCGCGGCAGGCGCACGCAGTTTCGGATGAGGTTTCAAAACAGTTAAAGCAAATTGGCGAGCTCCCGATAAGCGCGGAGGGTTATGTTGCGGCTGAATGGATCTTGATGGACTACGGCGATTTTATCGTTCACGTTTTCTCAGAGACCGCGCGGGCGTATTACGATCTCGAGCGGCTGTGGCGACACGCGAAGAAGGTTCTGCTAAAGCCGTACGCCGTTTAGCTCGTCCTGACTCGGAGCCTCAGGTGGCCTGTTTGAGACTTTTAGCCGCTCCAAACCGGACGTGAATGCGCGAGGTGATGTAAATCGCACCACTGCGGCAAGAAGCAAGAGAATAGGAATGGCGAGAATGCTGCCCTCGGGTCCCACGCTACCGCCGGATAACCAGCTCGGTCCTGCCGATGTTCCCGATAGAAAGTGCTGCGGAGACGGTTGGCCGCTATCGGAAACGCCGTAAAAGAAAGTTTCGGCCCAATCCCATGAAAGGTGATATCCGATGGCCCACCACAGCGAGCCTGTCCATCGCAAGCTGAACGCGAGGACCACGCCGGCAAGCATCGCAGCGGCAATACCTATGTAATCCTCGCCTTTATTGCCAAGATGGCCCGCACCGAAGAGGGCGGACATCAAAATCGCGGCAGGCCAGAATCCGATTCCTTGCGAGAGCGCGAACAGCGGGTAGCCCCGGCTCATGAGCTCTTCGGTGAAGCCGACGAAAGTAAAAACAAGTAACCAAAACAATCCCCATGCGAGGGCAGCCGATCCTCTCAAAGACAATGGGCCGAGGCGAAACCCGCCAGCTACGATGAGCAAAATCATGAGCAAACTGAGCGAAAGAAATCCCGCGGCAACACCTGCGAATAAGTTTCGGCTTCGATTAAGCGAAACCAGTCCGAAGTACGAGACGGGCTTGCGCTCAATACGAGCCAAGATCCAGGTGGCTGCGAACACGCCGATGAAGGCGGATGCCTGCTCGATCAAGGCGCGGAACTTTGGCGCAAGGCGCCAATCGAAACTTTTGGCTGCAAATACCAGACCGACTACGAGGCCCGCTGCCAGTAATAAAAAGAGCAGAAATCGCCATCCGGATCGCAAGCCAAACGGGCCCACGAAAATCCATCTCAATCGCGATTGAAGACTACGTTTGTGAGTATTCGCGTTCAGGGCATCCATAATCAGTTCTGCCTCCCTAAATGAGCGAGAGTGCTATTGGCAACACAGTCCTGATCTGTTCCTTTATAATCAAGAAGGTAGCGCAGCAGATCATATCCAATTGGCATAGGCCGCCGGGCCGGCGAGCGGATTGAAGAGAAGATGAATCGTCTCGGAACGCTCACACCACGTCATTACGACGTATTGCACGCGATTGTTCAGAAGTACATTGAAACTGGGCAACCCGTTCCATCGCACACCATCGCGCAGAAGTATTCGATGAGTCCGGCATCGATTCGAAACACGATGGCTGATCTTTGGGAAGCGGGTTATCTCTCGCAGCCGCATACCTCGGCTGGGCGTGTTCCGACAGAACGCGCTTACCAGAGCTATGCGAAAACGCTGCTCGGCAGCCGCATCGTCCAGGCGGAACTCGACCGGCTACAGTTAGAAATTCGGAAAGCGGATAGTGTTGAAGGCCGCATCGAGCGTTCATCAAGACTTCTGACCGAGATCACGCGGAATTTCGGAATCGCGGCGGCAATTCCAACGGAAAATCAGACACTCGATCAGGTTGAGCTGCTCGCGCTGCCGGAGCGGCGCATTCTGATGGTTGTGGTTACGCGCGATCGAATCGTGCGAAATAAAGTCATCACGGTGGACGACCATATCTCGCAGGACGAGTTGACCTCGATTCGCAATTACATCAACTACAATTTCGGCGGATGGATGATACACAACATCCATCGGGAGTTGAAGCGCCGCTTAGAACTGGAGAGCGCGGCTTACGATGCGATTCTCAGGCGGGTAAGCGTTTTATATTCAAACGGTATTCTTGATCTCGGCCTGATGCCGCAGGTGCATTTCGAAGGCGCGGAAAATCTAATTGGGCTGGACTTGCACCTCACCAGAGAGCGGATGCGCGATCTCTTGCGCACCCTTGAAGAAAAGAAGCGCATTTTGCAGTTGCTCGAGCGATTTCTGGAACAGCGCGATGGGGAGGTGGCGGTTCAAGTGGGTCTCTCGGATGTACACTCCAGCATGAGCGAACTGTCGCTGATCGGCATTCGCTTTGCGTTGCCGAACGGGCTCGCGGCGAATGTGGCGGTGCTCGGGCCTATGCGAATGAACTACACGCGCGCTGTTTCCGCGGTTCTCCACGTGGGGCAGGCTTTCAAGACTGCGACAACTTAGCGGCGGCTCATCAGCATTTAAAGAAGCCTCGATATACTCCCTTTATGCCCGTTATCGAAAGTCACACTCCTGGAGCATTCTGCTGGTTCGAGCTCGGTACCACCGATCAAGCTGCGGCCAAGCAGTTTTATACCGCGCTTTTCGGTTGGTCGTTCAATGACTTTCCGATTGGCCCTTCGGAGAAGTACACGATCTTTCAATTGGGCGGAGAGGATGCTGCCGCGGCATACACCCTTCGGGACGATCAGAAATCCCAAGGCGTGCCGCCGCACTGGCTGGTTTACGTTGCCGTTGAGAATGCGGATGAAGCTGGCCGCCGCTCAGCCGAACTAGGAGGCCAGGTGTATGCCGGCCCGTTCGATGTCAGCGATCATGGACGGATGGCTGTCTTGGCCGATTCGACTGGCGCAGTTTTCGCGGTTTGGCAGAAGAAGAACCATAAAGGGGTCGGCGTCACCGGTGAGAACGGCACAGTGTGTTGGGCTGATCTAAGTACGCCCGATTCTGCTAAGGCCAGACACTTTTATCACGAGCTCTTCGGCTGGAACTTTGTCGAAGGCGAGAAGGACACTTCCGGGTACCTGCATATCAAGAACCATGAGCAATTTATTGGAGGCGTTCCTTCTCCGTCCCAGCGCAACCCGAACGCGCCGCCTCACTGGATGATCTATTTTCAAGTGGCGGATTGCGATGTCTCAACCAGCAAGGCGAAAACGCAGGGCGCTCACGTGATATTTGAGCCCATGAGTATGGAGCACGTCGGCAGGTTTTCGATTCTGAACGATCCTCAAGGAGCGGTCTTCTCACTATTTCAGCCGGAGACGAGATAACAAGCTTCGATTGACTCTTGTCTACATTTTTCCGGCATCTTCTCCACATGCTGTTTCAACTGGGATATGCCGGGCCCATTGTGATGGGTGTGCTCGATTCTTCGTTCCTTTTTCTACCGTTTGGCAATGATCTGCTTATTGTCGGCCTCATCGCCCGCCATCATCAGGGATTCATTGTTTATGTGCTTGCGGCCGGTTGCGGTTCGGTAATTGGCGTTTGGCTACTCGATCTTGTCGCCCGAAAAATCGGCGAGGAGGGCATTCAAAAAGTAGCAGGCCCGAAGCGCTTCACGTATCTGAAACGCAAAATTGGCGAAAAAGGCGGGAGAGCACTCGTGCTCGGCTGCCTTGCTCCTCCGCCATTTCCGTTCACGATGGTTGTGGCGACAAACAGCGCTCTCGGTTATCCCAAAGCGCGTCTCCTTTTCATCGTTTGGTTAGCGCGCATTGTTCGATTCACGTTAATCGGGCTGCTTGCTCTAAAGTTCGGGCCTGCTATTCTGCGGATCGCAAATACACCGGCATTCAAATGGTCGATGGCTGTGTTCATTGTGATCTGCACAGTTGGAAGCGCGCTGTCGATCACGAATTGGGTCCGCAAGAGCCGGCGAATTAGAACGGCCGCGTGACGCAATCTGCCCGTCACCTTCGTTTGTCTATCGGTTCTAAAGAGTATTGGGGATGAGACCGATAGTCGAATAGTGCAGTGTCGCAGTCGCTCGGGCCATTTGGAGCCTGAATTGCTCGTAAACTCAAGGAGGAGAGACAACATTCGAGGCCTACTGTTTTCTGCGCTCCTTTCCACGGTGAGCCTCGCGTTTTGCGCGGATATTCCACAGACCCGGCTGCAATCCACCACTCTGCGTGAAACGAGCCAGTTCACTTATTATTGGCAAACGACGCCGGTAGGGGAGACGGCACAACTCCTTACTCTTTTCCGCGGCGCATCTGAACCCAATCGCGATAGGGCAGCGGACATGCCGCTCGTCACGGTGTTACGCGATACGCTGGGCGACAAAAATCCCGAAAATGACCGCGTCTCTTACGTCTGGCTGCTCAGCTATGTGCGTCCAAATCTCGGACAACGCCTGCTCTCTGCGGTTCCGTTTTTCTACTGGCGCGTTACGGATGGGCCGAAATCTCTCAATGAGCATGGCGCGGCTCCGCTTCTGAACGTCACGGCCCCGCAACATCCTGTTGTTTCTGAAATTGGGCGCAATATTCTTCAGTGGACGATGCTCGATCCTATGACGACACCCGTCCGGGCGACGTCGCGCGCTTATCGAAGCAACGAATCAGACGACGAACGGCTACATCTCGAGGAAGCAATCAATTATTTGCGGAACGCGCCAGTGGGTGATAAGGATTCGGAACTCACGGAAGTTCAACTGGATACGATTCTTGCCAGGCTGGAATTGCGAAAACGGTTGCTCGGCGGTTTTGTCTCGGAGCGTCGTGCTGCGCAACTGGGGCAGGAGGATGGTTTCGAGCAGGAGCGGATTCGGAGCCGCAATTGGGAGCTGTTGCGCCAGTGCGCGGAAAAAACCGGACTACTTTTCGAGCCGTTGAATCTGGGGGGAAGGGAAGGGCAGTATGCCGTTGTTTGGTTCCCGCTCGGGCAGGCGTTCGAGAGCTCCGGTGCATCGTTAACACCTATTTGGAAACTTTTAAACCTCAAGAATCCTTGGGATGACGCACGCCTGAAGCAATGGCATGGCCGAGTTTACGAGCGCTCGCTTGATGAGAATGGATCCCTGCTTCCTCCCGGCGCGACTGGCTCGCAGCCTGTCAGGTTGGTCCCCTTGGGTGTTTATAGCCTCAATTATCCGCGGCTTCCATTGCTTTTGGTTGACTTTCGGGACACCCTGCATGTTCGCCGTCATGAGATGACGCAGCGCACGATCAATGAAATCACGTCGGGAGTGATTGGAATATCGCACTTTACAAACTGGTATTACTACGTCGCGGCCGATCTTTATGACTTCATCAAAGCCCGGCATGGGGCTGCCATGAACCAGGCGGCCCGCCTGGACTGCTATTCACAGTTTCGAGTTGAGCTCGCGCTGGACCACTCGCTCGATCCGGTTCTTCGAGAGCAGATGCGGCACTACGTACACTCTCTCGCCATTAACCCGCTCCAAGGCTCACCGGATCGCGAGATCGAGCTTGCCAAAACGCGGTTTGCATTGCTTCAGGCCGATGCTCAGGAAGACGGAGATTTAGCCGCCCAGCTTGACAAAGACCGGCGCGCGGAGCTGGCTGAGTTTGGAGAGAACAGGCGAGCCCGCATACTCGGCGATGTATTGCATGAGATATCGTTCGGGCTGTACACACATCGGGTCAGGCAGCAGCCGGACGAAATTGCCGCACTGGATCGTGATCGCCGGATTCGATATCAATTGAGTTTCCTCGATTCTCTCGCTGATGCAGGCACCCAGCCCGAGATTGCTTATGACAGCTCACACATTCACGCGGCATTAATCGAGCTGAGTGATTTGATGGCCGGAGTGAAATCTCCCACCTTGCGCGCCCATGTAGGATCGACAGTGGCGCGGGTGAGAGAACTCTCACGAGACACAGCTCTGCAGGCAGACTGCTCGCAGGCTCTCGTGGCAGTTAATGGACAGGAGAAACCTTCGACAGCGGCCGTCTCATCTGGCCTGGCTGCCTCGACCAATACTGTTGCTTCGGTGGGCGCCAGCCTGGACGCTCATAAGTGAGCAGGGTTTTCGCCCTCTTCTGTATCATCTTCTCTTTTGGGGCGCGCCCCGCGATTTCTCAATCTCAGGCAACGCCGATCGCTCCAACACCAGCGCGACGGATCGTCATCCTCAAAATTGACGGACTGAATGCAGATCTGCTTTACGGCACGATGCGGTCGAGGGATCCTGTAACGGGCAAATCATTGCTCCCGTGGTTCTCGCACCTATTCGCAGAAAATGGTGTGGTCTTTGAGAACTTCTATACGCGGGGTATCAGCCTTTCGGCTCCGTCGTGGTCGATGCTCGATACAGGGCGGCATTCCATTATTCGCGGAAATGTCGAATACGACCGCTTCACCGGCCACGTGTATGACTACCTGAACTTTTTTCCGTTCTATATCGGTTATGCCCGCTCACGGCATGTTGACATGCCGGGCGTCGAAGTACTGGACCGCGCCGGAATCCCGCTTTTGAGTGATCGTTTCGAATACGACCAGAGATTCCAGGGTTTTCAGTTGTATCAGCGGGGAGTGCGCTGGCACACCCTCGAGCATGTTCTCGAGCACCGCTTCTCATCGAAGGTGCTGGTCTCGATGCTGGAGAGCGCCGGAGCACCATCACTCGACCAGCTTCTCGCCGAGGAAACAGAAGGGGAATTGAAGAAATCGCTTAGAAATCCAGAGATTCTTTACCTTGATTTTTTCACCGGCGATATGGATCACGAGGGACACGCGACAAACGATCCAGCGGCGCTGCTTCATGCGCTGCGGCAGCTTGATGCGCTCGTGGGGAGGATCTGGACTGCGATTGAGGAGAGTTCGACGGCTCGCGAAACTCTGTTCGTTGCGGTCTCGGATCACGGGATGAACAATGTGCCGTCGATCTTTAGCGAAAGCTTCAGTCTCCCCGACTTCCTGAATAGGCAGCAAGGCGGTGCACACCATGTCATTACGAACCGGCATCAACTCAGCGAATTTAAGTTAATGGGCCTGAACCCCATGGTACAGAGAGTTACTAATCCGAGCACGGCTTCGTTTTACCTGAAGGGAGAGGCGGCTCACTATCCCACGGCATGGCTCGATTTGGATGGAAACGAGCGCGCTTCTGTTCATTTGCGGAACAGCGATCTCAACAAGATTCACATTCTGTTGCTGGAGTTGGCGAGACCTGACCTTCAGAAGACAATTCGCCGGGCGGCGGCGGCTTGTCTGCGTGAAACTATTGACCGCCATCGCGCTGCTTGGTCTGAAACCGCGGCGGAACTTGACCAAGAGATGACGGCGCTAAAGAAGGTCATCGAAGAACGTAAAAAGGCGGTGCTGAATCTGCCAAAAAAATGGACTGCAGAGCAACTGGCGAGAGGCGAGGACAAGGCGGCGAGGCGCTTAGCCGATGAGCTTGATGACTGGCAGCAGGAGCAGACTGAGTATTCGGGATACGCGTTGCGTTTGCGGGCGCTGCTCGCACTTCAGGATGATCCAGAACATCCTTTTCGGCAAAGAGTATCCGATTACATTCCTGAACATAGTCTTGGCGAAAACAATAGCGTGGCTCAGATCGAGCACTATGTCGTTGGGCCAGGTGTGGAGGGTTTTGTTCTCGATACTGACGGTCGCGTAGATGAAGAGAAATCGTTTCGGTATGTGAACTATTTTTCGGTACTTGCCGATCAACGGGTGCGCAATAATCCGCAACCCGCTTTATCTGCGCGTCCGATTGACTTCAGTGCAATGCGGGTACCCGACGATCGATATGACCCGGCGATTGATTCGCCGGTGCATGCGTATTGGCTTTACGCGAGCGAGGATGCTCAGTTGCTCATTCTTCAAGACGACGGCGGGCGTATTGCAGTGAAGCCGATTCAGCGGCTGGTGCAGGGCGCGGATGGAAAAGTGCATTGGTCCCCACAAGAATGGCGACGGGGTTTGCCGCTGCACTTGTTTGAAGATGCTCAGCTTCATGTGCCGGAGAATCCGGATCGCGCTGCGTGGCTATCTGAGTGGCATACCGAACGCGATTGGCTCGGGGCGGTCCATATGTCTCAATATTCGAACGGCGTGATCGGCATTACGGAGCAATTCTCACCATTCCCTCCTGATATTCCGGGTCCGCAGGGGATCGACCCGATACTGCTGCGTTACGAACGCCGCCGCCGGGAATTGGTTCAACCGGATTTCGAGGTTTTCGCGGCGGATCATTGGAATTTCAACGTGCGGAATTTCAATCCCGGAGGCAATCACGGCGGCTTTTTTCGCATCTCGACACATTCGGTTTGGATGATGAGCGGCGCGGGTTTACAGGCACGGACAATTTCCGAGCCCTGCGACAGCTTGAGTTTCGCGTCGACGCTCCTTAGTCTTGCGGGGCGGGTGCCGTCCATGCCGAGCGCGCGATAGCGCCTTGAGAGAAAACGAAGGCAAACGACACAATTCGAAAGAAAGATATTGGCGGCGAACGAAAGTTAATGTAAGATATCAGCGAATTCCGCTGAGCACGCATTTCTCCGCTCGAGGAACTGAGTCGAATGCCCAAGCGAACGCCTCACCGGTTGCTGGCCGAAGAGCGACGCCGCGAAATACTGGCTGTCTTAGGCCAGAACGGCAGAATTACGGTTGACGAAGTCATGAAGCGCTTCGGCGTTTCCGCCGTAACCGCGCGAGGCGACCTAGATACGCTGTCTGAGTCGGGCGCGCTCGTGCGCTCGCATGGAGGGGGGCTTCGACCGCTAACTGCCGCTCCCGAGCACCCGTTAAAGGTTCGCGAGAGCATCCATCACGAAGAGAAAGTACGAATCGCCGAGGCAGCCCTACAACTGATTCGGCCCTTGCAGACGATAATTCTGTGCACGGGGTCCACCTCCGCCGAGCTCGCCGGGCAAATACGACGGAAATCCCCGGAAAACCTAACTGTCATTACCTATGCGCTCAATATCGCTTCGGCACTCGCGGAAGCGCCAAACATTGCGCTCGTGATGGTGGGGGGAATGCTGCGACAGGTATCGAGCGCGTTTGTCGGCCCGCATGCCGAGCAGATGATGGATTCGCTGCACGCCGACCATTGCTTCCTCAGCACGGTGGGCCTCGATATCGAGGTCGGCCTCACGACACTCGACATCATGGAAGCCCAGCTTAACCGGCGAATGATCAGAGCGGCGCGTCAAGTAACGGTGCTCGCCGATTCGAGCAAGTTTGGTCTCCGCAGTCTGTCGTTGATTGCGGATTTCAGATCCGTTCATCGTGTGATCACGGATTCGAACGCGCCGCAGGATCAGATAGAGAAGCTGCGCTCCAGGGATATCGAAGTTTTGGTTACGTAGCGCCGTTTCGATTGTGAGGCAGCTTACGGAAATCCGTAAGAGGTTCTAACTTTTCCTTTCGTTTTGTTTCTTTTTTTCTTGACAGCGTTGGATATCCCAATTACAATTCCGTCAAAGCTCGTGATTTACGAGTTGAAGGGGGTAAGAAACCGTATGCAGAACCGGCGGACGATAACTCGTTTTGCGCTTGTCCTAACGTGTGCTCTCGTTGTTTGTCTTATAGGCATTGCCCCGAGTTGGGCGCAACAAGTCACGGCATCGATCACGGGAGAAGTCACGGACCCGAGCGGCGCGGCAGTGGCTGGTGCAAAGATTACGGCTACCGACACGCAGCGCGGCACGCAATACACGGGGGAAACCAATTCAAACGGTCGCTACACGATTTCCAATCTTCCCGTGGGGACCTATGACGTGAAGGTGGAAAACCCGGGATTCCAGACTGCAACTGTGTCGAACGTCACGCTCGAATTGAATCAAGTCGCGAAGCTCGATTTCCCGATGCAGATCGGAAATGTGGCGACGACAGTCGAGGTGACGAGCGCTGCGCCGGCGTTGCAAACCGAATCGACGCAATTGGGCCAAGTCATTGATGCGCGAACGAACACTACACTCCCGCTTGCTACGCGCAATTACGTCCAATTGACGCTGCTCACGGCAGGAAGCGTCCATCCCGATCCCTCAAGTTTCACGAACGGGCAGACAACGGCGAGCAGCGGACGTCCTTATGTCAACGGCAACCGCGAGCAGGCAAATAACTTCATTCTGGACGGCATGGATAACAACCAGGTCTCTGACAATCTAGTTGGTTACGCGCCCAGCGTCGACGCCATTCAGGAGTTCAACGAAATCACGCAGAATGCGCCCGCGGAATTCGGCAACTTCATGGGTGGGATCATCAGCACTCAGATCAAATCGGGGGCGAACGCCTATCACGGCGACCTGTTCGAGTTCTTCCGCAACGATGTCTTGAACGCAAACTCATGGTCGAATAACTTCACGAACTCGCCCAAACCCAAATTGCGCTGGAACGAATTCGGTGGAACCTTCGGCGGCAGAATTATTCGAGACAAGCTCTTTTTCTTTGTTGATTATCAAGGACAACGGTTCGATACTCCGACGAGTATCGGTCCCACTAGTGTGCTCACAGCGGCCGAGCGTAACGGAAATTTCTCCCAATTGCTACAAGGGCCACATCCGATTCAACTCTTTAACCCGTACGTGCTCGATAAGAACGGCAACCGCGTGCCTTTTGCGGGCGATATTATTCCCAAAGCCCTCCTCGATCCCGTGGCGCTGAAGATCGTCAATTCTTCCGCGTACCCGCTTCCTACGCTGCCCGGTTTGATCAACAACTATCTGTATGCGACTCACACAGCGATCAATGGCGACCAGGGAGACGCGCGTGTTGACTGGAATCTTTCGGAGCAGAACCGGATTTTCGGCCGGTATTCGCAAAGTATTATCGATAACCCGAGCACCAATAACATGCCATTGTTCTATAACGGATTCGCCACTTATCCCACGCACAACGGCGTGTTGGATTGGGTGCACACGTTTTCCCCCACCGTCATCAACGAGGCGCGTGTGGGAGTGAATTACGTGTTCATCAACAACGGTGCTTCGGCGAACGGCGTTAGCGATTTCCCTGCGGCGGTTGGGCTTCCGGGTATTCCCTCCACGATTCTGCCATCGATGGTGATCGCGGGGAATAGCGGCAATGCTGCCAACATCGGCAATTCCGATATATTTCAGCTCTTCGCGGATACGGTAATTCAATACGAAGATACCATGAACATCAGTAAGGGTGTTCATACACTACACCTCGGGTTCCAGGGGTGGCGGCAACGTATCGACACGTTCTATTCGGGCAATAACGGTCGCGCGGGCACGTTCAACTTCGATGGCCGCTATACAGCCGGTCCGAATCCGTTGGCGACGCAGGGCACATGCCTCACGCCCGTCAAGCCTTGCCCGGAGACTGCAGGCATAGCAGATGCCGACTTCATGCTTGGCTTACCTGCCTCAATTGGAGGAGGCGTGAACGGCGGGACGTGGGGCCAGCGCGCTAACATCTTCGCGGCTTTCTTCCAGGATGACTGGCACGTTACGCCCACGCTGACCCTGAATTTGGGTTTACGCTGGGAGCTTCACACACCATGGGTGGAGGTGCATGACCGGCAGACCAACTTCGGGCTCATTTCGGGCGCAATCGAGCTGGCGGGGCAGAACGGAAACAGTCGGGCACTCTACAACCAGTACAACGGAATCACGAATTACCAGCCGCGCATCGGAATTGCATGGAACCCGCGAAAGAACACCGTCGTCCGATCGGCGTATACGTTATCGAGTTACCTCGAAGGGACAGGGACGAATCTCAGGCTGCCCATCAACCCTCCGTTCGCACATGAAACGGACGCGAGTTACACTTCACTGCCTTTCCCAGGCTCGGTGCTAAGCAAGGGCTTTCTTCCGCTTGAGGCGAACACGGGGAATCCATTCGCCGGAGCGCTGCTGCGCGTTTGGGATCCCAACGTTCGGCCAGCCGTTTCCAATCAATGGAATTTCACGGTTCAGCAGGAGTTGAACCAATCGACGACGCTGCAAGTCGGTTACGTCGGGCAGAAGACCACTCACTTAGCTGTGCCGATGCCTTATTTCCAGAGAGCGCTTCTGCCGAACGGTAGTACCGTGGGCAGCCCCTACCTGTCTGGCAACCCGACGCTTTACAACGAGATTAGCCAGATTTCCGGAACGGCGACAAACGGCAATCAGAGCTATAACGCTTTACAGGCCGTGCTCCAAAAGCGCATATCAAACGGCCTGGAGGGGTCGGTGGCGTATACCTATTCGAAGTGTATGACGGACTCCAGCGGCTATTACGGTTCTTGGGGCGGGCAGACGACACCAACCTCGCCCTACTGGCAAAACCTGTACGACAAAAAGGCGGAATGGGGCCCTTGTTACTACGATGCGGAACACGTTCTGACCAGCTACGCGACATACGATATTCCGATCGGCCGCGGTCGAGCAATCGGGCACGACATGAATAAAGTCGTAAACGCGGTGATTGGTGATTGGCAGGTCAACGGAATTCTCCAGCTTCACACTGGCTTCCCGCTCACGATTTCAGCCGGCGATGCTTCAGGAACGAACTCTCGCGGATCGCGGGCGAACTGCATCGCTCCGGTGCACATCTTTGGCGAGCAGAATTCTCCGAGCGGAGGATATCAGTGGTTCGATCAAAATGCCTTCGCGGCCGCGGCCCCGCATACTTTTGGGACCTGCGGCGTAGGTACGGTTCGCGGGCCAGGCCTACATACGCTCGATCTCAGTCTGGCGAAGTTTTTTGACATCACAGAGCGCCAAAAGATCGAATTTAGAGCTGAGTCTATTAACTTAACCAACACACCGATTCTGAACTCGCCAAATACTGGGTTAGGCAGTAATCTTGGTCTCCTGCAAAGTTCACAAGGAGCCAGAAATCTCCAGTTCGCCTTGAAGTATCTTTTCTGAGCTGGACGGTCCGTTGGGAGCCCGGCGGCACCGCCGGTCTCCCGCAGAGTACGCTAATAGTCGATGCGTAAGCTCGTGGTAACGGCTTTGCTCAGCGCGAGTCTAGGGATGGCGCAGGCGGCACGATCGGTAACTCTACCCAATGTCGCTGCTGAGCACGCTGCATTGCTTGCTGACACCGGCCATTGTCAAGAAGCGCTCCCGCAACTGAATAAAGCTCTGGGGCGCGTTCAGGGTACTGATCTAAAGCGCAAAGTCGGGATCGGCGGCGTGAAGTGCAGCATGGCGGCGCACGATGCGAGCCGCGCAGTTTCATTCTTGGTTTGGCTGAATCGCGAATTTCCGCACGATCCGGAGATCCTTTATCTCTCATCGCACGTCTATTCCGATCTATCGCTGCTGGCCTCCAAGGAGCTTTTGGCGACCGCCCCCGGTTCGGTACAGGTTCGGGAATTAAATGCTGAGGCGCTTGAAACGATGGGGAAGTGGAAGGATGCTGCGGATGAATATCGGGCCGTGCTGGCTAAGGATCCGCAAATGCCGGGGATTCATTATCGTCTTGGCAGATTACTGCTTTCAGAGCCTGACCCGCCGCCCGATGTCAAGGATCAGGCCCGGCGGGAATTCGAAGAAGAACTGAAAATCGATGGGTCGAATGCAGGGGCGAATTTTGTTTTGGGCGAGCTGGCGCGACAGGCGGAGAAGTGGCCGGAAGCGATCGACTACTTCTCAAGAGCGACGAAGCTGGATGCGAGTTTTGTGGATGCTTACCTCGGGCTAGGGCGCGCGCTGCTCGGGGCTGACAAGCCGGAACAAGCGATAGCACCGCTCGAAACTGCGGAGAAGCTTCAGGCTGAGAATCCTGTCGTTCACTTTCAGCTCGCGACTGCATATCGCCGAGCCGGGCGCAAAGCGGATGCCGACCGGGAATTCATCGCGCATCGGGAGGCATCGCAGAAGGCCAATCAAACCAGCGACGAGATTAAGAAACAGGTTTCGGGCGGTACTCTCGAAGCGGCACCGCCAGCCGAAAAACCACCACAATAGTTCATGCGCGCTATTTGCGCGGGAGTGCTTTCCACTAGCGGTTTGGCGCTGACGATTTCCGCAGCCTTCTTACTCAGCACGCCCGCAGGAATCCAGTTTGAGGATGTCGCAAAAAAGGCGGGCATTCAGTTCACGCATTTCAAAGGAAGCCACGGGATATCGACAATTCTTGAAGAAGCCGGCCCAGGCGTGTGCGTGGCTGATTTCGATGGCGACGGTTACCAAGACATTTACTTTGTGAATGGGCGCGATTTATACGGAGGCGGCATTCAGGTGCGGAACGCGCTCTATCGGAATAACGGCGACGGCACATTTACCGATGTGACGTTAAAGGCTGGCGTGCCGGGCACGGCTTACGGTTTGGGTTGCGTCTGGGGCGACTACGACAACGACGGGCATCCTGATCTCTACGTAACGCAATACGGCAAGAATGTTTTGTATCGCAACAATGGAGACGGGACCTTCACGGATGTGACTCAGAAGGCGCATGTGGATGGAACTGATTTCGGAACTGTGTTCCACACCGGCGCGACATTCTTCGATTACGACCGGGACGGTTATCTCGATCTATATGCCGGCGGATACGTGAACTTCGGACCGGGAAGCCAGAGGACGTGCATCATCGGTACGAATGTCGAGGCGAGCTGCAGGCCGGCTGTGTATAAGGGCACGCCTGCCGTGCTGTATCACAACAACCGCGATGGCACGTTTACGAACGTCACAAAAGCCGCCAAAATGTTCCAGCCGAATGGGAAGAATCTCTCGGTGGCTGCTGCCGATTACGACACTGACGGGTGGCCAGACCTGTTCGTTGCAAACGATGGTGTTGACGTTTATCTCTATCACAACCAGCATGACGGCACGTTCAAGGACGTAGCGCTGACGACTGGGATCGCCTTAACAGCGAACGGCAATGCTATGGCGGCCATGTGTATGTCGCTTGGCGATTACGATAACGACGGCCTGCTCGACTTGTACATTTCGGATTGGCAGGGCGCGGGCGATCATATCTGGCATAACGATGGTGAAGGTTTCCTCGAAGAGGTTAGCGACCGGACGGGAATAGCAGCCCAGACACAGAATGTGCTCAGTTTCGGCGGAGGCTTCTTTGATTACGATAATGACGGCCGTCTCGACCTGTTTATCGCGAATGGTCACGTGTACCAGGATGTGGAGAAGACGGCGGCAAACATTCACTACAAGCAGATCAATTCGTTGTTCCACAACGACGGAAATGGCCGGTTTTCGGATGTGACGGCGAACTCGGGGCCAGGATTTACGGTTCCGCACTTAGGACGAGGCGCGGCATTTCTGGACTTTGATAATGATGGATTTCTTGACATTGTCGTCGCGAATAATGGCGATCCCCCTTTGCTGCTGCGCAACAGTGGCGCGAACGGAAACCATTTTGTGAACTTCAAATTAGTGGGAACGCGCAGCAATCGTGACGCGATGGGCGCGCGGATTAAGTTGATCTCCGGCGGCATTGCGCAGATTCGCGAGATCGCAGGTGGCGGCAGCTATCTCTCGCAAAGCGATCTGCGTGCCCACTTCGGACTCGGTCGGGAGACACGAGTTGAACGAATGGAGATCTCGTGGCCGAGCGGGAGGCGGCAAACGTTCAGAGATATTCCGGCTGACCGATTTTATGTAATCGAAGAGGGCAAAGATGAGTTGCGATCGCAGAATTTCAAGCTTCAGGCGTCCAAGCGGTGACGAATGCTTTAGCGCTCCAGAGATCATCCGCCCGCTATTCTGATCCTGATGAGCAGCAGACGTCTGCTGGTTTTTGTCCTGATCTTCGATGCCGTTGCGTTATTGATCCTCTATCCGCACTTGGACGCATTCTGTTGCGGTTACCTAATTCTGAGCACAGGTCTTGCTTTTCTTCAGGCGTATGTGAGCGCGCGATTCTCTGATTCCACAGAAATCCAGCGCCTGTTTTATTCGAAAGATATCGATCCGGCTTGGGATAAATGGGTCGCGCTGCTCGGCTTAGCTGAGCTAGGCATCTTTTTTGAATACGCTCATTGGCGGCTCGCTCCGAGGCTCGTCAATCCGGGCGCGCAAGGGCTGGGTTTGCTGCTCTGTCTTGCGGGCACACTCTGGCTTTTGTGGGTTGATTCGTACTTAGTTAACAACTTCCCGTCGCATTACCGAGGTGGAAAGCTGATGATGGGCGGACCGTATCGTTATGTTCGACACCCCAGATATGTGGGTCTGCTTGCGACGCGCCTCGCTCTGCCGCTTCTTTTCGGCAGCGTGATCTCGTGCATTGTCGCAATCGCGTGGATTTTCTTGATCCGTAGGCGCGCGCGTTTGGAGGAGCGTTACTTGAGGAGTAAGTTTGGCGCGGTTTACTTGCAGTACGCCTCACATGCGGTCGGAATACCATAACAAAATGAATCGCAGAGCTTTTACTTCGCTGTTGACAGGATCCGCCGCTTTTTCAGTTGGCGGCTTGCGCCGAAGCCTCGCAAGGGCGAATATACATTACGAACCAACCTGGGATTCGATACAAACGCACACTGTCCCCGAGTGGTATCAGGATGCGAAGCTCGGCATTTTCATCCATTGGGGCCTATATTCCGTGCCAGCGTGGGCTCCGCCTACGGGCGAGCTTGGAAAAATTGATCCAAACACCTGGTTTATTAACAATCCGTACGCTGAATGGTATCTAAACTCACTCCGGATTACTGGCTCGCCGACTTACAAACACCACATCGAGACTTACGGGAAGAATTTCGATTATTACCAGTTCACCGAGACTTTCAATCAAAGTACGCGGGCTTGGAACCCGGAAATGTGGGCGTCGCTGTTCAAGAAGATCGGCGCGCGATATGTTGTGCTGACCAGCAAGCATCACGACGGTTTTCGTCTGTGGCCGTCCGCCGTCCCAAATCCACACGCGAATGGAAGGCAGCTTTCAGCGCAGCGCGACCTCGCTGGCGATCTGACCTCGGCAGTTCGGGCGGCTGGGTTGAAGATGGGGCTGTATTATTCGGGCGGGCTCGATTGGACGTTCACGACGGAGCCGATCCGTAACTCGCAGGATATGAAGGCGCGCGTTCCGCAATCGGCAGAGTATGCGCGTTATGCCGACGCTCACTGGCGCGAATTGATCGACCGCTATCAACCGGCAATACTCTGGAACGACATTAATTACCCGAAAGCCGGCCAACTTAGGCAAATTTTCGCGTATTACTACAACACCGTACCCGAGGGTCTGATCGATAATCGTTTCGGCGTGCCGTTCTCAGACTTCACGACACCCGAATACGCGAAGTACGACAAAATTACTCCGAAAAAGTGGGAGGCGTGCCGCGGCCTGGGTTTCAGTTTTGGCTATAACCAGGTGGAGGGGCCGAAGGAAGTGATTCCCCCGGGCGAGCTTATTGCGCTGCTCGTTGACATCGTTAGCAAGAACGGCAACTTACTTCTGAACGTCGGACCAAAAGCAGACGGGAACATCTCCGATATTCAACTAGACCGGCTTCACAAGCTCGGGTCATGGCTTGACGTGAATGGAGAAGCATTGTTTGACTCGCGACCATGGGTAAGGGCGTCCGCTACTGCGCCGGACGGTACAGACGTCCGCTTTACGCGCAAGCACGACAGTCTCTATATCATCTTCCTGAATCCGGTGAAGGGCGAGGCCCTCAGAGTGCCTTCGGTGCGCGCGGCCGACGGCACAAGCGCGCAGATACTTGGAACGAGCTCCCGATGCACGCTGGCTCAGAAGGACGAGGACCTTGTCGTTACGGCGGCCGGAAGGCTGCCCGGAAGTTATGCTGTCACTCTGAAACTGACGCCCGCGCCAAAGTCTCTTGTGTGAGGGTTAAACCGCGAGTCCTTTGACGGTTTGAGCGTTCAGCAGCTTTTCCGCGTTCAATGCTCCGGCGGGCGTTTCTTCGTGTTTGAAAATCGCATAGGTCGGATAAGCATTGCTTCGATATTGCTGAACGCGGTAGCCGATACTGCCCAGCTCCGATTCGGTGTACTCCGGCTTCCGCAAGCGCAGATAGACGAAGTCGGCAGTGAGGACGTGCGGCGTCTCGAGATTCTCGTTTTCGGCCATGCAAAGCGCAACGTTGGCTTCTCTGAGCGCTGAATAAACGGCTTCGTCGAACCAGCTTGCATTCCTGAATTCAAAAACAGCCTGAATGGATTTCGGCAATAGCCGGATGAAGTTTCCGAGTGTTTCGATATCTGCTTTGAAGGAGGGCGGAAGCTGAAACAGAATCGGCCCGAGGCGGCCAGCGCTGCGGAGCGGCTCTAAAGAATCGAGAAACACGCGCGTGAATTCCTCGGCATCTTTCAACCGCAGAGAGTGCGTTATTTTCATGTGAGCCTTGGGCATAAAGAGAAAGCTGTCGGGTGTCGACGCGATCCATTTTTCGAATGTTTTTGGCGGCGCAATACGCCGGTATGTGTAATTCACCTCGACGGCATTTAAGCGGCTCGCGTAATAGGTGAGGAATTCCGAACTGGGCAATTCACGGGGATAGAACTCAGGTTTCCAGCTCGGGTATGCAAATCCTGAGGTTCCGCAATAAAGCTTCGCTTCCGGCATTTCTCAGAGTCCTGCGAACCAGTCGTATCCCTGTTCGCCCCAATAATCAGCCGGCCTCTCGTTCGTGTACTGGATGAACCCGAGCCGCTTTATGCTCTTGATTCCATACTTGCCGGGAATTACGAGCCGAAGCGGCGCTCCGTGTTCATCGGCGAGAGGCTTTCCATCATGTTCGTACGCTAACAGTGTCTGCGGATGCATGGCGCTCTTCATATCCAGTCCGACATAATAATCTTCACCCGGAGTGGCCATATAGACAAAGTTCGTAAGTTTCAGGTCCGGACGAAAATATTTTCGCGTGAAATCGGAGAAGCGCGCGCCGCCCCAATAGGCAATTGCGCTCCAGCCTTCAATACAGCAGAATCGCGTGATCATTTCGGTCTTCGGAAGCGCCTTGACATCCGCCAAGGACAAGTTGAGCTCCGAGCCGTTTTCGTCCGCGATTACTTTCACGACCCACGGGTCGGGATCGGCGTCCTCATCCATTCCGATGTCGCCGTTCGGCTTAAGCCAGCCAACGTCGCTTCGCGAATAGGTTGGCATTAAATGCGAATCGCTGAAATAGCTGTGGGCCAGTTGTCCGTTCATATCAAGAATCTTGCGCTCCGGCCATTGAAGTCCGTCCTCACGTTTTCTCGATCGTACCCACTTATAGCCGCCGAATGCGCCTATCGCGGCGAGGCCTCCAACGAGGAAATCGCGCCGGGTTTTTCGACGCAGAGCGCGCTTGATTTCGTCCTCGGGCAGAACAATCTCGGGATGCCAGCTATTCATTCTCTTCCACCAATTCATAACCGATAACAATTCCGCGAAAGTTGTTCCAGCCGGCCCGGATGACCTGCCACACGTGCACGACAAAGAAGAGGACATACCCGATGGTGAGGACGAAGTGAATCAGTCGCGCACCCTCGTAGCCACCGAACAGCGCGGCCAGCCAAGCAAGCTGGGCTGGTTTATAAATCGCGAGCCCGGTTAAGACAGACCCGACACCCATCACGATGATTCCGGAATAGCTGACTTGTTGAGCGGCATTGTACTTGTCTTGAGGAAGCGGCTTGTGTAAACCGAGATCATGAAGCACGACGTGCCATGCATTTCGAAACGTGGATAGCGACCGCGGAACTAACAGGCGCCATTCGCCTGAGATCAGCGTGTATGCGACATATAGGATCCCGTTGATTACAAACAGCCACATAAACACAAAGTGCAGCGCCATGCCTTCAGCAAGGCGGTGATCCATGCGAAAGACTCGGTAGACCCAGGCTGGGAAAAAATGCAGCGGCCCTATCCGATACACGTCATTCGCCCAATAGATTAATAGTCCGCTCCAGATCATTAAAAACAGAAGCGGAAAATTGATCCAATGAAACCAGCGGATCGCAGCCGGGTGCTTCAGTTTCAGTTTCTGCATTCGGTTTCGTTGGCCGCGATGAGGACCAATGAGTGCCAGCTAAATAAAAGGTTATCCTTATTTGGTCAGATATGCAGCAACCCGCCCCCACGACCTCCGAGCCTCTCACATTTTTGTGTTTGGCAAGCTACGAAAAAGGATACGCATTTTTGGAGCAAGCCAAGCGGCAAGGATGCAGGGTTTTTCTCTTAGCATCCTTCAGCCTTCAGCACACCGCCAAATGGCCGGAAGGTCTCGATGAGATTTTCTATATGCCCGACAAGGAGCACGAGTGGAACCTGCGTGACATGCTTCTCGCGGTGAGTCACCTCTGCCGGACGAGACAGATTGACCGGATTGTTCCGCTCGATGACTTCGACCTCGAGAAAGCTTCTTATCTGCGCGAGCACCTTCGCCTTCCCGGTTTAGGCGAAACTGCAACGCGTTATTTTCGGGACAAGCTTGCGATGCGCATGCGTGCGGCGGAGCAGGGGATTCCTGTTCCAGAATTTACTCCGATCTTTAACTACGAGAGAATCACGCGCTACGTTGACACGGTGCCTCCTCCCTGGCTGCTGAAACCCAGGCTTATGGCCGGAGCGATCGGTATCAAGAAATTTCATCATCGACAGGAAGTCTGGGACAGGATTCACAGCATCGGTGATGAGCAGTCTTTCTTTGTTCTCGAGCGCTTTGTGCCCGGCGATATCTTTCACGTCGACTCCATCTGGTTCCGGGGCGAGATGGTCTACGCCGTTGCGAGCGCATATGGGACCCCTCCGCTCGATGTAACGCACAGCGGGGGTATCTTTACAACCAAGATTCTGGAGCGTGGCTCGAAAGACGGCGATGCGCTGAAGGAACTGAATCGCCGCGTTCTGTCGGCTTTCTGTCTCACAGACGGGGTGTCGCACACGGAGTTCATTCGCGCTCACGAAGACGGCACCTTCTACTTTTTGGAAACATCGGCTCGCGTTGGAGGCGCGCATATTTCGGATCTGATCCAGGCCGCGACCGGAATTAATATGTGGGCTGAATGGGCGAAGGTAGAGCTTGCCGCAGCCTCGAATTCGAGCTACACGCCACCCGAACCGGATGACGCATATGCGGGATTGCTGGTGTCGCTTGCGCGGCAAGAGTGGCCGGATACGTCCAGTTTCCATGAGCCTGAGCTTGTATGGCGAATGAGCAAGCGGCACCATGTCGGGTTTATTGTGAAGTCGCCCGATTACAAGCGCGTGGGCGAATTGCTGAACGCATATTCCGAGCGCGTGCGGCGCGAGTATCACGCCTCGGCTCCCGCTCGGGAGAGGGTCCGCGAATAGAATTGACGCGCCGTGCCGTTTTGCGCGTGCTAGTCTGAGGGCGATGCGACCTCTTGCGGCAGCCGGTGTCGCAGGCGCGGCAGTGCTCGGTGGGGTTTCTGCCACGCTCGCCTATGGCAGCGTCTCCAGATCCTCGCAGCTCTTCGGGCCTTCTGTTTATCGCGGACCAGGAGTTAGGCGCTCAATAGCATTGACGTTTGATGACGGGCCGAGCGAAGGAACGTTGCCGCTGCTTGATTATCTAGCGAAGCATGAGATTAAAGCCACGTTTTTTCAGTGCGGAATGAACGTGCGGCGTTTGCCTGAGATCGCCGGGCAAGTCGCTGCTGCGGGCCATCAGATCGGAAATCACACTTATTCGCATCCGAAGCTACCTTTTAAATCGGCCACGCTGATTGACGAGGAATTTACAAGAGCGCAGCACATCATCCAATCGGAAACCGGCGTCGCGCCCATGCTTTTACGCCCGCCTTACGGGCTCCGCTGGTTCGGAATGCAAGCCATGCAGGCGAAATTGGGATTGTTGAGCGTGATCTGGACAGTAATTGGTTACGACTGGCAATGGCCGGCAGATCGAATCGCGGCGCACGTGCTCAGGCATGCATCGCCGGGGGGAATCGTCTGCTTGCATGATGGGCGAACGGTGGAGCCGAATCCGGACATCCGGCCGATGTTGGACGCGATCCAGGAAATTGTGCCCAGGTTGAAGGACAGCGGGTACGCGTTTGAGACCGTGAGCGACATCTTGGGATAGCCGTGGATTTGAAGATCTGATCAAGCTTGCTAACGCGCGCCGCTCGGTTTCGGAATAAGCCCTACTGGCTGGCTCCGCTGCCTTTGTGCGCCAACCGGCTGCAAGCCTCACCCGCGCCCAGGGTTGCGATAGCGTCCTTGCCAGCTTCGATGTAACTGATTCGGCCTTCTTTGTCGACCACGAATGTGACGCGATTCGCAACGCCATAGTCAGGGATAAAAACGCCGTAATCCTGGGCGACTTTGCGAGTTGTGAAATCGCTTAAGAGCGGGAACGAGAGGCCGAGCTTATCCGCGAACGCCTTCTGCGAAGGCGTATTATCTTCGCTGATTCCGAATACTGCCGCATCGGTTCCCTTGAACTTATCTATTCCGAGCTGATACGTTTGCATTTCCTTGGTGCAGCCGCCCGTGAATGCCGCCGGAAAAAAAGCGAGCACTACGGTCTGCTTTCCGCGAAACGAGGAAAGCGTAACCTTATCGCCGACCGTCGATGGCAGCGTGAAGTCGGGCGCCATGTCTCCGACTTTCAATTTGGTTGAGGGCGGTTCATTCCCCGATTTTCCAGCTTGGCCAAGCGTCCGTGCGAATAGGCTTACACCTGCAATAGCCGTGAGTAGAACAATAGTGAATCGCTTCATGATTTCCTCGCTACGAGTCGAACGGATTTGATACTCAACGCAACTCTATCACCGCTAGTCCCTGCCGGGCAATCGTGATCGGACCGCCGATGGCATGTTCTTGCGGCGAATCTAATTCGGAGGATTTGATGATTTGTGCAAACTGAGCCTGTGTCGGAGTGGGCGGGCCCCCGGCCGCCTGCCAACCCTTCAGAGCTGAACCGTGATCCGGGTCGAGGAACTGCATGGTGCAGTGTGTGGCGCCGCTTCCTTTGACTTCGAGCCGAAATGTTTTCGGCCCCACATCCTCTCTTGGCTCCGCGTAATTCCACAACGCGATGACAAATGTGCCATCGCCGCGTTTGGTGACCAAGGCGTTTTCCGAGTTGGTCTCAAGGCGAGTATCGCCAAGGTGGTGCAGCAGTTCAAAGGCTCGAAACGTCGCCTTCGGTATGCCGCCTTCGGCGACCAATCCGTACCCCCCATAAAACGGGGTTTTGATCACGCCCTGTTCCTCGAACACATCGGAAAAGGTCCAATACGACATCATGTTCGCAAGCCCATCGCATTCGCGAATGTTGTTCGCGAGCCATGGCCCCATAAACGCGCTATCTGTCACCTCTTGCTGGGTCATATAGCTCGCGTTGTATTCAGACCAAATGATCGGTGTATCCGGCGCGGCGGATGACTTCACCTGGTCGTAAACTTTTTTTGCGGCGCGCGCTACCATGTCGCGGCGAGCGATCGGAACCTTGTTTCCGAACACGTCCTGCGATGTATCGTTTCCGTAAACGTGCGTTGAAACGAAATCGAACGGGATCTGATTTTGCGTGCAGTGCGCGATGAATTTATCGACCCATGCCGCTTGCGCTGTCGCGGGGCCTCCGACCCGGATCTTCGGATCGACGCTTTTTACCGCTTTCGCCGTGACATCGTAGAGCTGGAAATATGTGGCCTGTTGCGGGATTCCATTCCAGAAGTCAATGTTCGGTTCGTTCCAAACTTCGAAATACCACTGCTCCACTTCATCGTTGCCATAGCGATCGACAAGGTGTTTTGTAAAAGCCTCAATCAGGGCAGCCCACTTCGCGGGGTCCTTCGGCGGCGACGGAAGCGGCTTGTACCAGAACGCATGCGGTTTCAAATTTGCGGCCAGCTTGCGCGGCATGAAACTGAGCTCCACGAAAGGCTTAACGCCACTTTCAAGAAGCCCGTCGTAAATTTGATCGACATACGAGAAGTTGTAAATCGGTTTACCCTGCGCGTCTTCGTCATACACGCCGACCTCGTCATGAAAGATTGCGTGGAAGCGAACGTATTTGAAACCGGTAATTTCCTTGACTGTTTTGAGGTCGCGCCGGTAGCTCTCTCGAAGGCTCAGGATGGCTCGCCCAGAGCCGAACATCTGCTCCCAGATATGCGGGAAGGGATGCGCAGGAGCGTTCGCATCTACAGAAATGGTCTCCACCTGACTACTAGCTTGATCTGTTTTAGCGGATCCGGATGCAATGAAGCTTACACTTAAACTCGCAAGGATACAGAGCCGTTTCACGCCTGTTAGAGAACGAAAAAGCCGTCCGCGTTGCTTGGTACCATAGCAATGTCCCATTGGAAGAGGTATTGAGGATGCGCAAGTGCGTGCTTTTTGCGATGGTCATGGCCGGGGCTTTCGCGGCTGTAAATGGCGCTCAGAGCCAGGATCCCAACCCTGCCGCCCACGGGCCCGTTTTTCTGGATAATCACAGACCGCCTAAAAAAGGGAAAGCACCCACAACTCGTTCTGTGAAAGGGAAGGTTGTCGATCAGTCGGGCCAACCGCTCGAAGGCGCACTCGTGACCCTCACCGATACCAAGGCCAACGAGAAGCGAACCTTCATTACCAAGCAGGACGGCCGGTATAATTTCGACGATCTGAGCTTCACGATAGATTATCAGCTTCAAGCCCGATATAAGGATGCGAACAGCGAGCCCAGGAAGCTGAGCCAGTATGACCGAACGCCGGATATAGT
The DNA here is from genome assembly GCA_019240405.1 of Acidobacteriaceae bacterium. Classification (GTDB taxonomy): domain Bacteria; phylum Acidobacteriota; class Terriglobia; order Bryobacterales; family Bryobacteraceae; genus Bog-105. The sequence continues at coordinate 210,846 of JAFAYL010000013.1, forward strand.
GCGGATTCTCGATATAATTCCTTCCTCAAGTCCCTCGGCTCAGACCTCCGAGGCGCAAGCCAAAAAGGTAGAGACCGAACCCAAAAAGTAGCTAAGCTGGCAGTCGGGCGAAATTCCGGAAATTCTCTTGAAACAATCGCTTCACGTCGCGACGGATCTGATCTGTTGTAACGCGCCAGCCATCCCGCGCGAGCGCGTCATAGGAGTCGGTTAGAGCAGCGGAGATCGTGTGCCTCGCGTGGTTCCATTTATAAATGATTTGGTCGAGCACTCGCGCGTCCGAGTGCTGCGGTATGAAAGTGGCGCCGAGCATCTCCAATCTCTCGGTTGTAATCTCGCGAACGATCGAGGGATTATTCAGGAACCACCAGCATCCGAACGGCATCAGGTTTGAAAATTTGCGCGCCGCTACGCACAGCTCGTGCTGGTTTTCGCGTGAAAGCATGCTTACAAGAAAGCGGTTCTCAGGATTTTCAAGGCAGATGCGTTCCACGGAGGTGATATCTGCGTAGCCGACTGCGTCGCCTGCATCTCTGAGCGCGGGGTTCACCCCTCTGCGCGCACCGATCATCATTGAGAATGGCAGTTTGTGCTCACGCGCCGTGGGTAGAAGAGCTTCCTTCAAGAGAAACCCTTCAATGGAATCCTCGGGGTACACGAAATCCGGCGGCAGCGAGACAGCCATGTACACGGGCTTCATGCGCTCGATCCAGCCGTCAAGAAAACTTCGTATGCTTGTGACGTCTTCGTCGCGAAGAGTTGTTTGAGCAGCGTAGCGGCGATTGGTAACACGCCCGCTCAACACGTCTTGCGCACGCTCCCAATCGCGCAGCAGCGGATCCAAACGCAGGGCCGGATGTAATGCCGGATGACGCGCCGCGCTCGATTCCCAATATTTTGCTTCCTGTTCGTCAAAAATGTCGTTCGTCATCACCATATCGCTGACGCGCGCCAATTTCATCGCCTTTTCGATATGAGCGTTCCCCTGCAAATCTGAGAAAAACTCCCGAGCTTCTTTCAACGTGGGGGCGGAAGGATCGAGGCCGTAGGCAGTCAAGACGCAAACGACACCACGACATGCCTCAGACACAGGCGTGTTGCGAACAAACAGCGTGTCCCAAATGAGATCTGCCTGCCTGGGTTTGTCCATATCCCAAAAGGAATCGACCGCAACGTGTGAGGACCGAAAGAGCTCAGCGATCAAATAGTGATAAGTCAACAAATCGTCGATACCGGCCGAAAAGAGAGTCTTGAAACTCGGCGGGTATTGATGTGTGTGAACGTCGAATACGTAAGTATCGTCGACGATCCGTTCCACCTCAGCCGCGAGCTCAGCCGATTGAATCGGAAGATCCGCGGTTTCCGGCATCAGCGCTTGCAGAGCTGCGGGTACTGCTTTTTCAACTGTTCTAGCTTGGGAAGATCGTTGTACACGATATACGGATTATTTGGATTGCGATCTAAATAGTGCTGGTGATAACTCTCAGCGGCGTAAAAGCCGTGGAACGGAACTACTTGTGTAGCGACGGGCCGCGAAAATATTTTTGCCTCATTCAACTGCGAAATGTAAGCTTCGGCCACCCGCTTCTGATCGTCATTCATGTAGAAGATTGTTGAGCGATATTGCGTGCCTTCATCCGGCCCTTGGCGGTTTAACTCAGTCGGATCGTGAGCCACCGAAAAGTACACCTTCAGCAACTGCCCATAAGTGATTTGCGCCGGATCGTATGTGATCTCGACGGACTCGGCGTGACCTGTTCGGCCAGTGCTGACGGTTTCATAATGCGCGGTTGACTTGTCGCCGCCTGCGAAACCGGCTACTATTTTCTTAACGCCTTTCAATCGCTCGAAAACCGCCTCGACGCCCCAGAAGCATCCGCCCGCCAAAACGGCCTTTTGGTCTTTTTGCGTTGTCGATGCCGGAATATCGATGGCCGCGTCGGGGAAATCAACTTTCTGCCGGGCACTCGTAGAAAGTCCTAGGATCAAGAGTGCGAGCGCACTGTAAAGGATGAATTGTTTTCTCATTGGGCTCACTTCCATTCTGGATTCTTTCCAGCGCTTACAAGATTCGCCAGAATCCGAAACGCACCGGGAACACCCGAAGGCAGTTGCCGGTAAAGCGCGAAGGCATCATAAATATATATTCCCTTCCCATATCGAGCCACAAGCAGACCTCCGCGCTGCGGATCCTGCCCCGGATCGTGCGTTTCCACTAACGCTTTATAACGCGGATCCCAGGTCTCCATAAACCCGTGTCCTCGCTCTTCTTCCCAGCCGAGAAAATCGGATTCCGTAATCTGGTTCGGCCATTTCAGAATGGGATTAGAAACATCGACAATCTTCACAGCCGACCTCTCGTCCACAACTTTTTGCGGATTCTGTCCCAAACTGAACGGATACGGCCCGTAACCCTGCTCGAAGTTCTGAAGGTTATATTGCACGAGCAGCACGCCTCCATTCTTCACATAATCGAGCAAGCGCGCATTCGCCGTTCGCAGTTCCGAATTCACCGCGTACGCTCGCACGCCTAGCACAATCGCATCGTAATCTTTGAGATTGGCGTCTTCGACGTCATCGGCTGAAAGAATCTTCATGTTCAGGCCCAGATCTTCCAGCGCGCGTGGAACGTCATCCCCTGTACCGGGTACGAATCCGATGCGCAGACCGGATGGAGTCTTTACATCCACTCCGACTGCTTTGTAAGTTGCCGGGCGGTAGTAAGGATATGGAATTAAGCCTGGATAGCCCACCAGCCGGTACCCCTCTTCGTACTGCTTGCCTTTGTATTCCGCGATGGCCCTGATGTCGTAATTCTTTGGTTCGATTGATCGCGGCGTCACATCGAAAGTCAAGGTCTGCGTCTCGTCGCTGTCCAGCGAGAATGGATGCTCGGCCGGGATCGCCATCCATTTCGGCGGAAGGCTTAGACGGAGCCTGCCGTCAACATGTCCTTTCACATTGCTGTGAAGGATGCAGGAGAACGAAAACGAGCGCGCCGTAAGAGGAACCGCGCCAGCCGCCGGCGTGACGGACACCGAAATTGCCGGCCCCATTAAGAGCGGCTCTGTTTGCAACCCGACGTGTTCGATGCGTTGCACACTTTGGACCACTTGCCGAATCTCTAATCCGGTTCCTTGATATGTAATTCGCGCGATCGCCTCCAGCGGATACGGCGCGAACGACAGATTGCGGTAGCGCCCATCGGTCAGATCATAATAAGGCTGCTCCTGGTCGGGCCGGCGGAAATACGGTTTCGTGAGTTGCGCATCGGCAGGCGCGGTAATCGCGAACTTCAACCGGAGATCAGTGCCTGCCGCTAGCGTTGGGCTCGGCGAGCTATCAGGACGAATCTTCCAGTCGTGTCCATCGGATGCGCGAACATCGATGCTTTCAATGTTCAAGGACCCAGGGCCCTGATTGAACAAATGTGCGTGGACCCCGAAAGATTGACCCGGAATTGCGATTCGGAAGGTGACCTGCGGTCCAGCAAAGCGAGCAAAAGGTCCAGTTGGCTCCTTCTCGGGCGCGATTATCGCTTCAAAAGTGATCCCGAGGGCCTCAAGCAGCGCTTCTTGAAACTGATGTTCCTTTACGCCGAGCTCGAACGCGACATCACCTTTTCCGGGTTCCTGTAAATCGCTTTGGCGAACACGCTCGAGTAATGATCGAGTTGCTTTCAAGCCCTCCGCTAAAATCGGCGCAATGGCGGCCGGATCGTCGGCTCTGTAGCGAGTACATGCATCACCAGACAGGTTGGAGATGTGCTCGAGTCCTTCCTTGAGGAACGGCGACTCGCCTTTCGCCAGCGCCGCAATTCCTTTCAATGAAACGTCGATTCCGTCGTAGAATGAGCTCTCTTTTTCGCCAACTCTAACGTGCGACCCATAGCGGTGATAAGGAGCCTTGTACGGAGCCGGCGTTGGAATAGTCCCGCCTCCATTCTGGCTTTTTTGGTGACCCCATCCTTCGCGCCCAATCTGAAGAAATGTCAAGCCTGCGGCTGCGTCTCGTGTGCCTTCCAGTATCTCGACGTTTGCTGCGGGCTTCGCATTGATCCACGTCTGATTCACGTAGTCGAAGAAACGCACCGGCACATATTTGTCGGTCGCGTAATCATAGATGCCCTCTTTGGTGGTCTCAAAAAAAGGCACGCGAGCGTAGACCTTAAGCGGTGTCCATGGCCGTAAGCCTTCCCGGATCTGCTCAGGGAACCGGTTCGGATCGCCCGCCGCAAGAAACACCTCTTGCGCCATTTGTCCGGCAACCTGATGATTGCCATGGCCGTCAGTGGGCGCTCCGGCGAACACGGAGGTGATGATCAGAGGCCGAGTCATTCTCACGACGCGCACTACATCGGAAAGCACTCGATCGTGACCCCATTGTTCGAGTGCTTCCTCACGCGTTTTCGAAAATCCGTAATCGATCACCCGCCCCCAGTATTGATCGACGCCGTAATATCGGTCTGAAGCGAGCAGCTCTTGGGTCCGCACGAGGCCAAGGGCGTCGTAGAGATCCTGAGACATGACGTTCTGGCCGCCTTCACCACGGTTGAGCGTCATTAGCACGGCTCGTGCGCCCAGGCCGCGAGTCTGGTAAGCCAGCATTCCGCCGTCTTCATCGTCGGGATGCGCTACGATCATCAGAATGCTGGCACGCGTGCGAATCGCCGCAAGCCACCGCGATAAGTCCGCTGCGCCTCGGTTCACATCGACCGGCACGGTATCGTTATTCGCCGAGATGGCTGCTCCGGCAATCAACAGAGCCGCAAAAAGGAATCCGGATCTCAACGCAAGATTCGTTTTGGCTTTCATCCGTGACTTCAGCACGCTATCCGCTATGCGAGCGGCAATCCGTGTTCTTCTAGCGTGCCCCTCACCTCGGGAGGCGTAAGCCGTGATGCATCGTACTCGACGAACAATTCATCCCCTGAGGGCTGCACGCGCGCCACGAAGAAGCCGTACACGGCATGAATGCGCGAGATCTGCTCGAAGTCGTGATCAGTCAGGCTGCGCGCCAGCTTGAACGTGACGTCCACCTTCGTCATCGCGATTCAGAATAGCATTTGACGGCGCATAGAGTGTGATCGTGCGATGTCTATCCAAGGTGCGTCGCCGAGAGCATCAGTGCGCTAGGATTTCCGTCAAGACACGTCCGGATGAGCCGCTCGGCGTTTCGATATCAAGGATGGCGGCCAGAGTGGGGGCTATGTCGTTCACCTCGATTTGTTCGTCATAGCGGCCGGGTTTGACACCCGGTCCCATGAAGAGAACAGGAACATGGCGGTCGTAATTGTAAGGCGAGAAATGCGAGGTCCCGTGGGTGCCGGGCAGGTAGTTGGGCTCGATTACGACGAAGATGTCGCCGCTGCGAGGCGGATAATAGCCGTTCATTTCGGCGCGTGCGATGAAATCGCCAGAGAGACCAGAGTCGAGCTGGTCGCGAGTGTAGACACGGGCAACGTGCAGCTCCGGAGCGGATAGCAAAGCGTCTCGAGCGTTGTCATAAACTTCTTTCTCCGTAACGCGGTTTCCGGTAGAAGTTTTGAACGCTTCGATCGCATGCCGATTCAGGTATAAACTTGTTTCTTCGGCTGGAATTAGCCAATCGGCTGGACCAAACCGTTTGGTTAAGACATCCCGCACGACTGTTTCCGGATTTGTTGGGACATAACCGCCGGGCATTTTTCGCTCTTTATCGACAGCCGGTAAAGGAGCTACGCCATGATCGGCAGAAAGAACGATTACTACATTTTGTAGTCCCACCTGCTTATCAATTGCGGCGAAGAGCTTACCGAGCTGCTGATCGGTGCGGATTGCCATATCGCGGACTTCGGGCGCATCCGGCCCGACCGCGTGGCCGATGTAGTCGTTCGAGGAGAAAGAAATCGTCAGCAGATCGGTCGGCCCGCGCTGGCCGAGCTTTTCGCCGGTGATTGCCTGTTCGGCGAATTGCTCAATTAGCTCGTTGCCCCACGGACTCGCGGGAAGCCTCTCGTAAGGCGCTTTAGTTGTTCCATGAAAATTCCAGTTGGGAAAGCCCGGCCACTTTTGATCGATGTACTTCGCGGGGAGTTTGCGGTTATTAAATAAGCTCGCCCATGATGGAAGCTGATTCGTATAAAAGCTGCTCGTGATGAAATTTCCGCTGGCGTCGTCGAACCAATAAGCGGCGGCTGCGCGATGACCGGACGGCAGAATCGCACCCCGGGCTTTGATGGAAACACCGATGACTTTAGAATCTTCGCGCGCGTTGCGAAGCTCGTCGCCAATCGTACTGACCAGGAGACGCCTTGGGGAGGCGGGATCAGAATCGGTACATTTGGGCCCTTTTTCGGGGCTTGGAGCACCCACGTTGACTGCCTCCCAATCGCAAACGCTGGTGACAATTTTCGCTTCGGCGCGCTCGTACCAAGAGTTGCCAATTATCCCGCTTACGGCAGGCATTGCTCCTGACATGAATATGCTGTGGCCGACGGCGGTAACGGTCGGGACCTGAGTGTAGAAGGCGTTGGTGAAATCGGCGCCGCGGGTGATGAGCTGATTGAGGCCGCCGTGGTAGTCGCTCCGAAAACGCGTCAGGTAATCGTAACGGAATTGATCGATGATGATGGCAACGATTAGTTTCGGGCGGGCGATCGCGGTGAATGAAGTACTCGCCAGGAAAGAAAGCAGTATCGCGGCTAAGATGGTGAAGCGACGGGCGGACATGCGGGCAGATTAGCAGAGGTAGCCGAGGCGAGCTCAGTTCGCGCTGATAAGAAGAGCGATACAGGCTCGGACTGTATTCTGAACCTCCTTGGGTGCTGCGCCTGGATGCTTCGCGTGGCTGGTTTTCAAATCGTGGTGGAATATTGGTATGGCAATCGAGATCAAGCGGTGCTTCTTTTGAAGCGATATCAAAGCGGAGGCCGTGAGCCTCAAGAACCATATTGGACGTGAATTGCACGTACCGATTCGGTTACGCATGGGCGCGCCTGGGGGGTTGGACGTTTTCGTAGACGGCGAAGAAATTTACTCGAAGAAAAAAACAGGACGTCTGCCGACAGCCGCTGAACTGATCAACTTGATTCGCGGGAAACTCCCTGGGGCCATCAGTGTTTAAGGGGATGCGATGACTTCGCACGCCGTGCTTTGGGCTTGGCCAACCGTTTTTCTAAACGGGTTCTCCGGTGGAGGAGCGAGGAAGATGGCCGGGCAGCGAGTGCTTTGTTCGTAAATTCGAGCGCAAGAGCGAAATCGTTCTCCTCGTGTTCGTAGTGTTTAGCGAGTTCCTCGAGCGCGCGAAATCGAAAGGGATTTGTACAGCTCACCAGCTCTGTAAAGACGCGAACGGAAGCAGCGTGGCAGCCGAGTTTCTTTTCAATTAACGCGACATCCCACAGCGCTCGAAATAGCAAAGCGTCGGGAAGGCCTGTGTCAATGGAGCGCTTCAAGAGTCCGAGCGCTTGCTCAGGTTGATCGGTCGCGAGCAACCAGCGAGCGATCCCGGCCAAGTCCTCACCCCGTTTCACGCCTATTTGGGCCAGTGCCTGAAAATCAGTGGCGCGGAACGCGGTAGGGACGATAGCGGTTAAGCAGGCGAGGGTCAAGATGTCCATTGCGTTGTGATGGAAAATCGGCACCAAACGGCGGGCTTCGTGAGAGCGCAAGTATTCGAAATAGACGTAGGGGATCAGGTCGCCAGGCAAATCGCCGTCCCGGTAGTAGCCGAGAATTTCCCGCTCGAGCTGGATCAGGCGACAGCTTTCGCCACGAAGCTTCCACAGCCGACGCGCTCCGTAGAGCAGGTCGAGGTGTTGGAGTCTTAGAAACGGATGTGGTTGCCGGCCGAGCGTGTAGCGTGTCTCGAGCAGCGGTTGGTCATAGGTTTTTCCGTTGTAGGTGATTAAAACGTCGAACTCGTTCAAATGGGCCTCGAGAGCAGCCAGTGTGCTGCACTCTTCGGTGTAGTGGCGCATGAAAAACTGGCGCACGCGGAAACCCTCGCGCGTGATACGACCCACGCCGATCAAGAAAGCATACGCGCTACCGCCCGTACTCATCAAACCGGTTGTTTCGGTGTCGAGAAACGCCCAACGCTCAGGCGCTACAGGGCGAATTTCGCCGGGTCCTAATACATCTAGCAAGTCGTGAGCTAGATAAGCCAAGGCACCCACATCCGCAGAACCGTGAGGCCGATGTGAGGGAAACAGGCGTTCGGTTTGGAAGTGCGGCCCGAATTCGTTGCTTACGATTTGGCCTGTCGACCACTCCTCGATAAAGGAGCGCGGACTTTGTAAATGAGGAAGCAGATTTTCGGAGCGCCTTGGTTGTGTGGAAAAGCTCGAAAATCTAGCGTTGATCAACGCTATTCGTTCCTTTAAACGTCCGAGTTGTTCCTGCGGATCCAGCAAGTAGGGTTCGCCTTTTATTTGCCCAGTATAGCGGTATTTGGAATTGCTTGCAGCAGCCTTCTACGATGGTTCTGAATGTCTTATCACCTTCTGTGGCTGTTCGTTGTCGCATATCCGGGCGGACTATTCGCGGGGCAGGATTTCGACGTTGCAGCTCATTACAGCAAGCAGGAGTATCGGATTCCCATGCGGGACGGGAAACGATTGTGGACAGCAGTCTACGCGCCCAAAGATGGATCTCAAAGGTATCCGATTCTTATGACGCGGACTCCGTATGGGGTCATGCCGTATGGAGCCAATGCTTATCCGAAGCGGATCGGGCCGTCGCGAAAGTTTGCAGAAGACAGATTCATTTTCGTTTATCAGGATGTGCGGGGCCGCTTCATGTCGGAAGGGGAATGGCGCGAGATGACACCGGAGAAGGATGTAAAGCGCGGACCCAATGACGTGGATGAGAGCTCGGATACCCACGACACAATTGAGTGGCTGGTTCGGAACGTGCCGAATAACAACGGGAAGGTAGGCTTACTCGGAACGTCTTACCCGGGTTTTTATACAAGCGCAGGAATGATTGATGCGCATCCGGCGTTGGTGGCAGCTTCGCCACAAGCACCGGTTGCAGATTTGTACATGGGTGACGATGCCTTTCATAACGGGGCGTTCTTTCTGATTGCCAACTTCAGCTTCTACACTTTTTTCGGCAAGCAAGATAATCCCGAGATGCCTCGAAAAGAAAAGCGGTTCGATTACGGAACCAAAGATGGCTATAAGTTCTACCTCGATATGGGGCCATTGATCAATGCTGACGAGAAACATTTCAGGTTCAAAAATCCGTACTGGACTGACATCATCAGCCATCCGAATTACGACGAGTTTTGGAAGGCGCGAAATATACTTCCGCACTTGAAGAACATTAAACCGGCAGTTTTGGTCGTCGGAGGGTGGTTCGACGCCGAGGACCTCTCGGGAACACTGAAAACGTATCGCGCGATTCAGAACCAATCGTCCGGTATAGACGAGAGGCTCGTAATGGGTCCGTGGGTGCACGGAGGGTGGCAGGGCGGAACGGGAGAGAAGCTGGGAGACATTGCGTTCGGGTCGAAAACGGCTGAGTTTTTTCGCGATGAGATTGAGTTTCCGTTTTTCCGGCATTTCCTGAAGGGCGGCGACGATCTGAAGCTGCCGAGGGCCTATGTTTTTGAGACCGGCAAGAACCTGTGGCAAAAGGAAGAGGCTTGGCCACCGCCGGGCGCCTCACCGGTTCGCTGGTATTTTCGCGCTAACCGAAAATTGTCCGAAGATGTTCCCGATGAGAGCTCTGGCTTTGATGAATATGTGAGCGATCCAGGGAATCCAGTGCCGTTCTTCGCGAGACCAACTCTCGACATGGCGCAGGAGTACATGGATGCGGATCAGCGCTTTATTGAAGGGCGTGGCGACGTATTGAGCTATAAGAGCGAGGTTCTGGATGAAGACCTAACGATTGCCGGACCCATATCGGCTCGCCTCTTCGTCTCAACTACAGGTACGGACTCGGATTACGTCGTGAAGGTGATCGATGTTCATCCGAAAGGCAGCGGGGGCCCGCTGAGCGGATATGAAGAGCTTGTGCGGGGCGAACCCTTTCGCGGTAAGTTTCGCAATGGCTTCGACCACCCGGAGCCGTTCCGGCCTGGAGAGGTCGAGCAGATTCGCTTCACAATGCCCGATGTTTATCATTGCTTTTTGAAGGGGCACCGCATTATGGTGCAACTCGAAAGTTCGTGGTTTCCTTTGGTTGACCGCAATCCGCAAATCTTTACAAATATTCCGACTGCAAAGCCGTCCGATTTTCGGAAAGCAACAGAGCGTGTCTACCGCTGCAAAGATTGGGCATCTTTTATTGAAGTAAATATGCCACCAAACGCAGAGCGTCAGGGAGGGAGATGATTTCGTGTCTTTAACTCAGCCAGTCAGTGGGCCCGAGAGAAAGCGGCCCTTTGTTCGCTCGCTGTTACCGTACACAACGGTAGCGATGATTCTTGCGGCTTTGTATGTTGCGTGGACCTTCTATTCGCGACACGAAGCGAATCGCAGAGCTGAAGAGGCGCTCGAAAACAAGCGAGAGGAGGAGAACAAACGAATTGTGGACGAAGTATATGGGTCTGGCGAGATCAAGTTTACCGATCTGAGCGCCGATGTGGGCGCGCTGTCGCCCGGAGAAACGACGCAGTTGTGTTACGGGGTGCTAAATGCGAAGACGGTAAAGATTGACCCACCAGTCGCGCAGCTTAAGCCGACATATCACCATTGCTTCGAAGTTGCGCCGAAGAAGACTACAACCTACACCGTCACGGCCGAGGACGGAGCTGGACATTCAAAAAGCGAATCGCTAACGATTCAGGTGAAATGACAGTATTCTTAGCGGCGGTGGCCCCAGTAGCCTCGAGCCCAGTAGCGACCGTGAGGACCGTAGGCCCAGCGACCTGAAGTCCAAATCGCTCCGTAGAAAGGCGCGGGCCCGACGTATGCGTCGACGTACGGACCGGGCGCGATATAGGTTGGAACATAAGGCGCAGGCGCGACGTACGCGCCAATGTACGGTCTCACCCAGGGCCGATGATAGTAGCCACGGTATCCGACTCTCCACCCACCAAACATCGTGGAGCTAGCGAGTAATAAACCGGCAATTCCTGTCAGCAATTTCGTTTTCATTTTTCTACCGCTCCTGATGTATTAAACGGCAGCGGCGGGCTGGGATGTACGCCGTTCATCAATGTTTAATTGTGAGGGCGGAGCGGGAACGGGCCGGGGATAGAAAAGCTCAACGAAAAGGGTTCAGTACCGGGGCAGAGCAGTATGTTTAGCGGTGGCTCAGATCTTCAGGGTACAAAGTACGGAATCCGAGCGAAGTTGCAGCCGTGATGATTGCGGCATCCCCCGTCTCAAGTTGATCGGTTGCTGCCCGAGCGAGTATTTTAGTAACGGAGGAATGGCCGAGTGGTTTAAGGCGGCGGTCTTGAAAACCGTTAGCGTCGGAAGGCGCTCGGGGGTTCGAATCCCTCTTCCTCCGCCAGAAGAAACGCGACTTGGCTGAGTGCTCATACGATCGATAGCGGAGCGAGTTCGCCAAATTGGACGATTCTGCCGTACGTCTTGAATTGAAGAACCCGGCAGACTGGATTCAGGGCTTCGCGGTTTGGATGTGAGTCGCGGTTATTTCTGTTTTTCGCTCGTCACTTGCAGATTATTCGTTACGGAGAACACGTTTGCCACGGCATTCGCTCGCGTGTTGATCAACGTCTTATCAAATTGACTGTCGACAACGCCCTCCAGAAGCACGTGTCCGTTCTTGACAATGATGTGAATGGATGGCAAGGCTTGATACCCGTACTTGGTGCCGATGGATGGGTCTCCGTAGATGGCACGAAACTCCGCGCGCCGAATCTGGTCGTCCATTGGTGAGACGGGCAAAACTTCGATATTGTTAACGACGTTCGTCACACCTTCGACACGCTTCACCACGTTTTCCGCGTCTGACTTCAGCACCGGATTGACTACCGCGCCTAGCAGAGTGATGGCAGTGCCATCGACCCGAAACGCGAGATCGTCAAAGATTCCGTAGTACGGAAGCATCACAAGCTCATGGCGGACTTGATGCGCGATGCGGCTTTCGTCTGCGGTCCCGCGAACGAAAGCGTCGTTATGATTCTTATCCTGCTTTCCCCAAGCCGAGGATGAACTGAGCAACATGGCTGCAGACACGACAGCCGTGAACATGGGAGATCGAAATTTTGTACGCATTGAGTGCCTCTCTTGGCAGTTTTGGAAAATCCGCATAGCGGTGGAAGAACCTTCCCTGTGTAAGACCCAACTGATCTACCCTTGTGACACACCGGGTTACGTGGGCCTCTAAGTGAAAATACGTATGCGAACGGAATTGGTTACGTCGCGTCAAGAACGGCAATTTCTCGGGCTAATGTCGCAGCGTCTATCAGCCGAAAGCTTTAGTAGGCACCATGAACTGTCCTGTCTGCGCCAACCCGAACGTACGACGCTCCCGAAGACGCGGGCTTATCGACAAAGTGAGATTTTGGCTAGGACAACGACCCTATCGCTGTCATACCTGCATGCACCGATTCTTCTGTAAGCCGCCTCGTCGGGAATCTCCGAAGGCCTCGGCGATACAATCCAAGACTTGATTGTTTACGACTCAAACCGCTTGATTGCGGACGCTAGGGTAGAAACATGAAGGTCATCTCCTCGCGAGAGCTACTCAAAACAAAGATTTTCAAGGTGATGGAGGAGGTTGCGGCTGATTCGACCGGCTTTCAAATCAAGCGGCTGATCGTGCGCCATCCAGGGTCGGCAGTAATGATGCCGGTGGACAAAAAAGACCGAGTTCTTCTCGTAAGGCAGTTTCGCCTTCCCGCTGACCGAGAACTCTGGGAACTCCCTGCCGGCCGGATTGATCCTGAGGAATCAGCGTTACAGGCTGCGAAAAGAGAGCTGGAAGAAGAGACTGGCTATAGAGCTAAGCGATGGATAAGGCTCGCTTCATTTTGGGCAACCCCGGGGTACGTGGACGAGAAGATGAATCTGTTTCTCGCGCTTGACTTGACCGAGGGCGAGCAAAAACCGATGGAAGATGAGCGGATTGAAACGCGATGGTTTTCGAAGGCGGAGTTGAGCGGTTTGATTAAGACAGGGAAGATCCACGACGGAAAAACGATCATTGGATATTTTCTTTGGCTCGAGTACAAGCGAGGAGCGCAAAAACCGCTATTCGGTCGTTAGAGGGCGGTCCATCAGTTCACTAATCGCGCGGCGCGGGTCTTTTGATTCGTACAACACTTCAAACATTTTGTTGATGATCGGGAGGTCGACGCCTTCCCGGTGACCGAGCTCGTGAGCGGCACGGCAAGTTGCGACACCTTCGGCGACCATTGACATACTCGCGAGAATCTGGTCTAAGGTGTGGCCGTGGCCAAGTTGAATCCCCACAAAGCGATTGCGCGACAGATCGCCATTGGCGGTCAGCACAAGATCGCCTAGGCCCGCGAGACCGCTCAGGGTGCGTGGATTCCCGCCCATCGCAAGCGCAAGGCGGGTAATTTCGGCCAGTCCTCGCGTGACGAGGGCGGCGACGCTATTGCTGCCGAGTCCCAGGCCGCGACATATGCCTGCACCGATGCTAATCACGTTCTTGAGTGCCGCGCCGAGTTCGACTCCTATCACATCGGTACTCGCGTAAAGGCGCAATTTGGAGGTAGAAAATGCGCGCTGTATCTGTTCTGCCGTTTTCGCGGTTTCCGATGCAATCACGACAGCCGTTGGCTCCCCAGCGACAACTTCGCGAGCGAAGGTGGGACCAGAGAGCACGGCAATACCCGACATAGGCGGCCGTCCCACTACTTCAGCCATCACTTGGGACATCCGGCACAGTGTTTCCTGTTCTATTCCCTTGGTTGCGCTCACGAGTAACGTTTGACGCGAGATGAAAGGGCTTGCCTGCGTGAGGACATTTCGTAAATACCGCGAGGGAACGACGAATAGGGCGATGTCAGAATCCGATACGACGGTCGTGAGGTCGTTCGAGACCTGGACGCGATCCGGCAGAGAAAAACCTGGTAGATAGAGGCTATTCTCGCGGACGCGGGTGATTTCAGCGGCGCGCGCGGAATCATGAACCCAGAGAGAAATCGAATCGAATCGCGGGGCGAGCGTGATAGCGAGACCAGTCCCCCAACTACCCGCGCCGATCACAGCGAGGCGGCTCACACAGTGTCCTCTTCTGTCGAGCCCTTTCTGAATGAAAAAACGTTTTCTTGCCCTTTGATGAGTCTAGAGATGTTTGCCTTGTGCCGGTAAATGATCAAGAGGCTTGCAAAGATGGAGGCCATCAGAACGGGTTGAGGCGAATGCTCGAGACCCCAGACCGCAAGCGGAAAAACGGCAGCGCCCACAATAGATCCGAGTGAAATGTATTTGAAAATGCCGACGATGGCGATGAAGATGATCAAGCTGACGGACAATGCGAGCGGGGTAAGAAGCAAAAATGCGCCGACGAAGCAGGCGACGGCTTTGCCGCCTTTAAAGCCGAGCCATATGGGATAGCCGTGTCCGATCATCACGGCTGCAGCCGCGAGCGGCGCTGCGAGCGGGTGATTGGGAGTTATCAGTGACGTGAGCCAAACGGCGAGAAAGCCTTTTAACATGTCGAGCAGCAGAACGATTACGCCCGCCCTTGTACCGGCCGCTCGATAAACATTCGTGGCGCCGATATTCCCGCTGCCCATAGTGCGCACATCCTTTCCCAACGAGAAGTGGACCAGAAGATATCCAAACGGCAAGCCACCGATGAGATAGGCGAGAATTGTCGCGGCGATAAGTGGGAAGTAACTTGACACCGGGGGCACGTACAACGTGTTTATGGGGCAGCTACAGCGCGCACGAAGTTAAAGCGCCTAATGTTGCTGTAGATGCTGAAGTTCGAGCCGGGATCACTTCGGTACAGATCGAAGTGGGATACGGGAAAGTCACCGAGCGAAGCCGGCTGAAGTTCTTTTACGCGCTGCTTGAGACGGGTCAGAGGGACCGAATGGTTGATCCGGGCAAGGGTCAGGTGAGGCGAGAACTGGCGATTCTCTTTTGAAATTCCAATTTTTTCGAGCTGTTCTTCCGTGTCGCGCGCCAGTTGAAGCAAGGGCTCTCCCCCGTCGATTCCGGCCCAAAGTATCCGCGGCGAACGCTCGTCTGGAAACCAGCCCAAGCGGCTTAGTTCAACGCGAAACGCGGATCGGAGAACTAATAAATCAAGTGCACGGTAGAGTTCCTCCAGGCGGGACTCAGGCCATTGCCCGATGAATTTGATAGTGACATGAAGGTTATCGAGCGGAGTCCATTTAATTAGCGCTTCCGGACGTAGTGCAGTCAGAAGACGCTCCAATCGCAACAGAGCGGCGGAGGGGAGGTCGATTGCGGTAAATAGGCGCATGAATGCCGTGCTAATGTTCTAGCGTACTTGATGGGGCGAGAGAAAGGGAACGGCTATCAGGGCCGCGAAACTCGACGAAGTGAAGAAATCGAAGACCCTTACGATTTGCGCAAATTGACTCGTGAGACGACTGCGATGCGGCTTCACGATTTTGAATGCTCTGCGCCGGATCTTGCTCGCGACCTGCTTGGTTGCGTTTTGTTTCATGGCGCAACTGCCGGCATGATTGTCGAGACCGAGGCATATCTTGGCTTGGATGATCTCGCGGCGCATGCTTCGCGGGGCCGGACTGAGCGAACTAAGGTGCTGTTTGGACCTGCTGGCCGGGCTTATGTGTATTTCAGCTATGGAATGCATGAATGTCTGAATGTCGTCGCAGACCGGGAAGGTACGCCGGGGTGCGTGCTGATCCGTGCGCTAGAGCCGCTCTGTGGCTTAGCCGTTATGTATTCGCGGAGGCAATGGCACGGCCGCAAAACGGGTCTTGCGAATGGGCCGGGTAAGCTAACTCGCGCTTTGGAGATTACACGGGACCATTATGGGAAACGGCTCGATCGAGGTGATTTACGAATTCGCAAGTGGCGAGACAGACCTGTTTTCGAGGTTGAAGTCACGGCTCGCGTCGGAATCACGAAATGTGCAGATTGGCCATTGCGGTTTGTGTGGAAAGGAAATCCATGCGTTAGTCGAGGATAATTTCCTGAGTTACTTCAGCCGAAAGGTGGCGTAAGCTTCGGTATTTCTGTAGACGATCGGGTCCGCTGCGAGCTGGAACCGGGCGGCTTGGTCACGTATTGTTTGAACGTCGGAATCTACGCTGGCTCGATCAGGCTTTGCCATTTGTTTCAGGAAAAATAGGTTTGCGCTTTTGACCTGCGCCGTTCGGAGCGAGTCTGCGAGGACAAAATAAAATTTGGGGTCGAGTAAGTCGAAATTCCATTCGTCCTTGTTTCGTAGAATCATCTGCTGTTCACCGGAAGGGCTCGTTGTCAGGTAAGCGTCGACTTTCTCATTTCCTGGAACATGCTTTGTAAACTGCCATTTCCAAGAATAGGTATGGATGTAGTAGGCAATCAGTGAGAATTGATCGACATAGACGATTTCCGCCCGCGAAAGATTCGTCCGGAATGTGTTGTACTCTCGCGTGAATAATTCTTCGCTGATTTTGGGGAACTTACGCCAGCGGTATGAAAAGTTGACGGCTATCAGAATGGCTACTGTGATTAGCAGAGTGTTTCTGATGGAGAAATTCCGGAAAAGCCCAACGGAACGGTCGAGTATCACAAATCCGGTCAACAACAGAAATGGGAACAGAATAGATTGCTGCCTCACGTAGCCACCGAAAGGATACCGCCTTACGAGAGAAAGCAGGATCAATTCCGAAAGCAGTAGAAAGAAGATCAATGCGGGAGTTGTTGCAGCGACTTGCCTTTCGTTTCCGCTGTGAAGAAAAACCAGATAAAAAAGCAGGAACAATCCTGAGAGGAATAGAGCAATCATGGCCGCCGTCGATGCAATTTCCACGGGCAGAAAATAATTGAGATCTGAACGTAACCCTGAAGACAGGAAGCGAAGAAGCGAGTCGCCCGCCTGGAAATAAAACTGGCTGACGTTGTTCTCGGTGGTGGGCTGATATCGTACGTGCGTGAAATATAGGGCAGCTACAATGCACAGCACTAACGCGATGCTACCTAGGGCAGATCGCCGGTTCGCAGCCAGGCGTTTTACGACTGCTTCGCGGAACGCTGGATAACGCAGCGCGCAAACGAGCACAGCTATAAGGCAGGCGAGCCAAAAAAAGACCGCATAGTATTCGGTGGAGATTGCCAGGCTCGAAAAGATTCCGAACCACAGCAGAGCGCGATTGATTCTTGCTTGCGAGAAATCTACGAAGAGATCGAGAAAGAAGAGGAACGCGCACAGAACGAGAAACAAAGCAAGAGGGTAGCCACGAACATCGCAGCTCATATCGATCATAGTTATTGAAAAGCCGAAAGCGGCCGCTGCAAGTAAGGCAATGATTCTGCTTCGCAGGAGCCGTCTCGCAATCTGCCCGATCAAAAACACGGAGCCGACTCCGGGAAAGATACAAATCGAGCGATAAACGAGATGCGAATGTCCGAGTCTGGCAACGTAACGCAACAGTAGATAGAAGAGCAGGGGATGGGCATCTTTCCTCCATTCGGAAAAGAAAAGCGCCCAACGATCTTGGGTTGCGATGAACACATGCCAATAGCCGTCGTAATGAATGAATTGATGTGCGCCGAGGAGTAACCGGGGGACGAGCGCAACCAGAACGATGATCCACAGAGCATAAGAGAACAGCTTGTCGCTGGCGACTCTCATCTTCGATACGCTACTCTAATATCGCTGTTGGTACGCTGAACCTCTCAACTGAGGGAAGGCGTTTAAAAGGGAACCTGGCGCGAATCCAGGACTGCCCCGCAGCGGTAAGCAGGAACGAACGGCCAAAAGGCACTTGCGAAAGAAGGGAAGCCGGGCCAGTAGAAACGCGATCTGAATGGCCGCCCGCCTGTAAGTCCGAAGACCTGCCGCAGCCCGCTCATGATGAGCGGAACTTTATTTGGTCGCCTCGCGGGAGGGCTGTCATGTCTTTCAAAATTTTCAATTCACTTTCCAAGTTGGGCGTCGCGCTACTCGGGTGCGCTGTGTGCTCGTTTGCGGACTCTCCTTCTTTGGCAACCGTCAAGGGAACAGTAACTGATCCGTCCAATGCCGCTGTGGCTGGGGCGTCGATCCGGCTGCACGAGGCAACCGGTACGGCGGTATTTACTACGACCTCAGACAGTGCTGGTAGTTTCGTTTTTCGCGAGCTCGCGCCTGGCGAATATCTGATTGATGCATCCGCGCCCGAAATGACGATGTTGAAGGCGGAGACGCTGCCGCTCGTTGCCGGTAAAACCTACGAAATTGCAGTCCATTTGTCCGTATCGGCGGTTAAGAGCGAAATCAGTGTTACGGCTGCAAACGAACCGCAATCGACCGATCAAGTCTCGAAAGCACTGGATACGATCTCAGTTCAAGAAACAGAACAGCGTGGAATCTTTTCGGTGGCAGACGCAGTGCGATTTGTTCCAGGCCTACGCGTTAGCACTCGCGGCAGCCCGGGTTCCTTTACCACGATTCAGACGCGGGGCTTGCGGGCAACGGATACGGCTGTTTTGATCGATGGATTCCGGTTTCGCGATCCGACCGGAATACAAGGCGATGCGAGCGCCTATATCGGTGACTTACTGCTGGTCGATACATCACGAATCGAAGTGCTGCGGGGATCGGGCTCCTCGCTTTACGGCACGAACTCGATGTCGGGAACCATCAACGTTATTACTGAACCAGGCGGTCCGTTGCACGGAGATCTCGACGTCCAGGGCGGAGGACTGGGGTTGTTTCGCGGCGTTGCACGAATTGCTGGTGACGCGTTAAAGGACCGGCTTAGTTATTCGGCCGGATTGTCACATCTGAATGTCACAGAAGGGGTAGACGATGTGGGCGCTGTCCGCGATTGGTCGGGTCAGGCTGGTTTAAATTACGCTCTCGGCGCGCATCTGCGTCTCGGAGCGGATGTGTTCGCGAATACCGGCTACCTTCAGGAGAATGTCAGCCCGGCGCCCACCCCAAATGCGCCGGTTACCGGGATCATTCCCGCCATTCCACTCAGCACGGCGCAGATCCATTTAGTAGATGCCAACCTGCCGTATAACCCTGGCGATGCTACTTTCATTCCGTCGCTTGGTGATCCGGACGCGGGCCGCTATTCGCATTTCATTGACTCTCTTTTTCGGCTCGAAGACCACCTCACCCCGCGGCTCTCTTACCGCGTTGTTTACGGAATCGTGGACACAAATCGGAATAACACGAATGGGCCGGCAGGACCCAATGTTCCGGAATACTTTCAGCCGTTTTTTAATACATCAGACCGTTATGCGGGCCGCATTGATACCGTTCAGGCGCGCGTCGATTACTCACTCGGCGCACACGAGGCCTTGACCGGCGGTTATGAGTTCGAGCAGGAGCATTATCTAAATGTCTCTACCGACCAGAATCCGGATCTTTCCCAACGCGCATTTTACAGAACCGATGCAAGACAAAAAACCAACGCTGTGTTTGCGCAAGACGCAACAACGCTGCTAGGCGGCCGGTTGGAAGTTTTGATCTCGGGCCGTTACACGCGAGCGGATTTGGATCAACCCAATTTAGTTGGCGGGCTTTCCCCTTATGCCAGTACACCGCTGCCGAAGCCACCCAGCGCCTACACAGGGGATGCTTCAGTCGCTTATTTAGTTCGAAGCACGTCGACCAAGCTGCGCGCCCATGTGGGAGATAGTTTTCGTCTGCCATCGATTTACGAGCGGTTCGGCGGCTACTTCTACGGAGGAACGTATTTTCCATTGGGTGATCCGCGACTTAGCCCGGAACGCGCCGTGTCTATCGACGGCGGCTTCGATCAGTACCTGTTTCATGAGCATTTAAAGGTAAGCGGCACGTATTTTTATTCGCATTTGCAGCAAGTCATCGGATTTCTCGATTTTCCGCCAGGTTACGTGGATCCGTATGGACGCACCGGGGGCTACTACAACACGGGCGGCGGCATTTCGCGAGGGGTCGAATTAAGCGGTGATTTCCGACCCCGGCGCAGTACGGCAGTTTTCGCGTCGTACACGTACACGAACGCTCAAAATCGGACTTCGCAGTACTACACCGGCACGGGGGTTGATCCACTGCAATCACCGCGTATTCTTCCAAACGTCTTAACGATTGTTGCAACCCAGCAGCTCAAGCACGCCGATTTCGCGATGGATTTTGAAGCGGGAAGCGACTACTTATATCCGCTGTATGGCGTGTCTTTGCTCGCGAGTAATGCTTATCGGTTCAGCGGTCCCCGGCAGCTTGGGCTTTCGGCCGGTTATTCGGTCCGCGTGAGCGAACGGACTTCGGCCCGCTTTTATGTGCGGGTTTCTAATGCGCTTGGGCAGGATTTCTACGAGGACGGATTTCGAACGCCCCCTCGTTGGGCGGTTGGAGGCATTCACTTCAGCTTTTGACTTCAGCAAGTGGCGGCACGCCGCTTGTTCTTTGCGCTGTAAAGAACTTGCCTGATCGGTGAATATTGCCTATACTCGGTTTTAGGGTTACCGGCACTCATAAGTGCGAGTGTGGTGATTGTTATGGCGTTTGCTCAACGGGCTCCAATAAGCAAAGATCCGGTCGCGATTGATCGTCATGCCGCGGACAATTTGCGTTTCATTCGCGACACCATGGAGCGGGCAGCTTCCTTTACGGCGGTGCCCGGTTGGGGCGGCGTGATGATCGGCGCTACGGCGCTGGGGGCGGGAGCCGTGGCCATGGGCGACTCGGCCCGTCAGCAATTCTTTATTTGGTTGGGTGAGGCGCTGTTGGCCTTACTGATCGCCGGATTTACACTCAAGGCGAAATCACGCCGGCTCGCGCTATCGCTCCAGTCTCGCCCGGCACGTCGCGCCCTGTTGAGCTTTGTCCCTCCGCTGTTCGCAGGTGCAGTTCTTAGCGCGGTTCTGTACAGGCTGGACGCCCTAAGCGCCGTTCCCGGCTTATGGCTGCTGATGTACGGCACGGCTGTCGTGACTGGAGGGGCTTTTTCGGTTCGGATTGTGCCGGTGATGGGACTCTGTTTCATGTTTTTGGGCGGCCTCGCGCTTCTTGCGCCAGCCCAGTGGGGCAATTGGTTCTTGGTAATGGGCTTTGGCGTTGTGCATGTCGCCTTTGGAGTGGTGATCGCAAGGAGGTACGGTGGCTAGACCAGCAATGGCGCGGGAATCCGACCTCGCCGCATCCAGAACACGCGCGGCAAAGACGAGCAAGGGTGCAAGCGAGCGTGGAACAGTCGAGAACGCGCTTCCAAACCTCGACCGAATCATTCACGAACGAATGCGGCTGGGAATCGTAAGCGCGCTGGCCGTGAATGATTCGCTTACGTTCAATGAGCTTAAACGCCTGCTGCAAACGACAGATGGTAATTTGAGCGTTCATGCGAGGCGGCTCGAAGAAGCAAGATACGTGGAATGCACAAAGAGTTTCGAGGGCCGCATGCCGAAAACCGAGTACCGCTTGACCGCCGCCGGTCGCAAGGCGTTCGAGCGTTACCTGAATCACATGGAAGCGCTGATTCAGTCGCTACGCGAGCGCTGAACACACTCCGAAAGTCGCTCGTGTTATCCTGAAACAGTCCCGCAACACAGTTGGGAGGCAAGGGTGTTTATAGCCTGAGCCGTTTGAACCAGTCCACGCATGAGCCACAAACCGGGTAAAAAATACGAATCCGCCGCCAAGCAAGTTGAGGCGAAGCCATATCAACTCGCGGAGGCTGTAAATCTCGTTCAGAAGATCAAGTACACGAAATTCGACGAGACGGTCGAGGTGCACATGCGCCTGGGGGTGGATCCGAAGCACGCCGACCAGATGGTGCGGGGCACTGTTGTGCTGCCGAACGGGCTCGGCAAATCGAAGCGCGTTCTCGTGATTGCATCCGGCGATAAGGTTCGCGAAGCACAGGAAGCGGGCGCCGATTTCGTAGGCGGCGAAGACATGGTCAACAAGATTCAGGGTGAAAACTGGACCGATTTTGATGCTGTCATTGCCACGCCTGACATGATGCGTTCCGTCGGCCGCCTCGGGAAGGTCTTGGGTCCTCGGGGACTGATGCCGAACCCCAAGACAGGGACTGTAACGACTGACGTGGGGAAGGCGATTCAGGAGATTAAGGCCGGTAAAGTCGAGTTTCGCGTGGACAAAACCGGCGTTATTCACGCGCCGGTTGGCAAGGTCAGCTTCCCGAGCGACAAGCTTTTGGAGAACACAAATAGTCTGATTCAAGCGGTTATTAAAGCCAAGCCTTCGGCAGCTAAAGGCAAATACGTGAAGAGCGCGACCTTGTGCTCCACCATGGGTCCGGGCGTGCATCTTGATGTGACGCCCTTCAACACGAGGGCGGCGGCGTAAAGCGCGCATCCGCTGCATATTCGAAAGCAGTGCATGAAAGATAAAGACCAAAAGAAAAAAGAGCTTGAGAATCTAAGGCGAGCCCTCGAAGAAAGCAAGAACATTTTCGTGACCAGCTACGAGAAGCTGCGCGTCAGTCAGGATTTCGCGCTGCGGAAGACGATTCGCGAAGCTGGCGGAAACTATCGGGTGGTGAAGAACAACCTGGCGGCAAAAGCATCCGAAGGAACGGCGACGAGCGACTTGCTGGGTGATTTAAAAGGGATGACCTCGCTCGCCTACACTTCAAAAGATCCCGTCGCGCTCGCGAAGGCGCTGACGAAATATGCGAAAGAAAACGCGGCATTTACCTTCAAAGCGGGAATGGTCGAGGGGCGGGTCGTCGACGTGAAGGCGATTAACGACCTCGCGGCGATGCCCCCGAAAGAAGAGATTTACGCAAAGCTTTTGTACCTGATTAATGCCAACGCGACGCGATTGGTGAGCACGGTTAACGGTGTAGGGCGGAATCTGGCGGTGGTTTTGGATCAGGCCGGTAAGGAAAACAAGTTTAAACAATAGGGAGTTTAGAAGGAAAAATGGCGGATATTAACGCAATCGCAGAACAGATTCAGGGTTTGACGCTGCTTGAGGCTTCTCAACTGGTCAAGCTACTCGAGGAGAAGCTGGGAGTTTCGGCGGCCGCGGCTTCCGTGGCAGTAGCGGCTCCCGGTGGGGGCGGCGGTGCGGCGGCCCCGGCAGCAGAAGAGAAAACGGAGTTCAGCGTCGTTCTGACTGCAGCAGGAGCGAACAAGATCAACGTTATTAAGGCTGTTCGAGAGGTGACGAGTCTAGGTCTGAAGGAAGCAAAGGACTTGGTCGACGGCGCCCCGAAGCCGATTAAAGAAGGTGTCAATAAGGAAGAAGCCGAGGCGATTCGGAAGAAGTTCGTCGACGCGGGTGCGACCGTCGAAGTCAAGTAGCCTGAAATTCCCGCATTTTGGTTGTTGTAAGCTAAAAGAAAGAAGGTCAGGGCCTTGGGTTGACGCCGCTGGCCATACTTGGTTATCCTGAAATTGACGTCAAACTGGCTCGTTCCCGCATCGTACTTTGGGTTACAGTTTGTTGGGTAGTACTCCCGCGCGCTTGTTCCGGCGTTGCGGGCGTTTTTGCATGCCCGAAATCGCCCTTTTCTCACTGCCCACTTTTTATGTCTGTGGCCGGGATGTGCCCAATTACCGCCAGTACTTACCTGATCGTTACCGGCGACCAGGATCTTTCTCAGCATTTTTCAAGGCGCGGCCAATTTCTCACTCTCAGCAGATGCGGCTGGATCGCTGTGATTCACCGCTGATCGCCGTTGCCGCGTAGGATTGCGGTTCGGCTTCGTTTTTGCGAATTCGCTAGATGACTTCATTTGTTTCATAAGGAAGAGCGTTAGATGCCCAGTGTTCCCAATGGTTCTCTCCGTGAGAGAGTTGATTTTTCAAGGATCAAAACTTCAATACCGATTCCGAACTTAATAGAGGTTCAGAAGCGGTCGTACGAGCGGTTCCTTCAAATGGATCTGCTGCCCAAAGAGCGTGAAGACGCCGGGTTGCAAAGCGTATTCAGCTCGGTCTTTCCAATTTCCGATTTCCGCGGCCTTAGTCAGCTTGAGTTCGTCGATTACTCAATCGGCAACTGGGAGTGCAAGTGCGGCAACTTGAAAGGCCTCCACCATCTGAGAACGATTTGTCGCAATCCGAACTGCGGGGCTGAGATTCGAACCGATCCGTTCCATGCCGGAGATGTGCTCTGCCACAAGTGCGGAACGTTCAACAAGAACATCGTGACGTTCTGTAACCGATGCGGCGATCCCGTAGCTTTGCAGCTCAAGTATGACGTTCCTGAATGCGAGGAGCGCGGAATGACGTACGCGGCTCCCTTGAAGGTGACGATCCGGCTAACCGTTTACGACAAGGATGCCGAGACCGGTAATAAGACGGTCCGCGACATTAAGGAACAAGAAGTCTTCTTCGGCGAAATTCCGCTGATGACCGAAAACGGAACGTTCATTATTAACGGCACGGAACGGGTCATTGTTTCGCAGTTGCACCGCTCGCCCGGCGTGTTTTTTGAGCGCGTTCAGGCGCAAGGCTATTTCCTTGGCAAAATCATTCCGTATCGCGGGAGCTGGGTGGAGTTCGAGTACGACAACAAGAACCTTTTGTATGTACGTATCGACCGCAAGCGCAAGTTTTATGGAACTGTGTTTCTGCGGGCCTTGGGATTAAAAACCGACGCGGAAATCATCCGCGCATTTTACAAGCTCACTACGATTTCACTGAAGAATAACAAGCTGTTGTGGGGCGTGAACGAGAGCCTCGTCGGGATGAAGCTGTCCCATGCCGTAACCGCGAAACACGGTGAAACCGTCGTGCCCCAAGGGCGGAAGATCACCAATTCAGTCTTCCGCGAAATTCAAAAGGCAAAGATCGATCAGGTCGAGGTGGCTTCAAACGACCTTGAGGGCGCCTATGTCGCCGCTGATGTCATCGATATGTCGACTGGCGAAGTGATCATTGAGGCCAATCACGAGTTGACGCCCACAGCAGTGGCCAAGCTGGTTGATGCCGGCATTCAGAGTTTCGAGATCTTTTTCCCGGATCGCGACGATGCGGGCAACGTTATATCGGCAACGCTGCGTAAAGACTCGGTGAAGAGCCAAAACGATGCGCTCCTCGAAATCTACCGTAAGCTGCGGCCTGGCGATCCGCCGACCCTCGATACAGCGACACAGTTGTTTCAGGGGATGTTTTTCGACCCGCGCAAATATGACTTCTCGCGCGTAGGCCGCATGAAGTTCAATATCAAAATCCACGATAAAGCGGACGCGACGCAGCTTGATAAGCGAACACTCGACCAGCAGGATTTCACCGACACCATCCTTTACCTGCTGCGCCTTCGCAGAGGTTTGGGAGCCGTGGATGATATCGATCATCTCGGGAACCGTCGCGTGCGAGCTGTCGGGGAGCTGCTCGAAAATCAGTTCCGCATCGGCTTGGTGCGCATGGAGCGCGCGATTAAGGAAAAGATGTCCGTTTACCAGGAAATGTCGACGGCGATGCCGCATGACTTGGTTAACGCGAAGCCTGTCATGGCGGCGATTCGCGAGTTTTTCGGCTCCAGCCAGTTATCGCAGTTCATGGATCAGACCAATCCGCTTTCGGAGATTACTCATAAACGGCGTCTATCAGCCCTTGGACCAGGAGGCTTGTCACGGGAGCGCGCCGGCTTCGAAGTGCGCGACGTTCATCCAACGCACTACGGCCGCATCTGTCCAATTGAAACGCCTGAAGGTCCGAATATCGGCTTGATTTCTTCGCTGTCCTGTTTTGCGCGAATCAACGAGTATGGGTTTATTGAAAGCCCGTATCGGCGCGTGAAGAACGGGACCCTTGTGGATGAGGTCAAAATGCTAAATCCGGGGGGGACGGATTTTAGAGTTGGTGAAGTTATTTCGCGTCCCGAGATTGAAAAAGCGAATGCAAGCATTTCGGGCAAAAAGCAGCAGGCTGAATACGAAGCCCATTGCGATTACCTGTCCGCGTGGGAAGAAGACAAGTACATCATCGCCCAGGCCAATGTGGCTATCGATGACAAAGGGCATATTGTCGATGATCTCGTAAACGCGCGCCAGGCCGGCAACTTCGTTCTCAAACACCGGGATGAGGTTGAGTACATGGACGTGAGTCCGAAACAGTTGGTCTCAGTGGCCGCGAGTCTGATTCCGTTTCTTGAGAACGACGACGCGAACCGCGCGCTCATGGGATCGAACATGCAACGCCAAGCCGTGCCGTTGCTGCGAGCAGAAGCGCCTTACGTTGGGACCGGAATGGAACGGGTCACTGCGCGAGATTCGGGGGCGGTTGTGATTTGCAAGCGGTCCGGGGTTGTGGATTCGGTCGACAGCGAGCGCATCATTGTGCGCGTCGAAGGCGGGGCGCATGAAGGCCAGATGTCCCGCGAGGTCGGCGCTGATATTTATCAGCTCACAAAATTCAAGCGTTCTAACCAGAACACGTGCATTAGCCAGAAGCCGATTGTCAAGCAAGGACAAAAGGTGAAAAAGGGTGATGTGCTTGCGGACGGTCCTTGCACCGAAGCTGGCGAGCTCGCCTTGGGCAGGAACGTTGTCGTGGCGTTTATGCCGTGGCGCGGCTATAACTTCGAGGATGCCATCGTGGTCAGCGAGAAGCTGGTCAAAGAAGACTATTACACCTCGATTCACATTGAAGAATTTGAAATTGAGGGCCGCGATACGAAGCTCGGTCCTGAAGAAATCACCCGGGATATTCCGAACATTGCGGAATCATTCCTGCGCAATCTTGACGAAAGCGGAATCATCCGCATCGGCGCGACAGTAAAGCCAGGCGACATTCTGGTCGGCAAAGTAACGCCCAAGGGTGAAACTCAGCTCACTCCGGAAGAGAAGTTGCTGCGCGCCATCTTCGGCGAAAAGGCCGGTGATGTGAAGGACGCGTCGCTCTACTGTCCACCTGGAATCGAAGGGACCATTGTTGATTGCAAAGTCTTTTCGCGGAAGGGCGCGGAATTAGACGAGCGTTCGAAGCAGATCCTTCGGATACAGGAAGAGCGCATGCATCGCAATCTCGAAGATGAGAAGCGCATCCTGAGCGATGAGCGCGCGAAGCGTCTCGAGGAGCTACTGAAAGGCAAAGAGCTGGTTGCGGATCTGCATGACGAGAAGACCAACAAAAAGCTGCTTTCTAAAGAGACTCCGCTGACGCGTGATTTGCTCGAAAAGCTGCGCGCTCGGGATCTCAAGCGAATGAGGCTTTCGACTAAAGACGTGCGCCTCAACGAGCAAATCGATGAAATCGAGGAAATGACGTCGCGGCAGATCGCGGTACTCGAAAAGATCACGGAAGAGAAGATCGCGAAGTTGCGCAAAGGCGATGAGCTTCCTCCAGGCGTCATTAAGCTGGTCAAAGTCTATATCGCGATGAAGCGTAAGCTCTCGGTCGGCGATAAGATGGCGGGGCGTCATGGCAATAAGGGTGTCATCGCCCGTATCGTGCCTGAGGAAGACATGCCTTATTTGCCGGACGGCACACCAGTTGAGATCGTTTTGAATCCGCTCGGCGTACCCTCGCGTATGAACGTTGGGCAAATTCTCGAAACACATTTGGGCTGGGCAGCTGCGAAGCTGGGTCTGCATTTTGCAACGCCGGTATTCGATGGCGCAGCTGAAAAGGATATTAAAGCGCGCCTGAGTGCAGCCGGCCTCCCGACCTCGGGCAAGGTTCAACTCTATGACGGTGTCACAGGCCAGCCGTTTGAACAGCCGGTGACGGTGGGCTACATCTATATGTTGAAATTAAGTCACCTGGTGGACGACAAGATCCATGCTCGTTCCATCGGCCCGTACTCGCTAATTACGCAACAGCCTCTCGGCGGGAAGGCGCAATTTGGTGGACAACGCTTCGGCGAGATGGAAGTATGGGCCCTCGAAGCATATGGCGCGGCATACATTCTGCAAGAATTGCTGACTGCGAAATCCGATGACGTTTATGGGCGCGCAAAGATTTACGAAGCCATTGTGAAGGGTGAGGCAGCGGCTGAGCCCGGCGTGCCTGAATCATTTAACGTATTGATCCGCGAACTGCAGAGCTTGTGTCTCGACGTGGAATTGATGAAAAAACCACGCGAGATGCAGGACATGGCGCTTGCCGCGGATTAGAAGGCCAGCGAATTCGAAAGGAATTTTAAGGACAATACATGTTTCGTTCCTCTCCGTACGATAGAGCTAATCTCATCGCCGACTTCGATTCGATTCGAATCAGCCTGGCGTCTCCCGAGAAGATCCGGAGCTGGTCGCATGGTGAAGTCACTAAGCCCGAGACCATCAATTACCGTACGTTCAAACCTGAGCGCGACGGTCTGTTTTGCGCACGAATTTTCGGGCCAGTAGCAGACTGGGAGTGCCTCTGCGGTAAGTACAAGCGCATGAAACATCGCGGAGTGATCTGCGATAAGTGCGGCGTCGAAGTTACTCTTTCTCGCGTGCGCCGTGAGCGGCTAGGGCATATTGAACTGGCGAGCGCATCTTCGCACGTGTGGTTTTTCAAAGGCCTGCCGAGCCGGATCGGCTATCTTCTCGACATTACGCTTCGGGAACTCGAGCGCGTGTTGTATTACGAGGCGTTCGTCATTATTGATCCGGGTGAGGGCACGGGACTTAATGCCGGCGAAGTCATTAGCGATGAGCGCAAGCGCCAACTCGATCAGGAGTTTCCTGGCAAATTCGTCGCCATGATGGGCGCCGAGGGTGTGAAAGAGCTCCTGAAGCGGATCGATATCGAAGCGCTCAGCCTGGACATTCGCGAGAAGATGAAAACCGAAACTTCCGCGCAAAAGAAGCTGAAGTATGCTAAGCGGCTTCGAGTTGTCGAGAGTTTCCGAAAATCGGGCAACAAGCCCGAGTGGATGATTCTTGATGTCATTCCGGTGATTCCACCTGAGCTCCGTCCATTGGTTCCGCTCGACGGCGGCCGGTTTGCGACTTCCGACTTGAATGATCTTTATCGTCGCGTTATTAACCGCAACAATCGCCTGAAAAAGTTAATGGAGCTGCATGCTCCCGATGTGATCGTCCGCAATGAAAAGCGCATGCTGCAGGAAGCTGTCGATGCGCTATTCGATAATGGCCGGCGTGGGCGCGTTCTGCGCGGCGCAAACAATCGTCCGTTGAAGTCCTTGTCAGACACGCTGAAAGGCAAGCAGGGCCGCTTCCGTCAAAACTTACTCGGCAAGCGCGTCGACTATTCCGGCCGTTCCGTGATTGTTGTCGGACCGGAGTTGAAGCTGCATCAATGCGGTCTGCCAAAGAAGATGGCGCTCGAGCTGTTCAAGCCTTTCATCTATCACCGTCTCGAGCAGCGCGGCCATTGCACGACTATTAAGCAGGCCAAGGAATTGGTTGAGCAGCAGGATCCGGTAGTTTGGGACATTCTCGAAGAAGTCATCAAGGATCATCCGATTCTCTTGAATCGCGCTCCTACGCTTCATCGTCTTGGAATTCAGGCGTTCGAGCCGGTGCTGGTGGAAGGAAAGGCGATCAAGCTGCACCCGCTCACTTGTACGGCTTTCAACGCCGACTTCGATGGCGATCAGATGGCGGTTCATATCCCGCTGTCGCCCGAAGCGCAAATCGAAGCAGCCACGCTGATGCTCGCTTCGAACAACATTCTTTCCCCCGCACACGGCGCACCTATTGCCATTCCGACTCAGGATATGGTGCTGGGCCTTTATTACCTGACCAAAATGCGCCCGAATTCAAAAGGTTCCGGTCGCACTTTCGCCTCGATCGATGACGTTCTGATCGCGCTTGAAATGGGCGAGGTGGAAACCCTTACGGCGATTAAACTCCGACATACCGGAAAGGTTATCGATCTAACGAAGGCCTTCGACAATCAGAACATTCTTCACACCGAGCCGATTGAATTCAACAAGCAGTACATGGATACGACAGTCGGCCGCGTCATCTTGAACGATGTGCTTCCGAAGCAGATGCCGTTCATCAACGGTCTGCTCAAGAAGAAAGGACTCTCCCAGCTCGTCCAATACTGCTACTTGAACTTCGGTCTGCAAACGACCGTGCAGATGCTTGATGAAGTCAAGAAGCTCGGATTCCTCTATGCAACGCGTGCCGGCATCTCGATTGGAATCGACGATATGGTCGTGCCCGAAGACAAGGGTAACCTGGTGCGCGACGCTGAGAAACAGGTTATTGAAGTTCAGCAGCAATATCAGGAAGGGGCGATCACGCAGTCCGAGCGCTACAACAAAATCATTGAAATCTGGTCGAAGGTCACCGAAGCGGTTTCCGACAAGATGTTTAAGAACATGGAGGAAGATGACCGCACGGGCCGCAACCTGAATCCCATTTACATCATGGCGGACTCAGGCGCGCGAGGCTCGAAGCAGCAGATCCGTCAGCTTTCGGGGATGCGCGGCTTGATGGCCAAGCCGTCAGGCGAGATCATTGAAACGCCAATTACGGCCAACTTCCGTGAAGGGCTGAACGTGTTGCAGTACTTCATCTCGACACACGGCGCCCGCAAGGGATTGGCTGATACGGCACTGAAGACGGCCGACTCGGGTTATCTCACGCGCAGACTTTGCGATGTCGCGCAGGACGTGATTATTACCGAAGATGATTGCGGAACGAGCGATGGAATTTACGTCGAGCCGATCATCGAGTCGGGCGAAATCATCGAACCGCTCCGTGACCGAATTGTCGGCCGGGTCGCTCTCGAGGATCAACGCGACTACGAGAACAATATTATCGTTCGTGTGAATGAGGAGATCACGGAAGACCTGGCGAGCGCGATTCAAGCAGCTGGTATCGAGCGCGTCAAGATTCGCTCCGTGCTTACCTGCGAATCAAAGCGCGGGGTCTGCCGGCTGTGCTACGGCCGCAATCTGGCTACCGGCCGGATGGTCGAGCGCGGCGAGGCCGTTGGCATTATCTCGGCTCAGTCGATAGGCGAGCCTGGCACGCAGCTTACGATGCGTACGTTCCACATTGGCGGCGCAGCTACTCGTGTGAGTGAGCAATCTACGCAAGATGCCAAAAGCGACGGGTTTGTCAAATTCAACAACGTCAACACCGTCCGCAATAAGAAGGGCGAGCTGATCGCGATGAACCGGAACGGCATTCTCATCATCGTCGACGAGAAGAGCCGGGAACGGGAGAGGTATCCGGTTGTTTACGGAGCCAAGATCAACGTCGAGAATGGCGCAGCCGTGAAGGCTAACCAGGTGCTGCTCGAATGGGATCCATATACGTTCTCGATTCTCACTGAGATCAGCGGAACCATTCATTTCAAAGACTTGATTGACGGCGTGACGACTCAGGAACAGGTAGATGAGATCACAGGCAACATGCAAGTGGTCGTGACTGAGTCTTCGGACGAAAAGCGTTTTCCGACGATTATAGTTCGTCCGCAAGGTGCTGGCCGATCGGAAGAGAAGCGTTACCTAATGCCGACTCACGCACATCTGATGGTGTCGGATGGCGAAGAGGTGCATGCGGGCGATGTCCTCGCGAAGATTCCCCGTGCCACTACGAAGACCAAGGACATTACGGGCGGACTGCCCCGCGTCGTTGAGCTTTTCGAAGCTCGCAAACCGCGCGAGACGGCGGTGATCGCGGAGATCAACGGCGTCGTAAAGTACGGCGAGGTTACGAAGGGCTTGCGCAAGCTCTACATTGTGGGTGATGACGGCGTGCAGAAGGAATATTCGATTCCACGCGGCGTACACATCAACGTCCAGGAAGGCGAGCGCGTGCGCTCGGGCGACCCATTGATGGATGGCCCTCGCAATCCGCACGACATCTTGGCTGTGCTCGGCGAAAAAGAACTACAGAAATACCTTGTGAACGAGATTCAGGAGGTCTACCGTTTGCAGGGCGTTAATATCAACGACAAACACCTCGAAGTGATTTCACGACAGATGATGCGGTGGATCAGAATTGAGGATATCGGCGATACCGAGTTTCTACCCGAGGAAGTAGTGGACAAGTTCAAATTCCGCGAAGAAAATAATCGGGTAATTGACGCTGGTCAGCGCCCCGCAACGGGCAAACCGATTCTTCTCGGGATTACAAAGGCTTCACTGTCGACGGACTCGTTTATTTCGGCAGCAAGTTTCCAAGAAACGACTCGCGTGTTGACCGAAGCTGCAATCAATGGGAAAGTGGATTATCTCCGCGGTCTCAAAGAGAACGTCATCATGGGTCGGTTGATTCCTGCCGGTACAGGTATGGAATATTACCGGCGCGTAAAGATTGCCGGCGAGGACGTTGTCGAAGAAGAAGCAGTCCCCGAGCACGAGCTCTCACTCAGCGATACTCTTCAGGAGTATGGCGACGAGACTCGCGGCGTCTACACGGGTGGTCTATCCGAAGATGTGGGCGAGGACGCCTTGACAGCAGAAGAAATCTAATCCCTCGCGCTTAAAATAAATATCCGTTCAGGCGGTCCTAAAAAGGGCCGCCTTTTTTTGAAACTCTCCTGTTTTCCTTTCGAATGGAGTATTATCGTACCGGAGAACGGCCACGCGTCCCGGGGCCGAGCTGGCAGAATTTTGGCCATGACTCCGGCCGTGGTTAGTCTTCCGCGACAACCATGAAGTGGGAGGTGTGAGATGGCCTTTGATCGATTGGAAGTTCGTGTTTCGATTACCAAGCTTCTGGTAGCTTTGCTGATCATTATTGTGCCGCTTAGCATCGCAGGACTGATCCTGACGACGCGCAGCGATAGAGCGCTTGACAATAACATCGGCAACGAGTTTCGGACGATCGCCGATATTTACAGCAATGAAGCCGCGCAGTTCGTTCGCGACCGGATTGGCGACGTGAACATGATGACGGGTGAGCCGGCGATCATTGAAGCGGTTTCGAGGGCGAGTGGAAAAGGTGGGACTCAGGCGCGCGCCGCAACAGGAGCAACGGCTGGAGGCACGCAGGGCGGGGAAGGCGGCGTAACTGGGAAAGGAGTTCTTGGAACGAACGCATCCGAACTTCTCAGGCGGCGCAGAGATCTCGACCCCCGCTTCCTGAGCATCGTCGCGACAGACCAAAGCGGGACAATCGTTGCGGCGAGTCAAAAGCAGACGAGGGCATCGCTTGCCGGCGAGCCCGATTGGCAGGGCGCGTATAACGACGGCAAGGGAGCAGTGAAGGTGAGCAACATCCTGTTCGACGAATTTTCGAAATCGTATTACCTGAACATGAATGCGCCCATTTTCGACGCAGCCTCGAGCCGTTGTATCGGCGTGTTGGTTGCAGCGGTGAGTGTTTCAGGCTTGCTGTCGCGATTCCAACAAGGACAGATCGCCAACGGAGCCCGCGCTGAGCTTGTCAGCGACGACGGGACGATTATTAGCGCACCCAATGCAGATGTATTCGCCCGCTTAAAATCTCAGACGTTCGACGCCGTACGTGATTCGCTCGGCTCGCTTCAAGGACATCAGAACGGGTCCGTTACCGCGCCTGTGAGTAACAGAAATTACGTGATAGGCTTCGCTGACACCGGTCTCAAACAGAACTACAGCAACTTAGGCTGGATCGTAATTGTAAGTGAGGAAGAGCACCAAGCGGCGGCGCCGATGCGGGCGATCCACGATTTCGCCTTAGCGATGGTCGTTCTCGGTCTCTTGATGGTTACACTACTCGGCGTCTACTACTATCTGCACCGGGCGCAACGCTTTTCAGACATCGAGTCAGTGCTTCCCTCCGAGGAACAGCGCGCGCGCGCAGCATCTTCTTCGTAGGAGCGGAGCGCATTAGCGACTGGTTTACCGCCTGCAAATAATGGATCTCGAGCGCTTAAGGGAGCGGCTGCGCGTCAAAGAGCAGGAACTCGTGGATGAAGTCGTTCGTTTCGAGAATGAAGCGCGTGAATCCCGCGCCTCCGAAGTCGAAGATCCGATTGACCAGGTGACATCTTCTGAAAGTAAAGCCACCAGTTTTCTTGAAAGCACATTAGCCGCGAATACGCTCAAGCTCGTCCGAGAGGCTTTGCGGCGCATTGACGACGGGACTTACGGGAAGTGCGCCGATTGCGGCCGTACCATTGAACCGGCGCGTCTAGAAGCGGTTTCTTGGACACCATATTGTCGCGCTGATCAGGAACGGCACGACAGATCGGACACTTGAGCTTCCTGGCTGAGTGACCTGCGGTACGTTGAACTGGTGAGTTCAAATCCAGTACTTGCGCCCGAAAGGCCGATTGGGGCCCCTCCGGCACCTGGATGGCGTCGTTGGATGGGTGCCGCTGAAACGCTCGGTCGCCACGAGAGCCCAGAGAACCGGGTTCAACCGTGGTATCTCGTTATCTGGCTTACCGGCGTCGATTATTTCTCAACTCTGGGATATCAGCCCGGTATCGCGCTGCTGGCCGCGGGCATAATCTCTCCGATTGCGACTGCCGCTCTGGTGGCGGTTACTTTACTTTGCGCGCTGCCCATCTATTCCCAAGTCGCCAATCGATCCTATGTGGGCCAAGGCTCGATTGCGATGCTCGAGAACCTACTGCCTGGCTGGTGGGGCCGTCTTCTTGTTTTGGTGTTGCTCGGCTTCGCCGCTACGGATTTTGTCATTACGATGACTCTATCAGCTGCTGACGCGGCTACGCACGCAACGGAAAATCCGTATCTTCACCCTTTTCTGCACAACGCGAGACTGACGGTCACGCTTTTGCTATTGGCTCTTCTCGCTGCCGTTTTTCTTAAAGGATTCAAAGAGGCAATCCGCCTCGCGACGGCCGTTTGCGTTCCCTATCTTCTGCTCAACGTTGTGGTTATGGTGAAGACGATTTTTGTTCTCATATCCCAGCCCGCCTCGTGGGGACACTGGAGCAATGCGCTCCATGCGCAAGGCGACTGGACACACATCGCAATCGCATCGCTCATCCTTTTTCCTCGTCTAGCGCTTGGCTTGAGCGGATTTGAAACCGGCGTATCGGTAATGCCACTGATCGAAGGCGACGAGCGAGATTCAGTTGAGGATAAACCGCACGGCCGAATTCGGAACACTCGCAAGCTTCTGGTATCGGCGGCAGTAATCATGAGCGTTCTCCTGCTGATTTCGAGCTTCGTGTCTGCGTGGCTCGTTCCCCCGGAAGCGTACAAGGAGGGCGGCCAAGCGAGCGGGCGAGTGATTGCATACATGGCGCATTTGTATTTAGGAAACGTCTTCGGCTCTATTTATGACATCTCGACGATCCTGATCCTCTGGTTCGCAGGGGCGTCCGCAATGGCGGGCTTGTTGCACCTTGTACCGCGATACTTGCCGCGCGTCGGCCTAGCACCGCAGTGGGTCGCTTATACGCGCCCCCTGGTGTTGGTACTGTTCGCCTTTGACGTGATTATCACGCTAATCTTCCGCGCCAACGTAGATGCGCAGGGGGGTGCCTATGCAACAGGCGTTCTGGTTCTGATGTCTTCGGCAGCAGTGGCATCGGCAATTTCGCTCTGGAAAGAGCGTGCCTTTGGAACAGGGTTCTATTGCTGGCTCGTGGTGCTCGTTTTTGCCTACACAACCATCGTGAACATCGCAGAGCGCAAAGACGGTATTATCATCGCGAGTTTCTTTATTCTGTTCATTCTGGTCGTGAGTGCGATCAGCCGTTACATGCGATCCACTGAACTGCGTGTCGAAGGGCACAGATTCTGCGATCAGGAGTCAGAACGGATTTGGAACAAGCTTCGCGCGGAAAAAGTGAATCTGATTCCGGTCGACAGTCTGGATCCGGACGTGCGCAAGAGCCATGAACAGCAGATGAGCCACTACTATCATCTTGATGGGCCGCTGGCATTCGTGCAGCTGGTCTTGCTCGATAACCGGAGTGAGTTTTTATCGCCGATTGAGATTACGGCGAAACAGGAAGACGGCCAATACCTGATTAAGGCATCGCAGGCCGTTGCCAAAGCGAATACGATCGCTTATCTGAGTGAATTGATCCATCCTGCGGGGATTTTTGTGAGGCTAACTCGGCTCAACCCGATGCGGCAATCGTTCCGCTATTTGCTGCTTGGAGAAGGGGAGACCGGGCTCATGGTCTACTCCATCTTGCAGCACTACTGGGAGGTGACGCATATGCGCGAAGAACGTCCTTGCATTTTTCTCATGAGCGACTGAAATCGCTCCTCAGGCTGCCCCGGTCGTCCATCGATCACGAGGCATCAAAATGTGGATCAGCAAAAGGGCTACTGAGTACATTAACCCAGCGATCACGAACAGAGGCCCATAGGCTTCTTTCGAAAAATCGAGCCATATTCCGATGGCGGTGTGGGCAAACATCCCACCAAGAGCGCCGAACAATCCTGCAAGACCGATAATCGAGGCAACCACCGATCGCGGAAAGCAGTCCGACGCAATCGTGTACATGTTGGCAGACCATCCTTGATGAGAAGCGGCAGCGATGCTGACGAGCATTACCGTGGCCCACAAATTTCCGGCCGTTTTGGGTACGAATGCGACCGCGAGAACGCACACCGCGAAGATCAGCATGACGCCTTTTCGCGCGCGCTCGACGGGCCAACCGCGGTTCAGGAGGGCGGACGAGAGCCAGCCCCCGCCGATTGAACCGATGTCGGCCGACAAATAGATCGCCACCAGCGGGGGCCCAATGTTAACAAGATCAACGTGATAATTGGTCTGCAAAAAGCCCGGAAGCCAAAACAGATAGAAATACCAGACTGGATCGGTGAGGCCTTTCCCCAAGACAACCGCCCAGGTTGCTCTGCCCTTAAGGAGGCTTCGATACGGGATGTGATCGACAGATGCGTGGGGGGCATCCGAGCGGAACATTTTTGACGGCTCACGATAGATCAGAAACCACACGATGGTCCAACTCATGCTCAGTGAACCTGTGAACAGAAAACCCGAATGCCATCCGAAGCGACGGGCCAGAAATGGCACGACCAACGGGGCGATGATCGCGCCGAGATTCGATCCGCTATTCAAAATGCCAGTCGCGAGCGCTCGCTGGCCCCGTGCAAACCAATCGGCAACGGTCTTGATTGCGGCGGGAAAATTGGCAGCTTCGCCCAGACCTAAGACAAGGCGGGCAGCACTGAACTGGAGTACCGATCCAGCGAAAGCATGGCTCATGGAAGCGAGGCTCCAGACGAGTGCAGCGGCGCTGTAGCCGATCCGAATTCCGAACCGATCGATAAGCCAGCCGGCGATGGGCATGGTCAGGGCGTAGCCCAGCTGAAATGCGGAATTAATTAGGCCGTATTGGGTCTCGGTCCAGTGCAGTTCCCGGCCGATGACCGGTTTCAAAATGCCGAGGACCGTCCGGTCCATATAGTTGACGGTCGTTGCGTAGAACAACAGTCCGCAGATGAACCAGCGGAAATGAGGACTGGCGCGGCTGAATATCAAGAGATACTACTGCGATGTGGGCTGAGTTACGCCAGACTGCGCAAATGTAACTCCTCCCGTTTTGGGCTCGCCTCCACTTACGGTGACCACACGGCCCTGAAGTTCAGATGTTTTCACTTCAAAGCTTGCGGTCCGCGCTTCGCCCGCCGTAAGACGAAACCTTTTGAAACCGATTAGGCGGGGATTGCTTCCGTCCTGGTTGGATAGATAAAGTTGAGCTACTTCGTCGCCTTCGCGCGAGGAGGTATTAGTAACTGACGCGCTTACTCGATACGTGTCGTTACCGGACCGTTCAAGCTTGACGTTCGAATAAGTAAATGTCGAATAGCTAAGGCCGAAGCCAAAAGGATATAGCGGCTGGCCTTTGAAATAGCGGTATGTCCTATTGCTCATTGAGTAATCAGTGAAAGGGGGAAGCTGGTCGACGGATTGATAGAAAGTAACGGGAAGGCGGCCTGCTGGGTTGTTCCTTCCGCTTAAAGTATTGGCGATCGCTGTACCGGCTTCCTGACCTCCATACCATGTTTCGAGAATGGCCTTGGCTTTCTGCTTTGCGAGGTTAATCGCCAAGGCGCTTCCATTAACTAGCACCAATACGACAGGCTTACCTGTGTTCAGGACTGCTTCGAGCAGATTTCGTTGCGGCTCGGGAAGCTGAATGTCTGTGCGGTCTCCACCGACGAAGCCCGATATCACAAGTTTCGATTCCTCGCCCTCTAGGCGCGAATTTAAACCAAGGAATAAAATCGCGAGGTCGGAGTTCTTCACTAGCTCGACTGCGCCCTTGAGAGCGGCCTCTGCAGGCGGACTCCAGACAAGTTGGAGACCGCCTCCGCCGCCTTTCTGGGAATAATCTAGGCGCAGTGTATAGGGCTTGGCAGCCTCAAGCTGGACCGCCGCGGTCTTGGGGAACATCTGCTCGTCCGGGCGCTGGGAGTCGGTCATAAGGAGGTGACCATTTATATACAAGCGAGCCGAATCAATCCGGCCGCAACTGTGGCACTCCGGGCGGATGACTCCGAGTCTGTATTCACCGGATTGGGGAACGCGCAGATAGCCGCTCCACCGTACAGAGAAATGGTCGCGCGGAACAGCGCGGAGAACCGCGCTATCTTGCATTTCCCAATTGAAGTAACCGCGCGGCTCGACCCGCGAGAGTTGCGGAGGCCCGCCTAAGTCTTCGTTCGCGAAATACTCGACAAGCAGACCATGCTTGTTTTCGTTGATCTCAGGCGTGAGAGCATTTTGAGGTATCAATGCAGTCCATCCGGCGACATACGTGCTCCCGAGCGCAAACTCTACGGCTGAGCGGTCGCCAAACTCGCGTTGAACGCCTTCGAGCGGAGTGATGATGCCGCAGGGAATGCCGTTGTAGTTACCAAGCAGGGCGTCCGGATCATCGGCAGTAGGGCCGATTACTGCAATATTCTTGGGCGCGTGTTCAAGCGGCAAAAGATGATCCTCGTTCTTTAGCAGCACGATGGATTTCTCGGCCGCCTCAAGCGCAACCTTCCGGTGAGCTTCAGATGCGACTTGATCCGTTCCGATTTTGGAGAACGGCACACGATCGGGCGGATCGAACATGCCAAGGCGGAAGCGAACAGCAAACAGCCGCTCGACTGAGCGATCGATTTCACCTTCGGAAATGTAGCCTTTCTGTACAGCTTCTACTAACGCTCTGTACGCTTTGCCGCATTCGAGATCAGTGCCCGCTTTTACCGCTAGCGCGGAAGCTTTGGCGGGCGAGTCCGCGAAACGATGGCCACCGTAAATGTCATCAATCGCACCGCAATCGCTGACTACATAGCCCTTAAATTTCCAGCTCTCTCGCAGATTGTTTTTTAAGAGCGATGAGCTCGCGCACGCAGGCGCGCCGTCCACGGCGTTATAGGCACACATAAGGGAGGCGACATCTGCGCTTTCCACAGTTTCACGGAATGCATATAAATAGGTCTCTTGCAAGTCTCGCTCGCTGGGTTGCACATTGAACGCATGCCGCAAGCGCTCGGGACCGCTGTGCACCGCGAAGTGCTTTGAAGTGGCGATTGTTTTAAAGTATT
Source organism: Acidobacteriaceae bacterium (assembly GCA_019240405.1). Classification (GTDB taxonomy): domain Bacteria; phylum Acidobacteriota; class Terriglobia; order Bryobacterales; family Bryobacteraceae; genus Bog-105. Next base: position 250,217 of record JAFAYL010000013.1, read on the forward strand.
GCGGATTATCTCCTTGCATGCCTCTAATGAACTGGATCGCCATTTGCGCAGTAAGATGGGGGTCTTCCCCATAAGTCTCCTGCCCACGCCCCCACCGTGGATCGCGAAAGATGTTGATGTTCGGGGACCAGAATGTCAAGCCGTAATAGCGCCCGTGGTTGCCATGCGAAATGGCGTCGTTGTACTTTGCACGGGCTTCTGTCGAGATAATGCTTGCGATTCGAAATTGGAGGCCCGTGTCCCACGTAGCGGCGAGTCCTATTGCCTGAGGGAAAACAGTCGCGAGCCCCGCTCGCGCCACGCCATGGAGGGCCTCGTTCCACCAATCATACGCTGGGACGCCAAGGCGGGAGATTGCAGGCGCAACATTTTGCATTTGCGAGACTTTTTCCTCGAGCGTCATGCGAGAGACAATGCTCGCTGCGCGACGCTCGGGAGGCAGATTGGGATCGTTATAGTCGGAGCCATCACTTTGGGCTCCGGCTACAGCGAGGAGAAACATCACGAAAACAATTCCAAGGCGAAGGGACATGTGTCGCATTCGGTAAACGCTCACAGAGCGGCAAAATTGGAGCCGGAAATCGTACCAAGGCGGAACTGCAGATGATCTCCGCTCAGACCGAGCGCCGGCCACCCCGGACGAAATGCAAAATTAATGCGATCACTGCGATGATGATTAGCAAGTGAACCATACCGCCGGCGACATGGAAAGCGACCCAAGCGATCAGCCATCCGATGAGCAGAACGAAAAACAGGATCAAGAATATGAAGTCAGTCAACAGGCGCATTAGATTCCTCCTCGAGAGACAAACAAAACAGCATATCAAGAACGGCCAAGCACGTGCGATATGCTCAGGGCAAGGCCATGCGCGCGAACGTCAGGATGGCTTTGGTTCTAGCGACCTCCACCGTTGCTTTTCTCAGCACGTTGTACGCGGTTGAACGCGCAGTTCCGCGACCGTTCCGCGAGTATCCGGGAGTAGAGTACAGCCTAGGCGAAATTCCATTGGCGCCGGATTGGCAAGAGAAGACCGAGTGGGCGTTCGCGCGGCTGATGTACCCGCCAGGTTGGAACGACGGCTACCGAGGGCGGTTTGACGGTGATTGGAGACAAGGATTGTCGCTGTGGACGCAGGATTTTCCACGAGCGGATCGTCACTTTTCGGCAGCCGTGCGGCGATTGACACGTGTGCAGGTGCGTTCGGTGGAGCAACCAGTCAGCTTGGATGACGGGGACGATGTGTACAACTGGCCGTGGCTGTATGCCGTGCAGGTAGGCGAGTGGGGATTGACAGATGCTGAAGCCCAAAAGCTTCGTGATTATCTGCTGCGGGGCGGATTTTTCATGGCTGACGACTTTCATGGGACCGTGGAATGGCAGGTATTCGAGGAGGCCATGAAGAAGGTATTCCCGGACCGTCCAATCGTCGATATTCCGGACAGCGATGCTATCTTCCATACGGTTTACGATCTCGATGATCGGTACCAGATTCCCGGGGCGGAGCACTTGAGACTTGGCTACAAAAATGACGGATACGTGGCGCGCTGGCGCGGCATTTACGACGACAAAGGGCGAATTATGGTGGCAATCTCGTTCAACTCCGATATTGGCGATTCGTGGGAGTGGGCAGACGATCCACGGTATCCTGAAAAATTTTCGGACCTTGGGATTCGGATCGGAGTGAACTACGTCGTGTATGCGATGACACACTGACTCCGGACGTAGAAGACTATCCGATTTTCAAATAAGGAATTTGCCGGAAGTCCGAAAGTTTCTCTTCAGCTCAACTAGTCCGAACCCACAGGAATCGCACTTCTGTTTGCTTACCGCGTTTTCTGTCCCGCAATTCGGGCATTTGAGCATCAGGTATTGCAGATACGCCCAAGTGGCGTACCAAGTTTCTCGCTCCTGGGGTCGCAGGCAGGTGATGTCCCAGATTTTGTTCCGATACAAATCGAAAATGGATTTGAACACTTCACCATTCTCGCGATGAAAGGGAAGGGAAAGGCGATACCATGCGTAGCCGAGCAAGAGCCATCCAATTCCCAACAATGCTGTCAGGGAGGCGGATTCGATCGGCAGAACAGTTCCATGGACGAGATGTAGGCTCACCAAGACGGATTCGCTTATCCAGACCACTGCGCCCACAAAACTGACCGCCGAAAGTATTAGAAATCCGTCCGCTACCGACCATTGGCTGTCGATCTCTTCCTTCTTGTCCTTCTCAATTTGAAGCCAGATTCGGGGCCAAAAAAATACGGAATCCATACCGTAGCGGTTTCCGGGATACTGCTCATAGCCGGCAAGGATATTACCCAGGGCCGTCGGATGTGTTGCCTCAGGATCGCCTTCGTCGTTAATTGGATAGATACGAAGCTTGTACCAGAGCTCGTCGTACTTGCTGGGGCTCGTGGCGGATTCTGCAGCACGCCGCAATTTGGCGATTCTGGTCGCCTGTCTGCGTCGCGCCCACTCGAAAGCTTTCTCCGGCCAAAAAGTTCTTCCCTCGTAGACCTTGTAAATTTCGCTGCTCAGGGTACTAATGAGAGCACCGAGGACGAATACCAGCGCCGCGTAAAGTGCAATTCTCTCCCATGAGTAGGGTAGTTCTCCCGGGAGCTGACTCAGTGCCCAAGCCACCACGCGATATAAGACGGCTGTTGCGAGCAGGCCCGGGAGCACCACCCGCATCAGGGTGGGAAACTGCACCATTAACACTTTCTCGGCAGTGCCTTTTGCAGCCTCGAATGGAAGCTCCATGGATTGGCTCTAAGCTTGCCTCTCGCAACTAGTGCTCACCTTTCGAATCATCGCCCGCCAGGCCGGCCTCCACCCTCACTGTGAGGTCGTGCCCCTCCAGGGCCATGTGGGCCTGGACCCTGCGGTTCCGGATTTGCGCTTGGTCGCCCTCCACCTGGGCCGTGAGGTCCAGCCTGTATGAAGTTCTGCAGATAGCTCTCGAATGTTCTGAAGACAAGATCTGCGCTCTTGTAGTCGTACCATTCAGGGAGAGCGCCGAGATGTCGGCCTGTTAGATCCAATTGTTCAGAGAAAATGGTATAGGTGGGTTGTTCGCTGGATCGAACTTCCGGCGTAATTTTCCCGGTTCTGTACTCCTGCTCAATCGCTTTTATCGTGTGTGCACGTTTATCGAGCGTTCTCGACCATTTCTCGATGCGGCCTCGTTCTTGCTCGTCATATGCGCCGTGTCTGTGCTTTCCCAGGTATGCCTGGGCATCGTCGAGGAGTTCCCGCGTCTTAAAAGTCAACTTATCCCAACGAGCCATTATTTCCTCCATAAATTGAAAGAATCCGACGGCGGCGAACCAGCGCGTCACGTAACTGCAAACGTATAAGGCTGGGACGGGTTGTTTCCAGGATTCGTGACGACCATCCGCCAGTTGTTGCCCGCGGTCGCTATCGTCGCGCTTACGGTTAAGCGAGTTGGTGTTACGGACGTGACCGTGGCCGGTACCGCTGCATTCGCCGGGTCAGTCAGAGAGACCGTTAGTCCCGACATGAACCCACTGCCGATAAACGTGACCGATTGAGCACCAGCAGCGTGCGTTATGGGTGCCTCGGGGTTGGCAATGCCGGGCGGGCCGAGAACGGAGAAGTTGAATGCGCCCGAAGGAGCCGATGCAGGATTCGTGACGCTAACCTTCCAAGCGCCGGGCGCGTTCAATGTCGCGTTTGCAGTCACAAGCGTAGGATGCACAGACGTAATATCCGCGCCTGTGATAGCGTGTGATCCACCGCCAGGATCAACTAGCGTCAGCAATAGGCCGCTCTGAAACCCCGAGCCAGTAACCCCGAGCGATTGGGTTCCGGCAGCCGCAGCTGGGCTCGGGGGAGTTACGCCAGTGACCGAAACGGCAGCGGGCTCCGCCGTAGTCGTAGGCTTGGCGCCCCCGGACGGAGTGAAAACTCCAGCCAATTTATTTGCGAGGTAAGGAGCGAACAGGCAAGCCGAGCCATACAGAAATGAACGAACCTCGCTCAAATCCGGGACCGTTCCATGGATAAACAGTCCCCACATAATGGCGTAGCCGATTCCAAGTACAGTCGTCAGAATTCCCAACAACCCTAGCAACGCAATCAGCCGGCTCGTGCTGCCGAATAGAATCACGTCGCTCTTGAGTCTGATTTCCGTTGGCTGGTAGGCGGATTCTTCCGAGATCGCTTCTCCCAGTGACCATTGACCCTTCTCAATCGCCTTATTCAAATCTCGCCTGATGACCCAGAACATTGCGAAAAGCAGCAGAGCTACGAGGACGCCCACTATTGCGAATGCGCAGAACGAAGGAGAGCGGAACTCGATTACCTGTGAATTTCCGACTGAGAACGCAAGCGGGTCAGAGAATTTGCCACCCGGATTCTTTGCCTTGACCTTCCACTTACCGGGGACCCCGAGCGTTGCAACTAAAATCACGCGCTCATGAGTTGCCGATAATATCTGATCGCTTTTTAATTCGTATTCATTTTCCTGGGGATCGATCAAAACGACGCTAACTTTTTCGTCGAAATCAGAACCGGAGAGTCTAAGCGGCTGACCAGGGGCGGTCAGAGGCACCGGTGGAAAAACCGCGTCGAGCTTAGGTGTCGCGACGGTCTTATTCTGACCTGCGGAGTTCTTAGGTGTCTGTTGGGGAGGCTCCGGATTGGCTTTCTGCTCGGCCTTAGCTGGTGGCGTGCCAGTTTTAGGTTGGCCCGTCTCGGCAGGCTTATTCTGATCTGCGGAATTGGCTATCTGTTGGGGAGGCTCCGGATTGAGTTTCTGCTCGTTCTTAGCTGACGGGGTCCCAGTTTTAGGTTGGTAGGTCTCGGCGGACTTATCCTGATCTGCGGAGTTCTTGGCTGTCTGTTGGGGAGGCTCCGGATTAGGTTTCTGCTCGGCCTTAGCTGGCGGGCTCCCAATTTTCGTTCGTGCGGTGGCATCGGTACTCGTCTGTTCACCGCTTGCCCGCAAACTGGTCAGCTGGGCGGAAGGATTGTTTCCGATGTTCGATTGTACGAAGCTTTGATCATGGATAAAGATGAGAATCAAAAAGATCGCTGACATGTGAAGGGCAGCTTCTAGGAACTGGCGCTCCGATAACTGCTTTTCTCTCCCGTCTCAGCGACCGCTGCACTTGCCGCTTCCGCCCCGGCGGCGGGTGCGGACGCTCCGATCGGCTTACCTCTGCCAGCACCCTGGGGCCCGACCAGCATTAGGTTCGCTAGATCGCTGATCGCGCCGCCGATCGTTCCAGGATTCCCGCTGGCAATCGCAAGGCCTAGTGCGGCAGCAGCAGAGGCTATCTTAATAACGGTCAAAGCAGTTTGAGCTTTCTTCAGCTCCTCTTTGGCCTCGGTGGTCACTGTCTTAATCTGCTCAAGATCGCACTCAATCGAACCCAGAGTATTTGCAATGTCGGACAAGGTGAAATGAGCGGAGATGTCGTCTAACTGGTGAGAGAGATCTTTCAATCGTGTCTGTTCATCTGGCGTGAGCGATTGAAAATTCTGGTCCCGATAACTGTCTACTTGTTGCGACCACTGAAAAAACAAATCCGCTAAGTCACCGGCCGTCATGGTTGGTGTTCCGTTCATATACCCTCAAAGCCCCTTTTCTATTTGCGGGATCAGCAATGCCAGTTGTGAGATGTACGGCTGAAGAGCGCTTCCCAGACTTTTTGCTGTGAGTTGGCCAGGCGCCTCCGCCAGCTTATTGTGCCCGGCACGGATCTGTTTCAATGCTGAGGCGAAGGCTTCTGCCGCCGCTTTCTGCTCGTCGACTTTGCCGATATCGTGCTTCCAGTCGTTGTAGACCAGTAACCGAATAGCCGGGCTTGTCTGATTCCTGACTGCGTCATCGTAGCGATCGTGCAGTGCCTTGCCCTCTGCCGCCAGAAGTCTCTCATAGTCTGTACTTACAATTCGCTGGAGCGCCTCCGTGACCTTTTCAACGTGTGGATCCATTTCCCGAATGTCTCTCTGCAATTGACGATTCAAGCGGGCTGAGAAGAAAGCCGTCGCGACGAGTTCGGCCAGTTTACCCATAGCACTCACCTCGCCCGAATCAAATTTTGCTTTCTGCGCCGCTGCCTCAGCCTTGCTTTTCGCTGCGCCCGCTGTAGCGCTATTAGGACCGCTTTTATTGTTCTTCGCGCTGCTGTCTGCCGATTCCTTTTTGTTGCTATTGCTGGATGTGCCGAAAGACGCGAGTTGCTGAAGTGCATCGAAATAGTCCGTAAGATCCTTTGACACCTCGAGTAATCCGTCGCGCTCTTGCTGCGCGATCTCCAAATTTTGCTCCTCCAGGCCACGGTCAGGCACACACGAAGCGGGGGGCGAGGGATCTGTAAAATTTCGAGAAAGATCTTGTCGATCGCAAACAGCCCGCGCATAAGATTTAGGAATATCCTTGTATATCGCTTTACCTTCCTCCAGTGCCGTTGTGGACACACCAGCGAACCTGGCTACGGCCTCCCCAGATGCGCAGCTAAGCATGCAAAGGCAAGCCGCACTCAGCGTGAGCAGCAAACAGCAGTGAGTGGTCGACAAGTTGAGCTTCAGCGGCACATCCATCCGTTCGTCATGGTCGACGAACTCCTCCTCGCATACATCAGCAGCGGATTCTATCACAATCAAAAATCAGCGAGCAGCGGTGTTTCTGTGTCGTATTTCGCTGTGCGATGGCAGGAAAGGACGGAGTGGGCATTTGCGCGAATGATGTACCCGCCCGGGGTAAAATGACGGGTATCGCGGACGCTTCAATAGGGATTGGAAACGGGGCCTATCGCTGTGGACGCAGGATTTTCCACGAGCGGATCGTCACTTTTCGGCAGCCGTGCGGCGATTGACACGTGTGCAGGTGCGTTCGGTGGAGCAAACAGTCAGTTTGGATGACGAGGACGATGTGTACAACTGGCCGTGGCTGTATGCAGTGCAAGTAGGCGAGTGGGGATTGACAGATGCTGAAGCCCAAAAGCTTCGCGATTATCTGCTGCGGGGCGGATTTTTCATGGCCGACGATTTTCACGGAACATTGGAGTGGCAGGTATTTGAGGAAGCCATGAAGAAGGTGTTTCCAGACCGTCCAATCGTCGATATTCAGGACAGCGATCCGATCGTCCATACGGTTTACGATCTCGATGATCGATATCAGATTCCAGGCGCCGAGCACTTGAGATTAGGCTATAAGAACGACGGATATGTGGCGCGCTGGCGCGGCATTTACGACGACAAAGGGCGAATTATGGTGGCGATTTCGTTCAACTCCGACATTGGCGACTCGTGGGAGTGGGCAGACGATCCACGGTATCCAGAAAAGTTTTCGGACCTGGGGATTCGGATCGGCGTGAACTACGTCGTGTATGCCATGACACACTGACCCCAGACGAGTGAAAATCACAAGGATACAGGCCGCCGGATTGCGCGGAGCTACGCCAGAGGGCGGCTGGGCGACCGAGATCGAGCCGAGCGACTGCGTCCACACGTTAATTGCAGTCTTCACGGATGAAGATGTTATCGGGTGGGGCTCGGCTTTCACGAACGATGCACTGGTGCAAGCCGCGCTTAACGTTTTGATGCCGCTGTACACCGGGGAGAACCCTCTCGAACCGGAGCGAGTAACTGAAAAGCTCAACGCACACACGTTTTGGCTCGGGCGTGGTGGAAGTCTCACGCATGCGATCAGCGGGATCGATATTGCGATGTGGGACATCCTTGGAAAAACTACCGGTCAGCCCGTAGGTAGATTGCTCGGCGGGCGCTGTCGTGATCGTGTCAGGCCCTATGCGTCGCTCTTGATGCAGGAACCCGGACGGCTTTCAGAACAGTTGGCGTGCATTCGTGATCAGGGATTTCAGGCGTTCAAGATCGGTTGGGGGCCGTTCGGCAGGGCGGGCAACGCAAGAGATGAGCAGATCATCCGTGCTGCGCGCCACGCGGTGGGACCCGACTCGATGCTGATGGTCGATGCGGGCGCGAGCAATGCATTCTGGCCTCACGGGTATAAATGGGCTGCACGAACCGCTGATATGCTCGCTGACTACGATGTTTACTGGTTTGAGGAGCCGCTTCCTCCTGACAATTTTCGCGATTATTTGCTACTCAGGAAGAATTCGCCCGTGCCGATTGCGGGCGGCGAAGTTTTGACGCGCCGCCAATCTTTTGCTCCTTGGCTTCAGCGTGGCGCGCTTGATATCGTGCAGCCAGATGTTACGAAAGTCGGCGGTATTTCCGAGGAGCGCAGGATTGCGTGGCTGGCCGAAGACAATGGGATTCGGTTTGTTCCACATGGCTGGAACACCGCACTGGGTTTGGCTGCGGATCTCCAACTCGCCTCGGCCATTAAGGGTACTGATTTAGTCGAATATCTCACCGGATCGCCGTTCATCGATGAGATTGTCGAAACTAGGTGGGAATTGGATCATGATGGAATGCTATCGATACCTATGCGGCCCGGCCTTGGCGTTTCTCTCAACCTCGATGCGGTCGAAAAATACACGGGGACGAAGTTCCAAGTCTAGGAAATGAGCCGCAGTATTGCTGTCGTAGTGTTTTCGACTCTGCTGCTTGCGATTCCGCCTTTAGCGCTCCTGAGTGCGGAGAATAGTCACGCGCGTTATCTGATTCCACGCCGGTCAAGCCAGATACATGATGGTTTCGGGATCAATTCGGATCTGCCGCGCGACCCTTTCATTCCATGGAACCGAAGGTGGTGGACCCGCATGTTTGATGCCGGGGTGAATTTCGTTCGAATCGGCCAATACGAAAACAGTTCTGACTACACGAGCTGGGAATGGGTGGAGCGGAAACGCGGCGAGTACAGCGTAGTGCCGGATTTGGATGATTACGTCGACTCACTCGTTGAGAATGGGGTGCATATCGAAATACAGCTCTTGTATGGCAACCCGTTATATACGTCTCCTAGTGGACGTCCACTGACGAGCGTTGTGCCGAAGGCGGGTGGTTTTCACAATCCCGACAGAAGTCTCTATTCGATATTCTGGCCCCCAAAAACAGACGAGCAAATTAGAGCCTTCACGAAGTATGTCTCATGGATGGTGAATCACTTTCGCGGCCGCGCGGAATACTACGAGATTTGGAATGAACCGAACATCGAATACTGGAACCCTGCTCCAAACCCGGAAGGCTATGGCAAGCTTTTCAAGGCCTCTGCAGCCGCAATCCACGGCACTGACCCGAAGGCCAAAACAGTGTTCGGTGGACTCGCCGGAGCGGATGTGGACTTCGCCAAGCGCGCACTTGACGCTTGCGATTGCGCTGCGGCAATCGATGTGTTCGCGTATCACAACTATCCTGACTACGGGCACAATCTGAATCCAGAAGCAACACATGAGCATGCCGACACGAATGCTTCTTCAAAACCGCTGCGTGACATGGTGCACAATTATCCAGGGATTCGCAAAGAGATCGTTTTCTGGGACGACGAATTCAATGATGGGATTCCGTCGTGGACGAACTCGGACGAATCAGTGCAGGCGAAGTACATTCCAAGAGGCCTGATTATTGACAGGGCGGAAGGTGTCCGCACCTTCGTATGGCTAATTGTTGGCGCGACGAATGGAAATGAGAGCGATGATTTTGGGATGCTGCACGGGCTCATGTTCCGCCCAGATGATTTCAAGCCGCGGCCTGCGTACTCGGCGCTTCGGAATACAAATACGTTGTTCTCGGATACCCATGTCGATTTTTCTACTAAAGTCGAGAGCGAGGCCGCTGTGCTTTCCGAGCAGCCGCGCTTCTACTCGTTTCGGTCTTCTGAAGGTAAAGCAATCATCGCGTACTGGGTGCCCGTGCTTAGTGAGCCTGGTGACCAATTTGCGAGGCTAAAGATCACGCTTCGAATAACAGGTTCGGGAATTCGGAATCCTGTTTTGGTGGATGTGAGATCGGGGGAAATTCGCGATCTCTCTTGGAGACCTGGAACAAGTGATACGTTGGAGAGTCTGCCACTGACCGACAGTGTTCTAGCGATCACGGATCAGAGCTTCTTTGACTGGCCTGAATTGCCGGAGGTCCCAAGTGATTTGAATGCGACGAACGCCCGGGGGCGAGTCGAACTGACGTGGAAGATGCATGAAGGTCACCCGCAGAGTGTATCGGTTGAGCAACGCATTGGACGGAAAGGGCGGTGGGAATTAAGGTCCAAGTTGCCGGGCAGGGCGGCTTCGTTCACGGATACAAGAGCGCCTGCCGGCGAGGACGAGGTGTTCTATCGCGTAAGGGCAGAAAACGGCAGTGGTGCGTCGGCCTACTCGAATGTAGCGGAACTCGGCTGGGAGGCCTTCAAAGACTTGCGCAAAAAATAGCGCGTATGTCCGGGCGGGTAGTCAGGCAGTTCACCAAAAACGAGATAGCCATTCTTTTCATAAAACGAGCGCGCCTGAAAACTGAACGTATCCACCCATGCATTGCCACAGCCATGTGCTCGGGCTGCTTGCTCGGCCGCGACTAATAATCTGCGGCCTTGCCCTTTGCCGCGTGCTTGCTCAGAAACCCAGAGAGTGTCCACGAAGAGCCACTGATAGGAGATTTTGCCGAAGAGCCCACCGGTGAACTCCTTATTGGAATCAAGAAGAGTGAGAAGCAGGGAAATGCGCTCGGGATTTTCGACGATCGAAGCGTTGTACTTGCGAAGACACTGTTCAAGGTGGCTCACTTCGGTGTCGGGCGGAGCAGCATCTACCGTAATGGTGTAATTCGCTTCCATAGCGTCCAGCTTACTGGGCGGGGTGCCGGCGCAAATCAATCCGGCCGAGCGATTCGAATTTCACATGCACGGCCCCGGGGGTCACGGTTTTACTGGAACGTTCAATTCTCTGGTTGTCGAATCCCAGGCGAAAGGCTGAAGATGGTACATACGGAGCATGGTCCCGTTGCGGGCCCTTTGCGATGAACTTGTTTCCATATTTCGAAGAATCTTTCGATCGCCTTGACAATTATCTTCGCGAGTTTGTGCGCGAGCAGTTGCTCGAGCGCCGAAACAAACTCGAGCATGCAATTGCGCGATCAAATAAACCTGCGCCGCTAGAACTGCTTCTGGAAGAAGTGGACGGCGCCCTTGAACGGATGGAGACAGGCTCGTTCGGAGTTTGTGAAACCTGTCACCAAGCGATCGAGCATGATCGTCTGGTTAGCGATCCGCTCACGCGCGTTTGCTTGAGCCATCTCTCGAAACGCGAGCGAGATGCTCTGGAGAATGATCTTCAACTCGCGGCCCGGGTTCAACAGGGGCTGTTGCCTAAGCAGAATCTTAATCTTGACGGGTGGCAGATCTGCTATCACTACGAGCCGGCCGGGCTTGTCAGTGGAGACTACTGCGACTTTGTGAATGCCGGTCAGGCGGGGCTCTACTTTATGGTGGGCGATGTGTCCGGTAAGGGAGTGGCAGCGTCCATGCTGATGGCACATTTACACGCCATGTTCCGTACTCTGATTTCGGTAGAGCTGCCGCTAAAAGGCATGCTCGACCATGCGAACCGGGTCTTCTCCGAGAGCACCTTGCCTAATCAGTACGCGACTCTAGTTTGCGGGCGCGCTCTGCCGAGCGGCAGAATTGAGGTCTGTAACGCAGGTCATCCTGCACCTCTCGTGTTTCGCGATGGAGATGTTCGTCCGCTTGAAACATTTGATCTTCCAGTAGGTATGTTTGCCGGCGAGGAATTTTCCGTGACCGAAATTCAACTGGAATCAGGTCAGGGCATGGTCATCTATTCAGATGGACTCTCGGAGGCGACGGATAGTTCGGGTTCCGAGTATGGCGCTGAGCGCCTTCGGAAAGTGCTTGGCCGAACTCCAATCGGAGGCCCCAGTGAACTGGTTACACTCTGCCGGCAAGATCTTGCTGCATTTTGCCGCGACAGTACCTTAACAGACGATGTGACGCTTTTTGTGCTGGGACGGAACGGTCGGGCACAGTAGCCTTTAAATGGTCTGTCGTTTCCAAGCTCCGCGCCGAAAGAGTATTAGCGCTGCAGCGGTAAACACGAGGTCGGCTATGGGAACGGCGGAGAAGGCGCCCCGGGGCCCGAGTGAGAATCGAATCGCAAGCAAATAAGCGATCGGAAGCTGCACTACCCAAAAGGCGAGAAAGTTGATGAGAGTTGGCGTGGTCGTATCGCCCGCGCCGTTGAAACCTTGCATCAGCACCATACCCCAGGCATAGCTCACGTAAGCCAATGCGATGATTTTCAGACACGATACAGCGGTGGTCGAAACCTGTAAATCACTTGTGAAAACTGAGACAAGAGCGTGAGAGAACAAGAGAAACGCGATCGAAATCAGACCGAGATAAAGCATATTGTAGAAGCCGGTGCGGTAAACGGAACTCTCCGCGCGATGCGGCTTCTTGGCGCCGAGGCTCTGTCCAACCAGCGTTGCGGCCGCGTTACTGAGCCCCCAGGCGGGCAGAATGGTGAAAATGATGATGCGAATTGCGATTGTGTAACCCGCAACAATCGGGCTCCCGAAGGTGGAGATCACTCGGACCAAGCCAATCCAACTGGCGGTCGCTATCAGAAATTGAATGATTCCGGTTGCAGACACCCTCAGAAGCCGCATCATTACAGAGATGTCCAGGCGCACATGCCTGCGGCGCACAATCACACGGTTCCTTCCATTGCTGAGCTGCCAGAGTTGGAATAGAACACCGATGCCGCGTCCCGTTGTTGTCGCGACGGAGGCGCCGAACACTCCAAGGCGTGGAAACGGTCCCCATCCGTTTATCAGGCAAGGATCAAGCACAATGTTGATTGCGTTGGCAAGCCAAAGGGTTCGCATGGCGAGGGCGGCATCTCCTGCCCCACGGAAGATGCCGTTGATGAGGAAGAGGAGGAAGATCACGGCTGAGCCGCCAAGCATGAGTTGGGTGTAGCGAGAGTTAGCCTGAACGGGCTGCGGGCCACCCATCAGCTTCAGCAATCTAGGCGCGGTCGCAATTCCGATAATTCCGACTATGGCGGAAACGAACAATCCGAGAACAATTGCTTGAACGGAGACGTCGGCCGCTCCTTCGGTATCTTTTTCGCCGGTGCGGCGGGCAACAAATGCAGTTGTGGCGATACTCAGGCCGATTGCCACACCGAACACGATAGTGAGCAAGGACTCGGTGAGGCCGACGGTCGCGATAGCGTCGGAACCAAGGCGCGACACGAAAAATACGTCGACAATTCCAAAGAGGGATTCCATGACCATCTCAAGGATCATGGGAATGGCGAGCAGGACGATGGCACGGTTGAGACTGCCTTCTGTAAAGTCCTGATGAGTGCCCTGGAGCGCTTCCTTAAGCATTCGATGTGGAGTCTGTTGGACAGCGCCGCCGTCAGTCCGAAGCGCCGTTGGAACCATCCATTATGGTCATGAGCTTTGCCCGGATGTGATCGGGAATAGGAATTGAGCGCTCGGTTTGAGCATCGATGCACGCAACGGTTACTGAGCCTTTTGCGGCGAGCTCAGAGCCTTTGAAAGTACGAAATTCGAACCGAGCGGAGGATCGCCCTATCCTTGTTAAACGCGCTTCAATCTCGATCGAGTGGTCATGGGCGAGCGCAGTCATGAAATCACATTCAACGTGCACGCGCGGCAGTCTGTAAGCTCGGCGCAAGTCGTATGTGATGCCGACGGTACGCAGAAGCTCAATTTCTGCGGATTCGAAATAGCGAAACATGGCGGTGTAGTGGATTCGGCCGCTTGCATCTGTATCGATGAAGCGAATCCGGGTCTGGAACCGAAATGGCTCGCGAGGCATAAACTTCAGGATGGCATTGGGGTCTGATGAGGAGTGATGTGGCGAGTGTCGAATTCACTAGCTTAGCTGGAGGGACGGTGTTGGTTGCGCACGCCGTCTGGATTGTATGGGTGATTTTAGGGGTGTTTTGGACTCGCAACCGGCCGCTGCTCACGTGGTTTCACATTGCGTCGCTCGTATGGGGGATTGTGGTGGAATTAGGACCGTGGGAGTGTCCATTGACACTTCTGGAACAGTTCTTTAAAATGCGAGTGGGCGTGAATCGATATCAGGGTGGATTCATCGTTCACTGTCTGGATGAGATCGTATATCCCGACCTGCCAAGACCTCTGGTGGCGTGGGTAGGAGCGGGAATTTGCGGCGTAAATCTAATCATTTACGCGCACCGGTATTGGAAGCAAAGGCGGGTTGATCTGCAACAATATAGATAGTTACCCTTAACGGGAGATCGAGTCCGTTTCATTGTGACTCCCGCTCCCGCGACCCGTTGTGAATCTAACGAACAAAAATCAGAGCGGTAACGGCCATTCTGCAGGATCACTAGTTGCCGGAGATCTCTCGCTTGCCTTCGGGTTAACGTTTGAAGATCTTTACGAGCGGGACGGACTGGTGAAACTCGATGGAATTTTTCTGCAGGAGCTCGAGAAAGCTGCGCCGGAGTTGTGTCGAAGATTGCTTGAGGCACGTCGAGACCCGAACACGCTTCATCAGAAACAAAGCTCGGAGTTGATCATCGAATTGGCGCCTTGCCTAGAAGACTTTATCTCGGAACTATTCGGCATCGAGCGAGAGCTTCGCGACTTGCGGTTCCGACACTCGGAGCTAGCGCCGTTGTACTACGTCAAGCGGCGGTTTGTGCAGAGAAAGGCGCTAACCGGATATACGCCCGAACGCGCGAGCGAGATTGACGGTTTCGCGGTGGGCGCGGAACTTGAGACGTTGATGCAGGAACCGCTGACCGAGATGGCGTTTGCGACTCACGTCGAAAAATGGCTCCAATCAGAAGCTGAGCACGAAGAACATCTTCGGCTTGCATCGCAATATGCAGCGTGGGCGACGCTCGCGCCGGAAGGTAAAGAGAAGCACCAGCGAGGGGTGTTGTTTAAGACGCCTAAGAAGCTCGACATCTATCGATTGATTCCAGTTGAACCGGTGGCAAGCGATGGTTTGGTTCGCCTGAAGTTGAGAGATGACCACCATCACTATCGAAGGCGACATCGAGAAGGTTTTCAGTTAACTGATGCGGGAATGGATCTCACACGTGCGCTCGACCAAGCCTATTACTGCATTAAATGCCATAAGCAGGAGAAGGACAGTTGCTCGACCGGTCTGAAGGAAAAGGATGGCTCGTTTAAGCGCAGCGTTCTTGGCGTGCCGCTAGCAGGTTGCCCGCTAGATGAAAAAATTTCAGAGATGAATCTGGTTAAGGGTGAGGGCAACCCTGTGGGCGCGCTTGCTATTGCTGTAATCGATAACCCGATGGTCGCAGGTACCGGACACAGGATCTGCAATGACTGCATGAAATCATGCATTTTTCAGAAACAGGAACCCGTGGATATTCCGCAAATCGAGACGCGATCTCTAAAGGATGTGCTCGAGTTTCCGTGGGGATTTGAGATTTATAGTCTTTTAACGCGTTGGAATCCGCTGAATTTTGGACGCCCGTATCCGCGCATTCCCACAGACCACAAGGTTTTAATAGCCGGGCTTGGTCCGGCAGGCTTCACGCTGGCGCATCACTTGATGAACGACGGGCACACAGTTGTCGCGGTGGATGGGCTGAAGATCGAGCCTCTTCCGGACGACCTTTCCGGAATCGATGTAAGTGGACGGAGATGTTGGTTCCGGCCAGTTCGCGATGTTTCCGAAATCTATGAGCGTTTAGATCAGCGCGTCATGGCGGGATTCGGGGGTGTAGCGGAATACGGGATTACAGTTCGTTGGAACAAGAATTTTTTGAAGGTGATCCGTCTGCTCATTGAGCGGCGCCGCCAGTTCAGGATGTTTGGCGGCGTGCGATTCGGCGGGACCCTTACTGCCGACAGCGCCTTCGAGATGGGATTTGATCACATCGCGATATGTGCAGGAGCGGGCCGGCCAACTGTGATTCCGATGAAGAACGGCTTAGTTCGGGGCGTGCGCCAGGCCTCCGATTTTTTAATGGCTTTGCAGTTGACCGGGGCTGCTAAACACGATTCACTGGCGAACCTCCAAATCCGCATGCCGATTGTCGTGATTGGCGGCGGTTTGACTGCTATCGACACTGCGACCGAGTCGATGGCGTACTACATCGTGCAAGTCGAGAAATTTTTGAAGCGTTATGAGCTGCTCGTGCAAGAACTCGGTGAGCGCGAGGTGCAGTCGGCCTGGACAGAAGAAGAGGCTGAAGTCGCTCATGAGTTTCTAACACATGCGCGAGCGATTCGTGCTGAGTGCGCGAAGGCAGCTCGTGAAGGAAGAGCGCCGCGTTTTGTTGACCTGTTGAACGCATGGGGCGGCGTAACGATTGCGTATCGAAGGAGACTGATCGATGCACCGAGTTACACGCTGAACCATGAGGAGGTCGGAAAGGCACTAGAGGAGGGGATTACTTTCGCAGAGTGCCTGGTTCCAGAAGAAGTAGAAGTCGACTCTAACGGAGGCGCCAAAGCCGTTCGGTTTGACAAGCATCGTTATGACGATGGCCTCGGGTTGGCATCAACGGGAGATAAAGTTGTCCTTCGCGCAAGAACGGTTTTGGTAGCCGCAGGAACGCAACCCAACACAGTGCTAGCTCGTGAGGACGAGCGCAATTTCACGGTGGACGGCCGGTTCTTCCGAGCTGTGGACGAAAACGGAAATCCGGTGAAGCCGGAACGAATTGCCAAACCTTCGGCTGCCCACGTTTTAATCTCAGTCAGACCGGATGGACGGGCAATCAGTTTTTTCGGCGATCTGCATCCTTCTTTTTCTGGCAACGTGGTGAAGGCAATGGCAAGCGCGAAGCGGGGATACCCGGTACTGACGCGTATCTTGTCGCGCGTGGCGCCGTCCGAGCCTAGCCCATCTAAGCTTATCGAGAAACTTAATGATGAATTGCGGGCTACTGTGCAGGATGTGATCCGATTGACGCCGGACATTGTAGAGGTAGTGGTTCGCGCCCCGCTTGCGGCGAGGGCCTTTAAACCAGGGCAATTCTACCGTCTGCAGAATTATGAAACTCTGGCGTCCCGGGTCGATGGAACTACGCTCGCGATGGAGGGGCTGGCGCTCACGGGCGCATCGGTAAATTTCAAAGAAGGGCTCCTCTCAACCATCGTTCTTGAAGTCGGAGGGTCATCGGACATTTGCGCTTTGTTGAAGCCGGGTGAGCCCGTCATTTTGATGGGTCCGACGGGTACACCGACCGAAACGCCGGCGCAGAAAACGGTCTTGTTGGCGGGCGGTGGCCTCGGGAATGCCGTACTTTTTTCGATTGGGCAACAGCTTCGCGCTTCTGGTTCGCGCGTAATCTATTTCGCGGGTTACAAAAAGATCATCGACCGGTACAAGGTTGAAGAGATCGAGAAGGCAGCCGATGTTGTCGTATGGTGCTGCGATGAAGCGCCGGGATTCACGCCGGGTCGCGTTCAGGACAGCGCATTTGTCGGAAACATCGTCGAAGGAATGCTGGCTTATGGGCGAGGCGATCTGGGAGAAACTGAAATTCCACTTCGTGCGGTGGACCGCTTGATGGTCATTGGCTCAGATGGCATGATGCGCGCTGTCCAGGAAGCGCGGCATACCGTGTTACGCCCCTATTTAAAACCGGAGCATCACGCGATTGCGAGCGTCAATTCTCCAATGCAATGCATGATGAAGGAGATTTGTGCGCAGTGCCTCCAAGTGCACAAGGACCCGGAGACTGGTAAGGAGACGGTCGTCTTTTCCTGCTTTAATCAGGATCAGCCGCTGGATCATGTCGAATTCGGCGGTCTGCGGATGCGGCTGTCACAGAACAGCACGCAGGAGAAGCTGACGAAACTTTGGGTGGATCACTGCTTGCGCAGCATAGGCACGCGGCCCGTCCTCGTAACACAATAATTGCGCGATGAAGCTCGGATTAGGGCTGTACCGGCATATGCTGACGAGCGAATATTATGCATTTGCGCGGCAAGCCGGCTGTACGCATGTAGTTGTTCATTTGGTCGATTACTTCAACCAAGAAGAGTCGCCCTCGCGGACTAATCAGCCCATAGGCAGCAAATTTGAGCCGTGGGGCGTTGCGGGTGAGGCCGATAAACTCTGGACCCTGGAAGAGCTGAAAAGGATCCGGCAGGAGGTCGCCGAAGCAGGTCTCACGCTTGCGGCGATTGAAAATCTAGATCCGGCGCATTGGTGTGACGTTCTTCTCGATGGACCTCGACGGCCTCAGCACATTGAGAACGTAAAGGCCATTATTCGCCGGATGGGAGAAGCAGAAATTCCCGTGCTGGGATACAACTTCAGTTTGGGCGGCGTGTGCGGGCGCGTTAGCGGGCCGTTTGGCCGTGGAGGTGCAATCACGGTGGGCATGGATGGACCTGTGGACGCGCCAATTCCCAATGGAATGATTTGGAATATGATCTACGATCCCGAGGCGCCATCGGGGACGTTGCCGTCCATCTCGCACGAAGAGCTGTGGCGCAGGTTGGAAAACTTCTTACTTGAAGTGGTCCCAGTTGCGGAGAACTCGGGTGTTCGATTGGCCGCCCATCCTGACGATCCACCGATGCCGATGATGCGGCAGCAGCCACGTTTGGTTTACCAGCCGCATATGTATCAAAAACTAATCGATTTGGCGCCGGGCGATAGCAACGCGCTCGAACTTTGCGTCGGTACGCTTGCGGAGATGACTGAAGGCGACGTGTACGATGCTGTCGACCAATACAGCAAACAAAAGAAAATTGCCTATATCCACCTGCGGAACGTCAGAGGGAAGGTGCCGCATTACCAAGAAACGTTTATCGACGAAGGCGATGTGGATATGCTGCGCATTTTGGGGATTCTTCATCGAAACAGCTTCGATGGCGTGATCATTCCCGATCACACGCCGCAAATGATATGCGCTGCGCCGTGGCATGCTGGTATGGCTCATAGTTTGGGTTTTATCGCGGCGGGCCTGCAAGCTCTTGGGTGTTGACTGAGCTGGAATCACTTCGCAATTGCTCAACCAAGGCTCTTCTATATAGGCTATGACAAATGTGGCCTTTGCGACCTTGACTTTCGTAATCCGCTCGTCGTCTGGCCATGCGATACCGCGAAAGGTGGTTATCTACAGTGGAATTTAGGAAGCTGGACACCCGGGCTTTCGTTGAACCCACCGCCAACCCGAACCGTCGAACGCGAGAATATCGATTGGGGGTGCCGTTGTCTCGGGAGATTCCTTGATCTCCAGATCAATTAACCGCGTTATCAGACTAATCGCACCGTTGTCGCTGCGAACGGAAGGAAATCGCCCCCCTAAATATTCATCGATCGCCTTCCGTTTCCCGAGAAAAATAAAATCATATCGGCCTGGAACAGCCGATGAATAGGTCCGCCGATCGCTCTTGATCCGCGGCTTTGAAACATTTCCGTTTGTGCGGTACCACTCCACGCTGACCGAGAGCAAGTTATCTTCGAGGCCAATAAATGCCGCTTCGAGGATAAGCCCTTTGCGCGCACTGCTCTCGACCCGGCCTTGCGCGGCAATAGCTTGGGGAAGAAATTGCCGCATCTTGTCACGAAATTGCTCGATCGCGAATTGTACTGTCGGACTGCTGCGACCCACTTCCGCGCCGATGCTTGCCACTTGCTGGTTGTTTGCATAGGTGAGTCCGGAGGCCACAAACAGGAGTTGTCCGGCAGGCACGATCTTGCATACCGAACCCTCATACATTTCGCCCGTCTCGCGATAACTGCGCCGGCTGTCGGCTCCGATATAGAGCGTTTTCGCGCTGCGTAAGATGACGATACTCGTTCCGTACGCCGGGACGACGCAGGCCAGGATAAATGTGACGGGAATCAATCGCCGTGTGAACAATAGCTCTACTTAGGCGGGCCAACGATTAGCTCGTTATCTACTTCCTTGACACCCTTCACTTTTTTCGCGAGTTTGGTGGCGCGATTTTTGCCCTTTTCTGTATCCACACGACCTTTGATCGTGACGACGCCATCCTTCACCGTTACGTCGAACGCGCCGCCTTTAACATCCTGATCAGTCGCCAACCGCATTCGAACCTGATCGAAAATCCGGTCGTCGGAAGTGGCCACCTTCTGTTGGCCTGTGAATCCGGCCTGCGCAACCGTGGCGGCAAAGAACAGGGCAAAGATAAAACAACGCTTCATGTACTCTCTGAGCCTATCATCGAGCGCCAATCGACAGAATTGAGGAATCGAGGATCTTCACGCCAGTGCGGCTTAACCTTGACAAACACGGATAGGAACACCTTATTTCCGAGCAGGACTTCCAATTGCTCGCGCGCTTCCGAGCCGATTTTCTTTAGCATTTGGCCCTTATTGCCGATGAGTATCGTTTTTTGGCCCGGCCGCTCAACGTGAATCGTAGCCGCAATCGTTATCAACTTGGGGCTCTCTTGCCATTCGTCGATTAGAACCGCGGCCGCATGTGGAACCTCATCACGGATCGCGTGCAGAATGCGCTCGCGGATGATCTCTGCTGCCAAGAACCGCAACGGCTGATCGGTCAAGTAGTCCTCGGGAAACAAAGCGGGACCTTTGGGCAGGTATGACTCCATGACTCGCCTGAGATCGTCCAGCCCATCACGCGTTCTCGCCGATACCGGCACAGCATCCGCAAATGGAAACAATTCCATATACCGCTGAATGAGCGGCAGCAAAAGCCGTTTGTCTTGAACCCGGTCGATCTTATTCGGGACGAGCAGACCTTTTGCTGCTCGTGGTATCACGTCAACGGCTTCCTCGTCCTCCGGAGTCAAGGGTCGCCCGGCATCAATCACGTAGAGAATCAGATCGGGCTGTCCGAGCGCGTCTCGCACCACGTCCATCATCCGTTTGTTGAACAGCGTGTCCGATTTATGAATGCCCGGCGTATCAACAAAAACGATTTGAGCGTTCGGCGTTGTTAGTACGCCCCGAATGGTTGTGCGAGTCGTTTGAGCTTGATGCGCAGTGATCGCAAGCTTCTGGCCCACCAGAGCATTCAGCAGAGTCGATTTACCGGTGTTTGGCCGGCCTGCAATCGAGACGAATCCAGCTCGGTGCGGGGTTTCTGTCACGAATTCGCAGCAACCGGCGAAAGAGTGCCGACTCGCGAGATGCGCACCTGCTCGACTCGGCGTTCATTCCCGGCGAGCACCTGCACGCGAATTCCCCCGCGTTCTACCGTCTCGCCGACCTGCGGCACGTGACCGACCCATTCAGCGACCAAACCGCCTAGAGTGGTCGATTCAGTATCGCCCTCCGGACGGAAATTGAGAAGATCCTGCAACCGGTCAAGGTCTAGGCTTCCGGGCGCTACGAAGACATGTTCGGACTCCTGATGCACATCGCGATCGGGCTCGTGCTCATCGCGAATCTCGCCAAGGATTTCTTCGACCAGATCTTCCATAGTGGCGACTCCGGCCGTGTTTCCGTACTCATCCACCGCGATGACAATATGTGAGCCGTGGGTTTGCATATCGCGCAAGAGATCACTGACAGGCTTGGTTTCCGGGACCAGCTCGACAGGCCGTATCAAGTCCTTGAGTACCCTGCTTTGTCGATCTTCCGGGTCGAGCTCGAACATGTCGCGCACGTGAACAAAACCAATTACGTTGTCGATTGTGCCCTCGTATACGGGTATCCGCGAGTACTGTTCGTGAATGACAAGCTGCCGGAGATCTTCAAGCGATTTATCCGCCGAAATGGCCACAATGTTGGGCCGCGGAGTCATTACTTCACGCACACTCTTATCCCCGAATGCAACCACGGAATGGATCAGCTTCCGGTCTTCTTCTTCGAGGATCCCCTCTTCAGCGCCCGCGGTAATAAGGGCTTCGATGTGCTCGACCGAATCCGTCGCGGCCGTTTCGCCTGCTACTGCGTTGTCCAAATCCACTAAAGACTGGAACATGCGCAAAAGCGCAGTGAGTGGCGACGCGCAGACAGCCAGGAGCTTAACGGCAGGCAGTAAGCGCAACATCCACGCACCGGTCGTCCGTCTATAGAGAAAAATCGGGATCAGGTATGTGGTGACCAGCATCACGAGAAACGATAAGCCAACCGCTTCAAGTATGCTCTGCCAATGGGGAACCCCTGGCCGGACCAGCGCGCAGAAATAAAACACGCCGGTCAACGGAAGCGACACATGCTTAACGAGAGAAAAGGTCAAAGAGCCGCGCTCGACTTCAAGCCCGATTTTTTCCGCCAGGCTCTCCCGAAAATATTGGAGCGATGGAACCTCGCGTTTAATCAGGCGCAGAGACTCCAGATAGAGCAACTGCACGAAAGACACAAAGCCGAGCAGGCAAGTGAAGAAGAGCGCGAGTGCAAGGCAAAAAAGACTCATTGCAGTAATGTCGAGCCTGACGCTCTCATGATGAGCGTGGCTGGCAAGTGGAATTTGGATCTCCATCTCCGCTCTGCACGAGCCATTGCCCCCCGGTCGCGCGCGTGATCCATGCCGATCAAATGGAGAACGCCATGTAGCATGAGTATCCGAACCTCATCAATTCGCGAATGCCCGTTCTCCATTGCTTGCGCTTCCGCCCTGTCAACCGAGATTGCAATTTCACCGAGCGTGCTCCCGTCTCGGGCTGGAAACGACAGAACGTCAGTCGGACAATCTTTCGCGAGAAACATGCGGTTTAAATTCTGGAGTTCACGGTCGCGCGTGATCAAACAGGTGAAAGCGCGGCCTGAGGTAACCTGACATGCCAACGTGCGGGCAAACGCTGCAACCGCCTGCTTTTCATGTTGTGAAAATCTGCGCTCGGGAGGAAAGGCCCGAAAAAGCACCGTTCCGTCACCTTCAGGAGGATCGGAAGACATGTTTTACTTCTATGCGGCTGGGGGAAACTCCGGAATATCTACTGTTGTATTGGGGGAAGGCTCCGCAGGCGTTTCCTGCGCAGGATCGGTGCCGAGTTTGAGCGCAAGCTGCCGTCCTGCTCCAATCATTTCGTTGTAACGGTCATACGCTTTAACGATTCGTTGGACCAGAGAGTGACGCACCACATCGCGCTCATCGAAATTGACGAATGCGATTCCTTCAACGCCCCTCAATACCTCAGCCGCATTCAGTAGGCCGCTCTTCTTTCCTGGCGGCAGGTCAATTTGGGTTTGATCGCCCGTCACTACCATTTTCGAATTAAAGCCTTGCCGGGTGAGCATCATCTTCATTTGCTCGATACTGGTGTTCTGCGCTTCATCGAGAATAATAAAACAATCGTTGAGCGTACGTCCGCGCATAAAAGCGAGCGGGGCGATTTCAATCACATTGCGCTCGAGCAGTTTTTCCACACGCTCGGCGTCAATCATGTCGAATAGCGCGTCATACAGAGGGCGGAGATAGGGATCAACTTTCTCCTGTAGCGTGCCGGGCAAAAATCCAAGATGTTCGCCTGCTTCAACGGCTGGTCGGGTCAGTATGATCCGGCTCACGCGTTTGTTCAGGTGCGCAGAAACGGCCATCGCAACCGCAAGGTAAGTTTTTCCTGTTCCTGCCGGTCCAATCCCAAAGGTTAGATCCTGGTTTTCGATAGCATCGACATAGCGCCTCTGATTCACGGTTTTGGGCGCTAGCACTTTCTTGCCAAAACTGCGGGATTTTCCACTCTCAACCAACCGGCGGAGCGATACGTTCGGGTCGCTCGTAACGACGCGCATGTAACTGTTCAGGTCGCCGTTATTGAAGACATGGCCTTCTTTCACGAGGCTGACATAGTCTTCGAGAATGCGCTCGGCTCGCCGCACCTGCATTTCCTCGCCTTCGAGCTCAAGCGAATCACCGTCCATAAGACGGGTGCGCAAAGACAACTCGGCCTCGAGTAAACGAATATTCTCGTCGCGAGTGCCAAACAAAGACTCGATTCCGCGAGAGATCTGAACGGAAGATTTCATCAATAGAGGAATGGTGAAGCGCTCAATACGGCGAGGTGGCCGGGCAAACAGGCACTGCCAATCTCAGAAAGCTCAGGGATAGAAGAACTTAAGAGCGGGGCCGGTTGAACCCGCTGGCGCGGACGCCGGAAGCTCATTCGTTTCTAAGTATAGCACTTTTGGGGTAGGAGCCCCAGGGCCGAACTGCTAAAAACGGCTCGTGCTTACCGGACTTTCGCGACAGCTTTACCGACCCCGATTTCGAGGTATTTCGGCCAGTCCTGAACTAACAGTCACAAAAGTTGCGAATTTTTCTCAAAAAATTTTTTTCAATTATTTTCAGGCATTTAGTCGCGGGTTCGTACAAACGAAACACTGTTTCGAACCCCTGTTCGAAATATCTGCGTGTTAGCTTCGGGTCGCTCACGAGATCTTCTCGCGAGTGAAATTCAGCCGGAGGCCCGGAGCCGTTCTGGGCTGTGCATTTTTGGGAGGGAAATCACATGGGCGAATTGATCATGATGCCGACGCGGAATGCAGAGATCGCCGAAGTAAGCAAGCAGAGCAGCGAGACGCCGACTCACGTTGCAATCTCTAGCATTGACTTTTCAGTTTGGAAGTCAGCGCCTAAAGAGAGAACGCCGGCTTACTTCCCGACATACTCGACAGTCTCGAAGGCCATGCAAACCGCCATGCGCATCTGGGTCCGCGAGTGGTTCGCGGCCAACGTTGAGATTCTCCTCCGGCCGCATACTGCTTATGCAATTCTGGTTTACCAATGTACGCATCCTTTCTCCGGCAAACCGACAAACATCTTCACATACGATATCCAGCAGACCGAGGCTCTTGACCGGGCGTTCGCATCTGCGGCCAATAAGTTGGGGCGCGAGTTGAAAGCGCTTGACACGAAGCGGTTCCCATGGTTCACCCGCGAGCACTATTTCGCATATCGCAGCAAAGAAGTCGTGAAGTACGTCGCAAAGAATCGCCGCGCGATCTATAAAATGCTCAATGTCGAAACGGTTCTGATGGACAGCATTCTGAAATTCGCGATTATTGACATTCCGAGGCTGGGTCTGGACGAAGCGGTCGTTGTGCTGCGGAGAGCGTTCAACACGCAATTGCGGCGTTTTTCAGATGAAGTGGACCTCAGCGATCGCGCCGAGCAGTTGTTGCAGATCGCTACCGATGCGCTGCTGAGCAAGTTACCGCAGGAGAATGTGATGCCGCTGCCTATCGCGGCGTAAGGATTTTGGTTTGAAAGGAGCAGATGCTGTGGTCTGCTCCTTTCTGTCGCAGGTTACAACTTCACCGTTACGGTCTTGATCTCTGAGTATTGCTGCAAGCCATACTCGCCGAGCTCGCGCCCGATTCCAGACTGCTTGAAGCCGCCGAACGGCGCTGCTGCGTCGAATACGTCAAAGCAGTTAATCCACACAGTTCCGGCTCGAACATTATTAGCAATGTAATGCGCCTTGCCGATATCGCGCGTCCAGACCGCTGCAGCAAGTCCATACATAGTATTGTTGGCGCGCTCGACAAGCTCATCCATATCGCTGAATTTCATAATGCTCATGACGGGCCCAAAGATTTCTTCTTGGGCTATCTTCATGTTGTCTTTCACGTCTGCGAAAACCGTGGGAGCAACGAAATAGCCCTTATCACCAATGCGCTCGCCGCCGCACATTAGTTTCGCGCCTTCCCGTTTGCCCGCTTCAACGTAGCTCAGCACCTTATTAAATTGATCGTTGTCAACCTGCGGCCCTTGCTCCGTCTTTGTATCGAACGGGTCGCCGACGGTGCGGCGCTTTGCGCGCTCCGTGCTGCGCGCCACGAATTCATCGTAAATTTTGTCCTCGACAAACGCGCGCGATCCTGCGCAGCAGCATTGGCCTTGATTGAAGAAGAGAGCGAAGTGCGAGCCTTCCACGGCCTCCTCCAGGTCTGAATCGGCGAAGACGATGTTCGGGCTCTTGCCGCCTAATTCCAAAGTGACTCGTTTCAGATTGGTCTCCGCGGCGGCTTGCATGATGAGATGGCCGACCTCCGTCGACCCTGTGAAAGCTATCTTATCCACATCCATGTGCAGCGCTATGGCTGCGCCTGCTGTCGGACCATAGCCCGGTAGAATGTTCACTACACCTTCAGGGAAACCCGCCTCGACGATCAACTCGCCTACGCGAAGAGCTGTTAGAGGCGTCTGCTCGGCAACTTTCAAAACCACCGTGTTGCCGCAAGCCAGAGCCGGTCCGAGCTTCCAGGCCTGCATAAGCAGCGGGAAATTCCAAGGGATGATTTGACCGACTACGCCTACGGGTTCATGCCGTGTATAACAGAAATAGTCGCCCGCAATCGGTATTGTCTTTCCTTGGATTTTGTCCGCCCATCCGGCGTAATAGCGGTAACACGCAGCGACCAGCGGCAAGTCGGCGGTGCGTGCGATATGCCGGGGCTTTCCATTGTCTAAAGCTTCGAGCGTTGCCAGCTCATCTGCGTTCTTCTCAATCAGATCGGCAAGCCGGCTAATCAGTTTGCCGCGTTCCGAAGCGGACATTTTTCTCCAGGGACTCTTCGAATGGAACGCCTTGCGCGCGGCTTTCACGGCAAGATCGACATCAGCCGCATCAGCCTCTGCAACTTTGGCTATGACCTCGCCAGTGGCAGGATTGACAGTGTCGAATGTTCTCCCCGAGACGCTGTCTACCCACTCATTGTTAATCAAAATTTTGGTTTGCTTTACTTGCGCTTGTGCCGAAGTTTTCGGTTCGGTAAGAACGGTTGCCATAACACTCCTTTCAATGCACGTGACTCCTGAAACTCACCACCGAAGTCCATCATATTCCAAGTCCTGTGAGAGAGCTTCAGGTCCGTACACTGACGCGTTTCCATTGCTTGCCTACGCGGATGACGAGCACCTCGCCGCCGTGGGCCATCAGAAGGTCTTTCTGAATGTGTCCGTTAATTTCGACGGCGCCTGCCTTTATCTTTCGTGTTGCGTCAGTAACGCTCGGGGCCAAGCCTATCAGAGCCATCAGTTTATCGACGCGAATGCCTTTTTCGCTTGAAGCTGAGGCTGGAAGATCGACAGTTTCCGTATCTGCCGGCTCCAGTCCTTGGCGCACTTCTCGCGTGAACGCTTCGCGGGCAGAATCTGCATCTCCAGCGGAGTTGAAGTTAGCCACGATCTGAGTGCCGAGCGCCATCTTTACTTCCATCGGATCCTTTCGGCCCGCAGCGACATCATCGCGGAGCTCGGCGATCGCGTCCATCTGCATATCGGTCAGCAGTTCGTAGTAGCGATACATCAGATCGTCGCTGATTTGCATGACTTTCCGAAACATTATTTTGGGGGGCTCCGTGATGCCGATGTAATTTCCTTTGGACTTGGACATCTTTTCGATTCCGTCCAAGCCTTCCAGGAGCGGCGTAGTTGCGATGATCTGTGGCTGCTGGCCGTAATCTCTTTGGATCTCGCGGCCCACCAGGAGATTAAACTTTTGGTCGGTGCCGCCCATTTCCACATCGCATTCGAGCGCAAATGAGTCGAATCCCTGCGCCAGGGGATAGAGCAGCTCGTGAACAGAAATCGGTACGCCGTCTTCGACACGCTGGCCGAAGTAGTCGTGTTCGAGCAGCCGCGCGAGAGTGCATTTTGAGCAGAGCCGGATCACGTTCTCAAATGTGAGCGGCCGCAGCCAGTCGCTATTGAATCGGATCTCCGTTTTCTCGGAATCGAGAATTTTGAAGACCTGTGCTTTATATGTTTCTGCGTTTCGCTGGATCTCCTCCGTGGTCATGGGAGGGCGTGTGATGTTGCGGCCGGTGGGATCGCCGATGAGACCGGTCATGTCGCCAATTAAAAAAATCACCGTATGCCCTAGATCCTGAAAGTGCTTCATTTTCCGGAGTAGAACCGTATGGCCGAGATGTAGATCTGGAGCTGTGGGGTCGAAGCCCGCCTTCACGCGGAGCGGGCGACCTTGTTTGCCGTAAGTGATCAACCGTTCGCGTAACTCGTCTTCGCGAATCAATTCAGCCAATCCCTTTTTGAGGTAATTGATCTGTTGCTCAACAGGAGGAAAGTGCACGATCTTTCACTATAATGGTCAGCCAGATTCAGGGCATTCTAAATGGCCCGCACAGAATACTGCGTTAGCCTCCATGCGTTAGGCTAGTCGTTCATGCACCTGCACGTCGTCGATTGGATCATCGCCTCGGCTTGTGTTCTGATTTGCTTTCTTCCGGCATTAGCGTTTGGAAAGCGCTCCGGGAAAAACACGTCGGAGTTCTTTGCTTCGGGGCGTTCCGTTCCGTGGTGGCTGGCGGGGATTTCTCTCGTTGCGACTACGTTCTCGAGCGACACTCCGAATCTCGTCGCAAATATTGTTCGGACACAAGGCGTCGCAGGGAACTGGCAATGGTGGGCGTTTACGCTAACCGGAGTAGCGACGGTGTTTTTTTTTGCGAGATTGTGGCGCCGGTCAGGCGTTCTGACGGACCTCGAGTTCTACGAAATGCGGTATTCGGGGATATCCGCGAGCGCTGTGCGAGGCTTTCGCGCGGTGTATCTGGGCCTGCTTTTCAACTGCATGATTATGGCGACCGTCGATCTTGCAGCCGTCAAAATCGCCGGCGTGCTGTTTGGTCTCAGTCGCTGGGAGACGCTGCTTGGAGTCGGATTGCTGAATGTCGTTTTTGCCGCACACTCCGGTTTATGGGGCGTGCTGGTGATCGACATGTTCCAGTTCTTCATCAAGATGGCGGCGGTGATCGCGGCAGCGTATTTCGCCGTCGAATTGCCGCAAGTTGGCGGGTTGAGCGGGCTGCTGAGCAAACTTTCGCACATTCACGGTCCGGGCGGGCTGAGCTATTTGAGCATGCTTCCCGATTTCACAAATAACTGGACGCTCGCTGTCGCGGTTTTCGTGATGCCGCTCGCCGTTCAATGGTGGGCGGTCTGGTATCCAGGCGCGGAACCCGGCGGCGGAAGTTATGTGGCGCAGCGGATGCTTGCGTCCAAATCGGAGAAAGACTCGCTCGGCGGGACCTTGTTTTTCAACCTGGCGCACTACGTGTTGCGCCCCTGGCCGTGGATCCTGGTTGGGCTCGCATCCTTGATTGTCTATCCAACGTTGGCCGATATCCGGCGAGCATTTCCGAATGTGGATCCGGCTTTGATCGGCAATGACATCGCATTCCCGGCTATGCTGCGCTTTCTTCCTGTGGGATGGATCGGGCTGATGGTGGGCGGGTTAATTGCCGCGAACTCGTCGACAATTCTGAGCCATCTCAATTGGGGAGCGTCGTATCTGGTTCACGATTTTTACCGCCGCTTCCTCAAACCGGGAGAAAGTGAACATCATTACGTCACAGCGGGACGAATGGCGACGGTGCTGCTTTTTGTGCTCTCGTCAGCACTGGTGTTTGCCCTGCAAACGGCGCAACAGAGTTTCAACATCATTTTGCAAGTCGGCGCGGGAACTGGGTTGCTTTATCTTCTCCGATGGTTTTGGTGGCGCGTCACAGCGTGGTGCGAGATTGTTGCGATGCTCAGCTCGTTCGGCATATCGGTCGTGTTTGCAGTGATGAGCAGACGTGGCACGGCGCCCAGTACTGACCAGCAGCTCCTGACGACCGTGATTTTCACGACCATCTGCTGGCTCTTGACCGCGTACGTCGGGCCGAAAACCGATCTCCAGGTGTTAAAAGACTTCTACACCAAAGTGCACCCGTTTGGGCCCGGTTGGCGCCGCATCCGAATCGAAGCGGGCATTTCAAAAGCTGAAGCGGCAGCTTGGGCGAAAACGGATAACGTTCCTCTCGCGATGGTCGGGTGGGTTAGCGGGATTAGCGTGATTTGGTCGGGACTCTTTCTGGTCGGGAATCTTCTTTACGGGCGGATTGGATACGTGATGCTCTTGTCGGCTGTTTTTGTTGTAAGTGGGTTGGTGCTCGTTGGGGTAATCAGGCGGCTGTGGAATTAGAAGCCGGCGTTCACGGCGGCCAAATCCTCCGGACGCCCGACGTCCCGCCAGCTTCCCGCAATCGGAGAAATGCGAAGTTCAAGCGAATCTTCGAGCATCGTGTCGAGCGCTGACGTCAGTTCGTATTCATTGCGCGGGGACGGCTCAAGCCGCTCGAGGTAGTGGAACAGGATCGGGCGAAACGCGTAAAAGCCTGCGCCGTTCCAATGAGTGGTCGACGTGCCTTTCGGCGGCTTCTCAATGATGCTTTGGATTCGGCCATCTTCTTCATAAACCGCCGCGCCTTGCCACGGATCATCGACGGCTTTTACAGCGAGCACGGCCGCCGTTTCCAAATTTCTCCCGAGAATATCCGAGCAACGCAGATATTCCGAGGGGTCGCAGAGGATATCCGCGTAGGTGAGAAGAAACGGTTCATTTCCGATGAAGTCCTTCGCAAGGAGCGCGGCGGAGCCAGTTCCATTTACAGGGTCCTGGACTCGAAATTCGAGCGCCGGATGAAGACCCGACGGCGGCTGCCAATCACGAAAATGGCTCTCGATCATTTCATGACGATAGCCGACGACAACGAAGAAATTCTCGATGCCAGCCATGGCGAGCCGCTCGAGAATGTGCTGAAGCATGGGTTTGCCCTGGATCGAGAGCATCGGTTTCGGGATCTCGCTTGTGATCTTGCCCATCCGCGTTCCTTTTCCTGCCGCGAGTACCACAGCGTGCCGGATAAAACGTTCACTCATTCAATGCTCCTGCCGAGGGTTTCGCAGCGAACAAATGTTTGTCCGGATCGAAATCAGCGCTGTGACGGGAGTAGTAGTTCCGCACAAGATGCCCGCGAACACGATCGCAATCCGAAGCCTCACATAGAATAACTACGCAGCCGCCAAAACCGGCACCCGTGAGACGTGCGCCCAAGGCTCCCGATTTTAGGGCGCCATCGACGAGCTCATCGAGCGCAGCCGAGCTAACCCGAAGCCGGTCTCGCAGGCTCGCATGGGAGGCCGAAAGCAGTTTGCCGAACTGTGCGCCGTCCCGTTGTAGCAGTGCCGTGACGGCGTCGCTCACGCGAAAACTCTCGCTCACAACGTGCAGAAAGTAGTCAAGTTCGAGCGCATTCAGGCGGCCGTCTGCAGCACCCTGCGCAGCTAGCGCGGTGAGTGCCTCTAGTGAACGATTTTCGATTGCTGATCGAAATGATTCGAATCCAAGCTGCTGTACCGCGCGGCGTGCGATCGTCCGGCGAGCGTTGTACTCTGCTCGCATGGCTCCGGACTTCTCCGCTGATGTGAGACTGTGACCAATGAGAAAACACCAGTCTTCTGGTATCGGGATGGGTGAGAGCTTAAGCGGGGCAAAATTGATCAAAAGGGCACATCCCGCCTCAGATTGGAGCACGGCCGCGTGATCCATGCCTCCGCCGCGCGTCCCGACGAAGTGTTCCGCCTGTGGTAGCACGTCCATTAATTCGTCGAACGTTGCGCGAATGCCATTCGCTCGGAGTAAGGCAAGTGTGAAGCCCGTAAGCAGGGCGGACGAAGAAGACAAGCCTGCCGCCGGCGGCAAATCGGAGGTGATCGCAGCATCGATGCCCCGTTCGAGAGTCCAACGGCAATTAGCCGCCTGTGCAGCCGCTTTCAGATAATTCGCCCAATCGCCCGGTGGCCCCGGCTCGAATTGCGAATTCAAAGTAAATTGTCGTTCACCATAACCCGAGCTCGCGGCATGAACCGAAGCGTCATTCCGCGCCCGAAAGGCAATCGAAATCCGCCGCTGAATCGCGATCGGCAACACGGGAAGATCGTGATAATCGATGTGCTCGCCTATGAGATTCACGCGCCCGGGAACCGAAACGGAGGAGTTGAAAGCGTGATTCGGGTCGAGCATCCGGGAACGTTGCTTAAGGTATGGAGTAGACGGAACGAAAGTTGGATACGTTCACTGATACGGGGCCGGGTTGACCGCCTTTCAAATACATCCGTATCCCTCTTGCATCAGCTAAAGGAAAAACCAGGTCCGTTATGGTCACGCGCCCGCCCTGTGCGAAAATCTCCACCGAGCATCGGTCGACCAAGATCTCGAGCCGAAGCGAGTCTCCATGGAGCGGTAGCGTAGCTGCCGTGCGCGCGGGGAAATCTTTACTGAAGGCGGTCACGCCGGCATGCGTGCGATCAACGAATACCTTCTCGTTGCGCTGGTTGTAGCCAACAACTAAGTAGCTTCCATCAGCCGTTAATAATTTCCAGCCGACCTCCTCAGCTCTACCGAGCGAGATCGTGGAGTCTAGCTCGAACGCGCGGCCCTTCGCAACGTCACCTTCTGAAAGATTTCGATTCAGCTCTTCAATGCTTTGATTGGTCAGGACGATGCTCTGAGACCGCAAGGCTTGGAGCGATTTAATCGGCTGCTCGACCAGCCGGACGCCTTCTATGGTGGTTCTCAGTGATAACTTTCGTGGGATCGTCATTTGCCCGCGCCAAGGATGGGTCGGCACGGCGGCAGCGCATTGCCAATTGTTCATCCAGCCAATCATCACCTGTGGTTGATTTCGAGGAAGTCCATTGAGTGTCAAAGCACAGTAGCAGTCCTTTCCGTAATCTGTCCACAGCGTAAGTGAGGAGGGATTATCGTTTACGAATCTCGCGCCGTCAAAGCTTCCGATGAAGTACTGTTCGCCTGATCCGCCCTGAAGACCTCCCGGATTAAGTCCTACCTTCAACACCCAGCGCGTTTTCGCCCGGCTGCCGTCGACGGGGAGTTCGAAAAGCTCCGGGCACTCCCACTGACCGCCGGTTGCACCCGCTGGGCCGAAATCACTGACGTGATTCCAGTGCTTCAAGTCTGGCGAGCGATAGAACGCGACCTTGTGATCGTTGGGAAGTGATACCAGCATCACCCAGCAGGCGGCTTGATCGGACCAGAACACTTTTGGATCGCGAAAATCCGCAAGATTCAGGTTTAGTACCGGATTATGTTCATACTTCGTCCAAGTGCGGCCGCGATCGTTGCTGAACGCGAGATTCTGTGTCTGAAGCCCGCTCTTTGACCCCTTTGGCGGCGCGTATCCGGTGTATACCGCAATAAGGCAAGGCTTCTTGCCTGTGCAGAATCCGCTTGTATTGCGCTGATCGATAACCGTACTTCCGGTAAAGATCATGATGCCGTTTTCTTCCGGGAGAGCAACCGGCAATTCGCGCCAATGCAGCAGATCGCGGCTCACGGCGTGACCCCAGCTCATGTGTCCCCATTCGTCGCGCAACGGGTTGAATTGAAAAAATAAGTGGTACTCGCCTTCGAAATAGACCAAACCGTTCGGGTCGTTAGTCCAGTTCTGACGAGGCGAAAAGTGATACTGTGGCCGGTAGGGTTCATCGTAGAGCGGCGTAGATCGGTGCTGCGCTTCAAATCCCGCGATTGTGAGACTCAGCAGATAGATGAGCCGGCCGACTTGCAAGCATTCCATCAGATCACACTTGCAATCGGGGGCCGGCCCATGTCCGCGCTACGTGGCGGAGCTTAGTTCACCGCAGTGGCCGGAACACTCGTGCGGCAGAGTGTGATGGAGTCCGTGCGAACCTTGTCCCAAT
Organism: Acidobacteriaceae bacterium; assembly: GCA_019240405.1. Classification (GTDB taxonomy): domain Bacteria; phylum Acidobacteriota; class Terriglobia; order Bryobacterales; family Bryobacteraceae; genus Bog-105. Next base: position 283,583 of record JAFAYL010000013.1, read on the forward strand.
CCCTAAGCACGAATCCGTGTGATTCAAAGAGCGCACGGATCTTTGTAGATTCCCAGCCGAAGAGATCCTCGAGGATCGGAATCAGAACACTTAGCGCGTCATCGCTGAGAACCGTCCGTTTCGCGATTTGTGTGAGGTACTTGTTCTCCGATACCGCAATGGTCAGGCCATCCAAGCGATTCACGTGGAGCATAACGTGAATATCGGAGCTACCGTCGCCGACATACACCAGATTGTTGTGCGCGATAGGCAGGCTGGCCCGGAGCTGGTCTAAGACAACAACTTTTCCATAACCCGCTGGCAGCCGGACGACAGATTGAATTTCGTGCGATTCAGGATCATAACGAAAGCGAGTTCCGAAAATGTGGTCGGCGGGGACGATTCCCTCAAGCGCAGACTGTATGACTTCTTCCGGAGCCGCCGAGACGACATAAAACTCAAATTGATGGCCTTCGAGATCTCGCAGAAGATCAGAAAGCAACCGGATGTTTTCTTTAAGCCGAATTCGCTTACCCACTTCCGTCAAGTGTTCTTTGCGAATGCGCCGAAATTCGGGATCGTGAAGCAATAAGTACGCAAGCTCTCCACCCTGTTGCACCAAGTTGATGGCAGACAGGCCGGCAACTCGTTCTTTGAATCCCGTGACACCAAGCAGTTCGCTCAGCACGACACCAGAATCGTTGAAACTCAGAGTGTGATCGAAATCGCTGACGAATAGATAGCGCTTTACTTTATCGTCCGAATGTTGCATGAAAAGATTCCTTTCTTTGTTGATGAACTTGATTTCCTAGCGGGCTGCGCATTGCGTGGCGGCAACTTGCAGCGGGCCTCGGCAGGGAGGAAAGCGAACTACTACGTGGTGGCGGCGAAGATCGCAGTCGCGAAACTCGCTCACATGTCTTCGATGCCACTATACTATCTCGAGTTGCGTGAATTGAAGAAGCCGTTCATTGTGAATTACTTATGACACGCCGCGCGGATCTGGATGCCGTTATCATTGGGGGCGGCGTCGCTGGAATAGCGGCACTGCGCGAGCTCGATCGAGCCGGATGGAAGGTATTGTGCCTCGAAGCACGCGATCGCGTTGGCGGCCGGATTCTGACGATTCGAGATCCTCTGTCACCGATTCCGATTGAGCTCGGGGCCGAGTTCATCCATGGCCGGTCACCGGAGATCTGGGACGTAATCAAGTCTGCGAAACTAACCGCCTACGAGTGCGCTGATAGAGCGGTTTATCTGAAGAACGGCGAGCCAAAAGCCCTCAGGGATGCTTGGGAGCAAGTTGATTACGTTATGACGGACATGCAGAAGGCGGCAGAGAGAGGTAAAGACCGCAGCTTCGCCGAATTTCTGAAAAGATCCAAGCACTCAGGAAATGCGAAGCGACTCGCAGCTTCTTATGTGGAAGGATTCAATGCAGCCCGGCAGGAAGTGATCGGGATCCGTTCGCTCGCCCAAGATGCTCGCGCGTCCGATGAAATCGATGGCGACCGCTCGTTCCGGATTCTGAACGGATATGAGGCAATTGTGATCCAGCTCGCAAACGGGATTATCGGTCTCGATTCCAAGTTGCGGCTGAATTCAGCGGTTGAGAAAATTGAATGGCAGCGAGGCTCTGCCACAGTTCACTTCCGCGAAGCGCTTACTGGGCAGGGAGAAAGCGTTCGAACCCGCGCGGTGATTGTTGCTGTTCCGCTCGGCGTGCTGCAAACAAGTCCCGGCGCGGTCGGCTCGTTTCAGTTCGACCCTGAGCCTTCAGATACCCTCGAGGCAGCGCGTTCGCTCCGTTTCGGGCAGGTGATGCGAGTCGCCCTGCGCTTCCGGGAAGCGATCTGGGAGACCAATAAAGATATTTCAGATGCTGGATTCCTGCTCTCTGACGAGCCTCGATTTCCGACCTGGTGGACGCCGCTGCCGGTCCGAGCTCCCATAATTACAGGATGGAGCGCCGGGCCTCGGGCGGACGAACTTTTAGGGCAGCCTCGCTCATTCGTTATCGCGCAAGCGCTTGGAGCTTTGGCCTCAATCACCGGCTGTCCGCGAGCGCGTGTGGACAGTTTACTTGAAGGAGCGTATTTTCACGACTGGCATGGGGACGCGTTCGCTCAAGGCGCCTACAGTTACGTCCCCGCAGGGGCGCTTGCAGCACGCAAAAAGCTGGCCGAACCGGTATGCGAAACACTATACTTTGCGGGCGAAGCGACCGATCTGAACGGCCACAGCGCCACTGTCCACGGAGCCATTGCATCAGGAAAGAGAGCCGCGCGAGAGTGCATCGCGTCGGCTGGATGCACCATCTAAGGGTCAGCTGTTCGAATTCTTTGTGACGAAATGCGAACTTTTTCCGCGATTCTCCGTCTAAGACAGTTGTGTCGGCGCCGGAAGCAACGGCGAGGTGTGTCACGATAGAAGTAACCCCATTTAGTTGAGTCCCCTTCGTGTCTAAATACAAATTGAGAATAGGGTTAGCGGCGATCGTTGCCGGCGCATGGGCGTGTGTAACGCTCCTTTCATCGTGTTCCAAGAAGGGCGCGGCTAACGCGCAGGTGATGGCCATGATGATGATGCAAGCGGTCCCGGTGCGCGCAGTCCAGGCGGTTGCGGCGGACGTGCCGCTAGAGGTGTCAGCGGTCGGCAATGTTGAGGCAATTAGCACCGTCGATGTGAAATCGCGAGTCGCGGGGCAAGTCCTTCGGGTCGATTTTCAGGAAGGCCAGGATGTCCAAAAGGGACAGCTTCTTTTTGAGATTGATCCTGAGCCGTTGAAGCGACAGGTTGCTGAAATTCAAGCTGACCTAGTCAAAGATTCGGCGCTCGAGCAGCAAGCCCGCGCGAATGTGACAAGAGACGAAGCCACGTTGAAACAAGCCCGGTCGCAAGCTGAGAGGGGCGTTGCATTATCGAAAGAGGGTATCTTTTCAAAGGAGCAGACGGAGCAGGTAGTCGCGACGGCAGATGCGGCACAAGCTTCTCTCGATGCGGACAAAGCTGCGGTTGAGAGCGCCGTCGCCTCGATAAAAGCCGATCGCGCGCGCCTAGCCCAGACCAGTCTCCAACTCAGCTACACGAATCTTGGTGCTCCGATTACTGGTCGCGCGGGGGCGATCAGCGTGAAGGCAGGAAATCTCGTAAAGGATAATGATGCTGCGCTGGTCACGATTTTGCAGGTTTCACCTATTTACGTTTCGTTTGGAGTGCCCGAGCAACTTCTTCCCGAAGTGCGAAAGTATAATGCCGAACATCCGCTACTAGTTCAAGCCACTGCCGACGGCGAGAAAACCCTGACCGGCACTCTTCGTTTTATCGACAGTTCGGTAGATATGACCACGGGCACAATCAAGCTGAAAGGTCTATTCGAGAATTCGGAGCGCGTGTTGTGGCCGGGTCAATTTGTAAACGTGCGCGCACAGTTGAATTTAGAGCACGATCGTATTGTTGTCCCGAGCCGCACAGTGCAGACCGGCCCACAAGGCAAGTACGTGTGGGTAATGAACCCGGACACCACCGTTGCTATGCGTCCGGTTCAGGTGTTACGCAACTATCAAAGCCCGAACGCAGGCGAACAGGCCGTAGTGGCCAATGGTCTAAAGCCGGGAGAAATGGTAATTTCGGAAGGACAGATGCGGCTTGCTCCTGGCGTGAAGGTGCGGCTGCTTAAAGCTAACGCTCAGCTCGGAGATGCAGGATCCGCGAACGCGGGAGCCGGCTCCTAAGGTACTCGCATGCGCTTCACCGATTTCTTCATTCGCCGGGCCATTACGACGACCTTGATAATGGCCGGCATTCTCATTTTTGGTCTTCTTAGTTACTTCACGCTGCCGATCAGCAATCTACCCGCTGTCGAATATCCAACGATACAGGTTTCCGCTTCGCTTCCCGGGGCGAATCCGGACATTATGGCATCTTCGGTGGCAACGCCGCTCGAAGCCGAATTTTCGACGATTGCCGGGATCAATAGTATGTCGTCATCGAGTTCGCTCGGCACAACCGCGATCACGCTGCAATTCGATTTGAGCCGGAACATCGACGCTGCCGCTCAGGATGTGCAGGCAGCCATCGCGCGGGCGCAAGGGGCGCTGCCCACGAATATGCCCGCTCCACCTTCCTATTCGAAGGTGAATCCTGCCGAGCAGGCGATTGTTTATGTCTTTGTCACCTCGAAGACGATGACTTTGGCGCAGCTTGATCAATACGCCGAGACTATGATGGCGAGGCGTCTCTCAATGGTCAGCGGCGTTGCGCGGGTGATGGTGTATGGGTCTCAGAAATACGCCGTGCGGGTTCAAGCCGATCCAGAGAAACTCGATGCGCGGCAGGTGGATTTGGAAGAGGTCCGGACTGCGTTGGCGAGTGGGAGCGTCAATCTGCCTGCCGGCTCCTTGTACGGCTCGACGAAATCCTATACTGTTCAGTCGAACAGCCAGCTCACATCGGCTTCGCAGTTCGCGCAACTTATCGTTACGTACCGCAATGGCAGCCCCGTTCGTCTCAATGAGCTCGGGAATGTGTTCGACAGCGTGAGCAATGACAAAACGAGATTCTGGGTAGCCAATAACCTCGGCATCGTTCTGGCTATTCAAAAGCAACCCGGCACTAACACCGTGGAGGTGGCTAACTCCATCACGGCCTTGCTTCCCATCATGCAGCGATCGATGCCAGCGGGAGTTCAAATAGGGCGATCATTCGATGTCTCGCAAAACATTCGAGAATCCATCCGCGACGTGAAGTTCACATTGATCCTCACCGTTTGCCTGGTGATCGGAGTTATTTTTGTTTTCCTTCGAAATGTTTCGGCGACCGTGATTCCCAGTCTGGCTGTTCCCTTATCGCTGTTAGGAACGTTCGCAGCGATGAAGCTGCTGGGCTTTACGATCGACATGCTCTCGATGATGGCGATGACGCTCTCTGTGGGTTTCGTTGTGGACGACGCGATTGTCATGCTCGAAAACATCGTGCGCCACATGGAAATGGGGAAACCGCGTTGGGAGGCGGCGATAGAGGGCGCACGAGAGGTCGGTTTCACAATCGTCTCAATGACGGTGTCGCTGGTTGCCGTATTCATTCCAGTGCTATTCCTGGGCGGTATCATAGGCCGGCTGTTGCGCGAGTTCTCAATCACCATCGCGGTCGCCGTATTGATTTCGGGCGTGATCTCGTTGACTCTCACGCCGATGTTGTGCAGCCGTTTCCTCCGTCATGAACTTCATTCACGAAGTCGGTTTTACGAGTGGTCCGAGCGGTTCTTTACCTGGTTGAATGACGCTTACCGCCGGACTCTCCAGACCGTTCTGCATTTCAAGAGAGCCACTTTACTTGCTAGCTTGGTCCTCACCGTGGCAACTGTTTACCTGTTTGTTGTGATGCCGAAAGGCTTCATGCCAACCGTGGATCAAGGCATGGCTTTCGGCGGAGATGAGGCTGCGCAAGATACGTCTTTCGATGAGATGGTCCGGATTCAGCAGAAACTGAATGCGATCGTTCGTGGCAACCCGTGGATCGACACATATGTATCCGGAACCGGCGGCTTCTCTGGACAGAATCAGGGTTTCATTTTCGTTGCCTTCAAAGACGCCAAACACCGGCCGAAGGCTAATGTCATTTTGGGTCAGTTGATGGGCCAGCTAATGAGAGTTCCGGGCGTCATGGTTTTCTTGCAAGTGCCGCCGTTGATCACTCTCGGACAGAACGAAGGCCGCAGTCAGTATTCCGTTGCGCTGCAAGACGCGGATACAGGGGAGCTTTACAAATGGGCTCCGGTGCTCGAAGCGAAGCTCCGTACGATCCCGCAAATTCAGGACATCTTCAGTGATTTGCGCCTGAGCAGCCCGCGTTTGGACGTGCAGATCGATCGGAACCGGGCACTGGCGTTGGGCGTAACGCCCGATGCGATCGCGAATACTCTCTACGATGCATACGGGAATCGCCGGGTGACTACGATTCAGGCGGCCTCCGACCAGTACGACGTCATCTTGGAAGTATTGCCGAAATATCAGCGCGATCCGGCGGCGCTCGAGGATCTGTACATTCGCTCGAATCAAGGCAAAATGGTTCCGCTCTCGGCAGTAAGCCAACTGAAGCAAACTGTTGCGCCGTTGAGTGTGAACCACATTGGCCAGTTGCCGGCGGTGAACTTTCAGTTCAATGTGAGACCGGGGGTGTCGTTGAGTCAGGCGACCGGTGTGGTGGACGAAGCGGCGCATCAGATCGGAATGCCCGACACTGTCAGCTTTAGTTATCAAGGTACGGCCGCCGCGTTTCAAAGCTCGGTGCGGGGGCTGGGAATTTTGCTGATTATCGCAGTGTTTGTCATCTACCTGGTGCTCGGCATTCTCTACGAGAGTTTCATTCATCCGATCACGATTCTTTCGGGACTTCCGGCGGCGGGCTTGGGGGCGTTGCTCACGCTCCTACTCTTTGGCGATGATCTTAATCTGTACTCATTCGTCGGAATCGTGCTGCTTCTTGGGATTGTTAAGAAGAACGCGATCATGATGATCGACTTCGCTCTCGACGCGCAACGCAAGGAAGGGAAACCCCCCGAAGAGGCGATCTTCGAGGGCGCTCTGAAACGCTTCCGCCCAATCATGATGACCACAATGGCGGCTTTGCTCGGAACGTTGCCGGTCGCGTTTGGTACGGGGGCGGGCGGTGAGGCTCGGCGTCCTCTCGGTCTTGCTGTTGTGGGGGGACTCGTTGTGTCGCAAGTTTTGACGCTTTACATCACTCCCGTGATTTACCTGTACTTGGACCGTCTGCAGACTTGGCGCCGAGCACGCAAGGAGCCGGCGAGAGTACCGGGCGCATGGCCGACGGAAGAAACGTTGGTGAATCGATAGCTACTAGGGCTATGCTGAAAAAGTGAATCTTCCGAGATTCGTCCTCGTCGAGCAAGTCTTCCCAGATCGCGCAATTCCCAATATCAAGGAGCGTGTTCACGCGGAGCTATCGCGCTCCGGCTTTGCTTCGCGTATTCCTCCGGGCGGTCGCGTCGCAATCGGCGTAGGCAGCCGTGGAATATCTAACATAGCGACAATAGTTAAAGCAATCATTGAATTCTGGAAGAACGCCGGAGCTCGCCCGTTCATTTTCCCCGCGATGGGGAGTCATGGCGCAGCGACTGCTGAAGGACAGGCCGATGTGCTCGCTCATTACGGTATTCACGAAGCGACAATCGGCGCGCCGGTGATCAGCTCTCTTGATGTGGTCTCGCTCGGCAAGACTTCCGAAGGCATCGACACATTCATGGACCGGAGCGCGTATGAGTCGGACGGCATACTTCTTGTCCCGCGCGTCAAGTGGCACACCGATTTCTCGGGTTCTATTGAAAGCGGTCTCTTCAAGATGCTTGCGATCGGAGTCGGCAAATTTGCCGGCGCCAGGCAGTACCACACATTCGGATACCGGCTTGGACTAGAGCAGGTGATCCGCAGCGCAGGTTCTAAAGTTTTGTCGAGCGGCAAAATTTTAGGCGGGCTCGCGATTCAGGAAGGCGCTCATCACGAAACTGCCGGGTTGGTCGCCATTAGCTCGTCCGAGGGCGGGGAATTTATGCTGGCAAAGGAAGAGTCGCTTCTGAATGAAGTGAAATCTTGGAAAGCAACGTTACCCGCTCCTGAAATCGACATCTTGATTGTCGACGAGATCGGTAAAGACATCAGCGGTGCTGGTATGGATACGAAGGTGATCAATCGTGGTATTAACGGCGATTACAATCCGTTCTCCGACATCCCCAAAGTCCATCGCGTATATGCGCGGGGATTGAGCGAGCTCACGTATCACAGCGCTATCGGCATTGGCTTGGCGGATATTATTCATGATCGATTGCTTGATGGTGTCAACTGGAGGCCCACTTACCTCAATTCGCTAACTGCCTGTACGCCAGCGGGAGTTCGGACGCCTATTCATTTTGCGAGTGACCGTGAAGTGCTGGAGCACATCGCGCCTACCGTCGGAAAGACCGATTTCGCCGAAGTGACATACTGCCGGATTCGGAACACGCTTAGTCTGGTGCATGTATCTGTAAGCGAAAACCTGCTCCCATCGCTGTACCCGAGCGCCGAGCCAATCTCGGCGCCATTCGAAGCGCCATTCACTCGCCAAAGCGATTTTGGTGATTTCGAAGCAGCCGCGAAGAGCGTGTCCGTATATTCCGAAACTGCGCGGAGCTGAAACTCTCGTGATAAGAGACCAGAAAACGTCCGCGGCGGAATGGGTTCCGCGCACCCACGATCTGATCAAGCTCCGTTTGGCGGCGGCGGCCTGCCGCGGTTGTGAGCTATACCAACACGCCACCCAAGTGGTTTTTGGGGACGGTCCCAAGGACGCGAAGGTCGTAATGGTTGGAGAGCAACCGGGGGACGAGGAAGATCGAAAAGGGCATCCGTTCGTCGGCCCGGCAGGCCGATTGCTAAGCAAGGCTATGCACGAGGCCGGCCTAGATCGGGAGAAGATTTACGTCACGAACGCCGTGAAGCATTTCAAATTCCTCGAGCGAGGCAAGCGGCGGATTCACGCGAAACCCAACGGAATTGAGATTTCCGCTTGCCGGCCTTGGCTTGAAGCAGAGCTGGCGTCCATTGAGCCGGAGCTTGTTGTTTGCCTGGGCGCCACGGCGGCGCAATCACTCATGGGTTCCAGTTTTCGAATCACCAAAGACCGCGGCAATTTCTTCCCCCACCGCTGGGCCAAGCAATTGGTTGCGACGGTGCATCCCTCTGCAATCCTGCGGCTTCCTGAGAGATACGAGGAAGAGTATGGGTTGTTTCTGCGCGATCTACGATTGATCGCGGCTCGCGTCAAGGAACTGGAATTGGCTAGTTAATTTAGGCCGGCTTTCCAACGCTCAATCAACAAAAGCTGCTTCTGAACCTGCTCTCGTTCCGGCGCATCCGGCTCCAGCCGGAGATAGGTTTCGAGATCGACCTTTGCCGCTCGATGGTTCAGTTGGCGAAGGTGGATCAGACCACGATGACGGTATTCCTCGGCATAACCAGGCATAGCGTCAATCAGCAGATCGAGTACCTGCCGCGCCTTCTCCAGAGCGTGACCCCGCAAATAAATTGCTTTCAGATTGCTCAACATTCGCACGAGAATCTGCTGTTTGTTCACCGGAGCGAGCACAGCAGGATTGGTTCGAAGATCCACTCCGCCGGTTTCCTTTGCCAGCGCGCAACACTCACCAAAAGAAAGAATGCGGCCGCGATTGAACGGATCAATCCAATATCGCGAGTCGGCATCTTCATAAGCGACGATGAAGTGGCCGGGCAAACCCACACCATAAACTGGGCGTGATAGCCGGCGGGCAAGCTCAATATAGACAACAGCCAGCGAAATCGGAATCCCGAGCCGCCGCGTTAATACCGAGTTGAGGCAGCTATTCCGAGGATCGTAATAATTCTCTTCGTTGCCCCGAAACTGGAGCGTCTCGAACAGGAGTTCGTTGGTCGCCTTGATGAAATCCAGGCCGGAAGACCTGGGGTTTAACTGAGACCCGATCTGCTGTGCCAGAGTTTCGAGGCGAAAAAGCGAGGCATCAAAGTCAAGCCCTGGAAACTCGATGCTCGCGACTTCGAGAGCCGCGATGTCAAGCGTGACTTTTGAGCGTTCGTGCCATAAAGCGTCGCGCAAGCGCTCCACGCGAGATAGCTTACCACTCAGAGTGGATATCCGTCATGAGCCATTAATACTAGTCCGAGTCAGCGTCTAAAAAAAAGGCCCGGGACTAAAACGCTTTGTAGACGATATCCGGCGCCGGCGCATTCAGGAACGCGACAACAGAAGCGGAAACGGTCAGCAGCGCTGTATCCCAGACGGTCCGAACATATCGTGACAGTAACAGCGGCTCGTCGCGCAACTCGATCGACAAGATCCACTCGCGAAGGCTCTCATAAACAGCGAGCACGGCAGTCGCACCCAAGAAAATCGCTAGCCAGACAGTGGCGATTGCAGTCGGCTGCAAAGCTCGGGTCATTGCGCCGATCTGCGCCCAGCTCGACCAGAACCAGAGCAAAGTGAAAGTGAACCAAGTGAACGTAAGACCTCTGGTGAAGGCGATATAGATCGGGTCGGCCGCTAGCACTCGGTATCGTTTTCGGCCTATGGCTTTGGCGATCAATACTTGCCAGAGCCGGTTTACGCTTACGCCCAAACCTAGCAGGACACCATAAACGATAAACTCGGATGTTCTGCCGTGCCAGAGTCCTATTAGAAAAAAAGTGACAAATAACGGCAAAACTCCTATGAACGGCTCAATCTGCGGAGAACGAAATCGCCGCACCAAGCTGATTGCCAGCGGATTGTAAACGTAGGTCTTGAGCCAATCGGACAATGTAATATGCCACCGGCTCCAGAAATTGATGAAGTTGTCGGACGAGAAGGGCCGGTTGAAATTCTCCGGAAGTTCGAGCCTAAGAAAGCGGGCTATGCCGATAACGATATCGATATACCCGGAGAAATTGCAATATAGATAGAGCGGATATGAAGCCGCGATAACGATGCCTATGAGCACCCGATTTGGGAAAGGCTGATTGGGCGTAAGAGTAACCAGTGCACGCTGCTGCACGGAAGATAACAGCAGTGAAAGAACATTGACTTTGAAAAACCCGATAACGATGCGCTCGAGTGCCGCCCCGGAGATGAATGCCGTCAATGGTAAACGCACGGGCGCGAGCTGCATCCGCTCGAAATCCTGATAACGCTGAATCGGGCCGGATACCAAGGTCGCGAAATTCAGCGTGTAATTCAAATAAGAGATTAAGCCGATTCTTTCGGGCAGCATGTTCTGATGGGCGTCAATGATGAGATGGAGAACTCGGAAGAATATGTACGAGAGCCCGATCGTCAGGTAAGGAAACCGCAGGAAAAGCGGTTCGGGAATAAACGTGTATTTCTTAAGCCAAATATAGATCAGGATCGTGCCGCACATCAGCAGCGCAAAGGCCAACCGGGTACTTCCGTTCTGCATCGCGCGCACGCCTAGAAAACCGATCGCCAAAAAACCAACCAGCGGCAGGTATGCCAGCGGGTTTGTCGAAAAGGTAGCGAGAAAGCAAAGGCTCGCTACCAGAAGGATGGTTTGTCGCCAAGCAACGGAGCGGCCGAGGTTGTGCACAATCACGACAATCAGAGCGAAAGCGAGAAATTGAAATGAGGCCGAACCCATTTAGTTTTTGGCTAGCTTGTTCGATTGCGAATTTTGCATCCTGAAAATGCCGGAATTCCACTGTCCGTTATTTGTTCCACAATTGCGTCCGCGATGATGCCCTCTCCTTTGGAGTTGGGATGACTGTTCTCGGAATAGAACAATCCGTTAGAAGTTGACAGCCGGCTGAAGCTCCTGGAAACTTCCACATACCCGATGCCATGTTTCTCCGAGATCTCGGCAAGTCTCCGTTCGAAAGCATGAGGGTTTACGCCAGCGGGTAGATCGCGAGACGTTAGCAGAGCAGCGGTTACACGGTGCGGAATGCCGACGACCACGAATGGAATGTGCAACGCGTGAAGCCTCTCCGCCATCTCGCCAAGCAAAAGGTCGAGATCGGCAAGCCGTTTTTCCCAGGCGGGCGTCAACGGGCTGCGAAGAAAGGCAGCGTGCTCCCTATCGAGCAGAAACAGCTTTGCGTAAGTTTGCTCATCCTCGTAGAGGAAGTGCTGGGCTACGAACACCGTGCGGCTTTGTGAGAGAGCGTCCTTCATCCTGTGCCCAATACCTAGCTTGATCGGAGGCGGCGCAGGTAGGGGCTGGCGAGTCTTCCGCGAGGCGAGTACTTCGGGGTCGATAGGGTGCTCGATATCGAAAGCCGTCAGCACTAACATCACGATATCGGGGTGCATTGCGAGAGCTTCGTCTAGACGCCTATACGCGTGAAGGGGCGTGGAACCTGCGATCGCCATATTCTGAAATTCCACGTTTCTGTGGCAAGCACGGCTTAAAACATCAGTAGCTCGCGCGGCAAATGTATCAGGGTACGGGATCATATATCCCTCGGCCGTGGACGAACCCATCAAAGCCACCCTGATTGTGCCCGGAGGCTTAACGCCACATGGGGTGGGCGTGCGGTATCCGCAATCGTTGAATTTCTCCACAACCCAGGGGCTTTCAGGGGCTTTCATTCGCGCGACGCAGTTGGGTTTGTGACGCGGACCAGTAACCGGGTCATCGGCACGGCAGGTATCATGGCCCCCTTCGACCCAAATCATCCTGGTAACCACCTCGGTAGCGCCGAACATCACCGCCACAGTCGCCAAACTGAGCAGGGGCAGGATGACAAAATCCCGCCGCGGCAAGCGATGCGACGAGAGTTCAGATGGCTTTGCTATGACGCTGCTTGTGCTATCGAGGCTGTTTGGCATTAATTCAACTCTGTTGCGAAGATTTCGAAACCGATAGATTTCACCGTCATGGGAGCGGGTTGAACGCTGGCGGTAGCTACATCCAGCTCCCAGATCGTTGTCCCGTCAGGATGCGCCTGAATATGAGTGAATCCGAGTTTCGCATAGTGATCCACAACTAATTGATTGCGATCTGTCGGCCGATAGACACCGATCAGTTTGCGGATCCCGCGACGGCCGGCGTGCTCGAGAACTTCGCGCAAAACCATATCTTCCACGCGCCTGCCCAACACCCGGCAGCTCATCAGCCAAGTATCGATTTCCCACACATCGTCAGAGCTGGGCCGGCAGATGACAACACTGATCATTCCGTTGTCGCCAAAGGAGTCAGACAACCGGACCTGCAGCGTGAAGCAGCTTGGGTCCTGCTCCAATGCGGCGACTTCGGCCTCTGTATATCGCCGGGTCGTGAGATTATACTGGTTCGATTTATTAACTAACTGTGCGATCCGTGCTCGCCCAATGCGCTCGAAAGGCTGAAACGTGATTTCCATGTTAAGCGATGCTAGGTACGCTTCCACATCACCGGCCTGGTTCTGCAGGGCTACACGCCGGGCATTGTCCTGATAGAAATTCGCGCGCGCTAGATCCTCTTCAGAAAAAATAACCGACTCAAAATAACCGGCGGCGGTCAGGGTCCGGGCATAAAGCGCCGGATCAGATGGCAGTTCCGGAACGGCGACTTGTGGCAGGAGTTCCCGTACTAGCCCGCGCTCGACCGGGTTGTCGTCAAGCAATACCATCGATTCGAGGCCAAGTGACAACTCCTCAGCAATTGCCTTAATGTTGGTCGCCTTATCATTCCAATTGGCCTGAAAGACCGCGATGTGGTCCTCGCGCACTAGCATCTCTGGATGTTTTCTGAAAGGCAATCGCGCCACGTCGTCGTTATTTTTCGAAGAAACTGCCAGTACGATTCCGCGCTCTCTCAGATCCAACGCAAGCCGCTGAATGCTTAGAAATGCTTCGCCAGTGGGATCGCCTTGTGTGCATTGAATACCTTCGAGGCCGTCATCTCCGATCACACCGCCCCATAGAGTGTTGTCCAGATCGAGAATCAAGCAGCGGTGGCTTTTTCCGCGAAGTGCGGCAATGATCCTGGCAACATGATCGGCGTAGAGTGGCAGAAACGTAGTTGAGAATGGCAACTTCGCCATATTCCACTGTGTCGGGGAGTGCCATTCCGCGAGACCGACCGTCTCGGCTAAACCAGCGACATCCAGAAGAAGGTCGCCCGTCCCAAGAACTTGTTCAGCAATATTGCGATTCAGAGCGTCGATTAAGCTGCGAGGCGCTCCCGCGAGTGCGCGATCAAGGCTGCCAAATAGGCGTTCGGGAGGCGCCGCTAGCGTCTGCAGGATACAAATGGCTTTACTATTCGCCTTAACGCCGGCGCGGATCGTCTGAATGTAATTTAAAGCAGCCTCGAGAACGGCTTCGGCCGATGACGTGTTCCCCAATTTCGCGCGAAGAGTAAAAGCCCGGAAGTCAACCGCAATGAGCACCGCATCGGGATTCGAGCGATACAGATTCGAGTCAGGAGAAACCGCATCTTGGACGACCTGACCGTAGCTGGATTTGAAGCACTCCAGCGCGATTCCATGGCGCGCCGCAGTACCGACCAGACAAGGAATAATGAATTCGAGAGTGGAGTTGCTTAGAACTCCCAATCGAAACGGAATCAGCGGAGCTAAGGAATTTCCCTCGTTCCGTGCTCCTTCGATGACCTTAGCTAACCGGCTTAACTGGTTTTCGGTTAGGGAGTACGAAGCTAAAGCTTGAATACGCCTTCCAAGATCTTCCGTCGATTCAAGCAGAGAACGGCACTGTTTTGAGAAGTCGGAAGGCGGTTTCGGCAACCAAAATAGATTTGCGTGAGGGTTCGTCATGGGTTAGCAGCGGGAGAGAGCCGGGACCGGACTACCAGTCAGGTCTTGGACTGAATGAGATCCACAAACTCACCGACGTTCTTCAATCTGGCAATCTCGGCTGCGGAAAACTTTACGTGGAATGCCTCTTCGGCTGTAAGCACAAGCCGGATATGACTCACACTGTCCCATTCATCGACATCGTCGGCTGTGAGATCTGGGCGCACCTCAATGGAATCGTCATCAAAGACATCGTGAAAAACACCTGTGAGTTTTTGGTAAATCTCGCTAGTCTCCATTCACCTTCTCGCTAGATCGAAGTTTTTTCCGTAGGCATAGATGAGCGATGTCTTCACCGATCCATTCCAGAGCTGTTGCCGTCAGCCGGTCTTTTATCCCGCATCGCGGCTGCCGGTTCGGCCAAAAACGTGGCGGTGAGTTTCCCGCGCACCAAAATATCCGGACCGTTTAGCATCGCGATTTTCAGAACAACCGAACGGATCGCTTCCTGAACCTGTGTCACTTCGGCGCGGACATCGATTCGGTCGCCAGCGATGGATGCCTTTACAAAATCGAGCATCACAGAAGCACAGACCGCGTGTTCGAAGTTCGTGCCGACAATTCGAGAGAGAAGGGTCGCCAAGAGAAAACCATACTGAACACGGTCCGGGAAGCCGAATCGTTTCGCCGTTTCCGGACTCGCATGAATGGCACTGTGATCCCCGCTCAGAGCGGCGAATTGGTCCATCTCTGCATGACCGAAACTCTCCGAGGCCTGGAACACCTGGCCGATCTGAATCTGCTCGAAACGCGCCGGGGCTGACGTTACATTTGGTGACATTTAATCCTAATGAGGCGTTTCAACGATTGGTTTGTGCTCGTTTTGGGGCACAGCTCAATCGAATGTCATTGAATATGTCGTGAAAGTTGTTGATAAGTCTCAGTTGGCTGCACTCCCGAGCCCGCAAATATAACCCAAGCGGCACGATCCTACTCAGATTATCGCTCAGGGGGTTGTCAGTAGCGCCCAATGGCGAAGCCCGGTACGGGGACCGATACGGCGCTGTTCCGGCCAGCCTGACTAGCTCTGTTATTCGTGCCTGAGCGCGAGTGTCGG
This sequence comes from Acidobacteriaceae bacterium, assembly GCA_019240405.1. GTDB lineage: Bacteria > Acidobacteriota > Terriglobia > Bryobacterales > Bryobacteraceae > Bog-105. Next base: position 298,958 of record JAFAYL010000013.1, read on the forward strand.
CTCGATACGCGAGGCTCTCCAAGCGGGCAGAAAAGCGGCCGTGACACCCGCGACCACGATTACAAGAGCTGCTGAAACGATGGTCAAAGGATCGAAAGCAGATAGCCCGAAGAGGGCCTTACTGAACAACTTGCCTAATGAACAGGCCGCCAGGATTCCGACTACCAGTCCAAGCATGAGGAGGCGCAGCGTGTCCGCCATAACCATTCCCAGAATCCCTGATCGTTCCGCGCCGAGTGCCATTCGAATTCCGATCTCCGCAGTGCGGCGGACCGTAAGGTAGGACATCACTCCATAAAGGCCGATTGCCGCGAGCACGAGTGCGAGCAGGCCAAAAAAGCTCGACAATTTAGCGACAAGCTTCTCTTGATCGAGAGTCTCGTCTATCAAAACGGCGGCAGGTTTCAAGCTCGTGATCGGAAGTTTAGGATCGACGTTCTTAATGGCCCCGCGAACGGAATTCGAAAGTGCGCTGGATTCGATGCGTGTGCGGATCTCAAAATTCATCGTTTCGATCTCGTCACGGTGTTGGAGGTAAGCTTTGTAAAAACGCCGAGGGACCGGTTCGCGAAGATCTCTTTGTTTCGCATCACGAACGACTCCGACGATAGATACGGCGGTCCGGTCCTTCCCATCGCCCTCAAAGATATGCCTCCCGAGCGGATTTACCTGGCGGAAATAGAAACGCGCCATCTTCTCGTTAATGACTGCCACTTTGGGCGCAGTCTCGGTATCTTGCGGCCCGATTCCGCGACCCAGAATGACAGGGGTACCTACGGTTTCGAAATAATTTGGACCGACGCGATCGTAGCCATTGAGCTTGTCTTCTTTCGAGCGGTATGCATAACCTTCTACTTCGGCGTCCGTTTCGGAATCGGTGCCGCTGAAGAGCCCGTTCTCTGAAACTGTTGCGCTTCGTACGCCTGGTAAATTTTGTAGGCGCTCGATCACTTGCCTGGCAAGTTGATTGACTTGGTTGTCCTTATAACCCGCAGTTTTGAAATCGACTTCCGCGAGCAGCAGTCCTTCGCGCGTATATCCGACGTCCATGTTCTCCAGATTGCGAAGGGTACGGATGAACAGGCCGGCTCCGACCAGCAGGGTTAGAGAAAAAACAATCTGAGAAACAATTAGCGCCTTCCCGAAGCTTTGCGCAAATCCGTGAGACTGTCCGGACTTACTGTCTTTGAGGCTCGAGACGAGGTCAGAGCAGGTGGTTTGAAGAGCAGGCGCGAGGCCAAATAGCAACCCCGCAATGATCGACACAGCGGCTGTAAACAACAGAACCGCTGCATCGAGATGCACGTCCACTGGCGTTTGGTCGCTTCGCGAAATAAATCCGAGGAGAAGGTGGCTTCCCCATTGCGCGAACAGGAGTCCGGCGCCTCCTCCAAGGAACGAAAGCGCCAGACTTTCAGTCAGAAGCTGCCGGACAAGCCTAGCTTGCCCAGCCCCAACTGCCAGACGCAAGCTCATTTCACGGCTTCTGCTGGTTGCGCGCGCGAGCTGTAAGTTTGCGACATTAGCGCAGCAAATCAGAAGCACTAACAAAACAATTCCCATCAGTGCGATCAGTGGGAGAGAGAGCTCATGGCGCAGGCGGGAAAAGCCTTTGGCTCCAGAAGAAACCTGAATGGTTTCCTGACGCAGGCGGCGGAGGTCTTCACCGCCCATGCTTGAACTGTAAAGTTCGGTAAAGATCTGGGGCGCCAAATCGCGTACTGCTGCGGCTGCCCGCGCCTGTGACACGCCGGGTTTCAAGCGCCCCATCAGCATGAGCCAGCTCACGCGCGTGTCTTTGAGGTAATTATGCCCAGGATTGGCTTGCGCTTGCATTGTGATGGGGAACCAAACGTCCATAGGGACACCGACAATGTCGCCAAAAAATTCAGGCGGCATCACTCCGATGATCGTGAAAATGGAGCCGTTCACTGAGATTCGCTGGCCGACAACTGCGGGATTGCGCGCAAACCGCCGATTCCAGCAGGCGTAGCTGATGACCACGACGGGTGCGCCTCCTTCGACGTGAACCTCCTGCTCGTCAAAAGTGCGCCCGATTAGGGCAGGTACTCCGAGCACCGAAAAATAGTTCCCGGTTACAAAGCGGCCGCGCAGCTTTCCGCCTTGCACTTCTGAACTCGGTCGTCCGCCAGCCGGTAATATCTCGAGATATTCGCTTCGGCCACTTGCATAAACATCGGAAAAAACACGATTGCGTTCTCGAAACCGTTCATAAAAGGGATAGGAGAAGAGATCTGTTCGACCGGAACCCTCCGACACGCTACCGACCCGTGTTGTATCGCCTATTGCGACTAGCTCATTGGAGTTTCGGACAGGCAAGGCTTTCAAGAGCACCGCGTCGATCAAACTGAAAATTGCAGTATTCGCTCCAATTCCGAGTGCGATCGACAGGACGGCAATAGCAGTGAATCCCGGGCTTTTGCCCAATAATCTCGCCGCGTAGCGAAGATCCTGGCCTAATCGCTCGAATGAAGTCCAGCCCCAGATTTCGCGCGTCACCTCCTTAATCAGTCCTGCATTTCCGAATTCACGCCGCGCAGAGTATTGGGCTTCTTCCTTTGAGTCGCTGCGATCGACCTTATCGCGGGCTGCCATTTGAAGATGCGAGCTGATTTCTTCGTCGAAATCTTCTTCACGCACACGACGCTTGCTCCAGGGGCGCAAGAGGCTCATGACCATCCCACCTCGCTTGCTGGATTCAGAACACCCGTAATCGCTTCCACCATTTGGGACCAGCGGCTTCGCTCGGAAGCGAGCTGCCTTTTGCCCGCAGGCGTGAGCCGATAATATTTCGCGCGCTGGTTTGTGTCCGTAAGCCTCCATTCCGATTTCAACCAACCCTGCTTTTCTAAGCGATGAAGAGCCGGATAGAGCGATCCCGTCTCAACATGTAGCAGGTCTCCGGAGTGGGCGCGGATCACGTTTCCAATTCCGTAGCCGTGCTGAGGACCCCACTGAAGGGTTTGAAGAATGAGCATATCGAGCGTGCCCTGCAACAGCTCGATGCGGTTCTGATACCGATTCGCAGGCATGTAGACATTCTACGCTAAAGGATGTAGCGCGTCTACTACCGCTATTCACGTCGGCTCGCCTTATAATTCTGATTTGGCCATAAGATCCTTTCTTCTGCTTGCATTCGCGGCGATCGGCGCGGCCGCGCCTCCGGAACGATTCGACATTGTTATACGGAACGGGCACATTATCGACGGCACGGGTTCGCCTTGGTATGCGGGCGATGTAGCCATACGAAATGGCCGGATTGCGCGAATTGGCTCATTGGCGGATGCTCCGGCGGCGCGTGTAATTGACGCGCAGGGGATGGTGGTTGCGCCGGGGTTCATCGACATGCTCGGGCAATCTGAACTGTCGATGCTTGTCAATCCGCACGTGCCTTCGAAGATTTTTCAAGGGATCACGACGGAGATTACTGGAGAGGGCAGCTCGATCGCGCCCCTAAATGCGCGTGTATTAGCCGCGGACCGGCCGGGGTATGCGCATTACGGCGTTAAAGCCGACTGGACGACGTTTGCTGAATACTTTGCACGGCTTGAGAAGCAAGGGCTGGGTATCAATCTTGCGAGCTACGTTGGGGCGACCCAGGTGAGGCGCGTGGTCATTGGCGATGATAATCGCGCGCCCACGGCGGCTGAATTGGAGCGAATGAAGGCGCTTGTCCGCGATGCGATGCAGCAGGGCGCGGTGGGCGTTTCGACATCTCTCCAATATGCTCCTGCGCCGTATGCGACGACAGAAGAACTGATCGCGTTGGCGACGGAGGCGGCGAGATTCGGAGGCATCTATGCGAGCCATATGCGAAGCGAGGGCGACACGATTGACGTCGCGCTCGATGAAGTGTTCCGAATCGGACGCGAGGCAAACATTCCGGTGGAGATCTGGCACCTGAAAGCGGCGGGAAAGCGCAATTGGGGCCGAATGCCGGAAATTGTAGGTCGGATCGAGCAGGCGCGAAGCTCGGGCGTGGATGTCGAGGCGGATACTTATGCCTGTCCGGCGTGGTTCAACAGCTTTTCTGCGTTCGTTCCCCCATGGGTGCATGACGGCGGGGACGCGAAGATGGTGGCGAGGCTAAAAGATCCTGCGATGCGCGCGCGCATTCGCAAGGATATGGAGAATGACAGCTCGGCGTGGGACAACGAATGGTTGGAGATTCCGGGGCCGGAAGCAATTCTGGTGAGTGTGGTCGAGAATTCGAAGCTGATGCCGCTGCAGGGGAAGACGATTGCCGAGATTGCCAAAGAGCACCAGAAGGACCCAATCGATACGATTTTTGATTTGCTTATCGAAGATCCGGGAATGTCTGTTGCTGTGTTCGGAATGTCTGAGCAGGACATTACTTACGCGCTGAAGCAACCCTGGGTTTCGGTGGACAATGATTCGCAAGGCACGGCGCCCGACGGAATTCTGGGGAAGGAGCATCCGCATCCGCGATCCTACGGGACATTCCCTCGCATTTTGAGGAAATATGTTCGGGAGGAGAAGCTGCTGACATTACCGGATGCGATTCGCAAGTTTAGCGCATTACCGGCTCAGCGCATGCGCCTTGCCGATCGCGGGGTGCTGAAGGAGGGGATGCGGGCTGATGTCGTGGTTTTCGATCCGAACACGATTCACGACGTTGCAACGTTTGAAAATCCGAACCAGTTGTCTGTGGGAATGGAATATGTGTTCGTGAACGGGATTGCGGTGATTGACGACGGCAAAATGACGAACGCGCTACCTGGAAAGGTGCTGCGAGGCGCTGCTGCCGGCAGGTAGGCCGGCTTTGCTGTTCAAAAGATCCATCTCGGTGAGGATCATCTTGATGACGGCGTCATCGCCGGGTTCGGAATTAATCATCAGGTGATAGAGTGAGCGCTCCGGCCAGTTTGCTCCATAGTATTTCTTGACAAAAGCGGCGCGCTCGCGATCGACGCTCTGAATTAGATCTTCGGCCTCGCGTTCGCTCTTTCCAACTGCTTTTAAACGGCGTAGCTTTTCCTCCGGAGGCGCGTAGATGAAGACACGCAGCGTATCATCGCGATTTCGGAGAAACCATGGGGAGCCGCGTCCAATAATGATGCAGTCACCGCGATCGGCGATTCCAGTGACGATGTTCTCGAAGATTTGAGCGAGGTGCTCGGCGTCTAGGAGCTCGAGACGGCCTCCACCCTGGAGGCTTTCTTCATAGCTGCCGCGCATGAAGATTTTCACGAGGCGATAGAAGGTGGGATCGGGGCGCTCTTCGCGCTGCTCGACGGATTTGACATCACATTTGAGCTGGCGCGCGATTTCGCAAGTGATGGCACGGTCCCAAAGCGTCCAGCCCAACTGATCGGATAGTTTCTTCGCGATCGCGGCTGCACCGGAACCGTACTCCCGCTCAATCGTAATGATTCTGATCACGCGTAGCTCCGCCGTGCTTTTTATTGTAGGCCGAAAACCGTGGTAGCGCGTCCCGTAAGTAGGAGCACGGACTAGAAGCCTGAAGCGATGGGAAGCGGCTAGTCTATTCTTCGCGAAGCGCGACTGCCGCGTCCACCAGGGACGCTCGACGTGCCGGCAACAGCGTGGCGAGAATCACGGCTCCGGTTAATGTGCCCACCACGAGTGCGTGGATCGCGATATCCCATGTTTTGACTCCAAAAAGCAGCGTGGAAGCAAAACGATTTAAGGCCAGTGAAGCCAGCCATCCTGCAGATAAACCGAAAAGCAGAAGGCGTGCCGCGTTGCGGCTAACCAGCCGCAAAAGTTCCTTACGCGTGGCGCCCAGAGCCGCACGAATTCCAAATTCGCGTGTTTGTACTGTAACCGAGTAAGAAATCACGCCGTAGACCCCGACCGCCGCTAGCACGAGCGCCAGCCCAGCAAAAAGCGCGAGAAGCGACAAGGTAAAACTGCGTTCAGCCACGGACGCACGGAGGTAATCCTCTAGCGGGCGGACATTGAATACGGGTTGTGTTTTATCGGCTGCAACGAAGGCGTTGCCGGCTGCCTTTTCAAGGCTTCGCGGGTTTACTCGCGTTCTCGCGACCAGCGAATAGTTAAAGTCAAGGTTCTGCGCCTGTGGAATATATGCGGCCATGTCAGCGGAGCGATCCAATCCATATTGGCGGATATCGCCTACAATTCCGACAATCGTTGCCCAAGGCGCTTCTTCATGCCGTCCGCCAAGTTGGATATGCTGCCCGATGGGATTGTCTCTGGCAAATTGCGATTTTGCGCAGCTTTCACTGATAATCGCCACCGGCTGCGCACCTCTGTGATCCTGATCTGTGAAGAGGCGCCCCTGCCTTAACGGAATTCGCATCACGCGGAAGTAGCCAGGCGACACAGAGTACCGGTCGACGCTCGCTGCTTCTGAGGGATTCGCAAGGGGGCGTTCTCGGATGTGGAGACCTGCAGTGTCGAAATCCGCAAAGGGCAGCGTGCTTGTCATGGCACTCGCTTCGACTCCGGGATTCAGGTTCAAATGTTCCATCGCTTGTTTGTAGTAACCAAGCTCCGCGTCAGGATTTTTGTAGCGCGTGCTGTAGACGTATGTTTCGAGCGAGAGGACGTTCTTAGAGTCGAAGCCAGGATCGACGTTCAGCAATCGCCCGAAGCTCTTGCCAAGCAGTCCGACACCGAAGAGCAATAAGAACGCCAGCGCGATTTGTGCGGTTACTAAGGCTCTGCGGAAACCGGACTTGCCCGGGCCCGACGTGGATTTTCCGGATGCTTTGAGCGCCTCGTTGAGATCGATTCTCGTTGCTCGAAGAGCAGGCACGGTGCCAAATCCAATGGCGGCGCATATACTGACGGCCAACCCGAAGAGGAGCGCAGTGAAATCAATTCGTGTCTCGGCTAATCGTGGGATTTCATCCGGCGCTATGGAAGCCAGGATTCGCGTACCCCACCAGGCGAGCACGACGCCACCCAATCCGCCTGTGGCGGCGAGCAACAGACTTTCTGTGAGCATTGGCGAACGAGTCTTGCTCTAGTTGCTCCAAGCGCAGCCCTCATCGTGATTTCCTTAGCTCGAACGCTGGCCCTCGCTATAAGCAAACTCGCGACGTTTGCACACGCGATCAGAAGTACAAAGCTCACAGCGGCGAATAACAACCACACGCCAGCCCGAATTCTTTGTCCTACGATTTCGTCTAACAGCGGTGTTACGGTTACCCGGATAGCGGGGTCATATGACTCAGGATGCTCACGCACGATGTCTCGCATAATGCTGTTTAACTCGGCATCGCCCTGTCCGGGTGTGATACCTTGCTTCAGCCGCGCAACTAATTGCAAGTGTTGACAGCTCCGGCAAGCATCTGGCTGCCCCAGCGCGTAACCGAGGGGCGCAAAGATTTCACGGCTTTCTTCCGCATGCGAGGATGCGAACGTTGAGAGTGGCCGAAAACCGGGTGGCAGAACGCCCACGATGGTAAAGGACTTCTCATTTAACCGAACAACTCTGCCGAGGACATGAGGATCGCCGCCAAAACGGCGCATCCACAGTCCGTTACTCAGGATCAGTACGTTCCAGCGGTCGGGGCGGTCCTCTTCGGGTGTAAAGGATCGCCCGAGCTGCATTCTTACGCCGAGCGTTCCGAAAAAGCTCGAGTTTACCCGCAGTCCGTTCACTAGCTCTGGTCTTCCAGCCTCGATCAGCGCGCTGTGCCATGTACGATAAAGCGCCATTCTTTCGAAGGAGCGGCTGCGTGTGCGCCAATCTTGTGTGGTTGTGAAATCTACCGTTACGCCGCGAGGCGATCCTGGAATGGTGGAGGCGATCATTACCAGCCGGTCCGGGTCAGGGTAGGATAGCTGGTTGAGCAAAACCGTTTTAACGATGCTGAAGATGGCTGTGTTTGCGCCTACACCTAGCGCCAGCGTTATAACTGCCGCGCATGTAAATGTTGAATTCTTGCGCAGCTCGCGCGCCGCAAATTGAAGGTCTTTAGCGGCTGTTTCGAGCCAACTCACGACGTTGGTATCACGGGTCTGTTCTTTAATCTGAGTGCGGTTTCCGAACCGGCGGATCGCCTCCTCGCGGCTGACGCTTTCCGGCATCCCAGTTGCATTGCTGTCTCGAATTCGCGACTCAATGTGAAATTGAATTTCCTCATCTAGGTCACGTGTCATTTTTTCTGGTCGAAGCAGATTGAAAATGCGGCGGAGCAACGACATTGATTTCCTGCTATGCGAACTTGAGCACTTGAGCAACCGCTTGCGTCAATTGCGCCCAACCACGCTCTTCCTCGGCCAGATGCTTACGGCCTTTGGCGGTAACCGAGTAATACCGGGCTCTTCTGTTGTTCTCTGAGGAGCCCCATTGGGCTCGCAGCCATCCGGACTGAGTCATGCGATGAAGCGCGGGATAGAGGGACCCCTCTTCGAGATGCAAAACCCCGTTTGAAATCTTCTCGATATGCAAGGTAATGCCATATCCGTGCATGGCTCGGCGAGACGCGAGCGTTCTTAGCACGAGCAAATCGAGTGTCCCTTGAAGGGAATCTTTATCGCGCTTAGTAATGGCGTCGTCTCCTATAGATGTCTATAGGAAGTGTCGTTCAATTCAAAACTGCTGTCAAGTGCTATTCGCAGGCGGGCTGCATTGCGGCCTGGGCTTCAACGCGGCAAGTAACCCCCGGGTTACTCGTACGTTGCCGTCTTTTTGACGTATCTGCCGTGTTCGGGAAGGGCGATACGGTCAAACTCCGCAGCGAGCCGTTGAAGTTGATCAGGAACTTCATTGCCGCTCATGGGCAGGCCGTGGCCGGGAGCGATGGTGGTTGGCCGCAGGGCTGCGAGTTTCTCGACAGATCGCCGAGCGGAGTCCCGATCAGGCGTGTAGTAGGCGGGAGGACCGTGAAGCTCGGGTGTCTGCTTTGCTACCGCGAGGAAGGATTCTTGCTTTGTGGTGCAGAATGCGTCCCCGACGACGAGCGTTTTGTCTTCCGACCGGAAGAGCGATATGTGCCCGGGCGCGTGTCCTGGCGTGTGGATATATTGCCAGCCGGAAAGCGTGGGAACCGAGCCACCCGATGGCAAAGGGGAGACGCGGCCGCTAATGTTGACCGAAGTGCGCGGATACAGGGGTGAAAGGACGGCCATGAGTCCGCCGCCGACTGAGGAGTCGGGAGGTGGGTATTTGGCCTGAGCCGTGAGATACGGAAATTCATCCAGGTGAGCATAAACAGGAACGTCCCAATCTTCGAGCAGGGCGTCGAGAGCGCCGACGTGATCGAAGTGGCCGTGTGTCAGAACAATTGCGGCGGGTCTCGAACGTTTGCCGAAGTGGTCCTCGGCCCAACTCTTAATTTTTTCAGCCGAGAAATGAATTCCGGCATCGATCAGAGTCCAGCCTCCTTCGCGAGCTTCGATGGCGAATACGTTGACAAATAGGATCCGAACACCGATGAGGCCGGGAGCGATGTTGTCGAGCGAAACGGCTTCGTAGGAGGGTAGAGTTATTGCATCCATTGTGATTCCACTGTCACGGAAGGATGAGGAGTCGTCAACTCGGAAACCCTCGTAAAGAGGTTGAAAGGCGCGGCTCTGGTCAATGAGCCGAGGTGCGCGTGATGGCTATACTTCGGATATGGCGGCGCTGGTTACGCTTGGGGGCGATGCCGCTCAGTTCGACTCCGTAGAGTTGGGGCGGAAAGAGGAATCGCTTTTCGCGGGTATTCGCGGCTTGGGCCCGGTGATTGTCGCGTATTCGGGCGGCACCGATTCGGCTTATTTGGCTTGGGCTGCGTGGCGGGTTCTGGGTGACGATGCTCTCGCGATTACAGCCGATTCACCGTCTATTCCGGAGTCGCACAAGCGTGATGCAGAGGCGTTTGCGCGCGAGTGCGGATTCAGGCATGAGTTCATACGGACATATGAGTTCGAGAATCCGGATTACGTGAAGAATGATTCCGACCGGTGCTTTCATTGCAAAGACGAGCTGTTCAGGCGCTTGGAAGCATATGCGGCAGAGCGGCAGTTTGCCGACATTGTGTACGGCGTGAACAAGGATGATTTGGGAGATTACCGTCCGGGCCAGTGGGCGGCGAAGTTGCACGGGGTGAAGGCACCACTGGCTGAGGCTGGGCTGACGAAGGCGGAGATTCGCGAATTGGCGCGCAGGGCGGGTCTGGCGATATGGAACCGGCCGGCTGCCGCATGCCTTAGCTCGCGAGTGCCGTACGGAATCGCTGTCACGCCGGAGACGATCAAGGTGATCGAGCACGGCGAAGAGGCGATTCGAGAGCTTGGCTTCAGGCAGTTTCGGGTTCGTATCCACGGAGATCTCGCGCGGATTGAAATCGCGAAAGACGAGTTGCCGAAGGCGCTGACGATGGAGAGCGCTCAGGAGCTGACCGCGATTTTTAAACGGCTCGGATTTCTGTACGTGACGCTAGATTTGGAAGGATACCGGCAGGGCTCACTGAATGCAGTTTTGCAGCGAGCTGGCGAGAACCGCGGTTAATCCGACTTTGCTTCGGAAGAAGTAGATTTCTTTTCCGAGGAACTGGACGCTGGAGCGGGTGTGTCTGTGGCGCCTGAGGGTTTCGCTTCGGGCGCCGTCTTGTCGCCCGCTTTCTTGTCGCCTCCGTCCTTTTCAGCCTTGGAACCGCGCGCATAATCGGTGACGTACCAGCCGCTGCCCTTAAATTGAAGCGCGGGAGCGGAAAGCACCCGGTGGACCCGGCCGCCGCACTTTTCGTGATTGGTAAGGGGCGGGTCAGAAAACTTCTGCATCACCTCAAACAGGTCACCGCAATTTTCGCACTGGTACTCGTAGAGTGGCATGTTCGAATTGGATCAGTCCGCCCTTAACGCTCCGGGTGATGCGGAGGACTCTTTTCGAGAATCGGCGGCCGATCGCTTGTGACAGTGGGTGTGTTCTCGCCGCTTGTCAACTGGGCGAGAGTTGTCTTTCCGGTAACCAGATCGATGGACTGCTTCAGCAGATTGTCTTCGGTGCTCTTCGGGGCTGTTCCCGGAATTGGATTGCCGTCCTGATCGAGCTCGGGCCCGTTATCGTTTTCGGCGAGCTGAACGGAGGGAACGACGCCCGTATCCTGAATTGCTTTGCCGCCGGGTGAGTAGTATTTTGCGACCGAGAGAATGACGGCCCCGCCATCTTCCATCTGAATTGTTTTGCGGAGACTTGCATCACCGTAGCTTCGCTCGCCGACAATCTGGGCTCGCTTGTCGTCGAGAAGCGCAGCGGCCGCAATTTCGGCACCGCCCGCCGTCGCGCGATCGGTGATGACGACCAGCGGACCCTTCCAGAGATCGTCCTGGGACTTGGCGTCAAATTCTGTTTGCGCGGTTTTCTGACCTTTGAGCGCGGCAATTTCGCCTGTGTCGAGGAAGAGATTGGCGAGTGGGACTCCCATTTCAGGATCGCCCGTAGAGCAATGCCGGAGATCGAGCACGATGTACTTCGCTCCCTGTTTCTTCAGGTCTTGCAGCCTTGCTTTGGCTTCGTCGATTCGATTCGCGGCCAAGCTAGTCACGTGCAGATATCCGACTTTTTCGGGCAGAAGCTTCTCTACAACTTGAGGAAATGCGATGACGGCCCGGCGGAGAGTGATTTTTTGAGGTTCCGGGCTGCGAAGGCGCAAGACGGTCACGTCGACTGCGGAATTGGGATCTCCTCGAAGGAGCTGCTCGGCGTAAGCGAGCGGCATGTCGCGGGTGGCGATGCCGTTGATGCTCTCGATGAGATCGCCAGTCGTGATGCTCGCTTGCTCGGCTGGGGAACCGGGCAAGGCGTCGACTACCGCGACGTAGCCGTAGCGCTTTGCCAAGATGAGGCCCACTCCGGCTTTGGCGAAATCTTGAGTTTTTTCATATTGTCGGTATTGATCGGCGTTCAAATAACTGGCAAAAGGATCAACCGACTCGAGAAGGCCGTTGATTGCGCCTAAGGTAACGCTCTTCATGTCCGGTTCTTCGACGTATTCCAACTTAATGCGCTCAAGAACTTCTGTATAGACCTTCAGATGGCCATAGACGTCGTCTGGCCCGACAGCGCGTCCGGTTCGAGCGCCTATCAAGAGGAGAACGACGACGCAAGTTGAACTTGCAAGAATGGTCCATTTAAAACGGCTGTTCATTGGGATTTCAGGGCGTCATTCAAAGTATATCGAATTGACAGTCCGGCGACGTAGACGTAAGCTGGCCCGTCGCTTCGCATAGGGCTCCACTTCTGCGGAGGAAATCTCTACGCCGGGATCGAAATAGGGATGGCCGGTTCAGGGGCGCATGCGGAGGCCCCGGGCGCGAGATCAAAACGGGCGGTGAAGTGGAAGATACTTCCGATGCCCGGCTCGCTTTCGACCCAGACGCGCCCACCCATCAACGCGACCAACTGAAACGAGATGGTAAGGCCGAGCCCGGTGCCTCCGTATCGCCTAGTCGACGAGGTATCTGCCTGCGTGAAAGCTTCGAAGATGCTCTTCTGCTTCTGCGTCGGGATGCCAATTCCTGTATCGGCGACGGCGAAATGCAACAGCGCTTGCCCATCCGAGATTCGCTCGGGAGTCACCGAGACAGTGACGCTGCCTTGGCTAGTGAACTTGATGGCGTTGTCGGTGAGGTTCAATAAGACCTGGCGGACGCGAAGCGGGTCGCCGACCAGGTTTGTTGGAATGCTGGGCGCGAGCTCCGTGCGCAGATCCAAATTTTTCTGGCGGGCGCGGAGCGATACGGACCGAACCAGTTCATCAACAGATGCCAAAAGATTAAACGGCGTTTTTTCAAGCGTAAGCTTGCGAGCTTCGATTTTCGAGAAATCGAGTATGTCGTTGACGATGGCGAGAAGCGAATCGCTTGAAATCTTAACGACCTCCAGATATTCCCGCTGTTCGTCAGTCAATTCGGTGCTGAGCGCGACGTCGGTCATTCCCAAAATTCCGTGAATCGGAGTGCGAATTTCGTGACTCATGTTGGCGAGAAAATCGCCCTTAGCCCGGCAGGCGGCCTCGGCGGCTTCTTTAGCCATCGTGAGCTCTTCTTCGGTACGCTTTCGTACATCTATTTCTTCTTCGAGGGCCTGGTTCGAATACATCAATTCGCTTGTCCGCTCTTGGACCCGAAGCTCCAGCTCATCGCGAGAGCGGCGTAGTTGTTTTTCGCTTTCTTGCAAAGCGGACGTGCGCTCATCAACCAGTCTTTGGAGTTCGCGTTCACGCGCTTTTGCCTGGTTTACTTGCCAGCGATATATACCACTACAGAGACCAACTAAAAAGAAAGCGATCGAAAAATAGAAGAGCTTTGTTTGATAGAAGTGCGGTTCCAACGTGAGTGAAAGTACGGCACCGTTTGGGCTCCACACTTGATCGTTATTACATGCCACTACGCGGAAGTTGTATTCGCCTGGGGGGATATTCGTGTAATAGGCTACGCGCCGGTTTCCGGCTTGAGTCCAATCCTTATCGAAGCCTTCGAGCATGTAGCGGAATTGCATCTTTTCCGGAGCGACAAAGCTCGGCGCAGTGAATTGAAATTCCAACTGTCCTTTCCCAGGAGGAACAACAAGAGCCTTGTCTAAGGGCTGTTCTTTGTTGTCCACGAGAATGCGCTCAAGCACAACTTTTGGCGGGATCTTGTTCTTGATCAAATGAGAAGGGTTCACGATGGCGAGACCTCCCATAGTCGGGAAGCAGAGGCGCCCGTCTCTGGTACGCAGACCAGCGGGCTGGAATCCACCGTTGCACTCGCGGTTCTTCATTCCGTCGGCCGTGCCATAAACGGTTGAAGTGATGCGCGGGAGGCTACCATTAGCAAAAGCCTCGAGCTGCTGTGTGCTGACCGAGAACACGCCCTTATTTGAGCTCATCCAGAAGCGGCCGAGCCCGTCATCGAGGATTTGAAACACGGTGTCGTCGTATAGGCCGTTATCAATGTTGTAGGTGGTGAATTTTCCAGCGCTGAACCGGCTCAGGCCTCCGCCGTTGGTCGCAAGCCAAAGCGTGCCGTCTGGATCGCCATAAATGGACCAGACGAAATCATTAGCGAGCCCGTCATGTTTCGTGAATACGGAGAACCTGCCGCTTTTCAAGCGATTCAAGCCACCGCCTGTAGCAATCCACAAGTTTTGCTGGCGGTCTTCATAGATTGAAAGGACGTTATTGTTGGACAGGCCGTCCCGGGTTGTATAAGTAACGAATCGATGGCCATCGAAGCGGCTCAGTCCGCCGCGAGTGCCTGCCCAGAATACGCCGCTGTGATCGATATAGGTGCATCCTATGAAGCCGCCAGGTACGCCGCTCTTCTCGTCAAATTTTGTAATTCTTCCATCTCTCAGCCGTGCCAATCCGTGCGCCGTACCAATCCACATGCTGCCGTCAGGATCCTGGATGATCGAAGAGACCAGACTGTTTGGAAGGCCGTCGTTAACCCCGTAATTGGTGATCTGCCCGTTTTTCCAGCGCGCGAGGCCGTGATCGGAGCCAAGCCAAAGAGCTTGATCGCGATCTTCGTAGACGGGTAGGATCACATCGCTCATCAGGCCATCGTCACGGGAAAGAGTACTAAAAGAGCCTCTTTTTAGACAGTTCAATCCACTGCCTCCAGCCCCGAACCATAAGGTTCTCTCGCGGTCCTCGAAGATGGCCCATACTTCCCGGCCCTGAAATCCTTCTCGGGCGGAAAAACTGCCGATTTTGCCATTTGCAAGCCGGTTCAGTCCTGAGCCTGTTCCGATCCAGAGACTCCCTGATGGTTCTTCATAAAGTGCCAAAACGGTGTTGCTTGCCAGGCCGTCTTTGGTTGTGTATTGCGTTGTCCCGACCGGCGCGACATGATACAAGCCATCGCCATTTGTGCCTACCCAGAGCGACCCGTCCCGTGCTATGAAGCTCGAGCGAACGTGTGTCGCCGCGAGACCGCGCGGAATCTGAGGAGTTACGAATTTCCCGTCTGTGAACTCGTTCAAGCCGCTGTGCGTTCCAATCCAAAGATTGCCTTTGTGATCTCCACAAATGGAGAACACGGCATTATCCGAAAGCCCGTCGGCTTTTGTGAAAACACGAAATTTCCCGTTCGCGAAGCGAACCAATCCGCCGCCATCCGTCCCCAACCAAAGAGCGCCATTCCGGTCCATATATAGGGCGTGGACTGAATCATTGGGCAAACCATTCCGCGAGGTATAGGCGGTGAATTTGCCGTTTCTCAGGCGCGACAGGCCTCCTCCATTCGTGCCGATCCAGAGGTTTCCCTGTTGATCCGGCCACAGAGCCATGATTTGGTTCTGCCGGAGTCCGCCGGTCGTGTGCTTATCGAAAACCGTGAAATGTACACCATCGAACCGGACCAGGCCTTCTTCGGTCCCGAGCCATAAATATCCTTCGGCCGTCTGGGTGATGGACAAAACTGAATTTTGCGGTAGACCCTGAGCCGATTGCCAGGATTGATGGATGTATTGAGAGAGAGGTTTAACGGAGTCGAAATCGGTCCGGCTCTGCGCGTGTATAGCGGGAAGGAAAGGCAGAACAATCATTAAGGCGCGGAGCATGAACCAATTTGTCTCCTTATGTGACAAACCAAAGTTTGATTTTGCTGTCGAGCGGCAGTTTTCCTTTACGTGAGAGTGCTCCAACGTAGATCTGTTCTCGTAGAAAGGCAAGGTTTAGTCTTCCTACAAGTTGATCGGCTCGGATGGAGAAAAAGTTGAGGCGCTTCAGCTAGTGATCGAAGCAACTATACATCGGGGTTTTCTGAGGCGAGCCGTATTCTCACCAGATGTATGCTTTTGCTTCCTCCCGGCGCTGATAGCTATCCAGGACATGAACCACGCGGATTTTTTTGAGCTTCGCAGGCGAGAGCTGGCCGAGAGGAACATACACAATTTTGCGATTCCTGCGAGCTGCCAATTGCCGGAACTTGCTTCGGGGAGGTTTGGCGGCAACGTAGACTACGTGATGCTCGACGGAATAGTCGAGAGCAGCCATAAGCAAGCGTTCTGGTTTCGTCTCGGCGGTATCGTAATCCGAATCAGACCAAACATCGTATAGGCGGCGGGGCGGCAGGGTCATTAGAAGTCCGCCGTATTCGGCGCGGCCTATACCCGGCCCGACCAGGTGTTCGAATGGGTGCGTTGAATAAAAGGCCATATCGGATTCATTCTGATGCTCACCCAGCCAAGTAGTCAGATAACGATAACGATCCGTTCGATCATCGTCGAAAATGATGACCAGCGCCCCCACGTCTCCAGAAAACTTTCCCATTTCGCGGACGTAGAGCTTGCCTTGTGTCCAGTTCCGAACGGTCTCACGAAGATCGAGGCCGTCGAGCATAGAGGTGGTGAAGGGCTCAACGCGAGAGCGTTCCTGAGAAAGCGTGGTTTTGGCGTAACGCTTTAGGAACCGGCCGTAATTTTCGATTACCAGATCTTCTAAAGGATAAGAGCAGATTGCTGTTCCGCTGGTCTGAGAGGCCCATTCGCCTTGGTGTTTCTCTTTCTTGCGCGGCTTGAGCCCAACGGGCTTAAACATCTGCTTCATGCGCGGCAGCCGTCTTCGGATGCGCAGTTTTTTGGTCCGAATCCAGACATCCTCGCCCGAGATGTTCAAGGTTTCGAGAGGTGGATCTTCGGTTTGCTGGACGCTATAGCGGTTGGCCATTTGCCAAACTTCGTAGCCGTAATTGTCGTCGACAATTGCGCGTGCGCCTAGCGTAAGGTCATAGGCACCCGGGACCAGGCGTCCATCGAGTAGCGAGAGATTGCGAGTGAACTTTGCAAGAGTGCGACGCTGCCAAGATTGCACGGAATCGCCTGTGTTGATGGAGTATTCTTTTTCGGCGTCGCGCAAAAGGGCAAGCTGCCAGCGGGAGCGGTCGAGGTGGAAAGCCTGAATATCCCCGGCGCGGACTTGTTCGTAGCGCTCCTGATAATTCGGCGGCTCGTTGGTCACTTCGGCGAGACTGTCTGGATGCAGGTTGAACAACTCCGCTGGGCCGAATAACCGCACACGAGGCCGGGGCGGCTCGTCCTGTGGAATCTCCATTGCGTCGAGCAGCGGATCGAGCATGTTCAGCGAAACCACAGCACAGGTGGCGGCCAGCGGATTGGACCCTTGCAGCTTCCATCCCATAGCAGCGGCATGTGATTCGATCTCAGCGGTTCGCTGCGGAGGGTGGAGACGATACGCTTCGAGGTATTGCTCCAGTCCGATGAATTCGATTGAATAGGGTTCGGGATAGGCATCTGCGATGTGCGGCTTTGTGTGTGTTGGGGGCTCGAGAAGCACTATCTCAGCCGTGAATTCGTGAGCCGTGCGAAGCGCTTCGACGAAGGGATCTCCAGGCTCTACAGGAATATAGGTTGCTTGCTCCTCTTCATCGTCGCTCGCATCCGAAATGACGATTACGGACATTTGGGGCATGCGCTTGAGCGCGGCTTCGTATTGATGCTCGAGTGAACGAGGAAGCTCTACAGCAATGACACGAGGCCGGTGCTCGAGTAGATATCGCCTGAGCCGGAGCGCAAATTCTATGCGCCCGGGAACCACCGGAAAGTAAGTTATGTTACCCCGGCTGAGAGTTCCTACTGCTGTCGGCTCGGAATGCATGCCCTTACCGGCGCATACTGTAGCGGAGCGCTTCGTCTCCCAAAACAGCGCGAACCGCGGCTTGCAAAAGCAAACGGTCGGGTTGGCCGGTTTCGTGTTTCAGCTTGAGAGCATAGCGGGCGATGTTCACCCCGTCGCGTACTGTGTAGCTTTCGTCTGAGGCGTGGGCCTGCTGCAGAAAATCGGTAACGTAATCGAGAATATCTGCGGGAGAGAAAGGAAGGTTCTCGCGCAAAATAGCAAGTTCTTCTTCGCGCTCTGGGAAGTCGATCAGGATTTGCGGCTGCAGGCGCGAGTGGATGTATTCAGGGAGATCGAATGTCGAGGAATCGTCATTCATCGTAGTGACGAGGCGGAAGTCCGGGTGCGCCTTGATCTTCACGCCAGCGACGATGGATTCAACGTACCGGCGGTTGTCGAGTAGCGGAGCGAGACTCGCCCAACTCTTTTCACTCATGCGATTGCCCTCATCAAGAATGGCTACTCCGCCGCGGATCATGGCAGTCACGAGCGGAGAAGCGACGTATTTGAGGCGTGATGCGCCTTCAATCACAGGCGTGATCAGGAGGTCTTCGGGCCGCGTATCGACGGTGGCTTGGTAGATGTACACCTCCCGTCCCAGCCGCCTGCCCGCGGCATATGCCATCGTAGTTTTGCCCACGCCTGGCTTGCCGAGCAGCCGCGGATTCATGGGAACGTCGCGCTCGGAGATCACCATCCATGCGGCCATGAGCTGTCGCATCGGTTCGTCTTGGCCCACCCAAGAGACGTTCAATTCATCAGGGTGTGCCAGATGCAGCTCGATTCCTTCAATAACAACTTTCATGGGTATAGGCGTTCTGTCCGGGACCGCTATCCGCAATGCCAAACGAGCACTACATGGACAGCGGGCGAATGTCTTTCCCATCGTAGAATGAGAGTGCTTCAGGATGAGGCCAAAACTGCTGCGGCTTGTCTACGCATTCGAGTTTCTCATCGCCCTGGTAGCCATTTTCACTGCTTGGTCAGAAATTGGAGGACAGGCGGCGCTCGACCTCATGCACTGGGGCTGGAAGTTCGGGTTGAGTTTGGCGCTGGCAGGAGCGATTGTCGCCTATACGGCCGCAGTGGTTTCTGAAGAGTCGATATGGAGCTTGCGTTCAGCGCGCTGGTTGACCGCGATCATCATCGTTACCGTGGTTATGGGTGGCGTTACCTATTACTACGTTTTGCAGGAGGAAGCCAGCGAGTTCGATGACTCCGGGACCATTTCAGCCTATCGTTCGGCGGCAATTCTGCCGTTAGATAGTTGATGACAGCGAAGGATAGTACTACTGCATACGGCGCCTGGAGGCAGCCGGGCACTGAATTTACTATCAGTTATTCCCTCCTGCTGTTTCACGAGATCGATTTTCTAGTGAACGAAGCATACCGGCGAATTCCTTACGGGGGAATCGAAATCGGGGGCTTGCTTTTTGGATATCCGGATAGCGGGGAAGCTCGCATTGAAGCATTTCGGCCGATAGAGTGCGAGCACGCGTCGGGGCCGTCGTTTGTGCTTTCGGAACGCGATTTGGCGGCGCTCCGGGCACAGCTATCCGCGACGAGTGCCGACCCAGAGCTGCAAGGAATGATGGTGCTGGGATGGTTCATCTCGCATTCCCGCAGTGAGCTGCGGCTTACCGATCGCGAGGTTTCTCTATTTCAGGAGCTCTTTCCCGGGCCGGGAAAGTTCACTTTACTGATAAAGCCAGAGAGGTTTCAGGCGACCCGATTCGCGTTCCTTGTGCGTGGAGCAGACGGGAATATTGAGCGCGATGGAACACAGCAAGCGTTTATCTTGCCGCTTCCCGGACGATCTGATCGGAATAAGGTAGGCGGCCCGGTTCCGGGCATTACTAATAGGGAGCCAGAGCCGCCGGTGCGTGAACACAGGCGGGACACGGCGATCGAGGCGGGCGAGTTACGGATACAGGCCAATTCTGACCCGCCAACGCCCGTGGCAGCGAAAGAATCGAGCGTAATCGAAACGCGGCCAGAAATATCTGTGGTCGAGGCCGCTCGCGCTGGGGAAGCCCTTCCCGAATCGGACGTCGTGAAGAGCAAAACATTGCGTCCGCTCGAGGAAATCAGGAAAGCGCGGCCGCGTGACGTCCAGCGGAGCGAACGTGAGTTCGGCCATCGCGAATCTCAAAAAGGACCTGCGCGATTTCGAAAACATGTGAACTTCCGGCTAGCAGTCGCTTTACTGGTGGCTGCGGTTTTAGGCTGCGCGTTGGGATACGGGGCATACCAGCTTCTTTCACCTTCTCCAATTCCACTCGCCGTTGAAGCCAGGCCGTCGAGCCTGTTGGTCTCATGGCCGGCTAGCGAAACGCAAGGGAGCGATTTCGCAGCTCTCCGGATTGATGATGCAAGTGCGATCGCCCTCACCCCGGAGGAAAAGAGCAAAGGACAGGCTGAGATCAATGTAGCCCGCGACAATGTCAAGATCGAGCTCATTGTCCAACACCGAATGGGTGATGCGCGCGGAATTGTGCGCTTTGTTAAGGCGCAGGCCTCGGCGTCATCTCAGAACCCATAAAGAGCGTTACTGCGGCGGTTCGAAGGTGATTTTGCTTTCGTGTCCGTCTACGTTGGAGCACCTGATCACGGCGGATTACGCCAATCGCAGATCCTCGCCTTTCATCTCTTTTGGCTTATCGATCCCCATGATTCCGAGTATTGTGGGCGCAATGTCCTTCAGAGCGCCGTCTTTACGAAGTTTTACTGGCGGTTCTGTAACGAGAATCAGTGGCACTGGATTGGTTGTATGGTATGTGTGCGGACCTTTCGTAACAGGATCGATCATCGTTTCGGCATTGCCGTGGTCAGCGGTGATGATCCACGATCCTCCGGTGCGCTTGAGCGCGCGGTAAATTTCGCCTAATCCAACATCAACGGCTTCGCAGGCGCGAACTGTGGGCTCGAATTTACCGGAGTGGCCCACCATATCGGCATTCGCATAGTTCATAACGATGACGTCGAAGCCATTTTGCTCAATTGCCTTTACGACTTTCTCGGTGATCCCCGCAGAACTCATCTCGGGTTGCATGTCGTACGTGGGAACTTTTGGCGAGGGAATCAGCTCCCGCTCTTCCCCGGCATACGGCTTTTCGTTTCCGCCGTTGAAGAAGTAGGTGACGTGAGCATATTTTTCCGTTTCGGCTACGCGCAGATTTTTGAGACCCGCCTTCGCCATAACCTCGGCAAGAATGTTGTCGGGGTGCTCAGGGGGCAATACGTACGGAAGAGTCAGGGTTTTGTCGTATTGCGTCATCATCGTGTAGGTGAGATTCTTAGGCACAAGCGAGCGAGATGGTTTTTCGAGCAGGAGATCGGTGAGGGCCAAAGTAATCTCACGAGCGCGATCCGCTCGATAGTTGAACGTGATCACGCTGTCGTCATCGCGAATCAGTCCGACCGGCTCGCTGCGGCCGTCTATGATCGTGATTGGCTCGATGAATTCATCGGTGATGCCGCGCTCGTAAGACTTGCGAACGGCGTCAGCGGCAGATTCGGACCTTATGCCACTTCCGAGCACCATTGCGCCGAATGCGCGCTCGATTCTGTCCCAGCGTTTGTCTCGATCCATGGCGTAGTAGCGGCCGGAGACGGACGCGATCTGGCCACAGCCGAGCTCCCGAATTTTCCGCTCGAGCTGTTCGATGTATCCCGCGCCACTTTCGGGTGGCGTGTCGCGGCCATCCGTGAAGCAGTGCGTGAACACATGTTCAAGCCTGTGCATTTTGGCCATTTCGAGTAGCGCGAACAAATGGGTGAGCTGCGCATGCACACCGCCGTCGCTGCACAAGCCCAGTAGGTGTAAGCGATGTCCTTGTGCCTTGTGCATGGCATTGAGCAGCGCCGGATTTTGGAAGAATTCGCCTGTGCTGATGAGAAGGTCGATGCGTGTTACGTCCATGTAGATCACGCGGCCGGCGCCCATATTCATATGACCGACCTCGCTGTTGCCCATCTGGCCTTCGGGGAGCCCGACGTACGGGCCCGATGTTTGGATCAAAGTGTTGGGATATGACTGGATCAAGTGATCGTATGTGGGTTTGCCCGCCGCTGCGATTGCGTTGCCTTTGATAGTCGGAGAATAGCCCCATCCATCCAGAATCGTCAGTACAACTGGTTTCGCCCGCAAAAGAGGCATGCTCTATTGGCGGAATGCTTTTTTGCCCAGGTAGACGGCAGCGTCGCCCAGCTCTTCTTCAATGCGCAGAAGTTGGTTGTATTTCGCAATACGATCCGTGCGGCTAGCCGATCCGGTTTTAATTTGGCCCGAATTAGTCGCAACTGCGAGATCGGCGATGAATGCGTCTTCGGTCTCTCCAGAACGATGCGAAACCACAGACGTATAATTCGCGCTAGCCGCCAAACGCATCGCTTCTAGCGTTTCGGTGAGCGATCCAATCTGATTCACTTTTACGAGAATCGAATTGGCTACGCCCTTTTGGATGCCGCGTTCGAGGCGTTCAGAGTTCGTGACGAACAGGTCATCGCCCACGAGCTGCAGTTTGTTTCCGAGCGCATCGGTCAACTCTTTCCATCCTTCCCAATCGTCTTCGGCCATGCCGTCCTCAATGGAGACAATCGGATACTGCCTCGCCCAGTTTGACCAGAACTCGACCATCTGCTCTGAGCTTCGCGCGCTCTTGTCGGATTTCTTGAAGACGTATTTGCTTCCGCTCTTTTCGTAAAACTCGCTCGCCGCTGGATCGAGCGCGATGGCGATTTGTTCGCCGGCCTTATAACCCGCCTTGTCGATCGCTTCCATGAGCACCTCTAAGGCTTCTTCGTTTGATTTCAAACTCGGGGCGAAGCCTCCTTCATCGCCCACGGCAGTTGAATAGTTACGTTTCTTCAAAACGGTTTTGAGTGTGTGAAACGTTTCGGCGCCCATGCGCAGAGCCTCCGAAAATTTTGTCGCGCCAATGGGGACAATCATGAACTCTTGGACATCGACAGAGTTGTCGGCGTGAGCTCCGCCGTTGATAACGTTCATCATGGGGACAGGTAGCACGCGCGCGTTGACGCCGCCGATGTACCGGTACAGCGGCGTCATCTCTGATTCTGCGGAACCTCGCGCCACAGCCATTGAAGCGGCGAGAATTGCATTTGCGCCAAGCTTGCCCTTATTTGAGGTGCCATCGAGCGAGATCATGGTGCGGTCAATCAGTGCTTGATTGAAAGCATCGAGGCCGGCGAGCGCAGGGGAGATGAATTTGCCGATGTTTTCGGCGGCTTTTTTGGCGCCTTTGCCGAGATAGCGGGATTTGTCGTTGTCGCGTAGCTCAACCGCTTCATGTTCGCCGGTTGAGGCTCCGGAGGGAACTGCGGCGCGCCCCACGGTTCCATCTTCGAGATACACATCGGCTTCGACGGTCGGATTGCCGCGCGAGTCGAGAATCTCTCTGCCGATTACTTTGACGATTTCCATTGATGGCGGTCCTTATTTAGCAGATCTTCTATTATCGTCGGCCTCTTGGCGAGCGAGATAATTTGTCGTCTTCACTCGGAACGGAGCGCATTCATTTGATCCATCTCGGCGGCTCGCCGGGCAGGAAAAAAGCCGGCGAGGATTGCTACGCTGATCAGCGCGAAGACTGTGGATCCGAGCAGCAGCGGATTCGTGGCCGAGGTTCCAAATAACAGATGTGCGATGAGCTTGCCTGTCCAAGCACATGCTGCAAGACCCGCGGCAGAGCCGGTGAGGCCGATTAAGAGAACCTCTTTCATTACCAGCGTAAGGACTTGCCGCCGTTGGGCTCCTAGAGCCACGCGGATGCTCATCTCCGCGGTTCGTTTTGTGACGTGAAACGATATAAGCCCGTAGATACCGATCCCAGCAAGAAGCAGTGCAACTCCGGCGAAAAATGCAGCAAGTAGCGCGGTCAATCGCTGGGCCGTGAGAGAAGCACTTAAACGTTCTTCGACGGTCATGGTTCTGAGTGATAATGCCGCCCGAGCATTCGGACAATGCGCTCGGCTTGACTCTTGATTGTGTGGGGATCGACTGTTGTGCGGATGTCGGCCGTTATTTCGGAATCGAGTGAGATGTCTCGGAGAAAGCGATAAATTGCTAACGGGCGGGAGCTCTCGATTTTCCAGAGACTAGCGCTGTTCACGACGCCTAAAATTTCCAATTTCTCTGCGTACGGAACAGGCCCGAGATAAACCACGCGCCCTACTGAATCGGCTTTCCCGAATAAGTGCTCGGCGAGACTCTGGCTGATAATCGCCACTTCAGTACCTCGCGCATAATCCTGCCAACGGAATTCACGTCCACTCAGGACGTGCATTCCGGCGACCCTGAAGAAATTAGGTCCTACACCCTCCAGATCCACTTGGATGGGACGCTCAGTAGGAGACTTGGATACAGGGTCTAACCACTCTTCCTCACTCGCTGGTCCAGTAACGGAGAAACTGACAGCTTCGACGCCAGGAAGGCGCCCGAGTTCTCGGGAAAGTTCCTTGTAATAAGCGCTCGAATCCTGGCCGCTTCCGCTTTTGCTCTGCGGAAACAGCAATATTGTCAAAAAGTGATCTCGTTGATATCCGGCATCAGTATGAAGCAGTCTTAGGAGACTTCGACCGAGGAGCAGAGCCGACGCAACTACGACGACAGATAAAGTCATTTGACCCGTTAGCAAGAGTTTGCCGAAAATAGCCGATTTGCCGAGAATGGACCGCGAGGTGCGTTTGAGTACGTCGATCGGTTCCATTCGGGCTGCATACCAGGCCGGAGCAATGGCTATTAGCAGTGCTGTAAAGATTGCCACGGCTGCCGTAAACGAGAGCACTCGCCAGTCCGGAGACGTGCTCAAAGAAAGCGGCGTCAACCCGGTCCATGCGATAGCTATGAGAGCGCGGCTTGTCCAATGAGCCGGCAATAATCCGAATACAGAGCCTGCGAGCGACAACAAAAAGCTCTCAATGACAGGCTGCCGGAGGAGAACCCAAACATCCGCTCCTAAGGCGGCGCGAACTCCCGATTCATGTTGGTGCGTGATCGCCTTTGCGAGTGACAAGTTGGTGAGGTTTAGACAGGTGATAAGCAGTATCGCGCTCACCAGGAGCTGCAGAATCCACAGAGAAGCCGAAAACTTTTTGCGCAAATCTGATACGCCGCGCTCCGCTGATTCAGTGTGAATGCGCCGCGCGAAGAACCGCGCCAGCCTTGCTCCTTCATAACCCGGCGGCCGCGTCGCTTCCTGAACATGAGGCCAGATTGTTTCAATGCGCGTTCGCGCCTGGTCAAGGCTGATACCCGGCTTCAATCGTCCGTACAATGTCAACCAGAGCAGCCGAGGATCGCGAAGATCCATTGAGCCGGAGTCGGTTGAGCGAAAAGATGGGGATTGTCACATCGGCAGATCCGTCGATAGTCAAGCCTGAAAAATTCCGTAAGGACAGCCGTTCACGGTTATCGATGTTGAGCCACCGATCCAGCCGTCGTTGGAAAGCAGATTCGAATCGAGGAATTGAACCAATCACGCCATGCGCGAAAGCTGATGACAGCTACCTTTGGCGATATACCTGAGTTGAGCGCAACGTCGGAATCCGCAATGAAGCGGCCACGTAAGGGTACAACTTGCAAGGTCTCGTAGTAGTCACCCGAAACCGAAGCGAGCTCTGCCACATGGTGTGACCGGGCTGCATCGAAATTCGTGACTCCGCCGGCCTGATAGGCAAAAAGGTGAGAAAAGATCCGGTTTTGACGGCCGATCTCTTCGAACATTCGCAAGCTGAGCGGCTGATCCCCGTTGCCGCTATCGGGAATCGTCGTTCTCAGCGCGATCAACTGCTCGGGATGGGGAACCGGCAGCGGCCGCAGAACGATCGCGTTCAGCAAGGTGAAAATCGCCGTATTCGCGCCAATGCCGATCGCTAGCGTAACGATCGCGATTACGGCGAATTGCGGACTCTTCCGGATGGCGCGAAGCGCATACACGAAGTCTTTAGCCACAGCTACTACTCACGCTACAATGGGCGTGTTTGCCCACTACTTCATGAGTGATGGGCGTTGCTGGGAAGGTGGTGAATTTAATTGGCAGAAGTCCATCTGCAAGACGGTGAGACGCTCGAGAGTGCGCTGCGCCGCTTCAAGAGAAAAGTGCAGCAGGAAGATATTGTTAAAGAGATTAAGCGGCACTCGTTTTACCTAAAGCCTGGAGAGAAGCGCCGCACCAAGGAAGCGCTCGCCCGCAAGCGCAACCGCAAGAAGCGCCCGCGCGAAATCGAATAGTTTCAGTTGCTCATCTAGAAAGCCCGCAGGTCGTCAATTGCGATCGCGCGGGCTTTTGTTATTGTCGAGACGTTCCGGCCCCGGGCTTTTCTTCGTGTAGCCCGCCGGAATTGCGAATTTGGAGTCGTCGACCGGCCCCGAAACAAAGTTCGAAGATTCGATTTCCGCTTCGAGAGTAAGCGCAACATTCGTCCATTCCGCGCCCGCAGTTGCCGGCAAGCGGATACCGCTGACTTCCATTTCAATCAGCGCTGGATACCCGTCCAGGTTCATAATTTGTTTGCTTGCCCACATGTCTACAGACATCCAGGAGTTTCCAAAGACCGGGGCTGCCGTAAAAGCATCGGCAAACTTGGCAGACAATCGCTTCAATAAATCAGAAAGTTCGCGAGTGGCCGGGGTCAGTGGCACAATCCAAGCAGTCAACTTGCTAACCACGTCTCTATTCGCATTGCCAACACTGGCTTTCATAGTCGTAATCACCTCAGTGGCGGTCTGCCCGTCGATTGTGCGGGTTTGCCCCGGTTTGTCCACTGTTACGTTGAGGCCTTTGTTCGGATCCTCGCTGGTGCTCATTCCTTGCTGCTGGATCTGCTCGCGGATTGCATCGAATGTGGTGACAGAGTAAGTATGCGTCGTGCTGTTCACGAGGGTCACGGTGTGAGCGTCCGAATCGTAGATCACCGAAAACAGGTCGCCGACCCTCGCCATACGTCCCTCTTTCACGTACACCGTGAATTTCTGTTCCGGTATCGCCGCTGACTTGCCGCCTTCACTTGCCAAAATCTTCCCTATGTCGAGCAGAGTGCCGCCCTTGAAACGCATCGTCTCGTCATACGTGACATCGGCCAGCAAAAAACCTGCTGCGATACTCACAATTGAGGCGGCGCGTAGAATACTTCTCATCAGCTTCCTCCAACGCAGAACTATAACAGATGAGACTAGGGCAAAACAAAACCGCCGAGCCCTTTTGAGCCAAGGCCCGGCAGTTCCCATCCTCGGGTTTAAAAGGAGACTCTAGTCGCCCATCGCGCCGACTTCTTCGCGGGTTTCTTCTGCAGCGGGCTTCGAAACAGACCCGAGCAGTCCGTCGAGCGGCACAAAACCGTCTGATTTCTTTTCACCAAGGACATGTTCTCGATAGAGGCGCATCATTTTCTCGTCCTCGAGTTTCTTCTTGAGCGCCGCATCGCGCGCCCGCATCTTTTCTTCACGCGCATTCTTGGCAATGCCCTTCAGCTCTAGATCATGCTGGCGATCCGCTTTCACATGCTCTTCAACGAGGACTAAGTTGTGATCTTTGCTGGCCAGCGGAACGGCCCTGTTGCCGGCGAATATCTCATGCCGTCCGTGCTCGGCGTACCACTTTGTGAGCGTAGCCGTCATGTGCATCTTCTCGATGATGTTTCTCCAGCCTACGCCGGTGTTGTAGGCGCAAAACGATATCTCGCCTTCTTGCGTAGCGTAAGGAATAATGCACTGCTCGGTGCGGCGGAAATCGTAATTGAACAGATCCTGGAACCACATTCCTGCGACAAACAAGAAATTCCAACGATCCGCGCGGCGCTTGTCTATATCGGCGCGTGTTCGGTCGCCGGTAACTTTTCCGTATTCGCCGGATTGCGCCTTCCTTGACATCCCGAAGCATTTGTCAAATTTCGCGATCAGATCAGTGAGCCGGAAATGAGTCGGAGCCTTGAACGGGTTGTAATTGCGAAGCAAAGAAAGCGTCACACCGGCAACCGAGAGAAACCTGCCGCGCGCTGCGTCGTTGATGCGCGCGATGTCCTTGGCGAGTTGATCGGCGTGCAGAAACGCAGTGACAGGAACGTATTCCTTCGTTTCCTTGTCGCACATAACCGCCATTCCGATACCGCAGTTCGGATGACAGCCGCAACTAAGCTGTCCCCAATCCGCGGAGGGGCCATGCACGAGGTCGGCAAAATCAGAAAACGTGCTCATGAAACTGATCGGGAACCAGTCGCGAACGGGTTCACCGATGCCCGTCTGATTCTTCACGTCGTGAGCGAGATGCGAAAGCGTGTAGCGCTGGGCGGTGCGGCGCTCATCTGTGATTCCCTCGTCACGGCCGGTGAAGGAAACGGGCTGAAACGAGAGGAATGGAATCTTCTTCGGATTATCGAGCGCGAACTGAACGACGTGCCCAACTTGCTCGTTATTGATGCCATTCAGAATCGTGATCACCGGGACGATATCGACGCCCGCTGTCCATAGATTCTCGATGGCGCGCAGTTTGACATCAAAAAGATTGCCGACGGCGCGGTGCGAGTTCGCCGCATTGCCGATTCCATCGAACTGGAGATATGCGTAACGCAGGCCGGCTTCAGCGGCGGCTTTGCAGAATTCAGGGCTCTTCGCGAACTCGATGCCGTTTGTCGCTGCCTGAACGCTGTTGTAGCCGACTTCCCGAGCGTAACGGACGGCTTCGATGAAATAAGGAGAGAGCGTCGGCTCCCCGCCCGAAAACTGCACTGACATCTGACGTCGCGGCTTAATTGAAATCGCGTTATCAAGAAGCGTCTTGATATCTTCCCAGCTCAGCTCATGAACGAAGCCTACCTGATTTGCATCCATGAAGCACGGATCACACATCATGTTGCAGCGATTCGTCAAATCGATTGTTAGGACCGAGCCGCGGCCGTGTTTGATCGTGCTGGTGCCATGATTGTGTAGCTTCTCGTCATTGTGGGCGCGAATGTCGCGGCCCGGGAATACGTCTTCGAGGTGCTTTGAGAAAGCCGGATCGATCGACATGACGTCTTCAAAGCGGCCATGCTTCGGGCACTCTTTGATCATCATGATTTTGCCGTCACGCTCGATGATGCTGGCTTTGATTTCGCCGACCGGTTCGTTCAGCAGAATCTTGTAATCGACTTCCCCATCGACGATTTTCTTGCGGATCTCAGGGACACACCTCGGGCACAGGGAATCGGTTTCGCGCGGCCAGCCGAGAGGCGGCTTGGATTTCTGGTAGCTCTTAAGCAGCGGCTTGTCGGACCACCTGGGGGTAAACGAGGGATTCTGGTGAATCTGGTTGAGTCTGTCAAAAACCTGCCATGCGGCGTTCGCACCCACGGCTACTGCTTTTTCGAAGTACTTAACGGGTTTATGCATGTTCCGTGTTTATTACCACCCAGTATAGAATCGGGGTAAGTCATTGATAAGAAAAAAGAGGCGAAGTGCGTGGATTGGTGGTTGTATGGGCAATTAGGGCTGCTGAATTGAGCCGCCGTTTCGGAAGGATCTTCTTACGTTTCAAGAACTTAACCGTGCAATAAGGGCGCGTTTCTCGCGGACGCCCTATGTAGTCTTGCTCGTTTTCATTTTGCTGAGCATGGGCTATTACGTCGCGGGAGCGATAGCGCTCTATCAGGAATGGTTCCATCCTTCATGGTATGCGCGAGTGCCTGTTGACATCGATGACGACACGCAGAAAATCGTCGGTGTCCAAACCGAGGCGAAGAGCGCCGGCATCTCGCAAGGCGACGTTATCAAAGCCTTAAACGGCGAGGCGTTCACAGGCGACCGCCAGCTCCTCAGAGATGTTCGGCAGCGGCACCCGGGTGAGACTCTGGCGGCGACCGTTAAGACCACGAACGGCATAACGAAAACCGCCTCGATCCGCCTTGCCTCGCGCGAAGGGCCGCCTTGGATTCCCACCATCATTGCGCTTTTCGTCACCATACTCGTTTTACCGGCACTCAGTTTGGTTATCGGCTATTGGGTAGTAGCCGCCAAGCCGAGGGATCCAAATGCCTGGCTGGTTCTCGTCGTCCTCGCCTTCAGCGAGACGTTCTTTGGCAACCTGGATTGGAGATTCTGGGGCGATCCCTGGTTCGAGCTGTTTGGCGTATGGGCTGTTCTCCTGCAAAAACTCGGCTTTCCGGCATTATTCCTGTTCGGCTTGTATTTCCCCGAGCGCTGGCGCGTAGATCGCCAGTGGCCGTGGATAAAGTGGCTCATTGTCATCCCACAACTTGTTGGCATTTCCGTTGAGTTATGGGTTGACTACGTTCAGTTCTTTCACGCGACTTGGGGCCGCTTGTTTATGCCGCTGGAAACACCTTTTGATTGGGTATTCAAGATTCTTCAACCCGCGTCGATTGTTCTTTACTGGATCGCCCTCTTCGATAAACTGCGCTCGGCGTCTACGGCCGACGCCAGGAGACGATTGCGGGTTCTGGTCGCCGGCAGCGCTCTGTCGCTCGGCCCGTTGTTAGTCCTATTCGGATTGTTGCCATTCTTTGGTTTTGATCCTCACCACGGCTCGTCGTACGAAATCATCGTTCCATTTTTCGCGATATTCCCGCTCACGCTCGCCTATGTAGTAGTTGTGCAGCGCGCGATGGACCTCCGGATCCTGCTGAGAATGGGTACGAAATATGCGCTCGCACGGGGCTCATTGTGGCTGCTGCGGGCGGGTGTAATTGTTTTGCTTATTTTCCTTTTCACCAATTGGTCTTTGGCATCCCGTTTCGCAATTGCAGTCCGTATAACTGCGCTCGCGGCGCTCGTGTTTCTAATCCGGCATCCTCTTTTCAGAAATGCCTCGCAATGGGTTGATCGCAAATTTTTCCGAGAAGCGTATAACACCGAAATCGTATTGAGTGAGCTTTCCGAGCGCGCGCGGCAATTTACCGAGAAAGAGCCGCTCATCGAAACCGTTACGCGTCGCATCTCCGAGACCTTGCACGTGCCGCAAATTGCGGTCTGGCTACGCGGAAGCCAAGTGTTCCAGTTGCAAGAAGCGCTTGGGTTCTCGATGATTCAGCCAATACTGCTGACAGAAACCTCGTCGACAGTGCGAACGCTCACTGAGGCGAATCATCCTCTCACGCTGTATCGCGAGAATCCGGACGAGTGGTTCGTCGAGGCGCAACCCGATGAAAAACAGATGCTAAGTCAGATCAACGCTGAAGTACTGCTGCCTTTCCCTGGGCATGATCGCTTGATGGGCATCATGGCGTTAGGGCCAAAGAAGTCTGAAGAGCCATACAGCCCTTCGGACTTGCGGCTGTTGCAGTCCGTTGCCACGCAAACCGGGCTTGCCTTAGAAGTTAGCGAGCTCGCGCATTCTCTGGCCGCGGAGGCCGCGCAGCGTGAGCGGATTCATCGCGAAATTGAAATTGCGCGTGAAGTGCAGGAGCGCCTGTTCCCGCAGGAGCTCCCTGCGATCAATGGCATTGATCTGGCGGGACACTGCCGTCCGGCTCAAGTCGTTGGCGGCGATTATTACGACTTTATTGCGCTTGAGGGCGCGCGGCTTGGGCTTGCCATTGGCGATATTTCGGGCAAGGGAATTTCCGCCGCGCTTTTGATGGCGAGTTTGCGCGCATCACTGCGCGGAATGACGCTCTATGGTTCAAACGATCTTGCCGAGCTGATGCGCAAGGTGAATCAGCTCGTTTATGAAGCCTCGGCGAGCAATCGCTATGCAACGTTCTTTTTCGCCGTTTACGACCCCAAGACGCGTGAGCTTCGCTACGTCAACGCCGGCCATAACCCGCCGTTCTTGCTGCGCGGTAATGAAGCGGATGCATCTCAGGCGTTGCGGTTGGAAGCGGGAGGTCCGGTGATTGGCTTGCTCCAGAGCGCTCCGTATGTTGAAGCGTCGCTCAGCCTGCGATCGGCCGATCTTCTGCTCGCGTACACGGATGGCATTAGCGAAGCGATGACAGTTGACGACGAAGAATGGGGTGAAGAGCGAATGGTTTCGGCTGTTAGCGGCGTACGAAGCAGCTCCGCCGGCGAGATCCTTTCAGCAATCTTCCGAGCCGCCGATGAGTTCACCTCTGGCGCGCCCCAGCATGACGACATGACGCTGCTGATCATGAAAATCTTAAGCGACGGAGAAAGTCAGAATAAGAACTAAAGGCGCAAGCGAAGTGGCTATTACGGCGCAGCAAGTGAAAGAGCTATCTCAGGCTTGCGGCTTTGAGTTAGCGGGCGTCGCACCCGCTTTACCGAGCGACGATTTCGAACGGTTTGAGACGTGGCGGGCCGCCGGATTCGCCGGCGAAATGAGGTATCTGACGGACCGCCGCGGAGATTTGAGAAGCGATCCGCGCAACCTGCTTCCCGAAGCGCAATGCATCGTCTGCGTGGCGAAGCTCTATAACACTCCGCATCCGTATTCAACCGACCTTAAAGGTTCCCAGCGCGGATGGATTTCGAGATACGCCTGGGGCGGGGATTACCACGACTTAGTTCGCGAACGTCTTGAGCTGCTGGTCCAGCGAATTTCCGAGATTCACCGGGAACCGTTTACGTGGAAGATATGCGTGGATACAGCACCGTTACTGGAGCGATCGTACGCTCGAGCGGCTGGCCTGGGGTGGATAGGAAAGAACACGTGTCTCATTAATCATGAACAAGGTTCCTGGTTCTTTCTTGGTGAGTTGCTGTTATCGATTCCGTTGATGCTTGATGTGCCGCCTCCGGACCGCTGCGGAACTTGTCGCCGGTGCATTGACGCTTGCCCGACGGAAGCAATTGTGCCGAATGCGAACGGCGAATGGACGCTCGACGCGAGCCTCTGCATTTCGTACCTCACGATCGAGAAGCGCGGCGAGATTCCGCCAGGCTCGGCGGAACGGATGGGGAATCACGTCTTTGGTTGCGACATCTGCCAAGAGGTTTGCCCGTGGAATGGACGGGCGCGTGCAAGTAGTGAATCTATGTTTCAGCCGCGCGAGTTCGCTCCACCGCTCAAAGATCTCAGCGAATTAACCGAAGAGGAGTTTCGAAGTGTATTCCGGCACACACCTGTGTGGCGAGCGAAGTACGCCGGATTTTTGCGAAATGTGGCGATTTCAATGGGAAATGCTCAAGATCCAGACTTGCGTGAACCTTTAGAAAAGCTCGGGCATCACAAAGAAGAGAGCGTTGCCACAGCGGCCAAACACGCGCTGAGCGTTTTGGATAACCGCAAGCACTACATACAAGATACGCAGAAAGACGTCCCATGTATTTCAGAGCCCGGCTAGCGTCTTTAGTATTGGTGCTGGCCGCTTTGTGCCCGCCAATTGTTGCGGCGTCCGACTCCAATCTCCAACAGCCGCTCTCAAGCCCCGGATTCGTTCATTTCTACAACATTGAATACGATGAGGCGGTTGCGTATTTTGAACAAGAGCTCAAGACCCATTCCAACGATCCGGATGCGTACAACCATCTCGCGCAGAGCCTGCTTTACAGGGAGATGTTGCGCAACGGAGCGCTTGAAAGTCAGTTAGTAAGCAGCACGAACGCTTTCTTACAGCGGCCGAAGATGGCTCTTAGTGCCGAAGATAAAGCGCGTTTCAGCGATTGCATCAATCGATCTCTCGATCTGAGCCACGAGGCATTGGCGAAGAATCCGCGCGACATTCATGCTCTGTACGCGCTCGGAGTAGCGCACGGACTTCGAGCGAACTACTCTTTCCTGGTGGATAAAGCCTGGATTTCAGCATTGCGAGATGCAACAGCCGCGCGCAAAGCGGATCAGCAGATCATTGAGATCGATCCGAACTTTGTCGATGCCCGACTGATTCCTGGTTTAGATGAATATGTAGTGGCCAATCTTCCGTTCCACCTGCGCGCCTTGGGATTCCTGGCAGGTGTTCACGGCAATAAAGAAGACGGCATCAGGCAACTGGAGCTCGTGAGAACTCACGGTTTTCTCAACCGGTACGACGCCGAGATCCTGCTCGCAGTGATCTATCGAAGAGAGCGGTGTCCGCAACAGGCAATTCCGTTATTAAGGGATGCAGCGAATGCTTTTCCAAGGAACTATCTGCTGCGGTTCGAGCAGGTGGAAATGTATAGCGATTTGGGCAACAAGCCTGCGGCGCTCCAGGTGCTTGCTGAGATTGAGGGTTTGCGACGCGCGTGCGCACCCGGGTACAAGGATCTGCCACCCGAAAAGCTCAAATTCCTGGAAGCGAATCTGCTGTTTTGGTATGGCGATCTGGATCCCGCGCTCGCAGATCTAAAACAGGTCACAAGCCGGGCTAATGAGGTCGATTTAGGGACGGCGGTTATGGCGTGGTTGCGGCTGGGACAAGTATATGATCTCGAAGGCAAGCACGCGCAGGCGATAGAGGCGTATCGTGAAACTATGAGGACGGCTCCCGAGTCAGCAGCCGCACTGGAGGCGAAGAGCTATATCTCCAGCCCGTACCGCCGGAAGCGATCAGCCGGCTAGTTCAAATATTGAGGTCGATGAATGCATAGTCTGTCTCGAGTGGAACCTGGCACATCGAAGAATGAGTTGTACCAGCAGATCTGCGAACAGCTCAGTGAGCTGCTCGGGGATGAAAAGAATTTTGTTGCAAACGCAGCTAATACCTCCGCGCTGTTATTTCAATCGTTGCCTGACGTCAACTGGGTCGGCTTCTATGTCGCGGAGGGCAGGGAATTGGTACTGGGACCGTTTCAGGGCAAGCCCGCGTGCGTGCGCATTCGGTTTGGGAAAGGTGTATGCGGTACCGCAGCATCCCAGCAGAAAACGCTGATTGTGCCGGATGTCAGCCGCTTTCCCGGGCATATCGTGTGCGATCCGGCCTCGCAGTCTGAAATCGCTGTGCCGCTTCTCAACTGGGGAAAGCTGCTCGGCGTGCTGGATATAGATAGCGCAAGCGTGAATCGTTTCGATGATGAAGATCGAGACGGTCTTGAATCGATTGGGGCGGTATTCCTGGCCTCGCAGGCGACAAACGATATGCCGGATCTGAGCGAGGAAGCGGCCCTGCGGTAGCGTACGTCTTGGCAGCATTCAGTTCACCACAAGGAAATTACTGTGCGAACTGCGGCACGTCGCTCGATCCGGGCACACTCGTCTGCTCGAAGTGCCGGCGATTTACACACGCGCGGGAACTTGAAGAGATTTCGACTCGAGCCCGGCAATTCGCTGCGACAGGCCAGCTTGCGGCTGCGCGAGATCAGTGGTTGGCAGCGCTTCAGTTGTTACCGCCGGGATCGAACCAGCAACGGGCAGTGCAGCGCGAAATCGACAAGCTTGATCAAAAGCTTTCTCCGCAGAAAACCGATTGGAAGAAACGGCTGGGTCCGCTCGGTATTCTGATTGCCGCACTCGTCAAATTCAAAAGCGCAATTTTGATTTTGCTGACGAAGGGCAAGTTCTTGATCAGCATCCTGGCCTTCCTGGGCCTCTATTGGAGCTTATTCGGCTGGTGGTTCGCGGTGGGCTTTGCCGGTTCCGTTCTGCTGCACGAAATGGGGCATTACTTTATGGTGCGCCGCTTTGGTTTCGCGGCGGAGCTACCCATGTTCTTGCCTGGCTTGGGCGCCTACGTGAAATGGAACGGAGTGAATGTAGATCCCGGAATCAGAGGGCAGATCTCGCTCGCTGGACCGCTCTTCGGATTCATTTCCGGACTCATTTCGTATGGCATCTTCCTCTCGACGGGTCATGGGGTCTGGCTAGCGGTAGCTCACGTAGCCGGCTGGCTCAATCTGCTGAACTTAATACCTGTTTTCATCTTTGACGGTGCGTCGGCATTGAACGCCGTAGGCTTGCAGGGGCGATTGGCGCTGCTCTTAGTGAGCCTCGTGATGTGGTATATGCTTCGCGAGAATCTGTTCCTTTTGGTCGCGCTCGGAACTGGTTACCGCATCTGGAAGAGAGATTTTCCCCCGGAGCCAAGACAGGGAATCGCGTATTACTTCATTGCTCTGGCCATCGCAAACGGTTTCCTTAGCTGGTTCAGCTTCAATCGCGCGCATCTACTTTTTCCGCGCTAGTTCGCACGCGTCTCTCCAAAACAACTCCGCATCCGAGCGGCGAACGTAATTAGCATCGAGTTCGACCGGATCGCGCCATTGTCCCTTTTGCCCGTCGATCTCGGCGCAAAATGCAATAGCCTTCGCCAAAGCACGAGGAGCTTCTATGGAAGGCATTTCGTCGAACCTAGTCCCGAGGAGCATGGACCGGAATGGTGCGCCGTTGGGCCAAATGAACTCGTACGAAGGCAGGTGCAGGCTCTCCAGCCAAGCCGAAAATTTCATAACGGCTTCCGGTTGAGTCATCTGTTGCTCGGCATTGTAGACAGCGGTAAAAACGTCCCCCCGCCGGGCGTCGAGAACGACGGCTCGAACCGGCAAATTACCAAATGAACTCAGTGCCCGAAGATTGGAAATGCCCGCGGCCGGTTTGCCGGTGGCCTCAGCTAATCCTTTTACTGCGGCGAGTCCGACACGCACGCCCGTAAATGAGCCTGGGCCACTGGCGGCTGCGAAACAATCAATCTCATTAAGCGCCACACCGGAGCTTTTCAAAAGTTGCTCGATTGCCGGAAAGATGAGATGGGCAAAGCCTTCGGTCGAGTGAAGCTCGCGTTCCGCTAGCGCTTTGCCGTCACGATGCAAAGCTAGGCTCGCGATCTCAGAAGTGGTATCAACGGCAAGAACCATCCTGCAATCAGTAACTGAGCCGATAAACTTTATCTAGTTCATAAGCTTTGCCGTTTGCATTGATCGCAAACAGCCGGATGTTCAACGATTCCGATCCCGGTTGGATCAGTTCTTGCGGAACTGAAAAGGTTCCGGACGGACCCGCCCCGAGTAGACGAACACCCCGATCACCCGGAACGATCTCGCCCCACCAGACGAACTGCATCAGGCGCGTAGCGCGGTTCGCTTTTGTCATCTTTATGCTGAACGGGGCTGGAATTCTAACGCTGATAGTATCGCCAGGGGGATCAAGTATTTGGAATGGAATTTTTGCAGGATCACTTTCAATCTCTTGCACGGGCGGATCCTGCGATTCGAAGTAGTACGAGTGAAGCATGTGTTCTTTTTTACCTTCGCGCGGAACCTGTAAAACCCAATCGTGTGATGCGTCGGGAGTCTGCCGGCTAAAGACCTCGCCTTTGTAATCCTTCAGCGGAATTTCTTCGCCTGTGATGGGATCCACCCAGAGGGGATTGTATTTGTGCTTCGGCAGAGTGATCTCGACAATCCCCGGAGTTTGTGCGTAAGCAAGATACTCGACTTCTTCGAGACCTGCGGCGCGCGCGCCATCGACATCAAAGTACGGCTCCAACTCCCAGTGCCGCGTGTCGGAGATTACTTTGACCCAGGTTTGTATCGCTCTGACGTTGGCTTCGTTTTTCAAAGCTTCGTAGGAGACGCTTGGATACTCGGCATTCGTGGTTAAGTTCCACAGCTCATGCCGGAATGCGTCGGGCTCAGTCGCGTTGATGATGTGAATTTCGGGAGCTGCCGTGAATTGATGCTCAACTGCGCCGAGCTCCGGATGCGGCGAGGCCTCGATGAGGTAATTCATCCAGCCATCGGAGAGCAGAGGGAAAGAGCTGGCGCGAGCATCTGTGGAGCGCGGATGGCGGAAGGCATCGTATTTCTCCAAAGAAGCGCCCAGCTCTTTCAGGAGCATTCGCGCATCAGTGACATCTTCGAAATGCGCGAGACCTTGCCAGGTGACGTTAAGCCCGCCGTATCGAGCGATCAAATACCGCATAAGCGGATTGCGCTGATCCGGATTCGCGAGAATGCCGGACTGACTGAAGGATTCGTCGGCGATGAGCAGATCGAGAGTCAAGCCGCGATTATCGGCTGCGATCAGGCGATCATCAAGCGCGGCGAAGTAAGCGAGGTTCGGCTGTGACTTCTCCGAGAGCGGTTTTTCGCGGTAGTGGAGCGTAAAGAGCGGACCTCGGACATGCGTGAAACCGTCGTGCTTGCGGTGGTCGAGCCATGTCTCAAAGCTTGCCTGGTCGATTTCAAGGAACGGCGCCGCTGCTGAGAGCCAAAGGTGCGGTTGTTTGTTTGTAGACTTCCAGTGGCGCACGTTTGCTATATCAACGAAACCGGGACTTGTGCTATCGGCGACAGTGAAGCTGAATTCTTGGTTGTCGTACCGCTTGATCAGGCTCGAAACGTGATATGTCCAAGCGCCCGGTTCAGTCGGTGAAAATCGGACGCGCAGCGTGTGCCCGCCATCCCAGAACGCGCGCATTAAATAGGTGGTCGCGCGAGGTGAACGAAATTCAATATTCAGAAGCTCATCTCGGTACGGGGAAGCGGTGGGGGATAGTTCGCCCTCATGCCAATCGAAGCTAAGCTCGCAGGGTGAGAAAGCACGCGCGCCTTGGGAGCAGGAAGCTATGGAGGCGGAAGTGGCCCTCGGCGTGCAAACGATGAGAGTGAAAAGGATAGTCGCGGCACACCGGCCGGACGAACGCATATACGCTCAGAATAACTCGGAGAGTATAAAACGTTTCTTGGTACTCTTGTTACTAAAAAGCAAACGAGCTTGTGGCTCAGAAACTTGTAAGGAAAGGTGGACGTCCTTACAATCGAAGGACGAGAGAAGGGTCGACCGGGTTGTCGATAACAGACAGCGAAGCTGCTTATGGACATCATTGGTGATCGAAAGTTCGTAGAAGTTCCTGGGGCTAAGACGCATGGGCTTCCGCCTCTCCTGGTCAAGACTGTGCCGGGCGTGAAGCGTCTGGACAAGATGATGGGTATTGCGACGGACATCATCGAGCAGGAAGACATGGTTCCGTCGGTAGCGGCGGACCGATTCGCCGATGATGAATCCGTTGAGCGCCGCAAGATGGATTTGGCGCTGAATCTGGTGGATCAGTATCTCGGTTTGCTGTGCCACTGGTACTGGGGCGATGCGGTGATCGAATGGATCCGGCAATGTGAGATCACATTCGGCGGGCGCATGGAGCTTCGAAATCTGCTGCGGAGCGATCTATGGCCGCACGCGGGACGCAGCAGTTTCGTGACATTGCTTGAGGACAAAGCAGTGAAGACCGAAGGCGTCGGACTGGAGAAGGCAGTCGGGCTGAGACTCGCGTTCCGGCAAATGCCGCCGATCCGTTGCTGTTCCGATCAGTTTCTGTTTTATCTGAATAATTCAGTGGCGGCAACGGCCTATCGCACATGGATCAATACGACACCCAGCCCCATCGCCTCGCTCCCGCCCGAGCGTTTCGAGTTCGAGGTCGTGAACATGTCGGTGGACGTTCACTGAATCCGTCAGGCGAAATCCAGCTCAATCTGATCGACGTAACACCAGCCCCAATTCTCTTCTGGTTCAGCGGATCGCATGATCGGATGTTTCGTGGCGTGGAAGTGTTTGGTCGCGTGCTTGTTCTTGGATGAGTCGCAGCAGCCGACGTGCCCGCAAGTGAGGCATAGCCGGAGATGGACCCAGCGGTCGCCAGTTTTCAGGCACTCTTCACAACCACGCGTGTGCGGTTGGACGTCTTGAATCTGATCTACGTGCGGGCACTGTCTCATGTTTTCGCCTCCGCTGATTTTGCGAGTGGAATGCGCACCACGAATCGAGTCTCGCCGGGACGCGACTCAAAGCTGACATTACCGCGATGAGCGGTTGTGATCCGGTAAACGGCGTCCAATCCGAGCCCGGTGCCTTCGCCAATAGGCTTCGTCGTGAAGAACGGCTCGAAAATACGGCTTTGAATCTCCTGCGGAATCCCGGGACCGTTGTCTTCTACCTCGACAACTGCCCAGTTTCCCTCGCGGGACGTGCGAATGCGGAGCTTACCTTTTCCCTTCATGGCTTCAGCCGCATTTGAAATCAGATTGGTCCAGACTTGGTTCAGCTCACTGCCCCGCGCGCACACGGTTGGTAGGGCTCGGTCGTACTCCCGAACCACTTCGATGCCGTTTTTCAGTTGATGACGCAGCATGAGCAATGTATTCTCCAGCCCGGAGTGGATATCGACCTCCTGTTCGGGCA
The DNA here is from genome assembly GCA_019240405.1 of Acidobacteriaceae bacterium. Classification (GTDB taxonomy): domain Bacteria; phylum Acidobacteriota; class Terriglobia; order Bryobacterales; family Bryobacteraceae; genus Bog-105. The sequence goes on from JAFAYL010000013.1 coordinate 338,559, forward strand.
TCTGGTCCATGTAGGAGTATTCCTTCACGGCGCGGACGAGCTCGGAGATTTTTCCAACGCTGCTTTCGATTTGTTCGATTAAGCGCGTTATGGTGATGGAGGCGGTGACCCGCACGAAGGCATCAGCGAGAAATTCCGCCGGAATCTGATCGGCAACCTGCTCGAGAGTATTCCGATCACAACCTGCATCAACGAGCGAGGCGGCCAGATCCCAGGCGTTGGGAACATGATGGTCCTCTAGCCATATCGCAAACTCTTCCTCGCGCTCGCTGCGTTCCAGAGTATCGAGAGCGGATTGGGCGCCCACTTGTTTGATCCAATCGGTATCTAGCTGCGCAAGAAAGAGACGGGAGGAGAGAGGCAAGCCGCGTTTCTCTAGCTGGAGCGCAGCAGCGCGCACCGAGTTGAAGGCTTGGCGAAGATTATTCGCGGCGCGCCGGGCGGCGGACGCGGGATTATTCAGCTCATGCGCAAGGCCGGCCGATATCTTTCCCAGCGCCATTAATTTTTCACGCTGCTGATCGGCGGCAGCGGTTTCACGGATGCGGTCCGCCAGAACACTGACAAGGCGTTGTTGCAGAACGGGAATGCGTTCCAGCATTTCCGCAAATTTGCTTTTGTGAAGCCGGGCCCCACGGCTCTCGACAATCGCAATGGCTGTGGAGGGATAGTGTGTGAGGCGCGAGTACGGAAGCAGCCCCGTCACCATTCCCGCGCGCATGATATAGACGCGGCCGTCTCCTCGCTCGGCGTGTACCTCGCCTCGAAACAGAACAACAAGATGCTCAGCGGGATCGCCGGCCCGAACCAGGATCTCGCCCGCTGGTATTTCGAAAACGACCATCTCACTGGCAAGCCAGGCGAGCGCGTCAGGAGCAAGATCAGAAAAGATTGAGATCGCTTGTAGCTCACCCACATCCGGATTCTGGATGGTTTGCGCGAGCTTTTCTGAGTTAACCGTCGTAGTGCTCATATCAGACCTTACTCAGGTATTGGTGAACGAATTGAATCGCTACAGATCCTTCGCCCACGCCCGAGGCCACCCGTTTGATGGAACCGTGGCGGACATCGCCGACCGCGAAAATTCCGGGAATATTGGTTTCGAGAAGGCCCGGATCGCGCTCGAGCGACCAGCCTTTAGGACGCTTGTTGTCGCGCATCAGATCGGGGCCGGTCAGGATAAATCCTCGGGGATCGCGCTCGATCACTCCGTCCAGCCATTCGGTCCGAGGCTCGGCTCCGATGAAAATAAACAGCGCGCTCGCGGAAACGGTTTGTACGTCGCCGGTAGCGTCGCACGTAATTGAGATGGAGCGCAGGCGATCATCGCCATGCACTTCTGTTACGCGGCTCCGGTATTCGACTTGAATGTTTTCCGTTTTTTGAATTTGATCGATCAAGTACTGCGACATAGTAGCGGCGAGCGAGGGCCCTCGAACAAGCATCACAACGCGCTGCGCGTATTTAGAAAAAGACATCGCGGCTTGCCCGGCCGAGTTAGCACCTCCGACAACGTACACCTCTTCGTTGCGGCATGAGATCGCCTCGGTCGCAGCGGCACCGTAATAGACACCGGCTCCCTGTAGCCGCTCTATGCCGGGGATGTCGAGCGTTCTCCACTGGACGCCCGTCGCGAGCACCAACGTGTGGCAGGAAACCTCTGTTCCGTCGCTGAGTTTGAGGAAGCGATACGACCCGTCGACGCGAATCGCGTTCGCTTGCTGGGGTGAAATAATCTCCACTCCGAAACGCCGGGCCTGAGTGACGGCCCGCATCGCGAGGTCAGCACCCTTCAACCCGGCGGGGAAGCCGAGATAATTTTCGATATTAGAACTGAGTCCCGCTTGGCCTCCAGGCGCTTCCCGTTCAATCATCAGCGTCTTTAAACCTTCCGATGCTCCATAAACGGCGGCCGCCAGTCCGGCCGGGCCGCCTCCGACGATTGCCACGTCATAAAACTCAAGACCTGCGCGCATACGGAGCCCGAGCTTGGCCGCGACATCTTGCCATTCGGGTTGCTCGAGGCGGTCTCCATCCGGAAAGAAAACCAGCGGAAGCTTCAATTCATTAGGGCCGAGACTTTCGACCAAACGGCTGACTTCAGCATCGCGCTGAGAAGCATCCGCGTCCAGCCACTGAAACGGCACTTGGTTGCGAGCAAGAAAATCGCGCGTCTCGTAAGACTTTGACGACCAGCGGGTCCCAAGTACGCGAACCCCTTCGAACGGCGGTTTGTGTCTCGCAGACCATTCCGCGAGAAGATCATCCAGCACGGGATATAGCTGCTGCTCCGGCGGATCCCAGGGCTTCAGGAGATAGTGATGCAACTGGACGTCGTTGATAGCCTTAATAGCCGCTTCGGTATCGGCATACGCTGTCAAAAGCACGCGCTTAGCTTCGGGATAAAGCTTCATCGCCTCGACAAGCGTCTCAATGCCATTCATTTGCGGCATTCGGTGATCAACAAGCAGGAGCGCAACAGAGTCGTTTCGTTGTTGCAAGCGGCGCAACAGAGCGAGAGCGCTCATTCCGGAGTCAGCGCGCAAAATACGATAGTTTGCGTTATAGCGCTGTCGCAGATCGCGTTCTATCGCGTGCAGCACATCGAGATCATCGTCGATGGTTAAAATAACGGGTCTCGCCACAAAATCACCTCTGCGTCAGTTCACCTGAAGCGCGCATCAGCCCCGCCTCGTTTCATTGAACTGGGCGAGGAACGATTTTACATCCAGCTCACCGTCGTGGCGAATGCCGTTGATGAATAGGCCGGGCGTTCCGTACACTCCGTTCGCAACTCCGCGGCGAAAGTCCTCGCGGACACGGTCTTCATAAGTCCGGTGTTTCAGTTCGTCACGGAAGCGCTTCGTATCGAGCGATAGCTGGTCGGCATAGCGGTTTAGATCCTTCGTAGTGAGCGCGTTCTGATTGGCGAACAACAGATCGTGCATCTCCCAAAAACGACCCTGAGCGCCCGCGGCTTCGGCCGCTTCAGCCGCTTGTTGTGCGTGAGGATGAATCCCGGAACGCGGGTAATGACGAAAAACCAGGCGAAGCTGGTCTCCTTGCTGAGCGCGCAGATCGTGAAGGGTTATGAACAAACGCCCGCAATCAGGGCACTCGTAATCGCCATACTCGACGAGCGTATAAAGTGCGTCCGGCGCTCCTTGCACGTGATCATCGGGTTGGACGGGCAGAAGCAGTTTCGATAAGTCCAGATCTTCTTTTGAAGGCGATGTCACGCTATTATTCTCCTCGCCAATTCCAACTGCTCGTTGGGATGCCGCAGGCCGATATTTAGTTGCGGCCGGGGTCAAGCACTGCGAGCAGCAATCATCTCACCCGCTGGTTCAATCGGAAACCCGAGGTCGCGCCAGGCCTCGAAGCCGCCCGCTAAGGGCCGAACCCGCTGAATTCCTGCTCTTTTCAGTTGGAGCGCCACCCGGGCGCTTGTGGCTTCATTTGGTCAGGTGCAATAAAGAATGATCTGCTGATTTTCCGGAATTTCATGGGACCGGGAGCGCAAGTCATCAGGCCGCAGAACGGTTGCGCCTGCGATTTTCATTCCCTCGCGCTCTATCTCGGCGGGGTGCCGCAGGTCGATGATTGTGACCCGTTCGCCGCTCTCGAGCAACACACGAGCTTGATCAGGCGTAATGCGATTGATTCGCAGTTTCCGTATGAAGCGTCTCCGCTGAACATATTTCGCTGCGACATAGAGACCGATCAGCGTCAGAACTATCAAACCTGCTCTGCGGCCAAACAATCCAAGCAGCGAAACAAGTGCATCGACCTGACGATAGAAAATACGGCCCAGCAAGAGATAGGAGCCAGCCCAAAGGATGCAGCCCGCTGCATCTGCAAGTAAGAAGCGCCAGTATTGCAGTTTGGTTACGCCGGCCAGTGAGATGGAGACCAGCCCCATGCCCGGAACGAATTTGGCGAACAGCAAAGCGCCAGCGCCACGCTTTGAAAACGCTGTTTCAGTTTTCCTTACACAGGTATCGGGTTCAAGCGAAACTTTGCATAATAGCGCCAGGACGGAGCGGCCTCGAAAACGGCCAAGCTCATACCAAAGAATGTCACCGACGAGCGAGGCAACAACCGCCGCGAACAAGGACGCAATAAAGGAATAGCGATGGTTTCCAACCATAGCTCCCATGAGCAGCAGGAGCGGATCGGCGGGAATTGGAAGGCCGATCGCCACGGCAAGCACGTACACGAAAAGAAACAAATAGCCGTGTTGTAGAAGAAGATCGCTAAATGAGAACAAATGCATGCGGCTCACAAACTACAACGAGAATGCACGAATCAAATTATATTGATGACATCGCAAATTCGAAGGGCGCAAAGTATTTATTTCGTCGCCATCTCTCACCTACCCGAATGGGCAGGTCTGAATCATTCCGTTGTCGAAGAGCATCGGTCATGGTAATTACGCGGGACCACCAGGAATGAGCCTTTCAAGAGTCGTACAGTTCACAGAATTGATAGTTACGGTCGCGGTCGCATTCGGTTTGTCGGCTTGCGAATCCGCGTCCAAGGCTCAGAGCCATATGGCATTTCCTCCGCCACCTGTTTCGGTGATGGAAGTCCAGGCGCAAGATGTTCCTATTTACGGTCAGTACGCCGCGCAGACTTTCGCTCGCGACCTGGTTGAAGTACGCGGACGCGTCGACGGGTATATCGAAAAGCGGTTGTTTCAAGTCGGTGCGGATGTTCAGGCTGGTCAGACTCTTTACGTGCTCGACACGCGGCCCTATGCGGCGGACGTGGACAAAGCGAAAGCCGATCTCGCGCAGAGTGAAGCGAATCTCGAATTCGCGAAAAAGCAGGTTGCTCTAATTCAGGCGGAAGCCAATCTGGCTCAAGCTAAAGCCAATTTTGTGAAGGCGCAGCAGGACGTCGACCGCTTGCAGCCGCTGGTGAGTCAGGAAGCGGCTGCGAAACAGGATCTCGATAATGCCCTAGCCGCCCTTGACGCGAATAAGGCGAACGTGGCGGCTTTGACGGCAAATGTCGAACAGACCCGGTTGCAAACCCGAACTACGATCGATTCCGCCGCTGCCCAGGTTGCATCGAACAAGGCTCTCTTGCGCACCGCGGAATTGAATCTGGGTTATGCGACTATCACAGCGCCTATCGCGGGACGAATCGGTGACAGTCTGATCGAGGTCGGAGGTCTGGTCTCGAAAACGGCGCCGCAGCCGTTAACCACGATTGTTCCGCTCGATCCGATTTGGGTCCGCTTTAAAGTGAGCGAAGCAGAATATCTTGCATATCAAAAGTCGAAAGATGTTCGGAACAGCGTAGCTCTGCCGATTCATCTGATTTTGGCCGACGACTCTGTTTTTCCGCACGAGGGACAGATTCGAAACGCAGTAAACCAGGTCGATCTTAAGACTGGAACACTTGAGATTCAGGGCACGTTTCCGAATCCGGAACATACAATTCTCCCCGGCCAGTTTGGTCGCGTCCGGCTCCGCATGCGCGAAGCGAAGAACGTCATTATCGTCCCGCAGCGGGCCGTTCAGGAACTGCAGAGCATGCAATCCGTTTTCACGGTGGGTCCTGATAATAAAGCCCAACTGCGCAATATCGTTACTGCAGACCGGGTGGGTGACGGTTGGATCGTAACGCAAGGCCTGAAGCCGGGCGACAAAGTGATCGTGGAAGGCGTGCAGAAGGTGCGGCCCGGCGCGCCTGTTCAGCCGGCGCCCTACAAAGCGCATAACAGCGCCACGCGACCGGTGCAGGGCTGAGCGTTAGTGGGCTAGTCCATGGCACGTTTCTTTATCGATAGGCCCGTATTCGCGATCGTGATTGCGATCGTAATCGTCATCCTCGGCTGTGTTGTTATTCCGACGCTGCCCATCGCGACTTACCCGGAAGTAGTGCCGCCTGTCGTGCAAATTACAGCGGTCTACCAAGGCGGCAACGCGACCGACCTCGAGAAGACAGTCTCCCAGCCAATCGAGCAGCAGCTCACAGGGCTCGACGGGATGCTCTACTACTTCGCGCGCGCTTCGAATAACGGCACGCTCACGATTGATGTCACGTTCGAGCTTGGAACCGATCCCGATCTGGCTACGGTCAAAGTTCAAAACAAAGTGAGCGTGGCCCTGCCGCTGCTACCGCCCGAAGTGCAGCACGTCGGCGTGACTACGAAGAAAGTCTCTTCTTCGTTCCTGCTGTTTGTGGCCTTAACGGCTCCGGATAATCGCTACGACACGCTGTTTTTGAACAATTACGCCGCCATCAATCTTGTCGACAAAATTGGAAGCTTGCCGGGCGTCGGCAATTCTGTATTGGCCGGAGCGCAGAACTACAGCATGCGTGTGTGGGTCAATCCGGACAAGATGGCGAAACTGGGGCTCACGGCTACAGACATTAATAACGCAATTCAGGCGCAAAACAGGCAGAATCCGGCGGGCGCTCTTGGGCAGCCGCCTGCGCCCAAGGGTGTCGACTATCAATATCCGGTGAATGCATCGGGCCGCTTGGTGACATCTCAGGAGTTTGGTGACATCATCATCCGGGCACAACCCGACGGCTCCTTGCTGCGCGTGCGCGACATCGGCGAGGTACAACTCGGGGCGCAGGACTATTCGAACTTCACTTACTGGAACCGGCGCGAGGCGGCGTTCATCATTGTGTATCTCGCGCCCGGAGCGAATGCCGTGGAAACGCAGCGGCAAGTCGTGAAATTTATGCAGCAGGCCCGGCAATCATTTCCGGCGGGGCTCGAATACAAGATCCCTTACGATTCGACGCGTTTCGTGACGCGATCTATCGCCGAAGTTATTCAGACGTTATTTGTCGCCGTACTGCTCGTAATTCTGGTTGTGTTCATTTTTCTTCAGAACTGGCGCGCGACTCTCATTCCGTTACTCACGGTTCCGGTAGCCGTGATTGGAACGTTTGCTTTATTTCCTGCGCTGCATTTCTCGGTCAACACTACCAGCCTGTTCGGTCTCGTGCTCGCTATCGGAATCGTTGTTGACGACGCCATCGTGGTGGTGGAAGCAGTCCAGCTCAATATCGATCGCGGTATGAGTCCGCGCGACGCGACCATCAAAGCTCTGGAGGAGGTTTCCGGGCCAGTTGTGGCCATCGCTTGCATCCTGGCGGCGGTTTTCATTCCGGTCGCTTTTCTCGGTGGCATCAGCGGACAAATTTACAGGCAATTCGCGCTCACCATCGCAGCGTCTGTGTTGCTGTCTGCGTTTAATGCACTCTCTTTGAGTCCCGCGCTGAGCGCTATGATCTTGAAGCCGAAAAGCGAGTCCAAGGGCGTACTTGCGCGCTTGTTCGGCAAGTTCAATCAAGGTTTTGATTGGACCACCAACCGATACTTATTCGGTGTTCGCGGTCTGATTCGGAAAACTGTGTTCGCGCTGGTAGGCCTAGGAGTGGTGTATGTCTGCGCGGGAACGCTGTTCAAGATCTTGCCGGGCGGGTTCCTTCCCGACGAAGATCAAGGCGTGTTCGTCTCCTCGGTTCGTTTGCCCGATGGTGCCTCCATCGAGCGAAACGAGACGACCAGTAAACAGGTCCAAGAGGTCCTGCTTACGACGCCGGGGGTTCAGGACGTTTCCGTAGTGGGCGGTCTCGATCTTCCGACCGCGACCAACAATTCAAACGTGAGCACCGTCTTCGCCACCCTCAAACCATGGGATGAGCGAAAAGCGAAAAACATGCAATTCGAAAGCATCCTCGGATCCGTGCAGCAAAGGTATTACGGAATTAAGGACGGTTTTATTTTTGCGTTCGGTCTTCCGCCGATTTTGGGTCTCGGAACTTCGAACGGTTTTGAGTTCATGCTGGAGGATCGCGCGGCCGGCGACGTGGAGGCGCTAGCGCAGGCTGCCGACCAGCTCGTTGCCGAAGCTCGCAGCAGACCTGAATTACAGAATGTGGTCAGCACGTTCCGCGACACAGTGCCGCAGTACAAGATCAACGTAGATCGTGACAAGGTTCAAACGATGGGTGTTCCGATCACGGATGTTTACGATGCGCTTCAGACGTTCTTGGGCGGCCTGTACGTGAACGACTTCAATCGTTTTGGTCGCACCTGGCGCGTCTACCTGCAGGCTGAACCAGAGTTTCGCCGCCAACCGGCCGACATAAATCGGTTCTATGTGAGGACCGGGCAAGGCGATATGGTTCCGCTGAGCACGTTGGCGAGAACGGAGGCCACGCTCGGCCCGGAAGTGATTTATCGTTACAACCGCTACCGTGCGGTGAAGATTCTCGGAAGCGCCGCACCGGGTTACAGCTCAGGGCAAGCCGCCGCCGTTATGGAAGAGCTTGCAAAACAACTCCCGAACGGCTTCGGCTATGAGTGGACCGGCACCGTCTATCAGCAGAGACTCTCCGAAGGCAAGGAAGGCTACACCTTCGGCCTCGCTTCGGTCCTGGTCTTCCTCTTTCTCGCCGCTCTCTACGAAAGTTGGTCCACGCCATTCTCAGTTATTTTCGCTGTGCCTCTGGGCATCTTTGGCGCACTGCTGGGTATTTTTCTGCGCAGTTATGCCTACGACGTCTACACGCAAATCGGCATTGTCACGTTGATCGGATTGGCGGCGAAGAATGCGATTCTGATCGTTGAATTCGCAAAGTTCCGGCAGGAGGAGGGCAGGTCGATAGAAGACGCTGCCGTGGAGGCGGCGCACCTGCGGCTCCGCCCCATTCTCATGACTTCGTTTGCGTTCATCCTCGGCGTGACGCCGCTTGTCATCGCAACTGGGGCAGGGGCAGGCGCTCGGCGAGCCCTCGGAACCACCGTGTTGAGCGGAATGTTGGCAGCTACGCTGCTGGCCGTATTTATTGTTCCCGTCCTTTACGTTGTTGTGAATCGAATTGCTTCACGACGCCGCGCACCGGCGGAGGCGCCCGCGGGCGTAGAACCAGTTGCAGCAGGAGGAGGCGACTGACATGCGCTCGGCGATAATTCCTGCAATTCTTTGCCTGACTCTGACAGGCTGCGCGATTGGACCGAATTACAAACGTCCCCTGGTCGACACGCCCGCGCAATACCGCCAGCCGCAACCGGTCACGGCGGCCCCTGACAAGGCCGCGCTTTCCGATATCGCCTGGGCGAGCCTGTTCCAGGACGAAGTTGTCACCGGGCTCGTCAAAACGGCGCTAGCGCAGAGTCACGATCTTGAAGCGGCCACGCAGCGCGTCCTCGAAGCTCGCGCTCAACTCGGAGTGACGCGGTCGCAGCTTGCGCCGCAATTGACTGCTTCTGGCTCCTTCACAGCCGCTCGCACCTCGAGCATCGGGTCCTTCAATTTCATCCCTGCGGGAACCAATCTCGCCGCAAGCTATACGCAGGCGGGACTCAATGTCTCATGGGAGCTAGACGTTTGGGGCCGTATTCGCCGGTTGACAGAATCGGCGCGGGCTCAGTACCTAGCCCAGGAAGAGGCCCGGCACGCAGTAATTTCGAGTCTCATCGCCGACGTGATTACCACATATCTGACGATGCGCGAGCTCGATCTGGAACTTGAGATTGCCCGGAAGACAAAGGAAATCGCGGAGAACGGCCTGAAGCTTACAAATCTTCGGAAAGAGCGCGGCGTTTCCACCGGCCTGGATGTTCGTCAAGCGGAGCAATTGCTTTATACGGCTACGGCTCAGATCGCCGCAACGGAACGCGCTATTGCGGAAACAGAAAACTCGCTCAATGTTCTGCTGGGCAAAAATCCCGGCGAAGTCCCTCGCGGCAAATCTCTACTCGAACTGACCGGACCTTCGGCAGTTCCGGCCGGTCTTCCTTCGGATCTGCTCGAACGGCGGCCCGATATACGGCAAGCAGAACAAGGTTTAATAGCGGCAAATGCGCAGATCGGCGCAGCGAAGGCATTGTTTTTTCCGCAAATCTCTCTGACGAGCGTGCTTGGCGTGCAGAGCCGCGCGCTCGGTGATTTGTTTACCGGTCCTGCGCGCAATCAAAGCATTGCGCCTGCCGGAGTCCTGCCTCTCTTCAACGCGGGTCAGCTTCGCAACAATCTCCGATTAACTGAGGCGCAGCAGCGGGAGGCTGTCGCGGATTATCGTAAAACGATTCAGGTGGCATTCCAGGAGGTCTCGAGCGCGCTTGCCGATTATCAAAAAAGCCGTGAGCAGCGTTCCCAGGAGGAGCTCCTGGTAAAAGCACTTCAGGATACGGACCGCCTTTCGACGCTTCGTTACAAGGGAGGCCTTGACAGCTATCTTCAAGTCTTGGACGCGGAACGAAATGAATTCTCAGGAGAGCTGACACTTGCTCAACTTCGGAAAAACGAGCTGCTTTCGATCGTGCAGCTCTATCGCGCGCTCGGCGGCGGTTGGCAGAATCCATAGATCGCATCGCATATAGCGGGCGAGGCTTTTCAAAGCGGTTTTCGAGAAGCTTCCTCGTGGCTCGAATCGGGCTCCGGCGTAATCGTCCGGATTTCATCGAAACCCTCTTTCAACGACGGCGGCTGGAGATGCTTCGCCGCTCGTAGAATTGCCGGAACGGGAATAGGCTTCTTATCTTTTCGGTGATTGTTTCGGCCAATTGCAGTTCGAACCGGCGTATCGAAGAAGTAGCCCAGAACATTGAATTGCGCGGCTTTTGCCTCGCGGATAAAAGAGGCTCGGGCGGCTTGTGTTCCGTTCGTATCGTCAACGACAAATGACCGTCCCGAGCGCAAGCACTCCCGAACCAGCGCAATTTCGCGCTCAGCCGTCGCCTGAATGTCGCGGCTGATGTGCGCGTGTGTAGCGGCGAAGTGCTGATTGAAGTAAGTCGTCTTGCCCGACCCTTGCACGCCAACGAAGATTACGGCTTCCGCCATCGCTCTAACTTGGGCGGGCGAGCACCGTGCAGCGCGGCTCCTTGTACCGGGACATACGATAATTCGGTTCCTGATCGCGCGCAGCGCAGCATAAGCCCACCCCGGCTCATGTCGCCGCGACCCACGAAATCAGCCGGAAATACGAGCCGTTCTCCAAACACTTCAAGAAGCGGTTCCGTATACTTCGCACTCGCAACGCTGCCGAGCAACACGTAAAGGCACTGCGGCCCGGTGTATTCGTCCAGCAGCTTCGCTGCCTTAGACAACGCTCCTCGATAGGCGTCGTTCCGCTCATCGACGGGGATCCGGGAGATTGCACGCAACTGCTCGATACAAACTGGTGTCTCAGGAGGAACAAGTCCCACTCCGGGCACGATGACCAGCGCCGTTGGAATGCCTGCCGGCGCCGACCGAAAAGCCTCGGCGTAGGCCATCTTGCCACGGAAATACAAGCCGCTGATAAAGCTGTAAATTTCGCCGATCGAAGCTCTGCCTTGCCGAACCTTCAAAGCCAAATCGAAGCCGGCCTGCTCGCGTACCAGCATCTCGTATCGCGGGCCGCCAGCCTTGGCCGGAGATAGCAGGAAAACTCGATTTGGCGATGCCACTATGGGCCGAATTGCCCTCTACATGTTGTAGAAAAACTCTTCGTATACGATTTTGCCGTTCGCGACTTTGTAAATAGCTACTTCTTCCATCTGGAAGCGTTTGCTTTGCGGCTTGAACGTAACATCGAGTCTAAAAACCACGGCGAAATGGGAACCCGCGACGAGCGGCCCTTCGACCTTAGACGAGTGGACCTCATGATTGGATACCCACCACTCGCCTTTCGCCAAAACCGCGTCGAGGCCCTTCGATTCGCGCGATTGGCCCGGAGGCGCGCCGGCTTCAATGCTGACGATATCCGGTGAGTAAAGGGTTTTTGTCGCTTCGTCAAACTTCCCCTCGGAGCAGAGTTTGACAAGCGTGTCGGCAACTTTCTGGGTGGTCATAACTTCCTGAGGCGTCATAATGGATCTCCTAAACTATTCCTGGGATTTCATTTCAAATTAACAGAGTAGACCGGTGATGCGTCCCTTTTGACGATACATGACGGGAGATGGATTCAAAACTTTTGGAACTCTCGGAGACTTCAAGGCAATACGGAGTGAAGAGATTGCACGCCGCTTGAGAAGCAAACCGGAATTGGAGGAGTTGAGCGATGGCGAATTGCTGAACCTCTCTGATAAAGGGAGTGAGGATGCGTTCTTGATCCTGTTCCGGCGGCATGAAGGTAGCGTCTTTCGTTTCGCCTTGCATATGTCAGGACGGCGCGAAACCGCGGAAGAAGTGACGCAAGAGGTGTTTTTGATGCTGCTTCGAAAGCACAAGAGGTACACGGAAGAGCGCGGAGGCTTGCAAGCATACCTCATTGGTGCGGCGCGCAACATCGTCCGGCGGCATCTTATAAAGGATCGGATTTCTCGCGCACGAATGCTAGACGGGAGAAGCGCTATTAAGCCGAATCTGGATGAGGAATTGAGTAGGGATCAAGAGCTCGAAGCGCTTCGCGCGGCGATATTGCGGCTGCCGGTAAATTACCGCGAGGTAGTTGTGCTCTGCGAGCTGGAAAATGCCAGTTATGCGGAAGCTGCCCATCAATTAGGCTGCGCGATTGGAACGGTGCGTTCAAGACTACACCGGGCGCGAGCGATATTGGCGGCGAAACTCAGAAGAGGAGAAAGGTGTCCGGCATGAGCGAGCGCAGCGACTTGCAAGATCGATTCCGAAGACTGGCAATGGTAGTTCCTCAGAAAGCTAGCCCGGAGGTTGAGAAAAAACTGCGTCTCGTGTTTCGTCGACGATTTTCTTCGACACGGAGGCTCTGGAATTACGGAAGAAAGGTCGCCGCAGGGATAGCAATTCCGGCTGGTCTGTATGTGATCTGGACCCGCGCGAAAACGTCCAGTAATGAATCGACCCGGGACGACACGCGGAGCGATCATACGAACGCCGCGATCGCCACAGTGCGCGAGATGCCTGGATTCATTGCGCTGCCGTATTCGCAGAGCGATGTGCCAATGGAAGAACCGGTCATCGTGCGCGTCCAGATTCCGGTTTCGGAGCTGGCCGTGATCGGGATGCAACCTGCGCCCATCGCGGCGAGAGACAGGATCAGCGCGGACTTCTTGGTAGGGCAGGACGGAGTCGCGCGGGCCGTGAGGGTGGCCCAGCAATAATTCTTAGCTTTAAAGAAAGGAAATGAATATGAGTAGAGGATTGACAGTTTTGTTTCTGTGCGCGGGGTGCGCACTCGGGCAGACGGCAGTGACATCTGGACAGAAACAGGTAGTGGTTCAAGTAGGCGACCCCGCAGAATTCGGCCCAGTAGGCATTACGACGGCGATTGCCGGTCCGATGGGAACTGTTCCTGGCGCCCCCTATTCCGCCGAGGTCAATACGCAACGAGTGCAGGTGCTGGCGGACGGAAATAGGATCGAACAAACGACATCCGGCAGTGTGGCGCGAGACAGCCAAGGCCGGGTCAGAAGAGACGAAGGGCTTCCGGGATTGACATCTAGTAATGGCGATGCTCCGCACTTTGTCATGATCGACGATCCGGTCGCTCAAGTGCACTGGACTCTGGATGCGCAAACTAAGACCGCGATAAAGATGCCGATTCCTAGTGGAAAGAATGGTGCACCTGGTCCTTTCGGCATGCCTCCGATTCCGCCGCCGATGGCAGAGACCAAAAGCTTTTTCTACGTTCAAGGAGGTCCGGCGGCCAACCCCGGTGTTGCGGATCAGGTTTTTATCAAAAATAGCCTTTCGCCAGTTTCCCCAAATGATCACGACGTTTCGAAGACGGATCTGGGAGCGCAGACGATTGAGGGCGTTCGAGCGAATGGCACACGAATCACGCGGACGATTCCTGCTGGGCGAATCGGGAATGTGCAGCCGATTGTGATCACGACCGAGAGTTGGTACTCACCGGATCTGAAGGTTTTAATGATGAGTAAAAGCAGCGACCCAAGAATGGGCGAGACGGTTTACAAGCTCACCAACATCCAGCGTTCAGAGCCTGCGGCTACCCTGTTTCATCCTCCTGACGACTATACGATTAAGGACCAGCCAGGACCGGTTTTGGTGACGCGGGAAAGCAAGAAGAACTAGGACGTTTCCTGCTTCCACGGCTGACGGACGCGATCCGAAAAGGCACTCGCATTCTAGGTGTTCGTCAGCCGAACCTTAACCAGTACTCCTTTCTCCCGCTGCATCGCCGATCTACCGTTTACCTGCCTAAAGCCAACTCGTTAAACCTCCGATAACATCACTAGTCCTCCGAATACGGGGGACGAGTATCTCTCTACGGGAGAAGGGTTTGGACAACCGGCGTATTTCGGACGTGCAACGAAGGGGTGAAGGGAAGTGATAATTCGACGCTTCTCCTCGCTCACAACGTTAATTGGCCATCCTTTCGACGGGTTCCAGTTTGCTCGTCCTAGTCTCTCGAGCGTCGCGGGGATACTCGGACTGGTTCTGGTGCTTCGTGCTTCAGCGGCACAGAACCCGTTACCCACACTCACGAGCACTCAGCAGATCAGGGAACTCAGTCAAGCTGAAGCCGTGAAAGGCTATCCCGTGCGGATCAGAGCGGTTGTGACCTACTACGCGCCTGGGATACCCGACGAACATGGCACCCAACCCAGCCCGGACTTATTTATACACGATGCCACGGGAGGCGTTTGGGTGAACGTAGACCCGGGCCTGCCCGGTCCGCAGGTAGGAGACCTCATCGAGATCACTGGAAAAAGCGAACAGCCGGATTTTGCCCCGCAAATTGGCCACCCGCATTGGATAACGCTCGGACGTGCGCCGCTGCCGAATGCCCGCCGAGTAACGTTCAGCGAAATGATTTCCAGCCGGGACGATGGCCAGTGGGTCGAAGCCGAAGGAATCGTGCGAAGCGCTCACATCGAACCGAAATCGAAGCTCCTCATGCTACGAATCGCGATGTTGGACGGGTTGATTACCGCTCAGATCCCGGACTATCGCGATTTCGACTCCCGCCAACTTATCGATTCCAAAGTGGTCCTTCGTGGAAACTGCGGTGCAATATTCAATCTGAAGAATCAGCTCATTGGAATCGCGCTGTACGTCCCCAACCCAGAAAATATTCGAGTTGTCGACCAACCAACGGCGAATCCGTGGAACGTGGCCGTGCAATCTTTGGATCAATTACAGCGGTTTACGTTGAGCCGCGCAGCAGGGCACCGCGTCCGCATTCGAGGTACCGTTACCCTTCATTTGTCTGACGACTCGTTCTATATCGCCGACTCTACAGGAAGCGCTTACGTTCAGACTACTCAGCGTACACCCCTCAAGCGCGGAATGCAGGTTGAAGTCTTGGGCTTTCCGGGAATTGTTGAGCAGCATCCCGCTGTGGAGGACTCAGAGGTCCGGATTCTGGGGAGCGGACCGGCTCCCGAGCCTGTTTCAATTCAGGCGAGTGCAGCACTCCAGGGCCAGTTCGATTCCACGCTGGTCAGCATCGACGCGCGCCTGACACAACTCGCGATTACGCCCAAAGAGGGCTTGCTAGTTCTCCGGCAGGGATCGACCATGTTCACGGCCGTATCGAAGTCCCCGGGTCGTATCGCTAATCTGAAATGGCTGCGCGAAGGTAGCTTGCTTCGAGTAACCGGAGTGTGCGTGCTCGAGAGAGATGCAGATAGCCAGACAACGTCGTTCAAGCTCTACTTCGATACGCCGCAAGACATTACGCTTTTGCGAAAACCTGCTTGGTTGACGGTGGGGAGAGCGCTCGCGTTGGGCGGCATTCTCTTGTTCGGAATTCTGGCTGTGCTGAGTTGGGCCGCGACACTGCGCCGCCGCGTCCAGAGCCAAACCGAGTTGATCCGCGCGACGCTCGAATCGACAGGCGACGGCATTCTCGTGGTGAATTTGCAGGGAAAGATTCTTAATGCAAATCGCAGGTTTGCAGAAATGTGGCGAATCGCTCCCAGCTTTCTGTTGGCCCGGCGGGTCTCTCATCCCTCCGATTTCATGAGCTCGCAACTAGTAAATCCCGACGGCGACCGCAAAAAGATTCTCGAGCTTTATTCGAACCCGCACGCAAAAAGAGACGACATCATGGAATTTAAAGATGGCCGGGCATTCGAACGTCATTCTGAGCCGCAGATGGTAAATGGCGCCTGTGTAGGGCGCGTATGGGCGTATCGAGATATTACAGCTCGCCGGAAGGCCGAAAAAGAAATCGAACAAGCCAAAGAAGCCGCCGAGGCCGCGAGCCTTGCGAAGAGTGAGTTCTTGGCGATGATGAGTCACGAAATCCGAACTCCGATGAATGGCGTGATGGGTATGAACGGCTTGCTGTTGGATACGCCCCTGACGCCGGAGCAACGCGAATACGCCGAAACAGTGCGCGACTCCGGCGCCGCTCTACTGACCATCATTAATGACATCCTTGACTTTTCTAAGATTGAGGCTCGCAAGATGGTGCTCGAGCCGATTCCTTTCGACTTAGATGCGGCAATCGAGGATGTTATGGATCTGCTCGCGCCGCGTGCCGCGGAGAAAAATATACGGATCCTGTTGAAACAGGAGCGCGACACGCCCCGATATTTGATTGGCGATTCCGGGCGCATCCGCCAGATCCTCGTCAATCTCTTGGGCAACGCCATTAAATTCACTGCTGAAGGCCACGTCGCGATTGGCGTAGCCTGTCTGGAGCAAAACGCGGAACAGGCGCTGCTGAGAATTTCTGTTGAGGACACCGGGATCGGTATCGCTCCGGAACAACAGGCACGTTTGTTTGATAAGTTCACGCAAGCTGATGCGTCGACTACGAGAAAGTTCGGTGGAACCGGCCTGGGCTTGGCGATTTCGAAACAGCTTGTCGAGTTAATGGGGGGCGCAATTCACGTCGCGAGCGTACCGGGCGAGGGATCTACCTTCTCTTTTACGCTCCAGCTTCCGCTAAGTCCGCCTATTCCGGCAGATGTCCGAACCGAGCCGAGGAAATTAAAGCGCAGCGCTCCAAATCAACCGTGCGCAATCGTAAATCAACCCCAACTCGTTCCGAGCTCGCCGCTGCGGGTTCGTATTCTGGTGGCGGAAGACAACGCCACAAACCAAAAGCTGATTGTGCGCCTTCTCGAAAAATTCGGATGCCGCGTAGATGTAGCCTCGAACGGAAAAGAGGCGGTTGAGATGTGGAACCAACTCCCATACGACTTAGTGCTGATGGATTGTCAGATGCCGGAAATGGACGGATATGAGGCCACCGTGGAAATTCGCCGGCGTGAAGCGAAAAACGCCACGAAAGAACGAACGCCTATCGTAGCTCTCACAGCAAGCGCCATGCAGGGCGATGCAGACCGGTGCCTCGCGTCGGGCATGGATGAATTTATTTCGAAGCCACTACAGGTTGAACGGCTTCGCCAGATTATCGAGCGCTGGACGCGGCCTTCCAAGACCGATGAATTGCTCCTCACGCCGGTTGCTGAAGTGTGCTAGTAAAGCGGCTTACAGAGTCTTGATTGTGATGCAGCCAGACTTGATCCGAGATCGATGTTAAGCTGCGACTTGCTGTGAATCGCCGATTGATTCTCTTACTGCTTGCTGTCCTGGCAATTAAAGGCATTTTTCTTGCTTTTGATGCGGAACCGTCGTTTTACTTTGGCGATTCCGGAGCGTATCTTACAACCGCCATCGGCAAATGGATTCCGCCAGACCGGAGCTTCGTATATGGTCTTTTATTACGTCCCCTTGCTGTCTGGCCGCGATCTCTGGAGCCGGCGGTGGTAATGCAAGCTGCACTCTCGGGAGTCGCTAGTTGGCTAGTTGGAGTGTGTCTGGCTCGGTATTTTGCCGCGCGGTTTACTGTGGCGGCTTCGTGTGCGCTGGTGTGCGCTATCGAGCCGTTGCAGCTCATGCAAGAGCGCTACGTGCTAACGGATTCTATGGCGATTTTCGTCTTCGCACTATTTCTCTGGGTCTCGTTTAGTTATATGAAGACGAGCGGCTTGTCTACATTAGCGTTGGTCCAGATTATTGGTGTTGTGCTGGTTAGTCTTCGTTTAAGGTTTTTGCCGATCGTGTTAGCGATTTCATTTCTACTCCCGCTATTGTCACGGCGCTCTATTTCTTGCTGGAGGGCTTCGCAAAGATCGGGCGTCAACTGGATGAGAGCACTCCGCTTCGTCGTGCTGCCGTTAGTGATTTCTGTGATTACTAGCCAGATCTTGTTACATGCTTACCAGCACCTGTATGGGGAGTTACTCAACAAGCCGCCAGCCTATACCTATCGCGAGGGAGTCTTGCTTGCGGCGGACTTCGCGCCTTTAATTCAGCCTATTGATTTTCCGATTGCAAGCGAGCGGCAAGCCATTTTCGACAAGCTGAAATTCGCGCTCGCTAATCCAGACGAGCGCCGAGCCCACCGATGGATGAAGGGTGGTCTTTGCGACGTCATTAACCGCAGCACGGGAGATAAGGAAGAGGAGGCGAATCGATTGGAGCATGACACAGCGATACACGCAATAGAGCGCGATCCGTTGGGAGTTTTGAGGCTCGCTTGGTTTACGTATGCTGAATTTTTCGACTACAGCACTTTGAAATGGAATTTACAACTTGAAGAAGGACGGTATGTAGACCCGCAGCCCCGCGAAGCTCAAGCTATAAAGGACGTGTTCGGGATAGATGTTACAAAACGCCGGTTCATCAGCGTAACGAAACGATGGGAGGAGCGATCGGCCTTCTGGTGCTGGCTTCTGCTCATTCTTCCGCTACTCTACCCGCTGTCATTAGCTTGGCAATGGCGTCGTGTTCGTTCGCCCGATATCATCACGGCACTATGCGGGCTCATGCTTTTGGCCGACGCAGTCGTACCGGTTGAGTATCCTAATCCGCGCTATTTAACTCCACTAGCCTGGTTGGCGTTTCTTATGATCGGTTCCTTGGTGACACGTGGAATACGAGGAATGCCGTTCCCATGGGCTCACAAAAGGGTTGCGACCGGATCGAGAAAAAGAAACGTTAGCGTGGAGGATGCCGCTGACATTCGGCGTGGCCGCACTCACAAAAGTCTTTCTCCAGCGCATGCGCAGTCGCCTGTTCGCAGTACTCACTACAATACTGAGTATCTGGGGGCACTTGGCATTTGCACGGGGTATGCTGGCATTTCTTCTTTTCCGGCATAAGCAATAGTGTAAGCGGTTATAAATTACGGCGGGGTGCCGAGGAGTTCCAAATGCTTAAACAAACCTGTGTCTCAAAGTGAAAACGGGTAGAGAATAGAAACACGAGGTATTCGCGGTGCACACACGCGTTTTGATCGCGGACGATCACAAGCTGGTTGTGGAAGGCCTCGCGAAGATCATCGAAGGGGAGTGCGATCTCATTGGAGTAGTAACCAATGGGCGTGAGGTAGTCGCCTCAGCTATCGAGCGGAAGCCAGATGTGGTTCTCCTAGACATCGCCATGCCGCTTCTGAACGGGCTAGAAGCCGCGCGTCAGATAAAACGCGAGGACCCTAACATCAAGATCATATTTGTCACCATGCAATTGAGCCGCGACTATGTTAGAGAGGCTTTTCAGGCGGGCGCCTCCGGATACGTCTTGAAGCAGGCTGCAGCCTCGGAGCTGATCATGGCGATTCGAGAAGTTCAGGAGGGACGAACCTTCGTTTCGCCGATGATCTCAGACCGCTATTTAGGTCACAAATTGCCACCCGGAAAGAACCCCATAAAGCTCTTCAGTTGCCTCACATCGCGCCAGCGTGAAGTGCTGCAACTCGTGGCAGAAGGAAAGCCGGCTAAGGAAATCGCACAAGAGCTATTTATATCGGTGAAGACCGTGGAGTTTCACAAGAAACACCTACTCGAAGAATTGAACTTACGTAACACCGCTGAGTTAATCCGTTATGCAGTGGAAAACGGCTGGGTTTCCTCCTAAGCGCTAATGAGCACCGTCGGACTTGTTTCCAGCTACGTTCCGGCTCGTCCCGCCAGCCTCGTGGATCCGACCCTCGCTCTTCGCAGCGAGTAGCCGTAGAATAACAGTCGTGAGAGTGGCGGTTTTATTTTTCACCGCGGCCCTACTACTCGCGGCCGACATCTTCAAGCTTTACTTGAAGGATGGCGACTACCACATTGTTCGCGAATACCAGGTTCTCGGGGATCGAGTCCGGTACTACAGCACAGAGCGCGGCGACTGGGAAGAAATTCCCAAGGAATTAGTCGACCTGGACAAAACGGAAAAAGAGCGGAGCGCGAGAAGGGATTCAATCCAGAAGGAAACGCGGGAAGCGGATGAAGAGGAGCGCGCCGAACGCGACTTGCGCCGCGAGATTGGAGCGATTCCGGTGGATGCTGGTACGTATTATAAGACTGGCGATCAGATAAAAACACTTACTCTTGCCGATTACAAGGTGATTACTAATAAGACGCGTCAAACACTTAAGGTATTGTCACCGATACCGCTGGTTCCGGGAAAAGCTTCCGTCGTGATCCAAGGCGCACGCTCGAGTTTTGTTGTAAATGAAGACCGGCCGAGTTTCTATTTCAGATTGGCGAAACAGGAGCGATTTGGAATTGTGAAACTCACACCAAAGAAAACGGTCCGAGTGGTCGAGAATATCTCGATCATCCCCGTAACAAAAGAAAACTACGAGGAGCAGAAGCAGGTTGAGACATTCGAGCAGGAACTGGGGCCTGGACTATACAAAATCTGGCCTGAGAAACCACTAACGGCGGGCGAGTATGCAGTAGTCGAATACACCGAAGGAGAGGTGGAGCTGCTGATTTGGGATTTTGCATATCAGCCGCGCGAAAGCGTCACACACTCAGCAGTTGCTAAGAAATAGACGGAGGCTGACTCACCCAATACCCCTATTCATAACGGAGAGCTTCCGCCGGGGCAATACGTGAAGCGCTTCGAGACGGATGTAATGTCGCGAAGAAACTCGTGATCAACGCAAGTGCAGCAACCCAGATTCCATCAACCCAGTGACTTTGAAAGGGCACATAGCTCAATGCATAAATTTGTTCGTCGAGCTTGAGCCAGCGATAGTGATTGAAGAGCGCGGCAGTTGAGTACCCGGCGGCCAGACCAATTGCACACCCAAGAGCGCCGATCATCAAGCCTTGAATAACGAAAATACGTTGAATTTGACGGCGGCGAGCGCCCATTGAGACGAGAATCGCGATATCGCGGTGCTTTTCCATAACGAGCATCACGAGGACAACCAAGATATTCAGCGCCGCAACGAGCTCGATTAGCCCGACAGTGATTACGCTGACCAATTTTTCGAGTCGCAATGCATTCAGGAGAGAACGGTTCTGCTCCATCCAAGTAGTCGCGATTAATTTGGGCCCGGTGATCCTTTCAGCGTCGCGGGCCACGTTGCGTGCTTCAAAGATATTGTCAAGCCTGAGCTCGATCGTATTCACGACATCGCTGAGATCGAGCACTCGTTGTGCATCTTCTAGCGAAGTGAACGCCCACTCCGAATCCAACTGATAGAGCCCCGATTCGAAGATTCCCGCAACACGAAAACGGAAGAGGCTCGGCATGACACCGAGTGGCGTCAACCGGCCTTGGTAACTGATCACCGACACGGGACTGTGAAGGACGACTCCAGCCTGCTCCGCCAGCCGCGACCCCAAAATGATTCGGCTTTCACTGGGCTTGCTGCCGAATTCAGACAATGATCCCGCCTTTAAGTGCCGGAGGAAATCGGGAACAGAAGCACCGATTCCCAACGGAATCCCTTTCAGAACTGCACCGGCGCCGACAAGTGGACCTTTTAATGCAACTTGCCCGTACAATCCTGGAGTGACGTTTATGACATGTGGAATGCGGCGTAGCTGCGGGATCAAGCTCTGCCAATTCTGAATGCCGAACTCAGGATTTCGCTCGAGGATGTTGACATGTGCTGTAGCGCTGAGAAGGCTCGACTGTAATGTGCTTTGAAAGCCGTTATTAATAGCAAGAGCGATGATCAGTGAAGTCACCCCAGCGGCAACGCCCAGGACCGAAATAATCGTTATTATCGAGATTACGGTTTGCTTACGCTTCGCTCTCAGATAGCGGAGTGCGACCATCCACTCGAAGCGAGACAACAGCTAGCCTCTCACTTCGTTCGGAACTCCGAGCCGTCTAACTCACGAAAACGCTCGACTAACCCGATTTCGCCCTCGGGCCGCAGCAGCGGAAAGAGAATGACATCGCGAATTGTCCTGGAATCGGTCAATAACATCGTCAACCGATCGATGCCGACGCCTTCGCCGGCGGCGGGAGGCATTCCGTAACTTAGCGCCCGGATGTAATCTTCATCCATGACGTGCGCTTCTTCATCTCCGCTTGCTTTTCGCGCGATTTGAAGCTCAAACCGGCGGCGCTGTTCTTGAGGGTCATTCAGCTCGGTGAAAGCGTTTCCAATCTCCATGCCTGCGATATAGATCTCAAAACGTTCGACAAACTCTGGCTCATCAGATTTATTCTTCGACAGAGGCGAAATTTCAGCCGGATAGTCATAGATGATTGTAGGTTCGACAAGCTGACTTTCAATACAACGTTCAAAGATATCGACGAGCGCGAGAGCCGGCGTGGTTTCCTTGGAGTGACCAAGAAGCCACTCGGGATCCTTTACGTTTTCTAGATTTGGTTTATCGTTCGAGGGCCAGAACTCTACCAAAGACTCGCGCATGGAATAGCGGCGACAGTGGCTGAAATCAATCGTACGGCCTTGGTACGGCACTGTTGCAGAACCCGTTGCATCGATAGCAGTTTGATGCAATAGCTCGATCGATAGATCCATCAGAATGCGGTAATCCGCATAGGCCTGATAGAACTCGAGCATCGTAAACTCGGGATTCCATCGCCAGCCGAGCCCTTCGTTTCTGAAATTGCGATTGATTTCATAGACGCGCTCAATGCCGCCAACCAGAAGGCGCTTCAGATAGAGCTCAGGTGCGATCCGCAGGTATAGGTCCATGTCGAGTGCGTTGTGATGAGTGACAAACGGACGCGCTACGGCCCCACCGTGAAGCGGCTGCATCATGGGAGTCTCGACTTCCAAGAATCCTCGTTCATCGAGCTGGCGGCGCAAGGATGTTATGATCTTCGCGCGTGTTGTGAAAACGTTTCGAAGCTCAGGAGTTGCGATGAGATCCAAGTAGCGCTGACGATATCGAATCTCGACATCTTCCAATCCGTGCCATTTTTCGGGTAACGCGAGCAAGATCTTAGAAAGAAAGAACAGCTCGTCGGCATGTATGGTCAATTCGCCGGTTTTGGTCCGGAACAAATAACCGCGGACGGCGATAATATCGCCGATATCGAGTAACTCGTAAAGTTTATAGTTACTCTCGTTCACGGCATCCTTCTTGATGTAAACCTGAATCTTGCTCCCACCCTGAATAAGGTTTAGGAAGCCTGCTTTGCCCATTCGCCGAATGGTCTGAATCCGTCCGGCAACTTGGACCTCAATCCGGTCTGCTAACTCTTCGGCAGTTCTTCGGCCGTATGTAGATAAAATTGCCGGAATGGTGTGCGTATAAGTGAACGCGTGACCGTAGGGCTCATATCCAAGTTCCCGTATGCGGGCTGCCCGTTCGTAGCGATGGCCTAACAGCTCATCTTCCAATGCCAAAATTAAACTCCTTCTGGACCGTTAGACACGTCGGGAAATTAGCGGCGTACGATCAGCTCGCGAAGGTTATCGCGTGTCAGGAAGAATTTTACCGAGGAGGCGCCGTGAAAAAGACGTTCCAGAAGCCGGTTATGAAAGAAGTGGACATTCTGGTACGTGCCGCGGGGCGAAAGAAGCAGAGTCCTGTGATCCTGGATGCGGTAATTGTAAGTCGGCATGCGCGTGGCCTTCTCGTCAGCCCCAAAGAAGAAGAGCATTAGTCCACTGGGCCGCATAACTCGAAGCAATTGCGCGATGGCCTGGTCGAGCAAAGGCGAAGCAAGGAACTGGAAGGTATCCCAAACCAGCGCTCCATCAAACGATTCTTCAGCAAACGTGAGAGTCTGGTCAAGAAAGCGCTGGGCCTTACTCGCGGTCTTTTCGTTTTCGAGGAAGTCAGCGCCGAAGCACTGCTCCATTGTGCCTAAGATATCGTCGGTCGAGATCCGGTGGCCTAGGCCAGTAATGAAACTGACGTTTGCCTGACTCGCGCCAGACATATCGAGAATCGAGAGGCCATTCGATTTCTGCAAAACGCTTGAGAACTGGTCGAAGCCATTGCTGTAGCGAACGATCGGGGCAAGCGCCTTTTTCTCAAGCGATTTGCTCTCAGTTTCCCTGGTAGCGGCGCTGAATTTCATAACCGGCTGGATCCCGTACCCGATGACATAGCGGGTCGGACAGAAAGGGAAACGCTTGACTGCGAATGCCGCGGAGCAGCGCTCCCTTGCGCGTTTCTATTTCAGCGTGCTCGCCGCTCCGGAAGCTACGGCGGTGGCGGGCGCTGCCGGTTGACTTACTGGCGGAGCCGGAGGTGCCTGCGGAGGCTTAATGGGGGCCGCCTTCGAAATGTCAATGCTTCCCTTGAAGTAAGCGCCATCTTCGATGACCACACGGCTAGTCTTGATGTCTCCAACAAGCTTGGCTTCTTTCTTCAAATCGATCTTGTCCGCAGCTTCCACATTGCCTTGAATAGATCCGTGAATCACGATTTCGCGAGCTTTCAAATTGCTTTGAACACGTGCGTTGGGACCAATGGTGAGGCGGTGCTCATGACATTCCACGGTTCCTTCGACCTCTCCATCGATGGTCAAATCCTCACGGGCGATAATCTGGCCCTTAACGGTTACATTTTTTCCCAGGGCGGCCGAGCCGCTTCGGACTGCAGCTCCCTCCGGCTCGAACGTTCTGGATGGTGTCGACATTGTACTAATTTCTCTCCTCGGTGGTTCTGCTCCAGACGTGCCTCCCGGCGTGACAGCGGGCCGCTCCGGCCTGGGCGGGAATTCATCTTCTTTGCGTTTACTCCACATGCGAAGGGGTCTCCTCGGAATGCTCAATTCATCGTACTACTACTGATGAGTGTTCCAGCCTGCCGGGATATCTCTGTCCTGGAAGTTCAAAGACAAGTGCGGTCTGACGGGGCCTTCCAGGGTCTGTGATAATGAGATCGGTGTCCCGCAATCGTGAGCTTGAGGCTCGCTTGGAGAGAGCCGAGCAGCAGCTTCGCCTGTTTCAGCGCGTGAGTCGCCTGATGACCCGTGATATTGACCTGGACGACGTGCTGCATGAAATTGTCGATCTGGTGCAGGAGTTCCTGCAGTGCGACTCGTGCTTGGTTTATTTGGTCGAGGATGGTGAATTAGTGCTGACCGCCTCGAATGAGCCGACCCGAAAGAACATTGGAAAGGTACGGCTGCGATTGGACGAAGGCTTGACCGGATGGGTGGCGCGCGAGCGGCGACTGCTGGCAATTTCGCGTGAGGCATACAACGACCCGCGATTCAAGTACTTCAAAGATCTGCCTCAAGACACCTTTGAAGCGTTTCTTTCGGTCCCGATTATTTCTCAAGGCAAAGTGGTCGGCGTAATTAATGTCCAGCACCGGCAAGCCTACACTCACTCGGGCAGTGATATGGAGATGCTGGGCACGCTCGGGGAGCAGATTGGTTGTCTCTTGGTGCTTTCCGCCCAAAAGAGCGCCGCGCCGTCAAGCCTGGGTTAGCTGAGCCGAGCTTCGTTCGGCAATATAAGCTCCGCGATAATCCAAGAACGCTTGTTGAAGTTCGCTGAAGATCTCTCGATTCTGAGCAAGTGGTTCGCCGTCGATTGAAAGTACCGGAAGTAAGTCGCGGGTCGTAGAAGTCATAAAGACCTGATCGCTCCACTCTAAGTCAGACGGTGTAAGTTCGCGTCTTGCGATCGTAATTCCTGGGACTTGAATCTCATCAAGTAAGATTGCGCGAGTAACGCCTGCCAAACAGCCGGACGATTCGACTGGGGGCGTCAAGACCTGATCATCCTGAATGATGAACACGTTTGCGGAGGTGCATTCACTGACTTGACCTTCTTCATTGAGCAATAGAACCTCGTCCAAACCGCGCTGGTGAGCTTCTTCATACCAAGTGAGGTTTTGACCCCATGAAGTGAATTTTGTTCCAGAAAATGGGGATGCGCCGTGCCTACCGTTGGAGACGTAGCCGAGTCTCACTCCGTCGCCCCAATCTGAAAGATCCGCGGTGAAGGCGATGAGATCGGATTCGAGCGCGATGCGCGGGCCTTCAAATAGCCCCCCCTTATTTCGAATTACGGCGACTCTTAATGTGGCATTTTGCGCGGAGTTGGCCTGCACCAGGCGTAAGAGCGCTTTTTCGAGATCGGTTTTAGATAGATCGAACGGCACATGCATTCGAGCAGCATCGCGCGTGATTCTTTCATAGTGCCTCTCGAACGCGAACAAGACTCCTTCACATACCCTGATGGTGGTGAAGACTCCCCAACCATTAAGAAATCCGACTTGGCCTGGAGACAGTAAGGGTGTGCTGGTGTCCCGGATGTCGAAATTGTGAAGCAAGTACGGATGCACTATTCGATCTTATCGGAGATCGCAGTGTTTTCGTGGTGCAGCTCTGCGAGGTAAGCAAATAGTTTGCGAAAGGCATTTCCCCGGTGACTAACGGCGAACTTTTCGTCGAGCGTCAGCTCCGCAAACGTGCAGTTCAACGGAGGATAAAAGAACAGAGGATCGTATCCGAATCCGCAATCACCCCGAGGAGCATTCAGGATTCTGCCTTCTGCAACGCCGCGAAACGTGGTCAGGACATGACCAGCACGCGCTAACGCCAGCACACAAACGAAACGAGCGCGGCGATCCGCCACATTTTGGAGATTCCGCAAGAGTAACTCATTGTTGGCCGCATCCGTGGCGTTCGGGCCGGCGTACCTTGCGGAGTAAACGCCAGGAGCCTCACGAAGCGCCGCAACCTCGAGCCCCGAATCGTCGGCGATCGTAAGCTCTCGCGTGAAGCGCGAATAATAAACGGCCTTCGTAAAGGCATTCTCTTCAAAAGTCGCACCCTCCTCCGAAGGAGTTGGAATTGTTTGTAGCCGTGGAAGCGGTTCGAGAACGAGTTCCCGCAAGCCTGATTCCTGCCCGGCCAGAACAAATTCGCGCAGCTTGCCTGGATTAGTCGAGCAAGCGTACACGATCATGCCGCCGGGCGATCGGAGAGGATCTGTTGCTGAAGCGAGAGCAAGTCCCGAATGCCCTTCCGGGCCAGTTCAAGCAGATCTGACATCTGCGAATCGTGAAATGGCGTACGCTCTGCAGTTGCCTGGATCTCGACAAACCGGTTCGAGCCGGTCATGACAACATTCATATCGACATCGGCTCGCGAGTCTTCCTCATAAGATAGATCGAGCATGGATATTCCGCCGACGACTCCCGCGCTCGTGGCCGCGATGGAATCTATGAGCGGGTTTCTGGAAACGACCTTGAATCTGACGAGAGTTCCGAGCGCGATCGCGAGCGCAACATAAGCTCCTGTGATAGCGGCTGTTCGCGTCCCGCCGTCCGCCTGAAGAACGTCACAATCGACGATCACACTTCTTTCGCCCAGCGCCGTCAATTCGACAATCGCTCTCAGCGAGCGGCCGATTAGGCGCTGAATTTCGTGCGTTCGGCCAGATGGCTTGCCTTTACTCACTTCGCGCGGAGTGCGAGTAACGGTGGAGCGTGGCAGCATTGAGTATTCGGCTGTGACCCAACCCTTCCCAGTGCCGCGGATGAACGCCGGAACGGTATCTTCAACAGTCGCAGTACACAGGACGCGAGTGTTGCCAAGTTCGATCAGGGCCGAACCTTCTGCTGTCATCAGGTAATCGGGCGTGATGCGAACGGCGCGGAGCTGGTCGGCGAGTCTGCCATCAGTTCGCATCTTAGACTCAGCCCGTTGTGCGGAGCGAAGCAAAAAAGAAGAAGCCGGCGATTGCGAGCACGATAACCAGCAGGATCAAGCAGGGAATTGCTCCCTGACGCGGCAGGGGAGAAGCTTTCTCAGAGGTTGTCTTCTTCTTGATTTTGGGTCCAGCCATTCAGTGGTTCAGACGCCATGACGCGCGCAGCCGGAATGGTTCTCGCTGAACGCTGCCGCTCTACCCAGTTACGTTCCTATTTCTTGAACAGGCTATCAAAGGCGGCCCGGGCATCGTTCGGGTTACGCGGAGCCGGAGTGGATCCGTTCTCGTTAACTTTTCCGAAAGCGGCGGAAGGTAGCGCGTCCCGAGCAACTGTTACGCGCGGGGTGAAGAGCTCACAGGAGTTTGCCTGGTCCTTCACCGGGATCCGAGCCACAACAGCTTTTGTGCACTGAAACCGGGCAGAGGGATCGAAGTTGACGCATTGCTTGCAACAGTGAAGATGCGCGTGGCATTTAGGACACTGGCCATTGAAATTGATTCCGCCAGCCAGCGTGACGCCGCAATTGAAGCACCGCGAGGCAATTACGTTTTCGACCAATCGCGGGAGTCGCGGCCCGGTTACCTCTACAGGGGCTTTGGGACCGGGCGGCCGGCGCCGTTCAGAAGGCGCTGATCCTCGATCAGAATCCTGATAACCACGTTGTCTATATTTACGATCTCCGTCCATGCTTGACGGGCTCCTTGAAGCATCCGTGAGGATGCAAAAACAAATTTCTGCGACCGGTTGCCCGGCTGAAACGAGAGGGCATACTTCTCCCTCGGTGATCTAACACAGTGCAGCGTCCATTACTTTGGAAAGCTTTTGCTTTAGAAAAATACCAGCGGCTGCTTTACAAAATTTCCCGGCGGTGCTGGAAATCTCCTTTGAGATTGTGGGGCCCGAATCGGAAGGACTTAGTCAGCAGATCCCCGCCCGCACCTGATTAGTATGTACCACGAATTCAAGCAATATGCTAGTGGCTAATGTCAGATTATAACATTCTTAATTTCCGTCAGAAACCCATTTAAGTAGGGCATTACAGGGGCGCGTGACCGGGTCGTCAAAATGGTTGGGGCTGATCCGCACGGAATAGCCTACGCGGCCTGACTCTTGGACAGTAAATTCATTGGCGAAGGTAACTGCGCTTCCGCGCTCCTCAATGGGTACGAGGGTCAAGGTGTGGGTGCCCTGAAGCTCGCCATTGGGGCCGACGTGCCCAATGACAGCTTCCACCCGGACATCAGATGGTTTTAGACCCGCGAGGTCGACAGTTGCTCGAAGCGGCACAGTCGAGCCGCTCATTACCTGATCGCCTGGACCGTCACCTAAATCCACGAACCTTATAAGGTGCCAAGCTTGGTTCATTCGGGTATCCCAAACGGCTCTTTCGCGTGCCGCTTCAAAATTGTTCGCAGAGAAGCTGGTCCACAGCTCGTGCGCGGGCTGATAGAGCCGGGACATGTACTCGGCAACCATGCGCCCGCAACTGAACCGGGGAGTAATGTTGGCAAGACACGTCTTCATCCGGCTCACCCATTCGACTGGGATTTCTTGCTCCGAGTGCCGGTAAAAGAGAGGAAGGATCTCATTTTCGAGGGTGGAATAAATCGTGCTGGCGTGAATCTCGGCTTGATCTTCTGCATACGGAATTCGGTCCCCGATGGCCCAGCCGCCGGAACGATCGTAGCCTTCGTCAAACCAGCCGTCGAGCACGCTGAGATTTAACACGCCGTTCATCGAGGCTTTCATTCCGCTGGTTCCACACGCCTCCTCGCCTCGGCGCGGCGTGTTGAGCCATAGATCGACGCCTTGAACCATTTCGCGGGCCACCTGAATGCTGTAGTCCTCCACGAAGATCAGGCGCTTTGTCAGTTCAGGATCACGCGAAAGACCGACGATTTCGCGGATCAGCGTTTTCCCCGGGTGATCTTTTGGGTGAGCCTTGCCGGCAATCACGATTTGAACCGGCATGTCCGGATTGTTGATGATCTTCTTCAGGCGATTGACGTCGCGGAATAGAAGCGTGGCGCGTTTGTAAGTCGCAAACCGGCGGGCGAACCCAATTGTGAAGACATCCGGGTCCAGAACTTCCGAGAGCCGCCGCACCTCGGAAGCCGACGCTTTCCGATGCAATGCTGATTCGACAGCGCGCTCGCGGACGAAAGTTACCATGCGGCGCTTGCGCTTACGGTGCATTTCCCACAATTCCTGGCTGGGAATCTCGTAAATTAACTCCCACATCTTGGTGTCTTCAACACGCTCGCGCCAATCAGGCTGTAGGTATTGGTCGTAAAGCGTGGCCAGATCGCCGTTGATCCAGGTGGGCGGATGAACGCCGTTGGTTATCGCGATAATCGGAACCTCATGCACGGGCAGACGCGGCCAGAGATCCTGGAACATCTCTCTCGACACGGTCGTGTGCAACGCGCTCACGCCATTGCGATAGGCCGATGTTTTCAAGGCCAGAACTGCCATTGAAAATCGTTCGGCGGCATCCTGCAGATTTCTGCGCCCCAACGCCAGAAGCTTTTCGAACGGTATGCCGGCTTGCTCGCAGTAATGGCCGAAGTATTCGTAAACAAGACCGGAATCGAATAGATCGATTCCCGCGGGAACGGCAGTATGCGTGGTGAATACATTGCTCACGCGCGTGGCTTCGAGCGCCTGGTCGAAGGTGAGACCGTTCTCTTGCATCAACACGCGGATGCGCTCAATAGCGAGGAATGCCGAATGCCCTTCGTTCATGTGGTGGACGGTGGGACGGATGCCAAGTTTCTTGAGAGCCCGGAGACCGCCGAGAGCGAGCACAATTTCCTGACAGATGCGTTTGTGAAAATCGCCGCCATACAACTGGTCGGTGATCTCCCGGTATTCAGGAATCCGATTTTGCGGGATGTTGCTATCCAGCAAAAACAGTTTCACGCGGCCAACGTCGATGTACCAAACTTTCAAGAAAACTTCCGCTTTCGGCAGCACAACACTTACAATGACTTCCTGGCCTTTTTCATCGAGGCAGGGCCGCACAGGCAAAGTGTAGAAATCGTTCAGCGGAGTGGTTTCCTGCTGCCAGCCATCCGGGTTGAGAAACTGTTTGAGATAGCCACGCTGATAGAGGAGACCCACGCCCGTAAGAGAGAAATCAGAATCGCTCGCGGCCTTCAGATGATCGCCAGAAAGTATTCCCAAGCCGCCGGAATAGATTTGCATGCAGTCGAGAAGCCCGTACTCCATCGAAAAGTATGCGACTTGCGGACTGCCTTCCGTGGGAGCGCCTGCCTGCAAATAGCTATCGTGACGCTCACACGCGCGCCGATACAGAAGCAGGAAGCGTGGATCGGCAGCGGCTCTGTCCAGCGTCGGCTGTGGAATACGCCCAAGCAACTGAATCGGATTGTGATTGAATTCCTTCCACAAACTGGGTTCCAGACGGCGGAATAGGGAGCGGATCAAGTGATCCCAGCTCCAAAGCAGGTTATAGCCGAGCTCTGACAGCCGGCCAAGCGCAGGTGGAAGCGCTGGGCGAACCAGGAACTCCTTTAACGGCTGAATCTGATACGGCATTTCAGGCTAGATAAAGATAGTGCGAAAACGCTTACAACGATAGCAGAATTTCGGAGTATTGTTTGTTAAGAATCTTTCCACAAGCTGCGGGTATCGCTCGTGTCTACGCATATTCTCGCGCGCCACGGCCTGCAAAAACTGGCATATACTGTAACCCAAGCGTACAGCGGGGATTGGGGCTGAAGAAAATCTAGACACTCGTGGGCTCACGAGCGTGCGACAATCTGCGGCATTTCGGCTGCAGACGCAGAAGGAGGCTCACATGAAATCGAGAGTTTGGATCGCCACACTCTGCCTTTTGGCAGGGTTTACGCTTCACGCTCAAACCACGGTCACGACCACCGGCGGGACGGCCAATACGGTCGCCAAATACTCCGGCTCATCGACCATCGTCAATTCACTGCTGTTTGATAACGGCTCGAGCGTGGCGCTCGGCACCACGAGCCCTACAGCTACGTTCCAGATCGCGAACCCGGAAACAGCTTCCAAACCCGGGCTGCTGCTGAGCGGTTCGTGGTTCACGGGCGGCACCGCGAGCACGAATCTGCCGGAATTGCTGATTCAGCCGGCGGGAACGACGTCGAACTACTGGTCAACGAGCGGCACGGCGCTGGGCATCAACGCTTCAACCGGATTCAAAGGCTACTTCATTGTTACGCAGCTAAATGGGGTCCCTCAGTTCAATGTCACGAGCACGGGCGGAGTGAGTGCGAACTATATCGCAAATCCTGTCTCGCTGAACTACGTCGAGCTGGCGATGGGCACGACCGGCGCGGTCATGAGCCGCAATATCGCGGACTCGCATCCCGCTCTGATTGTGAATCAGCAGAATGCCGGCTCCACCGGGCGACATTCTCGATCTGAAGAACAACTCGTCTACGGTTATGGTGGTGCAGCATGGCGGCAATGTGGGCATCGGCACCACTTCGCCATCCTCGCTGCTGACCGTAGCGGGTTCGATTCAATCGACCAGCGGCGGGTTCACATTTCCTGATAGCTCTGTCCAGACCACGGCTGCGGTGAGCGGTCTCAGTTCGGTAAGCCATGACGGCACGCTCACCCGGGCCGGAACGGGCGCATCGCCGCTCGGGATTGCCGTTCCTCTGACACTCACAAGTAACGTAGTGACCCTGACCGTCGCCAGCGGGGGTGACGGAGATGACGCCCTCACGGCTCAGGGCGGCTATAGCGGCCCCGGAATTCTGGCATCCGGCGGCAACACCGACGGCACATATAGCGGCGGCTTCGGCGGCCAATTTTCCGGCGGGATTGGGAGCGACTCCACCTTTGGCGGGTCGGGCGCTCAAGCGCAGGGTGGCAACGGATATGACGGCGGCGATGGCATTGAGGCCTACGGCGGAACCGCCCTCGTAACCAGTGGTGGCTATGGCATTTATGCCCGAGGTGGCCAAAACTTCGCGGTTGGAACGAATGCCCCGGCCGGCTATTTCGATGGCGACGTGTACGTCGCCGGAAATCTGTCTAAAGGCGGAGGTTCGTTCAAGATTGACCATCCGCTCGATCCGGCGAATAAGTATCTGTACCACTCGTTCGTCGAGTCGCCGGACATGAAGAATATTTACGACGGGAACGTCATCACCGATGGAAGCGGTTTGGCGATCGTAACGCTCCCGGACTGGTTCGAAGCGCTCAATCGCGACTTCCGTTACCAGCTGACCACAGTTGGCCAACCCGCTCAGGCTTGGATCGCCTCCAAGATCGCCGGAAATCAGTTCACCATCCGAACCGATAAGCCGAATGTCGAAGTCTCGTGGCAGGTGACCGGCATACGGCAGGACGCGTGGGCCAATGCGCACCGCATCCCGGTCGAAGAAGAGAAATCCGAGAAGGACCGCGGCTATTACTTACATCCGGAACTGTACAATGAGCCGCCCGAGCGCTCCGTGCTCTCAGCGGAGCGCCCGGATCTGATGCGCAAGCGTCAGGAGCGGCGCAATCCACGATAGCGTTTCCACTGGCAGAAAGGAGCTCACATGAAATCGAAAATTTGGATCGCCACACTCTGCCTTTTGGCAGGGTTTACGGTTCACGCTCAAACCACGGTCACGACCACCGGCGGGACGGCCAATATCGTCGCCAAATACTCCGGCTCATCGACCATCGTCAATTCACTGCTGTTTGATAACGGCTCGAGCGTGGCGCTCGGCACCACTAGTCCCACGGCTACGTTTCACATCGCCACGCCGGAAACAGCTTCGAAACCCGGTCTGTTGTTGAGCGGTTCGTGGTTTACTGGCGGCACCGCGAGCACGAATCTGCCGGAGTTGCTGATTCAGCCCGCAGGTGCCACATCCAACAACTGGTCCTCGAGCGGCACGGCGCTGGGCATTAACGCTTCAAGCACATTCAAGGGGTACTTCATTGTTACGCAGCTAAACGGAGCGAACAGGTTCTATGTCTCCAGTGGCGGCGGAGTGGGCGCGAACTATATTGCAAATCCTGTCTCGCTGAACTACGTCGAACTGGCGATGGGCACGACCGGCGCGGTCATGAGCCGCAATATCGCGGACTCGCATCCCGCTCTGATCGTGCAGCAGCAAAATGCCAGCTCGACGGGCGACATTCTAGATTTGAAGAGCAGCTCGTCAACGCTGCTGGTTGTGCAGCATGGGGGTAACGTCGGCATCGGCACGACTTCGCCGTCGTCGCTGCTGACGGTAGCCGGTTCGATCCGCTCGACCAGCGGCGGCTTCACATTTCCCGATAACACGGTGCAGACCACGGCAGCGGTGAGCGGTCTGAGTGCGGTAAGCCACGACGGCACTCTCACCGGGGCCGGAACGGGCGCATCCCCGTTGGGCATTAATGTTCCGCTGTCGCTCACAAGCAGTTTCACGACTCTGAGCGTCGCCAGCACGGGCGCCGGATATTACGGCGCCGCGGTTTCCGGAGGCCCCAGCGCTATCGGGATTTGGGCAGCAGGCGGCGCCACCGACGGGACAGGCGAACCCGGACCTGGGACGTACTTTTTGGGAGGACAAGGAAACGCATCGATAGGCGGAGCTAGCGGTGCTCAGGGACAGGGCGGCACCGGATCTATCGGCGGGGATGGCGTCGATGGTTTTGGTGGCAGTGGCATCTCGGACCAAGGTGGCTATGGCATTTATGGCGCTGGCGGTCAAAATGCCGATGGATCCTGCTGCTATTTTGCCGGCTATTTCGATGGCGACGTCTACGTAAACGGCAATGTAGACAAGAGCGGCGGTTCATTCAAAATCGACCATCCGCTCGATCCGGCAAATAAGTATCTCTATCACTCGTTTGTCGAATCGCCGGACATGAAGAATATTTACGACGGTAACGTGATCACCGATGGAAGCGGCTTCGCAACCGTAACGCTCCCCGAATGGTTTGAGGTGCTGAATCGCGATTTCCGTTATCAGCTTACGGTGATCGGACAGTTCGCGCAAGCCATAATCGCCAAAGAAATCGACAACCACCAATTCACAATCAGGACGGACAAGCCGAACGTCAAAGTCTCCTGGCAAGTAACCGGCATCCGGCAGGACGCCTGGGCCAATGCGCACCGCATTCCGGTCGAAGAAGAGAAATCGGAGAGAGCCCGCGGGCACTACTTGCATCCAGAGCTCTATAACGAGCCGCCCGAGCGATCCGAGCTTTACGCTGAGCGCCCCGATCTGATGCGCAAGCTTGCGGAACGGCGCAAGCCGCGGTAGCCCAGCCTCTATTCGTTCTCGATGCGTAGCTGAACGCCTGGAACCCCCACGACCATAATAAGGCTGGAGGTGCGGCGGCCTGGCGTTTCTTTCTTTTCAGGACGTGAGTTACCGCGCAGGCGGGCTCACGATCCTGGACGGCCTCAGCTTGGAGGTCGAAAGGAGCGAGACGCTTGTATTACTGGGCAGAAGCGGATCCGGGAAAACCACAGCGCTGCGGCTGATTAATCGCATGCTGAAGCCGACCGGTGGGAGTGTGTGGATTGACGGACAGAATACAAGCGATCTCGACGGAATCGAGCTGCGCCGCAGAATCGGATACGTCATCCAGGAGTTTGGGCTGCTGCCGCACTGGACAGTCGAACAAAATGTCACTCTGGTTCCGCGCCTTTTAGGATGGCCAATTGAACGGCAGCGGCAAAGAGCGAGAGAGTTGCTCGAGCAAGTTGGGCTATCGCCAGATGAGTTAGGTAGCCGCTTCCCGCATCAGCTTTCGGGAGGGCAGCGGCAGCGAGTTGGCGTCGCGCGGGCACTTGCGGCAGAGCCCAAACTGCTGCTGTTTGATGAGCCGTTCGGCGCACTTGATCCCGTGACGCGGCACGAAATGCAACAGCAGTTCCTGGAACTCCGCAAACGCTATGGTGTTGCGTCCGTGTTCGTCACGCACGATTTGGTCGAGGCGCTCACAATTGCAACACGCATTGCGGTGCTTGATCGAGGGAGGCTTGAAGTGGTCGCGAGTCCCGATGAATTCTTCGACGTGAAAACTCCTGTTGTCCGAGCCTTCGTAGACACCTTGCCAAAGGAAATGTGGGGAAAGCGAGCTTGATAATCGCTTTATTCTTCCCGTAGCGTGCGCGCTGGGTCCGTGTGAACTGCACGGTGCGCAGGATTCCAGCAGGCCAGAAGGGAAGCCGCAATCATCACGAGAAGGGCTGAAATATAAGCGGCGGGGTCTCGCGGGCTGACTCCATAGAGTATGGCCGAGAGGACTCGTCCAGCAAAAAGCGTGATGGCTGCCCCGATAGAAATACCCGCGGCGCAGAGCACGAGAGTACGGCTGAAGAGTGCCGAGAGAACCTGGCTCGATCTTGCGCCCAAAGCCATTCGAATGCCGATTTCGCGTGTCCTCCGCGCTACTGCATATGCGACTAAGCCAAACAAGCCGGTCGAGGCGAGCACCAGAGCAAGCAAGCCAAACAAGCTGAGGACGATGGCCGCAACCCGGGCAGGGAAGAGTGGTAACGCAAGCTGATCTTTTAGGCTGGCCTCGTTCGAGATTGCCAGTTCGGGATTCAAGTCAAGCACGGTTTTGCGGAGCGATTGCAATGCGGCGTGTGGCGGAAGCGGGCCTCGGGCGACGAGCGTTGTCCACGTGATGTCTGTTTGGGCAATCGGGCGAAAGACTGCAGGATGCGGATCTTCTCCGAGGTATTCATACTTGCCGGTCTCTACTACTCCCACGATTTTGAGACCCTTGTCCGATGGATCCGTACTCAAGCGCACTTGCTTTCCCAGCGGATTCTCGTGCGGAAAGAGCAAATCCACAAGGGCTTCATTCACGATGGCGACTTGTGGCGATCCGTCGCGATCCCGGGCGTCGAAATCTCGCCCGAACAAAAGGCGAGTACCGGCAGCGTGAAGATAACCCGGAGAAACATTGTATATGGTTGCTCCATGCGTATCAGAGATCTTCGGCAGCGGACGATCCGGACGCGAGATGACGCCGTTATTTCCGTGATCAAGGCGAAGCGGCATGTTGCTGGTGATTCCGACGGCTTCGAATCCGGGTAGTTCGGATGCTTTTTCGATCAGTGTGGCGGCAAAGCGCCGGCTTTGTTCGGGACTGTAGCCTTTCAAACGAAGATCAAAGGAAACAGAAACCGCCCGATTCGGATCGTAGCCGAGATTCAGACTCATGGCATTTTGCAAACTGCGCACGACTAGCGCGGAGCTAATAACCAGAACCACAGACAGCGCGATCTGGCCGATGACCAGAACGTCGCGAGCACTGACGCGTCGCAAACGATTTGAAATTGGTTCTTCCTTCAGACTTGGAATGATATCGGTGTGAATCGACTGTAGCGCAGGCGCGAGGCCGAAAATCACCGTTGCCAGAGCGGCCAATCCGAGAGTGAAGGAGAGTACGGTCACGTCTGGCCGGAGACTTGCGTTGAACGGAATGTCGAACGCGGACCGCCAGGAACTGAACAGATAACAGCCGCCGGTCGCAAGAGCGAAACCGGCGGCTCCGCCAATGAATGCGAGTAGGATGCTTTCGGTCATGAGCTGCCGGAGAAGACGAAATCTACTAGCGCCGAGCGCGAGCCGGATGCCGATTTCGCGATGGCGATCCGAAGCGCGAGCCAGCAACATGCCAGCAAGATTGACGCAGGCGAGAAGCAGCACCAGCCCAGCCAAGCTCGTCAGAACCACGCCAAAGCGGGTGATCGGCTTTCGAAGAGCATCTCCAATGAGACCGGGTCGGACTAAATGGAAGCGGGATCTGGGATCTACTTCGTCGGGATATATACGAGCTATCTGACGTGCAATCTGATCGAGATTCGCTTCAGCTTGCGCGACCGAAACACCCGGTTTGAGACGCCCCATCGTCCAGATGTTGCCGGCCCAACGCGCGTGGTACCAATCGTTATCCGGCTCTATTGCCAGTTCCATGCTCATGGGAACCCAGAAGTCGCATGACAGGATGAGCTCTGTGCCGGTAAACTGCGGTGACGCGATACCGATGATCGTAAAGGGATACCCGTTGAGTTTCACAACCCGGCCGATAACACGTGGATCAGCGGCGAAATGACCGTGCCAATAGCGATCGCTAATGACGACTACCGGGTGAGCGCCGGGTACATTATCTTCGGCGGGGGTGAAGAATCGGCCAAGCTGAGGTTTAATCCCGAGAGTCTCGAAATAGTTACCAGTTGCTTCGTATCCCCAGACGAGAAAGTTCTCTCGTGGCCGGACGCCCAAGTTGACGATATTCACGCGCGTGGCTACGATCTGCGAGAAGACGCTGTTCTGATCGCGGAAGATGACGTAATTGGGATACGACATGTTGGCCGCGCTGCCCCAGTTGAGAGAGAAAAGTTGCTCCGGATTGGACACAGGCAGGGAACGCAATAGAACGTTATCGATAAAAGTAAACACAAACGTGTTCGCGCCGATACCGAGCGCAAGTGTCAGGATTGCGGCGGCGGTAAATAATGGTGTGCGGCGCAGCATTTGCAGGGCATAACGCAAATCGCGGGCCAGATTCTCGAGTAACGCTGTGCCGCGCTGGTCACGGCATTCTTCCCTGAATAGAGCGTTGGGACCGATCAGCCGGTGTGCAGCATAGCGGGCTTCTTCAGGCGACATGCCGTTGCGAATGTTGCTCTCAATCTCCTGATTCAGGTGATCTTGAAACTCAGCATCGAGATCGGCGTCGACGCGGCGGACGTTCAGCAATGACCGCCAAAACATCCGGAATTTCTCTAGCCAGCGCACCATGTTCTCCTAGACGGCGTCGATGACGAGGCCGATGGCGTTTGAGAGGCGACGCCAATTCTTTAGCTCGGAGTTGAGACGCTTCCGGCCGGCTGCAGTTAGGGAGTAAAATTTCGCCCGCCGGTTGTTTTCGGAGCTCTTCCATTCGGCTTTAATCCACCCCTGGTGCTCTAACCTGTGTAAAGCCGGATAAAGCGAACCTTGCTGAACCTGGAGAACATCATTTGATATCTGAACGATTCGCTTCGCCACTGCCCAACCGTTCATGGGCTCGAGCGAAAGAGCTTTAAGAATCAGCAGGTCAAGCGTGCCCTGCACAAGATCCGTCGGTTTACCCAAAACGAGAATACCTCTCGACTATCTACAATACCCGGATTCTTTGTAGATAGTCAAGGGGACCGCCGAATTTACTACCGCAGTTCCGTCGCGTTAATATCGGACTGCCTTGCACGCTTACCTTGTCCAGTGGCTCACCGCGATCACGGCGGTGTTCTTCATCGTGGACCCGTTCGCCGCGACCCCAGCGTTCCTTGGCATGACTGCCGGCTACGAGCACGCTCGGCGTAAGCAGATGGCTCGGCGCGCATCCCTCACATGCCTCGTGATTCTCAGTGTGTTTGCAACGGTCGGCAAGTACCTGTTCCGCGTATTTGGTATTTCACTCCCGGCATTTAAGTTTGCCGGCGGCCTATTGCTGCTGCTCGTCGCGCTGGACATGCTGCAAGCCCGGCGCTCCCGAACTCGTGAAACTCCAGAAGAGCAAAGCGATGCGTGCGAAATCGAAGATGTGGGCATTATCCCGATGGGCATTCCGATGCTCGCTGGTCCCGGTTCCATCTCGACGGTGATGGTGCTTGTCGGACAGGCGCCGACATGGCAAGGAGCGATTCCCGTAGTGGCCGGCATCCTCTTTACATCCGCGGTATGTTACATCGTACTCGCGAGCGCCGATCGTGTCGAAGCCGTGCTAGGGGAACTCGGTATTCGCGTCGTCACGCGCCTCATGGGTCTCATGCTGACGGCTATCGCTTTTCAGTTTTTTGTGAGCGCGCTCGTCGATCTCCATGTGATCGCGCCGGTCGCGTTGCCGTGATGACCGCTATTTCGCGACACGCCTTCGACAAGCCGCGCGCTCAGCGGCGCCTAAGTACAAATTCGTTACAGCCGAGCGTGTGGGTGGTATGTAACCGGGTTAGCTCGAACTCACGCGCTCTGAAGAACTCGAAGACCTCGCCGGGAGCGGCCACTTCAAACGGGTAACCGCCCACCCAATCGACCAGATCCCGCCACAGCGACATGCCTCGATCGGAGTATTTCTCGAACAACGCGTGGGGGTTGCCTCGTAAAAAGCCGCGAATCAGTGGAGCTGCATAGAGGCGCGCGAAGGCAAGCGCCAAAAGGGGAGCGCGCAAGAATGGATGGCGATTGTAGGCTTTCTTGATCGTTTTCCAGCGCCGGCTGATGCCGCCTTGATCGTTGTAAAGCGCGATGAACAGTGATCCGCCTGGACGCACCAGTGTTGCGGCATTGCTCAGCGCCTGCCACATCGCTCCCGTGTGATGCAGAACGCCCCACGAGTAGACAACGTCGAACTGGCCTAATTTTCCGAGGTAATCGGAATCCAAGATCGATGCCTCTTCGATGCGCCAGTACTCATCATCGGGGAAATAGCGGCGTTTCAGCTCCCGCGTGCAAGCGACCGATTTCGGATCGAAATCGAAGGAATGTACACAAGCGCCTAAACGCCGGGCCGCGAGACTAAAGAGCCCGCTACCGGAGCCGGCGTCAAGAAAGGTCCGGTCGTGAAGGCTGTGAACCTGAAGCATTTCGCATAGGCTTTTCTCCGCGGCCGAGATGCGGGCTTCAGTCAGAGAATCGAGAAAGCGCCGCCAGTTTTCCCCGAATTCGAAGCGCTCGCCGCGCCCGATTTCGGCGGCATGGGTTGCCATGGAACTCATCGAATTCTCAACCGTTCATACCATTTATCGATTGGTTGCAGGGCTTGCGCTATAGGCCGGTCTTCCATCGAGGGATATGCATAGGCGCCGCAGCCGGCCTCTAGAAATTTGGGGAGCGCGGCTTGAACGAGTTAGCGCATGGCTGGAATTGCGGCATCAGAGCTGTTTGGAATCGCTTCGAGCTCGGTGTGGCGAGCAGTTATGAGGCCCTCAATGGCGTTTAACTGAGCGTCTACATCGTCGAGTGAAAATTCGAACCCACCGTGTGGAAGATTCGGGCAGGATTCGGCGGAGGGCGGGGCGGGCGAAGCATGCTTCGTGCTTACAGGTACGATTTGGCCGGCGGGTGCTGTGGTGTCGAGCCGCTGCTGTTGCAGGTGGCGCAGCTCGGCTAAATCTTTTTCGCGGTGACGGCGCAGACGCGATTCCTGGAGCTGGAGATTTCGAAGCTGCTTCTCATAGTGCAGGTAGGTGTGCATCTGAATAAGGCTGTTTTGGAGATCGGGGGCACGATCAGCGAACTGTGGGGCGAACTGCTCATAACCAGAGGCGTAGATGGCCATTTCGAGAGCGGGAATCCGCATAAGGCGCCAGGCGTGATCAGCGAGGGCCTGGACGAGCTCGATTTCGCGGCGGCCAACCGGATGGAATTCATTCGCAAAATCCTGGACGTGCTGTTGATAGAGAGCGGCATCGTCGGAAGGAAGCAGAACCGTGCGGCCCGTGAGGCCGTTTTTCACGGCGTTCAGGGAGGACCTGGCTTTACCTTGTTCCGTGCGCGGGCCAGTTGAGAGTTGAGAATTCGCGCGATTCGCGGCGAATTGGGCGGGGGAGATGCGTAAAGCTGGAATGTCTGACTCGTCGCGAAGTTCGGTACCGGCGTGTTCAAGCGGGCCGGGCGATGCCGCGGCCCCTACGGAGTTCGGAGCGAGATCTTCGATGGCGGTTGAAAAAACGAAGCCATTTGCGGCTTTGCGGGCCTGTTTTCGTTGTTGGCGCTCGGCGGCGCGGCGGATTTGGCGGGATGTCATAAGAGTGGCTAGAACGTAGCACAAAGACACGCGAAATCGGATGACAGATGTCGGTGGAAGGGAGACTAAGCGATGTGGATTCTAGGTGAAAGAAATATTTTTGTTGGTTGTGACTGGGTGGAGTTGGGGGATGAAATTTGAGCCTGGAGTGGGCCGGAAACTGAGCTGATCGTTCACTCGATTTTGAAATTCCCTTGACAGAATATTCTATAAAAGGCATACTGTAGATATGGCCTGGGAGGTTGAGTTCAGAGATGAATTCGGCCGGTGGTGGAGGAGTCTATCCGAAAGCCAACAGGATGACGTCGCCTATTCAGGTTCTCTACTTGCAGAACTCGGGCCAACGTTAGGCTTTCCACATAGCTCGAAGGTGACTAGCTCACGTTACGCGGGGATGCGCGAACTACGCACTCAGAGTGCGGGCAGACCGTTGAGGACGCTTTATATTTTTGACGCGTCACGAACCGCAATACTTTTGATCGGTGGAGACAAAACGGGCAACGACCGATGGTATGAGCAGTTCGTGCCAGTCGCGGACCGAATCTACCGGCAGTATCTAGACGAACTTCGAAAGGAAGATAGCAATTGTGAGCGCGAGCATGCGCTTGAGACGGTCGGACACGGATTAGATGATATTCGTGAACGCATTCGTCAGATCGAAGCGAAGGCACTCCGCCAGCTACGCTCGCCAGAACGGGCTCGATACTTGCGCGCCCTCCTAGCCGTCCGAGGTAAATTCTAATGCCAACCCGAAAATTCCGTGAATTGATCGATGCTATGCCGGCTAATCGGCAGCAGAAGATCGCTCAACGCGTACGCGAAACGATAGCGGCCATGCCGCTGGATGAGCTGCGAAAAGCGCGGCAAATGACTCAAGCCAAACTCGCTCAAAGTTTGGGGGTGAACCAAGGCGAAGTGTCTAAGATTGAACACAGGACAGACCTTTACTTGAGTACGCTTTCGGAGTACGTGGAAGCGCTCGGCGGCCGTTTGGAGATTCGAGCCGTCTTCCCAGATCGCGAGGTACGCATCACGCAGTTCGAAGAGCTTGCGTAGTAGCGCGCGATAGACAAGCTGGGTGAACGCTTCGTCTATTATCGATTGCCCAAGCAGTACTGGGGCAGA
The DNA here is from genome assembly GCA_019240405.1 of Acidobacteriaceae bacterium. GTDB lineage: Bacteria > Acidobacteriota > Terriglobia > Bryobacterales > Bryobacteraceae > Bog-105. The sequence continues at coordinate 381,196 of JAFAYL010000013.1, forward strand.
ATCTTTCCTGTGGGGTCAGTTTTGCAGGCCTGGGATGTAGCGCTTATCAAATGTCGAAAGTTCGAATCGCTGCCACAGCACTAGCTTCTGCATTCGTTGGAGGCGCTTTGACGTTCTGGTGGCTGTCTTCGACTTCAGACCGCGCCCAAGAGAACCGTAACGCCGTCCACGTACGCGAGGAACTTGTTCCCGCCCAGACACTCGAACTGGAGGACAATGCCGGTCAGCCCTCTGCATCTATTGCGCTATCGGACGCTTATCTCACTCTAACGTTGTACTCAGGTGCGCCCGAGCCGATTGCAGTGAATATCTATAGGGACGGCAGAGTAGGCCTGATTCTGGGCACTCTAACCGCGATTGTGGAAGACGAGGGGTATTCACTTTCGGATGATACGCCTGGCACGCATGCCATCGTGGGCGAGTGGAAATCATTCAAGAAGAACCCTAATTGGCTGATACGGCTTCGCAGGCTTATTCCTCTGGATAAGCGCCATTCCTGGAAGACATTTGATGACCCTGATGTTCTCCCGACCGAAGACTTGGAATTACGAAATCGCAAGGGTTGGAGATTCGCGGCTGTGGGTTTGGACGCCTCCGGTGATCCAGGGATTGCCTTCGCCGATTCTGAAGGCGCAGTGCGTGCTGCGTTGCTCCAAAGGCATCCTGAATATCTGCCGCGTGCTGAACCAGATTGGTGGGATCTGGCGCTCTTTGACCGGTCCGGTAAACTGCGATTGAGCCTCGAATTGCACTCTGGTAAGGTGCCGAATCTGGTTGTGTTTGCAGATGATGTAGGCAGCCAGTATTACGCTGACTTTCATTCTGGCAAGTTGACACCCAAGGATAATGAGTCGGACGCCGCGTTGTCCTGGATTGCTCCCATGAAGGCACGTCCGCAGAGGCCTATTCGATTGAGCGATAACCGCAAGAGAACGATGTGGAGCGCACCCTGAATCCTGTATGCAACGATGTCTATCCACCGCTGACGTGCGGAGTGTGCCTGCGGCTCGTGTACGCGGATCAATATCGGAAGACCCCGCGTTCGCATTCGCTCGGGTGCTCGCTACAGGGAGGCCGTCCAAGAAAGGCTCTGAGTTCTATAATGCTTGGGCGAATTGCCGGGCCAGAGGTGAGCAATTTAAATGGCAGTGAGGCCGTTTGGTCGGCCACCCTCGGGCGGAGCGATAAATTGATGCCCCTTCGCAGTTCCCAAGTCGGGCCACGATGAGCTGGAACCCGCGAAGGACCTGGTTCTAATTAGGTTGTACCGATTCGACCTGTCGCGCTGGCTTTGGCTTCCATTCCCGTGCAAGTTGCTGCGCTTCCGCAATCTCGGTCAGTGACATGCCTCGAGCGACAGCCTCTCTTCGCTGTGCAGCTAGTTCTGTAGCATGGCCATCCTGTGCTGCTGCCAGATTGAACCACATATAGGCTTGGACATCATCTCTGGGTAGGCCCAAGTCTCCCCGCCCATACATCGTTCCAAGGTACATCTGAGCGTTGAAGTCGCCCTGCTCAGCGGCGAGGCTAAGCCATTTGAACGCCTCGTGATAATCCTTCCAGATTCCCTTACCGTGAAAGTACATCTCACCGAGGTTGAAAGCAGCCATCACATTACCGAGTTCAGACGCAGCTTTATACAAGCGGATTCTCTCAAAACCCTCGGTTTTCAGCGCTTTTCTGAAGTACAGCCATCCTAGCTCGGTCTGGGCTGAGGACATGCCATGTTCTATAGCCACGCGAAGATGTTTCTCGGCGTCTTCATAATTCGGTGGTTGCTGATTTGCAAGTTCAAATCCCTTACTGTATTCGATTAAGCCAACTTGATCAGCAACTCTGGGGTGTTTCGAGGCCAATGCCGGTCCTCCTGGCGTTCTCGTCGCGTGTCCCTGTACGTAGACGCCGACCATAGCCGCGAGCACAAATAGTAAAAGGAAACCCAAGAGCAAAGCAAGAGACCTTCTCCCTTGGAGACCTATCACCCTAGGTTTCATGAGAATTAAATCCGGCGGCTACAGTCAACAGACATGAATCGTAGAAGTAATGGGACTTGTGATAAGGGAGCGTCCGTGTCGAGAACTCATACTGCTACATTCTAAGCGGGTGCCATGCCATCGGTCGTTCATAATATCTGAACCTCTAGCTATGTGCAGAACTCTTGTTTGAAGACGGAGCAGTTCAGACACAGGTGCGAATTGGCTAAAACTCTGGTGAGCGCGGCAGGAATCGAACCTGCAACCTAGTGATTAAGAGTCACTTGCTCTGCCAATTGAGCTACGCGCCCGTTCGTGAAATGCGGCTTGAAAACGACGGACTCTATCGCCGCACCACCAAACTATAACATCGCGTCAGTCGATAATGGTTCGTCTAGGTGCATCGGGACGATGATCGCGCATTTGCGGGGAACTCTCATTGAGAAGCATCCCAATCAAGTGGTTATCGAAGCTGGAGGCGTGGGCTATGACGTGCAAATTCCTATCTCGACATACACTTCGCTTCCCGATACCGGAACTTCCGTCGCGCTCCGAATTCACACGCATGTTAGAGAGGACACTCTTGCGCTGTTCGGCTTTGCAAGCGCGGAGGAGAAAGTAGTCTTCGAACGGCTGATCTCGGTAACGGGAATTGGGCCGAAGCTTGCCAACACTGTATTGTCCGGGCTCCCGACGTTGAACCTGATAGCCGCGATTCGCAACAGCGACATTCAGCAGCTTGTTCGCATTCCGGGCGTAGGCAAGAAAACCGCAGAACGAATTGTCCTCGAGCTGAAGGACAAGCTGCCTGGTATCGAAGTCGAAGGCAAGTTGGGGATGGCCCTCGAAGCGGGCGGCTCATTTAGTCCCTTGGAGCGGGATGTGATTTCAGCGCTCCAAAATCTCGGATGCTCTCGTTTGTCGGCTGAGGACGCGGTGCGGAAAGCGAAAGAGCGGCACACAGAAGAATCGTTCGAGCCGTTCTTTCGCGCGGCGCTTGCGCTCGTGCGTTAAGGTGAGGAACGATGCGCAGCGGAGGGATGGTATCGCGAGCACCTCAGGAAGATGAGCGGCAATTCGAAGCGGCGCTCCGGCCCACGCGGCTCGATGATTTCGCCGGGCAGCCACACGTTCGAGAGCAGCTTGCAATCGCAATCCAAGCGGCAAAACAGCGCGGCGAAGCGATGGACCATGTGCTGCTGTGCGGGCCGCCGGGGCTTGGCAAGACGACTCTTGCGGGAATCATCGCGCACGAATTATCAGCTCCGATTGATCAGACGGCCGGGCCCGTGTTGCAGAAAAAGCTGGATTTGACGGGCATTCTCACAAATCTCAGGCCTCGTCAGGTTTTCTTTATCGATGAAATTCATCGATTGCTGCCCGATATCGAGGAGCTGCTGTATTCGGTTCTGGAAGATTTTCGCGTCGACTTATTGGTCGGCACGGGGCCAGGCGCGCGGATACACTCGATCGCCCTTCCCAGATTTACCGGCGTTGGCGCAACCACGCAGTTGAGTCTCCTCAGCGCGCCCTTGCGGGGACGCTTTGGTATTGTGCTGCGGCTTGATCCTTATGACGAAGACACCCTGGCGCGGATTGTCGAAAGATCGGCCAAGCTGCTTGGGATCGAAATAACGCACGAAGCGGCGCTTGAGATTGCAAAACGCGGGCGGGGGACGCCGCGCGTGGCGAACCGCCTGTTGCGAAGAGTGCGTGATTATGCGCAGGTGCGGGCGGAGGGACACATCGACTACGCGGTGGCGCAGGCCGCTTTGGACCTGTTAAAAGTGGACCGGCATGGGCTGGACGAAATCGATCAGAAGATCATGACGACGATTCTCGTGAAATACGGCGGCGGGCCCGTGGGCTTGAACACGATTGCGGCGTCCATTGATGAGCAGCCGGACACGATTGAAGAAGTGTACGAGCCATACCTGATGCAACTAGGCTTTCTCGATCGCACGCCGCGCGGACGCGTTGCCACGGGTACGGCATTCGATTATTTCGGAATTGCCCGGCGCGGCGGGCAATTGTCGTTCACTTAACTGAGAATTGCAGCGCGAACGGATGCGAGAGGTGCATCGTGATCGAAACTAACCGCCCTACCACCCGAGATTATGCCGAGTTGCTTCCATAACCCCGACAAATTGACCTCCATGTGTCGAGTGCCCATCTTTTCGTATAACTCCAGGAGCGTATTCCCGTCCGTCGCTTTGCTCCCGATCTCGAGCGCGCGCTCGAGAGGCCAGTTCACTTCAATCGTCCCGCCGGCGTGATTGATTGCCCGAAAGGCGTGCTCTAATCCTTTGGTATTGCCTGTGCGTTTTCGTATCTCAACATCGGCAAGCAGACAAAACAGCGCGCCGCCCCAATAAGTGCTGGCCCAGCTATCGGTGTTGTCCAGACCGCGATCACTGGGTCTCGGCAGGCCTTGCGGCATATCGCGGACCAGGTCACCCCAGACGCGTTCCGCGCTTAGCGCCCCGATACGCCCGCGCGCGATGGGCTCGATGTAAGTCGCGCTTCCCTCTTCAATCCAGTGATGCCGCTCAGGAACGGAAGGAAATCCGAAATGAATCATTTCATGGGTCATCATCCAGTCTTCCCGGAGCTCGTCCTCAGTCGTATGCTGGCCGACCGTAATCCGGGAGTGCGCTCCGCGATCCCCAAAACTTTTGCCGTGAAATACACCATGCCGCTTCTCCGCGACAAAAATGTTTATTGACGCCTGCTGCACTGGAAACTTCTCAAAATACTTCGTTACTGCGCGCGCAGCCTGCGATACCCACTCGAAAACTACTCCTGTAGAGAGGTCAAGGCGATCCGATTCAAGGGCTACGTGAATCGTTGCTCCGCCGATATGCAGTGCGATCGATTCCGCTCTCTCCCATTGCAGTGCCGGTATCGTAGCAGCAGCGAGACCGCGTTTCAGCATCGATCTTCGAGTCAGCTCGCTCACATTTACAAAATTTTTACAGAAAGGAAAGCCAAACTGGCCGCGATAATCGTACCATTTACAGACCGGCCGAGATGTCATAGACTCAGAGCGCTAGGTCGAAAAGTAACTACCGAATTAAAGGAGATTAAACATGAAGATATCGAAGAGTTCTGTCGTGCTCACAGCGGCATTCACTGGCCTTCTGGGAGGCACGATGAGCCGCTTGAATGCAAGCACGCCGGGGTCGAATGCATCCGGCCGAACTTTGACCTCGTCCGTTGCAACGATGGGCCAATTCGCGGGCGCAATGCATCAGGACACCGACAAGCATGCATGCAAGGGCCAGAACTCCTGCAAGGGAAAAGGCGGCTGCAAGTCGGGCGACAACGGCTGTAAGGGCAAGAATTCCTGTAAAGGAAAAGGCGGCTGCGCGACCGACGGTTCAAAGCCACCACAGTTGTAGAATTGATTCTTCCGCTGGGGTCCGGGAGACGTAGCCCGGATCCCATTTTGTGCCGAAGGGGCACGTGTCTCTAATTTGTAATGCCTGCAAATCCATTTAACGGGTTTACTGAATACGGGATCGGAATAGGGCTGCGGATCCCGCATTATCAGCACATTTTCGAGAAGAAGCCTGTCGTCGACTGGTTCGAGATCATCTCCGAAAACTACATGGTCGAGGGTGGAAGGCCGCTCGCGATGCTCGATCAGATCCTTGAGCGGTATCGAGTCGTGCAGCATGGCGTCTCCATGTATTTCGGATCGGCAGAGCCTTTGAACCGGGAACACTTGCGGCGATTGAAGTCCCTCGTGCAACGGACAAAGACCCCATGGTTGACGGACCATTTATGTTGGGGCAGCGTGGATGGGCGATATACGCACGATCTGTTGCCCATGCCATACACGTTTGAAGCGGCGGAGGTAACGGCCAGGAAAATAAAACAAGCGCGCGATTTTCTCGAAGTGCCGGTTGCGGTCGAAAACGTGAGCAGCTACGCCGAGTTTCACGTCTCCGAGATGACTGAATGGGAATTTCTGAATGAAGTGGTGGAGCGCGCCGACTGCGGCATTCTGCTGGACGTCAACAATATCTATGTTTCATCACGAAATCACAATTTCGATCCTTACGACTACGTGAACAGCGTTTCTCCCGAACGCGTTGCGCAAATTCATATCGCAGGGCACTCGAAATTTACGAAGTACATTCTCGATACGCATGATCATCCCGTGATCGATCCGGTGTGGAAACTATATGAGCACGCGATCTCGCGTGTTGGCCCGACGGCAACGCTTCTCGAATGGGATGACCGCATTCCATCGTTCGAAGAGGTGCATGCCGAAGCTCGTAAAGCCGAAAGATACCTGAGCGTTCCCGTCGCGATAGAGTCATGAATCTCGCAGAGATCCAAACGCGCATGGCGGCCGACGTGATGCGGCCCCTCCGAAGCGGCGATCGAATTGCGTCGAGGACGGAACACGGCCAACCGATGGCGGAAGAAGCAGCCGCTTATGTGAAACCGAATGACCGCCTGTCATCAGTTGAACGTTTGGAAATTTATAACCGCCAATATTGGTTTCGAGTTCTCGATTCGCTGTACGAAGATTTTCCTGGTCTGTGTGCCGTGGTCGGAGAGCGCCGGTTCGCGAAGCTTTCACAGGCTTATCTTCGCGATTGCCCCTCGCAATCTTTCACTCTGCGCGATTTGGGATCACGGCTTGAAACATGGTTAAGAGAGCATCCCGAAAATGCCGGCGAGCGCTTACCATTGGCCCTCGAAATGGTGCAGCTCGAGTGGGCCCACATTGTCGCGTTCGACGGACAAGAGCAGGCGCCGCTCGGTCCCGAAGATTTGCTGGAATTGGGACCTGAGCTTCGAATCTCGCTACAGCCGTACATCACACTTCTCGAACTTCATTACCCGGTAGACGATTTGCGAATTGCCGTAAACGCGCGCTCTGAAGAACACGGAAAAGCGAGCAACGCCGTTCAGAAACGCGAGCACAGTAGCACTCGGCGGAAGATCAGTCGACTGAAGCTGCAAGAGATCTTCCTAGCAGTGCACCGCGTAGATTTCAGCGTTTATTACCGGCGTCTTTCGGCAGGCGAGTTCCACGTGTTGCGCGCGCTACGCGATGGGCAGTCTATCGGCGAGGCTCTTGATACCGCTTTTCGCAACAGCTCACTTCCCGAAGAAGAATTTCAGAGGATGGTCGAGCCGTGGTTTTCCGCCTGGGCTGAGCTGGGTTGGCTCTGCCGGGCGTGAACGTATGAGTGACGGTCTGGCGAGATTATACGCTCTGCCCGCGAAAATCGGCGACAGTCTGCAATCGATTCTTCTGTTGGCCGTTCGCCTCTATTGGGGCTGGCAATTCGCGCAGAACGGATGGGGTAAGCTGCACAATCTCGGGCGCGTGACGAAATATTTTGCGAGCCTTGGATTGCCCGCTCCTGAAGCGACTGCGACTTTTATCTCGATCTTGGAGTTCGGGGGTGGAATTTTGTTGATCCTCGGCTTGGCGTCGCGATGGATCGCAATTCCTTTGATAGTTGACATGGCTGTCGCCTACATCGTTGCTGATCGTCAGGCGCTCTTCTCGTTATTCTCGGATCCGGGAAAATTTTACGGCGCGGATCCTTACACGTTTCTGTTTGCGGCCTTACTAGTGTTCATTTTTGGCCCAGGAAAGATTTCGCTGGACGCGTTCCTGGCGCGGCGCCTGCGCAGAGATAGCGCTCCGCATCGCGAGAATTTCAAGCCGTTTTACGGGTTTTAGATCCGGCACGTGCGGCCAAAACGCGTTTACCTCTCTTTGGGATCGAATCTCGGGAAACGCGAAGAAAATCTGCAGCGCGCGCTCGCGGCATTGGAGCTCAAACAGATTCAGATTGTTGCCCGGTCATCGTTGTATGAAACAGAGCCGCAAAATTTAACCCAACAGCGATGGTTTCTCAACTTAGTGATCGAATGCGAAACGCGCTATTTCCCTATGCAATTGCTAGGCGTGATTCAGAAGATCGAACGCGAGCTCGGTCGCGAGCGTGGCGCGGGCAGTGTGCGCTGGGGACCGCGTCCAATAGATATTGACGTTCTGCTGTTCGGCAACGTCATCATGGAAATGCCACAACTTACGATTCCTCATCCCCGGATGCTCGAACGACGTTTTGTGCTGGAACCTTTGCTCGAGATCGCTCCAGACCTCCGGCATCCAGTAAACCGCGAATCGTTGAGGAAATTTATCGGCAAGGTCTCTGGTCAAAAATTGCGCAGAGTTGATCAAGTGAGCTGCTGATCTCAATTCAGCTTGTCATTTTCTTCAGGTCTGGTTGCGGGTGAGGCTGCTCTTCGGTTCTTAGCTTTTCGACGACGACCAACGCCACGCGATTGCGATCCATCTTAGCGACCGTAAAACGGCGACCGCCGTACTCGACGGAATCCTTTACATTCGGAATAAAGCCGAATTGCACAAGTAGGAAACCAGCGAGAGTTTCGAAGCCTGCGTCGGCCGGCAGAACGATGTTGTAACGCGTCTCCAGATCGCGAATAGTTGTGCTGCCCTCCAACTCAAGAACGCTTTCCTCCTCAGTGGGGGCCGGACGAATCGCATCGTGTTCGTCTCCGATGTCTCCAAAGATTTGTTCGAGAACATCCTCAAGTGTGACCAAGCCGGCAACGGTTCCGAATTCGTCCACTACAAGCGCCATGTGAACGTGATTCGTGCGGAATTGATCAACCAGTTGATTGAGCGGCTTTGTCTCGGGTACAACCAACGGTTTTCGTAGGAAGCGCCGAAGACGGAAGGGCCGGGTAGCGCGCCGTCGTTCGTGAGCGAATCGCCGCTCCTCCCAAACGCGCATCAGGTCCTTGTAATGAACAATCCCGATGATCTGCTCGGGGCGGTCTTCATAAACAGGGATTCGCGTGTACTTGTGTTCTGCCATAACACCGAGCACCGTATCGAGATCGGCGTCGACCGAGAGAGAGATGATATTGTGGCGCGGTGTCATAATTTCACGCGCCGAATACTGGGAAAGTGCGATTAGACGCTGAATAGCATCCTGTTCGAATTTCTGAAGATGGCCCTCGTGACGGCTGGACTCGATGATGTACTTTAGCTCTTCGGGACTGTGCCCGCCGTACTGGTGTTTGCCGCTTCGTCCGAGCAAACGCAGCACGAGGGCCGACGAGCGCTCGATGACGATCACAAATGGCTGAGCTATCCGATAGAACACGAGCAACGCCGGGGCCGTGAGAACCGCAAGACGATCTGCTTTTGCGATGGCGAGGTTCTTGGGTACAACTTCGCCGATAATCACGTGGGCGTAACTGATGATCAAGAACGCGGTGGCAAAAGCGACAGCATGCAATAGCACTGCGGAAGCATTCACATGTAGAGACTGCAAACCCGAGCCGAACGCATGGTAGAGCGTGTCTTCCCCAGCCCAACCCAATCCGAGGCTCGCAAGCGTGATGCCGACTTGCGTAACCGATAGTAGCCGGCTGGGATTGGCTAGCAGAGTGAGTGCAACTTGGGCGCCAGCATGGCCCTGTTCAGCCAGTTCCCTCAAACGAGACTGACGCACGGAAACAAGCGAAACTTCGGCTGCTGCGAAGAATCCGTTCATCGCGAGAATTAAAACCAGGATGAAAAAACGGATTGCCATGAACAACTAGATTGCTGCTACTGTTCTGCGCGCCAACAACGAATGGCAAAGATAAAATCGGTGCGTGCCAAGCCGGCTCGTGCGCATCGTGAATGTCTGCATAGCGGTCTTCATGCTGTTCGTCGTGATTGCCGTTTACCGGTATGCAATCCGGCCATTACCTCAGACATCGGGCGAAATGACAGCTCCGGTTCGCGCGCCTGCCACGATCAAGCGCGATGTCCGCGGAGTGCCGCACATTGAGGCATCGTCTTGGCAGGACGCGATTTTCTTGCAAGGCTACGTGACAGCTCAAGATCGATTGTGGCAGATGGATGGACTACGGCGATTCAGCGCGGGTGAGCTAGCCGAGGTTTTCGGGCCGCGTATGTTGGCAAACGACGAGCGATCGCGGCGAATGCGGATCAAAGCAGTCGCGGAAGCTCATGCCAAGCATCTTAGTGCGTCAGAACAAAGCGTCCTAACCGAGTATGCACGCGGCGTGAATTACTTCATCGATACGCATCGCGGCGATTATTCGCTCGAATTTTCGATCCCCGGTAATTCGTACAACCCGCGTGCCTGGAGCATTACCGATTCCATCCTGGTTGGGCTGGCGATGTTCCGGGATCTCACGGATGGTTCGAGGTTCGAGTTAGCGAAGGGCACTCTGGCCGGAATGGCGGATCCCGCGAAAATGAAAGTGCTTTTTCCGCCGGTGCAAGGCGGGTATGTGAATCCGGGGTCAAACGCGTGGGCGGTTTCGGGCGCTCACACCGCGAGCGGAAAACCGATTCTAGCCAACGATCCGCATCTGGCCTACAGTATTCCGGGACCGTGGCACCTGGTTCATCTGAAAGCGCCCGGTTTGAACGTTGCTGGTGCTGCATTGCCAGGCGTGCCTTGCATCATCACCGGGCACAATGACCAAATCGCCTGGGGCGTGACGAACTTGGAGACCGACGTGCTCGATCTCTATGCCGAGCAAATGGACCAGCGGAATGGCCATTACCTATTTCGAGAAAAGCTCGAACAGGCGGAGCTGGATCGCGAGATGGTCGGCGTAAAAGGCGGCAATTCCGTCAACGTCGATGTTTGGGTGACGCGTCACGGACCCATTGTTGACGAACGGAACGGTAAGGCATATGCGATGCGGTGGGACGCGATGGACGGTTTTGGATTTCCTTTCTTCGATATCGATCGCGCGGAGAATTGGGAAGAATTTCGCTCGGCATTGAGCCACTATTGGGGACCTGCGCAGAATTTCGTTTATGCCGACAAGGCGGGGCACATCGGGTATCAGGCGGCGGGACGAGTTCCGGTCAGGCGCGGCTTCGACGGAGACATGCCTCTCGATGGAGCTTCGGGCAGCTACGAATGGGACGCTTATGTCCCTTTTGACCAGATGCCGAGCCAATACGATCCGCCTTCAGGAATCATCGCGACCGCCAATCAGAATCCCTTCGCCCCCGAGTTCGCTTTTCGTGTCGACGGGAACTTTTCAGATCGATATCGCGTTCAGCAGATCCGTAACTTGCTTGCTCGCAAAAGCAGGCTCGATGTCGAAGACATGCTGACAATCCAAAAGGATGTGTATTCGGAATACGACTATTTGCTGGCGCAGCAGGTGATCGCCGCCTTCACAAAACGCGGCAGCAAGGAAGAAATTGCGCATCAGGCGATCGACGTTTTGCGCAATTGGAACGGCCAGATGGAGAAGGATCAGGCCGCGCCCATGATTACCGAACTGCTGAGTCGAGGGTTGGGCGAAGCTCTTGTGATCTCGATAGTTCTGCCGCGTCCGATTAAGGGCATCCCGAACATTCGCCCGCGGCCTCAAATTATTGAGCAACTACTGCGTGATCGTCCGACCGGATGGATCTCAAAGGATAACTGGGATGGGTGGTTATTAGATAACTTCGTCCATGCACTGAATGCAGGGCGAAGAGAACAAGGTATGCCGGTTTCGAGGTGGCGCTGGGGCGGGATGCTGCGGTGGAAGATCGAGCACCCCGTGGGGGGCCGGTTGCCGTTCATTGACCGCTTCTTCAACATTGGACCTGTCGAGATGAGTGGGTCGGGTACGTCGGTTAAACAAACGACGGCGGTGATCGGCCCTTCGGAGCGAATGGTAGTGGACCTGGGAAATCTGGAGAATTCTGTCCAAAATCTGATGGCCGGCGAGTCGGGCTTCGTAGCTTCCGCGCATTATAAGGATCAGTGGGATGCGTACTACGCCGGAAAAAGTTTTCCGATGCAGTTCGAGCGTATCGATGCGAAAGATGTATTGCGCGTTCGACCGGAGCGATGACGTTTTGGCTAAAGCTTCCACCGTGCCGAAGATCTACACGATCGGCCACTCGACGCGGGCCGCCGATGAGTTCCTCGCAATCCTAAACGCGTTTGGCATCGAGCTGGTTGCGGACATTCGAACGGTTCCGCGGTCGCGCCATAACCCTCAGTACGAGGAGAAGTCGCTGAGAAGTTTTCTGGCAGAGCATCGAATCGAATACATTCATCTACCGGCGCTCGGCGGCCTTCGTCATCCCAAAAAAGATTCGCCCAACAGTGGCTGGCGCAATGCCTCGTTTCGCGGATACGCCGACTACATGCAGACTCCCGAATTCGACACAGCAATCGAAGACCTTATGGCCAGAGCGGCCGAGAAACGTACCGTACTCATGTGCGCCGAAGCTGTCCCGTGGAGATGCCATCGATCGCTCGTGGGCGATGCTCTCTTGGTGCGCGGCGTCGATGTCGAAGACATCATGTCCGAGAAAAGTTCGCGATCTCATCAGCTCACCCCGTGGGCACGAGTCGAGCGTTATCAGGTTACTTATCCAAACGCAGAGTGATGAAATGGAATGAGTATGAATCAACTCCGTTACGTACTCGCGGCCTTTCTCCTTACTTCGACAATGGCCGCAGCCGCTCCGCAACCGCCAGCGCTTCGCCTCGGAAATGACGTTCAGCCCGAGCGTATGTGGCTCGATCTAACGCTTTCGCCTGAAAAAGAAAATTTCACCGGAAAAATTGATATAGAACTTCGCGTCAATCATGCTGTTGACCATTTCTGGCTGAACGCAGCGGATTTGACCGTTAGCTCTGCAAAGCTCGTCCAAAACGGAAAAACCCTAGATGCGCAAGTCCTCCCCGGAGGCGAGGATTTCGTTGGGTTCCAGTTCCCCACGCCGTTGCAATCCGGTAAAGCCCATTTCACGGCTTCGTTTACGGGCAAAGTAAACATGCATTCGAGCGAAGGCATTTTCCAAAGCAAGCGCGAAAAAGATTCATACCTGTTCACGCAATTTGAAGCGATTAGCGCGCGCCGCGCATTTCCGTGCTTCGATGAACCGAGTTTCAAAATACCGTGGCGGCTCACGTTACATGTTCCGCAAAATGATGCCGCGGTAGCGAATACCCAAATCGAAAAGGAGACTCCGGAATCAGCCGGAATGAAAGCGGTCCAGTTCACCGAAACTAAGCCGCTACCGAGCTATTTGATCGCCTTCGCCATCGGTCCGCTTGAGTTCGTTGAGGCGGGGTCGACAGGCGTAAGTCACAAGCCAGTGCGAATTGTAGTGCCGCGCGGCGATAAGGATCGCGCCAAGTACGCTGCAAGCGTCACGGCAGACATTCTGACGCACGAAGAAAAATACTTCGGAATCCCGTATCCATATGACAAAGCCGATCAGTTAGCCATTCCGCTTTCCTTCGGCGGAGCGATGGAAAATCCTGGCCTCGTAACTTACGACGCGAGTATCATCCTTTCACCGCCAGGCGAGGATACGGTAGCCCATCAGCGCGAGTACGCCTCGGTTGCCGCCCATGAATTAGCCCACCAATGGACGGGCGACATGGTCACGATGAAATGGTGGAACGACGTATGGCTGAACGAGTCTTTCGCCACCTGGATGGCTGCCAGGTTGATTGCCGAGTGGAAACCGGAATGGAATACGAGAGCCGAGGATCAGCAAGCACGGCTCTTTGCCATTCAATCGGACACGAAGACCAGCGCGCGTCGCATCAACCAGCCCGTCGAGAGTAAAAGCGACATTGCGAATGCATTTGACGGAATTACCTATCAAAAGGGCGGCCAGGTTCTCGCGATGTTCGAGAATGCTGTGGACCCGCAGAACTTCCAGCGCGTCATGCACGATTACCTCGAAGCTCATATGTTCGGCAATGCCACCGCCGAGGATTTCATCGATGAGCTTGGGCGCAAGACCAAGCCCGAGTATGCAACGGCCTTCACAACGTTTTTGAATCAGACCGGCGTACCGGAGCTGAAAGCTCGCTTGAAATGCGAGGGCGCTCAAGCAAGCATCGAACTCGAGCAGCAGCGGCTATTGCCGGCGGGCTCGAGCGGCGACGTGAACCGCACATGGGGCGTCCCGGTCTGTGTGGCCTATTCAAACGGCGGCAATCGAAAGCAAGTGTGCAAGCTGGTATCCGAGCAAAAAACCGCTCTCGACATTCCGGACAAGGCTTGTCCAGCTTGGTTTCTGGCGAATGCCAAAGAAGTGGGGTATTACGAAGCGCAATACGACGCCGAAGCTTTGACGAATGTGCTTTCTCATGCCGATGAGTTGAGTTTGGCCGAAAAAGTCGGAGTGCTGGGCGATCTGCATACGCTCGCTAATACGAGCCAAATGCCCTGGGATCAGGTGCTCGCTTTGGTACCTAAGGTGAAGAGTGATACACGGCCGGAAGTCACGCGTGCCGCCGTTGAATTAGCAGCTATCCCAGAGGAGTATCTGACTTCAACGCTGAAGGCAAATTACGCCAGCTACATTGAGGAGAACTTTGGAGAATTGGCCCGGCAGGTCGGTTGGATCGATAAGCCGGCCGATACACCCGATCAGCGGCTGCTCCGCCCGCACCTGGTTGGGTTTGTTGCGAGATGGGGAAGGGATCCTCAGCTAATTTCAGATGCCAAGAGATTGGCAAATGAGTGGCTAGCAAATCACAAGACGCTATCAGCCGACGTCGCCGGAAGCGTTCTCGCGACCGCCGCGCGCAACGGCGATGCTCAGTTTTATGAAAAGGTGCTAGCGGCAGCGAAGGTGGAAGAGGATCCTTATTTCAAACCCATGCTTGTGGGTGTCCTCGGCGATTTTGCAGATCCTCAATTGCTGAAGCGCAGCCTGGAGTTGGCCTTTTCCGGAACATTCGACCTCCGAATCTCTGTTCGGATGCTCTTTGGGATGCTCAATACGCCGGGTTCGGCTGATCTGGCATACACGTATGTGAAGAATCACTACGACGAAATTAAGTCGAAACTGCCTCGAGCCGTCAATACGGATTACGCCTCTTTCCTTCCGTTTGTCGCGGCTGCCTCAAGCTGCAGCGACTCAGCGGAGACAGAGGCCAAAGCGTTCTTCGAACCCCGTATGAAAGACGTTATTGGAGGACAACGTTCCTTAGCGAATGCTCTCGAGCAAATTCATCTCTGTGCGGCGGCGAAGCCTAGCGCTGAGGAACAGATTTCGAAATTTCTGTCCACTTACCCGGTGAAGAGCTCAGCAACGGCCGGGGCACAATAGGATCGCCGGATAGCGACCGCACCTATTCTCACCACTCTTGATGAGTACATGAACACGTCCTATTCGCCGGATTGCGAATACGTCGACGGTATGGTGCTGGAGCGCAAGGTGGGGAGAGGGAGACATGCATATGCACAGAGTCAGTTGCTCGTTGGACTAATGATGGCCGGAGTGCTTTGGTTGACCACTGTCTTGCTACTGATGCAAACGCGGTCTATGCCGGCTTAATGTGAGATTGCGTTTTTTCTCACAGGCGGTTTTGTGTCGGGTAAGAATATGACGTGCAGGCACAACATAAGTACGCCAGAGTCGAGCGCGAACGCCGGTTTATTCTCGACCGATTTCCGATGGAAGCGAAGATCCTCCGAATCCGACGAATAGTAGACCGCTACATCCCTCAAACTCGTTTACGCTTGCGACATCAGATTGACAATCATCGCTCAACCGCGTTCAAACTCACGCAAAAGATTCCCTCGCCGGAAAAAGGAGCCCAGCAGGGATTTTTGACGACTATATACCTCAATGAAGACGAATTTCGGATACTCGTCGAACTTCCCGCGAAAGAACTTAAGAAGACCCGTTACAGCATTCCGCCTTTCGGCATTGATGTATTTGAAGACTCCTTAACAGGCTTAATCCTGGCCGAAGCCGAATTCGAATCGGCTGAGGAGGAGCACTCGCTGATACTTCCGCCCTTCATTGTGCATGAAGTTTCCGAAGATATTCGATTCACAGGAGGTCAACTGGTAAACGCGTCGCGGAACGAGGTGCATGATTGGCTCTTGGAATATGGCGTAAAGCTTTCAGGCTCATCTTAAAGTTCCCAAAGTTAGATGAAAGCCGACGTCAAAGGGACGTAAATCGAACCGCTTCCGAGTGGCGGAATGGCTCGATGTCAGGATTTGCTCTGGTGTGCATGGGATCGTCTTGTTAAGCACTGTAGTGGGCTACGACTCGTGTCACCTTTCCCATCGCTGACAGCTCCATGAACTCTCCCGTACGTGTTCCCTTTTGGTTCGTATAGTAGAGCACCACGCTGTTTACGCCCCAGAGCACGTCCTCGAGGTGAAAACGGAGTTCCGGGTACAATTCCAGCCCTCGCTGGAAATAAGCTCTCAAATTGACCTTTCCGACCACCTTGCCACTGGACGTACCTAACAACTGGGCGGCAACCGGCGAGGTCAACTCGATTGCATCGTCATAATGAGCCATGATCAGGTCCAGATCGTGGGCATTCCAAGCCGCAACCCAATGGTTGGCGAGAAAAGAAGCCGCATCTCTCGTCATTGGCGTCTCCAGTCGAAGTTCGTCGTAATCTGCGGTGCATTGTACGACGCCTAGCAGAAGGAGCGGCATGCAGCAGCGACGATCATGGAACTGACCCGCGCCCGGTTAATCGCTTTTTAGATCTAACTTGCCGTCCCTCTCAGGCTTCGATAATAGATACCATCGAATTGGAAACCAGAACATGAACAAGATCACACCGTTTCTGTGGTTCAACGACAACGCCGAAGACGCTGCGGAGTTTTATCTCTCGGTGTTTCCTGAAGCGAAGAAGCTAGGCGAGATGCGTTCTAGCGGCGTGGGGCCCTGGCCCGCCGGAAAGATCGCGACCATCACCATCGAACTTATGGGCCAGCGAATGACGTTCCTCAACGGTGGCCCCGCGCACGCGCTCACGCCGGCTTTCTCGTACTCCATCGCATGCAAGGACCAGGCCGAGATCGACCTCTACTGGGACAAGCTGCTTGAGGGCGGCACACCCATGGCCTGCGGCTGGCTGACGGACAAGTTCGGCCTGTGTTGGCAGATCGTGCCGGAGAAGATTGGCGAGATCCTGAAGCATCCCAAGGCGATGGCGGCAATGATGAAGATGGTGAAGTTCGATATCGCGATACTGGAGGCCGCCGCGAAGGAGTAGCGGACGCTCAAATCGCTGTATCAGGGCCGACCTTCCATGGCCGATGAGTAATGGACGGGTCACCGGCGATGGGCTAACAGATCACAGGCGCTCCGGTGTTCCGCCCCATTCGGCCGGGTGTATATCGGCGACAGACTGTGAGAACGTCCAAGAATGTCCAGCGAAATCCTCCGCATTGTACTGCCGCTCGCCATAGGGCTGAGTCGATGGTTCCTGGGTAATCCGGGCTCCGCGAGCTTTGGCGCGTTCATAGTGTGCATCGGCATCCTCAATACGGATCGTGACGGAGTGTCCTATGCCGAGTGGGGCATCGAATTCGTTCGGACGCAATTCCCTTACGGTTACCGCCCCTTCGCCGACGTTTAACTGGACGCGATGATCGCCGATGCGCAGACGCACGCTGAACCCAAATACATCGCACAGCCAGTCTGCAGCCCGATTCACGTCCGGATAAGCCAGTACGGGAATGACCGTGGCATGAGGTATGGATCGATTAGAGAGCATGCCTATTTCCTCTTGCCATTATGCGACGCCAGAGTTGCGGTCGAATCAGGGGCAAGCCGGGAGATATTGGCGAACGCCCGATTGCGGCTATGTCCTCAATCGGGCGTCGGGTCCGGCGAAATCAGCGCATTATCGTGGATCCCCTGGTGACTCACCCAACTCGGTAAGCCGCGTGGCGCTGTGGGTGAAGCAGGCGGTCGTCGTCGTGCCGTTGGCCTCGTGATCTTCTACCGTGCCCGATGACGTGAAGTGATCATCGTCGGAATCAAGCGTGATCGTATCCTTCACTGTGGCAAACGAGGCAAACGGTCCCTCCGGCGGCGGATACCGGAAAAACCAGTAAGTGGCGTCGTAGGTCCGACCACCGCAAAGCCTCCAGGTACCTTCGCTCGTCCCTCGCGATGCGAGGTTACTAGTCTCAATGACTGAGCCGTCGGGGTGAAACAGCTGCAGGGAATGAACGGTCCTGATGATGGTCCCGTGACAGTTCGTGACAGTGACGTTGACCTCCCAAACGCCCTCTAGTCCGCGTCTCTCTTGAGCCGGCAGCATGGAAGCCGCCAAGCCTAACGTAAGAGTCGTGCAAATCCGGAAAAAACTCATATTCATGTCAATCTCCTTTTCGCGTAGATTTAAGCGGCCAATAACCGACTGTGTCTTCCGAACTGCTTCTTGACCGCCTTCGCACCTTTAGGCGCGAAATGTAGGAAGAAAACTGGCAAGAGCTGAAGATCTTTTTGAATTGCGGCTGGGCGCCTAACTCCTGCAGAGCTCCGCCTGAAGCCAGGATCGGGCGAACTTCCAATCCCGCATGACAGTGTCCGGAGAGACTGCGATTACTTCCGCGGTCTCTTCGACGCTAAGGCCGCCGAAGAAGCGGAGCTCGATTACGCGCGCTTTGCGCGGGTCGATCTCGTTTAATGCATTCAGCGCATCATCGAGGACGATCAATTCCCTGGCGCGGCAAGCGCCGATCGCCGACAGCTCGTCAAGATTGATGCGTTTCACGGCGCCGCCTCGCCTAGCTGTCACCCGCCGCCGCGCGCGATCGAGGAGAATGCGCCGCATCACCTGTGCGGAGACAGCGAAGAACTGGGCGCGGTGCTTCCAGTCTATGTTTGTGATATCGATCAACTCCAGCCACGCTTCGTGAACCAGAGCTGTGGGCTGAAGAGTCTGCCCCGCGCGCTCGTTTTTCATGTGGCGTCCAGCGATACGGCGAAGCGCGCGATACACGTGCGGTGTGAGCCGCTCGAGCGCGCCTCGATCACCGCCGACCCACGCGCGAAGAAGCCGCGTCGTTTCCGACGTCCGATCGTCCATATTGCGATTTGAAGCGATTGTACACTGCCCGGCCTCCTGCGGCAGGGTTACGCCCGTACCAGAGCGCCTTGCCGCGCGAACGCGACTGAAATACTCTGATATGAAGGGGACTGAACCATCGAATGGACATCGACGAACGGCTTCAGTTTCTGCTGCAGTCGACCGAAAGCCTGCATGCGAACGTGGAGAAGCTGGTGGAGCGCGTCGACAAGGTCGCCGAGCGTGTAGACAGACTCGCCCAAACCAGCGAGAGCCATGAGCGCGAGATCGAACGTTTCCGCCGCGCGATGCGGGCAGGTTTGACAGGGTGGCTCGACGAAACCGGCGACCACGCGGGCGGCGAGTAAGCCAACCCGGCTGTAGAATTATCATTTATCATTTAAAGATTTGCGGAGTGATGTTTGACTGTCCAGCGCTGGCGACAGATCGAGGAGCTGTACCATGCCGCTCTTGAGAGCGGCGAATCAGTTCTGGCCGGCGCAGAGCCTGAGATTCGCGA
>JAFAYL010000035.1 GCA_019240405.1 Acidobacteriaceae bacterium
CAATACGGGATCCTGGCGACGCACTGGTATTGGATAGGCGCCATCCCCGCGATGCTGTTTCTGGGTCTGGTGATGATGCCGTTCTACTACATCTCCAAAACCCATTCGGTACCCGGCTATCTCCGGCTGCGATTCGGTGAATCCAGCCGCGCGCTCTCGGCGATCTGTTTTGCGTTCATGACCATTCTCATGAGCGGCATCAACATGTATTCCATGGCGCTGGTGATGAAGATCATTCTCGGCTGGGATATTCATTTCAGTATCTGGATGTCTTCCCTTACGGTGGCAGTTTATGTGTTTTTGGGCGGCCTTTTGTCGGCTATTTTTAACGAAGTCCTGCAGTTCTTTCTCATCTGGCTAGGCGCGCTTTTGATCCCCATTCTTGGTCTTATCGAAGCGGGAGGCTGGAGCGGGATGGTCCATCGCATTGCGGCGCGATTTCCCGGACAGGAATATACCCACTTGTGGAGTGGACTCGGCTCTTTCAGCACTAATCCGATGGGCATCCATTGGACCGGTATCGTTCTGGGTCTCGGATGGGTAATCTCATTCGGCTACTGGACCACCGACTTTCTAGTGGTTCAGCGCGTGCTCTCGGCTCAGGATCTCCGCAGCGCGAAGATGGCGCCCATCATCGGCTCTGTCTTCAAAATGGCCCTTCCCTTCATCGTCATTTTGCCTGGACTTTTAGGGCTCGCCGTTTTACCCGAGAAGCTCGTCGGAGAATCACAGGCCCTTCATGGAGGAGGTCACACCTATAACGAAGTGCTTCCGCTGATGCTGGCGCGCTATTGCGGTCCGGGCCTATTGGGATTAGGCATAACCGCGCTGATTGCGGGATTCATGTCCGGAATGGCGGGCAACGTCAGTGCATTTGCGACCGTCTGGACCTATGACATCTATCGGGCGTTTATTCGCAGGCGCGCTTCCGACGAACACTACGTTGCTATGGGGCGCTGGTGTACCGTGCTCGGCGTGCTCGTCAGTATCGGTACAGCGTATCTCGTGATGCAATTCCTCAGCATCATGGATTATGTCCAGGCTCTCTTCAGCTTTTTTGTCGCTCCTCTATTTGGAACAGTGTTGCTCGGTATGCTCTGGAAGCGCGCAACGCCCGCAGCGGGATTCTGGGGCCTGCTCGCAGGGACGGTTTCGTCGATCGGCATGTTCTTGTGGGTGCAGCGCGATCCGGCTGCGTTGCGCTACATCGCGCTGTCACCGGCCGCAAAACAGATGGCCGAAAACATGTACCGCGCTCTGTGGTCATGGCTCATCTGCGTCATTGTCACTGTGCTGATCAGTTTTCTGACAAAGCCCAAACCTGAAACCGAGCTCGTAGGCTTGGTTTACGGAGCAACCGAAATACCGTCAGAAGGGCGCCTGCCGCTGTACCACCGTCCAATGTTTTGGGCCGCAGTCGTGATCGTGATCTTCTTTGTGTTGAATATCATTTTCTGGTAGGAGCGGAGGATGCACGGCACGCATGGTTCTCTTTCGATCTGGTTCTTCATCGGTCTCTTACTAACAATCTATGGTCTGCTGATCACGGGAACAGGGCTCTACGAGCTCACGTCGCCTCCTGAACACGCCGTCGTACTTGCAAACCTGCACGCGCCCGTCTGGTGGGGCGCCACCCTGCTCGCCGTTGGTCTCTTCTATTTCATTCGATTTTTTCCAAGGAAGCGCTAATGCCAACATCGAATTCGCATCGAACTACGCTCGGGCTTATCGTCGGGAATCGCGGTTTCTTCCCGGATCACTTGGCAGCAAGCGGCCGGGAGGAAATGATCCGTGTTCTCAAAACCGCTGGCGTGGAGGTGGTCGCGCCGACCCCACAAGGCTCAAACACCGATCCTGCCCTCATCGCCAACGAGTCCAAATTTGGCGCAGTCGAAACGTTTGCAGAAGCAAAGCGCTGCGCCGATCTGTTCAAGCGTCACCGGGAGACCATCGAGGGCGTCCTCGTTTCTCTGCCGAACTTCGGCGACGAGCGTGCCATCGCCGACACAATGCGATTGTCCGGTCTGAATGTGCCCGTGTTGATACAGGCCACGCCGGATGATCCTCAACGCATGAGCATCCGCGACAGGCGCGACAGCTTCTGCGGAAAAATGTCAGCCTGCAACAATCTGATGCAGTACGGAATCCCATACTCGCTCACGACACTGCACACGGAGGCCCCCGGTTCTGCGGAGTTCAAACAAGATCTCGAATGGTTCATTGCCGTTTGCAAAGTAGTTCGGGGTATGCGCAGGCTGCGTGTTGGCGCGATTGGAGCTCGGCCGGCGGCCTTCAACACGGTGCGGTACAGCGAAAAGCTGCTGGAGGCGAACGGTATTTCCGTCATCACGTTGGATCTGTCCGAGGTTCTCGGCCGGATCAGCCGCATGAATGATAACGATGCTGCGGCTCAGAATAAGCTTCGAGACATCAAGGGCTATGTTTCGACCGCGGATGTGCCATCCGAATCGCTCATGAAAATGGCGAAGCTGGGGGCCGTAATCGATGGCTGGATGCGCGAGGAGGAAGTGAGTATAAGCGCCGTCCAGTGCTGGACGTCTTTGGAAGAAAATTTCGGTGTGGTGCCTTGCTCGGTCATGAGCATGATGAGCGAAAGTCTCATGTCGAGCGCTTGCGAGACTGACATCGCCGGCGTGCTCAGCATGCATGCCTTGCGATTGGCATCGGGAACACCCAGTGCCCTTCTGGATTGGAATAACAACTACGGAGACGATCCGAACAAAGCCGTGTGCTTCCACTGCAGCAACCTTCCGAAGCATTTCTTTGCGGGCGTGAAGATGGAATACCAGGAGATCATTGCGGGCACAGTCGGAAAGATGAACACCTTCGGCACGCTATATGGCAAAGTGAAAGCCGCCCCTATGAGCTATGCCCGATTCTCTACTCGCGATCGCGAAGGTAAGATTCGAGGCTACGTCGGTGACGGCCGCTTCACCGACGATTCGCTCAACACCTTCGGCGGCGCTGGCGTTGTCGAGATCCCGCGCCTTCAGGCTCTTCTACGCTACATCTGCGAGCATGGGTTTGAGCATCACACCGCGGCAAATCTCGCGCACACATCCAGCATCGTTTACGAAGCGGCAACGAAGTACCTGGGCTGGGAGCTGTACTGGCATCAGGCATGAGCACCATCGTGGCCGGAGTAGATTTCGGCACTCTCAGCGTTCGCGTTTCAATCTTTGATCAGGAGAGGGGAAGACTGGGGGCGGGTGTTGCCGAATACCCGCTACACCGCACGAGAAGTGACCCCGATTACGCGACGCAGAGTCACACCGATCACATGAACGGCTTAGCTACTGCAATGAAAGAGGCGCTCCAGGCGGCCGGTCTCGAAGGTGCGGACATAAAAGCAATTGCGCTCGATACAACAGGATCGAGCGTGATTCCCGTCGGTCGAAATCTGGAGCCTCTGGACGAATACTACTTATGGTGTGATCACCGCGCCGCGCAAGAGGCTGCGGAAATCACGGAGAAAGCGCACGAGACCGGACTTGAAGCAATCGAGTGGTGTGGCGGGGTCTACTCGTCGGAATGGGGTTTTTCGAAGCTTCTGCATTGGTTGCGGCACAATCCTGACCGTCGGCACGAGCTTGTTTCTGCTTTCGAACACTGCGACTATGTTGCTGCCGTTCTGTGCGGGATTAATGACCTCAATGACGCGCCGCGCAGCGTGTGCGCGATGGGTCACAAATGGATGTGGAATAAATCGCTTGGAGGTTTGCCCCCGGAAGAGTTCTTGACATCCGTGGATCCGCTCTTGAGTGGAATTCGGGCAAAGCTCGCCGGAAAATATTCGACATCTGACAAACTAGCTGGGACACTATGCAGCGAATGGGCTGAGAAGCTCGGCTTGGGACCTGGCGTATTGATACCGGTTGGAGCGTTCGACGCTCACTGGGACGCAATCGGCGCCGGAGTAAAGCTCGGCGACGTAGTAAATGTAATCGGAACGTCAACTTGCATCATTGGGTTGAGCGACGGAACAACACTGGTGCCAGGCGTGTGTGGCGTCGTGCCCGGTTCCGTCGATCCTCATCTGACTGGAATCGAAGCCGGCCTCTCTGCAGTGGGTGATCTATTCGAGGCAATCGCCCGCCGCGCAGCATCGACGCCCGCAGTTCTGGCCCAGGAGCTTGCGTCTTACAAACCGGGGCAAACGGGTCTGTTGCGTCTTACATGGGATAACGGTGATCGCACAGTGCTCGTGAATCCGGAGCTTGGTGGAGCGACACTCGGCTGGAATCTCACGAGCACGGCCGCTGACGAGATGTTCGCCGCAATTGAGGGCACCGCTTTTCACACACGCATCATATTAGAGCGCATGGAGGAGCATGGCGTGACAGTCCGGCGCATTATTAACGGAGGTGGTATCCCTAAACGAAACGAATCTCTGAATCAGATCTACGCAAACGTACTCAACAAGCCGATCCTCGTTCCGCAAGGCGATCTCACGAGCCTTGGCTCAGCAATATTCGCCTTCATAGCCATGAAAGCTTTTCCTTCGATCGAGGAGGCACAAAGTGCACTTTGTCCCCCTTACCGGACGTTTGAACCGCAACCAGTGAGCGTCGCCGCGTATGAGCAGCTTTACCCCTTATATAAGCGCCTATATTTTGCCCTTGGGATCAAGCAGTCAAATCCTGTGGCGATCGGCGATGTTCTTCCCGAACTTCGGAGAATCGCTGCCGAGACAAGGCAAGAGGCGGGACAAATCCAATGAACTCAAAAACGCTCCGCGAGGAAGTGTTTGAGGCGAACCAAGCATTAGTCCAGCACGGTTTAGTCATTTTCACCTGGGGGAATGCAAGCGGGTTCAATCGATCTTCAGGCGTCATCGCGATTAAGCCGAGCGGGGTTCCTTACGCGAAAATGACGCCGGCGGATTTGGTCCTTACTGACCTCGACGGACACATTATCGAAGGGACGTTGCGGCCATCTTCCGACCTGGCTACTCACTTAGCTCTTTATAGTGCGTTTGAGGGCGTAAACGGTATCGTGCACACGCACTCACGGTACGCAACGGCCTGGGCGCAGGCCGGTATCGAAATACCCCTATTGGGAACGACACACGCCGACTACTTTCGTACTGCAATCCCTCTGACTGCGCCGATGACTCCGGCCGAAATTCAATCCGATTATGAAAAAAACACGGCGTTAGTAATCGTGCGCCGCTTTGCCGGCCTGGATCCTTTGGATACGCCCGCCGTTCTCGTCTCGGGCCATGGCCCATTCACGTGGGCAACGTCTGCGGCCGAAGCAGCGCACAATGCAGTGGTTTTGGAAGAACTCGCCCACATCGCTTATCTGACGTTCACCATCAAAGTCGACGTCGAGCAAATTTCGGATACGCTCCGCGACAAACACTTCTTTCGCAAACACGGACCTTCGGCGTACTACGGGCAGAAAGCCTAATTCACAAGAGCACGAAGGTTCCCAGGCACGCGCCAGTTCAAGCAATTTCGGATCGTGGCATCCAGCTCAGCAGCGCGAATGGGTTTCGAAACATATGCGTCCATACCCGCCGCGAGACATTGTTCCTGGTCCCCCTTCATTGCGTTGGCAGTCATTGCAACGATCGGAATGTGCCCACCTGTCAATTGTTCCTTCTTTCGGATTGCGGCAGTGGCCTTAAACCCATCCATGTTCGGCATTTGGACGTCCATCAGAACCAAGTCGAAGGAACTAGTCTCGAGAGCGTCGATTGCAGCTTGTCCGTCTTCGGCAACTGCGATATCGTACCCTCGCTGTTGGAGCAACTTTACTGCGACTTTTTGGTTCACGGGATTGTCCTCGGCAAGTAATATCCGCCGCCGCTTCCGGTCCTCTCGTAAGGTATGTCTCGTAATCAGGCGGTCCGGCCTTCTCGTTCTGTTAATCACGCTGCAAAGTGATTCGATTAGTTCCCTTTGACGCACCGGCTTAACCAAATAAGCCGAAATACCAAGCTCGCGGCATCGCGCTCCGTCGCCAACGTTGCCCGCCGAGGTCAGCATCATGATTTCCGTCTCGCTCATCGAACCGTCCTCCCGCATGATCTCTGCCATCATGAAACCATCCATTTCCGGCATGTGGCCATCCAGCAAGACGAGTGGGAATGGGTGGCCGGTGCTCTTTGCCACTTGAAGCGCCTGGAGTCCAGCCCGCCCACTCTCAACGGCTGTGGCGCGCATCCCCCAACGAGTTAACATTCCTTCTAATAAGCGCCGGTTCGTAAAATTATCGTCCACAATCAACACATGCACATTCCGCAACTCTTCCGGTTGGATAAGCGCCGGGCGAGCTGTCGGGCTATCTTGAACCCGCAACTTGGTCGTGAAGTGAAAAGTGCTACCTATGCCCGGCTCGCTTTCGAGCCACATGCGCCCATCCATCAGCTCAACGAGACGTTTGCAAATAGCCAACCCCAACCCCGTGCCGCCGTATTTGCGGGCCATGGAACCGTCCCCCTGAGAAAACGCCCCAAAGATCTTTGCCTGATTCTCCAGCGGAATACCGATCCCAGTGTCTCGGACCGCGAAGTGCAGCTCAGTGCTGTCGTCAGTGCGCGATAGTTCTTCGACGGTTACGACGACTTCTCCGCGCTCGGTGAACTTAACTGCGTTTCCGACTAGATTAATGAGAATCTGGCGAATTCTGCCAGGGTCTCCGAGCACCGTTTCGGGAACCTCCGGCTGCACCTCGTAAATGAGCTCCGTGCCCTTCTGATAGGTGCGGATACTTAGCGCCTTCGCAGTTTCGCCTAGGCTTTCGCGCAGATCGAATGCGATGGAATCGAGTTCAAGCTTTCCAGCTTCGATTTTCGAAAAATCCAGTATGTCGTTAATAATCGATAGCAGCGATTCGGCGGAAACATGCACCAGGTCGAGGCATTCGCGTTGTTCTTCCGTCAGGTCCGTTTCGAGCGCCAAATTCGTCATTCCAAGAATGCCATTCATCGGAGTGCGAATTTCATGGCTCATGGTGGCGAGAAACGTGCTCTTGGCCTTGCTCGCCGCTTCTGCAGCTTCCTTTGCCGTGCGCAGTTCTTGTTTTCTCGCTCTTAGTTCGGCCGTGCGTTCCAAGACGGTCTGCTCGGTCATCTCGTTTGAGGACTCGAGCTGTGCACGCTTAAGGGCGTGATCCTTCATTTCCGCCACGCTTTGAAAACAGCTCCATAGAAGGAAAACGTCTTCGAAGATGACCCACCCGGCGTGTTCGACCCACCGCCATGCGCTGGCCGTCAGTACGCCGAAAACAGACTGCGGCCAGAAAACGCCTCGGATGAGATGATCGCCTGCGACCACCAAGGTCGCGGGAATGAACACCCGCCAATCCCGGTAGAAAGCCAGAAAGGCGAGAGATCCGAAGACGTGAAAGTGGGTTTCAATTCTGCCGCCCGAGAGATGAATCAGCAGGGCGGACATAAGCATCTGGCCCGTGGCAATAGTCATCCGTGTAGCCGTTTCGCCGGCTTTCCACCACGCCAATGCCACCGGGAAAAGCGTTATCCCGCCGCCGAGAAACAGCGTAACCCAGACATGCAGGTGAACTTGGCTGTACTGTCCCGCCCACGTGCGAGGCGTGATCCACAAGGCCGTAGCAAGCGCCGCGAGCCACTGAAACGTCATGAGACCGGCAAAGAGTCGATCCGTGCGCCTGTAGATTGCTTGCCGGTTTTCTACGAACAGAGCTGCTGCCCGCCGTTGAATTCTATCCCCCAGCGCCGCGACCGTTACTCTCTCGTCCATGACTTGTCCTCTTTCAGTGCCTGACGGCTTGGATCGTGAAGCGAGCAGCCGAATACGGGTGAATGCGCGATTTCTGATCCATTTCTCCTTACACAGCGGATTACGGCATCCGCCCCCTCGTTGTCGCCTGGGTGTCCGCGACCACTCGTAATTCCACCGCTAAAGACGAGCTTGCCCTCGGGCGAATACAACAGAGTTTGGCCTGATACTCGTCCTCCAAAGAGTTGTGTTTCAGTTCCTGCTCTGTCATAGAGAACCGAAACGCCTGGGATGGATCTGGCTTTTCTCCACAGATCCGATCCTGCTACCTCAGTCCCGTTCGCACCAGGCTTGTAGAACATCACAAAAGTTTGAATCCTACCTCTCAGTTGAGCCATGATCAGCTCCAATTCAGCGATGGTGGCGCGTGTACAGGGACAATTCGGATGCGCCAGAATCACGAGCGTAGGGAACCCACGTGATCTCGAGAGTTTGCTTTCTATCGGCCAGCGCTCTGAAACGCGAGCCGCTTGCGCGGGAGTGTTCTCGTATCTAACAAGGATTCTCGTCCCCCAGATGATTCCGGCAAGCCAAAGCAACATCAATGCGATTCGGAGATGTTTACCCTTATTCGGCATGTAGCCCTCAGGCCCGCCTTTTATCGCGCCACAAGATACATCGGCTACATAAAGGAAACGCTTGAGGGCCTACTGCGTAGTTCTATCGAATCGTCGTGGTAAGAGTGTTCCTATGGACTAAGCACTTCCGCCGCACCAATCACTGCAGTTTCTTAGCCTTGAACTGTCCATTGAAGATCAGGCTTGTGACGTTGTGAGCCGCGTCTTCGACAAACTCGACCTGAGCGCTTCCATCCTCGGGTTCAAATTTCGTCTCCGACTCGGGGCGGAGTACGAGCGACTCCCCTTGCACGCCGAAGAGTAAACTCTGGCCCTTGACTGAGATGGTAACGATCACGTCGGGTGCTTCTTGAACCTGATATCTACCAGCGTACCGATTAAGCTTCGCCGGATCCATGTGAATAAATTGTTGCTCGTGAGGCAGCTCGTATTTCTCCCCAAAAACAATCGCAGCCAGATCTTTGGAGATCTTGGTAATAGCCGCCGTCTCCAAATTGCTTAGCACGATAATCGTCGTATGCTCGTCGGGAAATCGTGCAATCTTGCTGACAAACCCTTCTATTCCGCCCTCATGGCTGATCATCTTGCGCCCGAACTGCGTCTCGATTGCCCAGCCATACCCGGCGATCGCTACATGCGGCGTAAACATAGCCGTCAACGACTTCTGGCTTACAAGCTTCTCGGTGTACAGCGCCTGATCCCATCGCAGCAAATCTTCGACGGTTGAATACAATCCACCAGCCGCATAAGGCACTGTCATGTCGATGTAAGTAGCATTGCGAATCGCTCCGCTCTTTCGGACATAGCCTGAGGCGCGATGTTCAATTATCTCGTCGTTGCTGTCGTACCCGCTATCTTTCATCCCAAGCGGCGTGAATATCTCCTCCTTTAGAAACACAGAGTAGGACCTGTGTGAAACCTGTTCGATGATCAAGCCCAAAACTGCATATCCCGAGTTACTGTAAGAGAATTTCGCACCGGGAGGGAAATCTAGAGGTTTATCTTTGAAACTATTAACCAGAGCTTCCGGAGTGATCGGAAATCTCTCTATCCTCTTATAATCTTGAAAGTCTGTGAAATCGGGAATGCCGGATGTGTGAGTCAAAAGCTGATCGATTGTGATGGGCTGCCAGGACGCGGGGCATCCTGCCACATACTTGCACATTCGATCCCTTACCGATAATTGGCCTCGCTCTTGAAGCATCATTATCGCCATCGATGTAAACTGCTTTGTGATCGAACCGATTCTGAATTTTGTGTTTGGTTGGTTCGGCGCCGCCCATTCGAAGTCGGCCATTCCATAACCGCGCCTGATTAGCGGCCGCCCATCCTTTGCAACCAACACCGAACCGCTAAATTGATGAAGCTTCTCGAGCGCTCGCATATACTCTTCCATCTTCGCGGTTACATCTTTAGTGCCGCTTCGCATACATGCGGAGAGCAGAACACCGGTGAAGAAAACGGAGATATATACAAATCGGAATTTCAGTGACATAGAGAAGTAAACTGCACAGTGGCAGCAAAAGGAGGATGCTCAGATTGAGCTACGTTGTTGGTGCGGATGAGAGGACTTGAACCTCCACTTGGTTTCCCAAACTAGAACCTGAATCTAGCGCGTCTGCCAATTCCGCCACATCCGCAAGCGCACGCAGACACCAATCTTATCGCACGATCAGTGTCCGTACTTAAAACCTATTAAACGAAAGCCGCCGATTCCGCCGTCTCCTCCAGTACTGTTGGAAATCCAGCCGCGGCCCACGCATCGTAACCACCAAGAACGTTTACAACATCATCGAATCCTGACGCCTTCAGCAGACTGCACGCAATCGCGCTTCGATATCCACTTTTGCAATGCACTGCGAATCGTGAACGCTTATCGAGCGCGCCCAAACTCTCCCGCAGCTTGTCGAGTGGACGATGCAGCGCTCCGGCTATGTGGCCGTCCTTCCACTCAGGAGCCCGCCGCACGTCCAACACGCAAAGCGGCGAAGCCTCGCGTGCACCTTTCTCTTCTATCTCATCCCGTAGATCTTGGACCGTCCACTGATCCACCGTTTCGAGTGGCAGGCCTTGTTTCACCCATCCGGCAATTCCGTCCGCGATGTAACCGGGGACCCGCTCGATTCCGACCCGCGCAAGCCGGTAGCGCGCCTCTTCAGCCGATCCAGTATCTTCGCAGGCGAGGATTACGTCGCGGTCCAATCCGAGGACCGATCCCGCCCAGGAGGCAAACTGCCCTCCTAAGCCGATATTGATCGACCCTGGAATATGGCCCGAACAAAACGCATTCGCCGGACGCGTATCTAGAACGGCTGCTCCGCGGGCCGTGAGCGTCTCGACTTCTCTCGCGATGAGCGGTTTCAATGGAGGCAGCTCGGCCAATGCAGAAGCGCCTTCCCGGTTGATATTCACATCACGGCGAAAGTATTCGGGCCTTTCCGGCAACCCTTCAGTCACAAGACTTATAAATTGATCGCGTGACATGGGGCGGAGAGCATAGTTCCACTGCCGCTCACGCCCGACCGTGGAGCTCCGGTCGTTACTGATATTCCTTCCGCACATCGAGCCTGCACCGTGAGCCGGATACACCAGAACACTGTCCGGTAGCTCAAGCAGCTTCTCGTGAATACTCTGGTAAAGCAGCCCTGCAAGTTCCGCAGGCTTATGCGTTTCGTCAAGATCCGGGCGCCCGACATCTCCGATGAACAACGTGTCCCCTGTAAAGACCGCCCACGGGCTGTTTCCACGTTCAAGATCCGTCACCACCACGCATACGCTCTCGATTGTGTGTCCCGGAGTCTGCAAAAATCGCAAGATACACTTCCCGAGGTGAATCTCATCTCCTTCGCGCACCGCCCGGTGTGCAAATTTCGCGCCCGATCCTTCGCCCAGATAGATAACTGCGCCGGTGCGCCGCGCGAGCTCCAGATGGCCCGAGACGAAATCAGCGTGTAGATGAGTCTCGATCACGTGAGCGATTCGTACACCGTGCTGTTGTGCCGCTTCTAAATAGATCTCGACATCTCGTTGTGGGTCCACTACGGCCGCAACGCCTTCAGACCCGACCAGGTACGACGCGTGCGCAAGGCACCCTAAATAGAACTGCTCAAATATCACTGGTGCACCTCTCTTCTACGCTCTCACCCGCCGAACTCCCAACCAAAACAAGCTTTTCGGACATGATACGGTATTTCTCAGTCACGCGGGAAAACATGTTTCGCTCGCTGTTGCTTGCTCTCATCCTATTAACCCTTGCATGTAGCGGGCGGAGCCTCGCTGCTGAACCGGTACGTTTGATCTTAGATACCGACATTGGCAACGATGTTGACGACGCACTTGCACTTGCCATGATTCACGCGCTCGAAAATCGTGCCGAGGTCCGCCTGCTTGCGGTCACCATCACAAAAGACAATCGCTACGCTGCCCCGTTCGTGGATCTACTCAACACGTTTTACGGACGGCCCGGCATTCCCATCGGGGTGGTCCACAATGGCAAAACCCGCGAGGATTCGCCGATGCTCAAAGTACCGGTTGAGCGCCGCGACTCTTCCGGGCAATATGTTTACCCACGCCACATTCAAGATGGCTCACAAGCCGTCGATGCAGTTGAACTGCTGGCGCGGCTGATACGCGGCGAACCGGATCACTCCGTCACAATTGCGCAAATCGGCTTTAGCACTAATCTCGTGCGGCTTCTAAAAACATCCGGCGGCCGCGATCTCGTCCGGCAGAAGGTAAAAGTGCTTTGTCTAATGGCCGGCAATTTCGTTAAAGCTGAGCCTGAATACAACGTCTATACAGATCCCGATTCCGCTAGATCGCTTTTCGAACAGTGGCCGACCTCTATGATCTTCAGCGGATTCGAAGTAGGACTGAAAATAACATTCCCCTTTGAAGCGATCCAGCGAGACTTCGCCTACGCCGATAAGCATCCGATTCCGGAGGCTTACCGCATCTACGTGG
The DNA here is from genome assembly GCA_019240405.1 of Acidobacteriaceae bacterium. GTDB lineage: Bacteria > Acidobacteriota > Terriglobia > Bryobacterales > Bryobacteraceae > Bog-105. The sequence goes on from JAFAYL010000035.1 coordinate 12,329, forward strand.
GTAAACCCGAGGACCACCCGAATTGGGACTCGACGGCGGTGCTCGAAGCCATACGCCCCGACCGCGGCTATTTCGACCTTTCTCCGCCCGGCAGGGTCACGTTAGGCCCTAAAGACACTACCGTGTTTACCCCAGATCCACAAGGTAACTGCCGCTATCTGATCATTAGACCCGACCAGGTGGAGCGCGTGCGGGAGTTGATCGCAATCCTGGTCAGCGAACCGCCACAACGCACTCCGTCCGCCGCTACAAGCCGGATGGTCTTCTAAAACCTCTTTGGGCCACAGCACCTCTGTGCGAATCCAACTGAAACCATCGCTCGTTTGGGCACTCCTGGCCGTCCTGATTGCCGGACTTGCATTTGTAATCGATTATTACCGGCACCGGTTCGTCAGATCAGATTCGGACATGCTGGCATTTCTCCCCTCGTCGGAAGCCACAGTTTTCTTCGCAAATACCTCGGCTCTTCACAGGGCTGGCGTGCTGAATATGTTTGCTGTGTCCAAGACAAGCATCGAACCCGACTATCAGGATTTTGTGCGCCGAACGCAGTTCGATTACACGAGAGACATTCGTGCCATTGCAGGCGCGGTCGACACAAATCGCATTCTGTTGCTGATTCGCGGAAGGTTCGATTGGAACAGGTTGCGCGCGTATGCATTGACCCATGGAGGCATCTGCAAGGATCCCCTGTGTAACCTTCCTGCGGCGAATCCCGGTCGCTGGATTTCTTTTCTTCCGATTCAACCGGATGTCATGGCTTTGGCGGTGGCTTCTGATGGCGCGGCCGTTACGGCAGTTTCTACGAATCAAAACCGGACCTTAGAGCGGGTGCCGCCTTATCCAGTTTGGGTCAGGGTGGCGCCGGCTGTTTTTCGTAAGCCAGTTGCGCTTCCTTTCGCTGTCAGAATATTCGCCATCTCGCTGCAACCGGCTGATCGCGTACTCTTGTCGCTCGATTTGAGCGGAACTAGCGCATGGCCCTTCGTGCTCCGATTGGATGCTCAATGTCCGAATTTCGCAGCCGCCGAGACGATGAAAGCCCAATTGGAGCTCGAAACACGACTTTTGCGGATGGAATTAGCTCGCGAGCGTCGGCAACCACGCCCTGACGATCTCACAGGCTTGCTCGTGGCGGGTAGTTTTGCAGTCTCAAAGAAACGTGTCATCGGAGACTGGCCGATTCGCAAAGAGCTTCTGAAAACTCTCGAGTGAGCCGCCGGACGAAAAACGTGAATGCTGTTCTAACCTAGTAATAAGACGGGATGTCCACCACACTCTTGGCGGAACCTCAGATCGATCAACTCTATAAAAGCCTGCAAGAGAAAGTAAGATCTCGCCGGCCTAACGAAGATCTGAGCGGTCTCGAAAACGCATATCGCTTCGCATTGCACGCGCACGACGGGCAGAGGCGGGATTCGGGTGAACCTTATATAACGCATCCGCTTGCCGTTGCGGACCTGCTCGCAGACATGCAGATGGATCTGGTTACTCTTGAGACCGGTTTGCTGCATGACGTGCTTGAAGATACGAAGACAAAACCCGACGACCTCAAGGAAAGATTCGGCGAGGATGTTGCCCGCTGCGTGGACGGTGTCACAAAACTGACAAAGATCAGTCTCGCGAACCGGGAGGACCGGCAAGCAGAGAGTCTCCGCAAGATGCTGCTGGCAATGACCAGTGATATTCGCGTCATTATCGTCAAACTGGCCGACCGCCTCCATAATTTGCGGACCATTAGTGCCCTTCCGCGCGACAAGCAGGAAGCTATCGCGCAAGAAACCATCGATATATATGCGCCCATTGCGCACCGGCTTGGAATGGGCAAGATTCGCGGCGCGCTCGAAGACCTGGCCTTCGAAACACTCCAACCCGAAGCTGCGGCTGAGCTGATGCGCGAGATCGAATCAAAAAGACAGGAAAACGAAGAATGGGTACGCCAGATCCAAACCGAAATCGCACAGAGGCTTACAAAAGAGACTATTCCAGCCCGGGTCGATGGCCGCGTTAAACGCGCTTACTCGGTCTACTCGAAACTAAAGCGCCAGCGGATCACGCTCGATCAGGTGTACGATCTTCTCGCCGTCAGAATTATCACGGATTCGGTGAAAAACTGCTATGCCGCCCTGGGAGTAATTCATAACGAATGGCACCCTATCCCGGACCGCATCAAAGACTTCATCGCCATGCCGCGGCCTAATCTGTATCAATCGCTGCACACGTCAGTGATCGGTCCCGGTGGGGTCGCCTTCGAAGTACAAATCCGAACGGAAGAAATGCACCGCAATGCAGAGGAAGGAATCGCGGCGCATTGGAAATACAAAGAGGGCAGCAAAGGACCAGGTCAGGACGATCAGCGCATTGCGTGGCTTAGGCAGCTCATGGAGTGGCAGCGGGAAATGCGCGATTCGGGCGATTTCCTGTCCACCCTCAAAGTCGATCTATATCCCGAGGAAGTTTACACCTTTACGCCGAAGGGCCGTGTCATTGTGCTACCGCGAGATGCCACGCCCATCGATTTCGCTTATGCGATCCACACCGACGTCGGAAACAGTTGCGTTGGCGCTCGCGTAAACGGCGCAATCAAGCCTCTGAAATACGCGCTCCGCAACGGCGACGTCGTCGAGATCCTCACTCAACCGGGACATCAGCCAAGTAAGGATTGGCTGGGCGTTGTCAAAACCTCACGCGCGCGAAACAAGATCAAACATGTGATCAACACCGCCGAGCGTGCCAAAGCGGTTGAGATCGGCCAGAAATCGCTGGAGAAAGAGGCACGCCGCCTGGGGCTGAATCTCGGGCGATTTTCGCGCGATGATTTCGAGAACGTCGCCTCTGAATACGGTGTCAGTAAAACAGAAGATTTGCTCGCGGCCCTTGGCTTTGGCAGATTTTCAGCGCGGCAGGTTTTGCAAAAAGTGGCTGCCGACGACGTTATTCCGGAGCCGCCCGCTGCTCCTGTTCCCTCGCTGCCGCCTCGCGTACCGCAGCTTCAGCCTGGTTTACCCCCGGGCGATTTGACGATTCACGTCAAAGGGGTCGATGATGTTCTAGTTTACCGGGCGAAATGTTGTAATCCGATTCGCGGCGAGCAGATTGTCGGCTACATCACTCGCGGCAAAGGCGTTGCCGTGCACTCCGTTCAATGTCCCAATGTGCAAGCCATGCTGTATGAGTCTGAGCGTAAGATCGATGTCGAATGGGCGCGCAGCGCAAGCGAGCCACTGCCCGTCAAAGTAGTTATCTTCACCGACGACCGGCCCGGGATTCTCAATCAGCTCACGTCCATCTTGTCTGCTGAACAGAGCAATATCCGCACGCTTGAGGCAAGGGGCGATCAGTCCCGTACAGATGACAGCGCGATTGTCGACATTACCATGGAAGTCCGGGACAAGAAGCAGCTCGAGCGCGTCATCACTGCATTCCGCCGCGTTCCGGGCGTCAGAGACATCGAGCGCGTTCGAAATGTGTCCTAGGCAGAGGCGTGTGGAATGCCAGACAGATTAGAAGAAACCGCCGTTGCTGACCCGGAGCATATAGCAATTTCAAAATCCACAGGCATCAAAATAGATTGGCGGGACGGACATCATAGCGACTATTCGCTCGCTTATCTTCGCGACGAATGTCCGTGCGCGACCTGCACGGGTGCGCACGGGACGGAGCCGCAAAAATCGAGCTATTCAAAACCGGAGCTCTTCCCGATGTTTAAGCCCGCTTTGCGAATGAATTCGGTCGAGCCGGTCGGAAGCTATGCCATCCGCATTCACTGGAATGACGGGCACAGCACGGGAATCTACTCTTTCGATCACCTTCGAAAGATATGTCCGTGTGAAGAATGTGAATCGGCAGGCCGGATTACAGCAGCCGGAAGCTGACTTCGATGTTAGCTTCTACAGCCACCGGGCGGCCGCCTTTGTAACCAGGCCGAAATCGCCACCGCGAAACAGCTTCAACTGCTTTTTCGTCGAGTCCGAGCCCAACCGGACGAACGACCTTGATGTCTCGCGGCAACCCGTGCTCGTCGACGATAATCTGAAGGAGGACAGTTCCCGAGTATTTTGCTTTTCGCGCCTCTTCGGAGTATTCAGGCTCGACTTTTGAAACGAGCTGCGGCATCGAAACATCTCCGCCGGGGCGAAAGACACCGCCTCCGGTTCCTCCGCCGGAACCCGGCCCATAGCCGTTCCCGTTTCCGCTGCCAATACCGCCTCCTGAGCCAGTTCCAAAACCGCCAGTTCCCGGTCCAGTGGAGAACAGAGGATTCTTCGCCAAAGGATCGCCGTAGTTATCAGCCACGATCTGCGGCGCGGGCGCGGTGATCGTAGGAACAACCGGCAGCACCGGTTTCGGCACGGCTGCCATGGGCGGCATCATCTGTTTAGGAGCGAACTTCGGCGCCTCGCCCCGGCTTACCGGCTTCGGCATCTTATTCCCGCCACCGCCGCCGCCGTGCATCTGCTCTGAAGCGGGAGGAAGTTTCGGCTTATACGGCTGTATGGGGAAGTAAATGTCCGTTACGTCCTTCATCTTCTTTTTCACGGCAGGAACCTGGTATATGATGAGCGCAAGCGCTACGATCCCAACGTGAATTAGAAGCGAAACGGCTCCGGTTCTTGTCTCGCCGCCGCGGTAAGCGCCCCAGATCGATTTCACCTCGACCGGTTTGGACGTCACCTCCAAGGGCGGCAGCTTAGGCGGCCGGATCAAATCGCGTACATTGCTGACGAGTGATTTGTACCAAGGCACTTCGACCGCGCTCACACCGCCCATCTCAGCGCCTTCAATGGGTATTGAAGTGATCTCTAACGGTGGAAGCTTCGGCGGGTTAAAAACTTCCCGCATCCGGCGGACCATCGATTTGTAAAGGGGCTCTTGCAGATCGGCGGGAATGAGTAGCCGATCCAAGTGGGCATCCGGCTGACCGGCGTTCTGATGCTCCGTCATGTCTTCTCTATCAACTTCACTGGGGATTGCGGCACGCTATCCGGGCAGACACGCACGCCGGCTGGTATTTATTGGACGCCATGCGAAAAACCAGGTTGCAGCTAATTTCCGTACGCAATCCGCTTGACACCTTCAGTGTATCACCGATTTACAACCTCGCCGTCCAGCCAAAAATTGCGCTCTCGCCAGCCGGTCTAGTACCAGATCACCTCACCGTCGTCCCGCTTATTCGTACCGCAACGCGATCATCGGATCGATTTTCGTCGCCCGCCGGGCAGGAACATAGCCGGCGAAGAGCGCTACCGCGAGCATCGCAGTAAGTGCCATGCAAGTAACAACCGGGTCATACGTTTTCAAACCGTACAGTTGGTCTTTGACCATCGGAGAAAATGACATCGCCAAGGGGAACGGGAGGCCAATAACCATACCGATGCAGGTCAGCCGCACGACGTCGCGAAGCACCGTCCAAAGTACCGTGCGGCGCTCGGCGCCAAGCGCCATTCGGATCCCGAACTCGTTGGTTCGCCGCGTTACTCCGTAAGAGACAACCCCGTAAATTCCGATGCAGGCCAGTAAAGCTGCAAGTGCGCCGAAAAGAGTTGAAAGCTGCGTGACAAGGAGTTGATTGCGCACCGAATTATCGACGAGCTCCGCAAGCGTGGTTGGCTCGCCAATCGGAAGGTTCGGGTCGACAGAATGAATGCTTTTCCTGATTTGCGGGATGAGGAATGCTGGATCGGCCGTGTAGCGTACCAGGAAATTATAGAGAAACATTCCATGCTGAGCGCGCGGATAAAAGGCAGCAGGCCTCGAGCGTTCCTGGAGCCTCATGTATTTCGCGTTTTTCGCGATTCCAACCACTTCGATGTTTTGCCATTCTGGTTCGGGTCCCACAGAGAAGGTTCGCCCGATCGATGAGAGACCGGGAAAGTAGGCGCGCGCCATCGCTTCATTGATCACAGCGACTTTCTTAGACGCCGCGTTATCGCGCGGGCTCAGCCTGCGGCCCATCACGATAGGCGTCTTCATCACGTCTAAGTATTGCGGCCCAACAATGTCGTGAAAGACCTCGGGATCATTGTCTGACCTCGGACGTCCCGGTACGCTCACTGGGTCCGTCCACCCGCCACCGAAGATCTCGAAGGCAAAGCTCGCGCCGTGGATACCTGGAAGCGAGCTCACGCGCGTTTCGATAGTGTCCATCATGTTTTCCCAACGCGTGTGCACTCCATATCCGGCCGCGCTCGGATCCACCGCCACGATAACGACATCTTTCTTGTCGAAACCGGTGTTGACGTTCATCAGATTGCGGAAGCTGCGAAGGAATAATCCCGCGCCTGCTAAAAGCATGAGCGAGAGCGCGACCTGACCAATGATAAGGGCGCGTGAAAGACGGCTGCGCACGGAACCGCCCGTCAGACCTCGCCCTTCCTTCAGCGATGGAGTCAGCTCTATCTGAGTTGCATAGAACGCAGGAGCCATTCCGAACAGCATCACCGTGAGTATCGTCGTTGCCAGTGCAAAGCCCAATACTTGCGCATCAGGCGCGATATGAATCGGAATCGGCCCAGAATTCGGAGCTGCCGTTGCAAGAAAGAGACGAATAGCGACCCAAGCGAACAGCGCACCCAGCAGCGCTCCGGCCGTGCCCAACAGACCGCTTTCTACCAAGAGTTGCCGGATAAGCCGCGCACGTTCAGCACCGAGGGACATGCGTACAGCGACTTCCCGCTGTCGAGCGGCGGCCCGGGCCAGCAAGAGATTAGCGACATTGGCGCACGCAATGAGAAGCACAAGCGCAACCAGAACCATCAATATCTTCAACGGAGAAGAAAAGCCGACGCGCAAGCCGGGTAACCCATTGGCAGCGGAAACGAGCTCAATTCGGGCGTGTTCGATATCTTTCACTTGACTACTGGATGGTTGTGGCCCGGCACATTCGTGCAGAAACTGCTTAAACAGAAGATTGGTATTGGCACTGGCTTGTTCAATACTGACCTCCGGCTTTCTCCGTGCGATGATATAGAGCGATTGAAATAACCTGTCCTCGAGGCCGTTCCAGCCTGGAGAAATCTGCTTTTCCATCGCAAGGGGAATCCAGAGATCAGGCGCTTGCCCTAAGGTCGTTCCGGAAAACTCCTGCGGAGCAATTCCGATGATGTTGTACACGGTTTGGTTAATTTCTACACTTGTGCCGACCGCGTCGGTGTGTTTTGCAAGACGCCGCTGCCACCACGAATAGCTGGCAATGGCGACCGGATGCCCGCCGGGTTTCTGATCGTCGGCCTCAGTCAAAAGCCGTCCGGAAACGGGATTCAAACCAAGCGTTTGGAAATATGTGCCGGACACCAACTCGACGCTTATCTTTTCGAACTCCGATTCATGGGCGACGCGTCCGTGCGAGTCAAACAGAATGCTGTTGATTGCCGCGACATTCGCGAAGACCTGATTCTTTTTGCGAAATTCCTTGTAGAACGGATAGGAGAAGAGCTGCCAGCTTCGATCCGGTAGAGTATTCTGGCTGCCCACCCACATGCCGTGGCCGAATAGAACGAGCTGCTTCGGATGAGGCACTGGCAAATTACGGAGTAATACGGTATTCAGTAGGCTGAATATAGCCGTGTTTGCGCCAATCCCCAGCGCGAGCGTCAGGATGGCGATAGCTGTTGAACCGGGAGTTTTCCCAAGTACTCGCAGTCCAAACCGGATATCTTGCACCAATATATCGACTAACAACCACCGGTGCGATTCGTACTGCCGCTCGCGTGCGCGAGTCACGTTTCCGAAATTGCGGCGGGCCTTCAGCCGCGCTTCGTCCTCAGTGAGTCCTTGCTCCTTCAAACGGTCGATTTCCAACTGCAGATGAGATTCAATCTCCGCGGCGAAATCAGCCGGCTTTCTTCGGTGTCCGAACATGAATTCATCCCTCTTCTGCTTCCGGGCCGAGAACGCGCCCGATCGCGGTCGCAAGCCGCCGCCATTTCGTCGTCTCTTTGACAAGCTGCTTGCGTCCCGCCTTCGTCAGTGTGTAGAAGCGGGCCTTGCGATTGTTGCTCGAAGTGCCCCATTCTGCAGCAACCCAGCCTCGATCCTCCAGGCGTTGAAGCGCTGGATATAAAGCGCCGTGTTCAACCAGCAGTTCATTTTGAGAAACTTCTTGAATCGCGCGCGCGATACCCTGGCCGTGCTGTGGTCCGAAGATGAGTCTCCTTAAGATTAGGAGATCGAGCGTTCCCTGAAGTAACTCAAGCCGTTCCCTTTCCTCTTGGGTAGACATTTCACCTAAGTATCAGTGAACTTGGGAGACATGTCAACCCATCCGTCCGTCGGAAGGAGTCGAGTCTTTCATCGCCAAGCGGGCGACCGCCCAAAAATGTGAACTCTGCCGGGCTGGTTCTCGTATACAGAACATGCTCGAGGCGCTCTGGCTAGATATCCGGTTTGCGGTCCGAACTCTCCGGAAGAATGCCGCATTCACTGTCGTCGCCATCGCTACACTTGCGCTCGGAATTGGGGCGAATACCGCCATATTCAGCCTTATCGATCATGTGATTCTGCGGCCGTTGATGTATCGCGATTCCGAACGGCTATACGTGATTCACGAGCATCTCGGCGGCATATCCGCGAAGGTGCCTCCCCTTTTGCCGGTAAATGCGATGCACTTCGAGGAGTGGCGTACAAATCTGCGGTCGTTCGATCAAATGGCCCTGATTGACGGTATATCGCTGAACCTTACTGGTACATTCGCGCCCGAGAGCGGCTCTACGGCGCACGGGTTTCCTCCAATTTGTTTCAGATGCTGGGGGTCAATCCTCTCTTGGGCTGGACGTTTTCCCGAGAGGAAGACGCGCCCGGCCGGGATCACGAAGTGGTCCTGAACTACGATCTATGGAAAAGTCGATTTGGCGGCGATCCGGGTGTGATTGGGCGAAAGATTCTGCTCGATGGCGAACCTTACGAGATTATCGGCGTGCTTCCGAAAACCTTCCGGCTCCCGAAACTCAGCCAGCTTTTTGCGATGGACTTGCCCGAAGAACGGGCGCGCTTCTGGAAGCCGTTCGCGCTGCGTAAGGAAGAATTATCCCAACTCGGCGACTTCAATTTTGCGTGTATTGCACGCTTGAAGCCGTCTGCTGGCTTCTTCCAGGCGCAGCAAGAATTAAATGCGCTCCAAACCAACATCGCGAAGCGAGCTCCGATTCACATAACGCTGTCGGCAGCCATGGTTCCGTTAATTGAGCAGATCACACAGCGAGTACGGTCGGGATTGGAGCTGGTTTTTGGAGCCGTGACACTGCTATTGCTGCTTACCTGTGTCAATCTGGCGAGCCTCTTACTGGCCCGAGCGACCGCACGCAGGACGGAGATGGCAATTCGGAGCGCTATAGGGGCGAGCGCTACGCGACTGTTGCGCCAGATGCTTGCGGAGAGCTTGACATTGGCACTTGCGGGCGGAGCACTCGGCATCGCCGTCGCTTACGCCGCAGCCCGGGTGATCGTCGCCGTAGCGCCGCTGGACGTGCCAAGACTTGAGGATGTTCGCATCGACGGCCATGTGCTGTTGTTCACGTTTGCCATTTCCGTCATGGCCGGGATACTTTTCGGACTTATGCCCGCACGGAGCGCCGCACGCGAAGATGCCCAGCAAGCGATGAGAGCGGGCGGACGCGGAAGCACGGAAGTAAGGGCTGCATGGCGCTCACGCTCCTTTCTGATCGGCGCTGAAGTTTGTTTAAGCGCCATGTGCCTGGTCGGCGCCGGATTACTGGTGCACAGCTTTGTGAAGCTCTTGAGCGTAGACAAGGGCTTTCAGACCTCCCGGCTCATTACAGCGGATGTTGAGTTCCCGGAGAAAAGCTATCCCAACAAGGAAAAGCGATCCGCCGCTCTTGAGACGATCCTAAATCGCTTGCGCGAGCTGCCGGACGCAGAAAGCGCGGCAGCCATAGATCGGATTCCTTTGTCCGGTGAAGGTAATAACAACGTATTTACCGGCGCAGATCATATTGTGCCCTTGGGAGAGCGGCCGCTTGGGGATATGCGCGCGGTTAGCCCTGATTATTTCCGCGCGTTCGGCATTCCATTACAAGCGGGACGAACCTTTAGGGATGCCGATCGCAGCCACCCTGTAGCACTACTATCAGTGCTGGCAGCGGAAAAGCTTTGGCCTGGCAAAAATCCGATTGGACGCGAGATCGTGCTGGGCGATGACGAGAAGAATCGAATACAGATTCTGGGAGTTGTCCGCGATGTGCGCGGAGCCAGCCTGGACAAGCAGCCAACCATGACGGTCTACCTGCCGTATTGGCTACGGTCTGACAGTGACATGACGTTCGTGTTGAAAACCTCAGTCAGCGCGAGTGCTGCAAGTAGGGAATTGCGCGCCGCCGTCAGGCAAGTGGACGCGGAGCTTCCACTCGAGCATTTCCAGAGCATGGCCGAGCGCCTAAACGAATCCGTGGCGCAACGGCGCTTTCAAACGCAATTGGTTACATTGTTTGCGATCTGTGCGCTGTTACTGGCGAGTCTGGGGATTTATGGCGTCGTGGCATATTCAGTAGCGCAGCGCACGAGTGAGATCGGAATACGAATGACGCTCGGAGCCGGCAAATCGAGTATTGCAAGCATGGTTCTGAACCAAAGCTTGCGCCCCGTGATGGCGGGGTTAGCTGTCGGTTTGATGAGTTCGTTAGCGGTGAGCCGTGAGCTCGAGGCTTTGCTGTTCGATGTGAGACCGGCGGACCCGCTAGCTCTTCTGGGTGTAGTCGCTCTGTTGGCGGCCGTCTCGATAGCGGCAATGCTGATCCCCACCATTCGCGCAACCCGCGTCAATCCAGTCGAAGCGTTGCGCTATCAGTAGAGGAGCAATTAGGCTTCCCTCCTAATTTTTCGAGTCCGCTGGTGTGACCGCGATAGCCTTACATAGGCAGTGTAGGCAAAAGGGAGAGCCACATGCTTTCGCAACAAAAGATTTCCCCCTCCACACCTCTTGGCGCGACTCTCAATTCGAGGGGAGCTTCGTTTCGCGTATGGGCGCCCCGCGCCACGGCCGTCTACCTTCTCGGAACCTTCAATGGAACTACTTTTGACCAGCCGACCGGCGACAGGCTGCTTGAAAGGGATAAGCTTCGTATCCCTGGCACGATAACGGATTTCTCACGCCCGATTTTTCACAGTTGGTAATTTATCAGCTTCACGTAGGTACCTACTCGATACGAACTCCGGGCGTGGCCTCAAACTTTCTCGACATAGTCGGCAAGATCCCCTATCTCGAAGCGCTCGGATGCAATATGCTGCAACCGCTTCCGATCGATGAGCAGGAAGACAACCCCGGCATGGGTTACGCGGGTGCCGATCTCTTTTCACCCGACTTCCCTTACGTCTGCAGAAACACTACGCAGCTCGCGACCTATCTGGCAACTATCAACAGCCTGCTTGCTAGCAAACAACAACCCGAGTTGCGGCTAGAGCACATTCGATCAGGCCCGAATCAGCTCAAGGTTTTGGTCGACCTCTGTCATTTACATGGCATTGCGGTCGCATGCGATGTTGTTTACAACCACGCAGGAGGCTTCTCCTCAGGCGGTAAAGCGGACGACAACTGCCTGTACTTTATGGACCGGCTCCAAAACCTCGGCAACAACAACGATAGTCTCTATTTCACCGACCAGGATCGTGGCACAGGCGGATTAGCGTTCGCCCTTTGGAATGACCCTGTCAGTCAGTTCCTTCTGGATAACGCCCGGTTCTTCATCGAGGAGTATCACGTTGACGGCTTCCGCTATGACGAGATCAGTATCCTGCTCTCTACGAATCAAGGCAATGGCTGGGACTTCTGTCGAAAGCTCACCAATCAAAATCGCCAGCTACGGCCGCGGCTCCTCCAAAACGCCGAGTTCTGGCCGGGAGAATTCCCGGACATTCCGAATTCAGTGCTCCCGATAATCGCGCCCGCTTCGACCGGAGGCGCTGGTTTCGATGTTGTGCAGCACGATACGCTTCGATACGCTTTGCGGCGCGCGGTCCAGGCAGCTTCATTCGGAGCGGCGTCTGCTGTTTCCATGACGGCTATAGCGGACGCCCTGTATCCCCCCAACCTGGACCATGCCTGGCGCGCCGCAACATGTATCGAAAATCACGACATCGTGAAAGCTGGACGCGACCCCAGAGTTCCGGTACTTGCCGATCGGTCCGATCACAGATCCTGGTACGCGCGCAGCCGCACACGTGTCGCGATGTCCATTCTCTTGACTGCCCCTGGCATCCCTCAGCTTTTTATGGGGCAGGAGTTCTTGGAGGACCACCCGTGGGATGAAAATCCAGCCGGACCGAACCTTCTTGCCTGGGACCGGCTAAATGATCTGTCGGACCACACCGCGAAAGATCATCTCCGCTTCACACAGGATTTAATTTGCCTCCGGAATCAGCAACCGGCGCTTCGCGCAGATTGGGTTCACGCCTTCTATTCGAACGACCAGGATCGTGTTCTTGCCTTTCACCGTTGGCTAGAAGGCACGGGTCAAGATGTGGTCGTAGTCGCCTCGTTTGCGGAAAGCACGTATTGGGAATACGACGTCGGATTCCCCGCGGCTGGGTTCTGGAAAGAGATCTTCAACAGCGATGTCTACGATCATTTTGTAAACCCCATCGTCGCAGGAAATAGTAGTGGCATATCGGCTAATGGTCCGGCAATGCACGGCTTCAGTGCCTCCGCCTCAATCGTCATACCCGCAAATGGCGTCGTGGTCTTCGCGCGATAGAACCGCGAAGAGGCTCTCACGCTGTGGAGAGGGAATACGATAACTCAACAAATCCGTTCCTGTAGGCAACCACGTTCTTCAAAGCCCATCTCTGCTCCGTCAGAGAACCACCGAATAGCCGCAGTCCGTCACCCAATAGGACTGGGGCTATGGTCAACCTGATTTCGTCCACCAAGCCGAGTTCGAGAAAACGCTGGGATAACATCGCTCCGCCCACGAGCCAGATATTTCGATATCGAGGCGCGAGCTTCTCATAAAGGAGTGTCTTGAGATCCCCCGAGTAGAATTCGACAGTGTTCCTAATCGACGGCAATTTCGTTCCTGTCACCACGACGGTCGGAGTGTCGCCGTAAGGCCAGCCCAGTTCAAGTGCGTGTTCGTAGGTGCGAGAACCGAGCACATAACAATCTATGGCTTTGAGGAAGGTTGCGGCTTCTTCCTCCGAAATGGAAACTCCGGCTTCATAGACGCTTCCCTTCGCTTCTAGCCAGGAGACACTGTTATCCTTCCTCGCGATGAACCCATCAAGGCTTGAAACCACGTGCAAGGTTACTCTTGATCGTGTTGCATTTCCTTCGCTCGACATAATTCCTCCTCGTTTTCCCCGGCATCGATCTGCACGTGAGGGGGCGGACTGGAACACGCCTCTTTGCCCAAGAAAAATCGTACAAGCATCCAGAAAAATTGAGCGAGCGCCGTATCTTTTTCGCCTTGCCATTGAATAGTGTGTAGGGCGTGGATGGAGAGCGAAGACGAAGCAAGACTTCTAGGACGAGCCGCGAAAGGCGATACAGAAGCGTTCCGAAAAATCTTTGAAGATCATCATTTGGCCATGTTCCGCTTCGCCTATCGCCTTGCCGGAGCCGTGGATATTGCGGAAGACGTTACACAAGAGTGTTTTCTTCAGTTAGTGCGAAAGCCGGGATTCAATCAACAACGCGGATCGCTACGCCAATATCTGTACGGCATAGTGAGGAATCTCGTACGGCAGCGCCAGAACGCGAGCGACCGTGAGGTCAATTGTGATGACCTCCCTATAGATGATCAAAAGTTTACGGCCGCGGGCTGTCCGGATTCGATAACCTCCGTCGAGTTAAACGCCGTCGTGCAGGCGGCGATCTCAGCTTTGCCGCCTCTACAACGTGAAGCGATCGTGTTGTGCGAGTTCGAGGAACTATCGCTTCGCGAAGCTGCCGCGATCGTCGGGACCGATGTCGGCACTATTAAGTCACGGCTGCATAGAGCGCGGGAAAGACTCCGATGCCAGCTCGCGCCATACCGGAGCCAACTGCGAACACCGCTATCAAGAGGAACTATTCTATGAGTCCATTGAATGATGACGAACTAAATTCTTTGCTTCAACAGGCAAAAAGCAAACCACTCGAGCCGAGTTCTGATTTAACAAGACAGGCCGTCTCTGCTTATCGGCAGAGCGTAGCCAGCCGGCAAAATTGGCGCGCTCTCCTGCGCCCTGTTTCCATTCCTTTACCGGTTGGACTACTGGGCGCAGTGTTCCTGGTCGCGATCGGAGCGCTAGGCGACCACAGTTTGCGCCGGCTTTCCAACACCCGCGATAACCATACTTTGGAAGCGCGGACTGCGCGGGATTACGTTATTTCTCGCGATTGCCTGGCCCCCGGGCAAGAATCGAGCCCTCCAGTCGCCAGCCTTTTCAAAGAATTTCAACCCGTGCGGCAGATTACGCCGCGCGTAGTAGGGAGCATTCGCGATGGCCAATAGCAAAAATACGTTCTCCACGTTACTCGTGGCGAGTCTCCTTGTTGGATCTGCCCACGCTCAGCACGGCATCTTGGGAGGAGCAGGGACATATTGCAGCGATGGGTGGAAGTTCAGCGCCTCGTACGTGCTCGAACCGTGGTCGCCCGGGCAGCACATTAGTATCGAAGGCGTAACTGACGTGATGCACACGGATGCGAAAGACGGCAGGCCGGACACTTTCCATCGCGTCTTTGTGGACCCGGCGGCTCAGACCTACTGGGGATACGACGTCGAAGTGGAACCGGTCGGCGAAACGGGCTCGGCCCGGCTGCGATTCAGGCCTTTCAGTCTTCGTGCCGATCAACTGCCCAAGGACTACCATCCCATTCAAGTCCCCAATGTCGCGAATTTTCGGGAGCTTCCGCCCCCTCAGTTTCCGGCTGGGACATTTCAATCGGGACAAGTGATCGCCATTGATGTGCTGAAAAATGCCGCCACCGGTCAAAAGGTAGTGGACTACATCGAAGTAGAATTCGAACCAACCTCTGTTCCCAGCAAAGCTGAACCCCGAGACTTCGAGGCCTCCGACGTGCTTCTTCACATCTTCCTGCCCTCAGTGCGCGTGAATGGTAAAGACATCCTGGTGTCCGTAAGAGTCGCGGATCGGTCGCTCCACAGTAAACTGATTTGGCTGTCGCTTCCGGGCCGCGCACGATTTCTCTTCTCTCTATCGCCGCGCGCCGGACATCCATTTCAAAAAACAGGAACGATAAGCGGGTCTAAGCTCTCATTTTCTTCGAATGGTGCGCGGTACGAGTTGTCTTCAAGTAAACAAATCACGGAATCCAACGGAAACTGGAATCTCTATGTGCTCGCCGCGCCCCCAGGGCCAGTCGATCCTAGCGATTCGGGATTCTCGTATGGAGAGGTGAATACCGTAGAGGAGTTTTTGTCGAAACTGCAGTGAACAGTGTCACCCTCAATCCGGGATCATTCGAATTGTTTTGAGCCACCTCTCGAATAACAGCGGCCATTCCGTTATCGGATATTTCGTTGGCCGCAGCCCAAACGCGTGTCCGCCCTGCGCATACACATGCATCTCGGCGGGAACACCGGCCTTCTGCAGCGCGATGAAGTAAGCCAGCGAATTATACACGCTGTCGACGGGGTCATCCTCGGCTTGCAGCAGAAAGGTCGGCGGTGTCCGCGCCGTAACGTGCAGGTCGGGGTTCAGCGCAAGATTTGCATCCGTTGACGACTCATGCCCAGAATGAGAAATCGCAAATTTCTTCGTGCCTTGCCTGGCATCCCATTCTGCAGCGGCCAACGACAGGTGCCCGGGAAAAATAGGGACCGCGAAATCCGGACGGCAGCTTTCTTTGTCGGCAGCATCCATCAGGGGGTAAAGCCGCCGCTCGAAGTGGTTGCTAATCGCTGCGGCGAGATGCCCGCCCGCGGAAAACCCCAACACTCCGACCTTGTGCGGATCAATGTGCCACTCGGCTGCATGCAAATGCACCAACCCCATCGTTCTCTGCGCGTCCTGCAGCGCCATTGCCGATTCTGGATATGGTCCCGACTTCGGATACGGACCCACATCGGTGACCCGGTATTTCAATAGGACGCACGTGATTCCCTTCGATGTCATCCGGTCACAGGCTTCCGTGGCTTCCAGATCGATTGCAAGAGTCTGGTACCCTCCACCCGGGAAGACGATAACCGCTACGCCGGTATTCTTCCCCTTTGGCGAATAGACCGTCATGGTAGGTCGCGTCACATTGCTCACTCCAATTACCTGCTTGCCTGCAACTAGAAACGTATTCCCCGAGGGCTCGACCACCTCTGGCCCCCTGACTGGTTGTGGATCGGGAGCAGCGTTGGGCCAGATGGGGACCTGCACGTGCCCAGGCGGTTGCCAGCCATTTGTTTCCGCTCCCACGTCGGCCATTGCAAACGCGCCCAGGAGAGCAATTTTGAAGAAGTTCATTACAGTCACTCGGCTAATATGCTAGACCCCGATAGAATTCCGTTCGCGAACTGCGTTCACTGGTCCACGCCCCCGGTTTGGTAGAAGATCTACCATCCCCGGCTGAATTTGGGTAGAATATCTACTAACCAGATGGCGAAAAGCTCTTCAGATCGCATTGAGCTATTGCAGGGCACTCTCGATATGCTCATACTTCGCACACTGCTGTTCGGCCCCGCTCACGGTCATCAGATCGCGAAGCATATCCAGCGAACTACGGAAGATCTGCTGCAGGTGGAGCATGGATCCCTCTATCCGGCGCTGCACCGCCTGGAGCGCCAGCGTTGGATCGTCGCCAAATGGGAGCCCGCCGGAAAAGATCTAAAGCGCCAGTTCAAGTACTACAGACTCACTCCGGCCGGAAAGAAACAACTCGTGGCGGAAGAGTCGAAATGGAAGCAATTAACCACCGCGATCGCGCGAATCATGTGGCCGGTGGAGGAAGAGTGACATGCGTTGGTTCCGCAGACGAGAACGCGACAAGGATCTGGAGCGCGAGTTGCGTTCCCATCTGGAACTCGAGGCCGAAGAGTTGCAGCAGGACGGTGCCTCTGCGGAAGAGGCTCGCTATGCAGCACGGCGCTCCTTCGGCAACCCGACCCTAATCAAAGAAGACACGCGCAGCATCTGGACAGGAATATCGATCGAGCGCCTTTGGCAGGATACTCGCTTCGCACTGCGCACGACGCGAAACCATCGTGGTAGCACCGCTATCGCAGCGCTCACGCTCGCGCTCGGGATCGGCGCGAACACCGCAATTTTCAGTGTTGTAAATACAGTTCTCCTTGCGCCTCTGCCATACAAAGACGCTGATCGGCTGATGACAGTGTGGGGTTATAACCGGTCGCGCGGATTTAACACCGATCAAGTATCAGCGCCGGATTTCGCGGATTGGAGGTTGCAAAATCACGTCTTCGAAGACTTGGCTGCTTCCACCGATGTCATGTACACGCTGACCGGCTCCGGGGAACCGATGGCCATTATCGGTTATCGCTTCTCGGCAAACTTCTTTCACGTTCTCGGAGTCGCGCCTCTGCACGGCCGCACGTTCTTTCCAGCGGAACAGCAACCCGGAAAAGATCACGTCGTGGTGTTGGGTTATCAGCTATGGCAGAGCCGTTTCGGCGGAGACCGAAGCATGGTTGGAAGGACAGTCAGGCTGGATGGCGCGCCGTACACCGTAATCGGCGTCATGCCGCGGGGAGTCGATTACCCCGGGACAGTTCAACTATGGACCCCACTCACCATCCCGCCCGAAGCTATCCACGATCGCGCTTACCGTTTCCTCCGCATGCTGGGCCGGTTGAAGCCGGGCGTGAGCATCAACCAGGCCCAGACCGAGATGAACGCCATCGCACGCCATCTTGCGCGCGAATATCCGAAGACGAATAAAGAAGAAGACGCCATCAATATCATCAGCCTTCGACAGATGATCAGTGGCGATATTCGTCCCGCTCTGCTCGTACTGATGTGCGCTGTTGGTTTCGTGCTGTTAATCGCATGCGCGAATGTTGCCAATTTGTTGCTCGTGCGAGCCGTGGACCGGCGCAGGGAAGTCGCTATTCGGGCGGCTCTCGGGGCTGCAGGCCCGAGACTCATACGCCAGTTCCTGACGGAAAGCATTCTGCTCGCCCTCGCTGCCGGAGCACTCGGCTTATTGCTCGCCTTCCAGGGCACAAGAGCGTTGGTTGCGCTCTTTCCACCAACCATTGCGAACCTCAGCATCCCGCGAATAGATCAAATCCCGATTGACTCCCATGTGCTTGGTTTTTCGCTCCTCGCTTCATTGCTCGCCGGCACCATCTTCGGGTTGATCCCCGCATTCGAAGCGATGCGCTCAGATACAGGCGAGTCATTGAAGGAGTCATCCCGAACGTCGACCGGCACCATCTCGGGACGCCGTTTTCGAAGTGTGCTCGTAACTCTTGAAATTGCGCTGTCTCTCATCTTGCTGGCTGCCGCGGGCGTGACCTTAAAAAGCTTTGCCCAGCTACTACGAGGCAATTTAGGCTTCAATCCTCAAAACGTGCTGACCGCGCGTCTCATGCTGCCGCCCTTGAAGTATGAAAGTGAAGCGCAACAGCTTGCCTTTGGCAACCAGGTTGCCGATCGCGTTTCATCGCTGCCGGGTGTCCAATCGGCAGGAACCGTCACGTTTCTTCCTCTCAGCGGATGGTGGGGGACTCGTAACGTGTCAATAGCCGCCGGATCAGACGCCAATCAGCAACGAGACGCAGTGTGGAGTTCAGTAACGCCTGACTACTTTCGCGCCATGGGCATTCCGCTGATTGAAGGCCGTTCCTTCACGAAATACGATGACGCAGCCGCCGTGCCAGTTGCGATTCTCAGCATAACGTTTGCGCGCCGGCTCGTATCGAATGAGAATCCCCTGGGCAAGCGCCTCAAAGTAGCCGGCCTCAAGTCTAACGTCGAGGTGATCGGCGTAGTCGGCGATGTCCATCAATTGGGAATGACTTCCGATGTGACATCAGAAATCTATTTCCCGTTTTCGCAGGTTCCAACTCCGCTCCTCTGCTTCGCAATCCGGACTGCTGGCTATCCAATGAACTTGGCTAATGCCGTCGAGCGGCAAATCTGGGCGATAGACAAAGACCAGGCAGTCTCGTTCGTAATGCCCATGGCCGACCTGGCCTCAGAGTCGCTCGCGCCTCAGCGCGTGATCAGTATTCTTCTCGGAATTTTCGCTGTGATGGCCCTGATCATGGCTGCGGTTGGTATCTACGGAGTTATCTCCTTTGCGACCGCTCAGCGCACGCAAGAAATTGGTGTGCGGATCGCCCTAGGAGCTCACTCCGGTGATGTCCTGAAACTCATCGCAGGACAAGGGCTGCCGTCCGTCGCAGTCGGCTTGGCGTTGGGCCTTGCAGGGTCAGTTGGATTGATGCGGTTTCTTTCCAGCCTGCTGTACGGTGTGCGTCCGGCAGATCCGTTGATTCTGGCGATTGCTGCGGCGGCCCTCGTTACATCCGCCTTATTGGCCAGCTATGTTCCAGCTCACCGAGCGGCCAAACTCGATCCGACAGTTGCGTTGCGACACGAATACGATCTCCCTGTTATAATCCACTTTCGAATGTTCTGCTCCAAACTCACTTTAAGCTTCTTGCTCATCTTCGGGATCGCCAACGCTGCGCCTGCAGAAGAACGAAAAACAATCACTGGCTGGGTTTTAGATTCAGCTTGTGCCTTCACGAAAGGCCTCGATAAACCGATCAGCCGCGATTGCGCGCTTGCTTGCGCCCGAAAAGGTTCGCCTCTAGTCATTCTTCAAGACGACGGAACCGTCTTCTGGCCGATCTCCGAATCGATGCCGGCTGCCGGCCAGAATGATCGGCTTCTGCCATACGCAGGCAAACGCGTCACCGCGACCGGGAAGGTCTACTCGAAAGGTGGGTCGCAAGCCGTGGTGATTGAGAAGCTAACTGCCGCAAATCAGTAAAGTTACGCTCCTATGGCAAAGTCTTCAAAGTCAACACTCGCCGGTCGGCTCCTGAAAATCGCCACTTTCGTCCTGTCGGCCTATTTCATCTTGATGGCCGGTTTCGCGTTTGCCATGCGCCAGCCGCCTGAAACATTCGCTCGCGTAATGAAGCATGTGGGCCCGGCGCCTTTTCTGCTGTTTCCCTTCGAAAGCATGTGGAAGAGCGCCCGTCAAGGACATGTCCACGTCGGAAACACAGCCCCTGATTTCACGCTTCCTCTGCTCGATCATTCAGGTCAGGTCACGTTGTCATCCTTCCGCGGCGTGAAACCGGTGGTTCTCGTCTTCGGAAGCTACACTTGACCGCCATTTCGCCGGGAGGTTCCCGCGCTCAACAAACTCTACACCGATTACAAGGATCAAGCCGCCTTCTATGTCGTGTACATTGCTGAGGCGCATCCCACCGACATCTGGCAGATGGAAAGCAATGTGAAAGAAGGCGTCCTGTTCCGCAATCCGACCACCAACTCCGAGCGCGAACATGTCGCGGACTCTTGCGTTCGCAAGCTCCACATCGCATTTCCAGCTCTGATCGATTCCATCGATAATCACGTCGAGAAAGCCTATACCGGCTGGCCCGATCGGCTGTTCCTCGTAGGCACGGATGGACGAGTGCGCTTCAAGAGCGAACCCGGACCCTTCGGCTTCAATCCCACCAATCTCGAAAAAGCTCTGTCAAGCGAGATACCGCGGCCAACATTGGCCAGCGCTCGTTAAGCTCCAGGTTTCAGGCGAAGCCGGAGAAAAATGTTACCGCCAACCGGTCGGTCGCCGTAGTACGGCTTGAGCGAACCTGGCAATGAGTAGAGCTCTAGATTCGCTCCGATCCCAGTCTCAACGTTCCAGAACACCCCAAGATCGCGCGTGTAGCCAATCGTGTAAGCTCCGATTCGGAAGGTACTCCCGTACGCTGCATCCAAGCGTTGCTCTGTCTCCGGGTCATCGTGAAAAAGATCATCTTTATCAACCAGTTCTGCCCTTCCTGTAATGAAATTCCCGCGGCGTATCGGATAAACGGACTCAACCAGATAAGAATTCGTGTTGCGCTTTGTTGCCGTCTCGTGTTTCCGGCCCCAAATCAGACTGGATGACCAGCTTCCGCTCTGAATCTGTTTTGTGTACTCGATTGATGCCGTGCTCCGCACTTGATCGCCGGGCTCGAGTGCCTCCGGGTGTGTGAGCCGTCCTACCGAAACTTGTGCCGCCCACTGTTCAGTCGGAAACCACCACAACCGCGTCGACCAGGAATTAATCGGACCGGCTGCAGTCGTCCAGCGGTTCTCACCAGGCTCTGAGCCATAAAACCCGCTCGCCTCGACCTTGACCTTTTTGTAAGCAATGCCTGCCGTGATCACCTCATCCGAGATATGCGTTGAATCTTGCCAGTGATGAGATAACGTGGCCTGTGGCAATTCGAGCGCGGAAGCGCGATGCGGGTAAGCGACTGGTCCAAGCGCCGGATCCCCAACTGGCGCGAAATAGAGTTCGAGCGTCGTACTCTTGCTGAGATTCCGGGCGTAATAAAATCCCAGCGCCATCACAAAATTGTGCGGATGTTGACCGTCTACAATCGGCTTTCCGAATGCTGTCTCTCCAGTCTGAAATAGAAGCGGATATCGCCGGTCCGTAATCGTGGCCGGCTCGAGGCTGAGCATCACCTGCGCCTCGAACGCACCTGTCTTTCCCAAGCTATGCTCGACGCTTGCCATGAATAGATTTGGAGAATAGAGCTTATCACCTCCTCTTGGCCCCGATTGCTGTATCTCGACTAGAAACGCCTGCCCCATCAGCATCGCGTTCCAAGAGCCGAGCGATTCCATAATCATCGGCATGGATGCGCTCTCCGGGTTAACGGACGTTCCCGACGACAAATTCATCAGGAACATCTCCGTATCTTGTGCAAATGCACCGATATTCGAGAGCTCGCAAGTGAATGCGATCCACAATATCTTTCGAAACACAAAACCTCCTTCGAAGCTGCGTCAAAAACGTTAAACAGCCCGAGGAGGATTTCAGATGCGTAGGACGATATGAGACGAGTCAGCGAGATGAGGAGGGGAAAGACTCTCGAGCGTTATTCCTGACTCAACAACAAACGGCCGAGATCTTAGAAGAGCGGCGTTATCGGAAGTCAGGATTGAAAAACCCTGAAACAGCGCGTCTGCATGCCCCCGTCCGGCGCGGGCCAACAGGGTATCGTGCGAGCAGATGCTGCCGCTCTTCTGCGCGGGGCCATGTTGATGTCGATGACATGGGGGAGCATTCGCTTTGGTTTCGCAGCCCGAGGCGGCGCATGATATAGCGCATTGCACGGCGAAAAAGGCCAATGTAATTGTCAGCCAAACACTGACCAAACGCGAGCGGGCGCCCATCCCGCTTCATCGTAACAACTCAAGAATCAGGAGCTCGTTCGGCGAGAGAGCAATGTCAAATGAGCCGTTTTGAAGTTTCGTTTCTGACGGAGGCGGTAATTCGGCTGCGCGATTGAGCTCATCAATCTGTGCGCGTGTTGGGTATCTCGGCTTACCCATTGCCTCGTACGCGGTGAGTGTATTTCCGTGCTTCTCATCAAGACTTGAGAGCTCAACGGTTGCATTGGGCTTTACCCCTTTGAACTGCAATTTCAGATGGACCGTACTGCCTGTCTGAGGCGGATCTACCAAATTCCACGCCGCCAGAACTAAATTGTCGCCCTCACGCGTCACCAGCAAATTCGCCGAGTCAAGCGCGATCCGCTGATGGCCGAGTTTGTGGAGCAAAGCAAATCCGTTAAAACTAGGCTTCTTGATCCCGCCGGCCGCGATCAGTCCGAAACCGCCATGAAAGGGATCTTGAACCACTCCGGTCTCTTCGAACACATCATCAAACGTCCAGAACGACATCATATTGACGAACCCATCGCACTGCCCGATGTCACTCGCCAGTGCTGCGCCCACATAAATGGTGTCCCGCGCATTCAACGGACCGAACGACGGCACGTTCCACTCAGTCCACATCAGCGGTAACTCGGGACGGCTCGATGATGCAATCTGCCCATGCACCATCTGGATTGCCCGGCAAACACGCTCGTCCATCGGAATGTTTTCATGCGAGTGGAAAAGATTTTCGACCGTATCGTCGGCGTATCCATGCGTCGAAACAAAATCAATCGGAATTCCGGTGCTCGCGCAGTGCTTCAGAAAGTCAACAACCCATCCCGCTGCGGCAGTAGCGGGTCCGCCGATACGCAGCCGCTGGTTTACCGCTTTCAGTGACCGCGCCGTGTGGTCGTAAAGCTCGAAATACGTCGCTTGCTTTGGTTCGCCCGCCCAGAAATCAATATTCGGCTCATTCCAAACCTCGAAGTACCACTGAGACACCTCATCCATTCCGTATCGATCTACCAAATGCTTCCCGAAAGCGCTGATCAGCGCGTCCCATTTCGCGTAGTCTTTCGGCGGTGCGACGTTCTGCTTATACCAGAACGGGTGAATCGCCGAAAAAGCCGCCAGCTTGTTCGGCATGAAGCTGATCTCGACAAAGGGCCTGACCCCGTTCTCGAGCAAGCCGTCGTAAATCTGATCTACATAAGAAAAGTTGTAGACCGGTTTGCCGCTCCGATCCTCGTCATACACGCCCACCTCATCGTGAAGGATCGCGTGGAACCGCACGTAACGGAACTCCGTGACTTTCTTCAATTCCCGAAGGTCGCGTCTGTAGCTCTCTCGGAGTGAAAGGATGGCCCGTCCCGAGCCGAACGTCTGCTCCCAGAAGTGCGGAAAAGGTTTTACGGCAGCGTCAGCGTCAATCGTGATGATCTGTCCTGAAACCTGAAACCCTAGCGCAAATAGGGCGAATACCGCGGCGCACTCACGGTAAACTAGCAAGCGAGTCCGTTGTTCCACCCGTTCTTCGCCCATAAGAGAGCCTCACGTTCGATCCTTTTCCTAATTGGGTTCGTTTCGTATTTTTGCCTCGCATGCCTCGCTTTTTCTCGCGACCGCTGGATCGAACTGAATATCGGTCCTTTTTACATCGATTCTCAAGATCCGGGCAGCGCTCGTGAAGCTCTTACTCAACTCGAACAGCTTCGTTGGGTGTTAGGCGGCTTACTCGAATCGAAGGACCTCGCCAGCGTGTGGCCGATTCGCGTGATTTTGACTGCCAATGAAACAGCAAACCCAAATGATGGCGGCGACCGGTTCGTCTCGCAAAAAGGCCAGTACGTCTTCATCCTCGCACCGGGTCAGAAACTTCCGCTGGGCGAGATTGCAGGGATTCTGCTCGATGAAAATACGCCCCGGTTGCCGCCCGAAGTGGAGTCCGGGCTTCGTCAGTTGTTCGACACGCTTCAGGCGCATGGAAGTCACGTCACCTGGGGAGGTCCTCCCGCTCACCCCGATCTCGATTGGGCCCGCATGCAGTTGCTCGCCACTAAATTCGAGTACGAATCCAGCTTTCACATCTTTTTGACTGCGCTACGCGGCGGCAGCACGCTTCGCGTTGCCGAGCGAAACGCTTTCGGCAAAGACTCAACTGCGCTCGAAGCGGAAGCGAAGTCGAATCTCGCTGCAGGAAACTGGCAGCCCGTTTCCGTTTCTGGCCGCCCGCTCGATCCCAAGCGCGATTTCGGCGAGCATTCCATCGACGGCGAAGCCGTGACCGCATACCTTGTCGGGAATTCCCACTCGAGGTCTCCCGAGGATGAAATCAGAGCCGGTACTAAGAACCCGATAATGTATGTACAAGCTGCGCAAGGCCGTCCGCCCGAACAAGCGCTTCCTCTGCTCAAAAAGGCCGCGCAGCTAAATCCCCTTTGGGCCGAGCCCATTTTTCTTGAAGCGCAATTGACATCTGACCTGAAAGAACGCGAGGCGCTGCTAAAGAAGGCGCTCCAGCTCAATCCCCGATCTACCAAAGCGTGGATTGCTTTGGCGGACACACAAATGAACGATGGGCACGCGCTCGAAGCACAAGGAACGTGGCTGTGCGCTGAAGATTCCGCTGCGCCCGGTCCTGAGCGGGAGGCTATTCATCGGCAGCGGCTCAAATCCGAGCAGGAGCGCCTCGATGCTGCTGAAGCTGCTCGCCAAAAAGAGCGCGAAGCGGCACGGCTTGATGATGAGCGGGCGCAACGAGCTGAAGAGGCGCGCATACACGCTGCAGAAGCGAAGGCCAATCAACAGCTCGATGAGACAAGCGGCGGTGTCAAACCCGAGAAAGTAGTCCCTTGGGACGAAACCGTTCGGCAAAGAAAGATGCAGGGCACATTGGTCCGCGTGGATTGCTTGGGTGGACATGAACGCCTTTGGCTGAAGGATAAGTCTGGTCAAAGCATCCAACTTTTTTTGAAAAACCCGGCTGAACTCGATGCTCGTTGCGGACCCCAGCAGCAACCACGCCGCGTTTCAGTGGCCTACTCGCCCCGCGATGACGATCGTCTTAACACCTCCGGAGATGTTGTGAGCATCAACTTCCAGTGAGCCCGGTCATTCGCGACGCGACGGTAGCCGACGTCGCATTTCTCATTGAAATAGAGCAGCAGTCCTTCTCGAATCCCAATTGGGATGTCCACACTTTCGAGAAGTATGCCTGTATAGTTGCAGAAATTGACGGTCGCGTCGCCGGGTTCGTTGTATCGCGTGAAACTGCGGCCGCTCTCGGTGGGGCTCCCGCAGAACGCGAAATCTTGAATCTTGCTGTTGCTCCCGAATTTCGTCGTTCGGGAATCGCCACTGCGCTGCTGAATCACGAGTTGACCCGCGAAGCGATTCACTTTCTTGAAGTTCGCGAATCCAACATCGCGGCCCAGGCCCTCTATCGCAAGTGCGGATTCGTCGAGGTTGGCCGCCGCCCAGAATACTACGAGCTCCCTGCCGAAAGCGCTATTGTCATGAGAGTGAGAAAATGTTAAGGTTTGATTGCGGCCGGCCGCTGGTGACCGTCCGCGAGTGAATTCATGCACTCATACCCACCGGGCCAGATTCTTTTCTCAACCCCCAGAACCCGACTCGGCGTGGTTACTCAAAGAGGAGAATCCTTGATGGAGAATCACACGCAAGACGAAGAGCTGAAAGCGCATCTGCTCCAGACTAATGAAGAATTTCGGACGCTTGCCGGGCAGCATGCGCAATTGAAGCAGCAGATAGAGGAAATTGAGTCCAAGCCGCACGTTACACCGGCGGACGAGCTGGAAGAGCAACGCCTCAAGAAGTTGAAATTACGCGTCAAGGATCAAATGAACGAGATCCTCGCGCAGAACAAGCACGCAAGCGTCCAGTAGGCTTCTAGTTAAGTCAGGGACACGGACTGCTGTCTCTGGTGCCGGTTCTATCCGCACAAAGCGTTCTGAAACCGGACGCAATGGTCGCTTCTTTGCGTGCTGGCCCACGCTCGTGAAACCCACATACAGGCGTCTCATAATATAAGGACGAGGAGTTTTGCCGTGACGGCAAAGAGCGTCGGATTTGCCCTTTATTTTTTGTTGATGGCAGGTGTTGCCCTGAGTGCGCAGGATGCGGATGCGGCGAAAGAAATTACCTTCAACAAAGATGTCGCTCCTATTTTCTATGAGAACTGTGTCACCTGCCATCATCCGAACGATATCGCGCCCATGTCGTTGATGACTTATAAAGAAGCGCGCCCTTGGGCGGCTGCTATCCGCGAAGCCGTGGTGCAGCGAATTATGCCGCCTTGGCATGCCGATCCGCACGTTGGGGAGTTCATGAACGACGCTCGTTTATCAGATGACCAGATCGCAACCATTGTGGCCTGGGTAAAGGGCGGAGCGAAGGAGGGCGATCCGAAAGACCTGCCTAAAGCACCTGTTTTCCAAGCTGGCTGGCATATCAACCCGGACATTATCTTTACAATTCCCGAAACCAATGTGGCTGCCGGCAACCAGGATGATTACGAATACATTTACGTACCTACTAACTTCAAAGAAGACAAATGGGTCCAAGCGGGTGAGGTTGTTCCTGGGGATCGCCGCGTTGTTCATCATGCGACTGTGAGTATTGTTAACGCTGATGAGGTTCCAAAGCTGCGGCAAAGTCACGCCGATCAATCGAAGGCGGATAGTCCATATTACTACCGGACCGGTCAGGTAAACCACTTGAGACCGGAAGTGATGGTGCTGGATGACGGGTGCTCAGTGCCGAACGGCGGTGGCTTGCCCGGCCAGCCTTCCGGAGGCGTGAATCACGTACCGGCGATTTACTTGCCAGGACATTCGCCGGAAGTGCGTCCTCCCGGATATGCACTGAGGGTTGCGGCGGGATCTTACCTTCAGTTCCAGATTCATTACAGTAACCGGCTGAGCCAGCCTGTGAAAGACCGCACGAGCGTTGGACTGGTATTTGCAAAAGACCCGGTGAAGTATGAGGTAGCACAGTACGAAATTTGGAACAACTTATTCCTCATTCCGCCGGGCGACGGAAATCATCGCGTCACGTCCTGTTTTGTGCTGCCCAAAGATGTGACTGCGGTGGCATATACCGCGCACATGCACTTCCGCGGTAAGAGCATGAAGACGGAAGCAATTTACCCTGATGGCCGTCGTGAGTTACTGTTCGATGTACCTAAATATGATTTTCGCTGGCAGGAGACTTACTTTCTGAAGCATCAATTTCTGCTGCCGAAGGGTACAACCCTATTTACAACGGCCTACTTCGATAACTCCCAAAATAATCCTTTGAATCCCGATCCGACCAAAGCCATTCGGTGGGGTGAACCAAGTACCGAGGAAATGATGGGATTCTGGTTAGCTTACGCGGATGTAACTCCTGTCGACGCGAGTGCAGCGGAGGCAAAAATAGCGCATTAAGCGGGGAAACGGTGGGATTATGAGTCAATCGCGCCGCGGATTTCTAACCAGCATCGGTACAGGACTTGGCGCGCCTCTGATCCTCAAAGCCGCTAATAAATCCGGCACCAAGAAGCCCGTTATTGGAGAAGGCGAACACACCTACGAAGTCACGCACGATTGGGGAGACCTGCCGGCCAGTATCCAATATGGCAACACTCACGGAGTGTGCGAGGACTCGAACGGCCGTATTTACATTCATCACACGGTCCACGCCACAAGCGACAGCTCCGATACGATGGTTGTCTTTGATCACAAAGGCAAATTTATAAAGAGTTGGGGCAAGGAATTTAGGGGTGGCGCACACGGCCTCTACATTCGCAAAGAAGGCAACCAGGAGTTTCTCTATCTTTGCGATATCAAGCGTGGACTCGTAGTGAAGACCACGCTCGAAGGCGAAGAAGTATTTACGCTGGGGTATCCGAAGGTTTCGGAAGTCTATGCGCAACCAGGACCGGATGGTAAACCACTGAAGTACAGCCCAACGAACCTTGCGGTCGCGCCCAACGCTGACATTTATGTAGGCGACGGATATGGTTCCAGTTATGTCATCCAGTACAACAGGAAGGGCGAATACATTCGCACTTTCGGCGGCCCGGGAGCTGAAGCAGGCCGCCTGAGGTGTCCACACGGAATATTTGTGGACACCAGAGGATCCGAGCCGATTCTCACAGTCGCGGACCGCAGCAACAAACGCATTCAGCGCTTCACACTGGATGGGAAACACACTGACTTTATCTACGGAACGCTTGCGCCTTGCCATTTCAATGTTTACAAGAATGGCGATATGGTTGTTCCCGACCTTTTTGCGCGAGTCACGCTGATGGATCGTGATAACAAAATCATCGCGAACCTGGGCGATGATTCACAAAGCGATTACATGACGACGCGCAAGTTGACAAGAGACCATTTCAAGCCCGGTAAGTTTGTCTGCCCTCACGGAGCGTGCTTCGACCACAAAGGCAACATCTACGTAGTCGAGTGGGTGGAAGTCGGCCGCGTGAGTAGATTGCAGAAAGTATAGGCGGCGTGTCGAAGCAGGTCAGCCGCCGTGCCTGCCTGGGCGTGCTGTTGCTGTCCAGCGGGTTTCCCGTTTTTTCGCAGCTAAAGGATGTGGCGCCTCCGGACGACTGGGTTTGTCCGATGGACCCGGATTATCATTCTGCGAAGCCGGGGAAATGCCCGCGCTGCGGGATGACGCTGGTGTTGCACGTTCCCGATCGTGTGGAATACCCTCTCGAGGTCTCACATACGCCTGAACTACTACGTGCAAACCAAACGGCGATACTAAATTTTCGCGTGATCGATCCGGCCACAAATCGGGCGGTGGAGCGATTTGAAATTGTGCATGAGAAGCTGATGCACGTGTTTCTGGTGAGTGGCAATCTGGAGTACTTCGCGCATGAGCATCCGGTAGCCCAGAAAGATGGGTCCTTTCAGCTCCCTGTTGTTCTCCCTCTGGGCGGCATGTATCGTATGCTGGCCGACTTCTATCCGGCTGGTTCCGTTCCGCAATTGGCGCTGAGCACCTTTTTCGTTTCCGGGCCACAATTGCCAGCAAATATAACGGAATCGCTGGCCCCTTCAAAAGGCGCCAATTTGATAGCTTCGTTGCGAATGGATCCTGAACAGCCTCGGGCAGGATTGGAAACAAAGCTCTTCTATACGCTTGATCCCTCAGAAGGGTTAGAGCCGTACCTTGGTGTTTGGGCGCACATGCTGATAGTCAGTAGCGATCTCATCGACATGCTTCATGTGCATCCACTTTTAAAGGATCAGAGCTCGACGATTCAGTTTAATGTCGTCTTTCCGCGTAGCGGGTTTTACCGCATCTGGAGCCAATTCCAAAGAAAGGGCGTTGTAAATACGACAGTATTTACCGTGCCGGTGAAGGACTTGGCTTAGTGCGGATTTGGGGATCCAAAGCCGGAACTTCGAGCGCGAACTCAAGCGGAGTTGACGATTCCACGATGGTGCCGGCCGGCAGTGCCAGCGTTTTGCGGAACGAGAATGTGATTTTCGTTTTTGGATCGAAGTGATAAAGCCAAACGAGTGGTTCGATGCGCCCATCCGGCAGACGGGCAGTGACTTGCACTGAATCCACAATCCTCGTGACCACGGGCCTTACGCCGGCCACGCTCACGGACTTTGTCAGAGTGGTTCTCGAATGGACCGAGAACCCATCTTTTAACGCAGGCGGGTTCGCAACAGGAGCCGGCTGCGACTTTGGAAGCAGCGCAGGATCGCCCTTCGGCGCCCCGCCAACCACCCAGGAAGATAGGATCACGATCTCTTCCTGCGTTAAGGCATGGTCAGGCGATAAGTCTCCAAACCCTTTCACTGCTCCCCATGGAGGCATCGACCGGGAAAGAACCTGTTCCTTGATATCGACAGCCCAAGGGCGAACCTCTTCGTAAGTTGTCAAAGGGACAGACGACGACGGCCCGTGACATTCCATGCACCGGCGTGCGAGGATTCGCGAGACATCCCGAGTGTAGCTCAGGTTAGTCGTGATGATGTCATGAGCGAACAGAGTACTTGCAAAGACGATTGACAACGTGAGCGCTTGTACGTCGATGTTCTGCCAACCGCTGGACAACCGTTGGCGAAACCCAAATCGCAAAGACTAGTTGTTGCTGCCCGGGCCGGGTGTACTGCTCGGATTGCTCGTGTTCGGATCCGAGGTCGTTGGATTATCGCCCGTATCGGACGGACGACGCTTCAGCTTCGGACGATCCTCATCGTCACCCTTCGATTTCTTCGAAGGATCCGTTTCATCTTCAATGGGCGCATTAGAGTTTGGATTGCGGCGCAGGGTTGGTTTATTGGGATCTTCGTTCGCTTGATCGGGCCGCCGCTGATTCTCGAGCATCGCCAGCCGGGCCTTCACATCGTTGAACTCGGACGTAGTAACTACATACTCCGGCCTTGCCTTAAGATCTGAAATCTCTTTTTGAGATTTCACAATGCGGTCGTCCGTGATGGGGTGAGTCGAGAAAAGCTTTGAGACGCTGCCGGGCTTACGCTTTTCAAGCGTCTGTATTTTCTCGAAAAAGTCAACGAACGCGGTGGGATCGTATCCTGCCTTATACATGTACTGGACGCCTAGATAATCCGCCTCGGCCTCGAACCCGCGCTGGAATTTCAAAAAGGTCATCGGCACTAACAGACCCGACGCTTCATAAATTCCGTACGCCGCCGCTCCTCCCATGAAGATCAGCGGAATGGTCGCGAGTTGCGCGATTTCACCGCGCGTAGCCTGACGTGTCCCGTGACGCGCAGCAACGTGCGCAATCTCATGCGCCATAACACCTGCAAGTTCCGCCTCCGTATCGGCCTTCAGAATCAAACCTGAGTCAACGAAGAAAAAGCCGCCCGGCAGCGCGAACGCGTTCACGGTTGGATCTTCAATGACCTTGATCGTAAAAGGCACCTTAGCATCGGAGTTCCGCACCAGGTTCTGGCCGATGCGATTCACATATTCCGATACAACGGGATCATTGATAATTTTCGATTGGCGCTCCACCTGTTGCGCCAATTGCTTGCCGATTGCAATTTCCTTCTCGAGCGAATAGAAGTTCACCTTGCCTGAGACGTTCCGGTCGCCAATGGCATCCGGGTCCTTTTCTTTGCTGTCGCCCGCAAACGCAGTTACCGGGAGGGTCAACGCCAGCGCCATCGTGATGCTGGTGAGAGATTTGAGGTGGGTCAGTGGCCGCATAGAACTCCTTTTACGATCACGCGAACTAGGTGTGAAGACAGCCGGAACACGAATCCCTGTCTGTTCTTAGTATAAGGCCAAATTAAAGGCATGGATGCGCACCCAAACAGGAGAGATTCATAAACCTTAACGTATGCTCGGAAGCATGGGTTACGAAAAACTGAGCGGAGTTTTGGAGGAGCCGCTCTACGCCCGGTATCGCGATCAATTTCCGGTCGCCGATAGGCTGATTTACCTGAACCATGCTGCAGTGGCGCCGCTTTGCCGTCCGGCTGCCACCGCCATGAAGGCTCTGGCCGATGACGTCTGCGAATACGGATCGCTCCATTACGACCAGTGGCTGGAAACGTATGCGGGCCTACGCCAAGCTGCGGCGCGTCTGATCAATGCCGCGCCCGTTGAGATCGCGATTCTGAAAAACACCTCGGAAGGAATCGCGACAGTAGCCGAGGGTCTCGACTGGAAATCCGGCGACCGGCTGATCGCGTTTGAAGAGGAGTTTCCCGCCAATTACAATCCATGGCACCGGCTCGCCCGGCGAGGCGTCGAAGTGACTTGGCTTTCGATTTACGATCCGCCTGACAGGATCGCCGCCAACATCCGAGGCGCCCGGCTGCTTGCGATCAGCTACGTGAACTATCTGAGTGGATATCGAATCGATTTGCGGCAACTCGGAAAGTTGTGCCATCAGCATGGATGCTTCTTCTTTGTCGATGCGATTCAAGGCCTGGGCGCATTCCCTCTGGATGTCGAAGCTTGCCATATCGACGCGCTCGCGGCCGACGGGCACAAATGGATGCTCGGACCAGAAGGAAACGCCTTTTTGTACATTCGTGAGAAGTGGCTGGACGCGGTGAAACCAATCGAGTTCGGCTGGACAAATACGGCTCACTACGCCGATTACAGCTCGCGCGATATGACTTTGCGCCCCGATGCGGGCCGTTTTGAATGCGGCACCTTGAACACCGCCGGCTGTTTTGGTTTGAAAGCGGCAATTGAGTTCTTGTTAGAGGTTGGGATTCGAAACATAGCTGAGGCCGTGGAGTCTCGGGCAAATCAATTGGCGACAGGTCTCGTCCAGAGGGGATACGAGCTGATGATCGAACGTACACCCGAGCGTGGGTCGGGAATCGTAACGTTCCGGCATCCCTCCATCAATTCCCACTCCATTGCAAACGACCTCAAACGGAATCACGTTGTAGTCGCGACCCGGCAGAACTGGATACGGATGTCGCCGCACTTTTATATCAGCCCGGAGGATATTAACCATGTCCTCGAATTATTGCCGCCGGTCTGATTGCTACACTGAAGCGAACTTTCAGATGATTACGGGCGGACAACCGTCGCGAATCGCGCGAAATCGCATTGCAGCCTTTCTGCTACTGCTATGCGTTGCTCTCGCGCCTTGCGCTCCCGATCTCGTTCCGGCAACCCCAGGCGCCCAGTCCTGCTGTCGTCGTGACCACGCCTGTTGTTGCCACCGGCATTCATCTAATGGGCAACCTAGCTGGTCTTCCGTCCCGAAGTGTTTAGATGATTGCAATCGACAAGCTCGTGCAGAGGGCCAGAAAACCGGAATCACTCAGGCGCTCTTGCCTTTTGCGATTGAGCTCTCAACCCGCGACATCCTGGTTCGCTATCAGCCACAGCGGATAAAGCTACATCTCGATACTTCGCTTTGGCAACGCCCCCCGCCCACCAACTCGTAAGAACTAATTCACAAAGTTCAGTTTTAGGGGGTGTATTGTGCCTGTGTCCTTCTTGAGGCCTGCGCGCCGATTGCGGCTTGTTTTCGGATCGGCGATGTTTGTGGCGTGCGTGGCTTTCGCTGCGTCGCTTGGCTCCATTCGCGGAGTCGTGCACGATCCGAGCCATCTCCCAGTTTCGGGCGCCAGAGTTGTCTTACAATCCGTCACGTCTTCCTATGAGCTCACGTCCGAAACTGGCGCGGCGGGTGATTTCCAGTTCACTGCTGTGCCGGCCGGCGAATATCTTGTCACAGTCGAGCGCACCGGATTTGTTTCCCAGCGACAGCCCATCACAATCACAAGCACATCAGCGCCCATTCTTCACTTCGCACTCAGGATTGCGCAGCGGACGGAAACTGTACAGGTCTCAGAAAGTGGCAGTGTCGCGGGCGCTATGTCTACCACTCCGACCACGACGGTGGACCGGCTGGATATCAGTCGCACGCCCGGAGCCGATCGGGCAAATAGTCTTGCTATGATCACCGATTTCGTGCCCGGGGCGTATCTCGCGCACGATCAACTGCACGTCCGCGGAGGCCACCAAGTCGACTGGTTAATCGACGGCGTGCCCGTGCCGAATACAAACATCGCTACTAATGTGGGGCCGCAGTTCAATCCGGATGACATCGACACTTTAGAAGTCGAGCGCGGCGGCTACTCGGCTGATCTTGGTGAGCGGACGTACGGTGTATTCAACATCATGCCTCGCAGCGGCTTCGAGCGGGATAACGAGGCGGAGATCGTCGCAAGCTACGGCAACTTCAACCAGACAAATGATGAATTCAGCCTCGGCAACCACACCGAGAAGTTCGCCTGGTATGGCAGCATGAATGGAAATAGAAGCGATCTGGGGCTGATGACTCCCACCTCCGCAATCCTTCACGACAGTGAATATGGCGCGGGCGGATTCGGGACCTTGTTCTATAACCTCAGTCCACAGGATCAACTACGGATGATTGTTTCGGCGCGGCGCGATGACTATGAAGTCCCTAATAGTCCCGAAGAACAGGCCGCTGGAGTCCGGGATAGCGAGTTGGAACGCGATGTCCTGGCTAATTTCTCATGGGTGCATACCGTATCTCCAGGCCAGTTGCTGACGATTTCGCCCTTCTATCACTTCAATCAGGCCAATTACGAAGCGGGCCCAAACGATCCCGGCGTCAGGACAGTGGACAAGCAACAGTCCCAATATGAAGGCGCGCAGATCGCCTACAGTGCGGTGACCGGGCGCAACAATGCCCAAGCGGGCGTGTACGGATTCGCCCAGCAGGACTCCCGATTATTTGCGCTAAGCTCGGCCAATCCGGGCAGCATGCCGCTTGAGCAACATACCGGCCCCACTGGGTTCCTTGCGGTCGCATTTCTTGAAGATCAGTTCAAGGCAACGGAATGGCTAACGCTCACAGGCGGAGCGCGGCTTACGCATTTCGCCGGCTCGATTGCAGAAAATGCGGCCGATCCGCGGGTTGGAGCAGCGATTCAACTTCCAGGGGTACATTGGGTTTTGCGCGGCTTTTACGGCGCCTATTACCAACCGCCCCCATTGTCGACGATTGCCGGGCCCCTGCTCGAATACGCAGTCACGCAAGGCTTCGGTTTCTTGCCGTTGCGCGGAGAGCGGGATGAAGAATATCAGTTCGGGGTTGCAATGCCCTGGCGCGGCTGGCTGCTCGATGGCAATCACTCGCACATGCACGGGACGAACGTGTTCGACCACGACGCTCTCGGTAACTCAAATATCTTTCTTCCGCTGACGATCAGCGCGGCGACGGTGGACGCCTGGGAAGTAACATTGCGCTCTCCCGTGATGATGAGGCGCGCTCAGTTTCATCTTGCCTACTCAAGCCAGAAGGCCGTAGGTTCAGGTAATGTGACCGGAGGCTTGACGAACTTTTCACCCCCGGTGAACGGCCTCTTCCTGCTGGATCATGATCAGCGGCACACGCTAAACGCAGGAGGATTCGCTAATCTACTATGGCGAACTTGGCTCGCGGGAAATGTGTATTACGGCTCAGGATTTCCGGACAATGGCGGGCCGGCCCGCCTGCCGCAACATACAATGGTCGACCTCGCGCTAGGCAAGAATTTCGGAGAGAGCTGGACGTTTTCCGTGGATGCGGTGAATGTCGCGAACCGGCATTTTCTGCTCGACAACAGCCTGACATTTGGCGGCACGCACTATTTCAATCCGCGCGAGATCTACGGACAAGTGCGGTACAGGTTTCACTTTTGAACCAGCGGGTATATTGGGGGATGGACGGCGCCTCCTGATAATCGCCACATTGATCAGTGCGGGACTTGGGCTTTGCTCCTTTCATACGCCTTATCAGCAGCCGCCGCGCCGCCGCTTTCTCCGCCTCCGCCCTTGATTCTGGCGGCTTCGGCAAAGACCTCGCTAGGCTTTCTCTCGGTGAAGTCGGAGGGCACCGTAAACATCCAAGCCGGCGGCGATTGCAGGTGTACGGAATTTGCCGTTCGAATTTCCAGAGTCCCCTTCTCAGCCGGCGTGTGTTCAACCGTCTTCTCGATACGTAGCGGTAAACAGTTCAACTGGGCGCTGCGCCAGACCCGAGACGTAAAGCGTCTCGAAGGAGTTGTCTGGACGTGGTCTTGGCGAACCACCGAAAACCCGAGTATCGAATTGTCCGATTTGCCCGAGCAATTCTCAGAAATCTGGAACATTGGATCGGCTCCCCTGGATCCAGAGGGATACGTGGTCGTGGACCGGGTTAGCTGATCGACAACCGTGAAACGGCTTGACTCCAGATCTAGGATGCGTATGACAAACAGTCGCTCGCTGTTTGGCACGGTGCTAACCCGAACATGCGGACGCGCGATAGAAATCGATCCATCGGATCTCATGGCAAGCGTTTCAGCTATTGTCTGGAACGGTTTCGTCGGATCCGACTTCTCGAAAAATGAGTCCGTGTACGAAATAATGACGGGCTTGAAAGGCGTGACCTGCCCGTAGGCGAGCTGAGTCATGGCGAGCAACAGGCAACCAGCCGGGTAGAGACATGGAAGATGAAGACGGTCCAGCATACAGCCCACTCACGCGATCCGGCAGTCATAGCAGGCAGGGTAGTCTCCGTAATAATCGATGTCAATGCAATAGGCGTAAATCCCTGTTCCCGTTGGCTTACATTGCCGGCTCGGATTACACTGGTCTACCTCACAGACTGTATTCTCAATATGGGATGAACAATACGTGCTTTCGCGGTCGATGTAGGAGTCCGCATACGGACCATTCTGATATCCGTAGCTGAAAAAGCAGTCGTTTTCTTGGGGATTTATCGGTTGCAGTGACACGAATACCCCACATCCCACGCCGAAGATTGCTAATGTTACTCGCTCGCCCAATATTCGCCTCAGTAGTCTCGACATTCTCTGTCCCTCCCCCACCGGGTACCCGTTCGGAAAACAACCGATCGCATAATATCAGATTTTTATGTCAGGGGATGTTGGCCATTTCTCCGGCGCCGATTACTTCACGCCATGCGAGACCGTACGGGCAAATTCGGCATTGGTTTCATTGTTGTTGAGGCTGGAGGCCAGAACGCTGATCGCTTGTAGTCTGGCGTTCTTAGGAGCAATGCCTGTCGAGGCTCAACAGCAGGAGTTACTCAACCTTCCGTGGCCGGCGAAATGGATTGATGTGCCCAACACTTCGACGCAAGACTACGGCATCTACCATTTTCGGCGAACCTTCGACCTGCCGTACAAGCCAGAGCACTTCGTGCTTCACGTCTCCGGAGACAACCGCTATCAGCTTTACGCAAACGGCAAGCGCGTCTCGTGGGGTCCGGCTCGCAGCGACCTCACGCATTGGCGTTACGAAACGGTAGATATTGCTCCGGAAATGCGCTCGGGAAGAAACGTCCTTGCCGCCGTAGTCTGGAACGACGGCATCTACAGAGCGGTTGCCCAAGTCACGAACCAAACCGGTTTCGTCTTGCAAGCGGATGGAGCCGAGCATGCGTTCGTAAACACGGGAGCTTCCTGGAGGTGCATCCAAGATACGGCGTACTCGCCTCAGCCTCTGCCATCCGATCAGGACACGGGTTATCACGCTTTGGGTCCGAACGAGAGACTAAACGCCAATCTGTATCCGTGGGGCTGGGAGCGCGTCGAGTACGATGATTCCGCTTGGCTTCGCGCGCATGAGAGCACCGTCGCTGCTCCACGCGATTCGCGTGACTCGCCGAACCGCTGGATGCTAACGCCGCGCCCGATTCCCCTGGAAGAGCTGAAGCCGGAGCGGATTTCGAAGCTCCGCAAAGCAGGGGGCGTCACTCCGCCGGACGGCTTTCCTGAGCGGCATTCGCCTTTCACTATTCCGGCTCACACGCGAGCATCGATGTTACTCGATCAGGCCCGCCTCACGACCGCTTACCCGGAGCTGATGGTGAGTGGAGGAAAAGGCGCCACTATCACGCTGCGCTATGCCGAAACGTTGTACATCGGCAAGACTCCCGTCAATAAAGGGAACAGAAATGATGTCGAAGGCAAGGTTTTTTATGGCTACGCGGATACGTATATATCGGATGGCGGATTGCAGCGCATTTATCGTCCCCTGTTCTGGCGTACGTATCGCTATCTTGAGCTGAATGTAGAGTCCGCGAATGAACCCATCGTAATTGAAGACATCCATGGTGTTTTCACGAGCTATCCCTTCGAGAGGCGAGCGACTTTTGAAGTTGACAACCCGGCACTAAATCGAGAGCTCGACGAAATTCTGTCTACGGGATGGCGCACCGCCCGCCTCTGCGCTCATGAAACCTATATGGATTGCCCTTACTACGAACAACTGCAATATGCAGGCGATGCCCGTATTCAAATGATGATTTCGCTCTATATGTCCGGTGACGCGCGGCTAATGAAAAACGGGATTGAGCTGCTCAACTCGTCGCGCACTGCCGAAGGCGCTACTTACAGCCGGGCGCCTTCGTATTTAGAGCAATATATCCCGCCATTTTCGCTTTGGTGGATTGGCATGGTCCACGACTACTGGATGTATGTCGACGACCCGCAGTTCGTCAGAGAGATGCTTCCCGGCGTCCAAGCCATTCTCGCGTTTTACTCTCAATTCCAGAAAGACAACGGCTCGCTGAAACACATGCCTTGGTGGAACTTTGTCGATTGGGTGAAGGAATGGCCAAATGGCGAGCCCCCGGCGAATAGCGATGGCTCTTCATCTGCGGCC
Organism: Acidobacteriaceae bacterium; assembly: GCA_019240405.1. Taxonomy (GTDB): domain Bacteria; phylum Acidobacteriota; class Terriglobia; order Bryobacterales; family Bryobacteraceae; genus Bog-105. The sequence continues at coordinate 50,792 of JAFAYL010000035.1, forward strand.
TTGGACCTGCAACTCCTTCTCGCTTACCAGTGGGGTTCAGAGCTCGAAAACACATTCGGTAGCAAAGCTCTTGCTGATGAATACAAGGCGCAGGCTAAAAAACTGGAACACACGATTCTCGACACCGATTGGGACTCAGCGCGCGGTCTATTTGCCGATCAACCCGAGCATCGCACCTACTCGCAGCAGGTGAACACGTTGGCCGTGCTCGCCGGGATCGTACGTCGCGAACGAGGCACCCAAATTGTGCAAAAAGTGCTAACCGACCGATCGCTCGCACAGTGCTCGATTTACTTTCGTGCCTACATGGGGGCGGCATTACGGAAAATCGGCCTCGGCGATTCCTACGTGGATATGCTGAGTCCCTGGCAGGAAATGCTTGCGCAAGGGCTGACCACGTGGTCAGAGTGGAGCGGCCCGGATGCGCGTTCCGATTGCCACGCCTGGGGTGCGAGTCCAAATTATGAGTTGTTCCGAACCGTTGCCGGAATCGAATCCAGCGCACCCACCTTTGCGCGTGTTCGCATCACGCCAAATCTAGGCAAACTGAACCATCTTCGTGCCACGATGCCGCACCCCAAAGGCGAGATCCGCGTCGATTTGAAGCGGGAAGGGAAAAAACTGACGGCCGAAGTCGACCTGCCGCCTGATACCCAAGGTGAATTCGGCTGGGCGGGGAAAGCGCACGTCCTGAAACCGGGCAGGAACCATCTGGAATTCTGAACCCAGACAAGCGGATCTATCATCGATTCCATATGAATCCGTACGCATCCGCATTAGGAAATCGCGATCCTTTTCAAGTCGTGGCGAACACGCCTCAACAACTGGCCCGCCTCTTCGATTCGCTCGGTCCGGAGCGCATCGAGCAGTCTTTGGTTCCCGGAAAGTGGAGCCCGCGTCAGATCGTTTCTCACCTCGCCGATGCCGAAGTGGCATTTGCGTTTCGCTTGCGCCAGGCGCTAGCGGAAGATCATCACGTTATCCAGCCGTTCGATCAAGATAAGTGGGCGAATACGTACATGGGTTACGAAGCTCGTACCGCGCTCGATACCTTCTCTTCGCTTCGCAACTGGAACCTCGCCTTCATTCGATCAGTTCCGAAAGAAGCATTCTCGAAGCCGGTAACGCATCCTGAGCGCGGCCACATGACGTTCCGCACCCTGGTCGAGACCATGGCGGGCCATGATCTGAATCACGTGCGCCAACTTGAGGCGTTTGCGTCGAAATCCTGAACGGAGAAAAGATTCTGTTGGCAAGTGACAGACCACCAGCCGGTTCGGTATCATAAAAGAGTTCTGGCTGGAGTCAAGAGGCGCTTGTAGTGTGCGCGCGATTATTGACTTCAGAGCCAAAAAGCTAAACAAAGAGTTAACGTTATGTATGCCGTAATTGAAACTGGCGGGAAGCAGTATCGCGTGATGCCCGGTCAAACAATTGAAGTAGGCACGCTCCCCGGCGACATCGGCGCCGATGTCGAGTTCGACCGCATTCTTGCCATCTCAAATGATTCGAATGAGCTTTTGCTGGGCGATGCGCTCAAGAATGCTCGCGTGCGGGCGAAGATTGCCGCCCATGGGCGGGGCGATAAGGTCATCGTGTTTAAATTTAAGCGCAAGAAGCAGTACAAGCGCACGATCGGCCATCGTCAGAATTACACGCGAGTTGAGGTGCAGGAGATTCTGCCGTAGGCTCGCGCCGCGCTTGAAAGGTATTTTGTAATGGCACATAAAAAAGGCTTAGGCAGTTCGAAGAACGGGCGCGATTCCAACTCGCAGCGGCTCGGAGTGAAAGTATTCTCGGGCGAGTTTGTGACCGGTGGATCCATTATTGTCCGGCAGCGTGGTACGCGCTACAAGCCGGGTAAGAATGTCGGGCTAGGAAAAGACGATACCCTATTCGCAACGGTACCGGGCACCGTCGAGTTTCGTGATCGAGGGCGACTCGGAAAATTCGTCAACATCATCGCGCAAAGCTGATCCTCTGAAATTGAAGCCGCGGAAATTGCGGCGATCCTCTACGTGTTCATCGACGAAGTCACAATCACCGTCAAAGCGGGCGACGGCGGGAACGGGTGTCTCGCGTTTCGGCGTGAAAAATATGTCCCGCGAGGTGGTCCGAGCGGTGGGGATGGCGGTCGCGGCGGTGACGTCGTTCTGGTTTCGAGCGAGCACTATAACACGCTACTTCATTTCCGCTTCAATCCCGAGCACATGGCGGAGCGCGGGCGGCATGGTGAGGGAAGTAACCGAACCGGCCACGACGGCGCCTCGATTGAAGTGCCCGTCCCGGTAGGCACAATAGTTTATGACGCGGCTAGCGGTGAGCAGCTCTTCGACTTTACTGCTCCCGGGCAACGTTTCACAGCGGCTCGCGGCGGGCGCGGAGGACGTGGCAACGCGCGATTCGCCACTTCGACGCACCAGGCCCCAACAGAGCACGAACAAGGGCATCCGGGCGAATCCTTCAAATTGCGCCTTGAGCTGAAACTACTCGCGGACGCCGGGCTCGTCGGATTCCCGAACGCCGGTAAATCGACGCTCATCTCGCGACTTTCCGCCGCGCGCCCGAAAATTGCAGATTATCCGTTCACCACGCTCGAACCCGGTTTGGGAGTTGTTCAGGCCGGAGATCACAGCTTTGTGCTCGCCGACATTCCAGGGCTGATCGAAGGCGCGCACGAAGGCCATGGCTTGGGAATTCAGTTCTTGCGGCACATTGAGCGCACGCGATTGCTTGTGCACCTCGTCGATGTTTCCGATTTCACCGGACGCGACCCAGGTGAAGACTTCGACATCATTCTTCGCGAGCTTGCGGAATTCAGTCCCGAGCTTGCGAAGAAGCCCATGATTGTAGTGGCCAACAAAATAGATGCTTGTCAGGATGCGTCGCGAGTCGAAGCGGTGCGCCCGAAAGCCATCGAGCACAATCTACCGTTCTTGGAGATCTCGAACGTAACAGGGCAGGGAATCGACGAACTTCGTTATGCCATCAGCTCTGCGCTATTGGGAAGCACCACGCAGGATACAATCTCGGTCGGAAGCTAAACTCTGCCGGTGCAGGGCCCGGTCTTCAAAACCGGAGTGCGGCACATTTGCTGTTGCGGGTGGGTTCGACTCCCATTAGCTTCCGCCCAGCTCTCGGCTTCGCGGCTCACAACGGCGTTCAAAGAGGCGCTGCGGTTTTCCAGAGTTCGACTGCGAGAGATGTTTGTTCTCGCGAGTCTCACTGCGCTACGGCTTCCACACGCGTCGCGAATACTTTACGGCCGCTGATCGGCAGATCCTTCGGCTTTGTCGTTTTCCAAGACGACCGCAACTCCGTCGCGGCCCCAATGCATTCGCTTGAAATCGTCGCTTCGATTGCGTAGTGTGTCCGTCGCGCGGGCAGTTTCGAGCGGTGAATTGCCGGCGTACACGGCAAGCATGTGGCGTGGATCGAGCGGATTCTTCGCCGCATAGACGATTGCATTCCGCTCGGAGGCATACGTCTCACCGTCTACCTTGAAAACTGCGCCGTGGTAATCCAGCCCAATTTTGTCGCTCCACATGGCGAGCGCCGAGTTCGTTTCCGGGCGGCCGATGAAGATCACATCGTTGTGAGCTAAGGCGGATTCAGGGACCTCGAAATCTTTGTAGATTGGTATTTCGCGCTGTCCATATTCGCGGAACCCAGCTTGCACCTGCTCAGCCACATACCGGTTCGTTCCCGCCTCGCGCTCTGTTCCGTACACGATCAAAGTTGGTGAGAGCCTCCGTACAGAATCGCCGGGAATATAGGCAGGCCCTTCACCAGGATCGGGAACTTCATATTTCACTCGCGCCATTTCGAGAAACGACTGTGCCGTAACAGTCTTCATTGTGTTGGCGTCGAAATAGCGCTTCATGAGTGCGAAAAAGGCATCGTTGCCCATCTTGCGCCGTAGAGAGTCAAGGAAAAGCGTGCCTGCGGCTTCCTGGAGGTGGAAGCGATAGAAAGGCGTATCCACCGAAAGTTTAAGTCTTCGATAGGCAATCTTCTTTGCCTCAATCGCTTCATTGATGTCATCAGATTGCAGCAGCCGGTAATAAGCGGCCGAGCCCGCCACAAACCAGGTGTCGCCATCAGAGGCAGGCAGAACCCACCCTTTCCAAAGCTTGTCCGTTCGGTCTTTCCATGAAACGGCTGCCTGTTTAGAGACTTCTTTTTTGGCGTTTTGAGCCGCCACGCGCGCCCGCTCATTGGCAGCAACCGAAGCGGTTAGCGCTTCAGTTGCCTCTGCGCTGAGCAGATAGTAGCCACCCGGGAAAAGCCCATAATTGCTGTCATGCGGAGGTGCGACGCTTTCGTTAGGCCGCCCGAACTCGGCCCACACCATCATGTGATTCGCCATGTCCGAGGTAGCGATCTTCGCGTCCATCGTGCCCGAAGAGATCAGTGGTGTCTGATCGAATGCCTTGAACCCGAACTGCAGGTCAATCTGGCCTTTGTACTTGTTGTAAAGATCCATCCACGCCAGATCGCGGACGTCCGCCACATAGGGGATGTACTCAGGCGCGCCATGTGGGTCGGGTAGGTATTCCAGATTGATTGTCAAATCTTTCGCGTTGTTGTCTCCCCAGTAGAAGCCTGGCGTATCGCCGAACCATTCATCTTTCGAGCTGCGCCACAGCTTCGTGTGGTTCGTGCCGAGCTCATACATGGCGATCTCATTGTTCTTCGCGTCGCCGATAATCCACTCATTTGTGTACAGGCCGTTGTTGCGAGTTCCGAGCTGCTGAACCACTTCATCTATATTTCCGCCATATTGGATCGCCATCCGAGCGCGGAATGCAACCGGCGTGCCTTGGGCATTGAACGGTGTCTGGCGGATTGTGGTTTCGGTGAGTATGACGCCCGCATCATTCTGATACCAATCGGTTCCGCTTTCGATGCCCCCAGGATAACTTTGGATCAACATCCGGTGGCCCGCTTCCGGCTTAATATCGAGCATGATATTCGTCTGCTCCGCGAGGGTCTGGGGCCACCACGTGACATGGCCGACGATGATTTTGCCGTCGCGCGTGGCTGATCCCGTGGCAGCGAAAGCGCTGCAGTGATCCATCACCGAATCCCGTCGTTTTCCGTACGACGGAATATCGAAGTGAATGGACTCCAGGCCCGTAGGCGTCATGGGCATCGCAGATGCAAGCTCACCCATTTCGACGGTCGTATTCGCGAGCACGATATCGATTAGGTCGAGCTTGCCATCCAGAAATTTCGCGCCGGCCGCATTTGCCCCATCTGCGATGCCGCGCATCTCCTCGAGAATTTCACGATCAAAGCCTCGTAGGAACAGTGCGTCCGCGCTAGTACGATAAGCGTCCCAGCTTTGTTTGTCCGCCTTGCCGGCGAGCTCGATAGCGCAACGCGTGAGGTATTCGGGAATTTCCTTTGCCATTAAATAACCGTGCTGATAACCGCGGTCATATGGCTTGCCTTCAATATGCAAATAGATCCATCCAGCAGCGGGATAGCGGTATGCTGGGCCGAAGGTGCGCACTGCCTCCCGCGACGGCCAACTTGCTGCCGGGGATGCTTCATCGATACTGACGTGTTCAAACCATGCTTTCCCTTGAAGCGCGCCGCCATTCCCTGCACTAAGAAGGATGTGATCCTCGGAACGGCTCGCCACGAAACGAAGCGAAAGCCGCGTCCAGTCATGAGTGCCGCCGACCGATGCGGAATGCACATCAAACGGCATCGACTCCATCGTGAGTGTCGCGCCTGATGCGATTGGGGAGCGGTCGAGATCCTTTACACTGAGATTTTCCGTTCTCACCCAGCCGCTAACCTCATACGTCTTTCCAATACTGAGTTGAACGGCAGCAGAGCGCGCGCCGGCGTTTGGACTGAAGTCCGTCCGTTCGAGGCGCAGTGATTGCGCGTCCTTCTGATGGACTGATGTGTCGATCACTGCCGAGCCGTGTACCGCTGTCCAGGAGTGATCCGATTGGGCTTGGAAAAGAGTTACGCCCGCCGACACGGTTACAGCGCCGCACAAGCAGATGACGAGACGCATCACGGCAGATCTCCTTATTTGTCAGCATAGGATATCCAGCACGATTGGCTGGCTAGATCGAACGAGGACGTTGGGCTGGTCGGCAGACGCCGCTCGTTCCATTTCTCGTAAATTTGATAAACTGGCTTGCGTATTAGAGGCTCCCATCAGCAAAAAATGGTACAACCTGTTCGTTTCGGTTGATCCGGCGTCGAACGCAACGGATCCGAAGCAAGGGCAGAGTGTGGCAGAGATCGCGTCTTCGGTTCCCGCTGTCGAGCCCCATTTCGATGCTGCCCTAAGCACAACCGGCGATTTCGAGGAGATTTACCGGGCTGCGGAAATCCAGCCGCCTGATCACGGCTACACAATAATGAAGATCGCCGAAATGCTGCAAAGCGAACGCATTCGATCACTTCCCGTGGATGTAAAGAGAAACTCGATCCTGCTCGCGTTGGATGCTGCCGGAGTAAAGATCGAACAAGTGATAGAGGATGCCGTCAAGCGCGACCGCGCACTGGATGCTTTCGAACGCGTTCAGCAGCGGGCGCTCGATGAACTCGAGGCAAGAAAAGAAAAAGAAAACAATGCCATCCAAGCTGAGCTGGACCGCTTAGTGCAGGAGCACAATCAGCGTATTCAAGCCAACAAGGAAGAGGTGGCGAAGGAGAAAGAACGCTTCTACGGCTGGCGGTTACGGAAGCAACAGGAGGAGCAAAAAATCGCCGATTGCGTTTCCCCTTTTGTGACAGAAAATCCGATAACAACCGGCAAAGTAGCAGACCCCGCCCGAGTCTAAGGGCTCGTAGTAGAGAAGAGGAAAAACTCTTATGTTTAGAAGATTTTCGCGCATGTTGCGCTCGTTCTTCGGATTCTTTATCTCGGTCGCAGAAAACCCGGAACTCATTCTCGAACAGAACATTCGCGATATGAACGACCAGGTTCCACGGATGAATGAGAGCATTGCGATGGTCAAAGCGAATGTTACGCTGCTCGAAAGGGAAGAAGGCAAATACAAGAACGATCTCAACGATTTGACCGCAAAAGTGAAGGCTGCCATTCAGGCTGGCAGAGACGACCTCGCAGGCAGCTTTGCAATTCAACTCGAGCAGCTTCGCGGCGCTCTGGCCCGCACGCAAGGACAACTCACCACAGCCCGCGCCGCTTTTGACAAAGCAAGTGCGGTGAAAAGAGCGTTCATGCTCGAAAAGGAACGCAAAACTCAAGAGGCGCTAAAAGCGATTGCGGATTATCGCCGTTCGCAATGGCAAAAGAAGGTCGCCGATGTGATGGAGCAGTTCGAGGTGACTGGTATCAGCGCCACGCATGACGAGATGGTGCGCAAGATTGAGGAAACCACGGCCGTTAATGAAGCGCGCATGGAAATGGCGCTAGGCAATGTGGATCAGCAAAAAATCAAAATTGAGGAAGAAGCAGAAAAATTGCGCGCCAACGAGTTAATCAAGCAATTCAAGGTAGAAATGGGTCTTATCTCGCCACAGCCTGCACCAGAGCTGGCGGAGAAGACCATTGGCGCCCGAGAAGCGCAGAAGGGCATGTGAGGAGGGAGAGATCAACAGTCACATGTGACGGGGATCGCTCACAAAGTCATGGCGTTGAAAATCGAAAAAGGCGGGTGGGCACTGATTTTCTTGATCGGCCTGGGGCTCGTCGGCTATAGCCTCGACAAATATCGCATTTTCGATATACGTGGCTGGTTCGGATCAAAATCTCGGGCCGCGGCCAGTGCCCCGGTCGACACATCCAAGCCGCTCGCATTGCCTGTATCCTCGACAAGCGAGTCCAGTTGTGGAGCGGTGCGAGTTCGCGTGAACATATGGGTCGGGTGCGCCGCAGGCCTGGTCGCGAATGGAGGACTCGATACAGCATCTGACTCCATTTACGACAAGAAGGGCATGAAGGTCAGCTTCAAGATCATAGACGATTGGACCGAAGGCGCTACGGCTCTCGCCACCAACAACGTCGACGTAATGCTCACCACAGCCGATGTCTGGGCAAAAGACTATTCGCAGTTTCAGGACAAGGGTGTGGGCGCACACGCATTTTTCATGGTCGACTGGTCGCGCGGAGCCGACGGTGTGATCGGGAAACAGGGCATCAACAGCATCGAAGATCTGGCAGGCAAGACGGTCGCCTTCGCGCCTTATACGCCGTCTCATTTCCTTTTGTGGAACGGGCTGAAGAGCTCAGGCCTTGATACTGAGCAGCGTCACGAGATATTTGCGAAGGCGGTACATACGAAGGACGGCATCGAACCCGCAACGTTATTTGCTCAGCAGAAGGTGGACGCGGCAGTGGCCTGGGATCCCGATATGAGCGATGCGGTCACCAAACGCGCCGGCTCAAAGAAAATTTATGACACGCGGATCGCTAATCACTTGATCGCGGATATTCTGGTCGTCAGCGATAGATTTGCATCCCGCTGTCCACAGGCTGTAGTGAATCTTGCTGAAGGCTGGCTGGGCGGCGTCGAATTCATCAAAGCGCAGCCCAATCGCGCGTATACGCTAATCGGCACCATCAAAGATTTCAACATCCCCGAGGATCTTGCCAAGACCATGCTCGGGGGCGTCAAACTCGCGGATTACGCTGACAACAAAGCGTTCTTCGGAACACGTGGCTCGGATTCCGATTACAACAACATTTTCAAAATGGCTCAAGAAATGTATCGCGAGGAGCGCATTATTAAGCGCAACTCCGATCCGGAATCAAGTGTCGACCGCCGCTTCCTCGACCCGCTGAAGGGCAAATTCGCCTCAGCCTCATCCGAGCCGCCGACTGAGTACCGCGAACCCGCAAGGAATGCAGTGCCCATCGCTACTCAACGCCGCTCCATTTACTTCGATACCGATTCGGCAAACATGGGTGTCGATTCACGAGCGGTTGTCGATGAAATCGGCGTTTTCATGAAAGCTTACGAAAACACAGTCGTAGATATTGACGGCAACACGGATGCGACCGGCTCACGCGCTCACAACATCCAGCTTTCCAAGGAGCGTGCGGAAGCGGTGAGGCACTATTTGATCGAAAAATACGCCTTTCCCGCAGCTCGTATGCGTGCTGTTGGAAACGGACCCGACCGGCCCGTTGCCGACAACTCGAGTCCGGAGGGCAGAGAAAGAAACCGCCGGACCGACATTAAGGTGTACCCCAATCCCGCCGGTTAGTTGTGTGGCGGTAGACGTTCCCCCCGGGTTTTACCAACAAGTCAATCTTTTGCAATGCGGAATCTGCTCACAATTCGCAAGGGTGTCTCACGCCGCACGAGTCTCATCCTTTCAGTTTCTGCTTGGGCGATCATACTGTTCCTCTGGTTTGCTCTTACTCATTGGCAGTTTCTCCCACCGTTTTCCGTACCAACTCCGATCGGCGTAGTACGCGCTTTCGTAAGACTTTGGACAGAGTACGATCTGCTCGGAAACGTGATGCAGAGTTGGTGGCGCATTGCACAAGCGTTTCTTTGGAGCGCCCTAGTGGCCATTCCGCTGGGCCTGCTGATGGGAAGCTTCCGCTGGATACATGATTTTGTCAACCCGATTGCGGCGCCTATGCGCTCCATGCCCATCACTGCTTTTCTACCCGCCTTCATCGCGCTGTTCGGAATGGAGGAGGCAATGAAAGTAGCGTTCCTCTGGTTCGGCATGTTCTTCTATCTGCTCGCGGTAGTAGTGGAAGAGGTCAATAAAGTGGACGATAGCCTGCTTGAAACCGCTTGGACGCTCGGCGCAAAGCGGCGAAACATACTATGGCTGCTGTATCGCGCCTCTTTCCCCGGCATCTTCGGCTCGTTCCAGATTCTTTACGATATCGGCTGGACATACGTCATCTTGGCTGAAATGGTGAATGCGCGGAAGGGCGTCGGCTACATGGTCGAAGCGGCGCGGAAGGTGCTGGATTTCGAGCGCGTTTACGCAGGCATAATCGCGATAGGCATCGCTGCTTTCTTATTCCGTTTCCTGCTCGCGTCCATGGAAAGTTGGCTGTTTCCGTGGCGTAGAGTTTCGCGGCCTGCCTCCGAACCGGTCGCCGCCGTCGCTACCGGCGCTCCGGCGAAAGTTCACGTCCGTGCCGAATCCAACTAAAATCAGCGTTTGCGAAGTATCGCGCTGTTTCAGGGATCCGCAAGGCAAGCGCATCGAGGCACTTCACAACGTAAATTTTGAGGTGGAGGACGCCTTCTCTCAGGAGGGCCGCGATATCGGAGAGTTTCGCGTGCTGCTTGGCCCAACCGGCTGCGGAAAATCAACCCTGCTGCGGCTCATAGCGGGTCTTGATCGGCCCGACGCGGGCCAGATCCTCGTAAACGGACAGCCCATTCATGGCCCGAGCCGTGAACGAGGTATGGTTTTTCAAAAGTATACTTCGTTTCCCTGGCTGACGGTTGCGAACAACATAGCATATGGACCTGCGATCAATGGCATCGGGTCCGCCGAGCGTGCCAAAGTCGTTGCCCACTTGATTGAAGCGGTCGGCTTGAGCGGTTTCGAAAACTCCTATCCCGATACACTCTCCGGCGGAATGCAGCAACGCCTTGCCATCGCGCGCACACTCGCAAACCGCCCTCAAATCATTTTGATGGACGAACCGTTCGGCGCGCTCGATGCCCAGACGCGCTCCGACATGCAGCAGCTTCTTCTGCGTGTTTGGGACGAAACAGCGAGCACTATTCTCTTTGTCACTCACGACGTTGATGAAGCGATCTATCTGGCCGATCGCATCTTCGTCTTCAGCGCCCGTCCAGGTACCATTGTGGAAGATCTTCCCGTTCCATTCCGCCGGCCGCGCGATCCAGACGTCCGGCAATGCGCAGAGTTTCATGAATTACAGCAACACGTACTGGCCATCTTACGGCGCGCGCCCGGAAAGGGTCAAGTTAGAGTAAGCATTTAATGCCCCAGGATGATTCCAGCAGATCGGATATCAATTACCTCAAAGAAGCCGCCAAACTGCAATACAATTGGATCGCTCTGGCCGGAATCGCGGGCTTCGCGCTGGTGTCGGGCAGCGCTCTCCCCATACTGCTTGGCGCAGGTCTTGAGCTCATGTATCTGAGCGTCGTACCGAACAACAGCCGCTTCCAACGTCTGGTCCGTTCTTGGAAATTCGAGGAAGAGAAGCGTCGGCTCGATCTTCGTCTTTCCGCCATGTTTCAGGAAATCCCGCCGGAGATGCGGCTCCGTTACGGCAACCTGGATACGATATGCCGCCGCATCCGCGAAAATTACGGCCGGCTGTCCTCGACGTCACAAATCTTTGCGCGCCAGACTGAGGATAGGTTACAGGGCCTGCTCGAAGGATATCTGAGATTGCTGCACTCGGCCTGGCAGCATCGCGAATACCTGAAGACGACCGATCTCCGCAACGTGGAACATGAACTAGCCCAGCTTAAAGGGCCTCGTGAGGCGGAAACGCCGAAGCTCCAGGAGATCAACAGCAGGCGAATCGAAATTCTGAAAAAGCGCATCGACAAATTCAATAAGATTCATGAGAATTGCGAAATCATTGATGCGCAATGCGCGGCCGTGGAAGACGTGCTCGGCCTGATACGCGATCAGTCCGTTACTATGCGAGACCCTCAAGAAGTAACCGAACATATCGAGGGTCTAGTTCGCGATGTAGAACAAACTGAGGACACTGTGCGGCAGATGGAAGACATTCTCGGAACCGTTTCGGATCTCAACGGAATATCGAGCGAGATCGCGCCCCTTCCGCCCAGCACTGGTAAGACCGTCAGCGACGCGCCACAACCGACAAGAAACCGCACGCGCTAGATGTGGAGCAGGGGTTTTTCAACTGCACCTTGATGCCAATAACAACCAACACCGGTCTCCATGTTCAATTGCCCCCTTGGGCGCAGTTGTTTTCTGAAAAGTATTATTCGCGGACGTTTTCTGTTTTCGTTTTGCACGGCAACGTGCACGATCTGGTTCCGCTCGATCACGCCGACTCGGGCGAGCACGTTTCTCTGCTGCAATTTCTCAAAGAGGCTCTCTTCGGACTACGCGATCTTGTACTGATTTACGATCGCGGTGGTATTAGTTTCGCCAATTCCGATGTTCAGGCCGATTTCCAAAGTGCCCTGGCCGGATATGACAGTTTTCACCAGACCACGTATTCGAAGGCATTGCCGCGCAATCCCGATGGCGTCTTGAATATTCTTGATAATTATCTCCGCCTCCGCATTGCTGATGGAAAGAAAATCGCCCTCATCATCGATTTCGCGGAGACCATTGCGCCTGCAGGCGATGTGTCCACCATGTCTGCCGAGGATCGGAACGCGCTCGTCATCTTGAAGCGCTGGGCGCAAAATCCAGTATTCCTGAATGCCGATGTCACCATCTGTCTAATAGCGGAAAATCGAATTGAGCTGAACCAAAGCATCGTACAGAATCCGGGTGTGGCCTCAATCCAGATTCCTTTGCCTGATGAAGGCGAGCGGTTGCGATTCGTCCGCGCACAGCTTCGCACCACGAGCCTTCCCCTCGGTTCCGATGTCACCGACGTTACGCTGGCGAAGCTCGGATCGGGACTCAAACGACTTCAAGTGCAGGGACTGATTTCCCATGCTGTGCAGAACCGGCATCCCGTCACGGTGAAATTTCTTGGTGAGCGCAAGAAGGAGCTGATCGAGGCCGAATCCGGCGGGTTGCTCGAATTCATCCAAAGCCGCTTCGATCTATCCATGGTTGCCGGTCATGAGCACGCCAAAACCAAACTGCAAAATGCGGCAGCAGCTATTCGCTCCGGCAACACGGATGTGGTTCCCATGGGATACGTGATCTGCGGGCCGGTGGGTACCGGCAAAACGTTTCTCACCACATGCTTTGCCGGTGACCTCGGCATTCCGGTAGTCATGCTGAAGAATTTCCGCAGCATGTGGCAAGGTGTCACGGAAGGCAATCTTGAACGCGTGCTCAATCTTCTTCAAGCCATGTGCCCGATTGCGGTAGTCGTGGATGAGGCCGACGCGCAGCTCGGAAATCGCTCCATGTCCGGAGACAGCGGGGTGGGCAACCGCATCTTTGCCCAAATAGCGCAGTTCATGGGTAACACCGAGCTGCGCGGGAAAGTCATCTGGTTTCTGCTGACGAGCCGCCCGGATCTGTTACCCGTCGACCTGAAGCGTCAAGGCCGGGCCGAGGAGCACATCGCGCTCTTCTATCCTGAAACACCCGAGGAGCGTCTCGCTATGCTTCGTGCCATTCAGAGAAAGACAGGCGCGGTGCTTTCGTCAACGGACGCCGAAAAACTGGTTATCGAATACCCGGGTGAGCTTTCCGGAGCGGATATTGAAGCCGTCCTTACCCGCGCCCGCATGAAATCCGTGCTAGCGAATGAAGCAGTTATCGCGATCGATGATTTGCGTTTTGCGCTTCAGGATTTTATTCCACCTTCTTACCCCAACGAAATTGAAATGCAAAGCCTTGCGGCGGTCCTCGAATGTACAAGCCGAGCCTTGTTGCCGACCAAATACAGGGAAATGGATCGGGCCGAAATTGCCCAACGTGCAAGAGATCTCGCACTGATCAGCCGCCATTAGCTTCCGCCACATAGATCCACTTCTCCAGCGCTCCCGGTTCCGATTCAATACGCGAACTATAGCGCTGACGTCTATCGACCGGGTATCTGCCCTCCGGCGTCAGTAAGAGTACTGGAAGATAGCAAAAATTCACGAGACTGTCATTTCCGTAATTTACTCTCTGGCGAGACTAGTCGTTTGTCAAGACTCCCAGGAGGGGCTATCTGCACTTATTCGGTCAATCTGTACCGTTTGTTACCGCGGTATGCCTGTTGCTTGCGCTAGGTTTGGCGCTTAGCTTCGAATTTGTAAATGGTTTTCATGACACGGCGAACGCGGTTGCCACTGTAATCTATACGCATTCGCTGAAGCCGGTTTATGCGGTTGTTTGGTCGGGCCTATGGAATTTGATTGGTGTTCTCACCTCAACCGGCTTAGTCGCGTTTAGCGTTGTTTCGCTATTACCGGTGGAACTGGTGCTCAATGTTGGCTCGGGCGCGGGATTCGCCATGGTATTCTCACTGCTCATCTCAGCAATCATTTGGAACTTAGGCACCTGGTATCTCGGGCTACCGGCCTCGAGTTCGCACACTTTAATTGGCTCAATTATGGGAGTGGGCCTGGCGAATTCAATGCTAAGCAGCCATGTCTTCGGTGAAGGCGTGAACTGGGCCAAAGCGCGAGAGGTATTCAGTTCGCTACTCTTTTCACCCATCATGGGCTTCATCGGCGCCGGCCTTTTATTGCTCGTGTTGAAGCTGCTGGTCAGGCAGCCGGCTCTTTATCGCTCGCCTCAAGGCCAGCCTCCGCCGATGTGGATTCGCGCCATTCTAATGCTGACTTGTACGGGGGTCAGCTTTTTCCACGGGTCAAACGATGGTCAAAAGGGCATGGGGTTGATTGTGCTGATTCTTGTAGGGATTCTGCCCGGTGGTTTCGCTTTAAACCCGGCGGCAGGACCATCTGACATACAAGCGATCGTTCAGAATGCGCATCAGGTCGAGCCGATGTTGTTGAAGCATTCGTCTGAAGTGCTCACTACGCAAGATGCGACTGATGAGCTCTCGGCGTTCCTCAAAACAACGGGAATTGCCACGGAGAAGACGTTCGGAGCGCTGGCTGGACGCAATCGTGAGGTTGCGATCGAACTCGAAGGCAGATCGAGCTTCGCCGACCTGACGGTCGATCAACGCAAAGGGTTCCGCAGCGATATCTACTTATTGAGTGAGTCAATCGGAAAGCTAATTAAGCAGCACAAGATCAAGGACGCCGCAGAGGCTAAACTGCTTGCGAAGTATCAGGGGACTCTCCAGAAGGAAACCAAATACATTCCGATCTGGGTGAAGTTTGCGGTCGCAATCGCTTTAGGATTCGGGACAATGATTGGCTGGAAGCGTATTGTAGTCACGGTTGGCGAAAAGATCGGAAAGGAGCACCTCACCTACGCTCAAGGTGCATCGGCAGAGCTGATTGCCATGGGAACTATCGGTCTGGCGGATAAGTTTGGGCTTCCCGTCAGTACAACGCATGTCCTATCGTCGGGAATTGCCGGTACCATGGCCGCAAATCGGTCGGGTTTGCAGGGGGATACGCTCCGAAACATCTTATTGGCCTGGGTACTGACGCTCCCAGTTTGCGTTCTTCTCGGAGCCGGTATCTTCTCCGCCTCGCTCTATGTAATTTTCCACTTCTTCGGAGTCAAATGAATCAAGCGATTTCCCCAGTCTCTTTTTGCACAATGAAGTTGGTGGCGATCGTTCAAGGACAGGTGCCTGGTGACAAGCCGCGATCGTGGAGGTCACGGTGTGAACACTTCTTCCTGCACTACGGTGCGGGCTCCCACCTCCTCGCGCCTCTTACGTGCTCGCGATACTGGAACCGATTCTGTTGGACTGTAATTGTCTTGGGGATTTTGGGATGGATTGCGGTGTTGTGGTTTCTACGATCCTATGCGGAATAGCCGCTTGGGCTGAGACGAAACGCCCGCAACACCGGTAAAAAGGAGCAGATGATGCCCCAGAATACGCAAGCAGAGCTCGACAATCTGAAACTCGATTTCGAACATGCGCTGCAGCGCTGGAATGCCTCAATTCAACGCTTACAGGAACTACTTGCGCACAGCACGCACTCGGCCCGTTCCGAAGATTCTTGGAAACAGGCCGATTTCGAGCAGGAGGATGCGCAAGCCGCCGTCAAGAAGGCTAGGCAGGCATACGAAGACGCAGTGCGGCAAGCGAATTTCGGCTTTTAGCAGTCGAACAGAATCGATTCGCTCCTGAGCCTCTCTAATCTGAAAGAATGCGCGCGATGAAGCTTATTGTTCTTTTTCTCATCGCCGCGAGGTTCGCCGTGCCACAGGCGAACGTCGCGCCCACTCCACCAATGGGCTGGAACAGTTGGGACTCGTATGGCCTCTCCATCACCGAATCCGAATTCCGTTCGAATGCCGATGTGCTCGCGGACAAGCTCAAACAATTCGGCTGGACTTATGTGGTCGTTGACGAGGGCTGGTATCTAGCCGATCCTGATTCCAAGCCGGGCAGCTTTCGATTCGAGCTCGATGTAAATGGCCGCTACACGCCCGCAATAAATCGATTTCCTTCCGCAGTCAACAATGCGGGTTTTAAACCGCTGGCCGATCACATTCATTCCCGCGGTCTGAAATTCGGTATCCACATCATTCGGGGCATACCGCGCGAGGCGGTTGCGAAGAATTCGCCCATTGGGGATTCTAATTTCCACGCCACCGATGCAGCGGAGACTTCAGACATCTGCCCTTGGAACGCCGATAATTACGGTGTCAAGAACACCCCCGCCGGCCAGGCGTATTACAACTCGCTAGCTAAGCTCTACGCAAGCTGGGGCGTCGATTTCGTCAAGGTTGATTGCATCGCCGCGCATCCCTATAAAGGAGATGAAATCCGAATGTTCAGCGTTGCGCTGCAAGAATCCGGGCGCCCCATCGTTTTAAGCCTTTCGCCCGGACCTGCGCCACTCGATAAGAGTGAAGAGCTGCGACGCTACGCCCAAATGTGGCGCATCTCCGACGACTTCTGGGACCATTGGGGGTCCTGGCCGAAGCACGAGTTCTCCCAAGGCCTCTTCAATCAATTCAGCACTGCCGCGCAATGGGCGCCTCATGTCGGAGCGGGGTATTGGCCAGATGCCGACATGCTGCCCCTCGGCTATCTCGGTCCGCACCCGGGCGCCGGCGAACCCCGCGAAAGCCGATTTAGTCACGACGAGGAGAAAACCGTAATGACACTCTGGTCTGTTTTTCGCTCTCCGCTGATCATGGGCGGAAATCTTACGCGATTGGATGACTTCACGGCATCGCTGCTTACTAACTCCGAAGTCCTTGAGGTCAATCAGAAGTCAACGCATGCTCGCGCGCTAGTCACATCTACGGACCGAGCCGTCTGGACTGCGCAACCGCCAACCGGAACGGGGCTTTATGTCGCGTTATTCAATCTTTCGGACCGTCCCGTTAGGATGCAATATAGCTGGAGCGACCTCGGCCTCCCTGCTCAGACGTACACGACACGTGATCTTTGGGCGCACCAAGAAATCGGCGCGCCAATGAATTTTAACGTCACGCTCCGACCTCACGCTTCCGCGCTTTATCGTTTGACGCCTAAACAGTAGCCAGCACAGCCAAGGCAAGTGCCGGCGGCATTACCAACACTCCCCATTTCAGGAATTTGCAAAATCCGATCTCTTCGCCCTCCCGGCGGATTGCAATCAGCCAAAGAATGGTTGCCAGCGAGCCGCTTACTGACAGGTTCGGGCCAAGATCAACTCCAATCAGCACCGCATGGCGGAGTGAACCGGCTGCACCGGCCGCTTGTACTGCTGCGCCGCTGATCAGGCCGATCGGGAGATTGTTCATCACGTTCGATAGCAAGGCAATGGCGAAAGCAGAAGTAAACGCCGCGCTCAGAGGAGGCCAAGTTTCCACCAGTCGCAAAGCCTTTACCGTTGCGTGCAGCGCGCCAGCGCCGTTTAGCGCTTCAACGATCACGAATAGACCCGCAACCAGCGGAATAACGCTCCAAGCGATCGCTCTTGCGATGTCTTTCGGCGCGCGGTGATCCCGAATGGAAGTAACCGCAGTCACCAGAAGCCCGGCAATGCACGTCGGCGTGCCGAGATCCAGGTTGAGCGCCGACGCGATCATTAACGTAACGGCTAGAAAACCGATCCCATAAAGCGTTACTTTGCCGGTTGGCGATAATTGCAGCTCATGGACATTAGTCTTGACCTCGCCTTCGAGGCGCTTGGCTGCAATCCAATGCAGGACAGCGAACGTGGCGGCAATGGAAGCGATGGACGGTAGCGTAAAGATCGCCAGCCAGCGCCCGAGTGGAGGCATGGTGTGCCCATAAACCACGAGATTGGCGGGATTCGAAATGGGCAGTACGAAACTCGCAGCATTTGCGATGAAAGCGCAAATCAATAGATAAGGTAAGGGCTCTACTTCTGCTGCTCTTACCGCCGCGAGGACGGCAGGCGTGAGGACGACCGCCGTCGCATCGTTTGAAAGGAAAATCGTAACTAGAACACCCACGCAGTAGATCAGGGCAAATAGGCGGTTACGAGAGCCTTTCGACGCCCGCACCGCATGCACAGCAATCCAATCGAAAACGCCTTCCCGCCGCGCGAGCTCTGACATGATCATCATGCCGATCAGAAACAGGTACACATCGATCCCTTTCTCCACGGCGCGGATCGCTGTTTCAGGTGAAATGAGCCGGCTTATCACGAGGAGAGCCGCGCCTAGCACTGCCCACCATGCCTCCGGCAATCCTTTGGGTCGCATGAGTACCAGAGCGATAGACCCCAGTGATAACAGCCAGATCATCAGGTCATGTGAAGAGAGGGCAAACATCGCTTGAGTTCTTATTTGACTGTAGGCTGCACTCTCGCGCTTTGTGCCGTTACGCGCCGTTACAATAAGTCGATGCCTGAGGAAAAGACATCCTCGCTCAGTTTTGAAGCAAGCCTGGAAGAGCTCGAACGCATCGTGAAGGAGCTTGAAAAAGGTGATCTGCCGCTCGAGCAGAGCTTGGCCCTGTTTGAAACCGGCATGCGGTTGAGCGCCGAATGCAAGCGGCAACTCGAAGAAGCTGAGTCTCGCATCGAAATTCTGATGAGAAGAGGAGCAGAGGTTGTCCCTGTTCCTTTCGATCCGGAAAAGCCCGTGCAATGACAAAGCCGGAACGGGCGAGCTTGCAGGACTATCTCGCTGAACGGGTACAGGCGATCGACGGTGTGCTGGACCGATGGGTGCCGGAGGAAAGCATCGAGCCTGCTTCGATCCACAAGGCGATGCGATACAGCCTTTTCGCGGGTGGAAAGCGCATCAGGCCTATTTTGGCGATTGCCGCAGCAGATTCTATTTCTGATGCCGCCTCCGGGGTCGAGCATGCAGCGGCAACGCTCGAGCTTGTCCACACCTACTCGCTGATTCACGATGATTTGCCCGCGCTCGATAATGACGATTTGCGAAGGGGCCGGCCGACGTGCCACAAGGTCTTCGGGGAGGCGATAGCGATTCTGGCCGGCGATGCACTGCTCACGCTCTCTTTTGAGGTGCTGAGCCGCATTGAACATGTCTCAGCCGCTCAAAAGATTCGACTCGTGGAGGAACTGGCGCGAGCGGGGGGAACTGTGGGCGGCATGATCGGCGGGCAAGTGAACGATCTCGAAGGCGAGCGCAAGAATGCTACGCCGGCCTTACTAGATTCGATTCACCGCGCAAAAACGGGAGCACTGCTGCGTGCTAGCGCGCGGGTTGGGGCGATCTATGCGGGAGCTTCCGAGGAGCAGCTCGAAGCGATATCGCGTTACGGCGAGCATATCGGCCTTGCATTCCAGATCATCGATGACATTCTTGATGTGCAAGCACCATCTGAAGCCCTCGGGAAAACGGCTGGGAAAGATGAAGCGCAGCAGAAGATCACGTTTCCTGCGGTTTACGGGCTCGAACGGTCGCGCGAGATGGCGGAAGAAGAGCGCGTCGCTGCTCACGCGGCGCTACGAATGTTCGACGATCGAGCCGATCGCTTGCGCGAGATCGCCGATTTCATCGTGCAGCGCAAGACTTGAGAATCATGGCTTCATCGGAAGCTGCGTCGAGAGCGCATCCAAAGAAACAGCGGCTGGATCGCGCACTCGTCGACCGGCAACTGGTTGAGACGCGAGAGAAGGCTCAAGCGCTCATCCTTTCGGGCAAGGTGAAGATCAACGGCCAGAAAGCAGATAAGCCCGGCCGGATGGTCAGCCCGGAAATGCGGCTCGAGATAGAACAGCCATTGAAGTATGTGAGCCGGGGCGGATTCAAACTAGAGGCAGCTCTTGAAAGGTTTGGAGTACCGGTAATGGGTCGCATGTGCGTGGACGTCGGCACTTCGACGGGCGGATTCACGGATTGTCTTCTTCAACATGGAGCTGCGCGGGTCCACGCCGTCGATACCGGGGCTGGCCAGATTCATTGGAAACTGCGAACTGACGAGCGTGTTGTCTTGCACGAGCACGTGAATGCGCGGCATATTTCTTTTGGAGAAATCGGAGAGTTCGCGGATCTGATCGCCTGTGATGTGAGCTTCATCTCAGTCACGCTTCTCATTCCCGCTTTGGCCGCCCTGCTTGCGCCGCAGGGCGATTGGATTATTCTGGTCAAGCCCCAATTTGAAGTAGGACGCGAGATGGTAGGCAAAGGTGGTATCGTGCTCGATACGGAAGCGCACCGATTCGCATGCGATAGAGTGATCACCGCGCTCGAGGCAGCGGGGTTCCGAACTGCCGTCACGGAGAGTCCGATTTTGGGTGCGGAGGGTAATCGTGAGTTTTTGGTCCACGCCAAGCGGATGTGAATTTGTTCTGGGCCACTTAAGCTGGTCCGGCAAAAGAACGATCCCGCATCGCCGGCCATAACGTATGCACCAAATCTCCAAGGTCGGCATCATTTCAAAACCGAAGATTGCGCACGCGCCGGACATTGTTTGTGGCTTGCTCGAGTGGCTGGACGAGCGCGGCATCAGGTATCGTTGCGATGAACAGACGGCGCAGTATGCAGACTTGAGTGATTACTACTCCCGGGAAGAGGTGCCTGAAGGCACGGACCTTGTGATCGTGCTGGGCGGCGATGGAACTCTTCTTTCGGCCGCCCGGGTTGTGGCTGGACGCGATATACCTCTGTTTCCCGTCAACCTCGGACAGCTCGGTTTTTTGACCGCGATCACGCTGAACGAGCTTTACCCCGAGCTGGAACGCGCATTGCGAGGCGAGCATCGGATCGGCCACCGCAGAATGGTCGAATGCGAATTGTCGCGCGACGGCCAGGTGATCGCAACTTATTCTGCATTGAACGACGTTGTGATCGGAAAATCGATGCTCGCTCGCATGATCGATCTCGACACTCACGTAGACAGTCACTTCGTCGCGGCATACAAAGCCGATGGTTTAATTGTTTCGACCCCTACAGGCTCTACAGCATATTCGCTCTCGGCTGGCGGCCCGGTCATATTTCCATCCGTTGCGGCGTTCTGCATCACGCCGATTTGTCCTCACATGCTGACGAACCGGCCCGTGATTGTTCCCGATACAAGCGTGATAAGCATCCTGAGCCACGGAGACGAAGGCACATTTTTGACCGTCGACGGGCAAGTTGGCGAGCCCATGTCAAAAGGAGATCGCGTGATCTGCCGGTCGTCTCCACATAAAATCAGCTTGATTCGTCCCCCGAAAATGCTTTTCTTCGATGTGCTTAGAGAAAAGCTGAAATGGGGCGAGCGGTAAATGAGTTTCGTCCGGAAGATCTCGCTCACTTCCTGGATCTTTATCGGATTGGTGGCGGGGATCTTAACCGGCGTTTTCTTTCCTGAGTTCTCAAAACATTTATCCCCCATTAGCAATATCTTTCTGCGGCTGATCAGGTCCATTGTCGGGCCGCTACTATTCGGCACTCTCGTATATGGGATAGCATCTGCCGGCGAGCTGAAGACCATGGGGCGCATCGCGCTTAAAGCGTTGATCTACTTCGAAATTGCAACAACTCTCGCTCTTGTGATCGGCTTGCTGACAGTGAATATCATGCGGCCAGGCACCGGACTGAGACTAGCGGGTGGACCGGCAGGCGCTTCTGCTTTAGCCAATCCTGTCTCCTTGAGCCAGGTTCTTGAGCACGCAGTTCCCAGCAACATTTTCGAATCGCTGGCGCAAAACGATGTGCTCGAAATGGTGATCTTCTTCTTCCTGTTTGGCGCGGCATGTTCTGCCATCGGAGCTAAAGCGCAGCCGGTGGTCAACTTTGCAGCGTCGGTTGCTGAAGTGATGTTCCGTTACACCAAATACGCTATGTATCTTGCGCCTTTCGGCGTGGCCGCGGCGATTGCCGTAACCATCGGATCGAAAGGATTGGGCGTCTTGTTCGGCTTAGGAAAGCTTGTTGGAACACTGTATCTGGCGCAAGCGGTTTGCGTGCTGGTTGTGCTGGGAGCGTCGCTCGTCATCGCGCGCGTGCCCATTGGGCGGTTCTGGCAGGCTGCGCGTCAGCCATTCCTGATCGCCTACTCGACTGCGTCTAGCGAGGCAGCCCTGCCTCTTGCGCTCGAAAACATGGAACGTTTTGGTGTGCCGAAGCACATTGTTGGATTTGTACTGCCCACCGGCTATAGCTTCAACCTGATTGGTTCCACACTCTATTTGTCGTTAGCCTCCATGTTTATTGCACAAGCAGCGGACATGCGTATGCCGCTCGCTTCTCAGATCAGTATGATGCTCACTTTGATGTTGATGAGCAAGGGAACAGCCGGAGTTCCGAGGGGTGCGCTCGTCGTCCTAGCGGGAGCGCTTGCCACGTTTCAGCTTCCGCCGGAGGGCATCACGTTGATTCTTGGAGTCGACGCTTTGATGGATATGTGCCGCACTTCCGTGAACGTTTTAGGGAATTGCGTCGCCACTGCGGTTGTCGCGCGATGGGAGCGAGTTCCGTTCACCCGTGTCGGAGGCGAGGTGGAAATCGCGGTAGCCGGATCGTAGTTGGGACGCGGGCCGGGTGATGCCACGGCCCCTACTTGATGCACCGGATGCGCCGGATCGAAATCGCTTTGCCGGTTGACTCGTCAGCTTCGATGACAGCGCCGTGTAGCTCCACTCCATGCCGCGCGGCTTCCATTCTGCCTCCCAAACCCGTTAAAAACCGTCGCAGAATGATCTCCTTATCGACACCGATGACTGAATCATAGGGCCCGGTCATGCCCGCATCGGTTTGATAAGCGAGGCCTCCTGGCAGGATGCGCTGGTCGGCAGTTGGAATGTGAGTGTGCGTTCCGATCATCGCGGTAGCGCGGCCGTCGAGGTACCATCCCATCGCAACTTTCTCGCTGGTCAGCTCCGCATGAAAATCAAAGATGCGGATCTTGATGGATGGATCAAGGGCAGCCAACAGCTCATCGGCTTTGCGAAACGGGCAATCAATCGTGCTCATCTGCGCCCGTCCTTGCAGATTCAAGACTGCATAAGGCACGCCGTTGCGCGCGGTAGCCATGTAAACGCCGCTTCCCGGCAATCCATTCGGATAATTGGCGGGACGGAGGAGCCGCGTCTGGCGATCGAGGTAATCGTGAATCTCGCGCTTATCGAAACTGTGATTTCCGCCCGTGAGAACGTCCAGGCCGAGGGCCAGCAACTCTTCCGCAATTAATGGAGTGATGCCGAAACCGCCAGCGCTGTTTTCGGCATTTGCAATCGACAAATCGATTTTGTATTCGCTGATGAGCTTGTTCAGGTGTTCGGCAACCATCCCTCGCCCGCCAGAGGCGAAGATATCGCCGATGAAAAGAATGTTCATCAGAGCTGCAAAGAGAGCGGGACGCGTGAGCGCCCTTAGAGAACGGAAGAGCGACCGCCCTTAAACAAAAGAATAAGCGCTCCCTCGAAGGCTACTTGGCCTTAGCCTCCGTCATTGACCCCAAAACGGCAGGGGGGAATCCTCCGAGCGCCTTCAGGCTTCTCCATGGCATCCAAAGACGCCGGAGCATGCTCACCAGCACTTAATTCGAGTTGGACTCCATGACATTGACTATCGGATCAATTATTTGGAGACCAAGGCAGAGCACTCGCGAGGGAACGCTCAGTGTCAGGATACCAGAAATTGGGGGGTGCTGCAGCACTCGCGCCGTCAGGCAGAGCGGGAGATAGAGCACAGATCGTTTAGCGACCCATCGAGGATGGGAAAGCTCGGCGGAAAGGCGAGAACCGCTAAGCTAACGCCAGGACGACGGCGAGAGATCGCGCAAAAGTGATTCAGACTCGAGGGGATCGGGTAAAATAAGCAAGAGGCCCAACGCTGAAGAATCGTACTTAGCGGCATTCCAAGTACCGCACCGACGTGAAGTCGATTCTTCTACTCGGGCCTCATGGCTTTGTTTTCCGAGGCCGACTCTAAGCAGGTTACAGCCTGCTTAGAAATTTAACCCCGGAGTAAGGAGGCTGACCATGTGCGCTGTCTATTCATCATGGTCTACAAGACGGCTGACGGTTATGCCGTCATCATCTTGATATAGCCCCTTGGCCCCTGCTCTTAAGGAGTGGGGGCCTTCTCTTCAAAGATCCATGCTTGACATCGTAGCGCTACAGTGTCAAGCATCACTAGCATAACACAATCCAAGGTTAGGTTCTGTGTTCCTGTATGGCCTCGTTTTGTGTGCAGGCAAGTTGTAAGGGGCCTCATGTTCCCGCTATGGCTACACCACCCGCCGTCAGTCAGTTCGCCTTCAACCGTTGCGCGATTTCCTTTTCTGAAATAGCGCCTTCCTTAATCACGCGCCAATACGGTTCTGTGATGTCAACGGTCGTAGAACCGGTTCCCGTGCAGAGGCCGCCATCAAGAACGAGATCGATTCGTCCATCCATGGTTGCGAACAACTCGATACCGCTTGCTATCGTCGGCTTGCCGGACATGTTTGCGCTGGTCGCGATCAGAGCATGACCTGTCTTTTCAACCATCGCGTTCAACACGTTCGCATTACCTTGGCGCATCGCCAAACGCCCGGTGTTGCCTGTAACCTTAAGCGGCACCTTCGAAGCAGCAGGCACGATCATGGTCAGCGGCCCTGGCCAGAAATGACGAGCAAGAATGTAAAAACGGCTGTTCAGTTCTTTTGCCAAGTCTTCCGCCATGAGGGTGTCGCTAATGGCGAGCGGGAGTGAACGCTCGCTTTCGCGGCCTTTGGCGGCGAACACGCGTCCCACCGCATGTAAATTGAACGGGTCAGCGACGAGCATGTACAAAGCGTCGGTCGGAACTCCGACCACGTTTCCTCGCTCGACCTCTTCGACTGCGCGGTCGATAGCTCCCGCGTAAGGATTGTCAACGTCGACTTCAATGAGATCGGTTGCCACGAGGAAAAGAGTGCTCTGGCGATTATACTCGTGCCGAGTATTTTGCCAGATCTAACGTTCGCCGAGAGCCTCGGCTACCTGTACCGCCATTTCATACCGCCCAAACGGCGCACTCAATTGCACGCCCTGCACCATTGAGCGGACCCGTTGCGACATCTCCTGCGCAATCGCGATCCCTTCCGCGCGAGCTTGTTCTGCGCTGTCAGCCTTCCGCATGCGTTCCATGTAACGATCGGGAACGGGAACGCGAAGCTCATTGACCATAAACTCTGCATTGCGGTAGCTGGTAAGCGGCCAGATTCCGGCGATGATGGGGATCTTGTACTGTTCCGTTTTCCTCAAGTAGATCTCGACGAGATCGAGATCAAACACCGGTTGAGTCACGACGTACTCCGCCCCCGCTTCCACTTTCCAGGCAAAGCGCCGCAGCTCCTCGTCCATATTGAGTGCGCCCGGATTCGCGCCCACCCCAAGAAGCAGAGCGGTTTGCGAGCCAATTGCGTTGCCTCCGATATCGAGACCCTGATTCAAATTGTTAACGATATTGGTCAGCCCGATGGAATCGACATCAAACACTGCGGTCGCGTCGGGATAGGAGCCCATTCGAGGCGGATCGCCGGTAATGCAGATCAGATTCCGAATGCCCGTTGCGTGCGCTCCAAGCAGCTCCGATTGCATGCTGAGAATGTTGCGGTCGCGGCAGCAGAAATGAAGGACGGCCTCGATTCCGGCCTGCTGCTGAATCAACTGGCACGTCACTTGGGCGCTCATCCGAGCGCTGGCGCGAGGTCCGTCAGGCACGTTGATGCAATCGATCCCGTGTTCACGACAGAACCGCGCCCCGGCAATTTCCTTCGAGGCATCGATCCCGCGCGGCGGCAAGATCTCGACAAAGGCGACGAATTTCCGAGCGGCTAATTTTGCGCCCAACTGCGATTTATCAGCCGCCGGTATTTTGGGGAGACGCTTTACCTCGGGTTTCCCTTCTTCGACGAGCACATCCACAGCCCTTCGTTGCACGGGCTGCAGCGACCGCACCTCGCCCGCGATCAGTTTGATGTGCTCGGGAGTTGTTCCGCAGCAACCTCCGATAACGCGCACGCCGGCTTGCAGGAATCGCCGCGAATATTGCGCCATGTACTCCGGAGAACACAGGTAAATGTTGCGGCCTTCGACGTTGGCGGGCATTCCCGCATTCGGCATCGCGCTCAAGGGCTTCGTCGTGTGCGGCATCATTCTTTCAATCGTTTCGAGAACGACTTTCGGACCTGCCGAGCAATTCACTCCCACGACATCAACCGGCCACTCGTTGAGATTTTTCGTGAATGTTTCCGGGTCGGTGCCGTCGCGAAGACGGCCATCGTCGTCAACGGTCACTTGCGCCACAATGACCATTTCCGGTCCGGCGGCCTCGCGTGCGGCAAGAATCGCCTCACGCAACTCGTTCGCTTCATGGAACGTTTCGAGAACCAAAAGGTCGACACCGGCAGCGATGAGCGCATCGGCCTGTTCTCTGAAGACCTGGCGAGCTTCACTAAAGGAGAGCGGACCCAGCGGCTCGATTTGCGTGCCCAGAGGTCCCATTGCGCCTGCGACAAACGCTTTCTCTCTAGCCGCTTCACGCGCCAGATGAACTCCGGCTTCATTGATAGTTAGCAGCTTTTCTGTGAGCCCAAATGCTGCAAGACGGATGCGGTTGCCGCCAAAAGTGTTCGTTTCGAGCACTTCGGCGCCTGCCTTCGCGTACTCCTGATGAATTTCCCTCACGAGCTGCGGCGAGGAAAGATTTAACTCATCAAAGCACCTGTTGATAAAAACGCCCTTGGTATAGAGCATGGTGCCCATCGCGCCGTCAGCGACAACAATTCCCGATTGCAACTTTTTGCGGAACTCGGCGGCGCGAGTCAATGTGAGTGGGTCTGCAGCGGTCATGGGGAGCTTCGTCGAGCCATTCCGCTAGCTCTATTGCGCGCGGAGGGGCTCTACTTCGATGGTCTTTGTCGTTTAGATTGTACCGTGAGCGTCAATGGATCGCCTGGATTACCTTTGAGATGAGCAGCCGCGCTTTGACGATTCATGCCTATTTCGATGTAGCCTGAGCTTCCGAAATATGCGAAGCATCCGGCGTTCCCGGCAGCTCCGAAAGTAGGTTGGAAACTAGTAACGCGCCGGGTGCGTACGTGGAGGCTGAATGGAGAAGAAGCGATGGTGCGGAAGGCGGCGATCTCGAAATTTGTAATCACGTTTCCGAAGCGATCAACGCTGAGAATCGTGCCCCGCCATTCACCGGGTTTCATTTCACGCGCGACGAGATCCGGAAGCCGCACGATTTTGGCAAGCTTTGGGCCGACTTCCTTTAGATTGATACCACAAGCAAGCGCCGCAGCAACGGGTGCGAAGATGTCGCGCCCATGAAAGGTGGAGGAAACCGACTCGTTCCAAAGATTCCGGGCTGTGATTTCACGCGCCTTGGCTTGTGGATCGCGGTCGAATATCATCGTGAGGATGCCGTTATCGGGAGCGACAAAGAACTGTCCGAGCGCCTCGAGCAGCAGAGGCTTCCGCGCGGTTCCGACTCCCGGGTCAACTACGATTACGTGAACTGTCCCGCTTGGGAAATACCGAGCAGCCTGGTCGATTGTGTAAGCGCCGCTCGGAATCGAAAAAGGCGGGATCTCATGCGAGATGTCGACGATTTCCACGCCTGGACAGCGAGCGAGTAGTACGCCTTTCATCGTGCCGACGTAGTGATCCGCGCTTCCGAAATCTGTTGTGAGAGTTACTATGGGACGCGGTCGCGCGGATTTCATGCGTTGCTAGAATTGTATTGAAACTCCCTGCTGACAGCGTTCAGCGGCATCCGCTGAAACGTTTTTTGCCTGTCCGATTCCCAGCATGCCGACCTTATATTTCGATCACAATGCCACAACCCCGATCGCGCCAGAGGTGGCGGATGCGATGGCCGCGGCTTTGCGTGATGTATACGGGAATCCATCGAGTGTACACCGGCCCGGCCAATTAGCCAGACAACAGCTCGAGAAGTCCAGGCGTACGGTCGCGGAATTCATTCATGCGCCGGCTGCCGAATTGGTGTTTACCAGCGGCGGAACTGAAGCGAATAACCTGGCAATCTTCGGTGTCGCGCGGAGTATACCGAGCGCTCATAAGCACGTGATCACCACCACGGTTGAGCATCCGGCTGTGCTCGAGTCTTGCCGGCAGCTCGAGCGCGAAGGGGTTGAGATAAGTCGCGTGAATGTGAGCGGCGGCGTTATTGCTGTCGACGAAATTCGCCGGAATTTGCGGGCTGAAACGGTTCTGATTTCCGTGATGCACGCCAATAATGAAGTTGGGACGATACAACCTGTTGAGGAGATCGGGGCGTTGGTGCGTGAGCGCCGGGCCGCCGGCCAGGAGATCTACTTTCACTCAGACGGGGTCCAGGCTTTCGGCAAAATCGGTGTGGACGTTCAGCGGCTCGGCGTCGATCTGTACTCAGTAAGCGCGCATAAGATTTTTGGTCCGAAGGGCGTAGGCGGGCTGTTTGTTCGAAGAGGCACACCTCTCGAGCCGGTTCAATATGGCGGGCGTCACGAGCGCGGGCGGCGAGCGGGAACCGAGAATGTTCCCGGAGTTATGGCCTTCGCGCGAGCTGTCGAATTGTGCTCTCCGAACGATTCGAGCTATCTCTCTGCGCTACGCGATTTCTTTGAGGCGGAAATGAGATTAGCTATGCCACAGGTGAAGATCAATGGAGCTCCAGAAAGAAGGCTGCCAAATACGAGCAATCTGGAGTTTCCCGAGCTTTCGGCCGAGGCATTGGTCATAGCTCTCGATCTAAAAGGAGTCGCTGTATCGACGGGATCAGCGTGTAGCAGCGGCTCGATCGAGCCTTCGCATGTCCTGCTTGCGATGGGAAGGACTCGCGACGAGGCGCGATCCAGTGTCCGGTTCTCATTTGGGCGATATAACACCGGCCACGAAGTGAATGCGCTGGTCGATGCCGTGACGGGCTGCGTACACCAGCTTCAGCGGCTTGCGAGAGAGGAGATTCGGGCAGTTGTCTAGCGCTGAGCCGCTCATTGCCGTCGCAATGTCTGGCGGCGTTGATAGCTCGGTTGTAGCCGGCCTCTTGCAGCAACAGGGCTGCCGGGTCATCGGGCTCACGATGCAGCTTTGGAATCAGCGGCGCTTGCCGGAACTGATTCCCGAAGGCGGTTCCGCAGGCCGCTGTTGCTCGCTAGACGACGTTTACGATGCGCGGGCTGTCGCGTCCATTCTCGGGATTCCTTCTTACGTCGTCAACTTCGAAGAGCGGTTTGAGCGAGAGGTCGTGAAGCCGTTCATTGATGATTATCTGGCCGGGAGGACGCCCATTCCGTGCACGGCTTGCAACAACTTCATCAAGTTCGATCAGTTCCTCGAGATCGCGGATGGCGTTGGCGCCGAGAAAATCGCGACGGGTCACTACGCGCGGCTCAGCTTCCATGAGTCATCCGGGCGATATCAAATGCGCACGGGCGCCGACTGTCATAAGGATCAAACGTATTTTCTTTTCGGGTTGACGCAGGAGCAGCTTGCCCGAACCATGTTTCCGATTGGCGATCTATCGAAGCCGCAAGTCCGCGAGCTGGCGAGAGAGTTGGGCCTGCCGGTCGCCGAAAAGAACGACAGCCAAGAGATCTGCTTCGTGCCGAACGGCGATTATGCAGCATTTATCGAGGCGTATCTTCGGGAGCAGAGCATCAATTCACGCACCCCCGCCGGCGAAATCGTGGACACAAATGGCAATCGTCTTGGAGAGCATACCGGCACGCATCATTTCACCGTGGGCCAGCGCCGCGGGTTGCGGATTGCTGCCGGCGAGCCGCTATATGTGGTCGCAACGGAGCCGGCCACGCAGCGCGTCATTGTCGGGCGAAATCAGGAGTTGCTGCGGAGCTCGCTAGTCGCGCGCGACGTGAATTGGCTTTCGATTGGTCCGATTCGCGACTCTCGTGAGGCGCAGGTCAAGATCAGAAATAAGCATGTACCCGCACAAGCGATGCTCGCGCCGACGGGAGACGACTCTCGCATCGAAGTTCGTTTTGATGAACCCCAGCGAGCGATCACGCCCGGCCAAGCTGCCGTTTTTTATGAGGGCGATCTAGTGCTGGGCGGCGGCTGGATCGACTAAACTCCACAATTGGCCCAAAGAAAGACTTGGCTCCAGATTCATGCCGAGTACGCGGTGGCGTATGCCCTGATGGGCGCGCTGCGGTACTTGCCTTTGAGCGCGGCGAACACGCTGGCGCGAGCGAGTACGAGGTTGCTCGATTTTGCTGTGCCCAAACTTCGCCGCGTTGCGATGACGAATCTTTCGTTCGCTTTCCCGGATTTGGATGCGCGCGAGCGCAAACAGATCGTGGATGGCGTGTTTCGAAGCGTCGCGCGACTTCTGGCCGGTTTAGCTCGGTTTCCGTCACTGAACCGGGGCAGTATCGCTGAATGGATCGTATATGACGGGCTGGAAAACTATCTGGCGGCGAAGCGCCTAGGCAAAGGCGTTTTGGTAGCCACCGGCCATCTCGGCAATTGGGAGCTGAGCGCCTTCGCTCATGCGCTCATGACAGAGCCGATGAATGTTATGGTACGCCCGCTCGACAATCCGCTGATTGACCGGCTAGTTGAGAACAGGCGCGGTTTAACGGGCAACCGTCTGATTGAAAAGAAACATGCCGCTCGCTCCGTGATGAAAGCTCTTCGAAACAACGAGGCTGCCGGCATATTGATCGATCAGAACACGACACCCGCAGAAGGCGTGTTTATCAATTTTTTCGGCAAGCTGGCTTGCGCCGGATCAGCGTTCGTGAAGCTGGCCTATCACTCCGGCGCGCCTGTAATCCCCGGTTTCGCGCTATGGGACGAGAGCCTGAAACGCTATACCTTGCGCTTCTATCCGCGCGTGGAATTGAGGGGTGACGCCCAGGCCGATACGCAGCGAATTCATTCAATTCTCGAGGAGATCATCCGGCGCCACCCCGATCAATGGATGTGGATTCACAGGCGCTGGAAAACCCGGCCGCCCGGGGAACCGCCGCTCTACTGAAGCTGCGCATCATGCCGCACGAGCAGCAGTTTCGTCAGAGTTGAGGGATGCGGACGAAGCGTTGCTCGACTTTACATCTGGAGATGAAAAAACGAAGCCATTTTCAGGAGCGGATGCTGCGGGCGATGCATGCGTCGCCTCTACGGACGTCTTGAGGCGCGTTTGTTGGAGCTGACGGAGTTCGGTTAAATCCTTTTGATAGTTGCGGCGAAGGCGAGATTCTTGAATGCTGAGGTTATTCAACTGCTTCTGATGAGTGATGAAGGTGTGCGCCTGAATCAGGGCTTCGCGGACTTCTGGCTGTTCTTCCTGAAACATATTCTTGAAATTCAGGCGCGCTACGGCATAGATGCCCATCTCCAAAGATGGAATCCGGTTGAGACGCCATTGGGTATCGGCGAGGGATTGGACCAGCTCGGTTTCACGCTCCCCGACGGGATTGAATTGGGAAGCGAAGCGCGAGATGTGGCGCTCGTAGACTGCGGCGTCGTCACTGGGGAGCAGGACGGTGCGGCCGGTGAGAGCGCTCTTAACCGCGTTTAAAGAGGATTTGGCTTTGCCTTCCGGCGTTTTCGGACCGGTGGAGAGTTGAGAATTCGCGCGGTTAGCGGTGACACGGGCCGCGGAGGCTGATGAGTTGGCGGTGGAATAGAATTCCATGGCGGCTACACGGTAGCACGCGAAAGAGCGAAAACGAACTATGAAGTTTCAGAATCGGTTGTAAGTGGTTGGAAGTCGGCCAGAAGAAATTTCTTAGCAATCTGTGACCGACCGGGGTCCTACGCTGTTCCCCTCGCGCGGTGCTGCGCTACTGGCCTCTGGTCGAGTCCGAGGACTGCGGTGATGATTCCGGAGACATCCTGCGGAACTGAGAGCGGTCCTTCGTAAGTTAAATATTGCTGCCCGTCGTTGGTTTTCACGCGGCGGAGTTGAATATCGAAGGCGGCATCCATCTGTTCCGCCGTGCCGCGCACGCGAATCGTTCGCGATTCCGCATTTTCGTCCACAATCGCTAGGCCGTAATTTTGGAGGAAGGAACAAACGGCAGCAAGGTCCTCCGGATCTGCGGCGATCGCTCTGAGCGCATCTTCTCTCGGAATCTGCGAGACTTCGCCCGAAAGCAGCGCTTCGGCTCCGGTGGAACCGGCGCCCGCATCCGCTCGACGCCTAAGCACGATTGTCGCGGTTATCTCCTGGCGCGTGACCGCTGCGGGCAACACAGTCGCTTGGGGATCCGGCTTGGGAGCGCTGCCGGGTATCGGGACGCGCCGCTCGCTGGCGCTCGTCGTGCCACCTGACGAGAGCGCGGCAAGAATCTCACCTCCGTTCGGGCTGCCCAATCCCGTGCACGGATCCCATCCGGGGCCGGCATTGTAGTAGCCGAGGCCGCTGTCGTCGTTGCTGCCGCTCGTGATGTCATTGAAAGAACTGCCGGCAGCATAGAGAGACGCATTGACGAAGCCCACAGAGCGCCCGAGCTGCTGATTGATCAGCGCGACGAGCGCGGCCCACAGTGGCGCAACGGCGCTCGTTCCGCCGACTACGGTAGTCTGACCATCAACGAGAATGTAATAGCCGGTGGTTGGGTCAGCATCTCCAGCGACATCCGGAACGCCTCGGCCTACAAACCCGGTTTGGGGTTGCGCTGGAACGCCGGCGGAACTTTGGTAACTCGGCAGAGCGAAGACGTTGCTGACACCGCCGCCCGTCGCGCCCTCGTTATTCGCAATCTCGTTCCAAACCACTTCGGATGAGATTGCGCCATTTGAACCTTGCAGCGTTGTGCCACCGCATGCCAACGAATACGGGCTCGATGCCGGAAAATCCACGTGCAGGTTTCCATCGCCGACTCCATCGCTCGATCCGTTATCGCCGGCCGCAATGGTTACGGTGACCCCAAGCGTCGCTGCGTCTTGAAGC
Organism: Acidobacteriaceae bacterium; assembly: GCA_019240405.1. Classification (GTDB taxonomy): domain Bacteria; phylum Acidobacteriota; class Terriglobia; order Bryobacterales; family Bryobacteraceae; genus Bog-105. The sequence continues at coordinate 83,762 of JAFAYL010000035.1, forward strand.
GCGTTGTTCATCGCCGTCTGCGATTGTTGTGTCCACGAATCCTCAGCACCGCCCCAACTGATCGACACGACGGATGGTTTGCGCGTAGTGTCGTGAACAGCGTCTGTAATGGCATCGACGAAGCCCTGATCGGTGTTGGGCGCAAAATATACGGCGATGTTTGCTCCGGGCGCGATGGAGCCAGCCACCTCAATGTCCAGCATCACCTCGGCATCGGCGTCCGATCCCGGAGAATTTGTTCCGCCGTCTACGGAAACCGCCGTGATACCCGGCTCAGTTAATCCCAAATCACTGAAATAAGTCGCAAGATCAGTGGTTGAGTAGCCGCCGCCGAGCTCGACAATTCCGATGGTTTGACCGGTGCCATTCGCGCCACCCGGGAAATTGTAAAGCGTTGCGACCTGGGGAGGCGTGAACGTGCCGGCAGGCGGAGTGACTGCTGCGGGGGCGGAAGGCTGGGCGGGTATGGGGGTTGCCGAGAGTCGAAAATGAGGCTGGGCTACGGGTCGCGTATCGAGCCCAAGAACGGCGATCACGATACCTTCGAGCTCGACCGGTATGGTGAGCGTGCCCGTACGCCCGCGAAAACTAACACCGGTTTGCTGGATTTGATAGTTTGCTAGCTCTGTGCCGAACGCCTTACTCATGGCATCCGCGGTTCCCAGCAGCATGACCCTGCGTTTCGGAAGGCTGCTCTCGACAATGGCGAGCTGAGAGGCGTGAGCGAATTTCTCCACAATCCGAACGTCTGCTGGATTGGCGCCATAAGCATCCGCAAATTCTTCGCGCGATGGATACTCACCTGGCACGGTTCCACTTGGCAGAGAGGATACGGCACCCTTCCGTCTCAGAATTACGGTGACGCTTACCAATTCGTTTTTCTGAACGGGGCCCACCTGTTGCGCCCCCGGGACGGGCTGCCTGTCGCTTCCGGTCAAAGTGACTCTGGTTTCGAATGCCATCTTTGGTTCTCCTTACGGCACCGCGTAAATACTGCCGTTGAGGTTACTATGGCATGGCCCGCTTTTTGCCCTACAATAAGTGCGATCATAGAACGCGCGGAAATGACACCGAACTCCTCAATCGAAATTCGCGAGTTGACGAGGCACCAGGAATTTGCCGACGCAGTTCGCCTGCAACGCGAGATTTGGGGCTTCGAAGAGGTCGATCTGATTCCGCTCCGGCTGTTCGTGGTCGCGGAAAAGATCGGAGGGCAGGTTCTCGGCGCCTTTGAGAGCGGGAAAATGGTCGCTTTCTGCTTATGCATTCCGGCGCTCAAGTCCGGCAACAAGTCTTACCTGCATAGTCATATGTTGGGCGTGCTGCCTGAGTACCGAAATACCGGCTTGGGCAGGATGCTGAAGCTGAACCAGCGAAAATACGCGCTGGCGAGGGGCATCGATCTCATCGAATGGACATTCGACCCACTCGAAATCAAGAACGCTTTCTTCAATATTGAGCGGCTTGGTGCAATCGCTCGCAGGTACGTTTACAACCAGTACGGCACAACCAGCAGCCATCTTCACGGAGGACTGCCTACGGACCGATTGGTGGCAGAGTGGTGGCTTCGGTCACCCCGCGCTGAGGCTGTGTGTAGCAACGGGCGTCTGGAAAAACCTGAAACGCAGGCAGTAATTTCGGTCCCGAACGAGATCGCTCAGCTCCGCGAAGACGATCCGGCGCGAGCCAGGGAAATCCAGAACGCTATCAGTGAAGACTTTAACCAGTACTTTCAAAGCGGACTTGCCGTAGTCGGTTTCGAAAGAACGGATCACGCCGGAAAGTATTTGTTGGGGCAATTCTCGTAACGCGCACACCGCGCTTGGGTGCGGTTTGCACGCGGCGTGCCACTAGCTATTCTGAGAACAAATGCTCAACCGGAGTATCTTCCGCGAATATGACATTCGTGGTACTGCCGATACCGAGCTGCTTGATGCAGACGTAGAACTGCTCGGCCGGGCCATAGGGACGTATCTTATTCGCCATAGCGGCAGCACGGTCTGCCTCGGAATGGATTGCCGTTTGAGTAGCGGCCGTTTGCGCGATTCGCTGCTTAAAGGTCTGCTGGCGACGGGCTGCCACGTTCTCGATATTGGGGTGGTCCCGACGCCTATCCTTTACTATTCAGCCGTGCATTTCAGAGCCGATGGCGGGGTCATGATCACAGGCAGTCACAATCCACCGGACTTTAACGGATTCAAGACGCTCTGCGGCGGCTCTACGCTATACGGGAATGCAATCCAGGATTTGTTTAAGCTGATCCAGAACAACGATTATGATTCCGGTGAAGGATCGGTGAAGGCCATCGATGCGATCACGCCTTACGTAGATGAGATTGCCTCTCAATTTACCCTCAAGCGCAAAGTGACGCTTGTGGCGGATGCAGGGAATGGCGTCGCCGGTCCCGCGCTGCATCGAATCTTAGAGAAGCTGAATGTCGAATCAATTCAGATGTTCTTTGAGATGGATGGTCATTTTCCGAATCATCATCCGGATCCGACCGTTGTTTCAAATCTGGAGGAGCTCAAGAAGCGTGTCCGCGCCGAAAAGGCAGATCTGGGACTTGCATTCGACGGCGATGCTGACCGCCTCGGCGCGGTAGATGAGCACGGAAACGTGATCTATGGCGACATGCTGATGCTTATTTTCGGGCGCGAGATTCTTTCGCGGAAACCTGGCGCTACGCTCATCGGGGACGTGAAGTGCTCGCAGATTATGTACGACAAGCTCCGGGAGTGGGGCGGGAATCCGCTCATGTATAAGACTGGCCACTCGCTGATTAAGGCGAAGATGAGGGAGGAACACGCAGAACTCGCGGGCGAAATGTCCGGCCACATGTTCTTTTCGGACCGGTATTACGGCTATGATGACGCGCTGTATGCGGCGTGCCGGCTGCTGGAGATTGTTTCCAATTCGGAGCAGCCGCTTTCGCATCAGCTTGAAGATGTCCCGCAGAGCGTTTCCACACCGGAGCTGCGAATCGACTGCCCGGATGATAAGAAATTCGCGATTATGGGCAAGGTGGCCGAAATTTATCGCAGGCGGCGTCCAATCGTGGAAGTGGACGGCGTGCGAGTGCCTTTCGAGCAAGGCTGGGGATTGGTTCGAGCTTCGAATACGCAGCCCGCTTTGGTGATGCGCTTTGAAGCGGCAAACAAGGATCTGCTCGAAAAATATCGGACCGAAGTTGAGGAGATCGTCGAAGAAGCGAAACAGAAGATGCCGGCGTGAAGGGTGGGACTAATTCTTCGGTCCGACGCTTTCGGTGCGTCCGGCGAGCGGTTTCACGGCCGGCCCGCCGCAGACTCCGACGCCGGTGTTCAAGAGCGCATTGAGCAAATTAAACAGAACAGCATAGATCACCTGCTCATTGACGGGTTGGCGTCCGGGCATGCGGAAAGTTCCCGGCAGCTCTTTCGCGATTTGCACTCGAACCGCATGCGGAAGAGCGCGGCCTGCTTTGTCCCGCTGATTCGCGAGCGAGAGAGGAGTCTGCAAAACGCTTCCGGATTTCCCGTCAACGTAGAACTGGCACCTCGAGAACCATCCTAAGTTTCCGGGATCCGCGGCGTCGAACAGAAGCAAGGGCGCTTGCCGGTCTGATGCTGCCAAATCCAGCGACATAACGCGGCGCTGATCGTCGATTTTGAATTGAAACCCGGCCTGCTTGGCGATGTTTCCAATGAACTCAGGATCTAATTCGAGCAGCAAGAATTTGTGAGGTCCGGCATCGAGGACTTGCATTCAGCGATATTTACCAGTGTAGGTGAGTGCGGGCAATGAAGCGATTTAAGGGGTGGTATCCGCGGCGAGTCCCCGAAGCTTTTCCGCATGGCGGCGATAGACTTGGTGGTCGGAATCGCTGAACTGCACTAATTTCACAACGCGCACGGGGCCTGAATGATCGCGGAGCCACTCGGCTACGGTCCTTACGGCGATGTCCGCTGCGTCGTCGATCGGGTAGCCATAAACGCCGGTGCTGATGGAGGGAAAACTGATTGTCTTGACGTCGCGCTCGGCCGCGAGCTTCAAGCATTCGCTATAACACGATTGGAGCAGCGCCGGCTCTCCATGCCCGCCATCCCGGTAAACAGGGCCGACGGCGTGAAACACGTACTTCGCAGGTAACCGTCCCGCTCCGGTGACAACAGCTTTACCCGGCTCGCACCGTCCGACGCGCGGGCGGATCTCATCGAGCTCACGCATGATCTCCGGGCCACCGGCGCGATGGATCGCGCCGTCTACGCCGCCTCCGCCGGCGAGTTGGGAGTTCGCAGCGTTAACAATCGCATCGACAGCGATACCGGTGATGTCACCTTTGAGCAGTTGAAGCTGGCTGAGCCCTAAATGAACTACAAAATCGGATGACATGTGCGGCTTACATCGAGGCGGCGAGTGCTTCTAACAAAAAGTCTACGTTTTCCTCAGTCGCGAGCGGGCCCATAGTGCCGATTCGGAGTATCTTTCCGGCAAGCTGGCCGATGCCGCCCGCAACCTCTATGTTGTACTTTTGGACGAGATTACGCCGAACCTGGGTTTCGTCCACTCCTTTCGGCGGCACTGCGGTTGTGAGGTGCCAAATGCGATCTGCCGGATTCCTGACCAGCAGCTCAAATCCAAGGCGCGACAAGCCCTCGACCAACCGCTCGTTGGCTTTCTGATGGCGGTTCCATCGATTACGTAAACCTTCCTCTTCGATTGCAGCCAGCGCTTGATGCATTGCGTAATAGAGCGGCGGCGACGGAGTGTGTTGATAGGCGTGAGTTGGCTCAAAATAACGCGCCATCAGACGCAGATCGAGATACCAGGTGAATGGATCGCCGGGCCGGCGCTCGAGCCATTCCCAGGCGCGTGGAGAGATCGAGATGGGAGATAAACCGGCCGGGCAGCTTAGGCCCTTTTGCGAACAACTGAAGGCTACATCGATACCGACCGCATCCATTTCAACCGGCATTGCGCCGAGCGACGCAACACAATCGGCGATTACCAAGGCTCCCGTTTGACGCGCGGCGGCTGTTATGGCGCGGCCCGACTGGAATGCGCCGGTCGAAGTTTCAGCTTGCACGAAACCTACCGCGTTGGGCCGCTCGCGCATGAGAAATTCTTCTGCTTCTTCTGACGAAAACACCTGGCCCCAGGGTTTTTCGAAGCGCACGACGTTTGCTCGCTGCCGCTGGGCCATGATCGTCATGCGATCCGCAAAATGCCCAGCTGCGAAAACGACGAACTTCGATTCGGGCAAGACGAAGTTGGCAACCGCCGCCTCCGTCGCTCCGCTGCCGCTTGCCGGAACCGTGAACGTCATCTGGTTGGCGGTGCCGAAAGCCTGCCGCAGACCAGCTCTGATTTCCTCGACGAGATCAAAGAAATACGGATCGAAGATTCCGACGATGGGCTGGCTCATCGCCTGGTAGGCGCGCGGTTCCACCATCGACGGGCCAGGCCCGTACAGCAGCCGTGTAGGCGGGGCAATGCGCTTCGGAGCAGCGGTCAGCATTTCTTCAACGTATCAGGGAAGTCGACGCGTTCAGGAATGCGAACCGCGACTGACTGCGGATGCTACTGCGGATCTCGGATTTTATTGTTCACTCGCTCACTCATATCTCAAAGCCCGCATTGGTTCGATGCGCGCCGCTTTTCGGGCTGGGATCAACGCGGCCAGCATCGTGACGCAAAGCAGCGACGGCAAGATTACCAAGTAGGCACCGATATCCGTTCTCGTTGTCTCGAACACTGCATTGAGGCCTTTTTCTGCTGCCATCGCTAGAAGCACACCAATTCCGATCCCGCCAATCACTAAAACCAACGCTTGCCGGAGCACCATGTGCAGGACTGCTTTCGCATCAGCGCCAACGGCCATCCGGATTCCGATTTCGCGCGTCCTTCGACTCGTCACATACGCCATCAAGCCGTACAGGCCGCCCAGCGCGAGAGCCAAACCTATCAATCCCATCGCGCTGACGGCTTGGATGATCATCACGGGAGCCATAGCTACTCGCTTCTGATAGAACTCCTCGATCGTTTTTACACCAATCACAGGCTGACCGGAATCCAAATTTCGCACAATTCCCCTAATGCGCTCAGCTAATGCTGTCGGAGGAGCGTCCGACTCAACCAAGAGAGTCATCTTGCTGCGCGGGTGCTGCGCCATTGGTAAGTAGATAAATTCGGTGGGAGGCTCGCCCATCCACTCATATTTCGCGGTTTTCGAGATGCCTACAATTTGCACAAGAGGACCATCAGCGTTGTTGAGCCGGAATCGTTTTCCCAGCGCATCGATGTTCGGCCAATAATGTTTCGCGAACTGCTCATTGACAACCGCGATCTTCGGGGCACTCGCAGTATCAGTGTTGCTGAACCCGCGCCCGCGAACTAGTTGCACACCTAAGGTGTGGAAATAGCTTTCATCCGCGACATCCATATCGACCGGGAAACTCTCGCGGCCTGGCGGCATTTGGTAACCCTCAGGTATGACGCTCACGTCGTCTTGGTCGTTCGACATCGGAAGTTCGCCCGTAAGCGCCGCCGACTTCACGCTTGGCACGAGGCGAGCACGCTGAACTAGATCCTTATAAAACCTGTGCGTCTGGGCTTCCGTGTATCGCACAAGTTGCGGGTCGAATACCATCGTCAGCAGATGGTCGGTGCGAAACCCAGGACCGCCGCGCCACTTCTCTTGAAAAGTCCGCACCATCTGTAGCGCGGCTGTCAAGAGAGCAAGCGATGCCGCTACCTGCCAGATCACGAGCGTATTGCGGCCCCACAATCTGCGGCCGCCGGAAAGGTCGGCGTCCGCTGTTTTCAAGGCGTATACAACATCTGTGCGCGCGCTTTGTAGGGCGGGCGCCAATCCGAACAAAATCGCGCTCAGCAACGAGATAAACAAGCTGAACAAGAAGGCTCGTCTGTCGAGCTGAACGGAGAGCCGTATCGGTAGGTCGGTTGGAATCTGGAAACGCCCGAAGAATCTTACACCGCCATACCCCAAAGCGATGCCAACCGCCTCTCCGATGATTGCGATTAGGAGGCTCTCGGCGAAAAGGAGTCGCACCAGCCGAAACCGTCCCGCACCGATTGCCAGTCTCACGGCGATTTCGCGTGAACGCGCGCCCGCTCTGCCGAGTAACAGACCTGCCACGTTCGCGCAAGCAATTAAGAGCACGGCGCCGGCTAACCCGAGCAGCACGCCTGTCAGTGCTGCGTTCGAAGGGTCACTATGAAGTCTCATCACCAACTCACTTCGAACGGTAGCTTCCCGGTTCAGGTTCGTCTTCGGGTAAGCGCGCCGTAGGTCTTTTGCAATCACTCGCATTTCCGCCCGAGCCTGCGGGATCGAAACGCCGGGCTTCAGCCGGCCTTTCACAATCAGTTCACGCGCTGCGCGATTATTCAGCAGATCTTGCTCGGAGTTCGTCAGGCTGGGCCACATCATAATCGGCACGAACACGTCGGGGCGAACGTATTGATCGAGACCTGTAAACTTTTTGGGCGCAACTCCGATCACCGAAAACTCCATGCCGTCGAGCAGAATGTGGCGTCCAACCACCGCGCGATCACCGCCGAATTCGCTTCGCCAAAATTCGTTTCCCAGCACGACCACCGGATTTCGCCCAGGGATTTGGTCTTCTTCGGCATTGAAATCTCTACCCAGCTCAGGCCGGACGCCCATTACTTGAAACAGATTTCCGCTCACGAATAGGCCACCCTTAAGCTTTGGCAGTTCACCCTTGCGTGATGCGAATCCGAAATTCATTGCGAAAGAGTAAGCTGCCAATCCTTCAAAGCTTTTCGCTCTATCGCGATAATCCATGTAATCCCGATATGAGAACAGTCCGATAGATTCGCTCGATGAGCTCGGAGAAAAGCTGCTTAACGTTACGATTTCACTCGGCCGCAAGACTGGCAGTGGCCTCAGCAATATGGCATCCGCCAGGCTGAAGATCGCGCTGTTCGCTCCGATTCCGAGTCCGAGCGTCAGCACTACGAGCGTCGTAAACAGCTTCGAATGACGTATCCAGCGAAGCGCGTATTTCAAATCGTCGGCGAAATCGCTGAACCAGCGCACGCGTCTCATGTCCCGTATCTCTTCCTTTCGCTGTTCAAGGCCGCCTATTGCACGCAGAGCGCGATAATGAGCTTCGCGCGTATCCGCGCCCCGATTCATTTCTTCTTCCGCTTTGCATTGCAGGTGGAAATGCAGTTCTTCATCGAGTTCGTCTTCCACCGTTCCGCGGCAGAAAATGGATCGAAGCCGAAGCACCAACATGTAACGCAATCGCCGCCAACGCACAGCTCACGCTCCTTTCAATCGAACTACCCGGGATATCGCCGACGAAAGGCGATTCCAGTTCGCTGACTCAGCTTCAAGCTGTTTACGTCCGGCTCCTGTCAGCGAATAGAATTTCGCCCGACGGTTGTTCTCGGTTTGCTTCCACTCGGCCTTAATCCAGCCTTCTTGCTCGAGTTTGTGTAGCGCCGGATACAACGAGCCTTCCGTCACTTGTAAGACTTCCCCCGAAACCTGCCGCAGCCGGATGCTTATAGCCCAGCCGTGCAGCGGCTCGAGTGCCAAAATCTTCAAGAGCAGGAGATCGAGTGTCCCTTGAACGAGATCGGGTGGTTTGCTGATAAATGCACGCTCCCTTGGTTACCTAGAGAAGGATACATCAACTTTTCTCGTTAAGCAAGCCCAAAATTGATGATCATGTGCTTCCGCTTCAAGGGGGATTCGAGGGCCGTATTCTTTGGACCGGACTGATGTTGTACAATCGTCGCTTGTTTTGGTCCTTTATCAAACCGCGAATCATCTTCACTTGTTTGTTGCTGATCGTGGTTGGCGTCGGGACAAAGTTCATACTGAAGACTAACAAAGATTGGAGTATGAAGACCTTTTCAGAAAGCGCGACCGGTCCACTTCAGACGCGGTGGGGCGAGGAAGGACTTTATCGGGAATGGTGCCAGTTCATCCATATGGTCCCGAGATACAAATACGTGTTTAAAGGCTACGCGGAAGCCAAAGACGCTTTAACGAACTGGGTCCCGCGAGCATTGAATCCGAAAAAAACAGAGCCGACGATCGGGCTTGGTTTTTTGTTCCATGCCGATGGGCACGCATATGACTTCGAGTCTCCTGCCCCTGGCCTCGTTGGGTCTGTTTACGCGGATGACGAGCTCTTCAGCTTAACCGTAGATCTTTTCGTTGTCGGCCTTCTATTAGGCCTGTTGCGACGGTACGTCGCACGTCCTTCCACGCCTTTGCAATGGCTCATATCGTACCTGTGCTTTGCTTTGTTTCAAGGCCTCTCGGCCGAGGCCGGGAACACAACCGTCATCTACGCTTTTCTCTTGACGTTTGGGGCGACCGGATTGGCGCACCTCGCGGTTGCTGCCCTGTTCAAACGAAAACTCGAATTCGTGCCGCCTCTTCGCTGGGAAGGAGGCCAAGTCCATTGATGAAAGCCGCTTCGATGGCCGATATCGCAACTGCTGAAAATAAGACGAAGCTGCGAAGAACCTTTGTCCCGTTGAATCGGTTGGGCGCAAGAAACTGGGATCTCGTCAGCGCGTTTGGAAAAATGTGGCACCCGGACATCTTCGCCGTATTGACGCGTACGTTACAGGAGCTGACCGGGCGTGAGCATATCGTCTTTACTCCGTCCGGCCAGTACGCCATAGCCCAGCTTCTTTCCTTACTGCCCCAGCCGGAAGTTGTGCTCCCTGCTTGTACATGCCCCGTGGTGAAGTGGGCCGCTGAAGTCGCGGGCAAACGCGTGATCTATGCGGATCTTGGAAAGGATTCCGTGAACAGTGGCGCGCGTGAGTATGCGCCGCTCGCCAAGCCGGGACGGGTGCTTGTGGCGACCCATTTGTTCGGAGTTCCAACGGATATTGAAGCAATTTGCGAGTTGGCGGAAAAACGGGATTGCGTCGTGATCGAAGATGCGGCTGCTGCGTTCGGTGCGCGCCAGAACGGTCGTCTCCTAGGCACCTTCGCTGATTTTGGAATCTTCAGTTTCCAGCGATCGAAACGTTTTCCCGCATTTGGCGGTGCCATTGTGGTCAACAATCAGCGGCTTATCGAACCTGCCGCGCTTCAAGCGAATCCGATAGTCAAATCGAGACAGAAGGTGCCTTGGCATGAGATAACCTTCGCCATGGCCCACAATCTCGGGACTGCACCGTGGGTCTATCGCACTATCGCAGCCCCGCTGCTGGTTCGACCTGAACGCTATACTCCTCTAGAATCCGGGGCAAACGATCGGATCGACGTTACTGAAACTCGCGACTACACGCGTGGGTTCCACACCTACCAAGCGGCGCTGCTTGTGACACAACTGAAGAGAACCGAGGCAATTCGTTCACGAATTGAATCTGTAACGAACGCCTATACCGACAGCTTTCGAAACACAGCAGCGATGATGTTCCTCCCGTCCGAGTGCGATAAAGGCGGTTTGCTGCGCTTTCCGGTTGCTTTTCCTTCGAAGAGCCGGCCGGAGATTTTGCGCCGGGCCTCAAAGAGTGGATTAAGTTTAGCGGGAAATTACGGAGCCTTGCCCGAACCGTGTGATTACTCAAAGTTTCCGAACGCAGTCTGGGCGGCACAGAACATCATTCAACTGCCGCTCTATCCGGCTCTGTCCGCCGAATCGGCAACTAATGTTGCGCAACATCTTCTCGAGATCGCGAGAACCCTCTAAGTCCTCTGTCATTGGATCAAAAGAGAACCCACCATGCTTGCTTCGGTTAGTCTGGTCGTGGAAAAAGTTGGGAGGTCTCTTCGGCGGAAGGGGATCCGTGGAACCCTCGATAGCTGCTTAGAGGGCATCGAGGATGTCTGGTTCGATCGTAGGTTTGGTGTCCAGACACTTGAAGCGGTAACTGATCGTAGGCTCCCGGCGGGGCCGGCAGGAATCGCGCCGACGAAAATCAGACGGCTTCGATGGATATTACGGGAGCTTCCGGTTGCTTACCAGGACTTCGTTTTTGTTGACCTCGGATCCGGAAAGGGAAGAGCGCTACTTATGGCGTCTGAGTTCCCGTTCCAGCGAATCATTGGCGTGGAGCTTCTACCCGAGCTAATTTCCGTTGCTCAAAAGAACATACACACTTATAGCAGCACAACTCAGAAGTGTAAGAACATTGACTTAATATGCTGCGATGCAGCTCGCTATGAGCTTCCTTCTGAAAAGCTTGTACTGTTCTTGTCTAATCCGTTTGAGAGGTCGACTGTGTCGAGGGTCTTATCGACTTTGACAGATTCGCTACAAAAGAATCCCAGACCGGTTTACATCGTGTATCAGAATCCAGTCTGCCACGACTCGGTGGTGGGGTCAGGTTTTGCGGTGCTCTCCATGACTCGCTTCTATACCATTTACACGGCCAGCTCAGTATAAGGGGCAAAGTCTTTAAACAGAGCCGTAAGGTTTACTTCGCGAGGCGACCTCTAATTGGCGACCTTGACATTACCGCGCATTCGAATAAGTTGTCACGAGTAATAAGGAGAAGTTCAAGTGCAACCTAATTCTAGCCAGTTTCCATCTAGATCAATCGCAAACTCCAAAGGCGTCAAGTGTCTCGTCACCGGAGGCGCTGGTTTCATCGGCAGCGATATTACAGAGGAGTTGATAAAGGCTGGATATGATGTGACAGTTCTGGACGACTTATCGGGCGGACGGGAGGAGAATGTAAATCAAAAGGCCCGATTTATTAAGGGTCGGTAACTGATGCCGAGTTAGTCGAACGCATTTACGCGAAGTATTATTTTGACTACATCTACCATTTAGCCGCTTATGCGGCTGAAGGGCTCGTTCACTTCATTCGGTGCTTCAACTATACGAATAACTTAATCGGAAGCGTAAATCTCATCAATGCGTCAGTCCGCCACGGCTGTAAGTGCTTCGTATTCACATCGAGTATCGCTGTTTACGGAGCCGGACAGGTGCCGATGGTAGAGGATATGGCGCCGGAACCGGAGAATCCCTACGGCATCGCTAAGCGCGCGGTAGAACTGGACCTCGCGGCTGCCAAAAAGCTCTTTGGGTTGGATTATATCGTGTTTCGGCCACACAACGTGTACGGGGAACGGCAGAACATTGGTGATAAGTATCGCAATGTTATCGGCATTTTCATGAACCAGGCCATGCAGCCGGCGACGATTTTCGCAAACAAGGGCATTTACTCATATTGCCGATATCGCTCCGGCGATTGCAGAGTCCGTTTTCAATAGGCGAGCATACGGCGAGGTGTTCAATATCGGGGCGGATGTTCCATATTCGGTCGGCCAATTAGCCTGTATGGTTCAGAAAGCCATGGATAGACATACGGGTATAGAATTCCTGCCTCCGCGAAATGAAGTGTTGCACGCGCATAGTGACCACGCCAAAGCGCGAAGAATCCTGGGATGCACTCCCCGTATCTCGCTTGAAGAAGGCTTGGCTCGAATGGCGAAATGGGCTTGGGAGGCCGGTCCAAGCCAATCTCAGGTATTTAACGGAATCGAAGTTGAGAAGGGTCTTCCAACGTCCTGGCGGCAGCTATGTTCAAACAGTTTACGCGCCGGATACAAGGAGCCTTCCCTCACTTGCAAGACTTCCCCCGAAACCTGCCGCAGCCGAATGCTTATAGCCCAGCCGTGCAGCGGCTCGAGGGCCAAAATCTTCAAGAGCAGGAGATCGAGTGTCCCTTGAACGAGATCGGGTGGTTTGCTGATAAATGCAGTCTCCCTTGGTTACCTAGAGAAGGATACATCAACTTTTCTCGTTAAGCAAGCCCAAAATTGATGACTATGTGCTCCCGCTTCAACAACCGGGACGCGCAAGGTCTCTTCTTAGGCGGGCGATCAGTTTTTGCAGCGCGTCGCTAGTCGGAGAAGATATACCGGGTGGGAGTCATTCATAACGTAGAGAGATAAGCGGGTCGACTCGCGTCGCCCGGCGGGATGGAAGATAACACGCGACCGTGCCAGCTAGTGCGAGAACTGCTATGACAGCGAACAAAGTGAGTGGATCGTAGGTGGTAATGCCGGCGATCTGATTCTTCATAACGCGCAGCAGCGCGAAGGAAACCACGACTCCGATCGCGATACCGAGCAATATAAACCGCATTCCCGACCAAATCACGAGACTGGTGACATCTTGCCTGCTTGCACCCAGGGCCATTCGAATTCCAATTTCTTTCTTCTGCTGCGAAACCGTGTAGGCGACAACACTGTAAACACCCACGCACACCAAGATGAACCCGACGCTCGCGAATACGGAGAACAGCTCTACTCCAAAGCGGGGCTGCGAGTACACAAACTGATCCAAGAGGTTCTTCAGAGTGTCGGTCTGCTGCGGAACTACATTCTTGTCCAGAGACAGAATCGAGCTTTCCAGGTCCTTCTTCATGGCCGCCGGGTTGCCCGAAGTCTTCAGGAAAACGCCGAAGCCGCCATAGCCGGACATGGTCAGCGTGGTGTACGCTTCGGGCTGGATGGGTTCAATCGCGCCGTGATTCCGCAGGTCCGAAGTGATGCCGATTATCTCGAACCACGGATTCTTGATAGGCACCGGCGCTTGCTCAAATGCGTCGATGCGCACCCGCATGCCGACGGGATTTCTCCCTCCTAGCAGCTTTGTGACAAACGTCTGGTTTACGAGCGCGACCATATGTTTACCCTGCATATCCGCATCGGTGAGGCTGCGCCCGTTCAGGAGACGGCTGCCGACGGTCTGGAAATAGTAGGTGTCAATGAGCCCCACTTGTCCGCTCCACTTCTCCGTATGCGTGACGCCGGCCACATCGAACGTAGTGGGTACGCCGCCGAAGGGTGGAAATTCAAGCGCCGCAGACGCGGCAGTTACACCGGGATACGCACGCAGCTTCTCAATGAGATCGTGTGCGAACCGGTACTGCATTTCGGTCGTGTTGTACTTTTTCCCCAAATTGACTTGAGTCGCGAGCAGCCGATCGGTGCGAAAACCGAGATCGGCTCCGGTTTGCAGGAGGAAACTGCGCATCAGCAGGCCCGCCCCACTTAGCAGAAATAGTGATAGCGCCACTTCGAGCACGACTAGCGCCTTGCGCATCCTTCCGCGTCGAAAGCCGCTGTGGCCGCGTCCTCCCGCTTTCAACGGTTCCGCCATATTCCGCGAAAAAGCGGCAAATGCGGGCACCAATCCAAAAATCAAAGGCGTTAGCATGGCAAGCCCGACGGTTGCTGCGAGCACGGGCAGGTTCAACCGCACATCAGCTTCGTCCGGAAAGGTGAATTTCGGCAGCGCAGCCATGAGCGCTTTCAATCCCGCCGCTGCAAACGCGCAGCCGAGGGCCGCGCCGCACCAGGCTAGGATTGTGCTCTCGACTAGCAGTTGCCGTATGAGCCGCCACGTACCCGCGCCCAGCGAGCTTCGCACCGCGAACTCTCTTTCTCTCGCCGTTGCGCGCGCCAACAACAGGTTGGCTACATTCGCGCATGCAATCAGCAACAATAATCCGACCGCCCCCAGCAGAATGTACAATGTCTCGCGAAACTGCCCAACGACGTTATCGACAAGCAACGGGACGCGCACGTCGAACTGTTTGGGATAGAGAACGGGATATTGTTTTGCAAGCCGTCGCGCGATCGGCGTCAAATCGGCAATGGCTGCGTGCGGCGATATTCCCGGGCGCAAGCGTCCCAGCAAGAACACGAAGTCGGAGTTCGGGTCCGTTTCGGCCGGATTCGGCGTAAAGGGCATCCACAGCTCGGCTCCCCAAAGCGTGAACCGTTTCGGCATGATGCCGACCAGCGTTGTCGGGGTGCCATTCAAAATGTAGGTCTTGCCGACGATGGTCGGGTCGCCTGAAAACCGGCTTTGCCACAGCTTGTAACTGAGAACGAAAACCGGCGGCGCGCCTTCCTTCGCGTCCGCAGGAGTTGTATAGCGGCCGATGAGGGGATGCATTCCACAGAACTCGAAGGCGTTGCCGGTCACTTTTGCTCTGAGGAGGGATTCGAGCCGCCCGGATGGGTCGGTCATCAATACGCGATCCTGAAACACCCCGATGCTGCCGTCGAAAACGTGGTTCTGCTGCTGATAAGTGATGAATTCGGGTTGCAGATGGTTTTGACGTCCGCCTTGTTGTTCGGGACGACTGGAATCGTGGATGGCGATTCCCACTAATCGATTTCCGCCGCGATACGGGAAGGGATTGAGAAGTACATTATCGATGACGCTGAAGATCGCCGTTACTGAGCCTATGCCGAGTGCGAGGGCGAGCACGGCAGTCGTAATGAATCCGCGATCTTTGAAAAGGGTCCTCAGAGCGAACTTGATGTCGTGGAGGAGAGCATCCATACGATGCAATACGTAAAGAGGTTGAAAAGGGTGCCAACTTTTTAGCGTTCGATTCTGGGACGTGGAGCAGCGATGCCCGCGGATGGCAACATGGAGCTATGCCGAGGATCACGGTAAAGATCGATCCATCAGCCTGCATCCTGGCCGCGAACTGCGTCGGTATGGAACCGCAGTTATTTCAGATCGGGGAGGCTTCGCATGTCGAGTTGATCGATGCCAATTGCGTCTCGCATGGAACGGCATACACATTCGAGGCAACCGGTGCGGAACTGGAGCTGGCCGAGGAAGCTGCTGAGTCCTGCCCGACGCGGGCGATCACGGTGGAGCGCGGCTGAGTATTCAATCGAAACGCGACCGGATTCGATTAGGTCATCGACGCATACTGCCGGCACTCGCGGAAGGATCTCTTACGATCAGCGGACCTAACTTTTGCTGCTCGGCAGTCTGTTGGAACTTCGGGATTTCGGTGCTCACCATTGAGGCCCAACGCTGACTGTAGCCGTCGATCTGGGTTTTTACCTTTGCGAACTGCTGGACTGAGGGTTCGGTTGGAGCAGAGTCGACGTTGCCTCCCACAATAATGGCGAGATCGGCAAGAGCGCCATCCACTCCAAGTCCGAACTTGAGCGAATCTTCATTCGCTCGAACTTTGACGTTCACAAGTTGGTTCTGCAGGGCAGCTAATCTCTCATCGAGCGCCTGCGCCTCAGTTAGTATGGGTTGCGCGGAATCGGGACCGAGGCGTTTTTTCATATCCGCGAGCTGTTTGCGGAGATCGATGATTTCATTCGCGAGACTGTAAACGCGCGTGAGCTGATCGCGAATGTCCATCAAAAGCGCGAACTGTTTTTCGAGATCTTCACGCGGCACGTTGAGGCGAGGATCGAGCTTCACTTCAAATGGCGCCGTGAGCGTGCGGCCGTCCGCAATGAGCTGAGCCTGATATTTACCGGGGAGCGCCACCGGTCCCTTTGATCCGGCTTCGTATTCGTAGAGCCAGTAATTTTCGACACGCGGCGGCCCTTCGTAACGCAGATCCCAAACCAGCCGATTCATGCCCGGCTTCATTTCCAGTTGCTTCTTGGGCGGCTCGTCCTCCGGGTCGAGTTGTTCGTCGGTGTCCTTATCGACATCCGATGAATAGGTGCGGACCACTTTACCGGTGGAGTCGAGGATTTCGAGTTTGGCGTGCTTGGGTTTGGTTTTGATGGAGACATAAATCACAGCTCCGGGCGGCGGATTCTCTCCGGCGGTGAGCGACGGCTTATCAGGAGGAACGGGCGAGTGGACTCGCAGGGCAGTAGCCGGTTTGTAAAGCCAGAGATCGGCCTTCTCCGACTCGTCAGTGGCCTGGCGGAGAGGCGAGATGTCGTCGAGAATCCAAAAAGAGCGTCCATGCGTCGCAAGCAGCAAGTCATCGTTCTTGATGCCGAGATCGTGGATGGGAACGGTCGGCAGATTTAACTGAAGCGAGGCCCAGGTTTGTCCGGCATTCTTCGACCAGGACACTCCCGTTTCGGTTCCGGCAAACAAGAGACCTTTACGCTTCGGGTCCTCGCGAACGGCGCGCACGAACGATGTTTCCGGGATGCCGTTTACGAGCTTGGTCCAGGTTTTTCCATAATCCGTGGTGGCGTAAATGTACGGTTTGAGGTCGTCATTCGCGTGGCGATCCACGGCAACCCAAGCGGTTGCGGCGTCGTGGGGCGAAGCGTCAATCTGGCTGATTTTGCTCCACTCGGGAAGATTGCTCGGAGTGATATTGTTCCAGGTCTTACCGCCATCGCGGGTGAGCTGGATTAAGCCATCGTCGGTGCCCGCCCAAATGAGACCTTTTTCGAGAGGAGATTCCGCCACAGCAAAGACGGTGTCGTAATATTCGGTTCCGGTGTCATCGGTGGTAATTGGGCCGCCGGAGAGCTGCTGTTTGCTCTTATCATTGCGCGTAAGGTCGGGACTGATGGCTTCCCAGTGAGTGCCGCCGTCAGTGGTTTTGAAGATGCGCTCGCAGGCGTGATAGACAGTGTTGGGGTCGTGCGGAGAGATCAGCAGGGGCGCAGTCCATTGGAAGCGGTGCTCGAGAACCGCAGCGCCTTTGGCATCGCTGAGAACGGGATGAACGGTAATGTTCCGAAGCTGGTCAGTGTGCTTATCGAACCGGGTGATATTGCCCTGGTAATCGCCTGCATAAACGATCATGGGATCGCGGGGATCGGGGGCGATGTAGCCGGCTTCGCCGCCTCCAACGGGATACCAATCCTGGCGGTCGATCTCTCCTTCCGGATCGCGGCTGGCGATTGCGACTGTGGTGTTGTCCTGCTGCGCGCCATAGAGGTAGTACGGGAAACGCGTATCGGCGATGACGTGGTAGAACTGCGCGGTGGGCTGGTTGGTTTCGGGGGTCCAGTGATCGCCGGCGTCGAAGGTGACGGTTGCGCCGCCATCATCGGACTGAATCATGCGGCTAGTGTTCAGCGGGTCAATCCAGAGGCCGTGATTGTCGCCGTGAGGCACCTTGATTTTGTTGAAGGTGTGGCCGCCGTCCGTTGAGCGATGAAAATCAACGTTGAGGATGTAGACGGTGTTTGAGTCTTTGGGATCGGCGACGATGTGCATGTAGTACCATGCGCGCTGGGTGAAGCGATCATCCGAATTGATGAGCCGCCAAGTATCGCCGCTATCATCGGATCGATAAAGACCTCCTTGCTGTGCTTCGATGAGCGCCCAAACGCGATCTGAGTTTGCGGCGACGGCGACGCCGATTTTTCCGTATGGTCCTTGCGGGAGCCCTTCACCTTTTAGTTGTTTCCATGTGTTGCCGCCGTCGATGGAACGATAGAGGCCACTGCCTGGGCCGCCGCTGGTGAGGGTCCAGGGTTGACGTCGAACTTGCCACATCGCGGCGAAGAGAATTCTTGGATTATGCCGATCGAAGGTAACGTCGACGGCGCCGGTGTTGTCGTCGACGAAGAGCACTCGCTGCCAGGTCTTTCCGCCATCGGTGGTGCGAAAGACACCACGTTCGGGATTGGGACCGTATGGATGGCCGAGAGCCGCGACGAACACGATATCGGGGTTCGTTGGGTGGATGATGAGCTTTCCGACCGCGCGCGAATCCTTCAGCCCGACGTTCTTCCAGGTCTTGCCAGCGTCGATGGATTTGTAAACGCCATCGCCCTGGGCGAGGTTGCCGCGAACGCACGCTTCGCCTGTGCCTGCGTAGATCACATTCGGATCCGATGTGGCGACGGCAAGGCTCCCGATGGATGAAGACTTTTCGTGCTCAAAGATCGGCTTCCAAGTAATGGCGGCGTCAGTTGACTTCCAAATGCCTCCTCCCGTGGAGCCGAAATACCATGTATTCGGATCGCCGGGCACGCCAGATGCGGTCAGAGAGCGGCCGCCGCGAAACGGACCGATCGCGCGATATCGCATCCCATGTGGTTCCTTCAGCTCCTTCTCTTTGTCGACGGGTTGAGACTCTTCGGTTTGTTTTTCGCGAACTTCTTGCGACTTGGTCTGACCCGAGGTCGACACCGCCGCACATAGAGAAAAAAGACACGGAAGAATGAATAGGGAACGCATGAGTATGTCATTCTAACGCGTTCGCGGCCAGGCGGGACGGAATTATCGTAGGTCTGCTATGATCCGCTAGATCTCGTTGAGGGCACGGAAAGGCTGCTATGAATCCCGCAGTAGTTCAGGTACCGATTCAGAGGGTCGAAGGCTCCAAGAGCGCGAGACTCGATGACCGGTTGGCGGTAGAGGAACCCCTCGAAATCCGGGTCGGCGGCGAGAGTCTGTCGATCACCATGCGAACTCCGGGAGAGGACGCCGAATTGGCCGCGGGTTTCCTTTTCTCTGAAGGGATGATTCGTGATATTTCTGAGATCCGTTTCGAGGGTCAGCCGAGCGAGGGAAACCGGAATATCATAGCGCTCGAGTTAGTAAACCGACGAGCGCAGCCGGGGGCCCAGGGCCAACGCAACTTCCTGATGACATCCGCGTGTGGTGTTTGCGGAAAGGCGTCTCTGCAGGATCTTAGAGTAAGTGCTTGTCCTGTGCTTCCGAAGGACGACATTCAACTGGAAGCAGAGACGATACACTCCTTGCCCGACCGTTTGCGCCAAGCACAAAGCGCTTTCGATACCACAGGAGGGCTGCATGCCGCAGCCCGCTTCAACCTGCGGGGCGATTTGGAATCGCTAAGAGAAGATGTTGGTCGACACAATGCATTGGATAAGCTGATCGGCGCCGCTCTGCTTGCCTACAGCGTGCCTTTGAGGAATTCGATATTAGTGGTCAGCGGGCGCGCGAGCTTTGAGCTAGTGCAGAAAGCCTTGATGGCGGGATTTCCCATTCTCGCGGCTGTGGGCGCGCCTTCGAGCCTAGCCGTTGAGACCGCCGAGGGCTCGGGCATGACGTTGATTGGTTTCTTAAGGAACGGCCGCTTCAATGTATACGCCGGGAGCGATCGTGTTTGCGGCCTGGTGGATGTTGTGTGAAACTTCGCATCGAAGGAAACTCGTTGCGATTACGCGTAACGCAGAAGGAAGTGGCGCAACTGCGGCACGGCGGGTGTGTCGAATCATTCGTTGAGCTTGCGCCGGCTGGACCGCTGTTTTACAGATTGGAAAGCTCGCTCGATGTCACAGCCGTGACGGCCAGTTTTGACGGCCATGTGGTTCGGGTGGCGGTTCCGGCGGCTGCGATGACGGAGTGGGCCGAGAGCGACCAGATTGGGATTGAGGGCCGACCGCAGACCGGTGTGCAGGTGCTGATCGAAAAAGATTTTCAATGTCTGCACAGAAGGCGCGAACAGGACGCGGACGCCTATCCGCATCCCCTGAGATCGTGATGCAGCGCGCCGGCTACGTCTTGGTCGGCGGAGCGAGCTCACGTATGGGCTGCGATAAAGCGTTGCTACCGTACAGATCGAGCACGCTAGTTGAGCACATCGCTGGGACGGTTCGCAGCGTCGCCGGTTCCGTCACGCTCATCGGTCCACCCGAACGGTATGGCACGCTCAGCCTTCCGATCATCTCCGATCGCGAGACAGGCTATGGGCCGTTGGGAGGCATCATTACTGCACTCGCCCAGAGCGCAGCGGAAGCAAACCTGATTGTGGCGTGCGATATGCCGAACGTTGATGCAGAGGTGTTGGCAGAGCTCTTCGAAGCTGCGGAAGCGAGCCCAGCGCTTTGGGAGTGCGTTGCGCCGCGCTCAACATCAGGACTGGAGCCTTTGTGCGCTGTTTACCATCGCCGCGCATTGCCTAAGCTGATGCAGGCGATTGAAGCTCATGAGCTGAAGCTGCGGTCAATACTGGAAAAACTCACGGTTCTGGAGGTTGAAGGCATGGCTCAGGACCAGTTTCGGAATTTAAACAGCCCTGAAGATTTCAGATGACGAAGTAGGATTTAACTCGCCAGCGTGTAACGCCGGTATGCGCCGCTGCTGTTGAAATGTGGCATGCGGATCGCGCGCTGAGCGCTTGCCAGCCAGGAAATAAGCGAAACGCATGCAGATTCCGGCGGCCGTGCCCAGTAGTCCAGCCGCAATGCGCTTTTTGCGCGAATGGCCGGGCGCAATCGAGACCACCGCACTGGCTACGGTGAGCGCCTTTGCACTCTGCCAGAGAAAACCCGTCAGCCCGTCATGCAGCGGCTTTGCGACATGTTCGATTTGCGAGGCCTCTTTTTCGATTTGCTTCGCTGCCAGAATTTCGCCGCATTCTCCAATAAGACCGAAGACCTGGATCGCACGCGCTTCTTTAGCATTCAACGGCAGCAGCTCCAGGAAAGAGCAGGCCGCCGATGTGCCGGAGCATAGTGCCAAGACCGACCACCACCGGTTCTTCCACAATGGCACCGCCGTTTGGACAAGCAGGACACCGGTGTAGGAAGCCAGGGGCAATCCGAGTAATCCAGCCAAAATTCCGAACGCACCTGCTAGCGGACGAAAGATTCGCGGGCCATATGACAGCACAGCCGCGCCGCTCGCAGCAGCCGAGAAAGTGCTCAGGACCCAACTGCCGATGCTCATGGGCGAAGTCAATTTGAAGACTCGGAGCATGTTCAAGAAGCGCTCGGCGCGGCCGAGGTCCGCAATCAACAGAACCGTACTTAGCCCGGCTCCAATCGTTGCGATCCAGCGCGTTTTCGTAACCAGGCTGCGCATGTCGCGACCGCCGAACATTTGTACCGCAGCGCCGAGCAGAGCTGACATACCGGCCAAACCGCCAACATAGAAATAGACTGCGATCCACCACACCCATACGGGCTGCTTCAGCACCGGAATGCCGTAATAGCTGGGCGATTCACTTGATTGCCGGCCAGGTACATTTGGGAAAGCCTGCGATTGAAGACCGAGATCATGACGGCTGGCTAAGGCTTTCTGTCCAGAT
>JAFAYL010000054.1 GCA_019240405.1 Acidobacteriaceae bacterium
CAGCAATCCAGGAAAGCTATACCGGAGTTGCGTGACCTATGAACGTCCAAGAAATCATTCAGTACGCGACGTTGCTTTCAGTTTTGATCGGATCACTCGGGCTGGCAGTCGCATTCTTAATTCACCGCGACCAAGTTAAGACGCAGATCTTCCTTGCATTGTCAGCCCGGTATGACGAATTGCTGCTCAGCTCTTCACCGGGTATGTGGCTTAGCGTTCCTAGCGAAGCCACTAAGATCCCGGAGCAGAGCCACGATCTCACCATCTCTGCATTGCGATTCTGCACTTTGGTTTCACTCACGTATTTTCTTTTTCTTGATCGGCGCATACCAAAGAGAATGTGGCACTTGATGCTCCGCTCAGCCGAGCGTCGCATGCAGAGTCCGTTGTTCGTGCGTGAATGGGAACATTTGAGATATGAATTTGAGTCGTTCCCACAATTTGTAGAACTCGTCACATCGGTGCAACGCGGCACGCGGAAATGAAGGGAGTGGTAATAAAGACGCTACCCGACCCGCAAACGGCATTCGATGTTCCGTCGTTCAGGCCCGAGATGGCATTTCCGTATCTCACGGAGGACATGATTCGTTGCATTCGCAGCTATGGCAGCGAAGCGGATTATGAGAACGGAACGCAAATCTCAGCTGCAGGTCAGCGTGAAGTGGATATGTTTGTCGTTCTTACGGGCAGCATCGAAGTGTACACGGTGAACGACCGTAACGAATTCGAAGCGATCATCGAGCTGGGTCCTCTTCAGTTCACGGGTGAGTTGAATCTGCTCAACGATCAGCCACCCCTGGTATCAGCCCGAACGAGCGCCGCTCATAGTCGTCTCTTGCGCGTATCGCGACGTAACCTGCGGCAGTTGATGCGCGCGGAAGGTGATATTGCCAACCTGATTACGCAGGCATTCATCTGGCGCAGAATTGGATTGGTTTCGCAGACCAAAACCGGCGTTATTATTTTCGGCAACGAAGCCGAAGCTGAAACGCTTCAACTGCAGCACTTCTTCAGCCGCAACGGATATCCGTATCGACTCGTTCAGGATCAGCCGCCGCCGGCAGCGCCTTCGACCGCGCCATCAGGGCGCGATCACGAAGCTCTTCCAGCGATCGGAGTTAGCGATGGCCGTGTCCTGTACCGTCCTACGATCGCCAGGTTGGCCGACGAACTTGGGATAACTCAGATACCCGACGCAAGTACGATCTACGATGTTGCCGTCCTTGGCGCTGGACCCGGAGGTCTGGCAGCCGCTGTTTATGCTGCGTCCGAAGGATTGTCGACCGTTGTCGTCGAAAGTATCGCCCCGGGCGGCCAGGCCGGCACAAGCTCGAATATCGAAAACTATTTGGGGTTTCCCACCGGGATCTCGGGCCAGCGGCTCGCACACCGGGCCTGGGTTCAATCGCTGAAATTCGGAGTGAGGTTCGCCATGGCACGGGAAGCGATCGCCCTGGAACCGGCGCCCAGCTTCCATCGACTCACGTTAGCAGAGGACATTCGTTTGTGCGGACGATCAGTAATCATTGCGACCGGGGCAAGGTACAGAAAGCTGCAGGTCCAGAATCTCGAGAAATTTGAAAATCAAGGCGTCTACTATGCAGCCACTGCCATGGAAGCGGCATTCTGTGGCAACAACGAAGTCATCGTTGTAGGTGGTGGAAATTCCGCCGGACAAGCCGCGCTGTTTCTTTCGCACAGAGCGGCTCACGTTTATTTGATGATTCGCGGAAAAAGCCTTGACCAAACCATGTCACAATATCTGCTTTCAAGAATCGAGACGTCTCCCCGAATTTCCGTTCTGACTGAAACGGAGATTGTAAATCTTGCGGGCGATTCGCGTCTGAATGAAGTCACCTGGATGGATCGCCGCAATGGAGTGCAGACATGTAAGCGGATCGAAAGTGTTTTTCTGATGATTGGCGCCGAACCAAATACTGAATGGCTGAACGGACTTGTCAATCTGGACGGAAAAGGTTTCGTCAAGACAGGCGGGACGGCAGCATTTGAACTAACGCCATATGCGACAAACGTGCCGGGAATCTACGCTGTTGGAGACGTCCGAAGCGGATCAGTAAAGCGCGTCGCGTCCGCTGTCGGCGAGGGTTCAGTTGTTATATCGGACGTACATCGGTATCTCGACGAACGGGCGGGATCACTCGCGTTCCCGACTTGCTGCACAGCCCTATAGAGCCCGCGAACTAGATCCGCGGTAGTCGCCATGTGTCTACCAATCAACTTACTGCTCGACCGAGTCACTTGGCTGGGAAACGCGCTTACCAACGGCAGTTCGGCTGCCAATGGCCAACCGGCATCAAAACTGCTCGCAAATCTTCTTTTGTGCTGCGGTAGTTCGCAAACCAGCTCTATTTCGGTTTGGGAATTTGGGCCAGGGTATTTCTTGCGAGCTTGGCTACGACATGCACCTGTGGGTCAACTACTTCGGCAATGTCGTAGCGCATAGAGCTGCCGAGCACCATGGCAACTTCGCCGGCATTCAGCTTGTACTCCTCTTCGAGCCAGCGTGACATTCCAGTTGTTGCCGATTGCAAGGCATCCGCGAGCGATCCCCCGATGCCGGAAACCATTACGTACTCGTCGTTCTCGGAGCGCGGCTGGCCAAGCGATTTGCCGCGGATCAGATCTACCGTGAACTCGATATCCATAGACGTCTCGAGCGCGTTGCCGGTCAGCTCGCCATCGCCTTCAGTTGCATGGCCGTCGCCGACAAAGAGCAGCGCGCCCGGTTGGAAGACAGGCATGTAGAGCGTCACGCCTTCCCGTAATTGGTTGTAATCCATATTGCCCCCGTAATCGCCTAAATTGCCGGAGCGAAAGGCTTGGTGGCCGGGAGGAGCGACGCCGATGCAACCGAGCATCGGATGCAATGCAATTTTGAAGTCCTTCAACCGGTCGGTCGGTTTGGTGAGCATCGCGGTTCCCGCTGCGCGATCCAGTTTCCAGGAAGAATCGAAATCTTTGACGCGCTTCAGGTCGCGAAAATAGTAGGGATCGACGGCGCTGCCGACCACCGTATCGTTATAGATTCCCGCGGTGTCGCGATTTAAGCGCACGCGGTTCAGATGGACCACGAGCGTGTCTCCCGGCACCGCTCCTTCGATATAGAAGGGACCAGTCAGAGGGTTGCCTCCAACGGAACGGTGCTCGCCCTTTTCGTCCACACCGCCGGCATCCACCGACTTGGTTTGGACAGTATCGCCGGGGTTGATGTGGAGGGCGGGCTCGATATTGCCACTGAACAGCCGATGGAACTGGGTGGGCGTGAACTGGTGCGTACGGGGCGTCCCGTTTTGCGGCATATCGCGCCTGGCCGAAATTGTGGCTGGCTCATCGAACATCTTGCCCTGACCTTTCATCTCATCTTGGGATGCGGAAACGGACAAGCTCCCGCACGCCTTGCGCTGCTTGTCGTCGTCTTCATAGCTGCACTGGAACTCCAGAGTGCTGCCTTTGGCGACGCCGTCAAGCTGAACGCCGCTCCAAATTTTGCCGGTGTAATGTCCATTGTTCGATTCGAGTTTCAATCGAGTGTAGTCGGGCTCACCGAAACGGACGATTGTGAGGACCCAATCACCCTTCACGTCGGGCATCTGTGCCACACTAGCAGCGCAGCAAATTAGGAAAGCGATAACGAAGCGCATAGTTCTCCGTGAACTTAGTCTCTTGATCATACGAACAACCTGGGAATCAGGTTCCGGTGCCGGC
Organism: Acidobacteriaceae bacterium; assembly: GCA_019240405.1. GTDB lineage: Bacteria > Acidobacteriota > Terriglobia > Bryobacterales > Bryobacteraceae > Bog-105. Next base: position 3,727 of record JAFAYL010000054.1, read on the forward strand.
TGCCTGCGGTGCTAAAGCAAAACGAGCCTCACTCATGCGGTAGCGCAAACATCGGATCGGTTCGAGACGCTTTCCGCGCATCCGAAGATTATCGCGGTGTGGCGCCTTATGCGACAAAGTGGCAGCTTGCCGCTGCGGATCGCAGTTAAGAAGCGGACTTGCGAGTACTGATACTGATATCTTGCAAGACGGCACCGCTCTCAACTTCGGGAGGGCCGACCATTCTCGAGTTGTGTCTCGTCAGGGCTAGAAATCGACCGGTCGAGTGGTACAACGGCCGTTTGGATGATCTAATTAGATCGCAGCCCAAATGACACTCCCGGCCTACTCAGAAATCGCCGCCTATCGATCACCAATTTTGGTCTATGACGGCTCCTGCGGTTTCTGTAGCCGTTCGGTTCAGTTCATGTTGCGTCATGAACGACGGCATGACTTGTTGTTCGTGACTCGCGACTCCGAACTGGGCAGCGATTGCGTCGCGCATCGGGATTGGAATCGGTTCAGTCGTTGGACAGTTGCCGTCCTATTACAATTCCAAGCCGTCGAAATCATACTGGATCAATGGCGGCTGGAACTCACGACGAAGGTTATATCGACATGCCCGGCACACCCCTTTACCCGTTCGGGTACGGGCTGAGTTACACGAATTTCGAATACAGCAATCTTCGTATTGATCCTTTGCAGATACATGCCGCAGGCAATGCGCTCGTGAGTGTTGACGTTAAGAACAGCGGAGAAAGTGCCGGGGTCGAAACTGCTCAGTTATACATTCACGAACCCTTCGCACCCGTATCAACTCCGACAAAGCAACTCCGCGGTTTCCGGCGGTGAACCCGGGCAGAAAAAACGGTGAGCTTCACGGTGACACCCGACGATCTGCAAATACTTGGCCGCGACATGCGATGGGTCGTCGCGCCGGGAACGTTCGACATCATGATCGGAAAATCTTCAGCGAACATTACAAACCAAGGAGCACTGGAAGTTGAGCCCGCTGGACATACAGCAACTCACAAATGAGTCGCTTGAAAGAGCGATGCATTGCAGCATTGGCAGCCTATACCGGCCACTACTCCGATGTGTTTTTGCACATCTCCTCGTGTTCCGAGTACAACCGGCCGAGCATTTCGTATATGAGTGACGGCGCGATCGACCATCCGCTCGCCCGGCCCGACCTCTGCCCAGCTACCGGCACCCGCCGCGCCGTACCCGCCGAGCGATGCCATTCGAATCGTTGGGAGATATACCGGCCCAACGAAAAAGGGCGTTCGTTTCGTGTGGGACAAGCTCACGGAGTTCATCGGATTGTTGGAGACGCAAGCGCCGGAGGGGATCGAACGAAAAGGGGCAGCCAGTTCTATTTGCCGACGCTCATCCAAGCTGGGTGAAAGATGCCGAAAACGCAGGTAAAGTGCAAACACGCGCGCTTCGTGCGGCTCGGGGACGGATGTACGGAGCCGTCCCTGAACAGCGCTGAAACACCCCAAAGGCGATGCCCGAACACAACACAGTTCGGCAGATACTCTAAAGTTCGGGGCGGCTTGCTGAGCCCCGATTCACCGCGGGTGACGTCGGCGATTTCTGCGAAGGGCTCCAACACCTACAGCGAACAAAGCCTGTTCAAACTTTTGCCGGCGGTCTCACGCGTTGGGGAACCTTTTGAAGCTCACCTCAGCCCAGGAAGTGGAGTCAGTTTAGAGATGCAAGCAGGATCTCGGGGATGAAGACGGTGAATGGTAGGCGACGAGTCGGTCTGAGAAGCGCCGCACACCTGTGCTAAAAGAGATCGCGTTAAGCGCGTCATAGAGAGTACGATTGTGCCTTCTTTTGTGCCTTTTTTTCTGTCAAGCGACGCGAACTCCGGTCTGGTAAGCGAACCTAAACCGTTGATTTCCTGCCCGCGATTGACCGGCATTCGCGCCGCTTCGCACCGAGATTCGGCTGTTAACCGAAGGGTTGTAGGTTCGAATCCTACCTGAGGAGCCAAGTGGCCCTTTGTCCATTCCGTGTCCATTCCGGACACATAGGTAACACTTCGTTCCTAAGACATAGGTAACACTTTGGGCCCGAATGGGTTTTCCAAGGGCTGCAAACTTTTCTCCTCGAGATCGACGTAGCCGAGGTCGTAATCCATAAAGCTGACGAGCCAGATGCCATCGTCGACTTCCTTGATT
>JAFAYL010000034.1 GCA_019240405.1 Acidobacteriaceae bacterium
GCAGTTCGAGCACGAAGAAGACCCCCAGGTCCGCGCCTCGCTCATCGAAGCGCAAGTTTTCCTCACCTATCGAAAAGACCTCAACAACCTGAGCATCCAGGAAGGCCGCCTGCGCAAGCAGCGCGAAAAAGATCAAGCCGAGCTACAGAAGCTGCAACACGAGCGTAAACAGCGCCGCGAGAAGCAGATGACGCAAGCCTGGCAGCTCTATGACCAGGCTCTGAAGGCCGGTGCGGTGTTCGATGCTGCCGAATTTGGGTTCGAATTTTCAACCGAAGAAGTCGCGCGTCACGCCGCCGAGGTGAGCAAGAAGATGGCCATCTATAACCACACCTACTACGACAAAAAACGCGCCGCGTAACGTAGGGACCAGGCAGGCCCGGACCGCATGCCTCGCCCGAATGGCAGCGGCGGCTTTCCGCGTCACCGCCTGTATCCAACGAATCCATGACAAATTTCCTGAAAAAAAGATCTTCCTTCAAATCAGCAGCTTAATCGACTTTTCCTGAGTCGCGCCGGCATCGGGAATCTTACCTCTTAACCAAGACTGGCGCGCGAACATAGCGATCGCTGTCGAGGAGATCTGATGAAACATCTCATCTGCGTGACACTGGGGCTGGCGCTTCCACTTGTGCCGGGAACCGCGCAGAGTACATTCCAGGTTACGGGCGCGCGGCTTCCCGTTAGTCTGGCTAAACAGAATTACGGTAAGCTGCCGAAGGGCGTTTCGGCCTACGATCTCAGCATCTGTAATGCGAGGGCGCGGAAGGAGTCGCTATCGAGCGGCGAAGTTTATCAGGCTCTTTCAGAAGCCGACCCTTCGCTTCATCCGGTCGGGCGGCAAGTTGTGCTCAGTTCAATTTTGGAGACCCAAAACTGGAGCGCGGCACGAATTGTGGGCCTCGCTTTAACGGTAGCTGTGGACGCGCTGTCGATCGTGCTTGCGTCGAAGACTGGCGGAAAGATTGCGGCCGCCGCTCTCGGCTCGCTTTCCGTCGAGCAGATCGCGACGGGCGTTAACCCTGCTCCTTCGCCCAATCAGATCGAAACGCTCGAGACCCAAGCACTGGAACCAGCTCTTGTGCTGGATGGAGGCTCCTGTGTTGAGCGTACGGTGTTTGCCGCGAGTGCAGATTCGAAAGCCGCAAAGGCTGAAAGTTTGAGTTTCCACGTTCGCTAAATCGGCATCTCCCACGCGTGCGGGCACACGCGCATGGGGGTGGCGGCGCGGCGATCCGCCATCCCTCGGTTGAGAGCTGATGACGAACGGGCGTGGAAAATGCGCCGGTAGCTAACGGCGCTATTCGGGGGCGCATTGCTTTTGGTGGACAGGGCGATGCGTCCCGGAATTTTAAATTCGCAGAGGAAAAGCCTCCCAATCTACTCCTTGCGAACCCAGGGCAGCCGTGACAGAGTAGCTGTTTGTATACCTACTCCCAACGGTTGTCCTGGTCTTTTACCGCGAACCGGTTCAGCAGACTGATTGCTGACAAGCGCAAGTCCGGTATCTCCCTGCTTGATCTGACTATCTCGAACCCCACGACAGTTTTGGCTGGTTATCCGCATTTCGCGATCAGCCGCATCTACGCTGGGCTAAACGATTTTACCTTTCGGCCCGATCCGCTCGGGAGGCTTGAAAGCCGGCTCGCGATTGTCGAGTTCTACAAGCGGCGCGCCATTTCGATTTCACCGGAACAGATTCTATTCACGGGAAGCACAAGCGAAGCGTATTCGTTTTTGTTCAAGCTGCTTCTGAATCCCGGCGAAGAAGTTCTCGTGCCGGCTCCTTCGTATCCCCTCTTTGAATATCTGGCCGCTCTCGATTCAGTCAGGATCGTGCCTTACCGCCTGGTTTACGACGGGAACTGGTTCATCGACTTCATGGATGTGGCGCGGCAAATCTCTTCGCGAACACGCGCCATCGTCGTCGTGAATCCGAACAATCCCACCGGATCTGTTTTGAAAACCTCCGAGGCGGATCGGCTATTCGATTTGGCCCTCCAGCACCGTCTGCCAATCATCTCGGATGAAGTTTTCATGGATTATGCGCTCGACGAAACCGCGGGTGCGGTGAAGACCTTCATCGGGCACGATGCTGTCCTGAGCTTTTCGCTAAATGGATTATCTAAATCGGCCGGCATGCCGCAAATGAAGCTGGCCTGGATTGCAATTAACGGCCCGGAGCAGGATCGGGAAATCGCCCGCCACGCTCTGGAACTGATTATCGACACGTATCTCTCTGTGGGAACTCCAGTTGAAGCGGCTTTGCCTGGCCTGCTCGAGATCGGAGAAGTCATTCAACAAGAAATCCGAGCGCGTATTGCGCAGAACTGGAAAATCGCAAACGAGATTTTGAACAATAGCCCGGCCAAGTGCCTTCATGCGGAAGGGGGTTGGTCTGGAATCATCCAGCTTCCAAGAACGTTTTCAGAAGAACAGTGGATCACGAGGCTTGTCGAAGAGCAAGCGGTCATAGTGCAGCCGGGATACTTTTTCGATATGCCGTCCGAAGCGTACGTCGTCGTGAACCTAATCACGCGAACGGAAGAATTTGTTGATGGCTTGCGCAGAATTCGGCAACTGCTTACTCGAGACTGAAAGGTTCTCTCATCTGATAAAACTGATTTCCGATGAGATCGCGAATTGTCAAAAGAATAATGTACTCGCCCCGGGCCGAATCGCCGGAGGTGGTCAAGTTGAAATTTGCAGGAACAAATTGCGCGGGGTAGAACGTACTCGCAGCGAGCTCGCCGGTTTGCGGTTGTGGAAGAAACGGCTTTCCGTCGGGCCGCAGCACGGTCACGGTGTAAGCGAGACGATACTGATTTTGCGGACCCAGCTTGTACCCGATGACTTCGAAACTGATGTGGACGGTGTCGCCTGGCCGATAAGCGGCCACGTCGAGAGCGTGGCGGTCATTCTCCTGGCGTAGAAAACGGAAATTCTGAACCGCGACCTTATCCACAAGCTGGACCACCGTTCCGCCAATTCGAAACGGAACGTCTTTCGCAGCCTCTGTTCCACTAAAGAGATCTTTCGCGACAACGTGAATCCGGAACTCGCCGGCTGCAACATAAGAAGGGATTAGAAAAGAACAGCGCCGCATGGGCATCCAATTCTTGTCCTCAGGATTGACCTCAACTTCAATTGTGCCCGAGGTTGGTGAGGCAAGTGCGATACCTTTCGAATCCTGGGGCGTCACTTCGTAGCCGAGCGAGATTCGCTCGACCGCGCCACGGTCTTCGGATTTTACAGTGAACCCGGCAATTTTGAACGTGGAGTAAACAAACTCACCAGGCAAGAATTGATAATCTGAAGGCACGAAGGGCGCGTCTTCTGAATCTTGCACTCCCGCTTCGATAATGGCTAGCGAACGATCCACCGCGGACGCGCTTTCGGGCAGCCAAGCCAGAGTAATTAAGAGAGCGGAAATCAGTGCAGATGACTTCGGCATTGACGGACAAGTGCGTCCCTCTTCGGAGAGTAGCAGTTCGCCGGTATCGATTGGGCGCTATATCGATTTCAGCCGCGAACAATGGAAAGCGCTGCGCGCCAACACGCCGCTGCTGGTGAATGAGGACGAGCTCGCATCTCTTCGCGGCATTAACGAGCAGGTTTCATTGCGCGAAGTCGAGGAAATCTATGTGCCTCTTTCGCGGCTGCTGAATTTGCATGTCGAAGCGGTTCAGCATCTCTATCGCGCCAGACGCGAGTTCATGGGTGCGCCCATGCCCCCCAAAGTGCCGTATGTGATCGGTATTGCGGGAAGCGTCGCGGTTGGCAAAAGCACGTTTTCGCGCGTGCTTCAGGCTTCACTTGCCCGGTGGGACGATCATCCCCGCGTTGATCTGGTCACCACAGACGGCTTCTTATACCGAAACAAGGTTCTCGAAGAGCGCGGTCTGATGAAGCGAAAGGGCTTTCCTGAAAGCTACGATCAGCGGCGCCTCCTCCGGTTTTTGGCGGACATTAAGGCCGGCGTTCCGGTCGTGTCCGCGCCTGTGTATTCTCACCTTCACTACGACATTGTTCGCGATGCGGTGCAGGAAGTGAGGCAGCCCGACATCATGATCCTTGAAGGATTGAATGTGCTTCAGTCTCCGGAAGGGCGCGGCGCATCGAAGGTATTCGTCTCCGATTTCTTCGATTTTTCGATTTATCTCCACGCAGAGGAGTGGGTCATCGAAGAATGGTATGTGGAGCGATTCTTGCGCCTTTGCGAAACGGTCTTTCGCGACGAAGAATCGTATTTTCACCGCTATGCTCAATTGACTGAAGCAGAGGCAATCAGCACAGCGCGTGGGATTTGGACGGAGATCAACTTAGTAAACTTGCACGAAAACATCGGTCCCACGCGCGAGCGAGCGCATCTCATTCTCGAAAAGCGCGAAGATCACCTGGTGGAAAAGGTGAGGCTCCGGCGAGTGTGAGACCGAAGACCCATCCGCTTTCGCGATCGGGCAGCTTTACGTTTTTGTGAAATTTGGTGGACCTGAAGGGATTCGAACCCTTGACCTCTTCCATGCCATGGAAGCGCGCTCCCAACTGCGCCACAGGCCCACGACTGGGAGGTAACGCCATGAGAATATCACATCGCGCCGTACCGGGACGGCGAATCCAAAGTACTAGTAACTTTTTTTGTCTAGGGCATTGACTCCCTTCCCAATCAAGCGCACAATCAAACGGTTGGAAACAATCCGCACAATTCAGTGTCAGTCTATGTAAGGGTTGAATGGAACAGCAACTCTCTCACAAAGTGTGTTTCTCTTCGCAAGACGGTTCCGTCGCGGGGAGTAACGTTAAGCCGTGTCAGCCGGTTCCGAAAACTCCATCCATGGAGGATTTAGTACACGAACTCCGTCAGCCGTTAGGCGTGATCGAGTCGCTCGCATACTATCTGCAACTGATCTCACCCGATGAGAAGATGTCTGCGCACTTACAGCACATTCAAGCCATGGTGCTGCAAGCCAATCGCATTCTTGAGCAAGCATCTCCGCTACGACAGGCGGCGTCCGCTTCTAACTAGCAATCATTCTTCCGGCAACTGCCGGCGGTTTTTTAGACCATCTAATTCTTGTTTGAGCTGCCGCAGCTCCTCGCGCATCTCCGGCAGCTTCGTAACGTTCGCCAAATTATTCAAGTGTTGACGAAGAGGGCGAGCTGGTATTCCCCAAACCGGCTCGCCCGCGCGAATTTTCTGCGAGGGAAGGATGCCGCTCTTTCCACCGACAATGGCCTTCGGCTCGATCTTCGCGTTCTCGCCGACTCCAGCTTGGCCGCCGATCACCGCGTAATCGCCGACAACCACGCCGCCCGAAAATCCAGTCTGTGCAGCCACAACCACATGCTTGCCGATGCTGCAATTGTGAGCGACGTGAACCATATTATCCAGCTTGGCGCCTTCGCCAATGCGCGTTGCGCCGAGCGCCGCCCGGTCGATACAACAATTGGCGCCGATCTCGACGTCATCTCCTATTTCAACCGTGCCAATCTGCGGAAACTTCTCGTACCGTTCGCCCTCCAATGTGAATCCAAATCCATCAGCCGCGAGAACCGCGCCCGAATGAATGATCACGCGCGATCCGATCTGGACGTTTTCGTAAACCGTCACGTTCGCATGTAAAATTGTGCGCTCACCGACAGTCACGCGATCGCCTATGACGCAACCATTTCCAATCACGCATCCCGGGGCGATTCGCGCGTGCTCGCCGATACTGACGTACGCGCCGATAAAACAGTCGCTCGCGACGCTCGCTGTTAATGCGACATTAGCTGTAGGGTGAATTGCCGGTTCAGGCCTTGTCTTTGGAAATAGCGCGCCGACGGCTCTGGAGAAAGCAGCGCGGGGGTTGTCTGCGCGAATCAGCGCCCAAGGCCCGTGTGCTTCAAAAGAATGCGGGACGAGCAAACAACCCGCTCGCGAGGAGCATGCCGCGCGCACGGCTTTTTGATTTCCCACGAACGACAGTTCGGTAGCCGAGGCATCTTCGAGTGCGCTCGCGCCTGTAATCAGAAGCTCGGTATTTCCTTTCGCTTGACCTCCACAAATATCGGCCAACTGAGCGACTGTTAGGTGAGGCATGTCACATACTTAGCATGATGACTGTAGACGCGCCCGTCGAGGTCGCATCCACCGCTCGCGTGCATCCCGATGCCGTAATTGGGCCCGGTACAAGAATCGGAGAGTTCTGCGTAGTGGAGCAGGACGTAATCATTGGCGCTCAGTGCATTCTTGAACCGTACGTGTACGTGAAGCGATGGACAACGATAGGAGACGCGAACGAAATCTCGGCAGGGGCAGTCTTAGGGTCGGATCCACTGGACAAGAGTTTCTCGGGCGAGCGAAGCTATTTGCGGATCGGCGGTCGCAACAAGATACGCGAGCACTTCACCATCTCGCGAGGAACGGAGCCGGAATCGGAAACGCGAATCGGTAACGGCAATTACATCATGACGTCGGGTCACATCGCGCATAATTGCATTCTCGGAGACGAAATCGTCATTGCGAGCTGCGCGCTCATAGCAGGTTATGTGGAAATCGAAAATCAGGCATTCATTTCTGGAGGAGTAGTAGTCCACCAGTTCTCGCGCGTCGGTAGCCTCGCGATGGTCGGCGGAAATACTCGCGTCAATAGCGATCTCCCGCCTTACTTTCTGTATTCAGATTTCAACGTAGCGGCAAAAGGCCTGAATCTCGTGGGGTTGAAGCGGGCGGATTTTTCTGCTGAAGAAATCAGGCGCCTCAAAGTCGCGTACAGATTGCTCTATCGAACCGGACTCAAAACCGAGGAAGCACTTTCACGAATCGAAGCGGAGATGCCTTCGCCGCACACTCTTCATCTGGTCAATTTCGTGCGGCAGAGTAAACGTGGAATCTGCCGTGAGAACAGGCGCGGGCAAGCAGAAGAGTGAGTATTCTTCGTGATTCGGTGCTATTGGGCCGTTGCAGCGCGCGCAATCTGAAGGTGGCTTAGAGAATTGGCGTATTGAGACACGCCCTTGTACAAGGCCTCGGCAATCTTTTCGCGTTGATCGCCCTTGTTCAGCAGCTTTTCGTCGTGCGGATTGGAGACAAAACCGATTTCCGTAAGAATAGACGGCATCGTCGCGCCTATCAGAACGACGAAGGGAGCCTGGCGCACACCTCGATCTCGGGAACGGTTATTCATCTTTACCGATGCTCCCCAAAGCGAGCTCTGCACGTTTTGCGCGAACTCACGGGATTCTTCCGCTTTTGTCTTTAGCACCGCTTTGTGCAACAGATCATTGAGATCAGAGATTGAGCTGACCGAAGTCGCGTTTTCGCGAGTGGCAAGTTCCAAACCGCTTTGATCGGTCGTGAGATTGAAGTAGTAAGTCTCGACGCCGGTCGCGCTTGTTTCGGGCGAAGAATTGGCATGAATCGAAATGAAAAGGTCCGCCTTTTCGGTGTTAGCGATCTTGGTGCGGTCTTCAAGAGGAATGAACACGTCTTCCGAGCGGGTGAACACAACCGCTGCTCCGAGCTGTTGATTGATCAGCCGCCCAAGCCGCAGAGCAACGTCGAGCACAAGATCTTTTTCCATAAGTCCGTGAGGTCCGATGGTTCCTGTGTCGTGCCCGCCGTGCCCGGGATCGATGACGACTTTGCCGAGCTTCAATCCGAACACGCGCACTAGGGATCGATCTCCGGTGCTATCTCTTTTCGCCGCATAAGCGATTCCAGCGGATTGATTCAGGGTGGGAGATCTAGGCGACGGGGAGGAGCTCACGGGTAACGCTGCGGGCTGTGGCGGAGAAGTGACCGCGGCGGGAGAAGGCGGCCGGCTATGATCGGTTTTCGAGTTTATGACGCTACTCACGCCAGGGACGGGAGAATCTGTCCGCGGAGCGACGGAGATCTGAGGCGGGGGCGCTACCTCGGCTGTTTTAGGCGCTGCCACAACCAATCCCTCCAGCGGGGGCTTACTCGCCTCGGCACGCGGCGGTGTCGCCGAGTCCGATGTCGTATTTCCACCTACGCTGTCGCTTGGAGAGATCTCCAGCTTCCTTACGCCGCCGGCGCTGCGAGCGACAGAAGCCGTCCGAAGAACCATATCTTTAGGGCGAAGTTCGATGATCAGCCGGTCGGGATTTACCAGTTGCGATGAAACGACGTCAACTGGCCCGACTAAATCAAAGACGATCCGTGTCCTGCCTGGACTGACTTCCGCGACCCGAATTTGCTTCAGGCGCTGGTCCTTCACTTCAATCGTCTCTAACCCGCGATGGCGCGACGGTGACGGCCTTAAACCCGTCAAGTCGAAATATAGGCGCGCAGGATTGTCAATTTGATCGGAGGTTATTTTGTAATCGCCCTGCGTTTGAATGGCGATGCGGGTGACGTCCCCGAACGACCAGTAGCGAATCGCCTCAACCCGCGATGCGTGAGTTTGGGCGTCTAGGACTGCCGCACAGACCAGAATCATCGTCGCGGAGGGGGCGGCTAGCATACGACAAAAGCTGCAAGCTTTGTTTGTTTGCATTATAGCTGGAAAAGGCGGGGTCGAATGTTATTATTTTTTCATCCGAGCATGAAGGTGGCGCAGAGCCGATAGGCGAACACCATGCCTAGTGAGGAATACCCGCATTACATCGAATTCCGCCACGTCAGCAAAGAATTCGATCATCCCGTCCTGATTGACGTCAGTTTCTACGTCGATGGGGGCAAAACGCTTGCCATCATTGGGCGCAGCGGCGTCGGAAAATCAGTCACGCTGAGTCACATCATGGGCTTTCTTAAGCCTGACCAAGGCAACATCATCGTGGCGCATGCAGACATAACCAGCATGAACGAAGCGGAACTGCGTGCAATTCGCAAGAAGGTGACTATGGTGTTTCAATCGGGCGCGCTTTTCGATTCGCTCACGGTGGGAGAGAACATCCTTTTCTCTCTCGAGCTTCGCGAAGACTACAACGAGCAGAACAAAGAAGATGTGGTGAACGGGCTTCTAAACATGGTGGATCTTCTTCACGTGAAGAATCTTTACCCGGCCGATCTCTCCACTGGTTATAAACGAGCAGTTGCGATCGCTCGCGCACTCGCGGCCCAACCTGAATGCATTCTTTACGATGAGCCAACCACGATGGTCGATCCGATCATGTCGGACGATTTAGGAAATCTGATGCTGCGCCTGAAGCGCCAATTGGGCTTGACGTCGATCGTCGTAACTCACGATCTAGACCTGATGCACAAAGTTGCCGACTCAGTCGTGTTCCTTTATAAAGGCGAAGCAATCTATTTCGGGCCTGTTGCGGAACTCGACACGTGCCAGCATCCACACGTGAAGCAGTTTCTTGCGATGGACAGAGTGGACATGGCAGGCCAGATCGAAGAAACTTAGTCCGCAGCACCTATTCTTCGCTTGAATGCGTTCCATTGGCGGCGCATCCACCCTTGCTGCGGGATCTTCGCTTGGAGCTGATTGATGTTTATGCCGCTCGGCTTTTCGTCGTGACCCGACGCGCCTGGATGGTATTCTTCTTTGCCCGTAAGATGAACGCGCACTCCGTCGAACAAGTAGCTCCGGCGGCGTAGCTTCCCATCATCGTCTTTCATGACGAGCTGAAACGTCCGGCCGAATGTGTTGGGATCAGCCGGATCCACGCGGACCGGGAAGTAGCCTTCAACGTCGCGCTCGCGGTAAGACGTTTCATAGCGGTGTCGTCTGCGATTCCAGAGAAACACGCGCCAACCATCAAAATCGTAGGGCATTGTCGCCGAAGAAGTGGTCCAGAGCCAATTGTGCTTCACGCCCTTTTCCTCGTCATTGATACTTCCTAAATCGAAGTAAGAGCTGATGCGTTTTCCTTCCGCATACTGAGCCACTTCGTCTGGAATGGACATCGTCAAATTGCGCGTGAGAACCCAACCCGTCTCGCCGTTTTTCGTGCGCACCAGTGACCAGTCCTCCATCACAACCGGTTTCTTTGGTTCCTCTTTTGCAATAGGTTTGCTTTTTTCGCGAAGCGCCGCGAGATCAGCCGTGCTGCTCGATCCATCGATGCGCTCGGCCGAGAGTTCCTGCCAGTTATCAGGCGGCTTCGGAGGCGGCGGCATCGGAGGAAGATACGCGTTCTTCGCCTGTTTCTCTTTTCGTTGACGGCGGGAGAGCTGCGGCCTCTCAAAGATTAGGCTGGAGGCGTGCGGCGGCGCAGCAGTTTTCGGCTCGATTCTATGAGCCAAAACTGCCACAGGAACCGCTTCCGGAATCTTTGCAACGGCAGGTGATTGCCGGTTGGGTTCGATGTGGATATTGAGCGCCTCATAAACGGTGGCAGACCCCTCGGAGGGAAGCGCCAGAGCGGTTTCATGTTCGCGGCGTATCTGCTCCATATCGGCAGGACTAAGAAGTTGTGAGGAATCGATCCAGCCTTCTACGCCCTTCGCAGTGCGCACCTTGACGAATCTTCGCCGGACATCCACAATGCCAACGCGGTCACCATGCTTGAGCACAGTGGCCGAGCTATTTCGTTGCGCGAGCTCACGGCGGAGATTGATCGATCCGGGCGCGACATACGCTTCGCCGAGCACATCTTCCGAATGCGGACCACAGCCCGCGAACGTCAGAATGAGCGCCAGGAGTGGGAGGGTTATCCGAGAAGACGCGCGAGCTCCTTGAGAATGCATCGATTCATCACGACGGAAATTCCGGCTGACTCGGCCTTGCGGGCAGCCTCGTGGTTCACAATGCCTTCCTGCATCCAGATGCACCGGGCGCCCTTTTCAATCGCAGCTTCGACGACTTCAGGAACTCTTGCCGGCCGCCGGAAGATATTAACAATATCGATTTCACCGGGCACATCGCGCACAGAAGGATAGGCGTGCTCCCCGAGGACTTCAGTCTCGTTTGGGTTCACCGGAACGATCCGATATCCCTGCCGTTGCAGGAATCTCGAAACTCCAAAGCTGGGCCGCATCGGATTGCTGGATAGGCCGACGACAGCAATCGTTTTGGCATTCCGAAGTAATCCTGTAAGTTGAGTGTCGTTCATCGCTTCTCGTGATGCTTTGATGCAGCGTGGCCGTTAGTATCCGCGATCGTGTGCAGCATGGCGCGGAATCGAGCGACCTCTGCATTCGTCAAAGTGCGATACGCGCCCGGTTTCAAATCTCCTAATTCAAGAAATCCGATTTTGATTCGCTTTAGCTTCTCAACCAAATACCCGAAATGCTTGAACATGATTCGAATCTGATTTTGGCGGCCTTCGGCGAGCCGAACCTCGTACCATGGGTTCTCGCCTTTGCGAATCAGTTTTAGAAAAGCGGGCGCAGTTTGGCGGCCATGCATCGGAATCCCGCGACGAAACTCCTCTTCTTGCTCCGGCGTGATGGTACCGTTCACCTTCACCAAATAAGTTTTAAGAATGTGACGGGCGGGCGACATCAGGGCATTTGCGAAGTCGCCGTCATTGGTCAGTAGCAGGAGGCCTTCGCTTGCATAATCAAGACGGCCAACCGGATAAATGCGATCTTGCACCCCTTTAAAAAACGACATAACAGTGGGGCGGCCTTGCGGATCGTGCACCGTCGTCACGCAATTCTTAGGCTTATTCAGCGCAAAATAAACGTGGCGCTTTGACGCAGTGAGAACGCGTCCGTCCACTTTCACGCGATCCACAGTAAGGTCCGCTTTCGAGCCAAGCTCAGTGACGGTTTGGCCGTTTACGGAAACCCGCCCGGCTGAAATCAATTCTTCCGCTTTTCGCCGGCTCGCCACGCCCGCGTGCGCGAGAAGCTTTTGCAGTCTTTCCTCAGCCATGGGGTTGTGGCTCTAGCGTCCCTTCCGCAGCGGGTGCCCCGGCCTCTTTACTTGGCTCAGACTCCTCGAGCGCGAACCGCCCAAGCTCTTCGAACTCCTTCAGGGTCGGCAATTCAGCCAGCGAGCTGAGGCCGAACTGAATTAGGAATTCACGAGTAGTTCGGTAAAGGATCGGCTTGCCGAGAACATCTTTCCTGCCGGCTGCCGCGATTAATTTCCGGTCGAGAAGCGTCTTCAACACGCCGGCGCCTTGCACGCCGCGGATCTCCATAATCTCGGGCGCAGTGATGGGTTGTTTGTAGGCGATGACGGCGAGCGTCTCAAGCGCGGCAAGCGAAAGCTTCAGCGGCGGCTGCAAGTTCCTCACGAACCTGCGAATCGACTCGTGATGCTCAGGCTTGGTGGACATCTTGTAACCACCTGCGAGCTCCCGGACCGACAAGCCGCGGTCAGGCGCATCGTACTCGGCCACAAGCTGCCTCAAGATTTCTTTCACGCGCTCCGCCGGCTGTTCGAGCGCAGAAGCGATCTGCTCTGGACTTAAGGGCTCGTCAGTGATGTAAATCACCGCCTCGATCACTGCCTTTAACGTCGGGAGGGGGTTATTGCCGGATTGAGCATCTGCATTTTCGGAAAGCAGCAAGCTTTGCTCTGCGGCGGCTTCGACCGGATCAGCGCTCAGAGCCGCTTCGGGATTCTCAATGTTAGCGGCCTCAACTTCTTGCATCTAATTCGTCAGTAATATCCTCGCTCGACGGTAGCCAGATCGTGAAGCGAGTGGCCTGAATGGTCAAATTCCGAGCCCTTGACCAGTCCGATATCGCCGAACGCTTCACTTTGCGTTAATTCCACGGCTCGCTGTTTGACCATCTCCAGAATTGCAAGAAAAAGGCAGATCATGCGCCGGGGAGTGCGCTGCTGCTCAAAAAGCTGAATGGTGGAAACCGGCTCGCGCCGTGCGCCGGAAAGCGCGTCGTGCAAGAAACGGATCATGTCGGCAACGCTGATATCCTCTTTGGTGACTTGGTAAGTCGGCCGATTCTTAGCCCGTTCCAGTACAGCCTGAAATGTCTTGACTAGATCGAAGATTGTGACCGCGAGCGTTTGGGTTTCGCCGTCCACGAATTGTCCGATCTGCGGATTCGACCAAAGCGCCTCTTCGATCACAAGCTTTTGATGAAGCATTTCAGCGGCGCTCCTGAATTTTTCGTGTTCAATTAGCCGGTCGACTAGTTCCTTGCGCGGGTCTTCAGGAGGCGAGATGCCATCGAGCTCGGGGTCATTTGGAAGCAGCATCTTGCTCTTGATATGAATCAGAGTTGCGGCAGTGTATATGAATTCGGAACCCAAGTCGATATCGAGCTCCATCGCTTTCTGCATATAGTCGAGATACTGCGCCGTGATCTGGGCGATCGGAATGTCGTAAATGTTGATTTGCTGCTTTCGGATCAGGTCTAACAGCAGATCCAGCGGGCCCTCGTACTGCTCGAGCTGGAAGGTCAAGGGCGACGACACTTAGCTACAAAATAACATGGGAAAGCGGACCATTAGGAATCCCATTGGACGAAGTTCTCCTGATACGCTCGATGTTGTACGCTAAACGTAATATCCTAGGTATTGATCGGCTCCTACGCGAATAGGGATACCGAAAGAGTCGCCGCTGGGGTTCGCGTCAGGAAATTCGAGGGAATAGCTCGAACGGCCCAAAAGAAACTTGCCATCCTTCGCGCTGCATCACGACTTGAAGACTTAATGACACCTGCCGGAAATCGCTTAGAAGCTCTGTCCGGCGATCGAAAAGGTCAGCACAGCATACGAATTAATGATCAGTATCGAATCTGTTTCGTTTGGAGGTCCGGATATGCCTACGATGTCGAAATTGTCGACTACCACTCGTAAACTACTCCCTCTCATCACGCCTGGCGAGATCCTTCAGGAAGAATTTATGGCGCCTCTCGGACTGTCCGCAAACGCGCTCGCTCTTGAACTGCACGTCCCAGCGAATCGAATATTAGCAATTGTGAAGGGAAAACGGGCGATTACCGCCGATACCGCGCTGCGGCTGGCACAATACTTCGGTAACTCTCCTGAGTTTTGGCTGAACCTGCAGAAGAACTTCGAACTCGACTCAACAAAAAGGGAAAAGCTGGGTGAGATTCAAAGCCAGGTATCACGACACCGAGTGTCGAGATCAGGGTATCCTGCTTCATTTCGGGAACACTGATTAGCTGCGACTCTATGTAGAGGCTAGCGTATTCACACTGAGCAATCGTTTCGCCTCATACCCGCCAATCGCCGCCTCTTGCTGCAAAATGTAGCCAAGCTCATCCACGCCTTCCAACATGCAGTGTTTTGCGAATTCGTCGATTGGAAATCCTACCGATGACCCATCGGGAAGTGTCAATTTTTGTTGAGCGAGATCGACCGTTACGGTGGCGGCCGGATCGTGTGCGACTGCGTTGAATAGCGCTCCATGCACTTCGCGAGAGACGACGACCGGCAGCAAAGAATTCTTCAGAGAATTTCCACGGAAAATATCGGCGAACGAAGTGCTGATTACCGCGCGGAAACCGTATTGCGCTAGAGCCCAGGGAGCGTGCTCGCGCGAGCTGCCGCAGCCAAAGTTGTCGCCCGCCAGTAATACTTGCGCGGCGTGCCCTTCAGGCTTGTTCAGAATGAAATCTGGCTTGGGCGAGCCGTCCGCATCGTAGCGCCAGTCATAAAAGAGCTCGTCTCCAAGACCAGCCTTCGAAGTAGTCTTCAAAAAGCGCGCTGGAATGATTTGATCGGTGTCCACATTATCGACTGGCAATGGGGCGAGCCGGCTCGTAAACGTTGTGAATTTCTCCATCGCGGCTCCTTTTACAGCAGCTCCCGAACATCGGTCACGACGCCGGTGACGGCACTGGCTGCAGCCGTCAAGGGACTTGCCAGAAAGGTCCGCCCACTCCGCCCTTGCCGTCCCTCAAAATTACGATTACTCGTCGAGACTCCATACTGGCCTGGCTCCAGTTGATCGCCATTCATCGCGATGCACATGGAACAGCCCGCTTCGCGCCACTCGGCTCCGGCATCTTTGAAAACGCGATCCAGGCCCTCGTCTTGGGCCTGCTTTTTCACTTGTTGCGAACCGGGCACGACCATAACGCGAACGCCTGGGCTGACCTTTCGGCCTTTGAATATTTGAGCTGCGGCGCGAAGATCGGAAATACGGGAGTTCGTACAGCTTCCGATGAACACAACGTTCACCGGATGGCCAAGCAATGGCTTGCCTGAGGGCAGGTCCATGTAGCGAAGCGCCTTATTCAGCGAATCACGTTCCAGGGGATCGGGGATGGAAGATGGATCCGGAACCGGCGCAGTAATCGGAATGCCCATGCCGGGATTCGTGCCGAATGTGATCATCGGCTCGAGCGAACTGGCGTCGATATCAATTCTCTTATCGAATGTAGCGTTGTCGTCAGTTGGGAGATTCCGCCAGATGCCGAGAGCACGATCCCAATCAGCGCCTTTCGGAGCATAGGGTCTGCCGGAGAGATACTGGTATGTCGTGTCGTCAGGCGCGACGAGTCCGGCACGAGCGCCGGCTTCGATTGACATGTTACAAATTGTCATCCGCTCCTCCATGGAGAGCGAGCGAATCGTCGAGCCAGCGTACTCGAAGACACATCCTGTTCCCCCGCTAATTCCGATACGAGAGATTAGGTTCAAAATGATATCCTTCGCGCCGACGCCAGACTTCATGTTGCCTTCGACCCGCACTTCATACGTTTTCGAGCGCGGTTGCAGGAGACACTGCGTCGCGAGCACGTGCTCGACTTGGCTGGTACCTATGCCGAACGCCAGTGCTCCGAAAGCGCCGTGGGTTGAAGTGTGGCTATCGCCGCAAACCGCCGTCATTCCAGGTTGCGTGAGTCCCTGCTCGGGCCCGATGATGTGCACAATTCCTTGCTTGTCGCTCTGGGGGCCAAACAGGGGAATCTGAAAATCACGGCAATTCTTCTCGAGCTCCTCGATCTGCGCTCCAGCGAGCTTATCAAGAATCGGCAGGGACCGATCGTACGTTGGAATGCTGTGATCAGTCGTCGCGAGTGTCAGATCCGGCCGGCGGACTTTGAGACGGCGTTTCCGTAATTCTGCAAAGGCTTGGGGCGAGGTCACCTCGTGAACGAGATGCAGATCGATATACAAGAGCGTGGGCGCACGTTCCCGCTCCGCCACGACATGGTTATCCCAAACCTTTTCGATAATTGTGCGCGGCTTGAATGCCGTACCATTCGCTTGTGACATAACTCCTTACCTATTTTCGTCTTCGCGTGGTAGAGCTACGCGGGGACCACGCGGCGCGAGAGCGCGGCGCACACAGCATCGCCCACTTCTGTCGTGGTCGCAACCGCGACCGGTTTGAGATCCGCCGTAACTTGCCCGCTGTCCAAAACTTCCTCTATAGCGTTCGTCACGCTCTTCGCCTCATCGATCAACCCGAAAGTGTACTCAAGCATCGCCGCAACCGAGCCAATTGCTCCGAGTGGATTCGCTTTGTTCTGACCCGCAATGTCAGGAGCAGAACCGTGCACTGGCTCATACAAACCCACCCATGCGCCTGAGGGTCGCCTGTCACCAATCGATGCAGAGGGCAACATTCCGATCGAACCGGCCAGCACGGCAGCTTCATCGCTCAAAATATCCCCAAACAAATTCTCTGTCAGGATGACGTCGAATCTCTTTGGGTTCAGGACGAGCTGCATCGCGCAGTTATCTACTAACAAGTGATCGAGTTTGACGTCCGGATAGCTAGCGCCAATCTCGGTAACAACTCGACGCCACAGCTGCGAATTTTCGAGCACGTTGGATTTGTCGATGCTCGTGACTTTCTTCTTTCGCTTACGGGCAAGCTGAAAAGCGACGTGAGCGACACGCTCGATTTCGGCGCGCGTGTAGACCATTGTGTTCACTGCTCGCTCTTCAATGCCATGTCCTGAAATCCCGCGCGGTGTTCCGTAATAAAGACCGCCTGTAAGCTCGCGAACAATGATCAGGTCGCTTCCTTCCACAAGCTGATTTTTCAGCGGCGAAGAATCGAGCAGCGCGCGATACGCCCTCACCGGTCGGAGATTTGCATAGACCTGAAGCGTTTGCCGAATAGCCAACAACCCGCGTTCCGGCCGTTTTTCTGGGGGCGCGTTGTCAAACTCCGGCAGCCCGACTGCGCCCATCAATGTGGCGTCTGCCTGGAGCGCCAATTTACGGGTTGCATCCGGAAACGGACTGCCCGTTTCCCGAATCGCAATACCGCCCAGTAGGCCTTTGGTTACGGAGAGGCGATGTCCATATGTACTCGCAACGCGAGCCAGAACCTTCTCCGCTTCGCGAGTAACTTCGACTCCGATGCCGTCGCCCGGCAGCAGCAGGATTTTCAATTCCATTCGGGCGATGCCAGGCTTGGCGCTCGTCAGCCCGCGGTCTCGGCGAAAACTCCCTTTCCGATCACTTCCCGCACCAGTGCAGAAATCTCTTCGTTCCGAACGCCCTTTTTGTTGTCGGCAAGGCGAGTGAATTCCCGGTAGAGCTCATTCAGCTCATCAGGACTCAGATCAAAGCCCAAATCCTCGGTGCGTTTCTTGAGTGCGTGGCGTCCACTATGCTTTCCCAGTACGAGCTTGGTTTCTGGAACTCCGACCGTGTGGGGGTCCATAATCTCGTAAGTGGTTTTTTCCTTCAGAAAACCATCTTGATGAATCCCTGCAAGATGCGCAAAGGCGTTATCACCGACGATAGCCTTGTTGGGTTGTGGTCCGAACGATATGCATTGGGCGAGCGCCTGACTCGCTCCATATAGCTTCTCTGTTTGAATGGCCGTTTCGAACGGCAGTTTATCGTGCCGCGTTTTGATAGCCATTACGACTTCTTCAAGCGCCGCATTGCCCGCGCGTTCACCGATCCCGTTGATAGTGCATTCCACTTGCCTGGCCCCCGCCGTGACAGCGGCTAACGAATTCGCTACAGCCAAGCCAAGATCGTCGTGACAATGCACGCTCACTACGGCACGATCCCCAAGCAGTTTAACAATCTCCCTAATTAACGCCGCGTACTCATCAGGTACTGAATAACCAACCGTATCGGGAAGATTTACCGTACGCGCACCGGCTTCGACCACCGCTTGGCTCACTTGCTTCAGATAATCCAGATCCGTCCGTGTTGCGTCTTCGGCCGAGAATTCGACGTCATCGGTGTAACTTCGCGCTAGTTCGACAGCCGCCACAGCATCATCGAGCACCTGCTGGCGAGTCTTCCGTAGCTTGTATTTCAGATGGATTTCGCTGGTGGCGATAAAAGTGTGTATCCGCGGCCGCCTTGCATGAGTCAAGGCGCGAGCAGCGCGTTCAACATCCAGCGTGCAAGCACGGGCGAGGGCGACAATTTGCGCCCAGGGAAAATGGCGACTTATCGTGTCGACGGCATCGAAATCGCCCTCCGAAGCAATCGGGAACCCAGCTTCCAAAAGGTCAACCCCAAGGTCTACAAGCCGGCCAGCCATACGGAGCTTCTCCGATTTCGTCATGCTGCAGCCCGGAGACTGTTCACCATCGCGCAAAGTGGTATCGAAGATATAGATCCGGCTCACGAAACAACCTCGTTGTGGGATAACTCTCTTATCCTAAGACGGGTTGGCAGGATTATTCAAATTTATAGTGTTCGAGTTGCATATAAGACAGTATAATTTCATAAACAGGACAAGTGGGGCCGATGGAACTCTATCCTCTGAAAGTCTTTTTGACGGTTGCAACAGAACGGAGTTTTTCACGGGCAGGCGAAAAGCTGCTGCGAACTCAGCCTGCTATATCGATTGCCATTCAGCGCTTAGAAAGCGACTTGAAAGAGAAGCTAATCGACCGGTCCGGCCGCGAGTTATTGCTTACCGATGCCGGGCGGGTGGTCCTCGAATACGCCCGCCGGTTCCAGAATCTGGAATCGGATCTGGAGAACGCTCTACGCGAACTGAAGGACAACTATGCCGGACGGCTATCGGTGGGAGCGAACGAATCAACCTCCCTCTACCTGATTCAGCACATTGAACAGTACAGACGATTGTTTCCCAAAGTGAAGGTGCAAGTGCGGCGCAGCGATGCGAGCAAAATACCTTCGCAGCTTCTGGATGGCGAGCTCGAGCTCGGTGTGATCAGCTACGATCCTGGCGACGACCGCGTGGTTTCTCAAGTCATCTACACCGACCGGCTCGCATTCGTGATCTCACCCCAGCACCGCTTCGCAAACCGAGGTGAAGTCTCGATATCCGAATTAGATATGGAGACCTTTATAGCGCACAATGTGCTCTCTCCATACCGCGAATACGTGCTGCGGGAGTTTCAACGCCACAAAGTTCCCTTAAACATGGATGTCGAGATGCCGACCATCGAAACCATTCGCCGCTTGGTTCAGGATAACGAGGGCGTCGCGTTTCTCCCACGCATGTGCGTGGAACAGGAGATACGGCAGGATTTGTTGCGCGAGATTCGCATCAACGAGCTTCACGCCGAGCGAAAGATCCGCTTGGTATACCCGGCGAGGCGCGCTTTAAGCCATGCGGCGAAGGCGTTTCTAGAAGTGGTCAAGAAAGGAAACAACGAAGCGCAATCCGCTCAGGAATCGGCGTGAGCCAGAGGCGTACGGTTCCAACAGCCAGGTCAATCGGGATCGTCGGCGGGGGAGTGATCGGGTTATCTTTAGCTTGGCAGTTGGCGCAGCGCGGCTGGCGTGTATCACTCTTCGATAAAGGCGAGGTGGGGGGAGAGGCGAGCTGGGCGGCCGCAGGCATGCTTTCGCCAGGCGGTGAAATCGAGCGATCGTCAGCACTCGCACCGCTCGCCACTGAATCACGCGCGCTTTATTCCAAATTCATAAAGGATCTCGAGGAAGCTTCGGGACTGGCGATCGATTACCAGGAATGCGGCGCGCTTGATATGGCCTATTCGCAGCGCGAATGGGACGCGTTAAAGGTTAGGGCGGCTGACCAAAGAGGAATCGGTATCAATTCAAAGGAGATCTCACCCGAGGACGTTTCAGTATTCTGGCCGCGGGTGCGAAGGGGAGGACTGGCGGGCGCCCTGTTTTTTCCCGGGGATGCGACCGTGAACGCGCGCGAGCTTACGATAGCTCTTGCGGCCGCTTGCCGGCATTCGGGTGTTCTGCTCGCTCAGAATTGCGCTGTCGAGAGCGTCGAGATTTCAGAAGCAGAGGCGGCACTCGCGACGCGCTGTGGTATCGAGGCATTTGCGGCCGTCGTAATTGCGGCTGGCGCTTGGAGCAGTTCTGTCGCGGTAACAGGCGTGCCGGCTCTGCCTTCGGTCGAGCCGGTCAAAGGTCATCTGATCGGGTACCAGCAGCCGGAACAAACATGCCCAACGATTGTTCGGCATGGTCACACCTACCTGCTTCAGCGGGCAAGCGGGTTACTGATTTGTGGGTCGACGATTGAGTACGTCGGCTTTGACCGTGTTATAGACCATCAAGTGGTTTCGGCACTCGAAGAGCAGGCCGCCTTTATGCTCCCACACCTTAGGGAGACAACAGTTTCAGAAACATGGATTGGCTTCAGGCCAGGAAGCGAGGCGCTGCGTATGGGAACCTGGCATTCGGACCGGCTTTATCTGGCGTACGGACACTTCCGGAATGGGATCCTGCTTGCTCCCATAACGGCCGCGCACATCACTAACCAGATCAGCGCCAATTTGCGAACGCCGTAGTCTTTGCTCGCTGGACCTGTTGGATCAATTCTGCGACTCGCGACCGGCGCTTCAATAATTTTTCAAGAAGATCTTCAAGCAGCCTCTCGTCATCGTTCATCCAGCCGCGGGGGATCTCTTTCCAGGCCGAATCGATTACCTCGACAGGAAAGTTTTCGATCATTGCGACCCAGGGCTGGAACGAATCGAGAGAACGGACGTCATTGTAAACCGCCGTTCTGAAATACAGGCCTTGGATGGGGGAATCGCGGAACTCCCAATGAGGGCCGCTAAAGGCAAAACCGTGATCGATCATTTGCGCGAAAAAACCGAGCCGTGCGGGGGCTTCGCCCTTCAGGGGTGTCCAGGTTTTAGCTCTCGCTCGAAAGAAAACGGCTTGCCGGGAATCGGCATTTGCCACCCACTTGTCAAAAACGAGCGCACCCAGAAAATCTACGCGATTCTCAATTTTCGAAAGCAGCTTGTCCGGAAGAAAGTCGAAAATCGCCACGCGATCCGGGTGGACGGAAAGGCGTGAGCCGAAGTGCAACCCCGGCGGGATGTGCTCCCGCCGAGAGCCAACCGAAAAGTACAAATCGGGGGTATTTTCAATGAATTCGCTCGTTAGCTCGATGACTGCAGTCTCCGGGACATGAATTTGCAGATAGCGCAGAAAAGCGCAGGCAAGCCATTCGTTAATCAAAATGCGGCGGTGCTGGGGATTGTTGACAAACTTAACTACGTAAAACGCCCCATCCTCTCCCTCCAGCAAGTGGGCTTGAGCGCCGCCTCGCATCTTGCGTATGAAACTGCGGGCGCGAACGGGCATGTGGAAGCGAATGCGAGAATCAGGAGAGGCGGCTTATTTTGAACCAGAAGGAGCGTAATTCGCGCATGGCCGAGTCAACATCAGAGCGGGAATTGTCAAGGCTGAGCCCAGACGAGGTGGCGCTCGAATTGATGAAATTCATCGCCGTGACGACCGGCTACGGCAGAGGCACTCCCACCACCGGATTCGGAAGCAAGGGCCCTCGGAGCAGCGAAGAATACGCGGATTCGCTTATCGAGCTTTACGAGCGCTGCCGCTCGCTTATCCGCAAAGAGCCCAAGTAAAAGTTCAGCGCACCCAGGAAAGAAGCGCCGAGATGCAGAGTCCCCGGGCCCAATCCAACTGAGGTCTGTAAGTTCGGCCGGAGTTACTTCCTTCGTGCTGTCTTCCTTCCCGCTGTCTTCTTTCCCGTGGTCTTCTTTGCCGCAGTCTTCTTTGCCGTGGTCTTCTTCCCCGTGCTCTTTTTACTGGCGGACTTTCTGCCGGTCGACTTCTTCGTCGCACTTTTCTTGGCCGATTTAGATCCGCCTCTCCGAGATGGTCTGGAAGCCGACTTTTTCGCCGCAGCGCCCTTCTTTGCTGCCCCCGCCCGAGACCGTCCGGCTGCTTTTTTCTTCGCGGTAGACTTCTTTGAAGGAGCAGGCGCCGACTTGCGCGTCTCCGCTCGTTCGGGAGCAGTCTTTTTGGCAGCCTTTTTCGGAGGAGCTTTCCTCACACCGCGCGCGGTTTCGGTGCCGGTTTCGCCCTCTCCGCCGACAGCTCCTGTCGTCAGGCCGCTTTCAGTTGCAGATTCCCGGCCGCCGACATCAGATTGACTTTCATGCGCCTCGGATGCGCTTCTGGTTGCCGTTGAACCGGACTCGCGCCGTGGTGTTGCTCTGGCAGACTTGGCCGCTGGAGTTTCCTCCTCTTCTTCCTCGTCCTCGTCTTCGTCGTCATATTCGTCCTTGTCTGATTCCAACTCTACGTGCTCGTCTTCATAGTCGAAATCAACATCATCTTCCGGACTAAGCCTGTACATCAGATTCATACCTCCTCCTTCGCATCTACTATGCATCGAGATGATGCGAGAAGCAAAATGATTTCACAAGCGTTGAGGAATGGCAAGCGTTAAACGCAGAATTGGTGAGATTCATCCTGAGCGGGCCCGGAGAAAGCGTAGACGAAATGCAGAGCGCGGCCTATTGGCCGAGCATTGCTGTGCGAATAGCAGCCTTGCGATGCAGGACTTGGGCCGGGACTCGATGGAGTGCCGCTACCCGGGTACTACGCCGCATGGCGCCAGAAGTAGTCGAGCGGAATGTGCCGGATAAGCCCCTTCGAGCACGCGCGCACCGACTCCGCCTGGCCTGCGGCTCTTCGTGAAACACCGCCGGAATCAGGAGCATGTCTCCGGCTTCGAGCGAATCTGTCGCTCGGTTAACGGCCGCAATACTCTCAGCGCGAAGATGGTAGGCGCTCGCAATTGTCTCCAACGTATCGCCTGCTTCCACATGATGAAGTCGCCATGCCCGCCGGTTTTCAGCCGGAACGGTCTCGAGAGCGGCTTCTGCAGATTCGGCAGAGGCCTTGGGAACATGAATGGAGAATCCCGCCGGCGCTACGCTCCCCAGAATTGACGGATTCAGGTCGCGTATCTCGGAGACCGGCTGCATGGTAGCGTCTGCGACCAGATTTAAATTGGTCGGCGCAGAAAGCAGGAACGAGTCATATTCGAGCGGCGCATCGATTTCAATGTTCTCGAGACCGTAGTCTTTCGGATTCTTGGCCATGATCGTCATGGCGACGATGATAGGCACGTAACTGGCGGTTTCTTTCGGTAAGGCGTGGCGTTTCAGCAACTCCCAATAATCGGCATATCCCGTCCGCTGGACCGCGCGATCCACAGCGCCGGCACCGCAGTTGTATGCTGCCATTGCCAAATACCAGTCGCCGTAACGGGCGTGCAAATCCTTGAGAAGCCGGGCAGCAGCTCTGGTTGCTTTCTCGGGATCGAAGCGCTCGTCCAAACCTGCGCCGCGCGTGAGATCGTAGTCAGCTCCTGTTCCAGCAATGAATTGCCACATTCCGACCGCCTGCTTTCGAGAGACAGCCCTAGGCAGGAAGCCCGATTCCGCCTGAGCAAGATAGATCAATTCGGGCGGCAAGCCCTCCTCAGCGAAGATTCGCTCGATGACGGGCTTATAGCGGCCCGCGCGCCGAAAACCGGCGAGAAGAATGCTGCGTCCACGCTCGGTCGAGAAATAGTTGACGTAGCCCAGGACCGGCTCGGATAAGTCGAGAGGTATTGCCGAAGTGGTCTGGTAGAGCTCGGTCTTAAGCTTCGACGCCAAATTCGGATCCGGCGCAAAGGTCATATGGCTGATTTCATCAATCGGAGCCTGATCAAATATGACCGCTTGTTCTGACGCACCTGAGCCGAGCTTCTCGATATCGAACCTATAGATCAAATCGCTCATCTCGTCCAGCCGCCGTTCGATACGCCGATGGTCGGGTAACGATTCCGAGGCATTCAAGAGAGCATCGATCGCGGCGTCGAACTCGCGCCGCGCACCCGCCATGTCACTGTTGAAATAAAGCTGCCGGCCCGAGTTGAAGTGGGTTTCAGCGCGCGCAAGGCGTTCGTCTCCTTCTGCGGAGTGAATGTCAGTAGCAGTGGATGAAGGATCGCGCGGGATAGTTGTTTGGGACTGGGCCCAGCAACTGGCTGTGAGGAGGAGCGTGCCCATTAACAAGGGGCGGCATCGCGGCGTCATTCGATAAGCAAGCCTTATTAATCTGACGACATCCAACGAAAGCATTACTCTAACCCACGCTCAAAGAACGGTCAAGCCCCAAAAACAGCTTTTCCGCCGCTTTGAACCGACTTCAAGCGAGAAAGCGGAACTACACGCGCGCAAAAAGCTCGCGTTTACTGCTGTAAGACCCTGTCAAACGCACTTTCAGATACTAATTGAAATGCATCACCAAGGAGGGCCTGTATCCTAGACGTATCCTGATGAAGATGCTCTCCGGAATAAAAGGTTAAAGCTTGTTAATCCGAGGCTTAGCGAGTGGCGACAGGCTGAAGCTCACGGCTGGAGATAATGCGATCGATCATGCCATATTCGAGCGCTGCGTCGGGTTCTAATATGTAGTCGCGGTCAACGTCCCGGGCAATTTTTTCGACCGGCTGATTGGTGGCGTCAGCCAAAATTTCGTTGAGCGATTGCCGCATTCGCAAGATTTCCCGCGCATAGATGTCGATATCGGCCGCCTGGCCGCCGAGGCCGCTCATTGACGGCTGATGAATTAGTATGCGCGAATGAGGGAGACTGAAGCGTTTTCCTCTGGTACCGCACGCAAGCAGGACGGCCGCCATGGAGGCAGCCTGACCGACGCAATATGTCACGATATCGGGCTCGACGAGCCGCATAGTGTCCAGAATGGCGAGACCGGCTGTAATGGAACCGCCCGGAGAATTCAGGTACAGAGATATATCGCGCTCGGGGTCTTCGGCCGCCAGAAATAACATCTGGGCGATGACGAGGTTGGCAACGTTGTCATCGATGGGTGTACCGAGAAAAATGATGTTTTCTTTGAGGAGTCGAGAGTAGATGTCATAGGCGCGTTCGCCCCGCGACGTCTGCTCAACGACCATGGGCACGAGTACCGAATTATTCATGCAATGCGCTCCTTGACTCGAACGGCGTCCGCGTATCGGAATATCACCGGGGGCACACCCATTATAGGATTGCTCGCCGAAATCACTTGATCGATAAACTTGTGTGGAGGTATTGACGCTCTCTTTGTGCTTCCTTAATAGTAAAGGAAAGGCTCATTTTGTTGTATTTACAACGGCAGAAGATGTCCCTTTAAGACGGAAGGGCTATCCAAAGGGAATTTTCTGTACTTGGAGACTCATCTTTTGGCGCGTTACAGACGATTAGCCTCTTAAGTGAGCCTGTCTGGCTCGAACTATGAAGGTCTTGATAGCCGACGATAGCGCAGCTTCTCGGATCATGTTACGAGGCGCATTGCTGCAATGGGGCTACGAGGTTGTAGTCGCTGAGAACGGAGCGCAAGCCTGGGAGATCCTCGCGCAGCCGGATGCGCCGCCAATGGCGATCCTCGATTGGGTTATGCCTTACATGACGGGTCCGGAAGTCTGCCATCGCGTGCGCGAGAAAAGGCGAGAGCCGTACACGTACATCATTTTGTTGACTTCAAAAGAGAGTAAGGAGGAGACCGTCGAGGGGCTTGAAGCCGGAGCTGACGATTATGTCGTGAAGCCGTTTAACCGCCACGAGCTGCAGGTCCGCTTACGAGCCGGCAAGCGAATCATAGATCTGCAGATGGACCTCCTCCGGGCACGCGAGGAATTGAGGGAGCGAGCGAACAAAGATCTTTTAACAATGTTGCCGAACCGGCCGGCCATCGCGTCCATGCTGGAACAGGAGCTGGCGCGGTGTCATCGGGACCGGAGAACCGTGGGTGTGATTCTTCTCGATGTCGATCATTTCAAGAAGATCAACGACACTCACGGGCACTTCGCAGGAGACGCGGTGCTTCGAGAAACGGCGGCGCGTTTACGTGGAAATATGCGCCCCTATGATCAAGTCGGCCGATATGGCGGCGAAGAATTCTTGGTTGTCCTTCCAAATTGCGAACTGGAGCAGGCCGCTCATCAGGCGGAGCGCATGCGGACGAAACTGCAATCTAGCGCGATGATGATTGATGGGGTTGAAGTCAGGGTTTCGGCCAGCTTCGGTGTAACTGTATCTGACGGTTCAGAGCGAGACCCCGAGGTCTTCGTTCGGGTAGCCGATGAGGCGCTCTATCGCGCGAAAGCCAGCGGCAGGAACTGTGTCGTATCGTTGAGACTTCCACAGTCGACACACGCTTTTGCTCAGCCGGAAGTGGGCTCGAACGCATAGCGTTGCTATACTGTTGTTCTCGCTGCGCCCGTAGCTCAGTTGGATAGAGCGTCTGGCTACGAACCAGAAGGTCGGCAGTTCGAATCTGTCCGGGCGCACCAGAGCTTTCGATTCCTTCAGGCTCCGTACGCATTCGTGTAGAAATCGGCACCTAATCCAGGAGGGCAATTTCATCGCCCGGCGAGACGATTCCCTCCACAATGACGACGCCGTAAACCCCAGCTTTGCCGTCATGGGCTTGGGTGAGGTTGCGCATAATCTCGGGATTCGCCTCCGCGGTATCGGGATCAAGGATGATCATCTTGCAGCGCGAGTCGCGAGCAACTACCGCGACGACGGCTTTTGCGCCAATTTGCAGCTTTTGGCCGAGAAATTCATCTTCGCTAAAAGGAAGATCGGATGCGAGATCGACGTAGATGTTGGCCCGGAAGCGCCTCTTGTCTAAATCGACTGCCGTTTCGCGGCTCAATTGCTCGACCGTCTGCAATGAAAAGAGCGAAACTGGCCGGCAATCGGTCATTGACCGATGGGATCGTAGAAGCGTGAGCTCGTGCCGGTTGTCGAGGCCTTCGCGCAGGTTGCGGATGAGTAGAGGATCGTCGATCGCAAGCAAATCCCCTGCCGGCGTTTGGACATCCAGCATGAGAGTTTCGGGATCTGGATAGATCGGAGTGCTGCCGAGGGCGCTTGCTGCGGCTTCCGCGAGATTCGGCGGTGTCGTCATTTGATCTGAATAACGGTACATCGGCCGGTAAAGCAGCATTTTCTCCTTCTGCCGCCCCGTTAGATAAGGAAATCCTTTCCGCGCTGCCGAGCTGTGAAACGCGTAAAACCGATCGCCATAAACGCCCGAGAACCCGAGAAAAGCTTGGCGCAATTCTTCACCGCGCATGCTTTTCACCGGATAACGCCAGACGCTTTCAACTCGTCCGGCGGGCTTCATCTGAGCTTGTGAAACAGACGGCGTATGGCGTTAAACCGCACGGAATCCATGTGAGTGTCGATGAGACAGTCTTGCTGCGTGCGATGTCTTTACGTCACTTGGAAAGTTTTGCCCGGTCATTTCGTTGTAGACTTTCTCGACTTGAGCGCTGAGGCCCTCTTTATCAACATAGCGGGCGATTTGCGGCTGAGCTGAAAGTTCTTCTCGAATTTGCGAAACAGAGTCATAGATCTCACGCGCACTCTTATGCGATTGAAGTAACGCTCCAACGCGCTCACGAAGTTGCTTGAAGAAAACCTGCTGATCATTGAGCACTCCGGCTAACCCGCGCGGCCCGTGACCCGGGCAAATTGTTTGAGCGCCTAATTTCTTGATCGCGTCAAGCGTCGCGACCCATTTCTCAACATCACCATCGCCGACGTAGTTATAAGGTCCATTGACGCACGCATCGCCAGTGAAAAGGATGCGCTCGTTCGGCAACCAGGCCACGGCATCGCCATGCGTGTGAGCGATTCCAAGATGAAGCAACTCCACCCGATGCTTACCGTCATCGAAATACAATTCGCGCGGAAAGAGAACGGATGGGGGCTTCAGCCGGCTCGCTGCTACATCTAGCCGCGATTTTGCCTCCTCTTCCCAACGCCCAGGTTTACTGTCGTAATAGCCTGTTTCATAGCGCTTCATTTCCTCGATCACTCCGGTATGCGCAACCGGTGTTGCCCCGCCATCGACCATCACCTGATTGCCGTAGGCGTGATCGCCGTGATGGTGCGTATCGAATGCGAAGCGAACCGGCTTGGGCGTGAGCGCGCGAATTTTGGGCAGGATATTTTGTGCTCCCGAGGGGAAATTTGCATCGATGACCAGGACGTAATCTGCGAAGAAAATCCAGCCGTTATTGCAGTAGCCGTGATGCTCGATATCTCCTTGATGAAAGTACACGTCATCGGCCATCCGCACTGCCTTGTTGATTTCGTCTCCTGGCGTCCCAGGGCCGGATTGCGCCAGAGCAGTTGTTATTCCGCCTCTAGTACTAAATGAGGCACCCAGCGCCGCTGCCCCAAGCAAAACGTTCCTTCTGCTGACGTCGCACATTGTGCGGAACATGATATCGCAGTCTGATTCGCCGACATAAGAACCTGGAACGGTGAAAGCAGGGCGACTCTCGCCTATCCTGATTCGAGCGATTCATGCCCTCCCAAGGCAAGGCGAAGGGCGAAGCGCATGCTGCCGTGCTGGGTCAATTGAATCGCTCGGACAATCTGCCGCAGTAGTTTCGGACAATGCCGGGAACCGCCCCAAATGGAAGCTACAGGAGTTGGTGGTCCGGTTTCCGATTGCCGAATGAACACGCGCTCCGGCCAAGTGGCGCGGCCGGGGCTCTCTGGATAATCGGCGAGGACTTCAGCAATCATGCGAATCATGCGAAGCCTGTGCGGTTCCCTATACTGGGGCATGAAAACGACATGGCTCGTTTTCGCGTAACGGATCTCGTTAACAAAAGCCTCGAAATTCCGCTGCTGCGACAGATTCACGGTGCTATTTGGCTCGAGGCCGTGGCGGTCGCCGCCCGAGATTGCCGGAAGATTCATGTCGCGCGCTAAAACGATGACGCGCCGGTTCTCACGCCACGGCCGGAGCCCGTTCAGCTCGAGCGCGTGTACCGTTCGACCATGGCGCACAAGAAACTGGCTGAGCGTTTCCGCGTGCCGCTTAGATCCCAAATCGCTTTCGTCCCAAAGCGGATGATTCAAGACGATTAAGAGGTTGGGATAGGAATTGAGCATTGCGAGCAAGCCGGATAGCTGGCGGTCTCGCGACTGGGGGTCGGCTGCACCCGACGTCGTAAATCGAGAGAGCTGGGCCATTACGTCGGCGGCGTGAGAAGGCGGGAGATTATGGATCCCGAGATGGAAGACTGCGGGACCAAATGGAACACTCCACTCTGTCGAGATTGGGGCATCGCGAAAGCGGTCGAGCACACGAAGGAGTGAACCCGCACGTATGTCGTCGTGATCAGTCAGCGAGACGAGAGCAGGCAATTGGAGTTTTCGGTGAATCTGCTTCTCTTCGAGGCGATACGCCTGGCGAGGTGAAAGCGGAGGAGTCCAAAAGAGGCGTGAGGCGTCCAATCCGTTGCCGCGCAAAATACGGCTCCCGAAATACGGTATTCGAGAAAGATGGCGCGGGATGGACTCGACGCTTTCTTCTGAGTAAATCGTGTGGCTGTGAAGCGATACGCCGGTTCGGAACTCGCGCTCGACGACGGGCCGGTTCCAGAAGAACTGAAACGTAGTTGTTGCCATGGGGGAGGAGTATCCACCTCCATGGTCCGGGCGGAGTGATTGCGCTTTTATTTCTTTTTGGTTAACAGATGATTAAACGTTTCGAAGGTGAATTGTTTTTATTCTGGCTCAAATCACTGCTTTGTATATGTTGCTTCGAAAACCGTGTTCCAGTTCGTGCCGTCTTGAGTGCCTTCGAATTTCGCTGAAAACGATGTAGGGGACAATACTTTCTCGATGAAGCGCCACTTAAACGAGCTTTGCTCACCGGCATTCCATGTCCACGTGTCGCCTGAGAAGCTTCCGGTTGCCACCTCGTGCTCTCCTGAGCTATTGAAGGACTCGTAAGTGAAGACTTTTTTTGCAGGATCATAGCCCATTACGGCAAGCTCGACGCCCTCGCCCATAGAAGCTATCTTGAACTCCGAGTGGCCTACGAGAAAAAAGTTCCCTTTTTGCCACTCCCAATGATCCGTGGAACTAAAGCTGCCGCCGGGTCCGAACTGGTTCGGCTTCATCTGGCCTTGTGTTTTCCAGGTTCCGGCGAAGTAATCGAGTTTCTTCAGCTCAGGAGATGGACTTGGCATGCGTTCGGCCTGGGAATAAGCGGATACGGAAAGCAACAGCGACGCGCTCACAACTGCAAAGTGTTTTAAGGTCATCTTTGTATGATAAGCACACTATGCACCTCAAGTCTGTCGCAGCGATTTTTGCTGCATTGCTCTCAACTTCGCTCACGATCCCGGCTGATACCGGCGAACACAAACTGATGAACTCGTATTACGCGCAATGGACCGTCTACAACGGCTATCTAGTCAAGACGGTCGATACGAGCGGAACGGCCAGACACCTTGACATGCTCACGTACGCGTTTGTTAACATCGGAACCAACGCCAAGGGGCAGTACGAATGCACATCATTTGACTCCTGGGCCGATAACGGGACTCCGGCCGGCGCCACGCCAAATACGAGCGTGGACGGCAAGGGGCTGCCTTCCAACGGTTTGACCGGTAATTTCGGGCAATTATTGCTGCTTAAGCAGAAGTACCCGAATTTGAAGATCGTGATCACGATCGGCGGAGCAAGTTTGCCCCCTCAAGCGTTCTCTGCGGTGGCGGCAACCGAAGCCAGCCGCAAACATTTCGCGGCCTCATGCCTTAGCGACTACATTAAAGGGCATTTCACCGGCGCGTTCGGCCAAACTCCAAACAAATGGGAGCACGGCGTGACGGTTCAAGGGCCGCCCGGACCGGCGGTTCCCGATACTCCCGGATTATTCGATGGAATTGAAATCGATTGGGAATTCCCGACCGCTGCCGACACGGCGAATTTTACGGCTCTGATGAAGGAGTTCCGCACACAGCTCGACGCGATTAAGAAAGGCAAGTATCTACTGAGTTATGACGCACCAGCGGGCGAGCAGAACTTCACTAACATCGACATAGGCGGCGTCGATCAATATGTTAGTTACATCGACTTGATGACGTATGACTATGCCGGACCTTGGCAGAACCAGACGGGCTTCGTCGCTCCGCTGTATGCAACGAAATACGACCCTGATCCGACTCTCAATATCGACTACACGGTAAAAGCGTATCTTGCGGCCGGCGCTTGCGCTGAGAAGATTCTTCTCGGTGTTCCCTTTTACGGCTACGGCTGGAAGGTGAACGCGAATGCTCCCAATCCGAACGGGCAGTTTGATCCCGCAACTCCATTAGCGACGAACACGCAAAATTACAATTTCATCAAAACGTCACTCGAGCCGGTGATGGAGGTTTTTCGGGACAGCACGGCAAACGGCGGCACTACGGAAACGCCTTGGCTATTTGACGGCACAAATTACTGGACCTACGATGATGCGGACTCCATTTACCAGAAAATGGCATACGCGCGCAGCAAAGGCCTGGGCGGCGTCTTTGCTTGGGAATTGAGCGGCGATTTGCCGGATGGGCACCTGGAGAAGACGATTTACGCTGGTCTGAACAGCTTGATGCTGTACTAAGCGGTTCTTGGCGCAGTTATGGCGCCGGCGCTTCGTACGGCTTGAGTTGATCGGCGATTTTTGCCTTGTCGCCCGCAACAACGGTGGTCATCTTAGAGGGAACAATGTATGTCTCGGCAACTCGCTGGATGTCACCAGGTTTTACGGCCAAGACGTTTTGAACATAATTTGAGAGGAAGGAACGCGGCAGATCCTGAGAATCCACAAAGTGTAGCTGGGCGATGATGGCGTCGGGGCTGATGGTATTCTTCAATACGAACAGGCCGGCGAGATAGTTTTGTATACCCTTCAACTCCGGCTCTGAGGGCGGATCTTTGCGCATCCTGTCTATTTCGTAATAAATTTCTTTCAGCGACGGACCGGTAACCGCGGTAGTCACGTCCGCAATCTCTACCCAATAGGCGAGATGCGTGCGGGTATCGATTTGGCTGAAAGGCGAATAGGTGTAACCTTTCTGCTCGCGGATATTCGAAGTAATGCGCGAGACAAAGGACCCGCCGAGCAAGGCATCCATAACATCAAGCGCGACATAATCCGGGCTTAGCGGGTTTGCGACCGGCAAACCCATATAGAGGGTCGATTGAGCCGCACCGGGCCTATCAATCAACGACAGGGATCGCGATTCTGCAGGATGCGTCGAAAGCTGCGGAGCTGCTGTTCCGCGAGACCAGCTCTCGAAGGCCGATTGAACAGCTTCTCGAAGACCGGGAGTAAGCTTACCCGCGATATACAGGTGCGTCCGAGAACCGCCGAAATTTGCGCCATAGAACGCCTGAGCGGCTTCGAGGGTGTAGCCTTTGAGCGCGCTTTCGGACGGAAACACACGGCCATAAGGGCTATTCGGAAAGAGCACTTGGAGGAATCGCTCTCGCGCCAATGAACGAGGTTCGGATTTGTCGACCGCGAGCTCGCGTTCAAGGTCAGCCTTTAGTCGAGTGAGCTGCGACGAAGGAAATAGCGGATTTTGGAGGACATCCGCGAGTAGATTAATAAACTGCGAACCGAATTCAGAGAGCACGACTCCGCCCGCGACCGTGTACTCCGTATTTGCGTTGATCTCGAGCTGGCCCCCCATATCGGCAGCCTCTTGCGCGATTTGTTCGCTCGACCGCGTCTTTGTTCCTTCCTTCATCAAAAGAGCGGTGAGACGAGACATCCAGACCTGATTGTCAGGCTCGTTTACGCCTCCGGCCTTGATGTACGCGCGGATTGCCACTTTGGGAACACTGCCATAGGGGACAATCGTGACCTTCATGCCATTTGGCAACGTGAAATCTTCGGCCGGCGGCAAGTGAAACGGTTTCGGCGGCCCTCCCTCGGGAGGAGTCTCCTTCACGGAGGCAAGCGATTGAACGGATACAGCGGAGATCACAATCGGCAAAACGAAAAGCAGTCTCATCGCGCACCTCTCGCGGACGCGGGGCCGGATCTTACGGCACCGGGCTTTAGGATCAGAACGGTCCGGTTCGTTTTGCGCAAATACTCACGAGCCGTGCGCTGCGCTAATTCCGGAGTTACACTTCTAAAGTTTGCTTCGAGCGCGTTGATCTTCGATGGATCATCGTCGAAGAGGGCAAAACAGGCGAGCAGATTGGCGCGGCCGAATCCGCCAAATTGCGTCATCGAGTCGTATAGATGCGAGCGCATCTTGATCACGCTTCGATCGAGCAACTTTTGGGAGACAGGTTGGGACTGCAAACTGTCAATCACGTTGTCGACCGACTCCAGAATCTGATCGGGTTTCACACTAGCATCATGGATCAAATAGGCGGTCCAGAGCATGGGGCCGTCGTAGTCGAACATGTCTCCGAGATCCACGTTGATTCCGCCTGAAACCTCGCCCGTGTACCCTCGCTTTTTGACGAGTTCTTCGTACAGAAGGCTGTCGTCACCTTGTACGAGCATCTGATCGAGCAGACCCATCGCGTAGTATTCAGGAGAATTTCGGGGCGGAACGTGATAAGCGAACGCCAGGGCAGGGCGATTCGCGAGCGGATCTTCGCGAACGGCAGCTTTTTCTTTTTCTTGCCGCGGCTCGGTTAAGTCGGGAGGGGAAGGCACCTTGGAGGCGGGAATCGGTCCAAAATATTTCTCAATCATGGATTTGGCCGCTTCAGCTTCAAAATCGCCGACAATGACCAAGGCGGCGTTATTCGGAGCGTAATATGTCTTGAAAAACGACTGCACTTCATCAAGTTTGGCGGCTTCGATATCTTTCAACTCGCCATAAAAATTGTGGGAGTTATACCAGTTCGTGTTCGCATACTGCGGAATCCAAAGCCAGGGGAAGCCTCCGTAAGGCTGATTGATTACGTTTACCTTGACTTCGTTGCCAACGACGCCCTGCTGATTTTTCAGGTTGTCCTCCGTAATGGCCAACCCCTTCATGCGGTCAGACTCAGCCCACAATGCGGTTTCAAGTTTGTTCGCGGGGAGCAACTCGAAATAATTAGTGAAATCAAAACGCGTGGATCCATTGAGAACCCCGCCATTCTGCTCGACAAGCTTGATGAATTCCATTTTTCCGAGATTCCGAGAGCCTTGGAACATCATGTGTTCGAAGAGATGGGCAAAGCCCGTGCGATCCTTTGGCTCGATGCGAAACCCGATACGGTAATACACTGCGATGACAACTGTGGGCGCGGTAGTATCGCGGGACAAAACAACGCGGAGGCCGTTTGGCAGCTTGTAGTAAGCGACCGGTACCGTAAAAGTCTCTTGCTTGGACGCTTGCTGCGCGCCAACCGAGAACGGCATTGCCAACAGCAGGCAAGTGAAAACTTTCAAAGAATCCGTCATGACGCGCTCCGTAGGTTCACAGTGAGCATGGTACACGATGTTTTGCTAGATTTCGGGGAATAGCAGGAGGAATTTGAAACAATAACAAGTATGATGCAAAGCCGCCGAATTCAGTATTTTGCTGCGTCATCCGTTGCGATCGTTTTCAGTATTGCGAGGCTATGCGCGCAAGCCCCTGCGACTAGCCAGCCGCCCGAGAACAAGGGTGCGCCAATTTACCGCGTCACTGTCGTCCAGCGTGCGCTCGAGGCAGTAAATTTTCAAAGCCACAGCGGTCCGACTCGGATCGATTTTAAAGGCACGCTTCTGCTGCCGAAGGCTGAAGGTGAAGCAAAAGTCGAGGTAAAAAATGGATACACCGAGATTGACGCGAATTTTAAGCATCTCGATCCACCTACGCAGTTCGGGGCTGAATTTCTGACCTATGTGCTATGGGCAATTACACCCGACGGCCATGCGATTAACCTTGGCGAAGTGATCGCGGACACTTCCAATAAGGCAAGCATGCGCGTGACATCGCCGTACTCGACATTTGGCTTGATCATTACGGCGGAGCCGTACTTCTCGGTGCCATACCCCAGCGACGTAGTGGTGATGGAGAGTGCCGTTCGGCCGGACACTATCGGAAGCGTGCAACAGGTTGAGGCGAAATACGAGCTTCTGCCCCGAGGACAGTACACGCTAAACGTCAGGGCGCAGGAGCTAGCCTCAGCGAACATGAAAAACGCGCCGAACGTCTCGATGGCGGAATACGAGGCCTTGCTCGAGCTTTATCAGGCGCGAAACGCCGTGCAGATTGCGAAAGCAGATGGAGCCGCCGATGCCGCTGCGGATACATTCAACAAAGCGCAAGACAGCTTGAATCAGGCCGAGTCGCTTTATACGAGGAAAGATTTTAGTGGCGCGGTTACGGCTGCGAAACAAGCCGTCCAGGCCGCTTCGGATGCGCGGGTGATCGCGATGAAAAAGAAGGCATCGACGGCTCAGCCGCAGCAGTGAGATGGAATAGCGGGATTCGCAGTAATTTTCATCCGCTTTGCGAGTCTAACCCCCGGAGGCCTTTATGGCAAAAGACAAGAAGTGCGCTCACCCCTCCTGCAGTTGCATGGCGCGCGAGGATAGCAATTACTGCAGCGCGTATTGTGAAGCAGCCAAAGATACGACTGAAATTGCGTGCAACTGTGGCCATGCCGAGTGCGCTGCGAAAGTTTAAGCTGGAAGAGCTATTAGCCCGCTCTTAGCACGTTTTTTGCAGTCACTTGGCGTCAAAGGCAGTCTTTATTTGACTCTTGTTTTGATCAGTTGCTCGGCTTCTTCGGAATAACGATGCGCGTCAGAGGCGTTCCCTTTCGCCTCGGCCTTTCGCGCGAGCGTGAGGGTGATCTCGTAAAGCAACTCGGCGGCTCCGGGATCTTGCGGATCCAGCTCGTGAGCGCGGCGGAGCGCCTGATAGGCAAGCAGATCGTCGCCTAACTTCGAAAGAACGGCTCCATAGAGTGCATTCAGTTGAAAGATATCCGGCCAGCGATCTACGGCTGGGGCGATATGTCGACGTGCGTCCTCGAACCGGTTCAACCGGTAGTAAGTAAACGCAAGGTTGTATTGCATCTGCGGAGATTGGGGCGCCAGTTCCGCAGCGCGTCTCAAAGGGTCGAGAGCCGCTTCGAGATCACCGTGCTGACCATAGATGGTACCGAGCGCGGTTAGCTTTTCGGCATCGTTAGGGTCATAGAGTTGCCGGCAAAATGCGCGCGCTTCCTCTCGCGGTCCTCGGTCCAGTTTCTGGGCGCACTCCATCCGCAATCTACTGTCTTCGGCATCGCGGCGGCGCAGCTCGGCTGTTAATGCCGCAGCCTTCTTTGCTTCTTCCTCGCGCCCTTGTTTGCGATACAAAAGCGCGAGCTGGTATTCGGCGAAACTGTCGTGAGGGTTTGTCTGGGCTGCCTGCTTCAGCCATGTCTCGGCATCCGCCAAATCACCGTGCTTGAAGTAGGCGACGCCGAGGTAATAAGCTGTGTCGGGAAAGGGCGGCTTAACTATTGCTTTCTTTAAACTCCGGATTGCGCCTTCGAAATTCTGATCTATGAGGTCGAGCCGTCCGAGATAATACAGTACGTTCGGATGATCTCCTATTTCGCGGCGCACGGCTTCGAATTCGCGGCGCGCTTCGGCGGATTGCTTCATTTCAAAGAGCGCCACGGCTAAAGGGAATCGCGCTCGCGTGACAAGCCGCGGGTCAAGCTGCAATGCGGCTCGAAATTCGCTGGCCGCCACCTCATATCGTTCTTGCTTTAACGCATCGTAGCCTTTTCCGAGGTGAACTTCCGGAGTGTCGCCCATCTCGCGAGCCACAGCCGAAATCTGCTGAGGTACCGCGCCGTGCACTTGCAGCAAAAGCCCTGATGCAATAAGCACAAGCGTGCTAGATTTTAGGTTCCGGAAGTGAAGATCACGCGCGGCACTGATCTCGAAAGGCGCAATTTTCTTGTTCGATGCTGCAGAGGAATTTCGGGAGCGCTGATTTCTCCGAACCTCCCGGAATTCCTGGCTCCGTTGCGCGTCCGCGGTCCTGAATTTCACTTACATCCTCACTATCGCTCACAAACCCCGTTGGATTCGTTGATTCTTAAGACGAAGGCGGGTTCTGACGATTTCATTACGGAAAAATATCATGACCAGGTCGCCGCGATTCTTAGCCAATGGAGTGCGGCTCTGCTCGATTTCCCCGAAAAGGTTCAGATCATCGAGAAGGTTCTGGCGCCGAGCTTCTTGGGTTCATCGCTCGAACCAGTGGAGTCGAGGCTCGCTCGGGCCGGGCCCGCCCTCGAAGTTCATCGAATCACATTCGCACAAGAAACTTCGTTAGGTCCGCTCGCTTTTGTTCAGCAATTGCGATCAGCGGTCGCGAGTTTTTCTCAAATTCTAAGCGCAGGGTTCCAGGTGACGACAATCGATCTGGACTCGCACGGGCTTCGAACTCGTGTTCGGTACGAGCTGGTAGGCACGGGCCGCGATTTCTACCGTGAGCAGCGAGTAGGGTATTGGGATCTTCAATGGGACGCGTCGGGGTTGGAAGAATTGCGCCTGACCCGGTGGCAGGCGAGAGAGGAAACCCGTAGCAGATCGCACGAGAGATTCTACGTGGACGTCAGTGCACACGCATTCGCCGGTAACACATCGTACTCGACGCAGATGCTGCACGGAGTCGATTACTGGCGCACGGTGCTAGATGGCGCATGCGGCATCGACATTTACGGACATAACGGGGTTTCGGCCGGCGACATCGATAATGACGGCTTCGACGATTTGTATATCTGCCAGCCAGCGGGACTTCCCAACCGGCTCTACCGTAACCGCGGTGACGGAACTTTCGACGATGTTACTGAGATGTCGGGCGTGGGCATTCTCGAAAATACAGCCTGCGCGTTGTTTGCGGATTTCAATAACGATGGACATCAGGACTTGGTCGTCGTGCGCGCGAACGGTCCTCTTCTATTCCTCAACGAAGGCGGTGGCAAATTTCACCTGAAACGAGATGCGTTTCAATTCGCCAACTCGCCACAAGGCACGTTTACGGGCGCTGCCGCGGCTGATTATAACCGTGACGGCTTTCTTGACATTTATTTCTGTTTGTACTCGTATTACCAGGGTGCAGATCAGTATCGATATCCGACCCCCTACTACGACGCGGAGAATGGGCCGCCGAATTTCCTGATGTGCAACAACGGCGACGGGACGTTTCGCGATGTAACCGAGCACACAGGTCTCAATCAAAACAATACACGCTACAGTTTTTGCTGCGGATGGAGTGATTACAACAGCGATGGCTGGCCGGATTTGTATGTGGTGAACGACTTCGGCCGAAAGAATCTTTACCGTAATAATGGCGACGGAACATTCACGGATGTTGCGGCGCAAGCGGGTGTTGCAGACGCCGGAGCAGGCATGAGCGTTTCGTGGCTCGACTTTGACAACGACGGCGCGCAGGATCTCTACTCCGCGAATATGTGGACTGCGCCTGGTGAGCGCATCTCAACACAAGAACTCTTTCAGAAGAATGCGTCCCCGGAGCTGCGCGCGCTTTATCGCAAACATGCGATGGGTAATTCTTTGTTCCGAAATAGCGGCCACGGAATTTTTCAAGATGCGACTGATCGCGCGAACGTGTGGATGGGACGATGGTCGTGGTCGAGCGATGCCTGGGATTTCGATCACGATGGATTCCCGGATCTCTATATTGCTAATGGGATGATTTCTGGCCCGATTCGCGAAGACCTGAATAGCTTCTTCTGGCGTCAGGTGGTTGCCGCTTCCCCGGATAAGCCGAAGGACACTCCTGAATACGAAGAGGGATGGAACGCGATCAACGAGCTGATCCGATCGGACTACACCTGGAGTGGTTTCGAGCGGAACGTTTTTTACGCAAATAATCGGGACGGTACATTTTCGGACGTGTCCGGGGCAATCGGCCTGGATTTCGTCGAGGACGGCCGGGCTTTCGCACTCGCCGATTTTGACCACGACGGACGCCAGGAAGTACTGCTAAAAAATCGCAACGCCCCGCAGTTACGGCTAATGAAGAACGTAACGACGGAGCTGCCGCCTGCCATTTCATTTCGCCTTCGCGGAACGAAAAGTAATCGTGACGCAATCGGCGCGGTCGTAACGATTGAAACTGAGGCGGGCAGGCAAACGCGGCTTCTTCAGGCGGGATCCGGCTTCCTCTCGCAGCATAGTAAAGAGCTGTTTTTCGGGCTGGGGAACACCAAAGGCCGAGTGAACGTTTCCATTCGCTGGCCAAGCGGACTTGTGCAAGACGCGCATGGGCTTCCTCAAAATCATCGGATCTGGATCGAAGAAGGCGCGCAGATATCTCGAATCGAGCCGTTCGGGCCAATGCGGAATCGCATTGCCAATCCAACGGAGCAGGCGCGCGACACTCTTCCCGAAGCGCTGGAAACGTGGCTGCTCGCTCCGATTCCCGCACCGCGAGCAGATGGCCCTCAGCTTCTTACGATCAGCGCGGAAAATGCTCACGATGAGGATTTCGTCGCAATCTACAATCTCTTGTTTCGCTACATGTTTGACCGGCACCGCGATCTTGTGCTGCCGATTTCGTTCTTGATCGACGAGCACGGCGACATCGTAAAGGTGTACCAAGGTACGGTGAAACCGGAGACTGTCACGCGAGATATGCGTCAAATTCCGCGGACCACAACAGAAAGGCTTACGAAGGCACTGCCCTTTTCCGGTGCTCGAGAGAGGTTCGAGTTTCGGCGAAATTATCTGGCCTATGGTTCGGTTTACTTCGATCATGGTTATTACAACGAGGCTGAGAGATGGTTCCGCATCGCGCTTCGGGACGACTCATCAAGCGCCGAAGCGTATTACGGGTTAGGAAGCGTTTACCTGAAACAGGAGAGAACTGCGGAAGCACGGGATGCTTTCAGCCGCGCAGTAAAGCTCGAAGTGAGTTACCCCGGCACTCTGCCGAATGCCTGGAACAATCTCGGGCTGATCGCCGCGCGCGAAGGTAGAACGGAAGAGGCCATCGACTATTTTCAAGAAGCGCTCCGATTAAATCCGGATCATTTTGTTGCTCTCGAAAATCTTGGCAACGCATTTCGCCAGCAGAAGCGTTGGGGTGAAGCGCGCAGCGTGTTAGAGCGGGCAGTCGCAATGAAACCTGTTGATCCCGAGGCGAACTACGGCCTTGCGATGGTGTTCGCAGAGACGGATGAGACCGCCCGGGCCTATGATTACCTTCAGAGGGCGCTACGTGCTCGCCCCAATTATCCTGAAGCGCTGAATAATCTCGGAGTGCTATATCTGAAAACGAACCGTCGCGACGAAGCGATTGCGAAGTTTGAGGAATGTATCCGAGTTGTTCCCGCCTTCGATCAGGCGTATTTGAATCTCGCGCGCGTGTATGCAATCGAGAACAAGCCCGATAAAGCACGGGCTATACTTCAGAAACTTATCGAGCAGCGTCCCGATGATGTCCAGGCTCGTAAGGCATTGGAGCAACTGCGGTGAAATGTGGATCGCAGATGATCTTTGTACTTGCGCTACTCGGTCCCTTAGTTTTCGGACAATCGCAGGAGAAAAAGTCTGAAAGACCGGAGTATTATGATGAGCCGCAATTCACCGTGGCCGGCAT
Source organism: Acidobacteriaceae bacterium (assembly GCA_019240405.1). Lineage (GTDB taxonomy): Bacteria > Acidobacteriota > Terriglobia > Bryobacterales > Bryobacteraceae > Bog-105. Next base: position 40,438 of record JAFAYL010000034.1, read on the forward strand.
GGCGGACTACACCTATCGCGGGGGCCACGGTTCGGATATGGTTCTACGCTCGACGGAGGAGCTGACCAAGGCGACGGCAGAGCTAGGCCATGTGGATGGAAATCCCGCGAATGCTCTTGCTGCGGTACGTGCATACCAGCATGCAGCGGAACTAGATCCGAACGAGCCGAATCTTTTCCATTGGGGCGCTGAATTGCTCGAGCATCATGCGGTTGATCCAGCAATCGAAGTGTTCACGAAGGGCAATCGACTGTTTCCACGTTCCTCTCGAATGCTGCTTGGCTTAGCCACAGGATTCTATGCGCGGGGTTCTTACGATGACGCCGCGCGCCGGTTCTTTGAGGCCGCTGACCTGAATCCGAGTGATCCCGAGCCTTACCTATTTCTGGGAAAAGTGCAAGCCCGCGAGATCACGGAATTAAATGGCTATCTCGAAAGGCTCAGGCGATTTGCCAAAATTCAACCCAGCAATGCGCAGGCCAATTACTACTACGCTGTCGCGCTTTGGAATCACCGAAGGAATGAGGATGAGGTAAAACGCCTAATAAATAAAGCTATCGAGCTTGATCCACATCTCGGGGTTGCCTATCTGCAACTCGGCATCGTTTATGCAGATCAGAAGAATTTGCCGTCTGCAATCGCGGCTTATCGGAAAGCGATCGAGGTTGATTCGCAACTGGAGGAAGCGCACTATCGCCTTTCGCAGGAGTATGCGATGACTGGCGAGAAGGCCGAAGCTGAAAAAGAGCTCGCTCTATACAGGGAATTGTCAAAGAGGTCCGCAGCGCAGCGAGAACGTGATCGAGCCGAGCTGAAACAATTTGTGATTGAACTAAAATCTCACTGAGAAAGGTCAGTGCGCTGCGGGAGTCCTGGCGCTCATCAGGCGCACGAACATCTCGTAAAACTTTTCGATGTCCAGATCCACTTGGATCTCGACGGGCTGTACGGTGATTTTCGGCTTATCATTCTCTGTCCAAATCAGCGTGTTGCCGTATCCTGCTCCTCGATCGAGGTCCACATTCATATAACGGGTCTCGCGTTTCGTGATCAGGCTGGGGTCGATCCACGCGGCGGCCGCAAGCTCGTCCCACATGTAGTTTGCGCGGTAAAAGCGCGAGAGATAGCGCGCCAAATCGGTGTCGCTGGCTGCGATCCGGTTCATGGCCTGCTGGGATAAACGAGTCTTAATCGAAATGTCGACCGTCGTGCAGACAATTTTCTTCCATGGCGCGCGCAGCACGACGCTTGCGGCCTCTGGATCGAACCACATATTGAACTCATGACGCGGATTATTGGCGAACTCGGGATCATCGCTCTGTGGGCTGATGCTTCCACCCATAAAGACCAATCCTTGAGCTAATTCCGGGAACTGAGGATCGAGCGAGATCGCAAGCACGAGATTGGTCATCGGTCCGCCCGCGTAGATGGTAATTTGATGCGGGTATTTGCGTACCATTCGCACCAGGAAATGCGCGGCATCTTCGTCTGACGGCTTTGTGTGCGGCTGACCTTCCGCAAGAGGCGGAACAACAGAAGCTTCGTGCCACCAACGCTTATCCCATGCGCCGATGTACGCGAGTTGTCCATAGCGCTGTTCCCAAACCTCTGTTGCCTCGCGCGTGTTCACGAGCGGAAAAACCGCACCGGGCACAACGGGAATATCCGTTCGGCCGATGATCTCGAGCAGGCGCAACGTATGGGCGATTTCTTCATCGCGCCATTGATCTCCAGTGACAACCGTGATCCCAAGGACACTAACATCCGGCGACTGAATCATTACTAGGAGCGATTGCAGGTCGGTGCCGCCGGGACCGGCGCAATCCTGGTCGAAAATCACTTTACGTCGCTGGCCGAACGCAGCAGAACTCGTGAGCAGCAACAGGGCTGCCAAGCAGGGTGTGAGATGTCGCATGTGCGTCGAATTAGAAGAGTAATTTCAACGCAAACTGAATCACGCGTGGATTGTTGACCGTGGAGCTGATTGCCCCGAAGGTTGCCGGAGAATTGAAATCGGCTCCAGGCAAACCGAATTGCGGGTGATTGAAGAGGTTGAAGAACTCTGCACGGAAATCGAGCGTCGTCGCTTCGCGCGGAAGCGGGAAATGCTTGATCACCGAGAAATCAGTATTGATGAAGTCAGGCCCTGAGACCGGTGTGCGCGATGCGTTGCCGAGCTCATCGGCAGGCGGCTGCGCGAAGCAACCGGTGTTAAACCAACGGCTCAAGCTCGAATTGCCAAGGCTCGGATTGCACGTTTGATTTGGCCGGATAAAGCTATTTCCGTCGTTTTGGAAATTAACTCCGGAAGTGTTGCTGCTATCTACAATGAAAATCGGGAACCCGGAAGTGGCTTTTTCGATTACGGTCAGCTCCCAGTGGCCCAGCAGCGTGTCCAGTGGACCGCTCCATGAACTTCCGAACCGCCTACCTTTGCCGAACGGCAACTGATAAATCACGCTAGCCGTGAAATCGTGATTGAGGTTGATTTGAGAAAGAGCCCAATCAAGCTTCTGCCAGCCCGGGAGCGGGAAATATAGCGCACCTATAGGACTGCCCAATCCATCTGTGAAGCCGTTGTCGTGAACGCTTGCATAGGTGTATCCGATCAGGCCGTAGAGACCGTACCGGCTGCTCTTGGTTTCCGCCTTGACCTGAAACGAGTTGTAGTGAGCTCTTCCAATGTCGTTGACATTGTAAATAGTCGAGAAGGGGAACTGCGGATACGGCAGGCCGAACGGAGCGCCGCCGGGCCCGCAGCCCAACGTGTATCCGGAGACCACGCCGCAAGCCGCGGGGGATCCGATATTCAGATTGTTCCCGTACAACAAAATGTGAGAGCTGCGCGAGCCAGCGTACCCCAGAGTCAAGACGATGTTGCCAGGAATTTGGCGCTCGACGTTGACATTGAACTGTTGAACGCGCCCGTGCTTAAAATCGAGGTTCTGAGAAACGAATGCGCCTGCGAAATTCTGCGGAGTCGGAGGGCTGGTGAAAATCGGGAATCCGGATGACATGCTTATCGCGGATGGCGTTTTCCCGTACAGCGTCGCGCAGGCAGCCGTTGCGAATGTGCAACCACCACTGAAGGCGAACGAACCAGATTCTGCAAAGAAGGGTGGATTTTGCCACAATCCCTGGGCGCCTTGGCTCCATGCCGCATCGTGGAAGATGGCATAACCTCCGCGGATAACGGTGTTCTGGCTTCCGAACGGTTTCCAGGCGATTCCAATCCGTGGCTCGAGGTCAGTCTTGTCCATTTGAATTCCGGCCGAAGCTCCTGCATTCTGGCCAGCGATCAGGATCTGATGATTGGACGGGTCGAAGTCGGCCTGTCGATTGTGAGCTTCGGTGATCGGAGTGACCAAAGCCCATCCCAAGCCCAAGTTCAACGTCAGGTCCCTGGTGACCCGCCAATCGTCCTGGACAAATGGACGGTACATTTTCCAGCGGCGGCCTGTGATGTCGCCATCGAATGTCTGGTCATGAATGGCAAGACTGGGCAAGCCGAGCAGAAAATCCGCCATTGCCTCACCGCCCCATGCACCGGTGAAGATCCAGTATCCGTCCTGAAAACCAATCGCCCGAACGTTCATCTGGTTAGCCCGAATTTCCCCGCCCACTTTGATGTCATGATTGCCGCGAACCATATCGAAGGAGTCGGCTATAGAAAAGACGTTCGTACCCCCCTGGAAGGGAGAATATCCGCGATCTCCGAGAGACCAATAGCCGCCGTCTAACTGAGTGGAGGTCATTCCGCAACTGTCGCCACCTAAATTGGCGCCGGGAATACCTAGGGCGTTCGAAATGCAACTGTAGCTGCCCTGAGAGGTGATGTAGTTGAAAATCCGGTTGTAGCCGCCGCTGATCTGATTCACTGTGTTCGGCGAGAAAACGTGAGTTTCGGATGCGGCGACGTTACGTCCGTGGTTGAGGATGCCTTGATTGCTGCCGAACGGACTAGCTTCCGCGAACCCAGGCGAGCCGCCCGGCACGTAGGATACAGCCTGATCGTAGCTGAAGCGCGCGAATGCGGTGTCTTTGGTCGAGAAATTATGATCCACCCGGACATCAAACTCTCCTTCGTTCAGTTTTCTAACGGGCTCGTTTACGTAGTTATAGCCGAGAGCGGGATTATTCGCATCAGGCAGCGGATAAAAATTGATCATCTTGGCTGCGATCGGGTTGATCAGGCCAGCCGGAATTTTGTTGCAGTTCACGCCAGGACTCTGGCTTCCATTCGGCGCAACGGGATTAGGATTACCCGCGCTGTCGCATTGAAAAGCTGTATTGGGCGCCCCCGTCACGTTTGGATTAATGAGAAATCCCGATCGCGGATTTCCGAACGCGTCGTGGGTGAAGTCGCCCGTGCGCATGGCAGCGCTCGGCACCAAGCCGGTGAACGGTATGCCGTGCCGCTGAAACTTGTTCTGAATATCAGCGAAGAAGAACGTTTTGTCTCTGCGAATGGGACCGCCGATTGAGCCGCCGAACTGATTCAAGTTGAATTTTTCCGTGTTCGTCGCGAAAAAGCTGCGCGCATCAAGAGACGTATTGCGAAAGAATTCAAAGAGCGATCCGTGCAGAGTGTTCGTTCCGGACTTTGTCGTCACGAGAACCGTCGGTCCGGCACGCGTGCCCCACTCGGCCGAGTAGTTGTACGTCAGAACCTTGAACTCCTGGATGGCGTCAATCGAAGGCAGAATCGCAATGCCACCGGCGGTCAGCTCATTGTTGTCGTTGCCATCAAGTAGCCAATCCGTGCTGTTCGCACGTGATCCGCCTACTGAGAGCGAAAAAGAGCCGCGGGCGGCGACTTCACTGTCTGCGCCGCTCGTGAAGAAACTGCCGGGATTGGTTTCTTGAATCGTGCCCGGCGTGAGCGTCGCCAATTGAACAAAATCTCGGCCATTCAAAGGAAGCTCGGCGACTTGCTGCGACGTAATCACCTGGCCCAGAGTCGGATTCGTTGTCTCGACTGCTACTGGTGTCGCGCTTACTTCGACCGTTTGCTGCACGGAAGCGGGTGCAAGTATAAAATTCACCTCGCGCTGTTCGTCGACTTGGAGGCGGACATCCTTCTGCTCCACGGTCTGAAAACCCTTCAGCTCGGCCCGAACCGTGTAATTTGCCACACCCAACAACGGAATAATGTAATGCCCGGCCTGGTCGGTGACGGCATCCCGGATGAGTCCTGTCGCTTCTGCAGTTACCGTGACCTTCGCGCCAGAGACCGCCGCGCCCGTAGCATCGGACACTGTGCCCGAGATGCTTCCTGTCGCCTGTCCGTAAAGCAACGGACAGAGGAACAACACAAGCGAATAAATGATCGCCGCTTGCCACGCTCTTCTACTCAGCATGCACGCCCCTTTCATCACCACCCGCGCGAGTGTCGAAGGAGGATTCTCCCTGAGGGAATCGAACTGAAGACAGGTGATCGGATCTAGTATCTTCGCTTGCCACGGCAGGTGTCAAGACGTGGCTTCATGCGCCAACACCGATTCACCTTAGCGCTTCCATCACGAGAGCTTTCCACCGCTCCACATCTAGCTTCCAGCAAATCTTTATTCTCGCTTCGCGCTTGAGCGTTTCGGACCAGACAATACAATTCCGAGGATCGTGCGCCACGTTTAGCCGGTCGACAACCGTCATGCCTCGCGTTAATTCGCTTGCAGTTTCGATATCAACGTAATGATCGCCAGATTCCAGGCACAACCCAGGTCGAAGCAGGATTCCCATTGCTACCGGATCGGGAAGAGCGATGCCGATCTGCCCGGTTTGAATTTTGTTTGCCTCAATAGCTACCCTATTAGCGGAAATGGTGAAATCCGCGAGAGGGCTGCCGAAGCGTTTCAGCTTTGCAATGTCTAGAGTATCGAAGACGGCGGAGCCTCGGGAAAGCTGCCATCCAATCATCTCAATAGGAAGGCCCGAATGGAAGACGATGCGAGCGGCTTCAGGATCGACCCAAATATTGAACTCGGCAGCCGGCGTGACATTCCCTTCACAGCAAGGTGCGCCTCCCATGACAACGCACCGTGAAACATCTGCGACCAAGCTAGGCTTTTCGCGAAGCGCAAGCGCAAGATTCGTAAGCGATCCCAGCGTAATGATTTCGATACCGGGGCGGGTGGCGATGATTTTCAGAATTGCGCTCACGGCGTGATCGCGCTCTGCTTCGCGGCGCGTGGGCATATATCCGTGGTCGCCTAAGCCGTCGCTTCCGTGAAACCAGTCTGCGATTTCCAAGCTGCGAGACAGCGGTTTATCCGCTCCACGAAACACAGGCACGTCCGAACCGCAGAGCTCAGTCGTGTAGAGCGCATTTCTGGTGGCTTGATCTACGCCAACGTTACCAGCGACTACCGTGATCGCTGCAACCGTCACCTCTTTATTTCGAAGCGCCATGATAAGCGCAACTGCATCATCCGAAGCCGTATCGGTGTCGATCAGAATGTGTCGCGAGCGCATCGAGTCAGACTCGCCGGTTTCGCATGGCGGTCCAATATACTAGCGCTGCGACTGCAAAACCGACGAACCAGGCGTAATCGTATAGCCATCTCAGCGACGGAACGATCAGGCCACACAGGGCGACCGTGACACCGGTACCGAGCGCACCAATGGCTCGCAGGTTCACCCCACTGCGGTACTCGTAAACACTACCGCGCGTGTACAGCGCCGCGAGATCGAGATTCGTTTTTCGTATCAGGAAGTAGTCCGTAATCATGACTCCGGCGATTGGCCCCAATAGACCGGAATACCCAACTAGCCACCCAAAGATGTAGCTGTTGAAATCTGTCAAGAGCTTCCAGGGCATCATGAGCAGTCCCGCAACACCGGTAATCAGCCCGCCCGTGCGGAACGAGATCCACCGCGGATTCAAGTTCGAGAAGTCATTCGAAGGCGAGACTACGTTGGCGGCTACGTTTGTGTTCAGCGTCGCCACGAGTAGCGCAATCAGAGCAATTGACGCAACGAGCGGCTGCTGAAATTGTCCGAGCAGCGCAACCGGATCCCAAATCGCATGCCCGAACAGCACCACCGATGCGGAGGTTACGGCGACGCCGATAAAGGCGTAGAGTGTCATGGCTGGCGGAAGGCCGATTGCCTGCCCGATGATCTGCGCCTTCTGTGACTTCGCATAGCGCGTGAAATCAGGAATATTCAGGGCGACGGTCGCCCAGAACCCAACCATACCGGTGAGGGCCGGGATAAAGAATCGAATGAATTCTGCGGTGGTTTTGAAGCGGCTAGGACTGCTCAACACCGGCCCGAACCCGCCAGCTTTTCTTGCGATCCACAAAAGCAGGAGCAACCCGATCCCGAGCATGAAGGGAGCGCCAATACCTTCGAGAAATTTGATTGTCTCGATACCTCGACAGATCACGATGATGTTCAGCAGCCAGAACGCGAAGAAACAAATCCATGGCGCAGCTTGATCGTTTGCCGCGGCCGGAAATAGCACCCGCAGCATGGAGGAAATTGCCTGCCCGCCGATCCAGGTTTGTATGCCGAACCAGCCACACGCGACAACGGCGCGCAACACAGCGGGAACATTTGCTCCCCGCACTCCGAAGGAAGCTCGCACAAATACCGGAAACGGAATGCCGTACTTAGCGCCGGCGTGCGCGTTCAACAGCATCGGAATGAGCACGATCAGATTGCCGAGAAGAATCGTCGCGATCGCTTGTTTCCAGCTCATTCCGCCTGCGATCAGACCCGAGGCGAGCATGTACGTGGGAATGCAGACGCTCATCGCCACCCAAAGCGAGCAATAGTTGTACACACCCCACGTGCGTCTTGCCGGAGGCACCGGCGCGAGATCTGGATTATAGAGGCTTGGGTCGAGGCGGGCATCAGCGACGCTGAAGGCTCTCGCGCTGTGATCCTCAGCTCCTTGCCGGACCATAGCTCAGAGTAGTTTGTCCGTTCGCGAGATCGCAAGCGCGGCATGTCGCATAAAATAGAAGATCTGAAGGCTTGTGACCGTTCGCAGGCTGGTACGCGAAGCTTGCCTCAATTGAAAAACACGAATCCGGCGAATGGAAGCCTTGCAGAGCTGCTGCCGCCGTTAACTGATCACGAAGCGCTAGTAGAAGCCAACAGATGTTTGTTTTGCTTTGACGCTCCGTGTACGCATGCCTGCCCGACGCACATTGACATTCCAGGTTTCATAAAGAAGATCGCGACCGATAATATCCTGGGCTCAGCGCGCACGATCCTGGAAGCTAATCTCCTTGGAGCGACGTGCGCGCGCGTGTGCCCCGTTCAGGAATTGTGCGAAGGAGCGTGCGTGCTCGGAGCCGAGCATAAACCGATCATGATCGGCAGACTGCAACGCTACGCTATGGATCACGTTTACCGCCGCGGCATCCATATCTTCCAGTACGCCCCTTCGACAGGTAAACGCATTGCGATCATCGGTTCAGGTCCGGCTGGGCTGTCTTGCGCCGGCGAACTCGCGCGGCTTGGCCATTCCGTTACCGTCTTTGAAAAACGCGAACTTACGGGCGGTCTTTCCACTTACGGCATCATCACGCTTCGAGAGCCTATGGAAATCGCACTCGCCGAGGTCGAAATGGTGAAGCGCATGGGCGTGGAGTTTCGGACCGGAGCCGAGCTGTGTTCCAGCCTCACGCTTTCAGAGCTGCGGATGCAATCCGACGCAATTTTCCTGGGCTGCGGCTTGGGGTCAACCCCACAATTGCGAATTCCGGGCGAAGAACACGTTGTGGATGGCCTTGCGTACATCGAGCAGAGCAAGCTCGATCCATCACATCTCGATGTCGGACAAAATGTAATCGTGATCGGCGCCGGCAACACGGCCATCGACTGCGCGACGATTGCAAAACGCCTCGGCGCACGCCAGGTCACGATTGTGTATCGCCGCTCAGATCGCGAGATGACTGCCTACGAGCACGAACACGAATTTGCAAGGGAAGAAGGGATCGAGTTCCAGTTTTTGACCCAGCCTGTGCGTATTCTGGCCGAGAACGGCATTGTGTTTGGACTGGCGTGCGTCCAAATGGCTCTAGGCGAGTCCGATTCATGCGGCCGCCGAACTTCGCAGCCTGTGCCGGAATCGGAATTTATAATGCCGGCCGATCAAGTCGTCAAAGCGATCGGTCAGGAGAAGCCGTCACTCGCCTCGCTGCTTGGGCTCGCGACCGCACCCAGCGGCCATATCGCGGTGAACGGTAATTTTGAGACGAACATTCCAGGACTGTATGCCGGAGGCGACGCGATCCGATCATCGGGAGCTTGTTCCACGGTCATGGCCGTTGAGGATGGTAAACTTGCTGCTCGCGCGATTCACAAGCAACTGACCGGGCTGCCCGTTCCGGAGGCGCTCTAGTATGGCCGACCTTCATATCAATTTCTCCGGAATCAGATCGCCAAACCCGTTCTGGCTGGCATCAGCCCCTCCGACAAATTCCGGAGCGCAGGTTCACAAAGCCTTCGAGGCCGGATGGGGCGGCGCGGTTTGGAAGACAATAGGGGCTCCTGTTTTGAACGTGTCGAATCGGTATGGCGCGTGGCATTACGGCGAACAGAAAATGGTCGCGATCAACAACGTCGAATTGATCTCCGACCGGCCTATCGAAATCAATCTGCGCGAAATCCGGGACGTAAAGCGGAACTGGCCGGATCGCGCCGTCATCGTTTCAGCGATGGTGGAATCGAAGCCCGAAGCGTGGCACGATGTTGTGCGCCGCATCGAGGATACTGGCGCAGACGGAATCGAGTTGAACTACGGCTGTCCTCACGGCATGAGCGAACGCGGTATGGGAAGCGCCGTGGGGCAGGTGCCGGAGTATTGCGAAGAAATCACGCGCTGGGTGAAGGAAGCCGCCCGAATCCCGGTTATCGTCAAGCTCACTCCCAACATCACAAACATCGTTAGCCCCGCACGGGCTGCCGCGAGCGCCGGCGCTGACGCTTTGTCACTGATAAACACGCTGAACTCGATCATGGGGGTTGATCTTGACACGCTCGAAATCATGCCCAGCATTGCCGGGCAAGGGGGGCATGGCGGATATGCAGGACCGGCCGTGAAGCCGATCGCGCTTAATATGCTGTCTGCTTTGGGAACCGATCCAATCGTTGCGGCTTCCGGCATCCCGATTTCCGGAATGGGAGGCATCTCCACCTGGAAGGACGCCGCCGAATTTCTGCTCTTAGGCGCAAGCAGCCTGCAGGTCTGCACAGCGGTAATGCATTACGGATTTCGCATTATTGAGGATCTCTGCGATGGCCTTTCGAATTGGATGGATTCGAAAGGCTTCAAAACTGTGGCGGAAATCACGGGCAAGTCGCTCAATCGTGTCTCCGAGTTCAAAGACCTGGATCTGTCCTTCCGCACAGTAGCGCGAATCAAGCCGGACAAATGCATCAAGTGCAATCTGTGTTATGTAGCTTGCAACGACAGTGCACATCAGTGTATCGATCTCATCACCGGCGCGGGCAGCGTTGTCCAACCTTATTCGTATAGCGTGCGCTCGAACGGAAAGGAGGATGCGGTTAGTACTCGTCCTCAGCCGCGTGTTCGCGAAGAAGATTGCGTGGGTTGCCGCCTTTGTTACAACATCTGCCCTGTGCATGAGTGTATTGAAATGGTTGAGCTTCCGCCGTACCGCGCTTCCGTTACGTGGGATCAACTCTCGCAATCCCAGCGTGAGGTGACGGAGGACTGGGAGGCGATGAACCGCTACCGGGAACAGCAGAAGATTCACATTCATTAGGAGCTTCGCCCGTGTCGCTGCTAATCAAGAATGGCGAAATAGTCACCGCCGACTCGCGCTATCACGCCGATATTTACGTCGAGAACGAAACTGTCACGCGCATCGGCAAGGATCTCGAATCCTCGCCTGGGACCGAGATTATCGAGGCGGGCGACAAACTAATTTTTCCTGGTTTCATCGATCCGCACGTACACGTTTATCTGCCGTTTATGGCGACATTCGCCAAGGATACACACGAGACGGCGAGCATCGCAGCGCTTGTCGGCGGTACGACCACTTACATCGAGATGTGCTGTCCTTCGCGGATGGATGACACGCTCGAAGGTTATCATCTGTGGAAATCGAAAGCCGAAGGCAACAGTGCTTGCGATTACACGTTCCATATGGCGGTGACGAAGTTTGCTGGGAACACTGAAGCTCAGCTTCGCGAAATCGTGAGCGATGGCATCTGCTCTTTCAAGATTTTTCTCGCTTACAAAAACTTCTTCGGAATAGATGACGGCGAAATGTACCAGACGCTCGCGCTGGCCCGCAGACTCGGCGTAATTGTTACCGCCCACTGTGAAAACGCGGAGATCATAGCGCGTCTGCAGGAGTCGCTTCTTGCGGAAGGCAAAGCCGGCCCTGAGTGGCATGAGCCGAGCCGTCCGGAATCTGTCGAGGCTGAAGGAACGAATCGTTTCGCAACTTTTCTCGAACACACTGGCGCGAGTGGGTATGTGGTTCATCTCTCCTGTGAGGCGGCTTTGAAGGCTGCACTGTCCGCGCGAGAACGCGGAGTGAAGATTCATGTCGAGTCAGTTGTCCCGCATCTGCTGCTCGATAAGTCGTATGCCGAAAGGCAGGGACTGGCAGGAATGGAATACGTGATGTCGCCCCCGCTTCGCGACAAGCGCAATCAAAACGTACTCTGGAATGCGTTATCGGCTCAGCTCATAGACACGGTCGCTACCGACCATTGCCCATTCGATAAGGAGCAGAAGCTTCTCGGGAAAGAAGCCTTCACGCAAATTCCGAACGGCATTCCTGGAATTGAGGAGCGCGTGAATCTTCTCTATACATGCGGTGTCAACCGGGGCAGGCTCGATTTGCACCGCTTTGTCGACGCGGCTAGCACGCGAGCAGCCAAGCTGTTTGGCCTTTTCCCGCGAAAAGGGACCATCGCGATCGGCAGCGATGCCGACCTAGTCGTCTATGATCTCGCCTATCGAGGTGCCCTCTCTGCCAAGACCCAGCACTCGAATAATGACTACAATGCCTTCGAAGGATTCGAGATCGAGGGCCGTCCCTCTGTCGTGACTGTACGCGGCAAAATTCAAGTGCGAGACGGAGAGTTCGTGGGTGATCGCAAGCTTGGTCGTTTGCTGAAGCGCGAACCGCAGTATTTCTAGGCTATGCTGCTCGACCCAAAACGAACTGTTGCCGAATTAAAAGAGCTGCGCAAACTCACGAGCGACGAAAATGGGGCGCAGCGCGTCGCCTGGACCGACACGTGGCTGGCAGCGCGAGCGTGGCTCAAATCGAAGCTTGCCGATTTACCGGTAGAGCAGCATTACGATGCGGCTGCGAACAATTGGATCACGTTGACCGGCGAGTCGCCGAAAGCGCTGCTCCTCGGCGGACATCTTGATTCGGTTCCGAATGGGGGCTGGCTGGACGGCAGTCTGGGCGTGCTCTCGTCATTAGAAATTGTGCGCCGACTCGCGCGCCAGTACAATGGGCGACCACCCGTGACGATCCGTATGGTGGACTGGGCGGATGAAGAGGGCGCCCGTTTTGGTCGCAGCCTGTTCGGATCTTCCGCGTTTGCCGGTACGCACAGTATTGAAGCCGATCGCACGCGCACAGATAAAGATGGCATTAAGCTCGAAGATGCTCTGCGGCGCTGTGGAGTAGAAATTGACGACATCGGAGATGCGGGCCGTGAACGCGAACACGCTGCCGCGTATCTCGAACTTCACATTGAACAGGGTCCTGTTTTAGAGCGCATGGAGCGACCGCTCGCAGTCGTTCTCGGCACAAAAGGAGTCGAACGGCACTTGGTAACCTTCCATGGGCAAGAGGCGCATTCCGGATCGACGCCGATGAATGCGCGTCGCGATGCGTTAGCGGCTGCTGCCAAACTGGCGCTCGAAATCCGTCCGATTGCGAAGAAGCATTCCGATGCCGTGTGCACAGTGGGCAGCCTCAAAACATTTCCGGGAATCGTAACTGCTGTCGTCGGCCGGTGCGAGATGGCGCTCGATCAACGCGACCTTGACGCCGGTATCCTCGCGAGCATGCATCGGGAGGCGCGTGAAGCCAGTGAGCGCTTCGCGCGCGAGGAGAAATGTACGGTCGAATGGTCTCGCATTTGGAGTATCGAGCCTGTACCCTTTCACCCCACTCTCATTCGCCTTTGCGCGGAAGCTATTTCCGAAAGCGCCGGCGATGCTCCGCGCTTACCGAGCGGCCCCTTACACGACGCCGCTGAAGTAAGCCGCTCCGGCATTCCCACCGTTATGATGTTTGTCCAGTCGCTCGGGGGGATTAGCCACAACAAAATCGAGGACACAAAAGAGGAGTACATTGAATTGTCGGTGGCGGCGCTGGACCGGCTTGCCAGTAAAACAGTTTCTTGGATTTTGAGCGAGACGAATAGAAAATAGAGAGATAGTTTATGCCCGTCGTTGATGTTCCAGTAACTTTGCGAAATGTGACGCACTGGATTGGCGGAAAGCTTGTGGAATCAAATTCCGCCCGTTCCGGGATAGTGTGGAATCCCGCAACCGGCGAGGAACAGGCGATTGTGCAGTTTGCCAGCAGTGAAGAAGTAGATCAAGCCGTTTCCGCTGCTAAAGATGCCTTCGAAGGCTGGCGCGCCACGCCTCTTTCGCGCCGGGCGGAAATCATGTTTCGGTCGCGCGAGCTCATTCATAGCAACCGGGCGAAAATTGCAGAGCTCCTCACGGCCGAGCACGGAAAAACACTTACTGACGCGATGGGCGAAGTCGCTCGCGGGCTTGAAAATATTGAATTCGCCTGTGGAGTTCCACATCTTCTAAAGGGCGGCTTTTCTGAACAGGTGAGCCGCGGGGTCGACGTCTACCAGATTCGACAGCCGCTCGGCGTCGTCGCGGGCATCACGCCTTTTAATTTTCCGGCGATGGTGCCTATGTGGATGTTCGCGAATGCCATCGCATGCGGAAACACATTCGTTTTGAAGCCGTCAGAGAAAGATCCGTCGGCTAGTCTGCTTATTGCCGAGCTGCTGCAGCGCGCAGGGGTGCCGGACGGAGTTTTCAACGTTGTTCAAGGCGATCGCGTAGCCGTCGATCGCTTGCTGGAGCATCCCGACATTAAAGCCGTGAGCTTTGTCGGCTCGACGCCGGTCGCGAAATTGATCTACGAGACCGCAACCCGCCACGGGAAACGTGTTCAGGCTCTCGGGGGCGCCAAGAATCACATGCTCGTTTTGCCGGATGCGGATATAGGTATGGCAGCGGACGCTGCTGTCTCGGCGGGCTATGGATCGGCAGGCGAGCGATGCATGGCAGTTTCGGTCGTCGTGGCGGTTGGCAACGTAGCAGACCCACTTATTGACGCGATTCAGGAGCGAATGGCGCGTATCAGAGTCGGACCGGGGCTGGAGGAAGGTAATGAAATGGGTCCGCTCATCACCCGCGAGCATCGCGATCGGGTGGCCTCTTATCTCGATTGCGCTGCATCGGAAGGAGCTACGCTTGCGGTGGATGGGCGCCGCGATCAGGTCAGCAAGCGCTCAGGTTTTTTCCTCGCTCCGTCACTGCTCGATAACGTGAAGCCCCGCATGCGCTGCTACGACGACGAAATTTTCGGCCCAGTGCTGAGCGTTGTGCGCGTCGAAAGCTATGAAGAAGCACTACGAATCATCCATGATAACCCCTACGGTAACGGGATAGCCATTTTCACGCGGGATGGTGGCGCCGTTCGCCAGTTTCAGTTCGATGTGGAGGTCGGTATGGTCGGTGTCAACGTGCCCATTCCGGTTCCGATGGCTTATTACAGTTTTGGAGGCTGGAAGGCGTCGCTGTTCGGCGATCTGCACATGTACGGCCCAGAGGGAATCCAGTTTTACACCAGAGCAAAGGTCGTCACAAGCCGCTGGCCCGATCCGAGCACTAGTAAAGTGGATCTCGGGTTTCCGCAAGCGCACTGACGGTTTAGCCGCGAGTTCCGGCGGCTGCCGTTGTTGATGCGGCTATTCCCGTCGTAAACGCCTCGGCAAAATCGCGCGCAAATTGCGCGAATGCTATTGGTTCTTTTCTTCCCACAGCTCGGACTGCCTCCGTGACCGCCGCGCCTTCCCCGCGCTTATAGAGCTCGTTCAGTTCGATAACTCCGTCGGCCCGCCAAGGGGAAATCCGCATTTGAAGCATGCTGTCTTTTGCTACGTTGTGCGGGATGTTTACGAAACGCACTGGCGTACCAAGCGCGTTAGACAGATATTGCGCAACATCGTTGTACGTCAACGCTTCGGGCCCGGTGATCACATAACTCTTGCTTACATGGCCTGGCTCGGTAAGAGCGGTAACGGCCACTGCGGCAATGTCACGAACGTCAACCATGCTGATGCGGCTATCGGCTGCCGGCGCAAAAATCGCGCCTTGCGAAGCAATGGTTGACTTGTATGCGAGCGTCATCTGCATAAAAAGATTCGGCCGGAGATGCGTCCAGCCAACACCTGAGTGTTCCAGTTCGATTTCGATCTCGCGATGGAATCTCATGAATCTACAAGTGGAGTGCAAGTCCGCGCCCATGACGGAAAGCTTGACAATATGATGGACGCCCGCCTGGCTAGCTGCCTTAATAAAGTTGTTTTCTAGCTCGGCGCTTACTTCTGAAGACGGCGTCACAAGAAAAGCGTGATCGATGCCTTCGAGAGCCCGCTCTAGCGTCTCAGGTTTCGCGAAATCGCCCTCGACTGTCTGAACGCTGCCGGGAAGTAAGCTCCGGTTATCCGGGTCACGAAGCAAAGCCCGGAACGGGACACCACGCCTGCCGAGCTCAATCACAACCTCACGGCCAATATTTCCCGTGGCTCCCGTTACTAGGATCATCAACCGACACTCCTTTGAGATGCAGATGCGAACGCCGTAGCTGTTGCTTCGGAAATTGTTAGAAACCAGCCGGCCTCTGCAAAAATGTTTTTTATGCCACGGATCGAGCGTGCTTTGCTCAGCGTTACGGATAAGACGGGAATTGTTCCTTTCGCCCGAGTTCTTCACCGTCTGGGTGTTGAGCTGATCTCGACCGGCGGGACCGCTAAGCTGCTTCGGGACAACCAGATTCCGGTGCGCGATGTATCGGAAATCACTGGCTTTCCCGAGATATTAGAGGGACGAGTCAAGACGATCCATCCCCGAATTGCAGCGGGCATTCTCGCCGTTCGCGCTAAACCGGAGCACTCGCAAGCGCTGACGGAACACGGCATAGCTCCTATTCAAATGGTCGTGGTGAACCTCTACGAATTTTCGAAATTTTCCAATAAGCCCGGAGTTAGCCGCGAGGAGCTCATCGAGAATATCGACATCGGTGGTCCCACGATGATTCGCGCCGCGGCGAAGAATTTCCAGGATGTCGCCGTCATTGTTTCGCCGGATCAGTATGAATCCATTTCTCGCGAACTCGAAGCAAACTCCGGCACGCTCAGTTTTGCTACTCACTGGGGCCTTGCCCAGCAGGCATTCACACATACCGCGGCGTACGACCAGGCAGTTTCCGCGCGACTGCTTCACATCGATGCCGAAGGCAAAGATCTGAAATCGGACGAGCTTCCCGGCACGCTCGAAATTTCAGCGCCTCGTACCGCCGCTCTCCGCTATGGAGAGAATCCGCACCAAAAGGCGGCGTTATACGCTCTTCACGATGCCGGCGTAGCCGGCGCGAAGCAGCTCCACGGCAAAGAGCTGTCTTACAACAATCTCGTCGATCTGGATGCAGCGTGGCAGCTCGTCCAAGAGTTCGAATCACCTGCCGCCGTTATCATCAAGCACACGAATCCGTGCGGTTGCGCCGAGCAGCCCACGCTTGCAGACGCGTATCGGAAAGCGTTCGAAGCCGATCCCGTCTCCGCTTTTGGCGGTGTGCTCGCCTTCAACCGCGAACTCGATCAGGAAACCGCCGGGGAGGTTTCAAAGCTATTCGTCGAGGCAATCGCGGCTCCGGCCTTCTCGCAAGAAGCGATCGCTGTTTTGACTGCAAAAAAGAATCTGCGCTTAGTCGCTGTGAATACACTGCATGATTCGGAGCTCGTCATCAAATCGATTTCGGGCGGATTGCTTGCGCAAACTGCGGATGATGCGAGGCTTGACATTTCGGCGCTTCAGGTAAAGACGGATCGCCATCCGACGGCGCTAGAAAGGGAAGCGCTGATATTCGCCTGGACCGTGTGCAAACATGTCAAATCGAATGCAATTGTGTACGCGCTGCCCGGTCAGACCGTCAGCGTGGGCGCAGGACAGATGAGCCGCGTTGATAGCGTCAAGGCCGGAGCCATGAAGGCAATTCTTCCTCTTGCTGGAACGGTTCTCGCTTCCGATGCTTTCTTCCCTTTTCCAGACGGAGTGGAAGAAGCTGCAAAACACGGCATTACAGCGGTCATCCAGCCCGGCGGCTCGGTTCGCGATCGAGAGGTGACTGAGGCAGCGAACCGGCTGAACCTAGCGATGGTTTTCACTGGCGTGCGGCACTTCAGGCATTAGCGCCTCGCGCTCATCGGCGAGGCCCAATCTGCCGGAAGCGTGCCCTCGGGAAGGAGCTGACCTTTCTCGAGGTGCCGCACAGTGCGCGCAAATTTCGCCGCATGAGGATCGTGCGTCACGATCACAACTGTCTTGCCGAATTCACGATTCAGGCGCGACAACATTGTCAGTACATCCTCAGCGGCCGCAGCATCGAGGTTACCGGTTGGTTCGTCTGCCAAGATGAGAGCCGGATCCGTCACAATCGCCCGCGCGATTGCTACGCGCTGCTCCTGCCCGCCAGAAAGCTGTTTTGGCAAATGATGCAATCGATCTTCGAGCCCAACCAGGCGTAACGCTGTCTCCGCATGCTGGATGCGCTCCTTTTTGCCGAGCCGCGTCAGCTTTAGCGGAAGCTCCACGTTTTCGAGAGCTGTCAAAACCGGAATCAGATTGAAGGATTGGAAGATGAACCCGATGTGCTCGTTCCGCCAATGCGCAACTTGCTTTTCACTGAGATTTCGGAGTTTCGTGTCCAGGACTTCGATTTCCCCGGCGGTCGGTTTGTCCATCGCAGCGATCAGGTGAAGCAGCGTGGATTTTCCGGATCCGGAAGGTCCCATCAGCGCAATAAAATCACCCTTGCGAATCTCGAGATCCACGTCCTCGAGCGCGATGACGTGAAACTCATCACGAACGAATTCTTTGCTCAGCTTGCGGGTCTTTATGATCGTATCGCTCACCTGTGCTCCTCCATGCAGTTATTTCTTGACCTCCACTCTCTGTCCATCTTTCAAATCCGCGGGCGGGCTGACAACCACATCCTCGCCGCCAACCAATCCGTTCTCAATGAGCACTCCTTTTCCCGATGCCCCGCCCGTCGTCACCGCCCGTTTCTTGGCATGTCCTTTCACAACGACGAAAACGGCGCCATTTTGCACTGCCCCTTGTGGGACCACGATCACCCGCTTGGTTTCAGCCGCCGGCTGCGCCTTAACGTCGCTGTAGAAAGATACAGTCGCGTTCATGTCCGGCCTCAGATACTCATCAGGATTCAAGACTTTTACCTTTACCTGAACCGTCGCCTTCGCGCGATCCGCTTCCGGAGAGACCTCCTCGACGTATCCCTGATACTTCCTGTCTGGGTAGGCGTCCGTTGTGACTATACCTTTTTGCTGCGGGCCGAGCTTTGGAAAATCATTTTGACTGATATCGAGTTCTACCTGCAAATCGTTCAGATCCGCCATTGTCACTAAGTACCCCTTCGCGCCCTTGTCACCGACGAATCCGTTAGTAACAAACTCACCTTTTTCGACGTTTCGATCGAGAATTGTTCCGGTAACGGGAGCCTTGATAATCGTGTTATCAAGCTGAGTCTGCGCGTATTCCAACGCGCCGCGGGCTTGCTCAATCTGCCCTCGAACCTGCGCAATCTCCTCTTTTCGTGGCCCTAAGATGGCGAGCTCTTGCGAGCGTTCGAGGCTCGCTACTTTGGCCAGATCCCCATCGTACTTGGCTTGTGCATCATCAAGGGCCTGTTTTGCGAGCACACCTTCGCTTACCAGTTGTTTCGTCCGATCGAGCGAAGCCTCTGCGTCGGCCAAATCCGCTTTCGCTTGTTCTGTATCGGCCCGCGCCTTGGAAATTTCTTCCGGGCGGGAGCCATTTTGTAGCTCTTCTAATTTCGCCTGTAGATTCGCGAGCTGCCCTTGCTCCTGCTGCACTTGGGCGCGATACTCGTCATCTTCCAGCCGCACCAATACTTGGCCAGCCTTCACTTTGTCGCCCTTCTCGACCCCGATCCAAGCCACCCGGCCAACCACCTTGGAAGCCACTTCGATCTTGTGATGCGCAACTATGTATCCGGTGGCCGTTAAGATTACCTGCTCGCCAGCATCAGAGACGTTCATCGGCGATTGCACTTGCGCCACCTGTACTGGAACGGCAGCATTCAGCTTTTGATAGGCAAATAGTCCGCCCACAGCCGCGAACACGAGCACGACGGCGATCACAATCAGTTGAATAACGGGTTTCGATTCCCGGGTTTGCCTTTCCGCCCGGTCAATACGAAGATCTTTAAGGTCGGTTGCCATGCTTACAATTGCGTCCCCGGCGCGCTAGATTTCGCGCAGCGCGGTCAATATCTCCTTTTTAGCCGCTTGGCGCGCCGGCAACAATCCTCCGATCGCGCCCAAAACTAGCGCAAAGAGAACACCTGCCGCCATTACCTCCGGCCCAATTCGAAAGTTGAAACTGGTCTCGCTAAATGTCATGAAATTGCCTAGCCCGGTGGTCACACTATTCAGCGGAAGTACAACCAGGCAAGCGATGACGCCTCCAATGAGGGAGAGCAGCAACGATTCGAACAGAAAACTCAGGAGTATACTGCCTCTCGAAAATCCCAGCACGCGCAAAGTGCCGACTTCTTTTGCCCGCCTTGCTACGGCCGCGTACATCGTATTCATCGCCGCAAAGCAACTGCCGACCGCCATGATGATGCACACGAATATTCCCAAAAACCGGATCGGGGTTGCCGAGACTGTTTGCAGAGCATAGTAGTCCTTCTCGCTCATCACAGTGACATTCAAGCGCCGGTCGGATTCAAGTGATGTCTTGAGCGCTCCGGCCGTCACTTCATCCGTCGCCTGCAGTAAAGCCGAGCTCAAAGTATCCGAACGGTTGAAATCCGAAGCCACCTGATTGGAATCCGCGAAAATCTCGCTATTGACCGCGCTTCTGCCTGCATCCATTACGCCGACCACCGTCCAATATCCTTTTCCGAATCTCAACTGCTTCCCGATTTGCACGTTCGGATAACGGTTCGCAATCGACTTGCCCGCCACAACTTCGCGTTGCCCCGGCTGAAACCAGCGTCCGGAAGCGAGCTTTAGGTTACGCATCTCGATTCCCCGCGGGGGCAGCCCGCGCAGCGTCACGTTTTCTCCCTCTGGATGGGCCTCGGTGGGCAAATTGACAATCGTTACTACCTCAAGCGACGCCATCGGCTGCCCGTCTCGCCCAACAGCAATACCTGGGAAGCTTTTAACAATTTGGAATTGTTGCTGAGTCAATAAACTAGTCAGCTCCGCATTCCCGCCCTTTCGCATCACGAGCACGTGCAATGGGTCTCCCGTGGCTTCGAGAGCCGATCGGAGACCCGAAACCAACCCCATCACTCCTAGTAGCACCGCAACCGTCATCGCGATTCCTGCGGCGGTCATCAGCGTCGTCGCCTTCCGGACAATTAAATTGCGTACGTTATACGAAACTGGAATCGCCAAGTCTACACGCCTCCTCACCCGGTGAACCGCAGAGAATCCAATATGTTCGTTCGCGCCGCGTTCCAAGCCGGAATGAACGAGCTCACCAGTCCGATGAAAATCGCGATTCCCAATGCGATTGCAGTCGGGACGAGAGTCATCGTGAGCCCATGTAATTGCTGAACAAAGTTCTGCCCCACTTTTCCTACAACGCTCGTAAGCAGCTCCGCCAAGCCCAGTCCAATCACACCGCCGATTAAAGCGATCGTGATTGCCTCTCCGACGATGATTCCTAGAATCGTGTCGCTAGTAAAACCCAGCGTTTTGAGGACGCCGACTTCTTTGATTCGCTCCCGAACTGACATCGCGATGGTGTTGCCGGAGACCAGAAGAATCGTGAAGGTCACGGCGGCACAAATGCTCAGCAGATACATTTTGATATTTCCCAGAAACCAGAGAAAACTCAGCGCGAACTGCTGTTCCGATTCCGTTTTGGTGGGCGGATTGGAGTTCGCGAACATGTCGTCTATCGCCTTCGCGATGCGCGGCACGTCCTCTGGACTATCCGCAAGAATGGCGTAAGTGCCGTTCCAGTTGCGCCGGGCGAGCGGCAACGCGTCTCTTAAATAATCGATATTGAAAAATAAGGACTGCTGCGCGTCCGGATCATCGAAAATGCCGCGAAGAGTCAACTCGAGATC
Source organism: Acidobacteriaceae bacterium (assembly GCA_019240405.1). GTDB lineage: Bacteria > Acidobacteriota > Terriglobia > Bryobacterales > Bryobacteraceae > Bog-105. The sequence continues at coordinate 61,842 of JAFAYL010000034.1, forward strand.
CACCGGATAGATATCTCCTTTAAGCGTGATGCGGTCCCCAAGCTTGAAACCCAGCTTCTCGGCCAAGTCGCGCGATACCACGCACGCCCTTCGCTCGGTGATAAATGCGTGACGCTGATCTTCCGGCATTTCCATCTGGGTGCGGATCGTCAAGAATGCCTTCGGTTCTACCGCGAACCGAGCAAAAAAATTCTTGGGATCGCGGTTGTCTTTATATGTGCCCCCGAACCAGTTCCAGACTGAGATCTCTTTGACGCCAGGGACTTTGCGAATCTTTTCCTCGTAAGCAACCGGAAGTGGTTGGGCGAGGGACACTTTATGTCTAGTCACCAACCGAATCGCAGCCCCAGGAGTCGCCTGCGAATAGAAAATGGCATGGTAGATCGCGATCAGCACGCCCAACAGACAGAGCGAGACCGCGATACTTGAAATGGTTAGAATGCTGCGGCGGCGATTGCGAATGCTGTTCTTATAAGCGAGTGAAAAGAAACGAAACATGGAGCTCCCTCAAGCTAGGGTACCCTAACCTTACCGGCTGTCCGAGCAGGCCTCGGCTCGTGCCGGTCCTCATCTTAGGTTACGGACGGAGCACCTTCTCCTGTTCCAATCAAGTTTCACTCAGCCCCGGTTACAGTCTGACGAAGCGCTCATGTTGCAGGCCCTTGATCTCGCCCGAAAAGCGGAGGCCGAAGGAGAGGTTCCAGTTGGCGCGGTGGTCGTTCTGGAGGGCGAAATCGTCGGTCGGGGCCATAACCGGTCTATTTTCACCGCCGATCCCACGGCCCACGCCGAAATAGAAGCCTTGCGCCAGGCTTCATCCCGTCTCCGTAATTACCGGCTTCCAGGCTGCACGTTGTACGTGACCATAGAGCCGTGTGCGATGTGTGCGGGGGCTATCGTACTAGCGCGCGTGGAACGCCTTGTGTTTGCAGCCCGGGATCTCCGTTTCGGCGCCGTCCGGAGCAAGTTCCGCTTGGCCGATTCCGATCTTTTGAATCACCGAGTTCGGGTTGAGGAAGGACTGCTCGCCGCGGAAGCCGCAATTCTGCTCGATCGGTTCTTCCGCCAGCGCCGTTAGGCCAATCGACGACTCTGCAATACTCCTCCTGCCTGCGAACGCCCAACAGCCTTTCGGGTCGGGAAGATACTGAAGGCATGCGGATCGGGATTACCTGTTATCCGACTTATGGCGGCAGCGGGATTGTCGCGACCGAACTGGGGATGGAACTGGCCCAGCGCGGCCATGAGATTCACTTCGTCAGCTATGACAATCCGATCCGGCTCGACCCTGACACGCCGAATGTCTACTATCACGAAGTAGACGTTGCGACCTATCCGCTGTTCCGCTATCCGCCATATTCGCTGGCGCTTGCTTCGCGGATGGCTGAAGTTGCCGAGCGGTACCGGCTCGACCTCCTGCACGTGCATTACGCGATTCCGCATTCGGTCTCGGCGCTCTTGGCGCAGGAGATGACGACCTCGCGGCGGCTGCCTTTCATCACTACACTGCATGGGACCGATATCACTTTGGTCGGGGCGGACCGGTCGTACTTCTTGATTACTAAGTTCTCAATTGAGCGGTCGGACGGGATCACAACGATCAGTGAATACATGCGGCGGAGGACGGTGGATTTCTTTGGTGTCCAGCAGCCGATTCAGGTGATCCACAATTTCGTGAACTGCTCGCTGTACCGGCCCAATGAAGAGGCGCGCAGTCGCGGAAAGAAACGAATTTTGCACATCTCGAATTTCCGCCCTGTGAAGCGCGTCCTGGATTGCGTATATGCGCTGGCGAAAGTGCGGGAGCATGTGGATGCCGAACTGATTATGGCGGGAGACGGTCCGGATCGGGGCAGTGCTGAGCGACTGGCACGCGAATTGGGGCTGGATGGCCATATCCGGTTTTTGGGCAAGCAGGATCATATGGAGCGGCTAATTCCCAGGATGCATGCGCTACATTTGCCGAGCGAGCTGGAGGCATTCGGACTGGCAGCGCTTGAGGCCATGGCTTGCGGGGTGCCTCCGGTGGCGACGCGAGCGGGAGGCGTTCCGGATCTGATCACTCATGGCGTTGATGGATTCACGGAACCGGTTGGCAATATCGAGGCTCAGGCTGCGCGTTTGACGGAATTGTTATCAGATGATGACTTGCATGCCCGGATAGCGGCGGCGGCGCGTAATACTGCGCAGACGCGGTTTTGCACCGATCTGATTATTCCGCAGTACGAGGCGTACTACGAGCAGGTTTGCAACGATTCGGGAACCCGGCGATTCCAGGCGGTGTCTACTTGAATAGCTGGTCGCGTGAAAATTTAGTAATATAAATCCGCGATGCGAAAGGCGTTGTTAATGAATCCCGGGAAGTTGTCGATCCTGGCAGGCACGCACGAACCGATTTCGGAAGAAGATGCGCGGATCGTGCGCGGGCTCCGGGCAGGGATCGAGGACGCCTATGAGGAGCTCATTGCACGTTATCAACAGCCCGTCTTCAGTATTGTGTACCGACTGCTGGGCAACCAAAATGACGCTTCCGACGTAGTCCAGGAAGTGTTTTTGAAAGTGTTCCGGCGAATTGGGTCGTTTCGCGGACAGAGCAGCCTGCGCACGTGGATTTATAGGATTGCGGTGAATGAGGCGCATAATCATCATCGCTGGTTTACGCGCCATTGTTGCCGTGAGGTGGGCATGGAGAGCGGCCCGGAGCGACCCTGCTCGCTCGAAAGCGCGCCCGATCCCGGACGTTCGCCGTTTGAGCGCGCATTGGATCGTGAGAATCGCACACTCATTGAGGAGGCACTGGGGAGAATTAATCCTGATTTCCGGACGGCGGTGGTGCTTCGGGACATTGAGAATTTGAGTTATGAAGAAATTGGAGAGATTTTGCAGTTGTCGCTGGGCACTGTGAAATCTAGAATCTTGCGCGGGCGGGAAGCTCTGCGCCGGGAGCTGACGCAACGGCTTGATCCGGGTTTCGCCGAGGCGTTTACTTAGGAATCGTAGAAAGAGCGGTAATCACATGACCTGTTTTAGCGCAAAACGTCAGAGCACGGTTTACACAGACGGACGACTGCGCGGCAGCGATTTCTCCCGAGTTGCGGCTCATTTGCGTGCCTGCGACTCCTGTTCGGTTTACTTCGACCAAATTGCCAAAGTGCGTTCAGCGACAGGAGAACTAAGCGGGGCGAAGTGCCCGACCCGTTTATCTCTAAAACTGCGGGTGATCGCATCCCGGGAGCGGAAAGCGGTTGAGGAGAATAACGGCTCGCGTTTCCGGGCGATGTGGAAACAGTGGAGATTTCGCCTGGATGAGATTCTGAAGCCGTTGACGTTGCCCGCGACAGGAGGCTTGCTGTCGAGCTTTATCCTGTTCGGAATTCTGGCTTTCACGATCGGAACTGCAAGCCGTGCAGTTAATTACGAAGTACCTGTTGTTTACGAGGAACAGCCGGGCGTAAACCTGGTTCCTCTGCAGCTTGGGGCGGACGCGGTGGTTCTGACAATCAGCACCGATAATAACGGGCGGATCCGCGACTATGCGGTGCGGGATGGCTCCGATTCATTCGCGGGCGATCCTGGGAAGCTGCAATCGAGCAGCATCGCGCTGCCGCGGTTTCCTAGCGTGTTGGCGGTGGCGCATCCGGTTAGCGGAGATATCAGCATCTCGTTTACGCCTTTAGAGCTGAGGCAGTAGCGGCCGTAATTAAATATGGCGCGGCGGTTTGGCGCCGTGGAGGAGAATCTCGTGAAGAATTTATTACTTGCGATGATTTTGGGTGCTGCAACGTTACAGGCCCAAAATGCGGGCGTGTTTCAAGGCTACGACGGAGAGTGGGACCACGTTTCGAAGCAACTGACCGCACTTGCCGAGGCGATTCCCGCTGATAAATTCGCGTGGCGACCCGCGGCGGGCGTGCGTTCTGTGAGCGAAGTGTTCATGCACATCACGATCGCAAACTTTGGTCTGTTGGGGGTGGCAGGCGAGAAAACGCCTCCTGATTTCAAGTCGCGCGAAATGGAGAAGACGGTGACTGCAAAGGCCGACGTGATCGATTGGCTAAAGCGTTCGCTCGATGCGGTCAAGACGGCGCACGCGACATTAAAGCCTGATGACGCTCAGCGCAAGGTGAAGGTTTTCAACCGGGAAGCGACGGTCGATAGTGTGTACCTCCGGATCATTGTGCATGCCAACGAGCACATGGGCCAGTTAGTGGCTTATGCGCGAATGAACGGTATCGTGCCGCCGTGGTCGAAATCCTAAAAAAATCCTGAGGCGTGTTGTGGTGGTGATTCTATGTCCTTAGACGGTGGTCGCTTGCCTTGCAACGAACCGCGTGCGGATCGCCTTCATGCGTTCGCGGACAAATTCCACCCGTTGACGAGATTTAGGGGTATCCTCGATCAGCTTCTCGAGATTCCGTAGAACTTGCTCGCCGTGCTCTGCGCGAATCGCAGGTAACAAGGGTTCGAGTTTGGCAAACACCACAAAGTGCTCGCCATTGGTTTCATCGAAGAGCTTCAGATCGATGGCTCCGTTGTTGACGAGAGCGGCAGCCATTTCCCAGTAGGTAGCGACCATTCTCAGGTAGGCGCTATTCTCGCTGAACATGGCGTTCGTGTAGTCCTCAAGTGAGTTGGGATGGAATTCAACGATAAACCAATTGCGTGCTTTGCGCATTGTTTCATCACGACGCAACTCGTAAAGTTTGAGAATCAGACCGGCTTCTTCTTGTTTGGACATAAATGCCAGCTTAACAGGAGAGAATCAGGTTGAAGCTGGAGCGACGCGAGACCCTTCGGCGGGCGCAAAGAAGACAAGCACCTCCAAATCCTCTTGAATGTCATGGAAACGGTGCCGCTCATTGGCGGGTACAAAAAGGAGATCGCCTGGCGATACGGGAATATTTTGCGTGCCTGCGGTGAAACGCGCACGTCCGGAAACGACGTAGTAGATTTCATCTTCCGTGTGAGGGTCCTGAGTGTCTTCCGCGTGGGCGGAGAGTCGGTAGACGCCGGCACTCAGATCGGGCGTGCGGACGAACTCCAAGTAAGGTGTGCTTTTTGCCCGGAGATCGGCGAAGCGGTAGAGATGCATGTTTGAGGGTAGCGCGGTCATACTGGATCGCCCGAACCGATGCGATAAATTCGCACTATGTGTCTTCGAGCGTTGATGGTGACGGGATTTGCTCTTTGGGTTGCGCCAATTGCCGCGGTGAGCGCGGCATCGAACGAGGTTACGGTTGACCGTGGCGTCAAGGTCAAAATGCGCGATGGCGCAATTTTGCACGCCGATGTTTACCGGCCGAAACAAGCCGGACGCTTCCCCGTTCTTCTCGAAAGAACCCCGTACAACAAAGCAGGGAGTGTGGATTTTGGATATCGTGCGGCGGCTGCAGGTTATGTCGCGATCATTCAGGACGTGCGAGGGCGCTATACGTCGGAAGGCGAATGGTACCCGTTTATGCATGAATCGGAAGATGGCTTTGACACCGTGGAATGGGCCGCGGCGCTGCCTTATTCGAACGGCAAAGTTGGTATGTGGGGCGGGTCATATGTGGGCGCGACACAGATGCTCGCGGCCATTGCGCATCCGCCGCATCTTGCCGGAATCTGCCCGGAGGTGACCGCGAGCAACTATCACAGCAATTGGACGTATCAAGGGGGCGCCTTTGAGCAGTGGTTCAACGAATCGTGGACATCGGGCCTGGCGCAAGATACGTTAAACCGGCGCGTGCAGAACGATACCAACGCTATGGTTGGCGCGTGGAAGATGCCGCTATCCGAGTATCCGTTATTTAACGTGCAGCCTGGCTCGATCGATTCGGCGAAGGCTCTGGCGCCATACTATCTCGACTGGTTGGCGCATCCCAGCTTCGACGATTACTGGAAGCGCTGGTCTATTGAAGATCATGAGGCCGAGATCGCAGTCCCGGCCTTGCACATAGCCGCCTGGTACGACATTTTCTTGGGCGGCTCTTTGCGGAACTACGAAGGGATTAAGCATAACGGCGGCACCGAAGCAGCAAGGCGCGGCCAGCATTTGTTGGTCGTAATTGGCGGGCATGCGGGAGGCGGACGCAAGATCGGCGATGTTGATTTCGGATCGCAGGCTGCCGAGTATGACGAGTCGGATGCCACGCTCGAGTGGTACGACTATCTCTTCAAAGGCGTTCAAAACCGGTTCGCGCGAAAGCCGGTCAGGATTTTTGTCATGGGCACAAATGAGTGGCGCGACGAGGATGATTGGCCGGTCGCGCGAGCTCACTCGACGAAGTACTTCCTGCATTCATCGAAAGGCGCAAATTCTGAGCGCGGGGACGGAGTGCTATCGCGAGAGGCGCCTAGCAACTCCGAAGCAGCGGATCATTATGTCTACGATCCGTCGCATCCTGTTCCGACGACTGGCGGCCCGCTGTGCTGTGATTCAAAGCATCTCGCGCCCGGACCGAAAGATCAGCGTTCCGTCGAGACGCGCGAAGATGTGCTCATTTATACGACGACTGAGTTTACGCGAGATATCGAAGTAACAGGACCGGTGAAGCTGGAACTCTATGCAAAATCGTCCGCGGTCGACACCGATTTCACCGCGAAGCTTGTAGACGTGTGGCCGAACGGCTTCGCACAGAATCTCACAGAGGGAATTATTCGGGCGCGGTACCGAAATTCGCAGGACACGCCCGAGTTAATGAGGCCGGACCAGATCTATAAATTCGACATTGACCTGTGGTCGACTAGCAACGTGTTTCGCCAGGGTCACCGGTTGCGGCTGGAAGTGAGTAGCAGTAATTTCCCGCGCTTCGATAGAAACATGAATTCGAGCAGTGCGCCTGAATTTGAGACACGCGGTGCGCCGGCAACGAATACGATACTCCACGATCGCGAACACCCTTCGGCACTGCTGGTTCCGGTAGTGGAAGCAAAACCGTAGGTGCGGTAGATTCGCACTATATCCCGTTCGACCCGCTAGCCGGCTCGGGCAACTGCCGGATTTGCAGTTCGCGGACGCATCAAGTCGCGAGGCTACTGGGCCAATCGGTTGTACTTTTTCAGGATCCGAAAGAGTTGATCGTGCGGCAATCCGATCACGCGATGTCCATCTACACCGGTCATCGTGCCGGCCGAGACCATTGCGTTCACAATCGCTTCTTCGGTGGCTTGGATGGTCGCTTGAAAGAGCGGGTCCATGGAGTCGTTCGCGAGCATGCGGACATCATTGACGCCTTGCGTGTTGGTGACGCGAGCGGCGGTTGAAAACGCGAGGAATAGATCTCCTGAGCCGTTCCCTGAGATGGAGCCCGTTCGAGCGAGGCCCATGGTGGCGCGGCGAGCAAGACGTTTGAGCTGGTGCGGAAGCAAAGGCGCGTCAGTCGCGACAAGAATGATGATCGAACCGAGATCTTGCCGCGTTGAAGACGGGTTGCGCGCCCAAGGATCGTCCTGCGGAATCTGCTTTCCTACAGGAACGCCAACGATCGTTAAGAATGCGCGCTGCCCGCAGTTGCATTGCACAAGGGCTCCGACGGTATAGCCGCCGGCTTTGGAATCAAGTTTGCGGGACGATGTGCCGATTCCGCCTTTGAAACCGTAACAAATCATGCCCGTGCCGCCGCCGACAGCACCTTCCTGGACCGAGCCGCCTCGCGCGCTATCGAGAGCTTCGAAGACGTGCTGGTCCTTTACATGGAATCCATTGATGTCGTTTAAATAGCCGTCCCAAGTTTCGGCGACTATTGGCAGCGACCACATCGACTCGGGATCGAAATTTTTTCCTTTTTGGCGGACCTGCCATTTAATGCTCGCGTCGCGAACGATGCCTACGCTGTGTGTGTTCGTCAGCAGAATCGGACCCTCGGCGAAGCCGGATTCTTCAACCCAAATGGTTCCGGTCATCTCGCCGTTGCCGTTTTGCGCGAAAAACCCGGCAAAAACCGGAAGAAGGTCCTTTTTGCCGCGCGGTATAACGGCAGTGACGCCTGTGCGAATGGGTCCGCTTCCCACGTGCAATGCACCTTCCCCGGAGATCAGAGTTGTGTGACCAACTTCCACACCCGCAACATCAGTGATTGCGTTCAATGGTCCGGGAGTACCGTCGAAAGGAACATGGAGATCCCTCGCGCGTGGAGGTCGCTGAGCGAGCACGCAAGACGCTACAAGAAAACTAATAACGAGCTTCATCATCTTTCCACCATTTCTCGATCAATTGCCGCCAGTGGGAATAAACGAAAGAAGTACCCAGCAACAGAACACCGAGTGCAACAAAAGCGGAGATCCTGTAGACGCGCTGAAGTTGCCACACATCAAAGAGATACAGCTTGACGATCACAATGCCGATGAGGGCGAGGCCGGCAATGCGGTTCACAGCCGAGCGCGTCCCCACGCCGATGCTCACCAACATGACTGCATAGATCGCGAAGAGAATCGAGACGGCGAATGTTTCGACGCTAAGAAGATTTTGAGGCGCAATGGATCGTTCAGCCCACCCGATGATCTCGAGAGTCAGTCCGAAGAGGAGAGCGAGATGCCCGGCGAAGTATTCGGCCAGCGCGATCGGGCGGGATACTTGCACAGACCATCGCGAGGCGAACAGAAGACTTGCGGCAGCCACCGCAAACGTCAGCATTCGCGAGTTCCAGAGCAGGACGTACGATTGATGGCTTGCGAACATCCAGGCGTCAACTGCGATGAGACGAAGCGCGGCGAAAGCAAAAACACTTAGCGCGAGCCACTGGAGGCGAGGGCTTGTGAACCGGACGGCGATCCAGGCGAGCGCGGCAGCTTGCAACGACCACGCGACGGTGATGGTAAAGCCTGTGAACTGAATGGGAACCGCCAGAATGAGGAAGCAAATGGCGATTCCGAATGACAGAATCACTGGACGCGTGTCGACGGGGCGTTCGCTAGGTGTGCCGGTGCTGTAGAAGTAGGCCGCAGAGGCAATGTACAGACCCGCTACAGCAACCGCCAGTAGGCCGAGCCAGGGCCTGTAATCGGGATTCAGTAATGCGTAGGCGACGGCGTAATAGATCGCCGGGTTTGAGGCGCATAGCCAAAAGCTTTGAAAGGCGAGAGGCTGGCGCTGGAGCTTGAGATGCCAAAGGTTCCATGCGAAGAACAACAGAAACGCGAGCGTGATACCGGCGAATGAGGTTAGAGCATTGGGGTTTGGGTGGGTAAAGCTCCTCCACGCTCCGAAAGCGAGCCAGAATGAGGCGAATGCGATGCTTACCGGAACGAGAAACTTTCGAAACTCAGAGTACGCGAGGCCGCCAGCGATCGGGATGAGGCTTAGCGCGAAAAACGCGACTGCGGAATTGGCCCAAAGATCTGCGAGGGCGAGTGCGACCAAGAATTGGCCGAGCAGAAATAGTTCGCGGAGGGATACTCGCGCGTATAGAGAGAGGTAGGCAAGAAGGGCAAGAGTTCCGGCCAATCGTTCTTTATCGGCGGGGAATTTACTCGTCAGCCATGCGGAATACAAAATGACGGTTGCAAGGAAACTGAGCAGTTCGAGCCCTCGCCAGCGACGTTTCACGGAGAGCAACACGGCTGCGATGTCGAGTAAGAGAACGTAACTAAGGAGAAACCAGGGGTGGTCTTCACCAGTGCTGAGCAGAAGCGGAGTGAGATAACCCCCGAAGAACCCGAGCGCCGCGATGGCCTGCGAGCCGTAGCGAAGGGATAATGCCACGCACAATGCGGCGCCCGCAAAAAGGCTCAAGAAGGCGAGGGCCTGCGGGATCAGATGATAAAAGCCGAAGGCGGCGTAAATCGAGAGAAAGAAGATACCGATACCGAAACCGGTTACGCCTTGCGCGAAGACGTGTTGACCTTTGCGCCAGAGCCAATCGGCAATGCCCAGAGCTGCAAGTGCTGCGAGGATGCCGAGAATTACACGCCCTCTCGGGCCAATCCAGTTGTTATCGACCGCCCATTTGAAAAAGAATGCGACGCCTAAAACGAGCGTGATGACTCCGACGCGGTTGAGCAGTGTTAGGCCAACTCGGGTTTCGAACGCTGAGCGCGGCGGTGTCGTTTCGGCTGGTCTCGGTGGTGAAAAGATTTCCTTTGTAGCAGTTACTGAAGGGATTTCATTTTGCGGCTCGGATGTAGATGCTGATTCGACGAGAGGGGTGACTGCGGGAACAGCGGCCGCGGGAGCAAACCTCTCTTCGAGACGCGAGAGGCGCTGTTCCATTTGGTCCTGCCGTTTGAGTAGGCCGGCAATTGCGCTGCTGATAACGTCCAGCCGCTCCTGTTCTGGGCTTGCCATCAGCAATCCAGTAAAGCACGATTGTGACGTATTGGGGGCACGATTCTCTGTGGTAGCCTAGCCGTCGATGTCCTTCTCGGACCGCGAGCTTGGGATGCGCAGACGGATCACGCGCCGCGATTTTTTGAACGGCGTTGCGATTTCGATCGGGGCAATGTCGTCGGGCGTGGCGCTAAGCGCATTCGACCAGAATGCTCGGCCAGAAAGCGCCCCAGATTATTATCCTCCGGTGCTGACCGGCATGCGCGGCGATCATGATGAGATTTATAAGGTTCCACACTCGCTCCGTGATCACGAGTTTTGGCAGAAAGCTGGAACGCCATCGGACACCGGCGAAGAATACGATCTCGTAATCGTCGGCGGCGGGATCAGCGGTCTCGCATCAGCATACTTTTATCGGAAGGCGGCAGGGGCGAACACTAGTATTCTGATTGTGGAAAATCACGATGATTTCGGCGGCCATGCGAAGCGAAACGAATTTCACCAGACCGGCCGAACGCTGCTTGGATATGGCGGCACGTTCTCAATTGAGAGTCCGTCACCATACAGCAGCGTTGCGAAGGGGGTGATTAAGGATCTCGGCATTGATGTTTCTTCAACGGAGCGAGTGTTCGACCACAAGCTCTATCCTTCGCTTGGCTTGAGCCCAGCGGTGTTTTTTGATAAGGAGACATTCGGGCGTGATGTTCTGGTTGGGGAACCGCTGCCCGACTGGTACGCCGATCCAGCACCGAAGCACAGGGCAGACGAACGCTGGAAGATTTTCTCCGAGGCGGCGCCGATCGCAGAAGCGGCGAAGCGGGATTTGCGGCGTTTGTACGAGGAACAGAAGGATTACCTTCCAGGGCTCTCCTCGGACGAGAAGAAGGCGCGCATGGCGCGGATGAGCTATGCGAAGTTTCTGACTGAAGCCGCGGGCGCGCATTCTGACGTTGTGAGGTATTTTCAGGCCCGACCTTATGGGTGGTTCGGGCTGGGCATCGATGCCGTTTCGGCACAGGACGCATGGGGGCTCGGGTATCCGGGCTTCAGTGGGATGAAGCTCGATCCCAAGCCGGGTCCCGGTCAGAATCGTGACGCAATTCGCAGCGAAGAAGCGGAGCGCTACTTCTATCACTTCCCGGACGGAAATTCATCGATTGCCCGACTGCTCGTGCGCAGGCTGATTCCGGAAGCTGTGCCTGGAAAAGACGCGCTCGATGTCGTCACGGCGCGTACGAATTATGCGGCGCTTGACAGGAGGACGTCACTCGTACGCATTCGGTTGAACAGCACGGTGGTTCGAGTCCAGCACGAGCGCGGCGCAGCCGATTTATCCAAGGGTGTGGAAGTTACGTACGTTCGTTTTGGAAACCTCGAACGCGTTCGCGCGAAGAACTGCATTCTGGCTTGTTGGCACGTGATGATTCCATATATCTGTCAGGAGCTGCCTGATGGGCAGAAGAAGGCGCTTGCTTCGGCCACCAAAGTTCCGCTGGTTTATACGAATGTTGTCATTCGGAACTGGAGGGCTTTCGAGAAGCTGGGCGTCAGCTCGATATATGCGCCGGGCAGTTTCCATAGCGAGATGAATATAGACCTGCCAGTCAGCATTGGAAGCTACAAATGCCCGCGCAGTCCCGAGGAATCGATCGTGGTACACATGCAGCGGGTCCCGACTCGTCCGGGCCTGCCGTCACGAGAGCAACATCGCGCGGGGCGAATCGAGCTGTTCGGAACTTCTTTTGAGACCTTCGAGCGAAAGATTCGCGATCAGATGGCGCGAACGTTGGACGAAGGTGGGTTCGATCCAGCGCGAGATATTGCCGCGATTACCGTGAACCGATGGCCGCATGGCTACGCTTACGAATACAACTCGTTGTGGGACAAATTTTGGTTAGAAGGCGGGGAACAGCCGTGCGTGATTGCGCGTCAGCCTTTTGGAAGAATTACGATTGCGAATTCTGACGCTGGAGCTTACGCGTACACCGACTGCGCAATAGACCAGGCGCACCGAGCGGTAGAAGAACTTCTGCGGTCCTGACGCGGCATGCGCCCGGTACTCGCGTTTTGTGTGCCGCTCATTCTGGCATCCGGCGCGATTGCGGCGCAGATGGAAGAAGGCGCGACGAAACAAATCAGCCTGGATCAGGCCGGCTATCTGCCTGATTTACCGAAGATCGCCATCGTAATTGGCTCGACCGGCCAGGGCAAATCTTCAGGCACTTTCGTGATTCGCAGAACGCGCGACCAGTCGGTTGCGTTTCGAGGAGCGTTGAATGATCCTGTTTTTGACCCAGATTCGGGCGACCGTGTTCAATCCGCGGATTTCACATCACTCGCCGAGACCGGCCGATTTTATTTGGACGTAGCGGGCGTGGGGCGCAGTTGGAATTTTGATGTCGGGCGCAACGTGTTCATGCGTCCGTATTACTTGGCGATGCGGTCCTATTATGGCCAGCGCTGTGGGACGGCGGTCGATCTGGGGCCGGAGTTCCCAGCATACAAACACGCGCCGTGTCACCTCGAGGGAGCATACGAGGCTTCATCCGGAAAAATCGGCACGCACGTCTCGAGCGGCGGGTGGCATGACGCGGGAGATTACGGACGTTATGTAGTGAATTCGGGGATCAGCACCGGCACTCTGCTTTGGGCATGGGAATTGTACGGAGATCGAGTCAAGAAGATCAGTCTGCATATTCCTGAGTCGGGCAACGGCACGCCTGACATTCTGAACGAGATTCGCTGGAATCTCGATTGGATGCTGACGATGCAAGACACGGACGGAGGCGTTTGGCACAAGCAAACCAGCACTCATTTTTGCGGCTTCATTATGCCCGAGAAAGATACGCTGGTGAGCTACGTCATTGGAACCGGGCGGAAACCGTTCAAGAGTTCTTGCGCAACGGGGGATTTTGCGGCAGTCATGGCGATCGCAGCTCGCGTCTATCGGAGCTTCAATAGGGCATATTCCCGGCGTTGTCTCGCCGCAGCCGAGAGGGCTTGGCTGTGGCTTGGATGGAATCCGGATGTGACGTTTCGAAATCCGCACGGGATTACGACAGGAGAATACGGCGATGCGAAATGCGGTGATGAACAATTGTGGGCAGCCGCCGAGTTACTGCGAACAACAGGAGAGCGTCAGTATGAAGAATATTTTTTACAGCATTGTCGCGAGTATCTGGATACGATTCGACCGGCGGGTCCGCCCTCGTGGTCTATGGTCGCGCCGCTGGCCTTGTGGGCATATGTTCTGGGCAACGGAAAGAAAGCGAACGCGAGGAACGCGATTCGGCAACGGTCTATCGAAGTCGCGGACCGGATCGCAGAGCGCACGAGGCGTCATGCATGTCGTATTTCGCTAACGCGGACTGATTACATTTGGGGGTCGAACAGCGTTGCCGCAAATTACGGGATGCAGCTTCTGATCGCAGACCGGCTCCAGCCGAGCCGGCTCTATGCCGAAGCCGCGATCGAGAATTTGCATTATCTGCTCGGCAGGAACCCGTTTTCACTTTCGTGGGTGACGCAAGTGGGAGAGAACGCATTTCGTCATCCGCATCACCGGCCGAGCGCAGCGGACGGTTTGGACCTGCCCTGGCCGGGTCTGATGGCGGGCGGTCCGAATCGAGGACGGCAGGACAGTTACATGAAGAAGCTGCTCAGCGCAGACTTGCCTCCCGGGAAGATGTACGTGGATGAAAGAGGTGCGTACGCGTGCAACGAAGTCGCGATAAATTGGAACGCACCGCTCGTTTTCGTTTTGGCGGCCAGCTTGCCGCAGTGAAACCGGCGGGCGACCTTAAAACAGAAACTTTAGAGCGAGCTGGAGCAGGCGTGGTGGATTGGCTTGGAGGATATGCCCGAACTCGGGAGATTCGATGTCGTTTTCCGGTAATCCGAAATTCGGGTGATTGAGACAGTTAAAACATTCAGCGCGAAACTGGGCGCGAAAATTCTCCGTAACAGCAAAGCTCTTAAATAGCGAGAAATCGACTTGCTCGATACCAGGGCCTCGGGTTGCGTTGCGGCCTTCGGTGCCGAATTGGCCGGCTTGCGTTACTGGATTGAGCTGGAGAAACGCGGAACGGCTGATCCATTGACTTGGAGTATGCGGACCTACGTTCGGATCAGAGATGAGATCAGGACGGCTGGAATAGAAGCCAGTGATTTCGGGAGCGGAGCCCTGCAACGACACGTTTGCGCTGTCATAGATGGTGAATGGAGTACCGGAAGACAGGCTCGCGATTGTATTTACTTGCCATCTATTGAGAAGCCATCCAACGTAGCGCGGCGCAGTTTGCCATACCGGCAGGGCGTAGCTCCCGCTGAAGACGAAACGATGCTTGGCATCGAACAGCGAAGGACCGTGCTCCGCGCGAAGATCGAACGGATTCTGCGGGAGATCGTTTTCGCCTGCAACAAGGGTAGGCGCCGAGCCGGAGATGTTGAGTGAAGAGACATAATCGAGGCTCTTCGACCACCAATAAGAAGCTAAGAACGCGAGACCGTTTGTGTATTGGCGCGAAAACGCAACCTGCAACGCGTGATACGTCGAGCTGTTGTTGTCGGCGATCAGACCAACCGATCCGAATGCGCATGAACCAAGAACGGGCGAGCAGTCAGCGTATTCGCGCCGCTGATCTGCGTTACCTTGCGTGGCGCCTGGACCGTAGATTGCCGGATTCGCTTCGATGAAGCGCGGTAGGTGAGTGCCTTTGTTTCCGACGTATCGGACATCAAGCAGATATGCGCTTCCGAGAACTTGCTCGATGGAAAAATCCCAGTGCTGCGAATAGGGAGGGAGCATGCCGGATTGGACGGTGAGAATGGTTGCGGGGCGGACGAATGTTTGCGATATGAACGGCGGCGTTTGGCCATTATACGGATCGGCGAAATTGAGGCCGGGTCCGGGGAGTTGAAAGGCTTCGGTCCAAGGCAGAGCGCTGGCGGCGGCCTGGAGCGGCCCGCCCGTGCCGTTTGTGTAACCGTCATAGAAGATGCCATATCCAGCGCGAATCGAAGTATGAGCTTTGCCGAAAGGATCCCAAGCAAAACCAACGCGCGGCATGAATTCGTGATAGTCGACGGTCGCTATTCCGGCGGGAACGCCGGGGTCGCCTGGAAACAGAAGTCCTGTGGGTGCATTGGGCATCACGTGAGAGGTTTGCCCGGGAGCCCATGCATTCAGACGATTGCGAATCTCGGTGTACGGAGTATTGATTTCATATCTGAGACCGTAGGTCAGCGTGAGGTTGCGAGTGACACGCCATTCATCCTGGCCGTAACCGGCAACAATCCATTTGCGGAGCCCCCGGCTGAAATCTCCGCCTCCTTGAAAAAACTGCACCGGTTGCCCGAGAAGAAAACTTGCGAATGAGTCGTTCACAGGGAAAGGAGCAAAGACAAAGAAGCCGTTCGTAGCAATCCCCAGCAGAGCATTGATTTGCTGGCGGTCGAGATCGGCGCCGAACTTTAGATTGTGTGCGCCCCGAGTAGTGGCTAACGAATAGTAGCCCTGGTAATCGTTTTGAGATGTGTTTTGCGGGCCGACGATAGGATTCCCGATATCCGCATACCCGCTGACGATCATGTAAGGCACGCCTTCGGACACGGCAAGTGTCGGCGCGTATTGAAATCCAAACTGGCTAGCAGGCGTGTGATTCTGTGCCTCCTCGTAACGAAAGACATTTCGGAAAAAGGCAGCGCGTACGGTTTGGACGGTTCGCGGCGAGAACGTGTGAACCTCGGAAACTGTGGCCGAGTTGGTGGTAATGGAATCTGAAACGGGAAAGCCCGGCACGTTTGAGCCATTGATGGGAAGCGGATCGAGCGTTTCGAGATAAGAACTCGCGTATCTCGCGAAGAGCTGATCGCCGGCTCCGAAATAATGATCCAAGCGGAAGCCGCCCTGGTCGTAGTTGTCGGTTGAGATTTGCGTGGAGGAGAAGAGCCCGGGGTCGATATTCGGGAGCGGATACAGGTTTTCTGCCGCGAGCGCAATGGGGTTCAAGAGAAATGGCGGTATTCGGTCGCCGGGGAATTCTTGACCGGTGAACTCATTGATCAGGGGCTTATGCTGACCGGTGCTGGGATCGACAAGCGCGGAGAAATTGCCACTGCGCTCGGCCGCAGTGGGCACTATAGCGGCTTCAGTTTCGCCTTGGCGGTTGCGCTGGCCTTCGTAGTAGAGGAAGAAGAAATCTTTGTTGTGTCGAATCGGGCCGCCGAAGGTGGCGCCGAATTGGTTCTGGTGAAGTGGTTCGGTGGTGGCCGCGAAAAAATTGCGCGCATCGAATGCGTTGTTGCGCAGGAAATCGTACACGTCGCCGTGAAACGAATTGCCTCCGGATTTCGTGATGACGGTGGTTGTGGCGCCGCTTGTTTGGCCATACTCGGCTGAGGCGTTGGAGGTGAGAATGCGGAATTCGCTGACCGCATCGACGGGCGTACGCAGTGCGAATCCGCCGTTCACGCTATCGACGTTCGTAACGCCATCGAGCAGATAATTGTTCGCCTCAGGCGGTTCGCCATTCACGGCATAGGCTTGACCGCTTCGGAGAATACCGCCGGCTTGGAGCAGACCGAAGGTCATGGGAGCGACACCGGGCTGCAGGAGTCCGAGCTGCGTTAAATTGCGGCCGTTTAGAGGAAGATCGGTTGCTTCCCGCGAGGAGACAACATTGCCAAGCGTAGAACTGACATCGACAGTTGCTCCGGTTTCGGCGACATCGAGTTGCGTAGTGCGAGACGCAATCTGAAGCGAGATGGGAATACGAACGCGACGATCGACGTCAACCCGAATATGGAGCTGGTCAAACGCTGCAAACCCTTGCGCAGTGACGTGCAGATTGTATTCGCCGACGGGAAGCGAGGAAAAGTGAAACGTGCCATCTTGAGCAGAACGCTCTGTTGCCACAATTCCCGTGCTGTTATTCGTGGCGGTAACGCTCGCCCCTGGGACACTGGCCGCAGAGGGATCGGTGATTTGACCTTCGATGATGCCAGTCGGGTCTTGTGCCAGGAGCGTACCGGCGAACAGTAATGCAGAGAACAGACGTACGTGATTCGCTGTTAAAGCCATTGAACGTTACTTCAACGCAGTGTAACCGATGGACTCGAGGGCTGAAGGCGAATTTATACCGCGTGATCCACGATTTCTTCTGAAGACCGATCCCAGTAGAGGCGCTTTCCGGACCAGTAGGATTGAGCCGCCATGATACACGCAATCGAATGCGAGAATCCATGGTCAACCGTCGCGTTAGGTTGCTTGCGATCCCGCATGGCGTTCAGCCAGTTCATTAAGTGGCCGAGATCATCATCATCCGGGCCGAGGGAATCGGGCTGTGGCGCTCCGGGAACACGCACAATTTCGGCCCGATCCTGAGCTGGACCAATTCCGGGCGGCGCGGTGTAGCGCGGTCCCGAATTGGATTCCGGATCGAATTCGTGAGCGCCGCCTTCTTTGGTTATGAGAAATAGCGAAGCGCCTTCACCGCCGTAATTTTCGATGGTGCCGTCGCGGCCTTGAATGCGACTGAAGCTGCGATAGCTGTTTGAGAACGTGGTCGAATAGGTATAGAGAAATCCCTTCGGATAAGTGAACGAGACTGTCGCATTGTCCGGGTTTTCGCGGCCGTCTTTCCAGGTCAAGATGCCTCCTGTGGCTGTCGCGCTAACGGGGTGTGTTTCATCCATCCAGAGATGAACCAGATCGGCTCCGTGACTTAGCCATTGATCGAAGATGCCGGCCGAAAAATCGCGGTATAGGCGGAATTCGAGATAGACGTGTGGGTCGAAGGGCCGATTCGGTTTTCCCAGAAGCCAGCGTTGCCAGTCGGTGTCCTCCTCTTTTAGAAGGGTCGGGTGCGTGCCATCATCGATTCCCGGAATGTGGCGCCAGCGAGGCTGATTCACGTTCCATTCTTGGGTAATTCTGGCAACTTGGCCGATGCGGCCGGATTGGATGATGTCGCGCACGGCTAACGGGTATGGCTGGCTCCGATGCTGCGTACCCATCTGGACGACCTGCTTCGATGCTTTCACCGCCGCACGCGCCGCTTTGCCTTCGTCAAGCACGTTTGCGAATGGCTTTTCAACGTAACAATCTTTGCCCGCTTGAACAACCTCGATACAAAGTTTGGCGTGTTGATGATCGCCGGTCGCGATCATGACTCCGTCAATGTCGTTACGGGCCAGCATTTGTTCGGAATACTTGAAGGTTTGCGGATCCGTCCCGAATAAGTCTTTTACTTGAGCGGCACGGCGCTCACGAGCGAGACTCCAGATATCACAAACGGCGACAACTTCGAGGGGTGTGCGCCTGGATGCCATATGGACCATATGCACGTGGCCCTGGCTCCGACCACCGCAGCCGAGCTGAGCGAGGCGTATGCGATCGTTTGCACCGAGAATTCTGGAATATGAACGAGCCGGGAGGGCAGCCGCGGAGGTGGCAAATACCGCGGCACTGACTTTCTTTAAGAGCTCTCTACGGTCGAGTGTATTTGGGTG
Organism: Acidobacteriaceae bacterium; assembly: GCA_019240405.1. Lineage (GTDB taxonomy): Bacteria > Acidobacteriota > Terriglobia > Bryobacterales > Bryobacteraceae > Bog-105. The sequence continues at coordinate 80,602 of JAFAYL010000034.1, forward strand.
AGATTCAAGAACTGACATAGGCGGCGATTTGGTTCCAGTCTATAATTCGTGACATGTCGAACTCGGCGCAGTCGACCGAATTTGTTTCTGGAAAGGCGCGAGTGCACGTTTTTGAGTCGCCGGCAGCTCTAGGAAATGCTGCGGCTGAAAAAGCTGCGGCGCTGATCAAGAGTGGGATCGAGCGGCGTGGGCGCGCGCGTGTGATTGTTGCGACTGGGAATTCGCAATTGGCTTTGATCGAGGAGTTGGTCAAGAAGGATGTGAATTGGAGCGCTGTCGAGATTTTTCACATGGATGAGTATGCAGGGATGAAGGCCGGTCATGCGGCAAGTTTCCGGCGCTGGATCAAGACGCGTGTTGAAGACAAGGTTCATCCCGCGAAGGCAAACTACTTGGCTGGCGATGCTACCGATTTGGATGCTGAGATCGAGCGGTATTCACGGCTCTTGAACAAGGCACCAATCGATCTTGCATTTGTCGGTTTTGGTGAAAACGGGCACATCGCGTTCAACGATCCGCACGTGGCGGATTTCAACGATCCGGCAACGGTGAAACGAGTAACGCTCGATGAGAGATGCAGACGCCAGCAGGCTGGGGAAGGACATTTCAAAGATATTGAATCGGTACCGGCGGAAGCATTGACCGTAACCTGTTCGGGCTTATTCCGCGCCGAGGCGTGGGTGTGCGCGGTGCCGGATCGCCGGAAGGCTGAAGCTGTTCGCGGTGCACTTGAAGGGCCGATTTCGGAAACGTGCCCGGCGTCGCTCGTGCAGAATCATCCCGATGCAAACGTTTATCTAGATCGAGAGTCGGCGTCGTTGCTGTCGACGAGCCGGAACGCTGCTTCTCTCGCGGCAGACAGCAGGTGATGATTTCGGAGCAACGCTCTGGCGCTCATCTTGGGGCGAAACGGAGCCGAGGCCGGTGGTGGGTCGTGTGGACGCTGTTCTGTTCGACGGCGATCAACTACATTAACCGGCAGACGCTTTCGGTTCTCGCTCCTGTTATTACGCGGGAATTCCATCTGAGCCATAGCCAGTTATCGAGTATTTTTGGTGCGTTCCAAATCGCGTACGCGGGGATGTGGTTGGTGGGAGGAATCTTTCTTGACGTTGTCGGCACGCGTTTAGGTCTGTCGATTGCAGTGGTCTGGTGGTCGCTCGTCAGCATGGCAACGAGTTTAGTGAATTCGCCAGCATCGCTGAGCGTGCTCCGGTTCTTTTTGGGAATCGGCGAAGGTGTCAACTGGCCGGGGGCGAGCAAGGCGGTCGCAGAATTCTTTCCGGCTGAAGAACGGAGCGTTGCAGTTGCGATTTTCGACAGCGGGTCGAGCGTGGGCGGGGCCGTGGCGGCACTGAGCGTCCCTTGGATCGCGCTCGAGTTCGGCTGGCGCGCGGCGTTTATATTTTCGGGCTTGCTCGGGTTCATCTGGCTTGCCCTGTGGCTAAATGTGTATCGATCTTCAACGCGACCGATGCACGCGGCGCACGATGAGCGATTAACATTGCGAAATGCTCTGCCGATTTTGAAGGAGCGCGAGACGTGGGCGATCGTGATTGGAAGATCATTGACGGATCCGATTTGGTGGTTCTATGTATTCTGGCTGCCCCAATATCTGAGCGACACGCGCGGTTTCAGCTTGAAACAGATTGCGATTTTTGCCTGGATTCCTTTCGTTGCGGCGGACTTGGGGAATTTTGCCGGGGGACTTGCGTCAGGGGCGCTGGTAAAGCGCGGGATACCGGTGATGCGGGCGCGCAAGTGGGTTTGCGTCATAAGCTGTATTCCTCTGCTGGCTGGTATTCCTGCCGCTCTTATTTCGAATCCATTTGCGTCGCTTGGATTCATTTGCTTCGCATTGTTCGGATTCGCAAGCTGGTCGACGATGGGGCTGACTTTTCCATCTGATTTATTTCCGCCGCGGGTAGTGGCGACCGTAACTGGGTTGAGCGGGCTAGCTGCGGGATTGGCAGGAACGCTGTTTACGCTTTTGGTGGGCACATTAGTGGATCGATTCTCGTATCTGCCGGCGTTTGTGCTAGCGGCGACAGCGCCGATTCTCGCAACTGTAAGCGTGATTGTTCTGATCCGCAGACCGGCTGTACAGGCGGGATTAGCCGCGTAGAAGCATCGAAATGGGCCGGGTATCAAGGCGCGACTTATTGATATTGGTAGGCTCGTGCGCTTTGGGCCGGACAGTTCGCGCCTCGGATCAGCCCGTTTTTTATTACCGTGATTATTCGAGATGCTTGCCCGAGTATTTGGCAGCGCTAGCACGGACAGCATACGAGAAGCGCGAACGCGAAATTGCGCTGCTAACGAATGCCGAGGCGATCAGAAAGCGCCAGAATTGGGCGCGCGAAACGTTTTGGAAGACCGCGGGCACGCAGCCGGAGCGGACGCGGCTCAAAACACGCGTTACGGGGAAATTTGAGCGGGCTGGATACCGCGTCGAGAAGATGGTTTACGAAAGCCAGCCGGGAACTTTCGTCAGCGCGAATTTGTATGTCCCTTCTTCAGGCAAGCGACCGTACCCTGGCGTTCTGTTTCACATGGGCCACTCGGCGCTTGGCAAAGCGAATGAGAGCTACCAGAAGTGTTGTCAGGGATTAGCGCGGCTCGGCTATGTTGTACTTGCATTCGATCCAATGGGCCAAGGTGAGCGCATTAATTACCCGGACGCATCGGGTACGAATACGCGGCTGGCATCCGTAGATGAAGAGCATAACGTCCCCGGAAAGCAGTTTCTGCTGCTCGGCGACACGGCATCGAGGTACCAGGCGTGGGATGCGATACGGAGCCTGGATGTCCTGGCTTCTCATCCGGCTGTGGATACGAAGCGATTGGCATCTACGGGCCAATCGGGCGGCGGCACCCTCACGATGTTGCTAGCGTGCGTGGATGCGCGACTGAGTGCGGTCGCCGTTTCATCCGGCAATACGGAAAATTTCGCCTGCGCCGATTTCGACCCGCCCGGCTCGACGGATGATGCGGAGCAGGATTTCATTGGTTCGGGCGGGCTTGGGTTCGATCGCTGGGATCTGCTTTATCCAGTAGCGCCGAAACCGCTGCTTGTGCTGGTAAGCGAGCGTGATTTTTTTGGCACTTATTCTCCGCAGTATTTGACCAGCGGCCGCGAGGAGTATGAGAAGCTCGAGAAGGTTTACGAGCTTTTGGGACATCGGGACCGGCTTGCCTGGCGTGATACACCGCTTCCGCACGCGTTGACATATTCGCTGCGCATAGAGATTTACAACTGGTTTGAGCGCTGGCTGAAAGGGTCCGACCGGCGGATTGAGGAAGAGCCGGACGTCGCGCCGGAAGATCCAAAGACGCTCTGGGTGGGTGCGACGGGCAGCGTCGTGCCGGATTTCGGCAGTCAGAGACCGTTCGATTTAATCAAGCAGCGGGCGAGTACAGTACGCCAGGCGCGGAGTGCGAGTTGGGCCGAGGCGCTGGGGATGCGAGTTGCTGAACGTCGCGTCGAAATGCGCGTGCTCGCGCGCACGGCGACAGAGGGCGCGCGCATTGAAGCAATTGAACTTAACTCCGCAGAGCAGGTGTGGATTCCGGCCTGGTTATTCATGCCGGAGAAACCGCAGAGAAGTAATCGCACGCTGCTGGTTTTCGATGAAAATGGCCGCAATATCGGGGCTGAGGAGGATGGTCTTTATCACCAGCTCGCACGTGGAGGGCTGGTGGTTTGCGCGGCGGATGTCCGTGGAATCGGCGACATGCGGCCGGAAGTGGGGCGCGGGAATCCGGAGTACACGATTCCGCATGACTCGGAAGAGGATTTCGCGTGGGCGTCGTTGATTCTCGGTCATTCGCTTTTGGCGCAGCGAGTGGAGGATACTCTTTCGGTGCTGCGAGCGATAAAGAATGATCAGCGCTTCGCGGGAAGGCGGGTTGTAATCGCCGCGCGGGGACGGCTCACGGTTCCTGCGTTGTTCGCATTCGCAGCTTCGCCCCTGACCGATGCAATATATCTGGCCGGCGGATTGGTCTCATATCGCAATCTGCTCGAGACGGAGAATTATCGGGTGCCGTTATCAAATTTCGCTTGGGATCTATATCGAAGCGCCGATCTTCCTGAGCTTGTCGTGCAAGCGGCACCCAGAAAAGTGCATCTTGCGGGCACGGTGGATGCGTCGGGCAAGCGAATGGATTTGGATTCAGTCCGCCGCGTTTATTCCGGCGAGAATGTGAGTGTTTCGGAGAGGGCGGAGTGGGATGAAGCGGCGCTCGGGGCCATCTAATTTTTGGCAAAATATGGCTATGCGCCTCGGCTTGATCATTGCGATTGCTTTGGTCGTGCAGGCGGTTCTGTTCGGGCAAACAGCGGAAGAGGTGCGGCATGAAGGCTCATGGAGCGGGCCGACGTTTGATCGAGGATATGTGATTGATTGGGAGAGAAGACATGAAATGGGCGCATACACGCTCTATGCTCCCGATGGAACGAAATTGTATTCGACCTCACCGTCCCAACTTGGATTTGTCAAAACACTTTTTGAAGGGTTAGCAGCGGACACCGATGGAACGGTCGCAGCCATTCGCCACATATTCGACCCCTGGCAGCTTGAAGGGACAATCCTTCTTATCGACTCTTCCGGGAAACCTGGTCTCACGATCCACACCGGCGCACACCTTCCCACTCGGATCTGCTTTGCTAACGATCATTCCATCTGGACAGTTGGGTATGAGTACGGGAAAGACGATTTTCTCGTTTTTCATCATTTCTCGCGAGATGGGCAACAGCTCGGTGCGTTTGTGGAGTGGTCCGACATCGCGTGTGGTTTTAACGCCATGTCGACGTTACAGGGTAAAGTCGGAGGCGGCTGGACGCTTCGCGTCTCGAAAGATCGGCTTGGTCTCTCAGTCCCATCCGGTTTCTTAAAGGAGAAGTGGATCGAGGTTAGCCTTTCCGGCAATTTGATCGGGCAATGGGAGTGGGATTTCGATAGAAGCCTCAATTTTGGACCCGTGGCTTTCACCGCGAGCAATGTTCTTTATGCACAGGTGTGGAACTACGAGCGGCCTATCGGATACGCGATTTTCGATCGAAACACGAAGACCTGGAAGAAGGTAAAGGGCTACCCCAAGGGACGGCTACTGGGCGCGGATCAAGATGATTTGGTGTTCTCAGAAGAGGACGGCGGATGGACAATTCTTCATCGCATACCCTCAGGAGCCGTGCACATAATTAGCGGCAAAAGGGCTCAGCAATTCGAGCCGCGCGAGCACTAAAAGCAAGCCGCGCAAACGGGCGCGGGTCAAGCGGTCCGCCCAAAGAACAAAAGAGTTACGTTCATGTATCCGCGGGACTCATCCCCGCCCTTTGCGCTAGACGCTTTCCGGAATGACGAAAGGCGCCCGGTAGCCGCGGTCGCCGTCGCGCAACAGCAAGTTGGCTTCATCATCGCCGATCACTTGCTGCGTCTCGGGATCGAAGTGCAGCGTTCGCCCCAGACGGTAAGAGACGTTCGCGAGGTGAACCATGGCGCAGGAGATGTGGCCCTCTTCGATCGGCGCGCGCAGATCTGCTGTATTTCTGCTCACGACGCAGTCGATAAAATTCTGAAAATGATCGCGCTCGCGTCCGCCGTGCACCGGAGTTTGCGGCTCTTGATCGCGCCCCAGCCAGACTGCGTAGGTTGCGGCGTCTTCGTCGCCCGTTGACAGGTAGCCATTTGATCCGTAAAAAGTGTTGCCTATCGTATTGTGCGCGCCCGCACTCGGGCCGAGCTTTGGTCCGCCGGGCGCTGCTTTCCGCTCTCGTGTTCCGAGCTGGGGCGTACCGATTTCTGCCTCGTGGTTCGTGATCCAGTGCCGCACCTCGAACGTAATCATGCGGCGTTTACCATCCGGCAAATTGAATTCATAGGCGCAGCTCAGATCGTTTGGAGTTTCCTGATCGTCATCAAACATGAAGTGACCACCAATAGCGCTGATTTTGTTCGGGAAACCAACGCCCAGGCCTAACCGCGCGATATCCACCTGGTGCACGCCTTGATTCCCTATATCGCCATTGCCGTACTCCCAAAACCAGTGCCAGTTGTAATGAAAACGATTCTTGGTGAACGGATGCATTCGCGCCGGGCCTGTCCATAGATCGTAATCGACGCCGGCAGGAACCAGCTCAGGCTGCGCACGGCCGATGGTGTCCCGCCACTTGTAGCAAAGGCCGCGCGCCATATAGGTCTCGCCGATTAAGCCATCGCGCATTTTTTGGACCGCTTCACGCACGCAGGTTGCGGATCGGGTCTGGGTGCCGTGCTGAACAATTCGGTTATACTTTCGGGCAGCCGCCACCAACTGTTTCCCTTCCCACAAATTGTGCGAACAGGGTTTTTCGACATAAACATCTTTGTCGGCCTGGCAGCCCCAGATGGCCATGAGAGAGTGCCAGTGATTCTGAGTCGCTATCGAGATCGCGTCAATCGACTTGTCTTCGAGCAGCTTTCGGATATCGACGTAGGCGACGGGTTTCGGCAGTCCCATCTTTTCCATTTGGGCTAGCGTGTCGCGCAACACACTCTGGTCGATGTCGCAAAGCGCAGCGATTTGCACATTGGGGATCTGGGAATAATTGCCCAAGTGGTCTTTACCGCGCCCGTGCAGTCCGCAAATCGCGACGCGAACGCGGTCATTCGCGCCGATCACTCGTCCGGCTCCGCCGAGCGCAAAGAACCCCGCAGTTCCGGCTGCGAGAAAATCGCGGCGATTCAGTTCCGTATGATTTGACATGAGTTCTCTCCAAAATGGGTGACGCAATTTCGCTGGCGAAATATTCGATCGGGGTGGGTGACAGGTTCGGCCGGCAGGCAAAGCCTCAGCTCGAGGCCTGTATCAAGGCCGCGAACTACGGAGTGGATATCACGCCGGTCTGGAACAAATCGAACCGTGAGCATACAATCATCGGCTCCAATCCGATAGAGACGCGAGCGGCTGCCGACGAAGCGGTCGCAAGCCTGGGCTGGAACAAACCGTATTACGTCGACGCCGACCACATCAATTTTAAGACGGTGGACCGGTTTATTGAGCCGTGCGATTTTTTTACGATCGATGTTGCGGATTGGATCGGGCAGCCGGTTGACCCTACAGAGGTCCAAAACTTCTTGCAACAGCATACGGAGCTGGCCGGGCGTTTTAGAGCCGATTGCGATGTCGTGGTTCATATTGGCCTCAAGTATTTAGCGGCAATCCAAGAGGCTGCCCGCATCTACCGGTATATCGAAGAGAGAAAAGGAGCGGGCAAGTTTATCACGGAAGTCTCAATGGATGAAACCGATTCGCCTCAAACCCCGACGGAATTGCTTGTGATATTGGCGTCGTTGGCGGATGAGCGCGTACCGGTGCAAACCATCGCGCCGAAATTCACGGGCCGTTTCAATAAGGGTATCGATTACGAAGGCGATCTCGAAAAATTCGCAGATGAATTCTCAACCGATATTGAGATGATCGCAATTGCGGTTGAGGAGTATGGGTTACCGGGCAATTTGAAGCTCAGCGTTCATTCAGGGAGCGACAAGTTTTCACTCTACGAGCCGATGCATGGAATTCTCAAGAAACATGATGCTGGCGTTCATTTGAAAACGGCGGGAACGAACTGGCTGGAGGAGCTGATCGGCCTCGCCGAGGATGGAGAAAAAGGCTTGCAACTGGTGAAGGAGATCTATCGCGAGGCGTATCGGGAGCGAGAAGAGCTGTGCGGGCCCTATGCGGCCGTGATTGATATCGATGCAGCGCAGCTCCCGCGACCGGATTTGGTGGATTCATGGGCTGCGGACCAGTTTGTTTCGTCTTTGCGGCACGATCCGGGTTCACCGGTGTACAACCGCAGCCTGCGGCAGCTTCTACACGTGGCGTTTAAAGTGGCCGCAAGAATGGGTACCCGGTATTTAGATGCGCTGTCTGCAGCCGAAGACTGGATCGCGAAGAGCGTTATGAAAAATCTGTTTGAGCGGCACATCAAGCCTGTATTTATAGGCGAGTAAGCGAATGGCCAAGAACCTTTTCGATCTCTCCGGCCGGGTCGCTGTGGTGATGGGTGGCACAACTGGGATTGGAAGAACGCTGGCGCTGGCGCTTGCAAATGCGGGAGCCGACGTGGTTGCAAGCGGGCGGCGGGAAGCTCAGCTTCAAGAAGTTGCAGACGAAATAGGGAAGCTCGGGCGTAGAACCTTCGTGCAGCCCGCAGATGTTTCGAAACGCGAGTCGATCGACAAGCTGCGCGATGCGATTCTTGAGCGTCTTGGGCGCGCGGATATCCTGATCAACTGCGCGGGACAAATCCTGAGGAAGCGGACTGTCACAGTCACGGAAAGTGAATGGAGCGCAATTCTGGACGTGAATCTCATGGGGATGCTGCGCGCTTGCCAAAGCTTTCACGATTCACTTGCGGCGAGCGGGCGAGGCCGCATCATCAACATTGCATCGGTGAGCGCTTACGCAAGCTTTCTGGAGGTAACGCCGTATTCAGCTTCGAAAGCGGGTGTGCTTGGGTTAACGCGCAGCTTGGCGGTGGAATGGGCGCGCGACGGCATCAACATCAACGCGATTGCGCCGGGCGTGTTTCGTACAGAACTCAATGCGGCTCTTCTCGACGGAACGGGGCGTGGCCGTGAATTGCTGATGCGCACGCCGATGAAGCGTTTTGGAGATGTTCGGGAGCTTGCTGGGGCGGCGATCTTGCTTGCTTCGGATGCAGCGAGTTTTATCACGGGTCAATGCATCGTGGTGGACGGCGGCTTTCTCGCATCGGGCGTTAATAGTTGATCATGAAGATTTTTTGGTTATTGAGCCAGTAGAGGGACCACGGTGGTTGATTGCGCAACGGGTGCAAGCGTCGCCCACCGGTTAACTATGATTCGCTCCGTTCTAGCATTGGCTGTTTTGGAACAAATCGCACTCGCTGGAACCGTGGTTGTCCGGCCTGTTGAGATTCACGATGTTCTCACCAACCCCGGCATGGGGATTCAGACATTTCAGCGATATAACGGAGACGCGCTGAATTCGGGCGTCGAGTGGTCAGAGGAGGGACCGACGCAGGTGCTGGTTGCGCCTCTGCATAAGCCGGACTTTCCGGTATCGACGGTCGCGTATTGTCGCTGGCATTGGGCCACGCTGGAACCGGAGGAGGGCAAGGTTCGATGGGAGATTATTGATCTGGCTCTCGAGCAGGCAAGGCAGCATGGGCAGCGGCTGATGATTCGGCTAATGCCGTACGATCCGAAACATCCGTTGCCGGGGTGGTACCGGAGATCGGGTGCGCGGCGGGCAAACAGCGATTCATCGAAAGACGGCACGATCTGGCAGCCGGATTTTAGCGATCCGCTGTATTTCAAATATTGGAGCGCGCTTGTCGCGGAAGCTGGGAAGCGCTATGACGGGCATCCGGATCTCGATAGCGTCGATATTTCAACGGTGGGGTATTGGGGTGAGGGATGGAGCGATTACATGCCGGAGTTTGCCGTTCAACGCAAGCTGATCGACGTGTATTTTCAGGCCTTCCGAAAAACGCCTTTGTTAATGAATTTCGATGAACCGGAGGCGCTGACATACGGAACATCGCGTGGCGTGGGCTGGCGGTTCGATTGCTTAGGCGATCTGCGCAAGAACTGGGCGCACATGCTGGATTTTTATCCGGAGCAAATCGCCAGAACGGGAATTCAGGATGTGTGGAGAAGCGCGCCGGTCTCGATGGAAACGTGCGCAGTTCCGGAATCCTGGTTTCGTCAGCATTGGGATGTGAAGTACATCTTGAGTGAGGCCCTGCGATGGCATGTGACCACGCTGAATGTGAAATCAAGCGCGATACCAGCCCCATGGAAGAGCGATTTCGAAGATCTCGAACGCAAGATGGGATATCGTTTCGCCCTCCGGCGCGCCGAATGGCAGCAGGAGGCAGGAGCGGGCCAGCAGCTCGGACTAAAAACGTGGTGGGTGAACGAGGGGGTTGCTCCTATTTATCGGGCGTTCGTTCTAGCATTTCGTTTCAGTTCGGACCGTGAGAGTGCGGTAGTGCGGACGGATGCGGACGTACGGAGATGGCTGCCGGGCGACGCAGTCTTTGAGGACCCGCTGTTTGTACCCGCGAATCTTACGGCCGGGAATTATGAATTGAGCGTTGCATTGCTCGATCCGATCACGCTTCATCCTGGCATTCGCCTCGGAATTGAAGGACGCGGTACCGACGGATGGTATCCGCTAGGCAAGATTCGCGTAATCGAGCGGGCGCAATAGCAGTTTTAGACTCCTTTTAGCCAGCCCGGATCATCCCACTTCCTCAGTTGCAACGATAACGATCCGTCCTGATTCAACGGTTGAGCGCACGCCCACTGAATGGGCCGCCGGATTCCAGCTTTGGATTCAATTTCAACGCGCAGAGTAACTTCGGAGCCGAAAGATTCGCGCGGGAAGAGGAAAGAGGCTTGACGAACTTTGCCGGCATGCGGATGGCCGCCGTCGAGCGACCCACTTTGATGCAATTTGCCATCAGCGCTTGTGACAGTGAGACGAAGGACGCCGGGGATCCCGGCCACTCCGTCGTTCGCGACGGCGACGATCAGCTCGCAGGCACCGAGCCTCTTTCGTTGCCAGACCCAGGCGGGCCGAACGCGATATCCCATTTTTGCCCGCAGTGTGCGAAAGCCGTTGGGAAATCGTTCGTTGTATCGCGCTAGATTTTCCGCTTCAGTCCATAGCGACCAATAGTTCGCGCCGAGATCCAGAACGTGAAGCATGGCGTTTTCGCGAAGATTGACACCCGCAGCGTCAACCGGGATGCGCGTGATATCGTACTCGCGGAGATCCCCGTCTTCCATGATCACGGGGAGCCAGGGCGGCCGGTTAGCGAGCTCCTCGATCTGAATCGGCTCCTCGTTGATGATGCTGTCGGAGCGCAGCCAGCAACCGGAGCGCACCGCAAGATCGAGAATTTCGCTGTTCCCAACATTGCTGATATCAGGCTGCGTGTTCACGGCCAGCGGAGTTCGCTTCCAAGTTTCGAGCTGAAACTTGGTCATGGCAAGAAAAGTTCTTTCCGCAGTCAGGTAGTCTGGAAACGGATTTGGTAAGTCGTTTGTGTGGCCCTCACCCCAGAAGCCATACTGCATGAGGTCCATCCACTCCAAAAGTGGGTCGCCGTCGAAGCGAGCGGCTAGGAGTTGATTCAATTCCTGAAACGCAGTTTGAAACGCTGGATGATCATAACGAGGTTCGACGAACTCTATTTCGCGCCCGTGCCGCGGCTTGTGACCGATTTTCACAAGTGGAATTTTGTCGCGCAGAAAGTTTGGCAGCGCGATTTCCTCGGCCTGGAACTCCGGATTCGAGAGCTGTATGCGGAATGCGAACCGGAGTCCGTGGCGTTTCGCAGCGTCCATCGTGAGATCCCAGACAGGATTCAAATCAAGCCGCCCAGGCTTCGACTGAACGTCGCGCCAATCGCAACGGATGTACAGCACATCGACAAAGGGTAGCGTTGCGATTTTCTCTACTGCATCTTCGAGCTTTTCGGAGCCTTTGCGCACGGGAATCGAGGGTCCATTCTCTTCCCAGGTGTAGCCGACCAAACCCAGTCCGTAGTTTCGTACCGGAACACTCGAAGGCGTGGTGGTGATGAGCGTGCGCCAGCCTTCGTCTTGATCGATATCGAAAGGGCCTTGATCGAGACGGTCCGAGGTTGCGTGAGCACAGCCAAAGTCGAAATTATCCCAGCGATGGGCAGGAATGCCGACGCCTGCAGCGACCGCCGCTGTGCTTGCTCCAAGGAGTGTGCGCCTGGTGATCTTGTGTTTTTTCCCCATACTGCTATGCTCGCGCAGGATTGCGAAGAAAACGCAAAAATTAACAGAAAATACAAGCTGGCGCAGTGTTAAGACGAGATTCACTGCTTGAATCGCTCTTTGCAGCGGATTTAATTCACTAGCTTCAAAAGGCCGAATGCTTCCGGCACATGATACGTGGTTTGGTGGGTGGGTTGCCAGGCAATTGCTTTGTGGTTCGAAGGCGGTCCCTGCGAACGATAAAAATTGACACGTAAGGTGTTTCCCGCCGCAGGCGGCCTCGGACCAACAGACGAATAGGGAATACGCATGCACGCGTACCAAGTTTTGGAAACGCGATCGATGCGCGCAGCAACCTGGAAACCTGAATTCCATAACCAGCCCTCTTCGTGATGGGGCTTAGACAGATCAATATCGAGGTCGATCCACTCGGCTTGTGGGGATACCTCGAATTCTTTGTATTTGCGAATCTCATTGAAGTTCGATCCGATGAAGACCTCGGCAACGTCCCACTCCCATAAATGGTTCGTCTCGACACCGGGTTGCGGATCGGGTTTGAGGTGTAACTCGTCGTAGGGACAGATGAACAGGAAATAGAGATTGTCGTGCGTCCATCGTGAGCGTATTTCCGTCCGGTGATGAGGAACGATTTTGCCGAAGGGATCGCGATCGGCGATTGTAGCCGGCGCGGCTCGCCAAAATTCAGAGTTGGGTTCGGTATTCGGGGCAATATCTTGGGCGGCGAATTTACTCTCCAGCACGTTTGATCCTTGTGCACTGAGCATCGTAGTGGCAAACATGCAAAACAGAAGTAAATTCATGTCTGTATGCGCCTGTCGGCACGCTTAGGATAGATTGCAGTGGCCGTTCGCACCGCGACAAAAAAAGAGCTATTCAATTCAGGGATCCGAAACGATGGGTGGTGTTCGGCCATTCTGATTGTGGTTCTCGTTATTGTGCCTCTGGCGATTTTGCCCGCCCGGTTCGATAGCTATGTTACGACTCCAAAGCTGGCCATCTTGTATGTGAGTTCCGCATTGCTTTTATGGGATACGCGGCGTTGGGCGCCGAGTATAGCAGCCCTATGGCGAACGCGTGTTGGGCGGTGGTTCTATTTGTTGTTGATTATCGGTGCTGGGTCGCTTTTGATCTCGAGTGCTTGCTCCGGTGACCGCTGGCTTTCGTTTGCAGGAACAGTCTGGCGGCGTTTGGGCGCCATGAGCCAGTTGATCGTTTTCTTCATTGGGGCCGTGATCGCAGCCCAGATTTACATGGCTCAATCAATTTTGCGGAAACTCATGATGGCAATCGAAGGAGCAGGCGCGGCGGCAAGCATTTACGCGATCTTGCAATACGCCGGATGGGATCCATTTCTTCCGTCGTATCTGTATAAGATCGGGTCTCCCCCCGCAGTACGCCCTCCGGCGACTCTGGGTCAGGCAACGTACTTCGCTACGTTTCTTCTGCCAGTGATTTTCATTGCCGCTGCGTTCCGGCTTCGGGAAGGCGCCTCGTCTGTTTCGCGGCGAGCACACGAGTTTGTAATCCTACTCTCCATTGCTGCGCTTGTTCTCTCCGGGACCCGCTCGGCGCTGCTCGGTTTGGGTGCAGGCTCAGGTGCGTTCCTCTACATGCGTAGAGCTCGGCTCTTTGACCGAAGAAGTCTCACTCGGGCTGCATACTTGGTTGCGAGCGTTTCGGCGATGATCGCCCTTTTGTTGGCTGTGCCGGCAGGCGCAGGTTTACGCGTTCGAGTCGCGCAGTGGGCAACAGATTGGGCGGGTGGCCCACGATTGATGGTGTGGCGCGATTCATTGCTACTTTTCCGTCGACATGCTGTTTGGGGAATCGGGCCGGAGATGTTTGAGGCAGAGTTTCGGAGGGCCGAATCGCTGGAGCTTGCAAGAGCATTTCCGGATCATTATCACGAATCACCCCACAACTTTTTCATCGAAGCGGGCCTGAGCGAGGGGGCATTAGGTGTTTCCATCTGGGTGGCTCTGCTAATCTTGGCAGGCTGGTGCGCTCTTGCAGGCCGGCGCGAGGGCCGGCAGCTCGGCGGCGCCTTATCGGCCTCGCTTGTCGGAATGCTGACCTCGCTGCAATTCTCGCCGCTGACCATTACGAACGAGCTCTATGTGCTAGTGATCATCGCTGCGCTGGTCGCGCTAGCAGCACAACCGGTGAGTTCGGGGGCTCTGTCGGTGGTGTTCCCCTCGGCTGTTATCCCGGCCGCCGTGGTCGTCGGAGTAGGTTTACTTCTGATCGGCGGAGCCTTCTTGGCGCAAGAGATCTTGTACCAGCGAGCGGCTAGCCAAATTGCGGATGCAGATCTGGCTGGCGCCGAGCGCTGCTATGATGCTGCGCGCAAGTTTCCAATTCCCGGGCCAAATCTCGAGTTGTCACGGCTTTTCGCATCGCTGGCGCGGCAATCTGGTTCGCCTTTGTACAAGAGAGCCCTTGCAGATGCTAGAGAGGCTGCGGCAGCAGCCGAAAGCGGCAGCGCTGAACGATTTAACGCCTTATACCAATCTGCAATGCTCGCCATTGTCGCCAACGACTTTCCTCGCGCAAAAGCGAAGTTGCAAGCCGCCATCGATGCGGCACCAACTTGGTACCGCCCCCGAATGATGCTTGCATCAGTGCTCTGGCGAAGTGGAAAAAATCAAGACGCCGCACGCGAGGCGTCGCTCGCTTTGAAGTGCGCGGGGCGAGACGCTCCAGATGTGAAGCAAGCCCTTGATGAGTCGAGAGAGCACGCGGCGAACCAGGTCTCTCGCTAGTACTCGCAGCTAGTACTTTCGAAACGCAAGCATCTTGACGGCGCGGCTGAGCAGGTATGTACTAGAACCCAATACTGACATTTTCACCTGGAGGACCGCATGCTCCGTAAAATGGTAGTGCCTTTACTCGGCATTAGCCTGCTGAGCCTGAACGCGCGCTGGCTCAAGGGAACGGGAAACATCTCCCGCCGAACCAGATTGATCCGAAAGCGCTTTCGCTCGGTGGCCAGCTTTGGTGGTATGAGGCCAATTCCGAGAAGCAGAAAGACACACTTACGAAGGCCAAGCGGCGAACTCCGGCTTCGCCCTTTTCGAGAAACGTCGATGCTGCCGATCCGAATGAAGACGTGGCGCCTGGACAAGCCGGGCCGGCAATTGCCGCGGCGGGTAATCTCGTAATGGCAAGTTGGACGGACGCCACAGGTTTGTTTATCGAACCAAGTACCAATCCCGTAACCTCGTCACTTACCGGCGTCGGCTTTTCCCGCAACGGAGGCAAATCGTTCGAGGATCTCAGCGGATTGCCTAACTACAACGAGAATATGAAATGGTTCGGAGATCCGAGCGTTGTGGCAGTGGATGGCGGCGCTTACTTTATCGTGAGCAGCATTTACAGTGCAAACTTCCCGATCGATTGCTTTTTAGGACCCGCAGAGCTTTCTATTGCTGTTTCCGTCGGGACTGTAATCCCGAACAGTGTCGTATTCACTAACCCCATTATTGCGGCGAGTGGTGGAGATTACTGCTCTTTCCCCGGCGTAACTGCGTTTCTGGACAAGCCTTTTATGAGCTATGATCCGCACACTCGCACCCTTGCGATCGCGTATACCCGCTTCCCCCTTTTTGGCTTTGGTACCGGTCAAATCGAGGTCGTGACAGCTCACGTGCCCACGTCTGTTGCTGAATTGTCATCGGCCGATTTCTCGGCCCCGATAATTGTATGGACGGAGGAGCCAAACGTGGAAAACACCGGCGCTTATCCGACTGTGGCATACAACACGAAAACGAAAGCTGCCGATATCTATGTCGCATGGGAGCGAAACTGGCGGTCGAACGGGTTCAACGGCGATCCCTACGTGTACATCCACGCTGCCGAAATCATCCCGACAACGACGGGCTATAACATCATTGGTGGTCCGGGGCCCTCCGACGCCGTTGTAGTTACCGAAGGACAGCTAAACTCGAATGCCTACGGTGGGGTGAAATCGCTGGATCTGGTGGGCGTTCCAGGATACAGTGCAATCCCGAATGATTTTCCGCGTATTGCGTGGGACCCAAAACTGAATGAAGTGGCCATCGTATGGAATGACGCAAGCCATCACCCGCTAGGAGATATTTTCCTACGTACTTTCCATTCGGGTCTCACTTCACCTGGAGGAATCGAACGGCTTAATCTCGACAACACCGGCACGATCCACATGTTCCCCGCCGTCTGCTTCCGTTCGGACGGCTATATGGTGACTTCGTGGTACGACCGCCGCGATTTCGTGCCTGATTCAGCGTGGACGGATCTGTTTGGTGATATCAGATCGTCCCCATATGCGAAGGGCAACAACTTCAAAATCACCACAACGCCGACCGATTGGGATAACACAGCCTCATACACGATTTTCGTTAACAATGAGGAAATCGCGAATTTCGGCGATTATACGGACAATTCATGTACCGGTACGTCTGAATTCTTCACCTGGACCGATGGCCGGCTCGGCTACACTCAACCGTTTGTTTCGCCGTAGAATTTGTTGAAAAGCTCCCCTCGCGACACGTTGCCGAGGGATTCACACTTGGTCCGGGCGCAAGCTCGCTGATATGATTTTGATCTTATGTCTGGTCATATCAGCCGGCGAGCTTGGCTCGGCACAGTTTCGGGAGTAATCGGCTCAGCGGCTCTAGTCCGCCCTTTACGAGGGCAGCAATATCACATCGCTGGCGCTGATTTCAAACTCGGCGTTGCGTCGTATTCATTCCGCAAGTTTTCGCGAGCACGCGCAATCGAGATGACGAAACAGCTGGGTACGCCGTACCTCAATGTGAAAGAGTTCCATCTGAAGCTAGACAGCACGCCCCAGCAGATTGATGCGGCCAAGCAAGAGTTTCAAGCTGCCGGAATCGTTCTCGTGGGTTGCGGCAACGTCGATTTTCAGGAAGACGATGAATCCGATATTCGCAGTAAATTCGAATACGCGAAACGCGCCGGATTTCCGCTTGTCGTTTGTGCTCCCACTCATGCGACTCTTCCGAAACTCGAGAAGTTCGTCAAGGAATACGACATCAAAATCGCCGTCCACAATCACGGTCCGAGGGACAAAAATTTCCCGACGCCTCAAAGCGCTTTGAAGATGGTCAAGGATATGGACCCGCGTTGTGGATTGTGCATGGATCTCGGGCATACGGCGCTTGCCGGAGTCGACATCGTAGAAGCGATTCAGGAAGCAGGCACCCGGCTGCTAGATATGCACGCCAAGGATCTACGTGATCCGCTAAATGAAGAGAGCTGGTGTCCCGTGGGCGAAGGGAAATTGCCATTTCCGCAGATCTTTCGGCAACTTCTCGAGATGAAATATAGCGGCTGCGTGAATCTGGAAAATGAAAGTGAGCCGGATAACCCGCTGCCCGGAATGCAGAAGAGCTTCGCGTTTATGCGAGGAGTACTGGCAGACATTCAAGCGGCGGGAAAAGCTTGACCGTTCTGTCTCAGATCTGCGTTGTAGCTGCACTTTTGGGTGCTTTTTCGAGCAGTACTGAAGAACATTTTGATGCATTCGGATATCGTTGGACAGTTCCTACCGCTTCAGATTGGCAACTGGAACAGAAAGATGCCACACCTGTCTTGCACCTGCTGAGGGCTCGAGGGCCGCTTCCTGGCCCGAGACGGCCGATCCAATTTGCATTAGCCGAAACTCCTGAGTTTTCGCGAGTGAGCGTTGAATTGGACGCGCGGCCGCTCGGCCATTCGCTCCTCGTAGTTTTTGCTTATCGCGATCACGAGCATTTCGATTATGCGCATCTATCGATCGATCCAGCCACGAAAGAACCTCATCACAACGGCGTATTTCATGTTTATGGTGGAGAGCGTGTGCGGATCAGTGGTGAAGCCGGCTCCGCAGCTTTTGCCGCGCCGAATCGCTGGTACCACGTTCAATTAATCCACGATGGCAGCTCTGGTGATGTTCGAGTGAAAGTGAATGGCGAGCCGATCCAAGCGCTTCATGCGGCCGATCTGAGTCTTTCGGGCGGCCGTGTCGGGATCGGCTCATTCGATGAGACAGGCTACTTCAAGAACGTACAGATACATGGAGTGGCCGTTCCGTGATTCGCGTTAACGCCGCAGAATAGACTGCGGAACTGCCCACGCGTATAAAACGGTGTCGACTGCGGTTACGAGGTATTGCCGGCCGTCTAATTCGTAGGTCATGGGCGAACTGCCGAGCGGCGCTCCGGCATTTACGTGCCACAGCGTTCGACCATCTTCGGGATCGAGAGCCAACAAGTTGCCTGAAACATCTCCGGTAAACAGCACGTGGCCTGCAGTGGTCAAAATGCCAGGGTGCGAAGCGCCTTCTTCTTCTTTTCTGCTCCACCGTATCCGGCCTGTCCTGTAGTCGATGGCGACAAGTAGCGCCTGAGACCACAGCGGGCTTGACGCACCCCCTTGATGTCCTTCCGGCGTATTGTTCTCATTCAGATTTAAGTAATAAATCGTAAAGCCTTGCTGAGCGTTGACATAGAAGAGTTGCGTGTCGGGATCGAAACTCGGCGCCATCCAATTCGTGGCGCCCTCCTCATATGCCTCGACGAGGGAGCCGTCGCGTTTGGGCTCTTTTTCTGGGTTGGGAATTGGCTGGCCTTTCGAATTGAGGCCCGATGCCCAGCTCATGTTGACGAACGGCGCGGTAAGCAGATGTTCACCTGTCTCTCGATCCAGAAGGAAAAAATAGCCGTTGCGGCTCGCTTGAGCAAGCAGCTTGCGCTTCTGACCGCCGAATTCTGCATCGAAAAGCACGGGCGTTTCAACGGCGTCCCAATCGTGCGTGTCGTGCGGAGAAGGCTGGTAATACCAGACCAACTTTCCAGTGTCCGCATTGAGCGCAACAATTGAGCAGGTGTAGAGGTTGGCGCCGGGCCGCGTGATGCCCGCAAGAACAGGGTGAGGATTGCCTGTTCCCCAATAGATCAGATTCAGATCAGGATCGTAGGTCCCTGTCATCCAGGCAGGACCGCCGCCGTGCATGAGCGCTTCTCTGTTCGGCCAGGTCTCTGAACCCGGAGCGCCTGGATCTGGCAGCGTGTTCCAGCGCCAGATGACCTTGCCGGTCATTGGACCGATCGCCTCGATAAAATGCGGATCATCGGCTTGATCGCCCGATGTGCCGATGATCACCTCGTCTTTCACGACGAGCGGAGCCACGCTGATGTAATAGCCGAATCGGACGTCCGCGATTTCAATGTCCCAGATCTTTTTTCCGTTGCGCGCATTGAGGCAGATGAGGTGTGCATCGGGCGTGCCGAAGTAGAGCCGATCTTTGTACATCGCAACGCCACGATGGCCGACATGATCGCCTTCCGACGGCCGGGTGTAGTGCCAAATCAAGTGCCCGGTGCGTGCGTCAACCGCCCACACATTATCTGGGGTTGTGAAATACAACGCGCCGTTTACTTCAAGGGGCGTGGATTTTAGCGTCGCCGAATGCGTTTGAAAGGCCCAAGCTAGTGTCAGAGACGAAACGTTGGTTTTATTAATTTGTTTGAGCGTGCTATACCGCCTGCCTGAGTAGTCGCCGTTATAGGTCGGCCAAGTGGTAGTGGGCGGCTGCAATAGTAAAGATCGGTCGAGCTCTTGCGCCGAAAGAGTGATAAACGCCGCGAAAAATAACGCAAGCGATTTCACTTCAGCGTCTCCAGGTAGGCAAACACATCGTGGATATCCGAGTTCCTGTACCTATGCAGCAAATCGAGATGAGCGGCGAGCGGATTATGAATTTCAAATCTGACTTCGTCTACAGACCAGGAGTGATACCAGCCGTCTTCATCCCTGAGGGCGATCGTGAACTGATCCTGATAGGCGAGCATACCCTTGAAATGGCGGCCCGAGCGCGTTGTAACGGTAGCGATTTTTAGCACGTTCTCGGGATAAAGAAAACGAGCCTGAAGATCGGCGGGCGCGTATTTATTCGCAATTCCCGCAAGATCTCCCGACGGGGAGTGGCAGCGGCTGCACTGGCCTCTGCCGTTGAAGAACGCCTTGCCTGCTTGAGCGTTTCCGGTCAGCAAGAGTTTCAAACCGTAGTCGCGAGGGTTTCCGGGAGAGGTACGATCAGACTCCGCAAGCCGCCAGTGCAAATAACCCACCACATCCGCGATCTGGGTGTCGCTGAGTGGAATCGCAGGCATTCCTTTGGCAGGGCGGCCGTCTCGAATGACAGGCCCGATGAGATCGCCATTGTTGTCATGGCGGACTAGTGCCGAGCGAATTAGATTCGGTCCTTCCGCGCCTCCATTCGCGCCTGATCCATGGCAGAAGGCGCAGGTTTGCGCGAATTGAGTCTCACCGCGTTCGACGGGATCGGTCTTCGGGTTCTGCGCAAGGAGCGAGACGGCCCAGCAGAAAGACGCGATTTTATAAGTGCGAATAACCCTTGAGCTGAGGAATGAGAGGCCGTGCATACGCAAGAAAATCATTTGTGACATCGTTTCCCGCTTCGTTGATCCACTCGCTGGGGAATAGCCGTTCCTTACAGGCGACCGTTTCTAACGGAGTCAGAAAGGTGCTGGCCTGGTAAGGCGCATTGGAATGGCGGCGAATCGCGATCATCACGCCAGCTTGCCCCTCTACAGCGGCGCGGATTGCCGCGCGACCACATTCATGGGCTTCGCGTCGATCCAATTCGCTCGTGAGAGGGCCGCAACATCTTCCGAACAGTCCCGGCTTTTCTGCTCGCGCGCGAAGATTCAGTTTTGCAGAAATTAGACGCGCGACTGTGTGGCCCAGGTTGGATGCGAGGCGGTGGGTCTGGCTTTCGGCTCGATCGACATCGGCGCCAAACGGCGCTCCGGTTTTATCGAGTTGCCCTTCACACACCGCAATAAGGACGCGCCCGAGCCGGCGGTAAACGCCCTCCACATCGGCTGCGATGTTATCTAGGCTGACTGGTCTTTCTGGGAGGTAGATCAGGTGAGGCCCGTCGTCTTCGCGGGTGCGACCGAGCGCTGTGGCCGCCGTTACCCAACCAGCGTTTCGGCCCAACACCTCGAGAACCGTAATTGGCGGCGGAAGCGAGCGGTTGTCCTCTCCGATTTCGCGTGCCGCTACTGCAAAAAAATGTGCCGTCGACGGATAGCCCGGCGTGTGATCGGTGACCGAAAGATCGTTGTCAATCGTCTTGGGAATGCCGATGACTTGGAGATCGTAACCTAGCGAGCGAGCGTCGCGCGAGATTCGGAGCGCGGTACCCATGGATCCATTGCCACCGGTGTAAAAGATGCAGCGGATGTCATGTTTTTTGAAAATCTCCAGAACGCGCCCGTGATCTTCGTCAGAGAGCTTGAACCTACTGGAGCCAAGTGCCGATCCAGGTGAGTTCCCGATAGCGTCAATCAGCCTTTGATCTTGCGTGAGCAGCTCGGTAAAGCTCTCATCGAGAATCCCGCGTATGCCGAATCGAGCGCCGTATACTTTCGAAAAAATTTCGCAAACCCGCGCTTCAGCGAGCAGCCCGGCGAGACTCGCATTAATCACCGATGTGGGTCCGCCGCCGTGCGCCACTATTGCGTTCATTAACGAAAGTCTACAATGCGATAAAGTTATACAAAGCGAAGATTATCGCAAAATAAGCAAAGTATCTAATGATTTTGCAAACCGAATGGCGAAAGCGGACGCAGTTCACGATAGTGGGTTGCGCACTGCTTGCGCTCACGTGGGATCTTTACGCGGCTCGGCCCGGAAATTTTGAGGTGATCGGTCCCGGAGGCGGGGGCGCCATGTTCAACCCGACGATCAGCCCGCACGATGCGAACACGGTTCTGGTCTCGTGCGATATGACCGGTTCCTACATAACCCATGACGCCGGAGCTTCGTGGCGCATGTTCAATCTGAGGGGCACCGTCACTTTTTTCGCGTTTGACACAAAGGGTTCGCGACGCCTGTATGCGGGGGCGACCGGGCTGTGGCGCAGCGATGATCGAGGGCAAACGTGGCAGCTCATTTATCCGAAGCCGTCGTCTGTGAAAGGCATTCAGATGAATTCAGATCACGCGGACGAAGTGATCGTGGCCGATCCGGATCCGCTCGGCTCGATAACGGCTTTTGCAGTCGATCCGGGAAGCTCGGGGATCTTGTATGCAGCAGCTTCTAAAGGATCGGCAAATGGATTATTTGTTTCGAGCAATTCCGGCGCAACGTGGAAACAGCTGAATGAACTTTCAGGACCCGCTCGCCATATCTGGGTGAATCCACAATCGGAATCAGGGAAGAGAGAGGTGATCATTGCGTCCGCGCGTTCGATTAAGGTAAAAAACGCTTCGGGGATGCGGTCTTATTCAGCACCAGGAGCGCGAACCCTTCTCGATGTGTCGCTCGGTTTTCGAAATGGGGCGGCTGTGATTTATGGCGTCACGGAAGACGCAGCTTTTGTCTCGAACGATACGGGAGCGAGTTGGCAGAAATGCAACCTGCCGGGAAAAGGGGCTCGAGTGCGGGCCATCGCGACGAGCCTCCATCACCCCGATACAGCATATCTCTCGTATAGCGAACTGAAGCTCGATGGCCAAACGTGGGAAGGTGTCGCGAAAACGAATAATTGCGGGAAGAGCTGGACACTCGTATGGAAAGATGGGCGCGAAACGGCGGCCAACGTACATGATGCGTGGATCACTGAGCGTTTTGGGGCCGACTGGGGCGAGAATCCGCTCATGCTTGCGGTTGCCGATGATGATCCGGATCTCTGCTTTGCGACGGATCTAGGCCGAACAATGAAAACCGCCGACGGTGGTCGGTCGTGGAAGGCGGTGTACTCGCGAAAGCTGTCACAAGGAAGCTGGACGACGACCGGCCTGGATGTCACCACAGATTACGGCGTCCACTTCGATCCGTTCGATCCGAAGCGCCAGTTCATCAGTTACACCGATATTGGACTCTTCAGAAGCGAAGACGGCGGCAAATCCTGGATGAGCTCGACTGCCGGGGTCCCGCGCGAGTGGTGGAATACAACCTACTGGATCGCTTTCGATCCCGAGGTCCGAGGGCGAGTATGGAGCGTGAACAGCGGCACGCACGATCTACCGCGTCCAAAAATGTGGCGGAAAAATTCCGTGATGAATTACAAAGGCGGCGTTTGCCGGAGCGAGAACGGCGGCAAGACATGGATCAAATCGAACGCCGGGATGGAAGAAACAGCCGCGACGCACATTTTGATAGACACCAAGAGCTCGCCGGGAGCGCGAACCCTTTATGTTGCAGCGTTTGGACGTGGCGTGTACAAGAGCACGGACGGCGGGACTACGTGGAATCTTAAAAACAGCGGCATCGCAGAGTCACAGCCTTTCGCGTGGCGTCTGGCTCAAGCTTCAAATGGCGTCTTGTACGTAATTCTCGCGCGACGTTCTGAAGATGGCAGCATCGGGAATAACGGCGATGGGGCCATTTATCGGTCGCTTGATGGCGCGGAACACTGGGCCTCTGTTCCGCTGCCCCAAGGAGTGAATGGACCGCACGGGTTGGCGATCGATCCTAATGCTTCCGACAGGCTATATCTAGCCGCTTGGGCGCGCAAGGCTGGGATGCATGGCGAAGGCGGAGGAATCTATTTATCGACCGATTCGGGAAGGACATGGAGGTGCGTGCTGGATCGTGACCACCATGTTTACGATGTCACGATTGACCCGCTCGATCCCAATGTGCTGTATGCAGTCGGGTTCGAATCCTCGGCGTGGCGGTCAATTGATCGTGGTGAACATTGGAGCCGCATAGCTGGATTTAATTTCAAGTGGGGTCATCGCGTTATTCCGGATCCGGCAGACAAAGAGTCTGTTTATGTCACGACATTTGGCGGTGGCGTGTGGCACGGTGAGGTCAACGCCCCACCCCGGCTGCTCGATATTGTGACCCCCATTCTGGAACCTGGACGTTCCCAGTGAGCCACCCGAGCGCAAGCAATCTTCTTACTACGCCTGAGGCGGATCAGGAGCGTGGCGGCTATGTTCACACTCTGCGGGAAATTCGCCAGCAGCCATTCACCGTTCTCGATACATGCGAGCGAATGCTTGCGCGCGCGTACGATCTGAAGCAATGCTTGGAGATTGTGCGAGCCGTTGTGTTCACCGGGTCCGGCAGCTCAGAGTATGTCGGGAGTTGCGTGCAGTCCGCAATTCAAGCCGAGCTGGGCATCGTCACGCAAACAATCGGAAGTGGAACATTGTTGACGCGCGGCGGGCGCGCGCTTCCTCCGCTACGGCCGTTGCTGCTTGTATCGCTGGCAAGGTCGGGCGATAGTCCCGAAAGTGGTGCTGTAGTTCAGTTGTTGTTAGAAACCGAACCGGAGATCCGGCATCTCGCAGTGACCTGCAACGCAATTGGAAAGCTCGTTACGCGACATGAAAGCGATCCACGGGTCTCGATTATTGCGCTGGACGATCGCACGAATGACCGAAGCCTTGTAATGACAAGCAGCTTTACTGGTCTGGCGATTGCTGCGCGGTCGCTCGGATTTCTCGCCGACCCTGAGAGCTACCGGGCTTTATGCGGCCGCTTGAGCCGCATCTTGGGGCATGTGATCAATAATCACTTCGACAGGCTCGAATCCGCGATCCAGTGGAATTTCACCCGAGCAGTCTTCCTGGGCAGCGGTTCGAACTTCGCTGCAGCGCGAGAGGCCGGGCTCAAAATGCTCGAAATGACCGCCGGTCGTGTGGCAACACTCTCCGAATCTTATCTGGCTTTGCGCCACGGCCCGATGAGTTTTCTGAATCGCGAGTCGCTGGCCGTGTGCTTCCTGTCTTCCGAACCGGTGACGCGCCTCTATGAGGCTGACTTGATCCGCGAATTGGATCGCAAGAAACTTTCACGAATCAAAGTAATCATTGGCGAAGACATACCGCGCGATCTTCTGAATGCAAAAGATGTAGCCATCGAGTGTCCGCGTCTGGGGGCGATGGGCGAGGACGCTTGTCTGGTGCATGTCGTCGTTGGTCAATTATTGGCTTTTTTTCGCTGTCTTAAAGAAGGCCTTCGTCCGGATTCTCCATCTGAGAGCGGAGTCATTAATCGCGTCGTAGGCGGGTTCCGTTTACACACCGACGGAAAAGGACCATGAAGATTCTAATCGCTGGCGAGCTGAACGTCGACCTGGTTCTGCAGAATCCGCAATCCTTTCCAATTC
Organism: Acidobacteriaceae bacterium; assembly: GCA_019240405.1. GTDB lineage: Bacteria > Acidobacteriota > Terriglobia > Bryobacterales > Bryobacteraceae > Bog-105. The sequence goes on from JAFAYL010000034.1 coordinate 105,547, forward strand.
CCGGGCGCGAAACGTTGGTCGAGAATGTTTCGCTCACGCTTGGTAGCTCCTCTGCGATTTGCGCGGCGGCTCTGATGAAACTCGCGGAGCAAGTCACTTTCGTCGGGAAGGTTGGTTGCGACGCCTGGGGGGATTTTTGCGTGCAGGCGGTTCAAGGCTTTGGAGTCGATTGCTCTCTGGTGAAGCGCGATGAATCGCTTACAACGGGTATCACCGTCTCGATTACATCGGCGACAGACCGCGCGCTCCTGACGTATCTTGGTTCCATCGCATCGTTAAGGGCGGATGACGTGCGCGATGAGGATTTGCGAACACAGAGACATCTTCATGTTTCTTCGTTCTTTCTTCAGCAGGCATTGCGTCCGGGGTTGAAATCGTTGCTGGCAAGAGCGCATCAATGCGGGCTCACGACGTCTCTCGATCCTGGTTTCGATCCCGACGAGAGCTGGGGCAAGGATTTAATCGACACACTATGTGAGGTGGATGTTTTTCTGCCAAACGAGGTAGAGCTTGCGGGAATTTCCGGGCGGAATCTGCAGGTCGAGGCGCTGCGGGCTCTCGATAATGGACGAACGATTATTGTCGCGAAGCTGGGTCGCAATGGATGCATGGCGATCCGAAATGGCGAGATTCTTACGGCGCCAGCTTTTTCCGTCAATCCTGTCGACACCACCGGCGCGGGTGACACATTCAACGCCGGATTCCTGCATGCGTGGCTGCGAGGCGGCGACTTGCGGGAAGCAATGATCTTTGGAGCTGCTTGCGGGGCTTTGTCGACGCTCGGGGTGGGCGGCACCTCGAATCAGCCGACAAGCGAACAAGCGCGGGAGTTCATTGCAGGTCATTCTCGCAGCGCCGCTCATCATGAGGCGGGAGCAACGATATGACAAGCCGGCGCGAGTGGCTCTACGGAATGAGCATGGCTTTACCTTGCGCCAGCCAAGCACGCGAGTCTGCCATGAGAGACGAAGCACCGGATACAGCCTTAAAGCTGGTGGATTATGAACCGCAGAGCATGTTGCATGTGCCTGAAACACACGCCGAGCGCTCACGCTACCCGGCGATCGATATTCACACCCACATTTCCATTTCGGCCAAGGCCGTACACGGAGTCCCAGTCGCGTCCAAGCGTCACTTCCTTGCGCCTCCCGAAGACCTTCTCCCGTGCATGGAGAGAAAAAATCTTCGAGCGCTGGTTAATCTGACTGGCGGGTTTGGTGACGGTCTGAAGCAGGCGATCGGTAAATATGATGCCGCGCATCCGGGACGTTTCTATACGTTTACCGAGCCTTGCTACGGCCGCTTTCAGGAACCTGATTATCCGCGGGTGCAAGCGCAAATGATTCAAGACGCGCGCACGGCCGGAGCACGAGGGCTGAAAATACTCAAGACGCTTGGATTATTTTTGCGCGAGAACGTCGCCTCCGGCGCTCTCGTTAAAGTGGACGATCCGCGGTTTGATCCCATGTGGGACGCGTGCGGTCAGCTCCAGATGCCAGTGGCGATCCACGTTTCGGATCCGATCGCATTCTTCAGACCGACCGATCGGTTCAATGAGCGCTATGAAGAACTGGCAAAACATCCTGATTGGTCGTTTTACGATCACGATTTCCCGAGCAATGCCGAACTTTTGGAGGCGCGGAACCGCGTAATCGCAAGACACCCGAAGACGCAGTTTTTGGTTCTCCACGTCGGAAATTTCGCCGAGGATCTGGAGAACGTCTCGCAGGCACTTGACCGCTTTCCCAACATGACGATCGATATTGCCGCGCGAATCGGCGAGCTAGGCAGGCAGCCGAGGACAGCGCGCAAATTTTTTGAAAAGTATCAGGACCGGATACTCTTCGGCACGGATGCGACGCCGCACGGAACGGAAGTTCCTCAGCAGTATTTCTGCGATAAGCTTTATGAGATCTATTTTCGGTTCCTCCAAACGGAGGACGAGTACTTCAACTATGCACCTGCGCGCGTACCGCCTCAAGGCCGGTGGCATATTTATGGAATCGGATTGCCGGATGAGATTTTGCGGAGAGTTTATAGCGGCAATGCAGAACGTCTATTGCGCATAACGGCTTAAATGCGATTCCGGAGAGTCGCAGTCTTTCTCTTGCCGGCAGTGTTTCTCTGTTTGGCCCGCGGCGAAGTGCGTGTTTGGGAAGGCACACTCACGTTGCCCACCTATGAAGAAGGCCTGCCCGATCCAAATCCTCCCTTCGATGTTTTTGCAACCATCCGGTTCAACTATCCGTATACGTTGCGCGAAAACTTGACCAGCGAGCGCGTCAATCACGAATGGCGCGCGATCTATTTGGAAAACGAATTTCTGAAGTGCTCGGTGTTGCCTGATATTGGCGGTCACCTCTATACGTGCCTTGACAAGCTGAGCGGCCAGCCGATGTTCTATGCGAATCCTTCAATCAAGAAGGCCAACATCGGATATCGCGGCGCTTGGGCGGCCTTCGGCGTCGAATTCAATTTCCCCGTTTCGCATAACTGGGTCTCGATGTCACCGGTGAATTTCGCTTACGCGAAGCATCAAGACGGCAGCGCATCCGTCACGGTGGGCAACATCGACCGGGTTTATGGAATGGAGTGGATGGTCGAGATGATTCTGCGCCCCGGCTCAACCGTGCTCGAAGAACGCGTGACGCTGAGTAACCGCAGCGACGTGAGACACCGCTTTTACTGGTGGAATAACGGCGCGGTCCAGGTATGGGATGACTCGCACGTCGAATATCCAATGCGATTCGCAGCGAGTCACGGATTCACCGAAGTACAGCCTTGGCCGGTAGATCCCGAGGGCACCGATCTGAGCGTAATCCGGAACCAGACAAAGGGGCCGGTTTCCCTATTCGTCCATGGCAGTCGCGAGCCGTTTATGGCGATCTGGAATCCACATACAAGTACCGGGACGGTTCACTTCGCCGAGTATGCCGACCTTCCAGCAAAGAAAATTTGGTCGTGGGGCGTGGATGCGGATGGCCTCGATTGGCGGAAGGCGCTTTCGGATAACGAGAGCGCCTATGCCGAGGTGCAAGCCGGATTATTTCGCAATCAGGAGACGTACGCATTTCTTGAGCCGCTGCAAACGATTCGCTTTTCCGAGCACTGGATGCCGGTGCGCGAGACCGGCGGAGTATCGCGTGCCAATCTAGCGGGCGTCGTGCACTTGGGTCGCAACGGCAACGTCTTGCGGGCGGCGTTCAACGCGAATCAGCAGATTTCAGCAGCATCGATTCGCTTGTTCGATGGCACGAGCGTGCTCGCTCAAGAAAAGGTAAATTTGGCTCCGGCGCGGACATGGACACGCGAGATTCCGATCCCAGATGCAGAGCACCGAGTGACGTTCGAATTACAAGATGCAAAAGGCGCGATTCTCCTCCACCATACGGAAGGCGAGTATGACTGGACCCCGGCAGATCAGATCCGCTTAGGCCCGCAGCCGTCGCGCAGTGTTCCTCCAGACGGCAAGAAAACTGAAGACGATTGGGTCGAGCTGGGTGAGGACGAGGAGCTCAATGGAAAAACTCTTCAAGCTCTTGAGACGTATCAGCGAGGTCTCGCCAGATTTCCGAAATCGCTCGCGCTTAGCAGGACTGCGGGTCGTGTTGCGGCTTGCCTTAACCGGTATGAAGAGGCGATTCGCTATCTCGAACCGGTGCACGCCGCCGATACGTCTGATCCTGAGGTTTCGTATTATCTCGGGCTAGCGTATGACGATCTGGGTCAATTACGGAAAGCGCAGGAAGCATTCGAGGCCGCGTACCGAATGCCGCAGTTTCGAGCGGCAGGCGCTCTCAAGCTAGGGGAGTTGCTGGCGCGTGAAAATCAGCTCGAGAAAGCGGAGCACTACCTGAATGAAGCTCTGCGTGTTCAACCAAGCAGCCAGCGCGCCGCCGAGGAAGTCCTGGCCATTCGCCGGGCTCTCGGCCAGGAACAGCCTGCGCGAGAATTGGGCAGCCAATGGTTGCGTCAATACCCTCTCAGCCATTTTCTGCGAGAAGAGCTTGGCAATCCGGACTTGCCCGCCTTGGGCGCGGATGCCTACCGGGTGCTCGGCGTGTCTGCGGAGTACATGCGTCTAGGGCTTTATCGCAAGGCGCTCGCAGTCTTGTCGCGAACCTATCCTAAATCAGCGGCGGATCGCAGCGAGCCCGGAAGTCTTCTCCCGCAGAATCACCCGATAGTCGCGTATTACCGCGCTTATTGCAAAGAGAAGCTGGGCTTGGATTCCAGTGAGGACTACACAGCCGCTTCGAAGCTTTCGACCCTCTATGTCTTTCCGAATCGCGCGGAAACCGTTCACGTCTTGAAAGCGGCTCTGGAGGCCAGGCCCTCGGACGGAACCGCGCACTACTTGCTCGGGACGTTTCTCTTTTCCCGAGGAATGACAGATGCTGCACTTCACGAATGGGACGAGGCCCGAAAGGTCGCGCCGCGCACGCCTGTGCTTCACGCCGATATCGGCCTCGCGCTGCTTCGGGTCCGGCGAGATCCTGAGGGAGCGCTTTCCGCTTTTGAGGACGGCCTCGCTGCTGATGCCAAAAATCCGCAACTATACGTCGGCATAGATCAGGCGCTCAGTATCCTGAAGCGGCCGCCTAAAGAACGTATTCGCGCGCTCGAGCGTTATCCCGATCAAGCTGAAATACCAAGCAATCTGGTTTATGAGCTTGCTCTCAATCGCGCGGAAGCAGGAGATTTCGATGGCGCCAAACGCTCGTTCCAAAATCGATTTTTCCCGCGTGAAGAGGGAGGCACAAACGTCCGGCAGGTCTGGATTGAAGTACTTGTGTTGCAGTCGCTCTCGCTTCAGCGAAGCGGGAAATGCGAAAGCGCCATTTCTATCGCAAACGGCCTGGGCGCAGAAGTGCCAGGCCTCGCATTCACGCGTGACGGCCTGTCAACCATCGTCGATTCCGCCAGAACCCAGTATTTGGTCGGCTTGATTTTTTCAGTTTGCGGCCACGCCGATGAAGGGCGCAGACATTTTGAACGGGCGGCCGCGCAGACGCACACAGATCAGATCACGTGGGCTTACTCGGCCGCAAGAAAGTTAGGCGCGGCGTCTAAGAATGACTGGACCGAAAAGCTGGAGCGCGCTCTTGCCCAAATGCAGAGCCGCATGACGGAGCAGAACAGCGCGTCAATGTACACCATCGGTTGCCTGGAAGCATCGCTGGGGCGCGGCACTGACGCCGATAACGCATTCCAGGAAGCGCTCCTTCTTCCCGACCGGATGATGGCGCATCATCTCAGCAGGCTGGCACGGGCCGGCGCGCTACCGCCAGACTCTAAACCAGAGTGACCTGGATTCCGCGCTTTCTGAGTGCGTCGGTGAACTCAGCCGGAGCACGCCGATCCGTGATTAGCCGGTCGATTTGCTTCATGGGACCGATGCGCGAAACGCTTTGCCGTCCGAGTTTGCTCGAATCCGCGACAACAGTGATCTCCTTTGCAACGCGGGCCATAGAACCATTCAACTGTGCTTCTAATACGTCGGGTGTCGAAGGACCCGCTTGGACATCGAAGCCATCCACGGCAAGAAAGAAGCGGTCGGCGTGGAGATCTTTGAGCATTGCCTCGGCCTGCGGCCCGACTAGCGAATGAGAGACTGGGCGCAAAAGCCCGCCAATCACAATAACCGAAATACCCGGAGCGTCGGCGAGCTCAAGGGCGATATTGAGGGCGTGCGTAATTACCGTTAACGGGTTTAGCTTCAGCTCTTTGAGATGGGCTGCGATCTCGGCTGTAGTGGTTCCCGAGTCCAAAATAATGGTTTCACCGGGCCGGACGAGTTCCGCCGCCGCACGCCCGATTCGGATCTTTTCCGAGCGATGAAGGGTCTCCTTTAAGCGGAGAGGATAATCCGGAGCTTGTTCCCGTTTTACTGCGCCGCCGTGAGATCGCAGGATAATGCCGTTTGTTGACAGCGCGTCCAAATCGGCGCGCACCGTAACCGCTGAAACTCCAAATCGCCCGGCTAGATCCGTGATAGTGACTTGACCATCTTTGTCAATGATTTGCAATATCTTCCGCCGGCGCTCTTCAGCGAGGAGGCGTGAATTCTTAGCGGGGGGCATTTGTGCCTCGTTTTGAAGTGTAGTGAGCCCTGCCGGGAGCGTCAAATCCTAATCGTATCCTGTTTGCGATTAGATTGCGATTTTTTCTCTTACTTGCGTTTTTCTTTCATTCGTGGTAAAACCGTCTTTCCTGGATTTGTCGTGGAGGGGTAATGGAAGTCTCAAAGCTGTTTCGTGTAGTCGCAATCGCAGTGATGGCCGGGCTGAGCGCCGGCTTGGTTTTTGCCCAAGGAACGGATCTCGGAACCATCCGGGGAAACGTCACCGATGTGTCCGGGGCGGTCATCCCGAATGCGCGCGTTGTCGTTACAGACTTGGCGACAAATTCGACGCGCGAAACCAAGACGAACGGCGCGGGCGACTATGAAGTTTTCGGCGTGAATGCAGGACGATATAGCGTTACTGTATCGTCGGCCGGCCTCGAAACCGTAGAGATCACGAATTTAGCCATAAATGGAAGTGAGACCGTAACGGCCGACGCGAAACTTCAAGTCTCGAAGACACAGCAAAGCGTGGTTGTCGAGGCCGAAAATGCGCCGATTCACACGGAAGATCAAACCATCAGCAGCAGTTTGAATAACCAGGCGGTAATCGAGCTACCCCGCGACAGCCGCGATATTTACCAGTTCCTTTACCTGAATCCGAACATTACGCAGGCGGATGAACCGGGCACATTCAAGTTTCTAGGGTTTCAGAGTTACGGAGGAAGTTTCTCACTTGACGGCCAGCGCTCCAACGGGGGAATTTTCGGGCAACCCACGTCAAGCGAACCCTCGCTAGAGGCAGTGGGCGAGCTGAACATTTTGTCAAACGATTTCAGCGCCGAATACGCCGGGATCGCTACGATCCGCGTAACTACGAAACGTGGAACGGACCAGTATCATGGGTCGCTGTTCTATAACAACCGGAACTCCGCTCTCGCTGCCTGGCCGCTCCAGGACAAGATTGCCGCCGCAAGCTTTGCACCCACGCCGTTCCAAAGCAAGTATCCCGCCCCTTTTTTTAATCTCAACGACGTCGGAGCATCTTTCGGAGGACCCGTACCGGCCTTAAGAAAAAACACCTGGTTCTTCGCGGCTTATGAACACAACTCGACCGTCGAGCCTGATACGGTCGAGTCGAACAATCTTCCCCATCCATCGCTTTTGCAGGGGAATTTCTCGTTAGTCGATGACTCGATCAAACCTGCGGTTCCGGCCTCAATTACTCTGACACCTCAAGAAATTGCGACCGATACCGTTGGCGGCTCAGGCCAGCAATTCATTCAAATCCCACAGCGTCTGCTTAACCCCTTAGTTCAAAATCTCATCGCAAAATATTTCACACCGATCGGCCTCTCCGCGCCTATCGATCCGACAACGGGCCGTGTTCCGGGTTTTGTCAATCTGGTTTCGGCATCCGCGTTTCAGGACCTGGGGACGTTGCGCCTGGATCACGATTTTTCCGAGCGAGATCACGTTTTCGTGACTTACAACACGTCCGCACTCTCTTCTTCTGGAACGCCCGCAGAAGACAATTCGCCGAACACTGGTTTTGTCGGGCAGCCGTACACCGGTCTCGGGCTCCTCGGAACCGACAGGAGAAACCACGCCGTTGCAGCCTCCTATACGCGCGTGATCAGGCCAAATATAGTCAACGAACTACGTGGTGGATTCAACATGGAAGACCGTTTCCTCCACAGCAATACGACGCTGGGCGGCTTTCTATCGAGCATCGGGTTTAGCCAGGATGAGATCAATGCTTACGGCGCAATCGTCGGACCCGCTGAGCTCAACACCCACGGCCAACCGGCCATCAGCTTTGGCGGCACTTTCGCGACTTTTCCGAACGGCGGCCGCTCAACAGATCGTCCGGAAAACCAAAAACTCCAGACTTTCGGCGATACGTTCAACTGGGTCATCGGCACTCACAATCTGAAAATGGGCGCGGATTTCGTGCGCAATGAAGCTGTGGACGGATTCGTAGAAAATCGCGGTAATGTTCGCGGATTGATGACGTACAGCGGTTCGGGAACCACCCCTCTCGCCGATTGGCTTATGGGGTTGCCGCCCAAGAGTGTGAGTTATGTCGGTTCTGTCCGGCCGCCGCTAAATGTGCACAATTGGGAAACCGGCTACTTCTTTGAAGACGATTGGAAAGTAACTTCGCACTTTACGCTCAATCTTGGCGTTCGATATGAGCTGATTACGCCGTTCATCGAGGCTAACGATCTGCTTGCGAACTTCGATCCGAATCTCAATGACCCTGTTACTGGGCAGCCTGGCGTATTTGTCATTCCTTCCAACAGAACACTGAGCTATCTGGATCCTCGGATTGTCAATTACGGATACGTCCTTGCGAGCCAGGCTGGAGTTGGCCGCGGCCTCGTTAATCCGGACACGAACAACATCGCACCTCGAATTGGGTTCGCATGGCGGATCGGCGAAAAGAACGTGCTGCGCGGCGGATGGGGTGTTTACTATCCGACATCTGCAGCGCAAGGCATTCGGGACCCCATGGCGAGCGCTCCATTCAACCCGGGTGTTACGTACCGCGCAACGGCGACTGCTCCGCTCGGCGGCTGGCCGGGCAATCCGGAAGGCGGCACCCTGCTGAGCGGGGGAGTGATTCGCGGCGCGGGAAACGTCCCTACAGCAAATGCTGTTCCGTTTCACCTCCAGCAGCCGCGGATTCAGCAATACAACATCACCTTTGAGCGCGACCTCGGATGGAGCACCGCGCTGCGCGTTTCCTACCTTGGCACTGCCATGCATGGACTGATCGCCGGAAAGGATCTCGATGAGATTCCGCCAAGCAACAATCCTTTTGGCACCACAGTGGGCGACGGTGTCACACCCTGCGATCCTTACAATCTGGGGAATTGTGCACTCTCGCCCCAAGATTTGGCGCGACTGCCGCTTCCGGGGCTGCAGGAATACGTATTGAGTTATGGGAATTTCGGGCACGGATTGATGAATGCTTTCCAGACCCAGGTTGAACACCGATTCGCGAATCACCTCATGTTCAGCGCTGCATATACATACATGAGGGAGAACTCGACGGGAGCTGATACAGGCAACTCCAGTCTGGGAAGCGTAGCGTACAACATCTTCAACCCGAACGCCGACTACGGACCTGAAGCGTTCGTTTCCAGGCATCGGTTCGTGGCTTACGGCGTGTATGATCTGCCTGTTGGACGCGATCGCCAGTTCGGATCAGCCATGCCGCGCTGGGCCGACGCGTTTATCGGCGGCTGGCAAACCACGTTCAACATGTTCGCGAAATCCGGCACGGGCTTTACGCCTTTCTGGGTTTGCGACGATTGCGATCCGGTTGAACCCGGCAATATTGCCGTCGGCTCAGCCGATCCCGTGGGTGACTTCGGCTGTGAGCCCTGCTTCCGTCCCACGATCATCAGCAACAATTACAACCAGAAGAGCGGTGATTATATTTGGAACGACAACGCCTTCGGACCGCCGCCGGTCGGGGGAGACCTATTCAGCAACAGTACAATCGCCAAGCGTAATTTGCTGTGGGGTCCCGGAACCTGGGGCGTCAATCTGGGCGTGCACAAGTACTTCAGCTTCGGGGAGCGACTAAAAGCCGAGTTGGGCGCAGATATCGATAATCTGTTCAATCATCCGCTCCTTTCGCCAGATCTGAATTACGGCGGTGGTGGAGGCCCATTCGCAATGGTGGGAGATTTCAACCTTCAGGTAGACCAAACCACTGGTCAGTTACTTCCGATCACTGTGTTCAACCGAAATCCCTCATTTGGGCAGTTGGTCAACAGCTTTCCCCAGGAGGGAATCGATAGCCGGCGCGCGATTCGTCTGCGGTTACGGATTACGTTCTGACCAGACGAGCCTTCTAAGTAACTGATCCCTTGCCTTCTACAACGCGGATGTAGCGGTTAATAGGCAGGTCGGTCAACTTCTCTATGCGTTTGCTGGGAGCGGGCCAGTGAATTTCGAGCTCTTCGATTTTGCTGGCCTTGCCGATCCCCAGCACCTCGCGCGAATCGTGTGAAGAAAGATAACTCCCGCCGTTACTCTTGAGCCGTTGCCGCTTGGTTCCGGCAGCGGTCCAGTAGATACGCGCGCCGATTGCATCGCGATTGCAATCAACCCCCTCGAGTTTCATGCCTAACCAGTTACTCCCGGCTGCCGCACTATTTTTCAATAAAACGGGGCGGCCGCCATTTACCGCAATGATTACATCGAGCGCTCCGTCGTTGTTGTAGTCGCCGACCGCCAGTCCCCTCGCCGAAAAGGTCTTCCGGAAGGCAGTGCCGCCCTGTTCAGTCACGTTGTGCAGCTTGCCGTCGCTTCCGTGGTGAAACAGTAGCAGCGGCTCTTTGTATGTGACCTGCAATGAGTACTGATTGATCATGTCGTCCGGATGCCCGTTAGCGAGTATCAGGTCGACGTAGCCATCGTTGTCGTAATCGAAGAACTTCAGTCCCCAACCGCTAAGGAGACGAGTGGCTTGCGCCACGCCGTTCGTGAAAGCCACATCGCGAAACGTCTCGTCCTTATTGTTCCGATAAAGAGAGAACATCTCCTGATCCACATTCGCAACAAACAGGTCCTGCCATCCGTCGTTGTTCAAGTCAGCGGCATCCACGCCCATGCCGGATCGAGCTTTGCCGTTGTCGCTAAACCCGACTTCCGCCTGCAGAGCCGATTCCTCCCATTTCCACGTGCCGTTCGGACCTGGCCCGCGATTCACAAAAAGGAAATTCTGGACAGTGTCATTAGCGACGAAGAGATCCATCCGGCCATCGTTGTTGATATCAGTGGCCACCACGCCCAGGCTCTTGCCCAGCGCTTTCGCGATATCCGTTCCCTTACTGGTTTCGGTGAATGTGCCATCGCCGTTGTTGTGGAACAAGAAACTGGCCGTCCCCTTGAACACGCGCGGTATGCAGTAGAAGCGCTTGCCCAGCTTGTTATCTCCGCACGCAAACTTGTGGCTACCTGAATAGTCGACGAAACTGCACAGAAACAAATCGAGCCGCCCGTCACCGTCATAGTCAAACCAGACCGCGCTCGTCGTCCACCCAGGACAGCTTAAGCCTGCTTTCTCCGTCACGTCCGTGAATGTTCCGTCGTGATTGTTCCTATACAGGATGCATTTTCCGTATGATGTGACGAAGATGTCCGGCCAGCCGTCGTTATCGTAGTCACCGACTGCAACGCCCATCCCAAACGTTCCGCCGGAAACACCCGCCTTAAGCGTCACATCGGTGAACGTGCCGTCACGATTATTCTTATAAAGCGCGTTACGAATAGCTTTGGGAGGCTGCCAGATATCGCATGGACCGCTGTTGACGATGTAAATGTCCATCCAGCCGTCATTGTCATAGTCAAGGAAAGCAACGCCCGGCCCCATCGTTTCCGGCAAGTACCGGTTGGGCGACATCGCGTTCTCGTGAACAAACTCGATTCCACTTGACGATGTCGGTATTTCGATAAAGAGCCCCTCCGCCTCGTCTGCCTGTAGCTTGCCGGAGCAGAGAGCGGATGCGCCGAGGCCGGCGATGCCGACCGAGAGGAACTCTCGTCTGTTGAACCTCATCGAAAAGCGTTACTCCAGGGTGAAGGTCACTGATTCGGCGGCCGCCTCATTGCCTTGTCTCGCAATGAACCGGACCTCGTAATTTCCCGGTTGGAGGTTATCACTAGCCGCAGTTCCCAGGTATTGAACCCGCCCCTGCTCATCGGGTTCACCGAGCGGTGGGCTGCCGGCCCCGACTGGTTGCCCATCTCGTTTGAACTCCATTGTGAGTTGAGGTTTTCCCTGATTTGCCTTATCTGTATAAATCACTAAGTAAAAAGACAGACCCTGCGCAAGAGAATTCTTATCGAGTGACGCCAACGTGGGGGTTATTACGTTGGTTCCCATTAAGAACGGATCTCCCGGATCGGTGGTCTCTTGTTTCTCCCGCACGTCGCGGACAATAGATACGCTGCTGATACCTAACGGAGAAGCGATTGGAGGCATGATCAACACAGACCTCCTCACGCTAGTTTTGTCGGCCCCTCGATCAAGCATCGCAGTTTCAAGCGTGTACCGGCCCGGCGGCAAACCGAAATTCTCTTTAAGAACGAAATGGCTCATCCTGAGGGCATCCATCTGAGAAGCCGCGGGTTGCAAGGGGACATCTCCGCGAAAGTTCCGGACGATTTCGCCGTTCGAATCCTTTATGAGCACCACATAAGCGAAATCGGCTTTCAAGCGAGACTCGGATTTATTTTTTTCTTTTGGCGGGTCCACCGGTTCGCTTGGCTGGAACAAGATGCTACTGAACGGTAGATCAATGATCACGCTGCACGTCGACTCCTTAGCCGAACGGAAGTGCAGCCCCGCGGCCCGAAAGTCAAAGTCTCTCGGCGGCGGCTTCACTGATAAAGCTTTCAGTAGCGGCAGTTCGTAAGGCGCGAGGACGGCTCCGCCTTGCGTAGCCGCATTCGGAAGGGCAAAGTAGCCGGCGCGTGACTGAATCCGCAAGCTCGGCCGCTCACTTTTAATCTGCACCGTGCGGAACGAACCATCGTATTTTTGAATGCCGGGATTATAGGTAATCTCGTAATACGTTTCGATATCATCCACTGCTCGCTGCAGCGGTCCCCGGAAATCGTTGGTGTTCGCAATGAGGAATCCGCCTGTCGAACCAGCCAACTCCGCCAACGTGTTTTGCGTGTTTGCCTTCCCGGCATCGATCGCGGTATCGAACTCTTTCGCTTTTTGCGGATTAACAGGGCCGGAATTGTGTCCAAACTGCGCTCTGGATGCCGCAGCGGCATTGCGTAATTCCGTGAGAGAAGCGTCGTTCAAATTCGTTGAGTTCAGCCCGCGCGCATCAATTGAGTAGAAGCTCACATTGAAACGATTTGCCGTGCTGATCACCGTTCTGAACGCTTCTTCGGCGCCCTGCGGCACGGCAAAACCTTCGGTGAAAAGGAACACCGATTTCCTGCCTGGCAGCATATATTGCTGGCGTATCGCGTCGAGCAAGCCATACACGAACACACGTCCGGATTGCGCCATTTCGGATGTTTGTGCTAGCTGTAACATATTCAGCATCATTTGAGCCATTTGGACTGTGGCTGAACCTTGGGCCGCTGTTGCTGCTGCCGGGCCGGTACCCGCGCCGGGCTGCAGGTTGATAATCTGTTCTTGCGGGCTCTCCCCGGCTGTTGCTGGGCCAAGCATCTGTTGCAATTGCGCCTGAACCTGCTCCGACTCGGCATGAAACTGACTGTAAGATCCGCCTGTGGCTTTCTCAACAGCCCTTCTGAGGCGGTCGCGGTCATTGGTGAATGCCTGCAACGCCTCTATGGATTGGTCCAGCACGAGCACAGACATATAAACGTTCTGCGGTAAGTCAGTTTTGAGTAGATCGAATGCGGCCGTCCTGCTCAGGCGCCGGCTGTTTACATCACCCAAATGCGCGAACAGCAGTGTGATTAGCCGCACTTGACGCAAAGGATCAAGATGTTGTGGTTGCGCCCCGGGCGTCTGTTGGCCGCCGACGATCGCGGCAGCCCCCTCAATCAGCCGGAAAGAAGTGATCGGACGTTTCGCGCCGTTGTCATAAACCTCGAGATCGTCAGGCTTCAGGTCCTTGACCGGCTGGCCTTTCTTGTCCCTGACGATGACATCGAGCACCACCTCCTCACTTCCCGCCTTGAAAGTGGTCTGCGGTGTGCGCGCGTTGTCCGATTTTGCAGATGGAGCGGTCTGGGCAAACAGGCAGGGCGACAGCGAGAGCGCAATGCACCATCCCGCGTAGATATTCATGAACATCGAATGCTTAGTCCAGGATAGAGCAAAGTTGGCCCGCCCACCCGCCAGCGTGTTAGCATAAACGCAACTCGTATCATGTTTCGCGTTGCGGCCGCTGCTCTCAGCGTTTCCGTGGCATTGTTTGGCCAAGCTGGCCAGTCCCCGCAAGACTTGTTGAAGGAAGCGGTTGCGCTTCAGCAAGCTGGCAAACTCGATCAGGCGATTCAGGATTACTATCTCTTTCTTGACACATACCCGAATGCTCCAGAAATACGCTCTAATCTTGGGGCGGCACTGGCCGGCGCTGGCAGGTTTGCCGAAGCGATTGAGCAGTATAAACTTGCCCTGAGCGAAAAGCCCGACCCCAGGCTTAGATTGAATCTCGCGCTCGCTTACTATAAATCTGCCGATTTTAAAGCCGCTGTGCAGGAATTAGAGACGGTTCGCGATACGGATCCTACGAATCTCCAAGCCGTGATGCTCCTGGCCGACTGCGATCTGAAGCTTGGGCACAACCAAAAGACTATCGAACTCCTTACTCCCCTGCGGCGCACCAATCCTGACGATCTCGGCATAGCGTATCTGCTAGGCACTGCTCTCGTTCGGGACGGCCAGACAGCCGAAGGTCAGTTGATTATCGATCAGATTTTGAAGCGCGGCGATTCTGCGGAGGCGCGCCTTCTCATGGGCACAACAAAGTTCGAGGCGCATGAGTTCAACGGTGCATTGGCGGATTTAAAACGCGCCTTGGAACTCAATCCCAATCTCCCGGGAGTTTATGCGTATTACGGAATGGCTCTAATGGTCATGGGCGATACAGCACGCGCTAAAGACGCTTTCAAGAATGAGCTCGCTCACGATCCCAATAACTTCGACGCAAATCTCCGGCTTGGAGCACTACTTCGAGTGGATCAAGACTACGCCGCCGCTTCGCCCTATTTGCAACAGGCGCAGAAGCTTCGGCCGAATGATCCATCCGTTCGATATCAGATTGCATCCGTCACATTGGCGCAGGGAAAGCAAGACCAGGCTCGGAACCAACTTGAAGCCTTAGTCAAGGAAGTGCCGAGCTTTACAGAGGCTCATGTCACTCTTGCGACAATTTACTATCGGGAGAAACGCAAAGAGGATGGCGACCGCGAGCGGGCCATCGTGCGCAGCTTGAACCAGCAGCAGCAAGCACGCGCGCCTGCCGCGAAAGCAGAGCAGTAAAAGAAGTGGATGCACTGAAGCTCAGAACAATACGGCGCGCTTTATGGCTCGCCGTGATCGTGCTTTGGATCTTGAATACGGTAGCGGCCCAAGATGCCAAGCAGCGTCCTCAAACCAACTCGGCCCCTCAATTGGAAAGGATTTCCAAACAAGCCGAAGCTGCCCGGAACGACCACCGGATTGACGATGCGATCGCCCTTTACAAAAGGGGTTTAGCAATCAAGCCTTCGTGGGAAGAAGGCTGGTGGTATCTCGGATCTATCTACTACGACCTCGATAGGTACGATGATGCGCGCGACGCCTTCCGTCACCTGACAGCTGTCAATCCTAAAGCAGGTCCGGCTCTGGCGATGCTGGGGCTTTGCGAGTTTGAAACAAAAAAATACGATACGGCCCTCTCTCATTTGGGTCAGGCTTTTACTCTGGGCGTACCGCAAGACGATCAATTCGCCGATGTTGCCCGCTACCACTACGCAGTGCTCCTCACGCGGTATGAGCATTACGAAGAGGCGATGAAAGTCTTGACCGTGTTTGCCCAACGGAATTTGAATCAGCCTGACTACGTGGAAGCGATGGGGCTTGCGGCGCTTCGAAAACCGCTCCTACCGAGCGAAATGCCGCCTACCGAGCGCGAGCTTGTGATGGATGTTGGACGGACCATGTACGACGGGGCTGGACTTCGTGCCAGTCAGGCCGCCTCCGAATTCAAAATCCTGCTTGCTAAATATCCATCTGAGCCGAACATCCACTACCTGTACGGAAGTTTCCTCCTGTTCAGCGATGCCGATGCTGGTTTAACGGAATTGCAGAAAGAACTTGAGATATCGCCGGCTCACGTTCCCGCCCTCGTCACAATTGCCGCCGAGTACATACGCCGGCACGACTTCAAGGCCGCTCTGCCCTTTGCTGAGAAAGCCGCGGCAATTGACCCGCAATCGTTTGCCGCGCACACCATGCTCGGGCGTGTATTGTGCGAAGGCGGGCTTGATGACGCTCGTGGGCTGAAAGAATTGGAGCTCGCGCGCCAGCTTGCGCCCGCTAGTCCTCAGGTGCGGATTGCCTTGGCAACGGCGTATAGTAAGGTTGGCCGCAAGGATGATGCCGCCCGCGAGCGGCAGGAGTTTCTCAAACTGAGAAAGCAAAACGATGAGAGCGGCCCAGGACTCCAGTGAACTCCTTCTGGCGAGTGCTGTCCGGCGGGTTGATCCTGCTTGCCGGGTTCGTGGCATCGAGTAACGGTCAACAACCCAACCCTCTAACCCCGCAGCCGCTCAATCCTTCTGATAGCCGGACCTTCCGCGAAGTCCGGAACTGTGCGATGTGCCATCCGGCGCAAGCCAAGCCTCAGCCGGGGACTTCCATGGCGCACGCTACAGAAACGGTTGCCGAATGCGGGGTGTTGCGTTCGCATCCTCTGCTCGCGTTTCGTTCCGGCGGTTACTCATACAAAATCGAGCGCAAGGGTGACGAAAGCATTTACACAGTAACCCAGGGAACGGACACGCTCTCGATATCTCTCAAGTACGCCGTCGGCCTTGGATCGGCCGGTCAGACGTACGTATTTGAAAAAGACGGAGCTTTGTATGAATCGCTGGTGAGTTATTTCAGAGCAATTGACTCGCTCGACGTCACTTTGGGGGACCAGAATATTCGTCCAACGAGCCTGCTCGAGGCGGCGGGCAGGCAACTCGGCACGCGCGAGGCAACCCTGTGCCTCAATTGCCATGCCTCAAATGCGCTCGTCGATTCGAAACTGAGCCTGGCCACGCTCGTTCCCGGCGTACAGTGCGAGCGCTGCCATGGGGACACGCGGAACCACCTGGAAGGGCTGAGAAAGGGCGATGCCACTCTGTTCGCGATGAAAGACCTTCGCGGCATGTCAGCCGAAGATGCAGCGCATTACTGCGGCCAGTGCCACCGGACGTGGGAGCAAATCGCCTCGAACGGGCCCCGAGGAACGGCCAACGTGCGGTTTCAGCCTTACCGGCTTACGAACAGCCGCTGCTTCGATGCCGACGACAAACGTATCTCATGCCTGGCCTGCCACGATCCGCATCAAGAGGTCGACAGAATCTCCCAACACTATGATTCGAAATGTATTGCCTGCCATGGAGGCGGCAAGCCCGCCGCTAAGGCTTGTCCGGTATCGGCTTCAAACTGCGCTTCCTGCCACATGCCCAAAACCGAGCTTGTCGGCGGGCATCATAAATTCACCGATCATGAAATCCGTGTTGTGCGACAAGGAGCCCCATATCCGGATTGACCTCACGCGGGAAAGTACTGATTCCCAGGGAGAATATGAAGATTTCTCTTGATCTTGTTGAAACGTAGAGTTACTATCCCGTATAGTTTCGATTACGACCTATTTGGAAGGGGTTCGTATGCTTCAGAAGCCACGTTTGCTGCATGCCGCATTCGCGGTGTTTGCATCCCTAATCCTGTTTTCGCCGATTTCGTTACGGAGCCAGACCGTGACCGGCACCCTCACCGGGACCGTCACCGATCAGAGCGGAGCAGTTGTCCCGGGCGCTTCCGTCGGCATGAGAAATCAAGCGTCCGGTGATGAGCGTAGGACAGTCTCAAACAACGACGGCTTCTTCTCGATTAACGCGGTCCAGCCTGGCAGTTACACCGTTACAGTCGAGGCCAAGGGATTCGAGAAATGGCAGCAGGCCGATATTCACTTCGATCCCGGCGACACGCGAAACATCCCCAATATCAACTTACAAGTTGGGGCCGCCACCGAGACTGTAACCGTGGCCAGCGCCGCGGAGCAGATCACGCCTGTAGATTCGGGTGAGAAATCGATCGTGATCGGACAGCAACTCCTGCAAAACGTACAGATTCAAGGTCAGAATGCCGCTGAGTTCATCAAGATTCTGCCGGGTTTCGCGATGACGGGTGGCATGGTGAATAGCGCTAGTTTCAATGCTACGCAGGGGGAGCACACCGGTGCGGGACCGGTTGGCAGTTTCTCTGCTAACGGGCAGAGGACGGCAGCTTTGGACATCACCTCCGATGGCGCCCATATTGTGGATCCCGGATGCAATTGCGGGCAGGCGATAAACACCGTCGCAGACATGACGGCTGAAATGAAAGTTCTGACGTCGAACTTTTCCGCGGAAAACCAAAAGGGACCCGTCGTCATTTCTACGGTCGGGAAGTCAGGGGGCGCTCAGTTCCACGGCGAGGCATATTTATATGCGCGGAACTCAGTTTTTGATGCCAATGACTGGTTCAACAATTCGCAAGGACTAAATCCAACCACCCTGAAACCGCTCACGCCCAAACCGGACACTTATTTCTACTACCCCGGCGCGAACTTCGGCGGTCCGGTGCTTCTGCCGTTCACGCGGTTCAACCGCAATCGGGATAAGCTCTTCTTCTTTATCGCTTACGAATACTACCGGCAGCAGTCGCAGGATCCCAATCATGACATCTTCAACGCGTTCGTGCCTCCGCAGTTTATGCGGAATGGCGACTTTAACACTGCGGACATACAAAAGTATTTGGGTGGAAGTAATCCTGGATACGCTGTCACTGGCGGGGTAAACGGGTATGTGCCGGTGGGCGGTACGAACCCAGCATGGCCCAACGGGATGATTCCACGCGCCGCGTGGAGCCCTTACGGCATTGCGCAGATGAACCTGTACCCTCTTCCCAATGCGAATCCGGCCACGAATAACGGGAACAACTTTGTCTACTCCACGACGCATTCGGACAACATGTGGCAGATCCGCCCTCGGCTCGACTGGAGCATCAGCGACAACACAAAACTTTTTGTGAGTTACAACGGGCAGCGCGAGACGAACCTCGATAACAGCACTCTTTGGTGGGGCACGAATCCGACCGTGCCTTATCCCTCGCCGCTCGTTGCTCCGAATTCGTCCGACTCGATTTCCGCTAACCTGACGAAAGTTTTCACACCGACCTTGACTAACGAATTCGTGTTCACGTACACGAACCTGTATGTCTCATTCGCATATCAAAATCCGCAGAAGGTCAGCGCCGCAGCGGTCGGCCTAGATTACCCGCATATCTTTAATCAGGTTCCGCATCAGATTCCTACAATTACGGGCTGGAGCAACGGCTTGGCGAATCTGGTGAATCCAAGCGGGTTTGAAAGCGGCTCACTCTATGCGAACAAGTGGCTGCCGACTGTGGCGGACAACGTCTCAAAGGTCTGGGGCACCCACACGATGAAATTCGGCTTCTATTGGGAGCGCGCTAAGAACCAGCAGCCCAGTGATAACTATGCGAGCGGCCAGATGCAATACGGCGGAACCTGGGGGACAGGCCACACGGGCAATGCATACGCCGATATGTTGATCGGCAACATTAGTGGCGGATACGCCGAAACCAACTTCGATCCGCTCGTCGCGATGCACTACACGCCGCTCTCCTTCTATGCCCAAGATTCCTGGAAGCTGACGCGGCGGTTGACTTTAGAATATGGACTGCGATTCGAGCACCTGAGTCCCTGGATCGACGACACTGGATATGGCGCTGCGGTTTTCGACCCATCGAAGTACATTGCGAGTGCACCCGGGGTTCAATTGACCGGCTTCGAATGGCACAAGATCGACCCGTCCATCCCGCTTTCCGGCACACCCTCCAGATTTCTGTTTTACGAACCGCGCTTGGGATTCGCGTTCGACGTTTTCGGCAACGGAAAGACCGTGCTGCGCGGAGGCTATGGCCGATACCGGTTCCACGATGAGCAGAACGTGCAGTCGGGCGCTATGCAATTGCCGCCTGGCTCCTTTACGTACAGCCCCCCGAATCCTACCGGCCTTGTCAATGGAAAAAGCACGCCATTCCCAATTACATTTCCTTACATCGCAAGCCTTTCAGGCAAAGCGACTTATGTTGTTCCCGGCAGCATCACTGTAGTCGGGCTTCACGACGATGAAGAGCCGATGACCCAGAGCTACAGCTTCACCATCTCTGAGCGAATGCCTCTCGCCTCTACGTTCGAGGTCTCGTATGTCGGTAATACTAGCAACTATCTCAGTAACTGGAACAACAACTACGGTCAGTTGAACGACATAGGCTACGGCGTGTTGTTCGGTGATCCTTCGATATTTGGCCCAGCAAATGCAGGCCCGAAGGCGTTAACTCTGACTCCGAATACGTTGCAGTTTGAACCATTTTCGACTTACGGGACCATCAAGGAGGTCCGGCACAACGAGTACTCCAACTACAACGGACTGCAGGCAAGCTGGAACAAGCAAAGTGGCAAGATGAGTTACCTCATCAATTACACCTTCAGCAAAGCGCTTGGTATTCGCGGCGAGGGTACGAATAACGGCGCCGGCGATCCCACGAACATCAACAACGATTATGGCGTGCTGCAGAACGATCGGACGCATGTGTTTAATGCCGCATACGTATTCAATCTTCCCAGCCCGATTCACGGGAATCGCTTCGTTGCTGGAGCGATTAACGGATGGGAAGTTTCGGGCATAACACAATGGCAGAGCGGTCCCCCACTTCAAGACCAGGTAACAAGTAACTTCAACTTCAGTACGATTCTTCCCGTAGGAACGGTGCTTCCGAACGGATACGTGGTCAAGCCCGGCGATGATCTGACAGCGACGCAATCGGTAATCAATGGCAGCCCGAATATCAATGTCCAGCCTGTTCTACTTTGTGACCCGCGCAACAACGTGCCGTCAGGGTACGTTTTGAACAATGCATGCTTCGGTCCGCCCACCCCAGGTCACAACGGCGCGTTCATCATGCCGTACATCAAGGCGCCGGCATTCTGGGACACCGACTTATCTCTGATGAAGAACTTCGTCATCTCGGAATCGAAGAAATTCCAGTTCCGGTTCTCGGCATACAATTTCATCAATCACCCGTTGTCGAGTTTCAATCCCACTGGTACGGACACCAACCTGAACCTCTCGATAGCGGCTAATGGCGCCGTCAATTCGAATTTCGGGTTGCTCGCTTACAAGACGGGGCACCGGACAATCCAGTTCGTCGGGAAGTTCTATTTCTGATGTGTAGCGCGATTTCGGTCGCGCTACAAACTTGTTAACTACTGGGAGACGCTGATCAATTTGCCCTTATAGCGGACAACCTTGTCCGGTTGCGGGCTGATATCAACCCCCGTTCCGTGTCCGGCGCCAGCGAAAACGATATTGAGCGTCCGCGATTCGAGCATTCCGGGAAACCTTCCTTTTCGATCAGCTATCGTAAGCGTTCGGGCCGAGTTATTCCAGTGAATCGGGACTGCCGCGTAAGCCCCTTTCTCGTAATCGTACGTGTTGTTGTCGTCTTCATAGAGCGTGAAATCACCATCTGCTCCGGGATAAACGCGCAGCTCAATAGGATCGGCGGGTCTCTCTTCTGCGAACTGGAGATCGGGGCCCATCGGAATGATTGACCCGGCACGCACGTATAGCGGAATGCGGCTTAAAGGCGCTTCGGCGTCGACATCTGCTTCCCCGTTACGGGTAGCGCCCGTCCAAAAGTCATACCATCGCGCGCCGGGCAGGTAAACGCGCCGCGTGTTCGCGCCTTGCTCGGTCACTGGGTTAACCAGAATCGCAGGTCCGAACATGAACTCGTCGCCCGTGTTCTGCGCCTTCACGTCTTCGCGAAAATCCATCACCAGCGGACGCATGTGCGTGTAGCCTTCATTTGTGACTTTCCATGCGAGCGAGTAAATGTAGGGCATGAGGCGATAGCGTAACCGGTCGAAGCTCGTGAGGATTGACTGGGCCGCCGCGCCATAGGACCAAAGCTCGTTCTGATCGGGCGCGCGCGTGCCGTGAACGCGAAATATGGGGCAGAATGCGCCGAATTGGAACCATCGCACAAATAGCTCGCGATACTTCCGGTCGTCGGGATGCCCGAGAATGAATCCGCCAATATCGGTAGTCCAGTATGGGATGCCGGAAAGCGCGAAATTCAAGCCGGCCGGGATCTGCCGCTTGTAAGTCAAAAAATCGGAAAGAACATCACCGGACCAGGCCGTCACACCGTATCTCTGAATGCCGGCAAATGCAGAGCGCGAAAGAATAAAGACCCGCTTCTGATCTGTCTCGCTTCTTTGGCCTTGGTACACGCCCATTGTTGTGAGAAGGGAATAGATGTTGGCATAGCGCGCGCCATTACCAATCGAGATATTGTGGTCGAGCAATACATTTTCTTCGCGTCCTTCGGTCTCAGGCTCCGTTGTATCGAGCCACCACGCATCGGCCCCTATCTTGAACAGCGCGGTGTCGATCAAATCCCAATAGAATTTTCGAGCTGCCGGATTACTCGCATCATATAAAGCAGCTCCCTTGGGGTGAAAGCCTGCGACAGCGGTGCGCGCGAGGAAGTAGCCGCGCTGGTCCATTTGCGTATATGTCTGAGAGCCGGGATCGAAGAAGGGCCACACCGAAATCATGAGATGAAAGTGGTCTCGGTGCAATTGATCGATCATCGCTTTCGGGTCTGGGTATTTCTCGTTGAACTTGAACTCACCGGTTCGGGTCCACCAGAACCAATCCTGGACGATGTTGTCGATAGGAATGTGTAATTGCCGGTATTTTTCGGCGGTTGCCAGAAGCTCTTGCTGCGAGGCGTACTTGTTCTTGCTCTGCCAGTAACCGTAAGCCCATTTGCCGAATAGCGGCGCGACGCCTGTGAGCTCACGATATTCTGCAATGATACGGTCAAAGTCCGGACCGTATAGAAAATAATAATCGATTGCGTCCGCCACTTCGGAGGTCAGAAAAAGGTAATGGACGAAGCGGTTATTAAAGCGGCTAACAGAAGTGTTGTTCCAGAACACCCCGTAGCCGTTGCTCGAGAGGAACAACGGTACTGAGATGTTCGTGTTGTCTTGCGAAAGATCTACTGATTCGCCGCGGTAATTCCAAACCCCAGCTTGATGCTGGCCTAGACCGTAGAAAGCCTCATGCGAACCATAGATTTTGATCACGTCCTCAGCGTGATACGTGTGTTCGCCATTTACCACCGCCGGCCGCATCTCTTTGGGTCCTTCAGCCATGACTATCTTGCCGTTCGCGTCGGAATAAGTGATGAGACCGTCGGCTTTGTCAACCCGAAACTTCAGCCGCCCAGTTGTCACCGTGAGGTCTTTGTCGCTTGACTCGAAACTCCATTTGGAGGAAGGCCAGTCCGTTTTGGTAACGACGTAGTCTGGACGCTTGTGGAGCGGCCAAGTTGGCGCGTAAATAACGCGAACAATGGAATCGGTGCAGATTTGCAGCTTCAGGGTTCCGGTTTCAAGCGTGAACAGAACTCCATCTGATTGCTTTTCGATGTGCGTTACCGGATTGGCTGGTATCCATTGAGCCTTGGCGCGAATAGTCGGCAGTAAGCCAAACAGGCAGAAGCCGCCGATGAATGAGCGCCATCGGTGCTGCATATCAAAAACTCACTTTCCCGCGCAGCACGGTGATAGATGCTTTCGGCAGCGTGTAACTTGCCTCGCTCCCGCCAGCAACATTGCGCGCGACGGGCGGTCCGTCCGGATCGGCATAGCTGTCCCGGCCTTTGTCGTGCCAGACGTACTGTTCGGCGCCAAACGTGACCAGCCGGACAGGACCCGAAAAGTAAACCTTGTGCTTAGCCGATTCAAACACAACACGCACATCATGCGAGTTCTTCTCATCTCTGTTCACCAGCATTAACGACCATTTGCCATCTGGGCGGAGGAGGGCGTATGACGTGATGAGGTCATTTCCATCCCCATCTTTAACCTCGATTGAAGACCGAAACATCCGATGCACGCCCGAACGGTGCTGGGCCCATTCGCGGTTAATCAAATGAGCAGCAAAATAGAGTGAAGTGTATCCGGTGATGTTGTACTCGCGGTCGGAGACAAAGTTCGACCATGTGGCCCATCCGAGGCAACTCGGTTCTACAGGTTGCGGCTGGATCGGCGAGTGGTAGAACGCAGCGCCCCCTCCCTCGAAGAAAGAACCGATGTTGTCGGCCAGCCAGAGCGCAGCGTAAATTGTGCTCATCGGGCCTGTGAGTTGCGCGGAAAGATGACTCTCGGTCACCATGAGCGGAACATTTTTCGGCACGCCATCCTTCCGCCAGACGTCAAGGATATGTTTCATCAATAGCGGCTCGGTATAGAGTGTTTTCCAGGTAATATCGCACTGCTCGAACGGATAGTGTTCGAAAGAAACAAAAGCCAGCTCGTCCAGATGCCCGTGGGCTTTCAGGTAATCAATAAAGCGGCCCATCCACGATGTCCGGCCTTGCGCGTCGGGCCACACGCGAATATCCTCGTTGACTCCTTCAAAAATCGGGCCGCCTAGCTTGATCTTCGCATCCACCTTATGGATAGCCGCCGCCCATTGGATGTAAAGTGCGCCGTAGTCTTCGGGCAGCGCGTGCTTGCCATCGGGCTCCTCGCCCATTTCGATGCCGCGAATCGGGTAGCCACGCTTCTCGATATAGGCAATCTGCGCCGCGGCATCATCGGGCGTTCCGTAGAGCAAAGTGACGGGAATGAGTGCGGGGAGTCCGTTCGTAAGCCCGCTCGTAAAGAAAAGATCAAACCCGGTATGCTGGCCGCCGCCGGCTGCATTTACGTCGCCTGCGGAGTGCCACGGGTCAATGGATGACGAGCAGAATGCCGGCGCGTCCTTACCCGAGGCGCCCTTTGCCGCATCGCTAAAAGCGCCGCCGTTCTCGATAGTTCCCGCATGGATGTCCTGGATAGCATAACCTACGCAATTACGAATGTCGCCCGATCCATGCACGTCGCAAGTATTGGAGGACTCCGTCATCCAGACACGAAGGAAACGCGTCGATACCGGTTCGGTGGAAAGAGTCAACGCCAGTTGGCCGCCCGACGAATTTTTTATGTCGCCTGCCGGGAAAGTCACCCATCTGCCTTGAGGCCCTCCGTCGAAATCGAGCGCGCCTGTTCCGACCCAATACTGCACTTGATACGTCCTCGCGTAAGGGCTGGCCCACCCAATGCGAATCGCGTTCACTCGTTTTTCTGCTTTGAGGTCCATCACCACCCATTGCGGATGAAGCGCGTCGCTTTCACCGGTGAACTTGCTGGTCAAATATGGATTGCTCTTCCAGTAAATGAGATTAGGCCCGCGCACGGGCGCATCGCCGCTGGTCGAAAAGCCGCGATGGGGCAGCGCGTATTCGAGAATGTAGCGAATTGGCTCTCCGAGCTCGGAGCTGCCCGTAAAGTAACCGCTCCTGCGTTCCGGATCGCTCCACGATCCATGCTCGTTCCAGTGCCACGCCGCCATGCGCAGCTCCGAGTTGTTTCGATATGTGATGGGTCCCCAGCCTGCTGAGAGTGATTCCTGAATGATGTGTGGCGTATACACCTCATCGATATCTCTGTGCGAAAGCACGTCGATGGAGCTGCCGAGCGCTTCGTCAGGATCGAATGAATTGATTTCGTGGCCTGCCGTCGCATCGATGCGGACCGTAGGGACCGTATCTCCGGCCTGAGGAAAGCGTGCCTCTACGAGCATAGAAAATACAATCACGGCGAAAGCGAACCTTGAAGCACGTGCAAGCAAAACCGCGTTGAACCTCCGGGTCAAAATTATACAGTGGGATCGGTCATAAAGCGAATCGTGAAATGGCATGTCGCGATTATTCTGTTGGCCGGCCTTGCATCGCTTGCCGGAACCCGCGAACGGCCGTTCGAAGCTTCGGCAGACGTGATGGGGACGACGTTCAGCATCCAGATCTATGGAACGAATGACGTTCTCATGAAGAGGGCTGCGGAAGATGCCTTTCGGGAGGCACGCAGGCTAGATCGAATGCTCTCAAATTACATTTCCGATAGCGAGCTCAATCAAGTAAATAAATGCGCCGCGCAACATCCCGTCACCGTCTCTCGCGAATTATTCGAGCTGATAAAAACTTGCCGCGAGTATAGCCTAAAAAGCGACGGCGCTTTTGATATTACCGTGGGGCCATTGATGAAAGTTTGGGGGTTCTATAAAGGTTCAGGCAGCCTGCCAAGCCCAACCGACATTCAGCAAGCGCTCGCGAGTGTCGGCTACAGCAATATAGACCTGGATTCGACAGCGTTGACGATCCGGTTCAAGAAACAAGGAATGAATTTGGATCCGGGAGGCGTGGGGAAAGGCTATTCCGTCGATCGCATGGTGGCGATCCTCAGACAAAATGGCCTTGACCGCGCACTTGTTTCAGCCGGGGGAAGCAGCATTTACGGCATCGGCGCGCCGCCCGACAGTCCGAGAGGATGGCGCATTCGCATCCGTGATCCTAAGCAAGAAAGCAAAACCATTGCCGAAGTGTTTCTGCGGGATCAATCAATTTCAACCTCCGGGAGTTACGAGAAATTCTTTTGGGCAAATGGCAGGCTGTACAGTCACATTATGGATCCGCGGACGGGTTATCCTGCAACGGGCATGCTGTCCGTGTCTGTTGTTTCCCCGATCACTTTGGACAGCGAAATCTGGGCTAAGCCGTACTACATTCTCGGCCGCGCTTGGACGGAAAGGCACAAACACAAAACGTTTCGTGTTCTGATGTGTGAAGACAAACCGGAATCCGGATGTGCGTGGATCGCCTAAGCATGAGTCGTGAATAGAAGGCGCTTTCTTCATCTCGCTGCGGCATCTCCGCTGCTGGCTCACTCAAGAGATATTCCGGGGTATCACATTGTGACGCGGTTCACGCCGGCTAGAAATCCCGGCATGCCCGGCCATTATCCCGGGAAGGCTGTTCGTGTTCATTCGGATCGTGCGATTAACGTTTCCTCAAATCGCGTGGATGCGAGCTGCATGAAAGCGATGCTTTCTGCGGGCATGCGCCAGTTGACCGGCGCGTCAGACGATCGCGATGCCTGGCGGCAGTTCATTTCTCCAGACGACACTGTCGGCATTAAGGTGAATTGTTCCGGCGCGCCGGAGATCAATTCAAATCCGGAGCTCGTCGCGTCGATTATAGAGAACCTACTTAGCCTGGGATTGCCACCGGAGCGCCTCTATATTTACGACCGGTTCGCGTATCAAATGAGGATCGTGAATTTCGAGACTCATGTTCCCAAGGGCGTCAAAATCGCGGCTGCAGAAAGCTCCCGCGGGTCCATCGCCGGATATGATCCCTTTACCTACGTAGAAGTGAATTTCTTTGGAGAAGAAGATACGCGATCCAATTTGATTCGGCTAGTCTCGGAAAAATTTACGAAGATCATTAACGTGCCCACGATGAAAGAGCATCGCGCCGCAGGCGTTACCGGATGTTTGAAAAATATCGCGTACGGAGATTTTTCGAATGTCGCGCGTTCACACAAACGGGAACAATCGAACACCTATTCTTTCATCGGGACCCTGGCGTCCGTGGAGCCGTTGCGATCCAGAACAGTTCTGAACGTAATGGATGGTTTGCGCAGCATCTGGCATGGAGGTCCGTTCCTGCAAGATCCGAGATTCCTGTTCTATCCAAAAGAAATCGTGGTAGGAACAGATCCCGTTGCGCTGGATCATTTGTTAATCGACATGATTGAAGCGAAGCGCCGCCAGGAGGGAGCGCCTTCGATTTTCGACCGCTCGAGCGCTCACTTGAAGTTTGTTCATGAGCGAGATCCGAACTTCAACAGTTTCATTCGAGAGCCGGGGCACGTGCAATACGCGTCGGAGCTGGGCTTGGGAATCTACGACAAAAGTCAAATCCACGAGAAGGCAATCGAGCTTTGACGCTTATCGTTGCCGCTCTCGTCCTTCCGTCGTTGTTTTGGGACAAGGGCGCTGAAACAGCCAATCTTCTCGATCGGGCTCGGATCAGCCATATCGATACGCCTGCTTCGATAGCAGATTCCTGGAAAAGAGTTGCCGGAATCACGGTTGATGTGGTCGATCTTAAGCAACTGATTCATCTAACGACGCCTTCGGTGCGTTTCGATCCGCAAGAGGCATCGGCGACTCGCGCAGCTTGGGTGAATTCAAACGGCTGGAGATTTCTTCGCGATCCTGATGCGCGCTTCTACTATGAAGCGCCCGGGGCCTCGGCGCCGTTGGCCGCTGCAGAAGCGTTTACGTATGGAGTCTGGGCCGTAATTCACACCAACGAAGCAGGACTGCAACCGCTTGGCGGGATGCTTGCCTTTCTCAAACAGCTGGACAGCGAATATCTGCCTGCGCTCGCCAACATCGGATTCATCGACGACGGTTCGCCGCAATCCGGCGAGTTCATGAATCTGCTTGTTCGCCGTAATCTTCTCTTCAAGATTGTGAAGCAGCCGGATCCGAAGCTTGACTTGACTGTCGCGCTGGGGTCGCCGGACTATCCCAGATTTGAAGCCGGTAATCCCAGTCTGCTGGCGGAAAAGGTGCGGAGTCATCTGACGGACGAGAAGCGGCTTTTGCGCATCTATGGAAGCGAAGAGGTGATCGGCAGACTTTTCGGCGATGGGAATCATGCGCGGCTGTACCTGATAAACTACGAGTCCGCGCGAGCGTCTATCGAAGGCATTCGGGTTCGCGTCCTGGGAGACTATTCGAAGCAACAGATTACCGGTTACGAACTGCCCGATGCGAGACTTCTCGATGTATCGACGGGCGCCGGTGCTACAGAGTTCACGATACCGGAACTTAGAACATTCGCGGTGATTACTCTCTCTCAACGAAAATGAAATTGCAAATAACCAGTCAGTGGATCTTAGGAATCTGGATGATTTTCGGTTTGCCTGCGTCCGCACAGACACAATACGATTTGCTTCTTCAAGGCGGGCACGTTATCGATGCGAAGAACCAAATTAGTGCTGTGCGGGATGTTGCGATTCGAGATGGCAAAATCGCGGCGGTCGCGGAGCATATTGACCCTGCGTCGGCGCTAAAAACCGTCGACGTCAAGAACCTGTACGTCACACCGGGGCTGGTCGATATCCACGTGCACGTATACGCGAGCACCGGAGAGCGCAATTCTTACGCTGGCGATAACGGTGTTTTCCCGGATGGATTTACTTTGCGCACCGGGGTTACAACCGCCGCTGACGCGGGGAGCTCTGGATACAAGAATTTCGAGGATTTCAAAGAGCACATCATCAATCGAGCGAAAACGCGCATTCTCCCTTTCTTGAATATCGTGGGCGCGGGTATGCGCGGTCCAAAATACGAAAACAATCTGGCCGATATGGACCCGCAGAAAGCAGCGGAGATGGCGAACCGCTACAAAGGCCTGATCGTCGGAATCAAAACCGCTCACTACGCAGGTCCCGAATGGACGCCCGTGGAACATGCGGTGCAAGCCGGAACGCTCGCGAACATTCCCGTTATGGTGGACTTTGGTGAAAACCGGCCCGAGCGGCCGATTAGCATCTTGCTCACGCAGAAGATGCGGCCAGGCGATATATACACACACGTTTATTCCGGTCTTCGAAATGAGCTAGATGCATCAGGTCATGTCAGCTCAGCGCTGTGGGAGGGCCGGAGACGCGGCGTTATCTTCGATGTCGGCCACGGCGGCGGTAGTTTTGCCTGGCGGGTCGCAGTGCCCGCGATCCGCGAGGGTTTCCTGCCGGATTCCATTTCGACGGACCTGCACATCGGAAGCATGAATTCCGGGATGAAGGACATGCTGAATCTGATGAGTAAGTTCCTCGCTCTCGGGCTTTCCGTTGACGATATCATCGCGCGATCTACCTGGAATCCGGCGCGTGAGATTCATCATCCGGAGCTGGGGAATCTTTCGGTAGGATCTCCGGCTGACGTCATCGCGCTGCGCGTCGAACATGGTGACTTCGGCTTTACCGATATGTACGGCGCGCGAATGCGAGGAAATCAGAAGTTTGTTTGCGAGCTAACGATCAGAGACGGCAAGATAGTCTATGACCTGAACGGCATCAGCCGCCCCGATTGGGATAAACTGCCACCAAACTACAAAGAAGTGGGAGATCCGCGTTGGGACGGGCTAAATCCCGCTAAGAAACAATAAGGCGACTAAGCCGCGACACTTACATTTCGAGTAACAGGCTCTGGCCGAACGGGTAACCAGGCAAGCGCGCCTGCTGCACACAGAGAAGCGGCAACTATAAAGGACGCCGTCCAGCCGAAACGGTTCGCGATTGCAGGTGTAAGTGAAGCCGTCAAAGCTCCGCCAAGCTGTCCTCCCATATTCATGAAACCTGAGACTGAACCAGCAGAGGCCTTCCCTATATCTGCCGATACAGACCAGAATGAGCTTTGGGAGAGATAGAGCGCGCCCGCCCCGCCAGCCAACACCAGACTTGCGAGACGAGGGCTCTCAACCCGCATTGCGAACCCGACGAAACCGGCGCACACCAGAATGGCGGCACATGCCAGAAAGCACCGGCCCACGCGCTTACCCCATTTCTTAGTAAGTCGATCGCTGATCCATCCGCCAAGCGGGGATCCGACAGCCATGGCAAGGAAGGGTAGCATCGTGTAATAAGAACTCGCTCTGACGTCCAGCTTCCTAACTGAACTTAGGTAGATAAAGAACCAGCTAAAGAATATGTACGCTGCATAGCCATAGGTGAAGTAACTGAATGTTATCGCTTGAACATTGTGGTCCCGCAGAATTCTGGTCCAAGGAAGTTTTGTATTTTGAGAACCTGCTTCACCAGCGTTCGGCAGTCCGGCCTGAATGAAAGCCCGTTCGCTCGCTGAAACCCGCGGGTGCTCCGCCGGTTTGTCTCTGGCGAAGGCGTACCAGATCACGCCCGCAATGAGTCCAAGAATTGCGCTCGCCCAGAATGACGCTCTCCAGCCTTGGTGCAGCATCAGGTAGCCGATCAGTGGCGGAGTAATCCCGGCGCCGAAACCCACTCCCGCGAAAATGATTCCGTTCGCGATGCCTCTCTCGGTGGAAGGAATCCACGCGGCAACGACGCAGTTCGACGCGGGGTAAACAACTGCTTCCCCCATTCCGAGCAGAAAGCGCGCAGCGATCAGAAATAGCAACGCGCTTTTCGCACCGACGGGAAGAAACGTGATGATCGCCGTGAAGAGACCCCACCAAACAACGCCGCCTGCTAAAACCCTTCGAGGCCCGATTTTATCGGCCAAGGATCCGCCCGGAGCCTGAAACAGTGCGTAGCCCAAAACAAAAGCGCTGAAGACCCATCCCAAGTGCACATTGTCGAGATGGAATTCGTTGGCGATCGCCTGACCGGCAATGGAGATATTGACTCTGTCGAGATAAGCGATCGCGCTTACCAAAAACATCCACCAGATCAGCAGCCAACGGATGCGGCTGTTTTGAGTGCTAGCCATTGCCGCCCAAGCGGCTTAGATATACGCGATCACGTCGATCTCGACCAGAGAATTCCCTGGGACGCCCGCGGCCGCAGTAGTTGTTCTCACGGGTGGCTCAGACCCAAAGCGGCCCATAAAAACTTCATTCATGCCCTGATAATCTTTGAGATCCGCCAAGTAAACCTGACACTTCAAAACTTTCTCCATGGAAGAGCCTGAGGCTACGAGTTTTTTCTGAATTTCATCGAGCACGTGCTTGGTGTGCGCTTTGATATCACCTTCAAAGTGAGCTCCAATGCCGGAGAGAAAGAGCAGGTTTCCATAGGAGACTGCCGGACTAAAAAGCGGCGTCTTCTCGGGCTTCTTGCCGTCCTCCCAAAGAACTTTCTTCGTTGCGCTGGATTGAGCCGCAGCTTGCCCTGATCCTGCGGTAACAGCAACCGCCGCGGATGCCGCACTTTTTCCAATAAACTGCCTTCTGTTACTGTTTCGCATACATTCTCCATTCTTAAGCGCGCTTGACCGGCTTCACAACTCCTCGGGGTGCCTGATATTCATGGCGCTGCGCCGACCATCGAGCCTCGCCGTATTCACCCATATTCACATCGCCAGCCATCTTGTCGCCATCCACTGTGCCACTAAACTCGAAAAATAAACGCGTGCCTTGGATCTTCTGCGAGCTACGGAAGTGTACCTGATTTACGGCCACTGTGCCGCTGAGATCGCCGGATACGTACTCGCCGCGATGTGTGCCCACCAAATTCGCGCCGTCCTGTTCAAAGATCAGCGTGTGAGTCGCAGAGCCACGGCCGAATTCTAACTGCGCTTCCCATTGCCCCGCGATTACGGCCAGCTGTCCTTGGGGCAAAACTGGATTCTGAAACTTTGGCGGCTTTGAAAGAACTTCATACAGGCGTTCAGCTACAATCTCATGATCGCCGGGCATCATCATGTACGGCGTAATCGAAACGCTGCTCGCCATGTTATAGGGGCGATTCCCAGAAGCGCTGCCAAATATGATTCTAGGCTCGGTATCGAGCAGCACCTTACTGACTTCCTGACCGGTTATCCCCAGCCGAGTGCCATCCCATTCGATACGGAGCACCGGGGTTTTATTCGAAAGCCCCTCGGGAGGTTCGACGCGCGTGGTGACGCCATTGACTTTTGTCACCTTTGCTGCGATCTGATCAAGCCACTTCTGCCACTCCCGGCTTTCTGCTTCGTAGTCGCGCTTGGTCCACATCTCGACGGCCGCGAGCATCCCCATAATCTCTTCTTTGCCGACTTTCAGCGAGCGCCCGAACGCGTGATGCGGAGCGCTATTCGCCCATGCTGCTTGCAGCAGATTCTTCTCGCCTAGCAGCAGACCGGCGCTCTGCGGCCCTCGAATGCACTTGCCCCCGCTATAGGCAACCGCCGTTGCCCCGCGCTGCAAGTGCACGTTCGGTATCGTGAGCACTTCTGCGGCTGCATCGACAATCACCGGCACGTTGTGGCGCCGCGCGACCTCTGAAACTGCTTGCGTTCCAAGCGGCCCGGTGTCGCCTTCCCCGGCGAGAATGTAAACCATCGCGGTATTCTCATTGAATCCGGAATCGAGCTCGGACCTCTCCTTCATTTCGACGATCTTGACGCCCACCATCCGGATCGCGTGATCGTACACGTTGCGCGAATATTCCGGAATGATCACCTCGTCTTTGAGCCCTCTAAGATCCGGAAGACGCTGCATGCGTTCAGGGTTCGATCCGGCGATGCACGCAGTCGTGCAGTGGGTTAGCGCTGCGCAACAGCCGTTGGTCACAATGCCCCACTCGGCCTGTGTGAGCTCTGCAAGCCGCTTGCCCACGCCGTCCATCAACTCGTCCATCTGAACGTACGCGCGCGACGCGTCATCCATCGCTTGCTTCACTTCGGGAAGGGTTTCGGATCCGGTGATGATCGTAAACGTGCCGCGCGCGTTGATAACTGGCCGCACGCCGATTGCGCGATACAACTCGCCGTGGCTGTTGACTTTCGTTGCAGTATTAGAAGTGCCGCTGTTGACCTTGGAAAACGCCGGGAACGCTCCTACAAGGCTCAGCAGGCCGCCTTGCCGGAACAAATCTCTTCGATTAAAACCACTTTCGCGGCTCGAGAATTTTGACCGGAGGAAATCGGGAACTACGCGTCTCATCGTCAACACTATAACGAAGCCGCTATAACCGGCCAAACTTTGCGACCGCCTCGCGAATCGACCTATATTTCTCGATGAAGGAATACATGCTGTGTTCGCTTTCATCAAGCTGTTGCGCTTTCTTCAGAACTTCGGCTGCTTTCTCCCTCGGAACAGCAACAACACCGTCCATGTCGGCGACGATGATATCCGAAGGGCGAACCTCGACCCCCGCGCAGTTGACTGTAATATTTTTTCCTCCAACGCGATAGTGATTCACGGTTGTAGAGGGCACGACCCCGCGGCTGAAAACAGGAAACTGGAGCCGCGTGATTTGCGGAGTATCCCGAATCCCTCCATCGACAATCGCACCTGCAAGTCCTCTGTATTTCATCGCGGTGCTCATCAGGCCGCCGATTCCGGCATAATCCAGGCCGGCCTCGACCACCATTACGTAGACTGATCCAGGCGCGGCTTCATCGATCAAATCCAACATCCCTTCCTGGGCCTTCGATCCGTCAGTATGCTCTTCTTTGTGCAGAAGCACAGTCACGGCGGGGCCAGCAAATTTTGTCGGCATCAGCGGGCGCATGTCGTGTGCCATATACGCGCGTCTGCCATATAGTTGTTCCATGGCATCTGCGACGGAAGCAGCTTCCACCAGGCGAAATCCCTGTACGATGTTTTCCTCGTCGTTCGCAGCGTGTACGCGTCCTCGATGAAGCGCGAGAATCAGAAAACAGCCGGCGCCAGCCGCGGCACTCAATTTGCGTCTCATAGATCGACCATTCTATATACCGCCGTTTTCTGTTCGATTACGATTTCGCTTTCGGCGCAAGTGCGCCCTCAGTCTTCGAGCTCAACTCAAGCCAGCCAGCAGCTCTTTAGCGCGAATTGCACGGGATGTCACGGCCTTGATGGGCGCGGCGGCGAGCACGGGCCGAACATCGCCACAAATCGAGACGTGCAGCGGTTAGACGATCGGGACATTCTCCGAATTCTTCGCGATGGCGTTCCCGGCGGGGGGATGCCCGGCTTCCGCTCAGAATTTAACGACGATCAACTCAACGCGGTTGTCCGCTATGTCCGCCTTCTCCAGGGCAAACACGCAACGATGATCGTGAGGGGTGATCAGAAGAAAGGCGAGGCGCTATTTTTCGGAAAAGCTCGATGCTCCGAATGCCACATGATTGGAGGCAAGGGTGGCTTCATCGCATCTGACCTTTCCGGATACGGCCAGGAGCACTCGCCTGACGTTATCCGGGAAGCGATTATCGATCCGAACAAGAATCTGGAACCGCGGCGGCAAATCGTCACTGCTATTACCCGGGATGGCCGAAAATATACAGGAATCGCGCTCAATGAGGACAACTTCTCCCTGCAGTTGCAAACTCTCGACGGAGCGTTTCACTTGTTCGAAAAATCGGGTTTGGCCAAGGTCGAGCACGAACCGAGATCGCTTATGCCCTCCAACTATGTCTCAACGCTGAGCCCTGGCGATCTGGACGACCTGGTTGCATATCTTGCTGCGGCGACTACACCCGGCGGATCAGAGCCAGGCAGAGATGAAGAGTGATAAAGGCTGGAAACGCGTTGTTGCTTTTTGCCGCGTTGCAAACTGCGGGTGTTCTCCTAATCTCCGAGAGCCATGGCGAGACACGACGTGAATTCGAGCTGATTGCACACTCTCCGAAGTTCTGGAAGCTCCTAGACCATCACGCGCAACTCACAACTCTCGCGACCGGCTTCGGTTTCACTGAAGGGCCAGTTTGGGATGCTGCTGGTTTTCTTTACGTCAGCGATGAGACACAGAATAAGATCTATAGTGTCCACCCTGGCGGAAGCAAAGAAACGATTATCAAACTGGGGGATCCGGACGGAAACACGTTCGACCGGCAGCATCGCCTCATCGATTGCGCGAGCATCTTGCGCGCGATTATTGCTGTGAAGCCGGATGGAACATATACGATCCTTGCGGACCGGTTTCAGGGCAAGCGCTTTAACAGCCCCAATGACGTCGTGGTCGGGCCTGACGGTGCGCTTTATTTCACGGACCCCACGCTCGATTTGCCCAAGGGCAAGAAGCAGGAGATCCCGTTTCAGGGCGTCTACCGGTTGGGGGAAGACGGACAAGTGCAGTTGCTGGCGAAAAGTATGTCGCAGCCCAACGGTCTCGCCTTTTCCCCCGACGGCAACAGACTGTATGTTGACGATAGCGATCAGAAAGATATTCAGGTGTTCGACTTTTCGCCTCCCGTGACTCTCGCAAATGGCCGCGTTTTTGGACAGGAACGCGAAAAAGGCGGTGTACCGGACGGCATGAAGGTCGATGAATCAGGAAATCTCTTCGTCGTCGGACCGAAGGGAATTTGGGTGTGGGACGCAAACGGCCATCATCTCGGGACAATTGTCACCCCTGAACAGCCCGCGAACCTTGCTTGGGGCGACAAGGATTACGAGACGCTTTACATTACCGCGACCACTTCGGTGTATCGCTTGCGAACCAAAACACGCGGATTCGTTCCGTATTTGAAGCTCTCCCGTTGATCGCGGTGTATGTTCTGAAATGAGGCGTTCTCTATTTCTGTGAAGAAATCTCATTCCCGGCGTAGTTTTTTCGGGTGGACCACAGGTCTGTTGGCGAGCCAAGTATCGCCGGCGCGCACGATCGACAAGGCCCAACCCCCGAGCGAACCTGATTATTACGACAAGCTCGGCGTAACGAAGATCATCAATGCCGCTGGAACCTATACCGTTCTGACCGCTTCGATCATGCCGCCTTCCGTGCAGGCGGCGGTCGATCGAGCGGCCAAGTACCCGGTTCGCTTATTGGAACTGCAATGCGCGGTGGGCGAGTATCTCGCAAAGCGGCTGAATTGCGAAGCCGCAATGGTTACTGCTGGCGCGTCGAGCGCATTGACACTCGGTACTGCCGCGTGTATCGATTTAATAAACAAATTGCCCCCGCAAGCTGTTCCGATGCAGATATCAAACCTGAAGAACGAGGTGATCATCCAAAAGACTCATCGCTACGGCTATGATCACGGGCTTGAGATTTGCGGCGTACGCTTTGTCGAGATTGAAACACTGCCGGAGTACGAGAATGCGTTCACGAGCCACACGGTGATGGCGCATTTCTTTAATGCCGCTGAAGGTGGCCAGATAAGCCGCGAGGATTGGATTCGAATAGCCCATAAGCACGGCGTACCCTGCTTCAACGATGCCGCCGCTGACGTCCCCCCGATCTCCAATTTGTGGAACTATACAAAAATGGGTTTCGATCTGGTGACATTCTCCGGCGGAAAAGGCATTCGAGGTCCGCAGAACGCCGGCCT
The DNA here is from genome assembly GCA_019240405.1 of Acidobacteriaceae bacterium. GTDB lineage: Bacteria > Acidobacteriota > Terriglobia > Bryobacterales > Bryobacteraceae > Bog-105. Next base: position 142,307 of record JAFAYL010000034.1, read on the forward strand.
GCTTTTGGGCCGAAAAGACCTTATCGCGGCGGCGACTCAGACCAATAATCCTTTCGATGACGGCATCGGCCGTGGAATGAAAGTGGCCAAGGAGCAGATCGTCGGAATGGTCGCGGCAGTCGACTGGCTTCTCGAGCAGAGCGATGATGAGATGCAGGCCGACTTTCAGCGCCGCGCGGTTCGAATTGCCGGTCACCTGAAAGACATCCCGACCCTCGAATCGAAAGTTGTGGTTCCGGAAGTCGCGAATCATGTTCCGCACCTGTTAATCCGGTACGATCAACAGCGCGTCAGAATCGCGCCGCTGGACGTTGCAGAGAAACTGCGAACGGGCAATCCGAGCATCGAGTTGAATCCCTCTACAGGCAAAAGGGAAGGTTCGAGCGGACTGCATTCCGATGAGAACACGATTGTTGTCGGTGTATGGATGCTTCAACCCGGCGAAGATATGATCGTGGCCAGCCGTCTGCGCGAGATCTTATCCAGATCGGTCGAGGGATAGAAGGCTAAGTGTGGCGTGAGCGGCATTTTGTTGTTATAGTCACCATCTGCAGTTCATTCGCTCTTTGGACCGCCGCACAAACTAACCCTCAATCACCCATTTCGGTTGCAATCGATGTCCGCCCTGCCGATCTGCTCGTCCAGCCTCCGGCAGTCAACTGGTCCTCGTATAACGGCGATTATTCAGGACGTCGCTTCAGCGCACTTAAAGAGATCACGGCGCAAAATGTTGACCAACTTCGAGCGCAATGGGTATTCCATTCGTCAAATTCCAGCAATCTGGAAGCAACGCCCGTGGTCGTGAACGGCGTCATGTTCATGACATCGGCAAACGAGGCTTTCGCTCTCGACGCCCGCACCGGCCGTGCGCTCTGGCACTATTCGCGCCCAGTTACGGAAGGCCTCGTCGATGACGCATCGGCTCATCACAATCGCGGCGTGGGTGTTTGGCATTCGCGGGTCTACATGGAAACGGATAATGCGCATCTGCTTTGCCTCGATGCCCGCTCGGGTCACCTCATCTGGGATGTTGCTTATGCCGAAGGCAACTCCAACTATGGTGCAACGAGTGCGCCGTTAGTGATCAAGGACAAAGTTTTGGTCGGAACTTCAGGGGGAGATGATGGCGTTCGAGGTTTTGTTGCTGCCTTCGATGCTACGACGGGAAGAGAAGCCTGGCGCTTTTGGACTATTCCCGCGCCCGGCGAGTTCGGCTCCTCGAGTTGGCCGGGTGAGATGTATCTGCGAGGTGGAGCTACCACCTGGATGCCAGGGACGTACGATTCGGAGCTGAATACTGTGTATTGGGGAACGAGCAACCCGGCCCCCGATTTCGATGGCGGCCCCCGGCCGGGCGACGATCTTTACAGTGACTGTGTGTTAGCGCTCGATGCCGACAACGGCAAGCTTAAATGGTATTTTCAATTCACGCCGCACGACGATTTTGACTACGACGCGACGGAAACTGCTGTGCTGATCGATACACGGTACAAAGGCGCGCTACGCAAGCTGTTGGTCGAAGCGAATCGCAACGGCTTCGTTTATATTCTCGACCGGACGAATGGAAAATATCTTTCGGCAGCTCCGTTCGTGAAGAAGCTGAACTGGGCAAAAGCGATCGAGGACACGGGCAGGCCTGTCCGGAGCGGCGCTGAGCCTTCTCAGAATGGAACGCTCATCTGTCCAGACATGACCGGCGCAACGAACTGGTTCTCGCCTTCGTACAACCCTTCCACGCATCTGCTCTACTTCATGGCCCTTGAAAATTGCCAGATGTATTTCGTCAAGCCTCAACAATTCACTCCTGGAAAACAGTATTATGCGACGGGCGTGAAGCATGCTCCCGGCCAATACGGACAGAAAATCCTGCTGGCTTATGATCCCGAGACCAACACGTTTGCATGGCGCTATCCGCAAATTGGCGGGGGGCACTCCTGGGGTGGAACCATGACCACGGCTGGTGGACTGGTATTCTTTGGCGACGATTCCGAGGCGTTTGAAGCCGCGGACGCGCAGACCGGGGCGCCGCTTTGGCATTTCAACACCGGTCAGTCAATGCATGCTTCACCCATGAGCTATGCCGTCGAGGGCAAACAGTATGTCGCCATTGCGGCCGGCAGCGACGTGTTTACGTTCGCGCTGCCAGATGGGAAACGCTGATGCCCGCCTATTCGATCCCGTTATTCTGCCTCTTGGCCTTGCGCGCGCATTCGGAGGAGCCTTGCATGTTCAAACAACCTGCAGCGACATTCTCAATCCGTCATGTAGAGGGTCATCCTGAGCTCACCATCAATCCGGACGCTGACGAGTGGAAGAATGCGGCAGCCGAATCCATGTGGAAGGATTGCACCCATCCCATCGACTACCCGCACTTGAAAACAGAGATCCGCGCGTTCTGGACGGATACAGATCTTTACTTTTTGTTTCGTTGTCCGTACACGGTTTTGAATTTGTTCCTACCCGCGAATAACGCCGCTCCCCGCGTTGGTCTTTGGGACCGCGACGTTGTAGAAATGTTTCTCGGCGATGATTGGACGAACATCCGCCATTATCGAGAATTCGAGATCGCGCCTACCGGCGATTGGATCGATCTCGCGATCGACCTGGATCGGCAAAGTTACGATCACACGTGGAGATCGGGCTGGCAAACGATGGCGCACATCGATGAGCAACACAAGATCTGGTACGCTGCTGCGCGGATTCCACTTTCCGCAGTCAGCAGTAAACCGGTTCGCGACGGCACAAAATGGCGTATGAACCTCTATCGAATTGAAGGCCTCGGTCCGGATTCTCAGAGGCATTTTCTTTGCTGGCAGCCGACTTGTGTGCAGAATCACGATCCCAACCATGTGCCTGAGCACTTCGGGACTCTGATCTCCCATAAGTAAGTCCACTCAGATAGGACATTCAATACGTTGCTCTGAGGCCTGAAATCGTGTATTGTTCTCTCAAAGCGGGGGAAATTCAACCTGGGCACGCACAATACATCAGCTCGCATTGCATTTTATGGCTTATTCGCGCTGTTCGGCGCGCAACTGCTCAAAGCCGATGTCACCGGAGCCATTCTTGGAACAGTGACTGATCCCACTGGCGCAGCCGTTCCGAGGGCGGTCGTGACACTGAGAGATCCGGATACAGGACTAGTTCGCCGCGTTCAGACGAACTCCACGGGTGATTACGAATTCCTCGCCGTACCCGTAGGGGAGCACTATGCACTCGAGGTGACTGCGTCCGGATTCGATACAGCTGTCGAAACAGGTATTAAGCTTTTGGTTAATCAAAAGTATCGCGCCGATTTCAAGTTAGTCTTGGGTACCGTGAGCCAGACGGTCGAAGTCTCGGGAACCGGAGCTCAAGTCGAGACCAGTAACACCCAGCTCGGCGACGTGATCGAAAGTAAAAAGATGACCAGCCTGCCGCTTAATGGCCGCAGCTATATTGATCTGCTCGGTCTGCAACCCGGCGTCGTGCCCGTCGCATCCGACGCAGCCGTTAATGACCGGCCTGTTTCGGGAAATGGTAATCCCGGCAATCTGTCGGTCAATGGAAATCGCGAATCCGCAAATTCTTTCCTGGTGAATGGCGGCGATGTTGAAGAGAGCGTGAATAATGGCGCGTCTGTGGTTCCGACGCTGGATTCCATTCAGGAATTTCGATTGTTGACGAATTCCTTCAACGCTGAATTCGGGCGCTTCTCGGGAGGAATAGTAAACGTCGTGACGAAATCCGGAACAAACGAATTTCATGGATCGCTCTATGAATTCTTCCGCAACGATAAGCTCGATTCGCGCAGTTTTTTCGACCCGACACGCGGCGCTTTCAAGCGAAATCAGTTCGGAGGAGTTTTCGGCGGTCCAATCCTGAAGAACCGGCTCTTCTTTTTCAGTGATTATCAGGGTACACGGCAAGTGCGCGGAGTCTCTTCAGGTGATATCCCAGTCCCTTCGCTGTTGGAACGAAGCGGTGACTTTTCCGATCTCGCGACAACTGGTTACTCATCTTTCACGGGCGTCGTGCGAGGGCTAGACATTCCCGGTAATTTTCCCGCTGTATTGACTCAGCGGCTCGGCTACACGGTTACTTCCGGCGAGCAATACTGGTTTCCCGGTTGTACAGATACAGCCCAATGTGTTTTTCCTGGTGCTGCAGGACCAGTGATCCCACAATCAGCATGGTCGCCGGTAGCGAAGGCCGAATTGAAATTCATTCCCCTGCCCACGGGTGTTTCGGGTGGGCATCCATTTTTCTCCAGCGCTTCTGAGGACGAGCGAAATCGCGATGATAAGCTCGGCGAGAAGATTGACTTGAATACGCAGCGGTTTGGAAATTGGGGCTTCTATTATTACTTTGACGATACGACCTTCCTAAGCCCTTATCCTGCGTTTACGTCAAACGTGCCTGGCTTCTCCGCTGTCACACCCTCGCGGGCGCAGCAGGTCAGCATAAATCAGACCAGCATCCTAAGCCCCACGGCCGTGAACGAGGTCCATCTCAGCTATACACGATTAGCTTTATTGAAAAACAAGCCCGTCGGCGGACTGGGCAAGATTACAGATTTTGGTTTCGTCGAGGGCGGACTCGGCGTGATTCCTTCGAATCCAGCTTACGAAGGCGTGGCGCCCGTTGCGCTGAATCAAACCGGGGTGAATTTCGGGCTCCCGGATGGCACTACCGGCCAGTACAACAACACATATCAGATATCGGATAACTTCTCAAAAGTCATCGGCAGTCACACGGTCAAGTTTGGCGGTGACGTGCGCTACCTGCAAATCAATGAACGTAACGCTTACACCTCAAACGGCTGGTTCCAATTCTCCGGGACAGAGACGGGTAACGACTTTGCGGATTTTCTGCTCGGCGCTCCTGACATTTTCGAGCAAACGAGTAATCAGTACCTCGACTCTCGAACCCGCTACGGCGCGCTTTACGTTCAGGATTCCTACAAGGTCCGGTCTGATCTCACAGTAAACTACGGCCTCCGTTGGGAAGTGAGCGAGCCGTTCTACGACACGCAAAATCGTATTCAGACGTTCAATCCTGGCGAGCAATCGAAGGTGTACCCGGATGCTCCCACAGGATTTGTATTTCCAGGTGACCGCGGAATTCCTAAAACGCTTGCGCCCGTGCAGTGGGATCACTTTACGCCACGGCTAGGCGTCGCGTATTTGCCCGGGTCAACGAGTGGCTTGCTGGGAAAGATCTTTGGCGGGCCCGGCAAATCAAGCATCCGCATGGGTACGGGCATCTTCTATACCGCGATTGAGGATCTAACGCTCTTCAACGAGGTGGGCGATGCCCCCTTTGGGCTGTTCTATACAAGTCCCGTATTGGTCTATCTAGAAGAGCCATATAAAGCCCGCACAACGGCCGAAAATCCGGGACAGCGATTCCCTTTCACGATTCCGCCACCTGGCGCAACCGGTATCTGGCCGCAATACCTGCCCATTTCAGGTGCGCCGACCTACAAGCGGGACAATAAGCTGCCCTACGCGGAAGACTTCAACTTTACGATTCAACGCCAGCTCTTCAATACAGCCGTGCTTTCCGTCGGGTATGTGGGAACGCGCGGACATCACTTGCTGTCAACCGTCGAATCCAACCCGGGGAATGCTGCAAAGTGCCTCGCAGTTGCCGCCGCGCTCCCCCTAGGTCAAGGCTGCGGTCCATACGGTGAAGACACGATTTACACGTTGCCCAGCGGACAGGTTGTTTACGGCACGCGGCCATACTCAGTCACCTCGGGACGCTACCTCAGTCAGGGCCTTTTGGATTTCAGCAGCAATACCTGGGAGCAGACGAGCGGCAATTCGAATTACAATTCGCTGCAAGTCAGCCTGCAAAAATCGGTCGGAGCTTTGACCCTATTGGCTGGTTACACGTGGTCGAAATCCCTCGACAATTCATCCGGCTTCTACGATCAGATCAACCCGTTCAATCCGAAGCTGAGCAAATCGCTTTCCGCTTTCGACATCACGCACAACTTCGTCCTGAGCTACAACTACGAGCTTCCCCTGCATCACCTGTCGAGCAAGCTTTGGAACGGAATGCTGTCAGGTTGGGCGATTTCGGGCATAACACGATTCACCACGGGATTCCCGATCACTTTGGGAGAAAACGACGATGCCGCGCTCTGCGGTTGCAGTGGCGTGGACTATCCCAACTACAACGCCCAGCCGATCCACTTTTATGATCCGCGCAATTCACCGAATCATATTTATTTCTCGACCGATGACTTCAGCACCGAAACGATTGGGGTCGCTGGCAATGCGAACCGGCGATTCTTCCATGGCCCGGGCATCGATAATTGGGATCTCGTGCTTCACAAAGATACGCACATCTTCGAAAAGAGCATGCTCGAGTTCCGCGCGGAGTTCTTCAATGTCTTCAATCATGCCCAGTTCACAAACCCTTCTGGAACCGTGAACGCCAGCAATTTCGGCCAGGTCACAAATGCTCGCGATGGCCGGATCGGGCAGATGGCTTTGAAGCTGAGTTTCTAAGTGCGTTTTATCAACCTTCGTCTCTTGAGCGCTCTCGTATGCGTTGCGGGTGCGCTTCCTGGAGCTGCGCCGCTGGACATCACGCGCGATTGGCTGGTCATTTTTCGCGAAAATCTCCACAATACTCTGCAATTCTGGATCGATCACTCGGTTGATCGCGAATACGGAGGTCTGCTCGGAAGACTCGATCAGCAAGGCAACGCGAAACCGCCAGGCAACAAGTCTGTTGTGCTGGAATCCCGCGCGTTGTGGTCGTTTGCAGAGGCGTATCGCCGCTTTCCGGATCCTGCTTACCAGCGCATGGCCGCTGAATGCCTGACTTTTCTCCGCGAGAAGATGTGGGACAAAGAACACGGCGGCTATTATTTCCTGGTCACGCGCGAAGGAAAGGTGCTTGACTCGACTAAGCAGTTGAATCCCTTGTCTTACGTTCTCGAAGGCTTGGCGGAATATGCCATCGCGTTTCACGACGATCAGGCACGGCGCGAAGCGGTGCAGTTATTCGAAGTGATTGACCAACATGCCCATGACAACGAGCACGGCGGCTATCACATCGCATTCACGGCGGACTGGCAGTGGATCAAAGACTACAAGCCCGGGCCGAACGCGTCAGGCTCCTTCGGCCGAAAGTCATACGATTGGCATCTCGGGCTGCTCGAGGCTTTGACGACAGCCTACGACGTAACCGGAGATGCCCGCATTCGCGCGCGCGTTGATGAACTGCTGGATATTTTCGTGAACAAAATCGTCGATCCGGAAATCGGTTATGGCCGATACTATTTCACGGAAGATTGGACGGTGGCGGATCGAAACGGAGACTCAAGAGAGTGCGAATACGGCCTGGATCTTGAGGCTAGCTGGCTTCTCACGGAGGCCGCTTCAGTAGTCGGTCGAAATCAAGATCCGAAGATTCGGCGGGCTAGTTTGGCGCTCGTGGATCATGCACTGCGCTACGGGTTCGATAACGAGCGCGGCGGTCTCTACCGCACTGGCCCGGCAAAAGGACCCGCAACAAACAGGGACATGGAATGGTGGCAACAAGCGGAAACGCTCGTCGCGTTTCTGAATGCATATCAACTAACCGGCGATCCGAAGTATTTCACAGCGTTTGAGCTTGAGGCTCAATTCGTTGACAACCATTTCGTCGACCATACTTATGGCGAGTGGTACACGGCAATCTCGCACGATGGGAAAACTGACACCGAGAAGACCGGTCCCTGGAAAGCTCCTTATCATGTGACTCGCGCTTGTCTCGAGGTGATTTCGCGACTTGGCAGGACGTTGTAGCAGCGGCTGCATGTTGTTTCGTGCCCTGCTGATTATTGTCTGCCTTCAAATCAGCGTGCTATGGACTGTTGCGAGTCCACAAGAAAAGCCCGTTAACGGCGAAACGGCTCAATCGTATATAGCCCAGGCGCGGAAAGCGTTGCGCGCCGGTTACACCGATGAGGGCGAGCATCTTTTGAAACTAGCGATACAAGCTGACCCAAGCTGCGCAGACGCATATCTTTTGCTCGGGTCATCAGAATTCCGGCGAGGCGACATTTCGCGATCGATTGAACACTTCGACCGCGCTGTCAAGCTGCGTCCAGAATTGTACAGCGCCCATTACAATCTCGCACTTGCGTACCTCCGCGCGAACAAGCTCACGGACGCGCGCGCCGAACTCGAACAAGCTGTGACCCTGGATCCGCAGCAGCCGGACGCAGTCTATAACTTAGGCATCGTTTTGCTGGATCTCGGTGAAACTCGTGCCGCGATCCGGCAGCTAAAACGGGCGAGCGACCTCAATCCCCACTCGCCCGATGTCGCATTCAATCTCCTTCGCGCCGAACTCACGGACGGACAGCTCCAAGAAGCACACACAGAGGCACAGAGAGCCGCGGTTAATCTCGCCTCAGATGCCCAATGGAACGCTGCCGTTGGTGGACTCTTCCTGAACCACGCCGATCCAACGACTGCCGCGCTTTATTTTAGGGAAGCTTACCGGCTTCGACCTGACGACACTCGTGTGCGAAATCAACTCGCGCTCGCGTACCTTCAGGCGCATCAGCCAGAAGCGGTATTTAACACGATAAACCCGGCGACCACCGCTGACGATCATTACCTTCGGGCGAGCGCGTATTATTTATTGCACCAATTTTCAGAAGCGGACGAGGAATCCGCGATCGCGTTTCACCTAGCGCCCAATGTGCCCTCGATTCAGCTCCTGCGCGCTCACATTTTGCAGCGTTCGGGCAAACAGGAATCGGCCTTGAAGTTGTTAGGGCAAACGATACGTATGAAACCCGATTGGGATGAACCTTACTACAGTGCCGGTGTGAGCTATTACTTTCTAGGCCGGTACAACGAAGCGCGCGAAAGTCTCCGCCGTGCTCTCGAACTGAACCCTAGCTCTGTAAAAGGCTTATTCCTTATGGCGACAACTATTGCTCACCAAGGCGCGGCTGCTGATGCCGAACCGTATTTCCATCGTGCAGTCGTTCTGCAGCCGTCCAACGCGCGCTTGCATTGCCATCTCGGCTTGGTCTTTTTGCAAGAAAACGAAAACGCGAAAGCCGAAGAATGTTTCAGAAGAGCGATCGAGTTGAAACCGGATTACGCGCTGCCGCATTACGAGCTGGGGAAACTCTTGATGCACTCGAACGAATTTCCCGAAGCGGCCCGCGAATTGGAAGCGGCTATCATTCACGACCCAAGCCTCACTTCCGCTTATTACCAACTGAGCCGCGTCTATTCGCGCCTCGGAGAGGCCAAAAAGTCAGAGCTGGTTCTTGCAAGATTCAAAGAACTTCACAAGCAAGAAGACGATACCCAAACTGTTCACGAAGATGTCGTGAAACAGGTAGTTTCCGACTAAATAGGACAACTTCTATAATGTTCCGCATGACTCGTCGTGAATGGACTCTCTTGATCGCTGCCCCGGCGCTGGCGCAAGTAACATCCAGGACGTCCCCACAAGGTGCGCCCGCTCCACCTAAACCGCCGGCCACCCCCGAGGAACGGCTTAAAAAAGCATATGACGACGTCCGGAGCGTCAGTGATCGATTGTCAAAGCTCGAGCTTCCTATGAATATAGAGCCCGCTTTCGCTTTCAAAGTCTGAACCCTTCCCATGGGCAGGCCGGCTACCAAACTCGACGAAACCACGGTTGCTTTCGCCACTGTCGCTGAGCTCGGCACGATCCTCAGAAACCGTCAAATTTCCTGTGTTGAGCTGACGAAAATCCTTAGCCGTCGCCTTGACACCTTCGGCCCTCAATACAACGCCCTCGCGCTTTCTCTTACCGCGCACGCCCACAAATACGCGAAGGATGTAGACGACGATCTCAAGCGCGAGCGTTTTCGCGGCCCATTACAAGGCATCCCGTATGCCGTGAAAGATTTGATCAGCGTTGCGAAATACCCCACCACTTGGGGCGCAAAGCCGTTTGCCGATCAAGTCTTTGATTACGACGCAACGGTAATTAAGCGGCTCAACAAAGCAAAGGCCATTTTGCTCGGCAAACTTTCCATGGTGGAGCTTGCCGGGGGCGGAGGTTACAGCTCCGCATCAGCCTCTTTGCAAGGACCCGGTCTTAATCCCTGGAATAAATCATATTGGTCTGGCGGGTCGTCAAGTGGTTCCGGTGCGGCCGTAGCTGCGGGGCTCGTGCCTTTCGCTCTGGGCTCTGAAACTTCCGGTTCCATTTTGACTCCGGCATGTTTTTGCGGCGTGAGCGGCCTTCGTCCTACTTACGGGCTTGTGAGCCGTCATGGAGCCATGGCGCTCTCCTGGACGCTTGACAAAATCGGCGTCCTCGCGCGTTCCGCAGAGGATTGTGGGCTGGTGCTGCACGCCATCGCGGGCGGCGACAACGATGATCCAGCCTCCGCTCGCAAGAGCTTCTACTACACTTCGCAGTACTATCGAAAGTTCAGCGACTTCAAAATCGGATACGCGGAAATCGACTTCTCAGCGTGGCCTGACGAGCCTTTACGTCCGGCCTTCTCCAACGCTCTTACGGTCGTGAAATCACTTGGAGCGCAAATGGTCGAAGCAAAGCTCCCCGACTTCCCTTATGGCCCGGTTATTGGCGCCATTATTGATTCCGAAGGCGCATCTGTCTTTGAGCAGCTTATCCGCAGCGGCAAGGTCGATCAGTTGGCCGATCAAAGCCAAATCGATGGGCTCAGGGCGTCATTGACTTACTCGGCCGCTGACTACTTGAAAGCAATGCGGGTGCGGAGCCTGATTCAAACCGCGTTCCACGACCTCTTTGCCGATCTCGATCTGCTCGTCGCTCCAACCCGCCTGAGTCTGCCTGATCGTTCGGACCAGCCCTTCGATGAGACAGAGCCGAAGCGTCCTGATCAAAAAGGTGTTGCTTCCGGGCTAGTGCAGGCGAGCAATCTCGCGGGTCTTCCAGCCCTAACTGTCCCGTGCGGATTCGTCAACGGACTTCCGATGGGCCTCCAATTTGTCGGGCCACCCTTTTCGGAAAACAGGATTCTTGCCGTCGCACGCGAATTTCAAAACCGCACCGATTTTCACAAAAGGCACCCGCCGGTTCCGGCTTAGATCCGGCTATTATGCCGGCTCGGCGCAACACTGTGGAAGCCTACAAAGAGAAAGCTCCCGGCGATAATTGCCAAAACGATTCCCATCCACCAATCGCCGAATCTCGTGGCGCCCAATTGATCTGCTCGAGGCTCGATCAGCGCGCCGATTACCGTAAACCCCTCGACGGCTCCACTCGCTAGTAACGCCTTACCGGCCGGCGACATCGATCTCCGTGTAATCAGGCCCAGCGCCAATCCTTCTGGCAGCTTGTGTAGCGCCAGCCCGAGCGGTACAGCGATACTTGTCAGCTCCTGAGCGGATAAAACGCGCACGCCCCAGCCGTCGAGCAAACTATGAACGGCGGTCGCGGCGAGTAGCGGTCCAATTACGTCCGCGGGGGAATGATTCCCGCGCGCCAGCCATCGGTCAAGGAGCACCAGCCCGCAACACACCGCGACAGAGAACATCACCGCGAGCGTCCAGCCAATACGAGTTGCGACCTCAGGGATCACGAGAAATAGCGCAATCGCGAACAGAAGTATGCCTCCGGTCACGGCGAGATGCGATGACAGCTTCCGCGATTGACCGAGAAATATGCCCGCCACTGCGCCTCCCCATGCCAGCAAGGTCAACAGCGAGGCAGCAAGCATTTATTGCCCGGTCACTTTCACCACAAAATAAGTAAACGTCTTCCCATTCTCAATTACAAGCTGGTGGGGCGTTTTCGCTGGAATATGCACCACGTCCCCGGTATGCAGGGCGCGGCGCTCGCCGCCTTGAATCGACGCGCCGCGAATCTCTCCAGGCTTTTCGGTGCGCGGATTTAGAATTTTTCCGCCGTCTACAAGTTGTGCCTCGCCGCTCACCACAAGAAATACATCGGCTTCGTGCTCGTGCAACTCAGCCGATCCGGTTTCCTCGCGAACTGCCAAAAGCGTGTAATGGTTTCCATACCTCGCGAGATCCTGGGCTGCGGATCGGGCGTGCTTTCGCGATAACTTCTGTCCTAACGCCTGTAGATCGCTGGCCGAAAATACGTCCACTCCGGTCTCACCGTGAACCAGGAAAGCGATCGCTATCAATCCGATCGTGATTTTCACTTTCAAAACGTCCTTTCGCGTGCTCGGTGCTGCCTGTTTAGACCAGACGATGCTGACCGGGGCTCCAGTTGCTATGTGTTTTCGAAGAATCTGGCTTTGAAGTGCTCGTGCCGCTCTCGCGCCTCTCTCAGCAGCCCGTCAAATTCTGCGTGGCCGTGTAGCTTTCTCAGGAGCGGGTCCACTGCGAAGTACGGATAGCAGAAAAACCCGCCATCGATCGTGCGTCGCAGCATTCGCAAAGCCGACGAAATATCCCCCAAGACGGCGTATGCCTGGGCAACTTTGTAAAGACCTTCTGCATCGCTTACGCCGCTTTTCTCTATTCCATTCTCGGTTGTGCGCAGCAGCTTCAAGCCGGCTACGTTCTGCCGCCGGATGCCATCCGCCAGAGCTTTCCCTACCTCAGCCTGAAGCAACGAGGGCGCAAGCTGAAACGCTCGGTCGAAATCTGTCGTGGCTTGTTCGAGGTTGTTTCGGTAGTATTCGCCGAATCCTCTGTAGAACAGAATGTACGGCGCATTGCTCGCCGGTAGGCTCTCCAGAAATTTAGAATACTCGTTCACGTACAGGTAACTGTTCAGCGCCGAACTGTTGATCTTTACCCCCGGATCGAGTTTCCGCGCGCGCTCACATTCAGCGATTGATTCCTTGAGCATTCCACCGAAACGGTATGCGTATCCCAATTCCCAGTGCGCCTCGGCATTGTTCGGACTACTCTTGAGAGCTTCTCTCAACAGCGGCACGGCCTGCTCAACTCTGCCGGTATCGGTGAGGAGATTCGCCATATAAACCCGCGGCTCAATCAAAGCCGGATTCAGCACGAGAGCTTTTTCATATGCTGCCTGTGCTTTTGCGTATTCCTCCAGACCTCCGAACTCGAGTGACCCGCTTGTGGTGTACGCTCTTCCCAAATGAGCCCACACAGGTGCGTAGTTTGGATCGATTTCCGCCGACTTTTCGAGCATTTTTATAGCCACCGGGTAATCGCTCAGCGCGTAGAGATCTACGCCTCGGAGGTAGTATTCGTACGCCAGCGCGTTAACGGGGCGGTCAGGGTGTAACCGGGCAGATTCCTGGGGAGATAGGTTCAGCTCCAGTCCATGAACCACAGCCTGAGCGACGCGATCTTGGACAGCGGGTAGCTTGTCGTACTTGACGTTTATCGTGTCCTCCCAGAATATGCGGTCTGCTTTCGTGTCGACCAACTGAGTATTGATGCGTAACTCTTCGCCTTCGCGAACAAAGCTTCCCGTAAGCAGAGTGTCGGCTTGCAGTTCCCGTGCGGCAGTCTTCGGGTCAATCGCCTGATTGCGATATTTTTCAATATCCGACGACGGCCGGACCGTAAGCGCGCCGATATAGCCGAGCTTCGTGATAATTGCATCCGCAAGCGAAAACCCCAGATAGTTGTTACCTTCATCCTGCTTGAGATTTCGAAAAGGCAAAACAGCCAAGCTGCGGGGAATCGGTGGAGCGCCGCTTACCGGCTTTCGCCTTAGCCCGTAGTAAGCCAATGCAGCGGCGGCGATCATGACCAGTATCAGAATCGCGACTGTGTTTCTTTTTTTGCGTGCAGCCTCTTGATTCTGAGCTGCTGCGGCGATGCTCGCCTGACGCGCTAAAGGCTGCAGTTCAGCACGACGGGATCCCGCGGTTGTGTTTGATAGTTCGCTAACAATCCCAAGCTGCGCTTCAAACTCAAGATCCCTCTTAAGTTCCTGGAAATCGATCAGCAGCTCTTTCGCGCTCTGATAACGAGCTTCACGATCTTTTCTGAGCATCTTGCCGATAATGCGTTCGAACTTGGGAGGCACGTCGGGCGCGAAGTCCAACAGCGGAGGCGGATTACCTTTCAAAATTTCCGCGATGATGTCACTCTGCGTTTCTGCCTCGAAGCAGGGCCTGCCGGCAACCATCTCGTACATCACGGTTCCAAACGAAAAAATATCGCTTCGTGTGTCCACCGGCACACCCCGCGCCTGCTCGGGGGACATATGCCGCGGGGTCCCGATGACGGTTCCGGGTTGTGTGCTCGAGGTAAGAGGCGCGGCTACTCTTGCTTCCGGCTCCGTTCCATGCTCAGCCAGCTTCGCAATGCCGAAGTCCAAAACTTTGACTACTCCGTCATTGCGCACCATCAGGTTTTCAGGCTTTATGTCGCGGTGAATCACTCCCGAAGCGTGGGCTGCGACGAGAGCACCGGCGACCTGAATCGAAATTTCAAGCGTTGTGTTGAAATCAAGCCTGCCTGAAGCCAGCTTCTGTTTAACCGTCACCCCATCAATAAACTCGGTCGCAATAAAATGTAGGCCTTCGGCTTGTCCGACCTCATAAATCGTGATGATGTTGGGGTGATTCAGAGCTGAAACGGTTCGCGCTTCGTGCTCGAAACGGCGCAAGCGAGCATAGTCGTGCGTAAGCTCCGGTGTGAGCACTTTCACTGCGACTTTGCGTCTGAGGCGCAAGTCTTCGGCCAGATAAACTTCCCCCATGCCGCCCGCGCCAAGTATTGAAGCAATTTCGTAATGGTCCAGACGAGCGCCAGGCGCGAGCGCTTCCCGCCTGGTGTCTGAGATAAACTCGCGCGCAACGTTTTCAAAACCTTTTTCGAGAAGCCCTTCTCTCTTTTCCGAATATTCGAGCAGTGATTCCACTTCTTTTCGTAGCTCCGGATCACTGCCGCAGGCGCGTTCCAGCAACTCAGCCCTGCTCTCCGGTCTGAGTTCCACAGCCTCGTAGAAAAGTTTTTCAACAAGTCGCCAGCGCTCGGCTTGGGAAGAAGCTGCTGCGTTCACTTCAACTATTCGCGGCCCCTTCCGAAGCCATCTCACGATACAGCCACGCCTTTGCAAGTCTCCATTCACGAAGAATCGTGGCGGGAGAAACATTCATCGCGGCAGCAGCTTCGTCATGCGTAAGCCCACCGAAATACAGAAGCTCGACGATTTCGCTCTTGCGTGGGTCCCGCTCATTAAGCCGGCGCAATGCTTGATCTAACTCCAGCAAGCCGGACATCGTTTCCGGTCCGACAAGCACTGCCTCCTCGAGCGGGATTTTCGCAGCTCCAGCCCCGCGCTTTTGCGTGGCATGCTCTCGTGCGTGATCCACTAGTATGCGCCGCAGCAGCCGCCCCGATAGCGCGTAAAAATGCAGACGGTCTCGAAAATTGACGCCCGAAGCCACCAGCCGGACGTACGCTTCGTTCACCAGCGCGGTGGCTTGCAGTGTATGATCGCGTCGCTCTGCGTTCAAATACCGTGCGGCCGCCTTCCGGAGCTGGTCGTAGACCAACGGCATCAGGTCATCTAATGCCTGCTTATTCCCGTCGCTCCACTGTCGAAGTAGACTCGTGACCGACTGCCGGTCGGCTGACACGTATCGTACCTCCCGATGATGTGCTCACCCTCTAGGCTATACCAACCTCAGCCTGCGCCAGTCTGTCGAGTGCCGGTCCCGTTAGCTCGAACACCGTCCAATCGCCGAGCGGAACTGCTCCCAGGTTTCGATAAAACCGAATTGCGGGCTCATTCCAATCGAGCACGGCCCAGGAGAGCCGGCCGCGTCCGCGCTGCTTGGCTAGCTTGGCCAAGTAGACGAGAATCGATTTGCCTACTCCTCTGCCGCGGTAATTGGGCTCGACAAACAGGTCCTCCAAATAGATCCCTGTGTATCCGCTGAATGTCGAGAACGTATGAAAGTAGACGGCGAATGCGGCTGGCGCGCTCCCGAAATACGCAAGGATGGCCTCGGCTGCGGAACCGGCCCCAAAAAGGCCTTCACGCAGTGTGTCTTCATTCACGATCACCTGATCCGAAAGCCTTTCAAATTCTGCCAGTTTCCGAACGAACTGCAGAATCAAGGGGGTATCGTGGGGTTCCGCGCGCACAATTTTCAGAGTCTCGCTAGCGCTAGGCCGTATACCCATCCGATTCAAGCCATTTCTGATACTATCGAGGCTGCGAGCTACACTTTGCGCCCTGGTGCATCTAATCTGTAGCTCGCAGGAATCCCGGCGGATCGCCAAAAGAGGTGCAGCATGAAATTTTTTCTGGACACAGCCAATCTCGACGAATTGAAAAAAGGTGCCGCTTGGGGCATCGTGGACGGCGTAACAACTAATCCGACCCTAATTGCCAAGGAAGGCGTGCCGATCGAAGAGCAGGTACGTAAGATTTGTGACATTGTTGACGGCGACGTCAGCGCGGAGGTTGTCTCGACCACTTCGAAAGAAATGATTGAGGAAGGCCGCCGCCTGGCGAAGATTCACAAGAACATCGTCGTGAAAGTTCCGTTAATTCGCGAGGGCATCGTGGCCTGTTCGACGCTCGCGAGAGAAGGCATCCGGACGAATGTCACGCTTTGTTTCAGCGCCGCGCAGGCATTGATGGCAGCCAAGGCTGGAGCGTATATTATCAGCCCTTTCATAGGCCGCGTTGATGATATCGGCTGGAACGGAATGGATCTGATCCGCGAGATTGTGACCATTTACAAAAATTACGGTTACAACACGCAGATCTTGGCCGCTTCGATTCGTGGACCGCTGCACGTCATCGATGCCGCAAAGGCCGGCGCGCACATTGGAACCATGCCCTTCAAGGTGCTCGATCAGCTTTTCAATCATCCATTGACAGACAAGGGGCTCGATCAATTCCTGAAGGACTACAAGAAGGCGTTTGAGCTAGTTCCGGCGTAGACCCGCGGCTCTTCGGCCGAGTTACGAGCGCTGGGTGCTAGCTCTTCGAAGCCGGTCGAGAATGCCCGCCCAATTCGGGGTGTCAGGCGGCTTCTCGACCGCTATCCAGTCCCAACCGCCGGCATCGGCTTCGTGTAATTTTGCATACAGCGCTGTAGCGTAAGCTGGCGGGTCTGTGGGCATGGGAATCACATACCCAGTACCGGAAGTTGGTCGTTCGCCGCGTTCGAGGATATACAGCGGCGTGCGGGGCGCGTAATGGCGTGGATGCAGTCCAGGTGATGCGCTTCTATTCTGAGGAGCGGTATCCGTACTCCAAACGCGACCCGTTGCCGCTTCGAGTTCCGGTTTCGAGATCATGCCGGGTCGGAGCACTGCCGGCGGATCTCGCGTGAGAGCAACCACTGTCGACTCGATTCCAACCTGGGTCGATCCTCCGTCCAGAATCATATCGACGCGATTGCCTAATCCCACGCGGACATGCTCTGCGGTGGTCGGCGAAACTTCCGTAAAGCGGTTTGCGCTGGGCGCAGCGATGGGCACTGCGGCTCGGCGGATTAACTCAAGCGCGACCGGATGCGCCGGCACGCGAACACCTACGGAATCGAGGCCAGCCGTTACGAGATCTGGAATCGCCTGGCTTTTCTTGAGAACTAGTGTCAGCGGCCCTGGCCAGAACCGGCGAGCCAGCGTTTGAGCGATCTGTGGCCACTCAGCCGTGATTGACTTCGCCATGCCTTCATTCGCGACATGCACGATTAAAGGACTGCTTGCCGGCCGGCCTTTCGCCTCGTAAGTGCGCCGCACTGCATTCGCATCGAGAGCATTCGCCCCCAGCCCATAAACGGTTTCGGTTGGAAAGGCGACTAGCCCGCCACTCCGGATCAGATCGGCTGCGCGGGCGAGCTCTTCTTCACTCGGCTCGTTCACTTAATCGGGCAGATCTTCTTTGCCATCGCCCACGACCTTGCCCGTCTTTCGCCAAACCAAATAAGCATGAATGAAGGGCTCAATGTCGCCATCCAAGACACGGTCGACGTCGCCAATCGCCAGCTTCGTGCGGTGATCCTTAATCAGCCGGTAGGGCGCGAGAACGTAACTCCGAATCTGGCTGCCGAAATTAATCTCGAGCTTGCTATCTTCGAGCTTCTGATCCGCGGCGCGCTTCTTCTCCATCTCGAACTCGTACAGCTTCGCGCGTAACTGCTTGAGCGCCCCTGAACGGTTCTTATGCTGCGAGCGCTCGTTCTGACATTGAACGACGATTCCGGTAGGCAAGTGCGTCATGCGAATCGCCGAATCCGTGCGGTTCACGTGCTGGCCGCCCGCGCCGCTCGCTCGAAAGGTGTCTACGCGCAGATCTTCAGGGCGGATATCGATCTTGATTTCGTCCTCTATTTGGGGATATACAAACACAGAAGCGAAAGATGTATGCCGCCTGGCGTTTGCGTCGAAAGGCGAAATGCGAACCAGCCGGTGCACGCCAACCTCCGACTGCAACTGGCCGTAAATGCTCTCACCATTGATCTCGAATGTTACAGACTTAATCCCCGCGCCTTCGCCTTCCAGCCGGTCGGTGAGGACTGCTTCATACTTGTTCCGCTCGGCCCAGCGCAGATACATGCGCAACAACATCTCCGCCCAATCCTGGCTCTCGGTTCCGCCCGCGCCCGGATGAATCGTAATGATTGCGTCTCGCGCGTCATTTTCGCCCGATAGCAGCATTCCGGTTTCAAGATGCTCGAGTCGCGTTTCGAGCGCCTTCATCTCGCGCTCCAACTCGCCGTTGACGTTCTCGCCTTCTTTGGCGAGCTCGAATAGCGTGTCGATGTCTGAAGTTGCCGCAGTCACGGCACTCGCATTCTGGATTGCCTCTTCGAGACGCTTGCGCGCCTGCATCACACGCTGGCTCTTCTCAGGCTGATTCCAAAATTCGGGGTGATTGATTTCAGCTTCGAGTTTCGTTAGCTGTTGCTGCCTGGCGGGTGCGTCAAAGATAGCTCCGCACAGCGTCAGCTTGCTGCCGGAGCGTAGCGTACTCTCTTTCAAGTTCCTCTACTGTCATTCAGTTGTAGTGTAGCGTGCGGGCTTGGCAATCACCTGCAGGAAACAGTGCAAATTCGTCAGAAAAACCTGTTCTTTTCGTACAATGAAGGCGAATGCCGCAATCGACCGAGCCGGCTTTGGGCATCAATAGCTGGCTCGAAGACGAACTCTATTATCAATACCAGTTTGACCGAAGCAGTGTCGACCAAGCCTGGACTGAGCTGTTTAAAGAAGCGCCGCCGAACGGCGAGACTGGGGTAGCAGAACTCCAAACCGAAACTGCCGCGACTCCGCCTGAACCGCCGATCGAGGAGCCGCCAACACAAGAGCCTCCGCGAGAAGAGCCGCCCGCGCCCGCCCCGACACCGCAAGAAGCTAAGCCAGCGCGCGAAGCTCCTGCCGCTGAAACCGCAATTGCGAAAACCAGCCCTGCTGAAACCGCCAAAGGCCCCAGTGACCAACTGATTCCTCTGCGCGGTCCCGCCGCGCGCATTGCGGAAAACATGATCGCGAGTCTATCGATTCCGGTCGCCACCTCGCAGCGGCAAATGCCCGTTCGGGTAATTGAAGAAAACCGGAACATCATCAATAAGCGAAGGGCGGTCGAGCGTCGCAGCAAGCTCAGCTTCACGCATCTTATCTCCTGGGCGATCGTCAAAGCCGTCAAATCGAATCCTGCTCTGAATCACGCCTACGCGGAAAGCGGCGGCGAGCCCTTCCGTGTCGTGAGGATCGACGTAAACATTGGACTTGCAATCGATGTGCCGGGCAAGGATGGCACGCGATCGCTGAAGGTTCCCAATATCAAGCACGCAGATGGAATGAATTTCGCGCAGTTCGTAGCCGCCTACGACGACATAGTGGTGCGCGCGCGCAACAACAAACTGCAAGTGTCCGATTTTGAAGGCACTACGATTTCTCTCACGAATCCTGGCACAGTTGGCACGCTCGGGTCAGTGCCGCGCTTGATGCCCGGACAAGGCGCAATTATTGCGACCGGCGCAATCGATTATCCGGCTGAGTTTGCGGGAGCAAGCGAAGAGACGCGCACCATGCTCGGGATCAGCAAGGTGCTCATGATTACGTGCACTTATGACCACCGCATCATTCAAGGCGCGGAATCAGGCGCGTTTCTCGCCAAACTGCAGCAGCTTCTACAAGGCGAGGATGGATTCTACGAGGGGATCTTCAGAGATCTCAAAATTCCTTACATGCCGGTTCGCTGGCAAACAGACCAGCAAATTACGCCGAACCGGCAGGCGCAGCTTAATACAGATCCTGCAAAAGAGGCGGCAGTCATTCGGATGATCAGCGCCTATCGGATCCGAGGTCATCTCCTCGCCAACACGAATCCGCTGGGAAGCGAGCCAGGATATCATCCAACGCTCGATCCCAGTTCCTACGGGCTTTCGATCTGGGACCTTGACCGTCCGTTTCTCTCCGGCGTGGTAAAAGCGCCGAGCGGTGCGATTGCCTCGTACATGCAGCCGTACGAGACGCTGCGCGAGATTCTCGAGCGGCTTCGCACGACATATTGCGGGTCGGTTGGCGTCGAGTATATGCACATCCAAAATCCGGAGCAGCGGCAGTGGCTGCAGGATCGGATGGAAGGCACAATGAATCTCTGGAAGCTCGATGAGCCAGTACGACATCGCATCTTTAGCCGCCTGATTCAGGCCGAGGAGTTTGAGCATTTTCTGCAGACTCGGTTTGTCGGCCAAAAGCGCTTCGGACTCGAGGGACTCGAGAGCACAATTGTCGTGCTCGACGAGATTTTGGAACGGGCGGCGAACGAAAACGTTCAGGAAACGGTGATTGGCATGGCGCATCGCGGCCGTCTGAACGTGCTCGCGAATGTCGTCGGGAAATCCATGGCGCAAGTCTTCTCGGAATTTGAAGGCGAGCCGGATCCGGAGAGCGTGCAAGGCTCGGGCGACGTAAAATATCACCTCGGCGCAAGCGGCATTCACACCTCCAGCCGCGGGAAAGAGATCCTGGTTTCGGTTGCTTTTAATCCCAGTCACCTTGAAGCAGTGGACCCGGTTGTGCAAGGCCTAGTGCGGCCGAAACAAGACCGCCTGGGCGATGAGAAGCGCGAGCGTGTTTTGCCTATTCTGATGCACGGCGATGCTGCATTTATTGGTCAGGGCGTGGTCGCCGAAGTCTTGCAGCTCTCCCAGCTCGAGGGCTACACGACGGGCGGAACGATTCACGTCATCACGAACAATCAAATCGGATTTACCACCAACCCGCTCGAAGGACGCACTAGCGTCTACTGCACCGACGTAGCGCTTTCGGTTCAGGCTCCGATCTTTCACGTCAACGCTGACGATCCCGAAGCGTGTCTTCGTGCGGCCCAGCTTGCATACGACTTTCGCCAGCGATTTAAGCGCGACGTAGTGGTCGATGTGATTGGCTACCGGCGTCAAGGGCACAACGAAGCCGACGATCCGAGCTATACGCAACCGGTGATGTATCGCAAGATCAAAGCCACATCGACGGTTGCGAAGCAATATTCCGAGAAGCTCGTGCAGGAAAAGATTCTGGCGCAAGACTACGTCGATAACATGCGCAAGCAGGTTCGCGAGCACCTGAACGATACATACGATGAGGCGAAGAAGCACCGCGAGCAGTTCGTGATTGAGGAGTTCGCTGAGGCGCCGTTTGAAGAAATCCATCAGCCTATTCCCTCGACCGCGACCGATTACCGCGCACTCACGACGGTTATCGAGAAATGCACGACGCTTCCCGATGATTTCCAACTTCATCCAAAGTTGAAGCCGCTCATCGACAAGCGCCGCGAAGTGTTGAAAGGCGCGCCTCTCGATTGGGGGCTGGCCGAGACGCTCGCGTTCGGAAGCCTCGTTCTCGAAGGTACCCCCGTTCGCCTAAGCGGTCAGGACGTTTCGCGAGGCACCTTCACGCAACGTCACCTGAAGTTCAGCGATTACGAGACTGGCGCTTCCTATATCCCTCTCCAGCATCTTGATCCCGACCAGGCGAAGTTTGAAGTGGTCGACAGTTTATTGAGTGAATACGCCGTAATGGGATTCGAGTTCGGCTATAGCGTCGCCGATCCGCTCACGCTTGTCATTTGGGAAGCGCAGTTCGGCGATTTCGCAAATGGCGGCCAGATTATCATCGATCAGTTCGTGGTTTCGGCGGAAGCCAAATGGAATCAACCAAGCGGTCTGGTCCTACTGCTTCCACATGGTCTTGAAGGCCAAGGTCCGGAGCACTCGAGTGCGCGTATCGAGCGTTTCCTCGAACTATGCGCCGATGGCAACATGCACGTCGCGAATTGCACGACACCGGCTCAATACTTCCATTTGCTCCGCCGGCAGATGTACGGCGGCGCCGATCGGCGGGGAATCCGGAAGCCGCTAGTGGTTTTTACGCCGAAGTTTCTGCTTCGCTACCCGAAAGCGTCATCCCGTCTCGAAGAGCTTACGACCGGCACCTTCCAGGAAGTAATTGGAGATCCGCAGTACGTCGGCAGCCAGATCCGGCGCGTGCTGTTGTGCTCTGGAAAGGTCTACTACGACCTGGTGAACAAGCGCGAAGAGCTCGGCCGCGGAGATGTCGCGATTATTCGCGTAGAGCAGCTCTATCCATTCCCCTTGCAGCGGGTTTCCGATATCCTACGGCGCTATTCCGATGCGGCCGAGCTGTTCTGGGTGCAAGAAGAGCCAGAGAACATGGGCCCTTGGTATTTCGTTGAAGAGCAGATGCAGCCCATAATATGGACGGGCGGTGGAAGCGCAGGCCCGTTGCGCCGCCAGCTTCGTTATGTGGGGCGTCCGGCTGCAGCAAGTCCCGCGGCTGGCGCTCACAAAGTACACAACGATCAGCAGGAAGCGCTCATAGACGAAGCTTTTGCAACAAGTCCCGGCATAGCGCGCAAGGCAAAAAGGCTCGTTAGGAAGAAGCGCTAACGTAATGCTCCGATTGTGTACTGCAGGGCGGCATATTGTGCCTGATACTCATATTTCGCGCTCAGATTTTCAATCTGCGCTTGCGTTAAGCTGAGCTGCGCCTGCGTAACATCGACGATTGAAGAAAGCCCGAGATTGTAACGCCCTTGGGCCAGATCAAGAGCTAACTGCGCCTGCGCGAGTAGTTGCTGAGCCACTGGGATTCGCTGATACGCAGTGGCGGCGCTCAGTAAAGCGGTTCGCACATCGTGCGAGATCTGTTGCGCGAGATCCCGACGCCTCTGATCCGTCGCCAGTACCTGATAATGCGCCTCCTCGCGCCGAGCCGTAAAGAGAAAACCGTTGAAGATCGGGATATTCACGTTGATGCCCGCGCCTTCATACTCATGGGGGACTCTTGTGGTCGTGTTGATGTACGGAAGCGCCCCGCCAACACCTAAGAACGTAATTGTCGGGCGGTTGAGATCTCGTTCGGCAGCCTCGAATCGCCGCGCGGCTTGCGTATCGAACTGAAGAGCTCGCAGCTCCGGGCGGTTCTGCAGCGCTTCGGCCACAAGAGCATTTGGATCGGAACGAGGAGCAGGCGCCTCGGGGCTTTCCGTGACGGTATAGTTCCGGGGCGTGTCTTCGCCAAGGGCTCGCGATAAATCAGCCAATGCTGTTTGCACATCGCCTTGAGCTCGGACCAGAAGCAGCTTCGCCTGGGACAAGCTGACATCCGCAAAACTCACGTCCACTTGAGATTTCAACTGGCTCTTGAAGAGAGCCGTCACTTGATCCACCACGGTCTGACGCGCTGCGACGGTCTGCTCCGCAACTTTGACGACCGCTTGTGCCGCCAGCACGCCATAGTAGGCGCGATCGACACCGAGAACGACGTCGTAGCGGGTAGCTTGGACGTTCTGATCGAAAGCTCGCGCTTGGAGCTCGGATTGGCCAACCAGGTTTCGCCTGCGCCCAAAGTCTGTGATGAGCTGGCCGACTTGAAGTCCCTGCCCCTCGCGGTTGAATAGAACGGAAGCAGCAAGCGCGCCCGCGCCGATACGGGTTAGGTCATAACCTTGACTTCCTGTTATCTCGCCATCGATGGTTGGATAATAAGCGGATTTGTTTTCTCGAACCCGTTGAACCGCCGCGCTGTATTGGTCCTCCGCCGCGAGAATGTGCGGGTGGTTCTTCAACGCAAGCGCTTCTGCATCATGCAAACTCAATGCAACCGAAGGGCCGCCCTGTGCAGGCAGAGCTCGCGGAGGCGGCATTTGGCCCAAGCCGGCGAGAGCGCACGTTAGTTGAAGAGCAAATGCGGCGGCGAGAGCTTTCACGGGGTCCTCGAAACTAGGCGGGTTGTTGCGCCCTCTGTTTGCGGCGATAGATCAACAGGTAAGCCGCGGGGACGATGAACACGGTGAGAACAACGGATGAGGTGAGTCCGCCGATAATGGCCTGCGCCATGGGCGCATATTGCTCGGCGCCCGTTCCCAGCTTCAACGCCATCGGGATCATTCCAATGATTGTGGCGAGCGATGTCATCAGAATCGGCCGCAGACGCACGCGGCAAGCTGTGATCACTGCGTCCGCAACTGACAAGCCTTGCTCTTCGAGTTTGTGCGCGAAATCGACAATAAGAATGCTGTTCGAATTGGCGACGCCGACCAGCATCAGCACGCCCATAAGTGACATTACGTTGATGGTTGTATGGGCGAAGAGAAGAATCAGCATCACCCCGGATACACCCATAGGAACAGCGAGCATGATGAGGACCGGATCGACAAACGAGCGGAACTGCGCGACCAAAATCAGGTAGAGCAGCACGACGGACAATGTGAGTCCGAATGCGAAGCTCTTAAAGGATTCGTTCATTCCCTGCACCATGCCGCGCAGGTTCACTCGAATGTTTGATCCGTGCGGAGTCTGGGCCAGAATCTTATTGATCTCGCTTGAGAGCCGCGAGAGATCCTCGCCTTTCGGCGTGACAAAAACATCAATGGATCGCTGAATCTGATAATGATCCAGCTCGGTCGGGGTTTGAAGATTGACCAGTTTGACGACTGAATCGAGCGTAGTGGACTGCTTCAGGTTCGGTGCTCGAAGCGGAATGTTTCGCAGATCGAGCGGATCGTGAATCGCCGGTGTGCCGTGCTCGTAATATTGAACGGTTAAGAAATAGTCGTTGCCGGTTTTGTAATCGACCCAGTAATTGGGGGCGATCATTACGTTCGAGTTCAACGCCGTGATCACGTTATCCACCACGTCCTTTTCGCTCAAACCCAGCTCTGCCGCGTGCACGCGATCAATATCCATGCGCATGCCCGGATAATTCATATCCTGCGGAATGTAGACCTGACCTACACCCGATAGACTCCGAATTTTGCCCGCCAGCTCTTCCGCCAGCTGGTAATCGGCGTTTAAATCGGGGCTGGTAATCGAGACATCAATTGGGGCAGGCATGCCGGTGTTTAAGATCGCATCCACCATCGATCCGCTCTGGAAGAACGTTCGCGCTTCGGGCAGCTTCTGTCGGATTAGGTTTTGAATCTCGTCCATGTATTCGTAGCTGCTCGCGCGATGATCCGGCGCGAGCTGCGTTTGCACAGTCGCCGTATACGCTCCCGTGTTGGTGCTGTAAAGAGCAGAGAAATCATTCACCACGCCGATATTCGAGACGATCATGTGGAAATCGGGTGCCGCGACGGTGCGCTTGATGAGATCTTCCACTCGCGAGACGTATCTCTCCGTCAATTCGAGCCGTGATCCTGTAGGCGCTTTGAAGTTGATCGTGAACTGGCCGGCATCGGTGCGCGGGAAAAAGGAGAGTCCCAGGAGCGGATAAATCGCCAAACTCACGAGGAATGTGCCGAACAACACGGCTACTGTGAGCCCGGGCGCGCGCAGAAGAGTCCAGCGGACGGTTTTCTCGTACGTATCGAGCAGCCGCTGGAAACCTCGGTTGAAGCCTGCGTTGAAACGGGCCCACCCAGAAAGCTTGAGACCGCGTGTCGGCGCCGATAATATCTCGCCCGATTCCGACGCCTCCTTTTCTGTGAACTCAGGCGCGTGCGGTTCCGCGTGGGGAGCGCTTTTCAGAAAGCGCGAGCAAAACAGCGGGATAACGGTCATCGCGACGACAAATGAAACCAGCAGAGAGATACAAAACGCAAGCGCGAGGGCCGAGAACAGGAATTTGCTGACGCCGTAAAGGATCGTAACAGGGAAAAACGTAACTACTCCGACAAGGGTGGCGGCAAGCACTGCGAGTGTGACTTCGGAGCCGCCAAGCTGCGCCGCGATTGCTGGAGTTTCACCCATTTCAAGATGGCGATAGATGTTTTCGAGCGAAATTACGGAATTGTCAATGACGCGCGAGAACGCAAGTGCGAGCCCGCCGAGAATCATCGTGTTTACCGTACTGCCTATCAGATCGAGAATCACGAATGCGGCGAGCGCCGATAGCGGAATTGAGAGCAAAACTGCTGAAGTGGCGCGTACATTGCCCAAAAAAAGCAAAATCATGATACTGGTCAAGGCCAATCCGAGGAGACCCTCATGCAGCACTGTGCGAATTGCTTCTTTGACGAACGTGGATTGATCGAACAAAAGGTCCGCCGACATCTGCTTCGGGATGTCATACAAGTGGCCGATGAGTTTGCGGACGTCGTTCACCACTTGAATCGTATTTGTGTTGCCGCCCTGCTTCATGATCGGAATGTAAGCGGACCGCTGGCCGTCTACGCGCACAACGTTATACTGGATCGCGCTTGCGTCTTCCGCTTTTCCCACATCGGCAACACGCACCCACGACTCGCCGACAGTCTTAATGGGAAGATCGTTCAGCTCGCTCACTTTGCTGACGAGGCTGTTCGAATAGACGTAGTAATCATAAGGACCCATCTTCACGTCGCCGGCCGGCAGAATCAGATTGGAGTTGTTCACCGCCTGCACGACGTCCATTAAGCTCAGTTGGCGCGACATCAACTTGTAGGGATCGGTGTAGACCATGATTTGGCGGTACTTGCCGCCGAAAGGCGGTGGAATTTCAGCTCCCTTTACCACTGCAATCTGGTTGCGGATCGCAAACTGGGCGTAATCGTGTAGCTGCGTCTCGTTCAAGCCCTGCCCTTTTACCGCAACAAGGCAGACGGGCAAACTTGAAGGATCAGACTTCAGTACTACTGGCGGCAGAGTGCCAGGAGGAAGGCGCTTCAGATCAGCAAGCGCAAGATTCGACAGTTCTGTTACATCGGCGTCCGGATCCGTGCCGGGCTGAAAGAAAACTCGAATGATGCTGATGCCCAGCAGCGAATGAGACTCCATATGGTCGATCCCCGCCGCCAAGGTGAAGAAGCGCTCGAGTGGTGAGGTGATGTCGGTCTCAACGTCCTGCGGGGGCATGCCTGTATAGAACGTCGCGACGACGACTTGCGGCAGATTGATGGGCGGAAAAAGGTCAACCGGCATCCGCGACACGCTCACCACGCCGAGCACGCAGACGATCAAGCAGACCACGACGATGAAGTACGGATTGCGAATAGAGAATTTCGACATTGGGGCTTACTTCGCGCTGGACTCTGCGCCTTTACCGGCGTAGGACATCACTTGAATTGCTTCAGGATTCACAGCCTGACCAGGTTTCAAGCCGCTTCGATCACTCACGACCACTCGTTCCCCCTCGCGCAGGCCTGATAAAACTTCGGCGTAATCGGAAGTTTGGATTCCGATAGTTAACTCGCGGGTCTCGAGTCTGTCCTGTGAATCGACCAGCATCACCGTCGTTCGCGCCCCCTCGCGATCCACGGCCTGCAGCGGGACCGCAAGCGCATCGCCGTTTCTCTGCAATTGAAGAACAGCTTCGGCATAAAGACCAGGCATGAGCGCGTTATTTTCATTCGGAACGTCCACCTCCGTATGCATGGTTCGCGTGCTTTCTGCGATATCGACTGAGATCCGCGCGACGTGACCCGTAAAACGACGCCCCAGCGAAGGCACGCGCACCTCGACGGCCTGCCCCGTTCTGACGTAACGAACGTCCGATTCAGGCACCGGAATTACAAGACGGAACAGATTCTCTTGCGAGAGGCGAACCAGCGGCATGGCCTGCGTGGAGCTTGTGCCTGCCTGCATCAGCGCGCCCAAATTGGCGTAGCGCTGTGTGACAACTCCATCAAACGGAGCTGTTATTCGTGAATAAGAAAATAGCGCCTGGTCATGAGCTAGCTTCGCCTTCGCCATGCCCAACTGGCTCTGAGCCGCTGCTAGAGCTGCTTTGGCAGCTTCGAGCTGTCCTTCTGTGGCCAGATCCTTGGCCTGAGCATCGTCAACTTCCTGTTGCGCCACCAGACCGGGCTTGCTCTGCGCTACCCCGTTTAGCCGCTCAAAAATAAGGCGTGAGACCTTGTGCTGGGCATCGGCCGTTGTAACGTCGTGCTCCGCGCGAGTCACCTGATCGCGGGCCGCTCCGATTTCCGCCTGATCTTGATCGAGCAGCGCCTGAAGCTCCGGTATCTCGAGCACTGCCATCAACTGACCCCGCCGGACATGAGTACCGTAATCGACGAGCAGTTGCTTGATGTAGCCCGACTCTTTCGCATAAATGTCGATTTCCTGGAACGGCACCAGCTCTGAGCTGAGCGTGAGCGTTGTCTCGAGCGGCTGGTTCTTGATCACCGCAACTCCTACAGTTTCAGGCGCCGATGGCGCCGTTTTCTGTTGTGCAGGCGCGTCCTTACGCGTGCACGAGGCGAGAAGCCCCGTTAACACGAGGAGAATAAGAACCGTGAACGCTTGCTTAGAGGCCCTCACTCGTTTACGTATGCCAGTTTATGGCGTGAATCCGATTCGCGGAATACAGCCGTTGCTTGAATTTAGCTCCCGGCACTGCCCTACTGAACAGGCAGTTTTACCAGCCTGCATGACAGCTACCATTGGAGGGATCACTGACAATGCCCCCGGTGCGAGTTCTCATTGCCGACGATCATCCTTTGATTCGCAGCGGCTTGCGTGCCCTTCTTGAGAGGGAGGGCGAATTTCAAGTGGTGGGGGAGGCATCGGATGGCTACGAGGCTATCGAGCTCGCGACTCATTTGAAGCCGGATGTGGCTTTGCTGGACGTCGGAATGCCGCGGCTTAATGGAATCGATGCGGCGAAACATATCTCGGAACGCATGCCGCGTGTTCGAATTATCGTCGTCAGTATGCATTCCGATGAGGCTTACGTATTGCGCGCGCTGAAATCCGGAGCGCGCGGTTATCTGCTGAAGGCGTCGCCGGAATCGGATGTTCTAGCGGCCGTTCGCGCCATAGCAGCGGGAAATGCGTATTTCAGTCCAGAGATTACGAAGTTACTGGTCGAAGAGTACGTAAACGAGGTACGCAGGAGGGGAGTCGAGGACAGCTATGACCTCCTGAGCATTCGCGAAAAGGAGGTTTTGCAGTTGCTCGTGGCGGGCAAAACGAACCGCGATATTTCAGACATGCTGCATATCAGTGTGTCAACCGTCGAGACGCACAGGAACAACATCTTTCAGAAACTTGGGATTCACAATTTGCCAGAGCTGATTTTGTACGCCGTCCGTAAAGGGCTGATTTCATGAGCGCGTGACTGAGGCGCGCGGCATGGCCGACTCCCGAGGTTGCGAGGGCGTGGGATTGAGCTCTTCGGGGAGAGGAAGCTCGAACCGGACAATGCTGCCGCGGCCCCACTCGGAATCCACGTGAAGCGTGCCGCCCAGCCGCACGACACGCTCCTCCATGCCCACGATTCCGATTCCTTTTTCCTGAGCCGGGTCAAATCCCTTCCCATCATCCTGGATCGTTACATGCAACCGTCGATCGTCACGAACCAATGTCACCAGAACATGCCGCGCGCCGGAGTGACGGGAGGAGTTCCGGATGGCCTCCTGAACAACGCGATACACACACGTTTTGTGATCGTCAGGTAGATCTATGGACAGATCACCTGAAACCACTTCGACTTGAAGGGTTGTTGTGCGCGAAATCTCACGCGCCAGCCAGTTCAGCGCGGGCAGAAGCCCAAGGTCGTCGAGCATCGAGGGGCGGAGCAGCAAGGATATGTTACGCACAGCGGCAGCATTCCTTTCGGCCATTTCCTGAAGAGATTGAAGCTGCAGATTGGCCTCTTCAGGATCAATACGCGGCAATGCGGATCTCAAATTCTCTAACCCGAGCATCATGGCCCACAAAGTCTGGCCCACTTCATCGTGAAGCTCACGCGAAATGCGTCTGCGCTCGCTCTCTTGAGCCGACAGCAACTCGGCCGAAAGCTGCTGGAGCTCGCCGCGGGCACGAGCGACTTCACCAAAACGCGTCTCTGATTCCTGCTCCAGGTGAAGCACGCGCCAAAGGGTAACGCTCGCGAGCGCAATGCCGATTGCAACGGTAAGGAGCAGCATCGCGAGCAGCTTTACTCGAAAAGAAGAGAAAAGCTCGTTGACCTGCTGACTGCTGGTTTCGAGCTCCCGTTCACTTACCTGTTGGATTCGATCGGCCAGACTGACCATACTCATCCGGCGGGGCAGCACCTGTTCCCTGATGAATGAGTAACCGCGGGCGCGCCTCTCTTGGGGGGACCAGTCCAAAGCCGGCGCGAGCACTGCGAAATATGCGGTCAGCTCATCGCTGAAGAGTTGGAACGGCTGCTTTTCCTGCCGGTTGAGAAAATGCCGGTATTCGTCCATTCCGGATCGAATGCGGCGGCGGGTCTCTAAGAAGTCAGCGCGGTGAGTGGCGACGAGCGTTTCATTGTCGTCGAGCAGAAGATCGCGAATGTACGTGCCCGAAAGATAGATATCGGACCGCAGCTTCTCCAGCGTCCGCTCGCGCCCCACAAAGGCCTGCTGAATTTGCTGTTGTCGGATTTCTATTTGATACAGGAACGAGACCGCGCTAAGCCCAATAATGCCCATCAGTAGCAGCAGTCCGGTGAAACCAACCCAGAGCAGAACGCGAATGCGTCGTCGAGACAAACCGTCGTGCGCGTTCAGATTCTGGACTGCGCCAAGTGACACAATTAACAACCGCTTCAAGTCTAGACGCAACATTCAAAAGGTGCCATACAGCGGGGACCCGATTTTATGGTTCGGGATTGCCTGAACTGGCGCCCGCGAAGGGGCCACACTAGGTGAAAGTACCGGAACCCTAATTCCCTGTTATAGTTTCGGGTACAAACGCATCTACACCGGCATGGGACTGATCCTGCTTGTGGTTTTGCTGATTCTTTTAATTGGCGCCATTCCAACTTGGCCCTACTCGCGGGGCTGGGGTTACTATCCCTCCGGCGGGCTCGGCCTGGTGTTAGTGATCATAATTATTCTGTATCTGCTCGGCTATTTCCATTGATTCTTTCGTAATTGGCGGTTCTTTCACGCCGCTCTTTGTTTAGAAAGACTCATGGCAATTAAGCGACGGCTGTTATTTCTTCTCCTCCTCACAGCCGCCACACTAATCTACGTTTTTGCTCAAGAAACAGGGGTTGCAACCCGTGACATCACAGGTGTTTGGGTTCTCCATATTCCGAATGCAGATGGAACCGTGCAGGATACGTTTCTTAAGCTCTCGCAAAACGGCGCAACCATCACAGGCAGCATCGTCAGAAATTATCATGAAACGAAGATTTCTGAAGGTTCTTACCGCAACGGGAAACTGCACCTTACAGTTAATCCCTGGCGAACGATCGTATTGACCTACGAGGGTACCCTCAGCGATAACCACCTCAAAATCACTTTTTCAGAGACCGGCGGACGGGAGAATCCTCCCTCCGTGACGGTTTCCGGGGAACGCTCCTCCGAGGCTGCGTTGTCGCCCCCCGCGCCGTTGCCTCTCCCCGCCTTACATGATGTTCCGGACAATGGTCTCGCCCGCACGCCACCCATGGGCTGGAACAGTTGGAACTACTTCGAAGGAAAAGTCGACGATGCAACGGTCAGGAGCATCGCGGATGTGATGGTTTCTTCCGGAATGGCTAAAGCGGGTTATGCACACGTCAATATCGACGATACCTGGGAAGACGGCCGGGACGAGGCCGGTAATATCCGGGCAAACCGCAAATTTCCCGATATAGCGGCTCTTGCCGCTTACGTTCACTCGAAAGGCCTAAAGATCGGCATCTACTCCTCGCCTGGCCCAAAGACCTGTGGCGGTTATGAGGGGAGCTACGGTCACGAACTCCAGGATGCCAAGACCTACGCTAGCTGGGGAATCGATTATCTCAAGTACGATTGGTGCTCGGCTGGTGCGATTTATAAAGACCGGGACATGCGCGCCGCATACCAGAAGATGGGTGAAGCTCTCCAATCTACCGGCCGGCCGATCGTGTTCAGCCTTTGCCAATATGGGCGCGAAAAAGTTTGGACGTGGGGCGCAAAAGTTGGCGGAAATCTTTGGCGGACCACCGACGACATCGGTGATGATTGGCCGAGCATGAGCGGGATCGGCTTCAGACAAGCGGAAATTTCGAGCTACATGCAGCCGGGGCACTGGAACGATCCCGACATGCTCGAGATCGGCAACGGCGGCATGACGGATGACGAGTACCGGGTGCATATGAGCCTCTGGTGTCTTCTCGCCGCTCCGCTGCTTGCGGGGAATGATCTGAGAAAGATGTCTGATGCCACACTCGCGATCCTAACCAATAGGGACGTGATTGCTGTAGATCAGGATCCGGCTGCACGGCCACCCAAGCGGATGGTTCGAAATAACGAAACCGAGGTCTGGTCCCGACCCATGCAGGACGGCTCTACGGTTGTGGCGTTATTCAATCGGGGCGAGAAAGCGAAGGACGTCACAGTCACCTGGCAGGAGCTGGGGTTAATCGGTCACATCCAAGGGCGCGACCTCTGGAAGCATGAGAGAGTCGGACTTTCAGGCCCTACATACACGACTCTGGTTCCTAAGCACGGGGTAGTTATGTTACGCATCCAAAAGGGTTAGGGAGTACGTAACAGGACCGCGTTTTCTCCTAGGCGCGAATTTACGGCTAATCGGTTATAATTAGTCGGATTCACTAGCGGGCCCCCGACAGACTCCGCGAGACCAAACGAAACTGTTCTAGTACTCCTGACTCTAAATACATGAAAGGAGCTTAATGTTGAAGGTTTGGAGACGTGAGGTTCTGCGCGAATTCGTTCGCACGAAACTGAACGGCTATCGGTTCATTCTCGTTTCAAATCGGGAACCGTTCGAGCATCGCCATGCGAGCACCGGAATCAACTGTGTCCAACCGGCAGGCGGTTTGGCGAGCGCCCTCGATCCGGTTATGCGCGCTTGCGGCGGTTTATGGATCGCTCATGGGAGCGGTGATGCCGATACGCAAACGGTAGATAAGTTCGATCGCGTTAAGCTTCCTCCCGACGACGCGCAGTACACTTTGCGCCGCGTTTGGCTTTCTAAAGAGGAGCACGAAGCGCATTATCTCGGTCTTTCGAACCAAGGTATCTGGCCGCTATGCCACGTCGCGTTCACACGGCCTGTTTTCGATGCCGATGACTGGCAAGCTTATCGCCGCGTCAACGAGCGGTTCGCGGAGACCGTGCTGGAGGAGGCCGGCAGCGATCCGGCTTTTGTGTTTATCCAGGATTACCATTTCGCGTTGCTCCCCAGGATGCTCCGTAATGCGAGACCGAATCTGGTGATTGCCCAGTTCTGGCATGTCCCGTGGCCCAATTCAGAAGTTTTCAATCTATTCCCGTGGAAGGACGAAATCCTCGACGGGCTGCTCGGAAATGACCTACTTGGATTTCAGCTTCAACATCACTGCCAAAACTTTTTGAAAACCGTGGACTGCTCGCTGGAGGCGCGCGTCGACGAATCGGGTTCAGAAATTTGCCGCGGCGGTCATTCGACGCATGTGCGGCCATTTCCGATCGGAATCGATTTCGATGCGCATGCGGAATTGGCGGATTCGGATGCAGTTGCGAACCAAACACGCCG
Organism: Acidobacteriaceae bacterium; assembly: GCA_019240405.1. Classification (GTDB taxonomy): domain Bacteria; phylum Acidobacteriota; class Terriglobia; order Bryobacterales; family Bryobacteraceae; genus Bog-105. The sequence continues at coordinate 176,064 of JAFAYL010000034.1, forward strand.
CTGGCGCGAGGAGTTGTCTTTGAAGGGCAAGATGCTCGGGATTGGCATCGACCGTCTTGATTACACCAAAGGGATTCCGGAGCGGTTGCGGTCTTTGGGCCGGCTTTTGGAAATGCATCCGCAGTACAGGGGCAAGCTGGTGTTCGCGCAGATTGCTGTACCGAGCAGGTCAAGCCTACCTGAATACCGAAACATTGAGCAAGAAGTGGACTATCTCACCGCGCAAATTAATCGACGCTGGGGAACTAGTTCCTGGCGGCCGATTGTGCTGATGAAGCGGAATTACAACGCCTCTGAGATGATTGCTCTTCATCGGCTGGCTGATTTCTGTGTCGTCTCTTCGCTGCACGATGGCATGAATCTGGTTGCGAAGGAATTCGCGGCGAGCCGGGCCGATGAAGACGGTGTCCTGGTGCTGAGCAAGTTTACCGGAGCCGCCCATGAGCTCAAGGAAGCCTTGCAAGTGAATCCGTTCTCGGTCGAAGAATGCGCGAATGCATACCGTGACGCGCTGACCATGCAGCCCGATGAGCGGAAGCGGAGGATGCGGAAGATGCGCGAGAGCGTGGAAGACAACAATGTGTATCGATGGGCAGGAAAATTGCTTTCCGAGCTGGCGAGAGTAGAAACCAAAGAAAAGCAAGTGCCGGTTTCTGCCTTGGAAACTGAATTCCAACCGGCTGCTCTCGGTGTTGCAGTATGAGCGCCGTTGCGCGAGTCCATCACCCCGTACCGCTCCTGAAGAACCTTCAATATATTGAGCCGCGGGTGGCGGAGGCGCCTCGGATCTCGCTGTTTTTGGATTTCGACGGCACTCTGTCGCCAATTGTTCTGAATCCGGCGGAAGCGTGCCTGGAGCCGACCATCTGCCCGATTCTAAAAAGGCTACGTGACCGCCTGGATTTCGATTTAGCGGTCATCAGCGGCCGGGCATTGGTCGATGTGCGCGAGCGGATCGGTTTGAATAAGGTGATTTATGCCGGGAATCACGGGCTGGAAATCGAATTCGAATCCATGCGCTTTCGCGAGCCCAGAGCCGAATCGTTGCGCCGCGAGCTTCGATGCGTACTGCTTCAATTGAAACTCGCTCTGAGCGAGACCGAAGGTTTGGAGATCGAAGATAAAAGTCTCACGCTGAGCGTGCACTTCCGCCGGGTGAGCGAGCATTTGCACGATTGGGTGCGCAGCGTGGTTTACAGCGCAGTCGGTCGGTCGAAGTCTTTCACGTGCGGGGAAGGCAAGATGGTTCTCGAAGTGCGTCCGCAAGTAACCTGGAATAAAGGACACGCGATTAAATGGATCGCGCGAGAAGTGCTCCCGGCGGGATCGTTGCCGGTATTTATCGGAGATGATGTCTCGGATGAGGATGGTTTTGCAGCAATACCTGATGGGATTACCATCAGAGTCGGGGAGCCTACCGAAACGCAGGCGCAGTTTCTGCTGCCGGATGTTCCAGCGGTAGGGCAGTTCCTTGAATGGCTAGACCACGCGAAACCGAATGCAACACTCGCAAATTCTCAGCGGGCTGGAAGATGATCCCCTCTGGTACAAAGACGCGATTCTGTATGAACTTCACGTCCGGGCCTTCTACGACAAAAATGGCGACGGAATGGGTGATTTCCGTGGCCTTGCCGAAAAATTAGACTATCTCGAAGATTTAGGCGTCACCGCCATTTGGCTGCTTCCTTTTTGTCCTTCTCCCTGGAAGGATGATGGCTACGATATCTCCGATTACCGCAACGTTCATCCAGCGTACGGGACCCTGCGCGATTTTCAGAACTTCCTGAAAGAGGCTCACCGCCGGGGATTGCGTGTGATTACGGAGCTGGTCATCAATCACACTTCCGACCAGCATCAATGGTTCCAGCGGTCCAGAAAATCCGAGCCTGGTTCTCGCTGGCGTGATTTCTACGTTTGGAGCCACACACCCGATAAATACGCTGGCACGCGGATCATCTTCAAGGATTTTGAGCCCTCAAATTGGAGCTGGGATCCGGTCGCGAAAGCGTATTACTGGCATCGATTCTATTCGCATCAGCCCGACCTGAATTTTGATAGTCCCCTGGTGCAGCGTGCGGTGATGCATACGCTCGATTTCTGGTCGCAGATGGGCGTAGACGGGTTCCGCCTGGATGCCATTCCGTACTTATATGAGCGGGAAGGCACCAATTGCGAAAATCTCCCCGAGACCCACATTTTTCTAAAGCAACTGCGCCAGCATCTCGACGCGGAGTATCCGAATCGCATGCTGCTCGCTGAAGCGAACATGTGGCCGGAAGATGCCGTCGCGTACTTCGGGAGCGGCGATGAGTGCCACGTCTCGTTCCATTTCCCGTTGATGCCGCGCCTATTCATGGCTCTTCGTCTTGAAGACCGAATGCCGATCGTCGAGATTCTGCGGCGCACGCCTCCCATTCCAGAAACGTGCCAGTGGGCGATGTTCCTACGCAATCACGATGAGCTGACGCTTGAGATGGTCACGGATGAAGAGCGGGATTACATGTATCGGATGTACGCATCGGACCAGCGCGCCCGCATCAATCTTGGTATTCGCCGCAGGCTCGCTCCGCTGCTGGGTAACGATCGTCCCCGCGTGGAAGTAATGAACGCTCTCCTGTTCTCGCTCCCGGGAACACCCGTGATCTACTATGGCGACGAAATCGGGATGGGAGACAACGTCTATTTGGGCGACCGTAATGGGGTGCGAACGCCTATGCAGTGGAGCCCTGACCGGAATGCAGGATTCTCGAATGCGAATCCGCAGAAGCTGTATCTGCCGGTCAATATCGATCCTGCGTATCATTACGAATCGATCAATGTGGAAGCACAGCAAGATAATCCGCACTCCCTGTTGAGCTGGATGAAGCGGTTGATCGCCTTGCGCAAGCAGTACAAAGCGTTTGGGCGCGGCACCCTTGAATTCCTTCAGCCATCAAACCAGCGTGCAATCGTATTTCTGAGGCGATACGAGCAAGAGACCATTCTGGTGATCGCGAACTTATCGCGTTTCGCGCAGCCGGTTGAGCTCGATCTTCACAAATTCCGCGGCTATACGCCGGTTGAGATGTTCGGCAGGACAGACTTTCCGGTCATCGGCGAACCTTACTATCCGTTGACCTTGGGACCCAATTCTTTTTATTGGTTCTCACTCGAGCAGCGGAGTGTCCCGGTTTCCGTTTCCGCGCCGGCTCTGGACGGGGGGCGCCAAGCCGTGCCCATCGTTGCCGTGCCGGTACTTGCCGGACTCTGGGAAGACAATACGCGAGCAGCCATTGCCGCGGTGTTGCCGAAGTTTCTGAACGCGAGGCGATGGTTCCGGGGACGAACCCGGCGCTACCGCTCGATCGAAATTATCGAGTCGATCCCGCTTGTGCCCAACAAGTATTTCATCCTGTTGGTGCGAATTGAGTATACGGCTGGTGATCCGGAGACTTACGTTGTGCCGCTCGGCTCGGCGCGTGGAGACGAGGCACAGATCCTTCAGGATGAGCATCCCGAAGCTCTGATCGCGGAGGTGCGCGCGGCTGACGGGGCGCGAAGTTTTCTTTATGCCGCGACGGTGAGCGACGAGCTTTTGAGCCTACTACTCGAGGCTTTTGCGCGGCGCAAGCGTTTTACAGCGGCGGGCGGGATTCTCAGCGCAGAGCGCAACCGGCGTTTTCGAAACCTGTGGGGCGGGACGCATCCGAATCTGCAGCCCGCGCACGAGCCTGCCTCGGAGGTCAACACTTCCATCCGGTATGGGGATCGATTTGTTCTGAAGCTTCTGCGTAAAGTGGAGCCGGGTCCCAATCCAGGGGTGGAGATGGGAAGAGTTCTCACTGAGCAGCAGACGTTTGCGCATGTCGCTCCCTTTGCCGGCTCGCTTGAATACACGCCCGACGCAGGCGAACCAACCACGCTGGCTGTGTTGCACGGATTTGTTCCAAATTCAGGTGACGCCTGGCGTCATACACGAGATCATCTGAGGGAGTTCTTCGAGCATACGCTCCCATCAAAACACTCGCGAGTGGAAGTGGAAGGCTCTGCGCCAACCAACATCTACGCTTTGAGTTTTGCGCTCCGTGACGCTCCTGAGGTTGCGAAAGAAATCATCGGCCCATACCTTTTGCTTGCGGAGATCATGGGCAGACGCACGGCGGAAATCCACCTGATTATGGCTCACCCAACGTCTGATCCGGCTTTCGCGCCAGAACCATATAACGATTTTTACCGCCAAAGCCTTTATCATAGTTACGCAGGTCTTACGAGCCGTCGTTTTGAGTTTGTCCGTCAGCGCTATTCGGATATGGCCGAAGATGTACGCGTGCTCGCGGCAAAGGTTCTCGAACAGGAAAGCGCGATCGAATCGAAGTTTCGCGCGATCTTTGACCGGCGAGTGCACTCTGTGCGTACGCGGTACAACGGCCGGCTCCATTTGGGACATTTTCTGATTACCGAAGGCGACGTAGCGATGTTCGACTTCGAGGGCGACCCGGATGTGCCACTCAGCGAGCGGAGGATCAAGCGATGTCCGTTGCGCGATGTCGCGAGCATGCTCCTCTCGTTCGGATATGCGGCCCAGACCACGGTCCGGCAGCTAATGGTGGGAGAACGCGCCGAGGTTGCCAGCGTGCCGAGGCTTCGATTATGGGGCCGATTCTGGTATTCGCATGTGAGTGCCGCTTTCGTGCGAGGGTACTGGAATGCAGCGAACCACGCGCCATTTCTGCCGGATTCACAAGAAGATCAACAGTTGCTTTTGACAGCCAATTTACTGGAACGCGCGCTCTTGGATCTTCGCGCCGATATCAATGACAAGCCGGACCTGGCTGGGATGCCATTTCGCGTCATTCTGCATCTCCTGAATGCTGAGGCCGAGCGGCGGATGTAGGAAGCCCAAGTTCATTCTGCTAAAAAATTCTCTAGCCTGACGTCGCTCTCCGCGATCAGTTTTCGAATGCGAGGCGAGGTGAGGGCTTCGAGCTCGCGTAATCGGCATTCCTTCAGGCGAGTGCGTGCGCTGAGTAGTTCCGGGCCGGCAAAACCGGGGTGACACATGAACTCCGTCATACCGTCGGGCAAAGCGCGAATCGCAGAAGCAAATGCTTCTTCAGTAAGCGAACCGGTCAGGCGAAATCCAAGGAAGTGATCTGTCATTCTCACGTTGTAGTCGCTTGTCAAGCGGGCATAGTATCCGCGCGCGAGGCGGAACGGAGCGCCGCTCCACAGCGAGATCGCGTCAAATGGAAGTCGTACATAGCGCATACCAAATTCATGGGCGAGGCGGACAACAACTCGGAAGACCGCCGGCCATATATGTGTGTGTTTGTGCGAATCGAGATGCGTGGGCCGCAGCCTTGTTGCTACGATCCTCTCGATTTGCGCGCGAAGCTCCGCGTAAATGTCGAGTTGCTTTCGAGAGAGCGCAATAAGGAGTTGGCGAACAGTTTCGGGCAAGGGCCGGCCAGTCAGCAAAGAATTTCCTTGAACTAATACCAGGTGGCAACCGATATCGAGCGTGGCTGTCTCTCGAGCCAATCGCACCGCGTCATCGAAAGCGGCGCCATTCGCCATCAGTGTCGTTGCTGTAAGGACGCCTTCGCGATGGGCATGGACAATCCCTGCGTTTACATCATGCGTGAAGCCGAAATCGTCGGCATTAACCACCAGCCGCTTCGACACGCTTCAGAAAACTGCCAGCTTGATCCTCAGGAACTTTTTCGGGTTCGCGCGAAAGTCCTTTAACAGCTCGTGGAGCTCGCGTGTCGTGCCGGTGGCCGCATCGTATAACTGCGGATTAACCAGAAGCTGCCCGACGGTCCCATTTCCAGAGTTGACCTTGTCGATAGTGAGATTGATTTTGTCCAGTGTGGCCGAGAGCTGTTTCGCAAGCTGATCGTTGGTCAACAACTGTCCTGCTGTGCCCTTGCCTGCATTGAGGTTCGTAAGCATCGTGTTGAGCTGATTCAGCGAGCTATCGAGATCGTTGTAGACTTTCGGATCCTTCAATAAAAGCCCCGCAGTACCTTGCCCTTGTTGAAGTCCTTGCGTGATCTGATCGACCCTGGTTAGCGTCGCTTGGATTTGGTCGTACATCGCGTTGTCATTGATTAGATGCCCGATAGTCCCAGTTTTGGAATTCAAAGTGGTCGCCAAGAGCTGGACTTGATTTACTGTCTGAACGAGGGTGTTGTAAAGGGTTTCATCAACTAGCAGCTTGCCGATCGTGCCCTTCCCCACCTCGACCTGGCCCACGATGTCCTGAATCCTGGTGAGGATCGCCTGGGCAGAATCTAGCACGCCAAAACCCTGTGCAACGAGTTGCTGAAATTCTTGGGTATTGGCTGATTTGAGAGTCGCACCGGGCCGAACGGTTTCTTGATTCTTTCCCTTATTGATCTGAAGAAACTTCGTGCTGCCGAGGAGGTTATCCGAAGCAATCGTTGCGAGAGAATCGTCTGGAATTTGCCTCAGCATGTCCTCATCAACCACGAAATCGACCTTGATAATGCGCTGGGGATCGGTTTGTCCGGAGAGAGCGACATCGCTGATCTGCCCCGCTCCGATGCCGTTAATGCGGACGGGCGAGCCAGGTGTCAACCCTGCTGCATCCGCCACATAGACATGCAGAGTTGCTTGTTTCTTGAACCACGACAGGTTTCCGGTGAGCAGAAATACCAGCAGAGTGACAAAGAATAGCGCCGCTATACCCAAAATTCCAACTTTCAATTGCGCCAGATTTACTTTTTGTTTACTTGGCATAACTAGGCCTCGTGTCTAACGAATCTCTTCACATAATCATCGTCGCAACTTTCGAGTTCGCGACGTGTGCCAAGGAAGATCACCTCTCCCTCTTTCATCACAATGAATTTGGTTCGGCTATGACTTGGGTCCGTCTGCTCTTCTTCGGGCACGGGAACAAGCTCGGCTCGCTCCGGATTGTAACGGAAATTCGCCATCAGCTCGCCGTCCTGGTAGCGATGAGTCACGATCAACGATGTTGTGTTTCGAACATCCCTCTCTTTGGCAACGAGAGCCATAATCGTGTTCGCCGTGATCGGGTCCAATCCCGCAGTGGGCGAATCGTAAAGTATAAGCGGGGGTTCCGTAACGATTGCCCGGGCGATTCCCACGCGCCTGCGCATTCCGCCTGAGAGCTCACTCGGGAATTTATCGAAAGTCTGCTCCAGCTCGACGAACCGGAGAGCCTCGCGGGCACGCTGATCCGCTTCGCTTTGTAAAGATGCTTCATCACCTTGCCGGCCGGTTGGCTGCTGATTCATTAAGGGGTATTCGACGTTTTCACCGATTGAAAGAGAATCAAACAGAGCGCCTTCCTGGAACAACATCCCCGCGCGGCCGCGAAGTGAATAGAGCTCGTGCTCCTTCCGCGACGTTACCTCTTCACCAAATATCTTGATCGTTCCCTCATCCACATGAACCAGGCCAATTACCGCCTTGAGCAATGTTGTCTTTCCACTGCCTGCCGCGCCCAAGATAATCCGCGTCTCACCGGCTTTTAAGGCAAGAGAGACATTGCGCAGCGCCCACGTCCCTTCATATTGAAGACTGACGCGCTGAAAGTCCAGAACCGAAGATTCGTCAGGCACGGCGACTCACAAATTCACAAAGATCTTGTCAATTAAGAACGTGACGAAAAAGATCCATATAGAGGCTGCAACAACTGCCTGCGTGGTTGCTCGTCCAACGCCCTGCGTGCCTCCGGTTGTGCGCAAGCCGTAAAAGCATCCGATAAGCGCAATAAGCATTCCAAAGACGAAAGGTTTTCCCAGGCCTTGCCCCAGATCGTTCAATACGAGCGCGCGCCATGAGGTGGACCAGTATTGTTCGCTTGTAATGAGACGCAGAAGAGGAACTGCGACGACGAAGGCCCCAAATAAGCCGATTGCATCCGCAACTACAGTCAGGCATGGGAGCATGATCGCTGTTGCCGTGAGCCGTGGGGTAACAAGTTTTTGCACCGGGTCGGTGCCCAGCGCTCGCATGGCATCGATCTGTTCGGTGACTTTCATCGACCCCAGCTCGCTGGCGATACCAGATGCATTGCGGCCGGCAACAAGCAAAGCTGTGAGCACCGGCCCGAGCTCGCGAACTAGTGTCAGCGAGACGATGGCGCCCACTTGGCTGCTCGCGCCATAGGTATTCAGCGCGCGCGACATTTGAAGGGCAATAATCGCTCCGCTGAAGGCGCCTGTGAGGATCACAATCGGGAGGCTGCCCACGCCGATGATGTCCATTTGTAGAAAGACATCGTCGTAATAGTGCGGCCGGCGGACAACGTTGCGAAAAGCCAGCCCGGCGAGGATTAAGAATTCCTGGAATGATCCAATCCAAGTCGTCAGGAATCGGAGCAAGCAGGAGCTCCCGGCAACGACCTCGCCCTCATATTGCACGATGCTAGCACGGCCTGACGAGTTCACACAGGATTCGGACTGACGTGTAACCTCCCCTAACGTCCAGTCACCTTAATAACGAATACACGCGAAAATCGAGCGGTATCGATCTTGATCCGGCACTTTGCTATTTTTCGTTTCGCCTGGCTATTGCTCGCTGTATCCGAAGGACTGTTTGCGCAAACCGGAATTGTTAGCTCCGGTAACCAGCCAATTCCCGGTGCGGTGATCACCGCGACAAAGGAAGGTCAAACGATTTCCACCGTAACTGGACCGGACGGCCGTTATGCATTTCCTGCGATTGCCCCCGGGCCATGGAGCGTGACGGTAGAGATGTTCGGATTCGAGCCTCTTAAACAAACAGTCGATTACTCGACCGCCAAAGGTCCGGTAACTTTTCAGTTGCAGTTGAAACCATCTCCATTAGCGGCGCGCGTCCAGCGATTCACGGCCCGTAACAGCGGAACCGGTCCATCGGGAAATCGAAATGCAAACGCGCAGCAAATCGATCAAGAGCTGCAGACCGAACTCGCTTCGCAGCAGCAGAGTGCTGCGCCTCAATCTGCCGGGAACGTAAGCACCAACGAGGCATTCCTGGTTTCGGGCAGCCTCAGCCCCGGCATGGCGCAAAATGCCCAGCCCGATTCCGGACCCGACACGAGATTTCAAATGGGTCCTAGCATCACTGGTTTCGGAGCCGCTTCCGGAAATAATCCGAGTGTGCCCGGATTCGGCAGTTCACCGGGACAAGGAGGATTTGGCGGCGGATTCGGAAGTCCCGGCGGCGGCCGGGGCGGGTTTGGCGGACCTGGCGGCGCTCGGACACCCAGTGCTCGCGGCGGACGCGGGCCGGGCGCTCAATTCGGCAATAGACGACGCCAAAATCAAATCCGCGGCCAAATGTCGTTTACGTTGGCCAACTCGGCCGTGAATGCGAAACCGTTCTCGTTGAACGGCCTCGATATCCCACAAGCCGCCTACGCTCAAAGCCGTTTCAGTCTTATCGTCGGCGGTCCGCTTTCACTCCCCAAGCTCGTGAAAGATCCAAGCACGCAGTTTTTCATCACTTATTTTGGAACTCGCGCGCGTGATCCGGAGCTATTTACCGAAACCGTTCCAACGGATGCCGAACGACTAGGCAATTTCTCGCAAGCAACTCAGTCACTCGGGACGACCGCGACGAATGTGCCCGTTGTGATCTTTAATCCGTCGACACATCAGCCATTTCCAGGCAACCTGATTTCTTCCACTCTCTTGAATCCAATCGCGCTCGGCCTGCTCCGCTACTATCCGCTTCCGAACGAGCCTGGCAATGCGAACAACTATCAATACGAAACGGCACAAGTGGGGAACACAGATAACCTGGGCGTTCGCGTCCAGCGCAACGTCACGAAGGATGATCGGCTCGCGCTCAACTTCCAATATCAAGATCGGGATGGCACGACCGCACAGCCCTTCGGATATTTCGATAACACCAGCGGATACGGCATGAATGTCCAACTACAGTGGACTCGCAATCTCGGCGCAACTGCGCTCAGCAATGCTCAGGTGCGTTTTAATCGGAACGCGAATACCATTAATCCGTTCTTTGCCTCAGGCCCGAACATCGCCACGGACCTAGGGATTCAGGGTACGTCTTCGAATCCACTTGATTTCGGGCCGCCTACGCTGAATTTCACTAATTTCGCGACACTGAGCGACGGAATAGCGACTCTCACTCGCAACCAGACGCAAGGGGGGAGTGAAAGCGTGAGCGTATTGAAAGGTCTCCATAGCATCACGATTGGTGGCGGTTATACCCGAGCCGACTTGAGCACCGTCACCGATCCAAACGGTCGCGGCACGCTCAATTTTACGGGGCTTGCGACGAGTGCCCTAGGACCGGATGGCCGCCCAGTACCGGGGACGGGATACGATCTTGCAGATTTCTTGCTCGGCTATCCTCAGTCGAGCTCGATCCGCTACGGCGATACCAGCAATTATTTCTTGCAAAACCAGTGGAACGCATACGCGCAGGATGAATGGAAACTGCGCCCGAGCTTCACTCTTCTTTTAGGCATCCGCTACGAGTACTTCTCGCCATTCGCCGAGAAGTATGGAAGAATGGCCAACCTCGATATCGCTTCCGGTTTTAGCAATGTAGCTCTCGTGACCCCAACCAAGCCGGGACCCTATACTGGCGCATTCCCTAGCGGGCTGATCAACCCGGATTACAAGGATTGGTCCCCGCGAGTCGCGCTCGCCTGGAAAATTCCATGGATCAAGCGGTCGACCATTTTCCGCGCCGGATACGGAATCTACTACAACGGGCAAGCCTATATTCAATTCGCATCGCAACTTGCCCAGCAGCCTCCATTTGCTGTTTCAAACACAGTGAACACGAGTGATCTTGAGGTCTTGACACTTGAGCGAGGCTTCCGGACCACGACCCCTCATGACATCACGAATACATTCGCCGTAGATCGCTTCTATCGAACGCCTTATGCGGGTACTTGGAACGCAACGCTTCAACACGAACTTCCGGGCGGCTTTTTTGTGGAACTCGGCTATCTGGGAACGAAGGGAACACATCTTGATGTGAGAACCCTTCCGAATCAGCCACCGCCTGGGAGTGGATTCTCGCCTGCCGAGCGCAACCAATTGGGTCGCGCAGTCGGATTTATTTATGATTCCTCGATTGGCAACTCTATTTTCAACGCGCTTCAGGTTCGCGCGGTAAGGCGATTCAACAGAGGCATCTCGATCAATCTCTTCTATCAGTACGCAAAATCCATTGACGATTCCTCAACGTTCGGCGGTGCGGGCAATACCGTCGCGCAAAACTGGCTCAACATAGCGGCGGACAGGGGACTCTCGAGCTTCGATGTTCGACATGAATTGAATGGAACCTTTGTATGGACATCGCCCATAGGCTCTGCCGGATCGCGATTTGCTCCTGACACGCTATCCGGGAGACTGCTGAAAGACTGGCAACTCAGCGGCAGCATTACCGGCCAAACCGGAAATCCTCTTACAGCTCGCGTTCTCGGTAACACGGCACAGCTCGGTCAAACCGGAGGAATCGGAAGCGAGCGCGCGGAGGCGACGGGCCAGCCAGTTGATACTGGATCCGGTTTTTTCAATCTGGATGCGTTTACCGTGCCCCCTCCGGGCCTGTATGGAAATGCGGGGCGCAATACGATTCCAGGGCCCGGATTATTCACTGTAAATCTTGCATTCGCGCGATCCTTTCAGCTCAGCGAGCGGCGGCGTCTGGAGTTTCGCGTTGAAGGCAATAACGTGCTGAATCATGTTAACTACACGAACCTGTATACGGTAGTAAATGCGGTTAATTACGGTTTCCCGAGCGCGGCTGGTGCGATGCGCACGCTCGATGCTGTCGTGAGGTTCCGGTTTTGAGATTCGCCAGCTTCATCTTAATTCCCGCTTTAGTCCTCGAGCCCGCGCTCCCGCAGCAAATCCCTACTTTCTCGACCACGACGAATTTAGTCGTCGTAAACGTAACCGTCGTCGATCGCAACGGCAAGCCGGTTGAAAATCTTACGAAGAACGACTTTGAGTTGTACGAGGACGGCAAGCTGCAAACCTTGCAATCAGTTGATTTCGAGCGGCTGAATAATTCCGTTCTTCCACCTATCAATGAGACTCGCGAGCGATCTTCCTCGCCACCTCAACTTCCCACGAACTCGGCGCCGAGTGGTCCTGCAAGCGCGCGATATCAAGACCGCCGGCTCATTGTAATGCTCTTCGATTTCTCATCCATGCAAGCTGCCGAACAGATGCGGTCCAAGCAAGCAGCGATCCGTTTCCTAACGAGCCAGATGAGCACGAGTGACATGGTCTCCATCATGACGTTCGGCACGCAGCTTCAAACAGTTCAGGATTTCACTTCCGATCGCGATTTGCTTCTCGCTGCAATTAATCGCTTTCGTATTGGCGAATCCAGTGAAAACGCGGCTATGGCTGACACCGGAGCCGATGCCCAGGATCAAAGCGGTCAATTCGTCGCCGATGAGACCGAGTTCAACATATTCAACTCCGATTTGAAGCTCGCGGCGCTTCAGGATGCGGCGCGCCGGTTGGCGCAGTTTCCGCAAAAGAAAGCCCTAATCTATTTCTCGAGCGGCATCCAGAAAACTGGCGTCGACAATCAGTCGCAATTGCAGGCCACGGTAAACACAGCGGTGCGATCCAACGTTGCCTTTTATCCCATCGATGCCCGAGGGCTCTCAGCGCTTGTACCCGGTGGAGATGCCCCGCAGGCCGGCGCAGTCGGAAATAATCTGTACAGCGGTGCAGGCCAGCGCACCGTTAAGGAGAATTTCAACAACCAACAGGAGACGCTTGGGACTCTCGCGCTTGATACGGGTGGAAAAGCTCTTCTCGATTCAAACGATCTGACCGAGGGTATCAGGCAGGTTCAAAAGGATCTCTCCAGCTACTATGTCCTGACCTATGCCAGCTCGAATCCCGTGCAGGATGGGCATTACCGGCGCATACAGATCAAGCTCGCGTCTCGCGTGGCAGGCCTGAAAGTAAAGCTCGATTATCGCCAGGGCTATTTTGCTCCCACCACATTCGGGCGCATGCGTGATGTCGACAAGGAAGCGCAACTTCAACAAGCTCTGATGGCTGAGAATCCAGTTACCGATCTGCCGATTGCGGTCGAAATCGATTACTTTCGGCTCGAGAAGGCCAAATACTTCGTGCCGATTTCTGTGAAAATTCCCGGGTCAGCGCTGGCTTTTCACGCTAAAGGTTCCAAACGCGCCACAGAACTCGACTTTATCGCCGAAGTCTTCGATACGCGGAACGTACCGGCCGCTACGGTACGCGACACGATCCCGCTAAAAGTGAACAACACCATTGCGGAACAGGTACTACAGAAGAGCATTCAGTACGACACAGGGGTGACGCTGTCGCCGGGCAACTACAAGCTCCGCTTCGTCGCTCGCGAGAATGGCGAAGGAAAGGTCGGCACATTCGAAGCTCCATTTACAGTTCCGGACTTGCGCGCGAGTAACGCCCTTCATGTCAGCTCGATCGTCCTGAGCAATCAGCGAGAGCCCGTTGACGACCAGGTTGCGGGCATAAAGAACAAGAAAAAATTGCTCGCCGTAAATCCTCTGATTGATGACAAAGGCGAAAAACTCGTTCCGAATGTCACGAAAGTATTTCGGCCCGGTCAGAACCTGTTTGTCTATCTCGAGGTCTACGATCCAACGGTCCCGGCCAGCTTACCCGAAAATTTCCGCGTGGCCGATGTCGAAGCCAGTCTAGCGCTGTATTCCGGCGCAAAGAAAATCTTCGAATCGGCACCGGTTCGGGCCAGCCGGATGAGCGCAAACCGTGAGGGCGCGCTGCCGGTGTGGTTTCAAGTTCCCCTCTCGAAAATCGCGGAAGGCAAATATGAGTGCCAGGTCAATCTGATTGACGAGTTTGGCCGAAAATTTGCGTTTCCGCGCGCTGAGCTCGCCGTAGTAAGTGAAAAGGTCCGTCGCCATCTGGAGGAGCTTAATACGCGACGCCCATGGCCGCAGACTTTGCGCTCTCATTATTCTTTTGGTCCACAGCGCTGATTTCGTAGCGATACGATTTCCCGTGCTCGACATTGTGATCACTAAATGCCGGAACGGTGACCAAATCTCCTTGGCGTTCGAATGGCCCGCCATTCACCGAACGGTACACGTAGTAGCCTTTCAGATCCGGATCCGGGCTGCGCTCCCAGGACACCTCGACAGAGTTAGCGGCGGCTATCACGGTGATGTTCGCCGGCACTTTCGGCGGGAAAATGTCGATTGAGGTGATCACAACAGGTTCGGACAGAAGGCTTTCGGCTGCGCCATGCATCGCCACCGCAGTGTACTTGTATGGAGTTTCGTACTGGGAAGTCTTATCGACGTACTCCGACCCGTCGGCAATTCCGATCTCGACCGGCGCTTTGTCTGCCGGTGCTTGGCGGAAAACGCGGTAATGCGTTCCCTCACCCTGTTGCGGCCACGTTAGCTCGATCCCCTCCGCGGTCGACTCTGCCTTAAGCATGGGTGGCGCGAGCGGGGCAATCACATTCAGCCGTGCTACGTTTGACCACGACGAGTAGTGCTCTTCCTTCTTGATTGCCGTACGAACCGCAATTGCCACCCTCTTGCCTTCCCATCCGGAGACAGGAATCGACCTCGACATCTGAATCGGTTTTGGAGTATCCGGATCATTCGAAGGCGGAGGAGGCAATAGATACTGTTGCGCGCTGGCCGACCAGCGACCGAAATCCCATGGCGTAATTGCAGGTCCGATACGCAGGTCGATCTCAGAGAACCGCTTAATCACAAGATTGTCGGTAGTTCGTGTCGGAGTGCTGAACGTGACAACGATCTGATCGCCCCGCTCGATCGCTGAAAGATTGACTATGGCGTTCGGAAGCTGGCGAGACGGGGGTTCGACCGGGCCCAAGTATCCGCAGCCAGCCGAGAGCAAAAGCCAGGCTAAAACCGCAATCCCTCTAGCTCGCACTTAGAGGATGTACCTGCTGAGGTCCTGATCCTTCACGATCTGCGAGAGCTGTTTGCGAACGTAGACAGCATCAATGCGAATGTTCTTCTTTTTCAGGTCGGGCCCATCGAAAGAAATCTCTTCTAAAAGCCTTTCCATGATCGTGTGAAGCCGCCGCGCGCCGATGTTTTCCGCGGACTCATTCACCTGTGCCGCAATACGGGCCACCTCTATCAACGCATCCTCTGTAAAACTCAGCTTTATGCCTTCAGTTTCGAGCAAAGCAGTGTACTGTTTGACCAGCGCTGATTTCGGCTCTTTTAATATGCGAATGAAATCCGCCTCGCTGAGGCTCTTGAGCTCTACCCGAATCGGAAAGCGTCCTTGCAGCTCCGGAATGAGATCCGAAGGTTTCGATACGTGAAACGCGCCTGCCGCGATGAAGAGGACATGATCCGTTCGCACAAATCCGTGGCGCGTGTTGACCGTTGTGCCCTCGACAATCGGGAGAATATCGCGCTGAACGCCTTCGCGACTGACATCCGGCCCATGGCCACCCTCCCGACCCGCGATTTTATCGATCTCGTCTAGGAAGACAATGCCATTGCGCTCGACCCGCTCGAGGGCAATGCGAGTCACTTGATCCATGTCGACCAGCTTTTGCTCCTCTTCCTGAACTAGGTATTCCAGCGCTTCCGAAACGCGCATGTTGCGCTTCCGGGTGCGTGGTCCAAAGAGATTACCCATGACATCTTTGAGATTGATGTCCATCTCTTCGATATTGCCGTTTGTCGAGACTTCGAGTGTTGGTCCTCGTTCTTTCACGTCGACCTCCACCGTGCGGTCGTCCAGTTTCCCGGCGTGAAGTCTTTCGCGCAGTTTTTCGCGCGTCCGCTCAGCGCTCTCGCTTGATTCGGGCTGCGGCGGCATCAGAAGATCCAATAAACGCTCCTCGGCTTGCTGCTCGGCGCGATCTTCCACCTGCTCCAAGCGTTCCTCGCGCACCATATCGATGGCTACATCCACGAGGTCGCGGATGATCGACTCGACATCGCGCCCCACGTAACCAACTTCCGTGAACTTACTCGCTTCCACCTTCAAGAATGGAGAATTCGCGAGTTTTGCCAGCCGCCGCGCGATTTCAGTCTTGCCCACGCCTGTAGGCCCGATCATGAGGATGTTTTTCGGCATCACTTCCTCAGCCATTTCGGGCTCCAACTTTTGACGACGCACTCGATTTCGAAGCGCTATCGCCACCGACCGTTTTGCATCGTTTTGACCGATCACGTGCTTATCGAGCTCGGCCACGATTTCACGAGGAGTTAACTCATCGAGCAACGGCGCTTCATCAGTCGACTGCTGTGGAAGATAAATGACCATTACGCCAGCTCCTCGTAAGTAACACTCTCATTGGTGTAGATGCAGAGATCGCCCGCGATTTTCATCGCCTTCTCCACAATCTCGCGGGCGGCAAAATCCGTATTTTCAATCAATGCAACTGCAGCGCACCTTGCGAACGCACCGCCTGAACCAATAGCAGCCACAGGGCTGTTCGGCTCGATCACGTCACCGGTGCCGCTCACAATATACATGTTTTGAATATCGGCGACCAAAAGCAGCGCTTCGAGATGGCGCAGCATGCGATCGGTGCGCCACTCTTTCGCAAGCTCCACAACACTGCGCGAGAGATTCCCGCTGTGTTGCTCGAGCTTCGCTTCAAACCGTGCGAAGAGAGCGAACGCGTCCGCGGTGGATCCCGCGAAACCGGAGATAATCTTGCCGCCGTAAAGCCGTCGCAGCTTGCGCGCTCCGCCTTTCAAAACTTCGCTGCCCATCGTGACCTGCCCGTCACCGGCCAGAACCACTTTCCCGTTTCGGCGCACGCACAGAATGGTCGTCGAACGGACTTTGCTTGTCATGAGAATTGTGATTCAGCTTCACCCAGGATGGCGGTTATGCGGGAGCAGCCGGCACCCAGTTTGAACTTTCATTTGAGCACAGACCGGATCACCGACCTCCTAGCCGATTGCGGCAAATCCGCCACGCCGTCCCCCTCTTTTCCACAAGGATGTTGCGGAAAAGCCACACTGATTGAGAAACAAACCTCGTAGATTCAACATATTAGAGACTCTCAAAGCTTCTTGCTGATATGCTGTCACTGTTGGAAATGGATCGCGAAACAACGATTTTTCGCCCCGTAGAAGTAGATGGCATCGGCCTCCATCACGGAGCGCCCGTGCGCCTGCGAATCACTCCTGCCCCGTCGGGCACGGGAATCGTCTTCATTCGCACGGACCTAGACAACACCCGCATTCCAGCAAGCTGGGAATACGTCGAGCGCGTCAGCTACGCAACAAGCCTGATGCATCCGCGCGGGATTTTCATTTCGACGACCGAGCATCTGCTCAGCGTGTTTTACAGCATGGCAATCGACAACGCGTTTGTCGAACTCGATAACTTGGAACTCCCCATTCTCGATGGAAGCGGGCTTCCATTTGTTCAGTTGCTGCAGAAAGCGGGCAGGCGCGAGTACCGCCGGCCGCGCCGTTATCTCAAGATCGTCAAGCCAGTCACGGTCGAGGCGGCGCGGAAGCGAGTAGCAATTCTGCCTTGCGATCACTTCCATCTTCATTGCCGAAATTTCTACAACCACCCAATGGTCGGCGAACAGATTTTGGACCTTAATATCACGCCGGAGACTTACGCGAAGGAAATCGCTCCGGCGCGAACGTTCGGTTTTGAATACGAGCTTGATCAAATCCGAGACATGGGATTGATTCGCGGGGCGTCGCTGCAGAATGCAATCTGCTTCACTCGGCAGGGGATTGCGAATCCGGAAGGACTGCGCTTTCCCGATGAATGTTGCCGCCATAAAGCACTGGATCTGCTGGGTGACCTCGCTTTGATTGGCAGGCCTTTGTTGGGGCGCGTCGTGGCGGAAAAGGCAGGTCATGCAATGCACGTGGCGCTGGTAAACAAAATCATGTCGGACTCGTCTTTGTACGAAATTGTCAGCTTGGATAGCAGCACAGGCCGAGCACAGTTTGCAGCCGCGCGCGCGCTGGTCTCCTGATCTCTATAAGATGTGGGTTGCGCCAGCTCCCACATGTTCTAACCCTATGCCGGTTGGCGGCTTCTCCGTTTCTGGCATATCTGCTGCTTGAATTCCACTTTCGTGAGGCGCTCGCGCTTGCTGTGCTGGCGGGCTTAACGGATTGGCTCGACGGCTTGCTGGCTCGGCGGTTTCATACTTCGAGCAGACTGGGAGTGATCCTCGATCCAATTGCAGACAAAGCCCTGCTAGTTACGGCCTTCCTGACGCTTGGATATATTCGCCTGATTCCGGCATGGATGATGTACCTGGTGATTGGACGCGATGTGATGATTATCGCCGGAGCGCTATTCCTTCGCGCGATGCGCGATATTCCCGCGTTTCTTCCCTCCCCACTTGGAAAAGTGAGCACCGTTTTCCAGATCGCGCTGGTTTTGGTCGTGCTGTTTGAGAAATCGATCAAAGACGGCGAGCTATCCTGGATTCGGATGGTTCTGTATTGTTCTGCTTTTTTCACCATTGCGAGCGGTGCCGACTACGTGCGCAGAGGAATACAAATGGGCATGCGAAAGTCGATCGCAGCCCGGTAGAATAGCGAGACAGCAAAAGGATCGTTGACGGGCATAGCGCCTGAGAGTAGCCTAAAGACATGCAGCCGAGCATGGAAATTTACCAGCCGTCGCGCTTGTACTCCTGGACGGGATGGGCGGCGCTGGCCGGCTCTGCAGTGGGCGTGGCGTGCGGGTTTCGCGCGCCAATGGCGTTTATCCCGGCGTCGTTATGCGCGGTGACGGCCGCAGTTCTCTTCTGGCTGGCAGCGCGACCATGGATCCGAACCGGGGAGATGCAGTTTAACGTGGGCGAGCGCACGATCGCGTGGCGGGAAGTTCGCGAAATCAACACCTGCCGTTTCAACGCCTATTTTGTGGCGCCTCTTATTTTGAAGCTCAAACTGACGAATTCACGGCGCAGATTGCTCGTTTTTCCAGGCGATGTGAAACAAATCGATCAGTTGACCTACGATCTCAGGAAGCATTCGTATCTCGCTACTTTCGACGGAGTGTCTCATCGCGATTATTGGGCGTCGTCTACGCCCGCGGAGCGGCACCGCGAAAAAGCGCTTGTAAAACCACCTGTTCAAATGCTCACGCCCGAAGATGAAGACGAAGTAGAACGCCTGTATCAGAAATTGAAAACTGTCGGGCACCTGGATTCTCGAACGAGCGACACCTCGAAAACTTCGCACGAGGATTGATCCTTTAAAGTAGCCTTGAATTCGGTCGGCCGCCCGGGGCGTGTGTGAAGCTTTCCTGCTCAATTGGGCATCTTTTGAAGTAGTTTCGGCGGCTTAGCCTCACCCTGATGCTGAAATCCCTATCTACACTGTGGCCGTACTTGCGCCGGTACCGGGGCGGCCTCGCTCTCGGGCTGGGCTCGCTTCTGATCAAAGACGCCCTCGCCGCCGCGCTTCCGATCATTATCAAGTATGGCGTCGATTCGCTCACCCGCGGTTTTCAGCTCCGCATCGTGATGCAGTTTGCGGCGCTGCTCATCGGATTGTCGGTAGTAAAAGGAATTTTCCAATATTGGATGCGGGTCATTACCATCGGCATCTCGCGGGATATCGAATACGATCTGCGAAACGATCTTTTCTCGCATCTCGTCGAGCTGTCGCAGGATTTCTACGCGAGATTCCGAACCGGCGACATCATGGCGCGCAGCACAAACGACCTCAACGCCGTCCGGATGATGCTCGGACCTGGCGTGATGTATTGGACCGAAACGAGTATCACGCTCGTACTCGCGCTCGCAGTGATGCTGCACACCGATGTCCGCCTCACCCTCATTGCGCTCATTCCTGCGCCTCTTGTAACGCTCGCAGTTATACTCTTCGGCCGCCGCATACACATGCGCTTCGAGCACATCCAAAAGATGTTTTCGGATATCAGCAGCAGGGTTCAGGAGAACCTGGCCGGCGTCCGGGTCGTCCGCGCCTACGCGCAAGAGAGCGCCGAAGTGGAGCAATTCGAGCGATTGAATCGTGATTACATTCGCGAGAATATTGGGCTCGCCCGCATTCAAGGCATGTTTATGCCGCTCCTTCAGGCATTGATTGGAATCACATTTCTGCTTGTGCTTTGGTACGGCGGCAAGCAATTGATGTTAGGCCGCATCAGCCTGGGTAGTTTCGTGATGTTCAACACGTATATGGGGATGCTCATTTGGCCGATGATTGCTTTCGGCTGGGTGGTGAACCTGATGCAGCGCGGCACAGCTTCTCTAAACCGGATCAACGAGATTCTTCACCAGCGTCCGAGCATTGCGGCGCCGGGACAAGCGCTGAGCCCGAGCGATTTTCCGGAAGAGATCCGGTTTCGTGACATCACGATGAGTTTCGGCGATAGAAAAGCGATCGATCGCGTGGATTTGGTAATTCACACAGGCGAAACCGTTGCAATTGTCGGACACACTGGAAGCGGAAAGACCACTTTAGTAAGTCTCATGGCGCGTCTCTATGATCCGACTCGCGGTATCGTCGAGCTGGGCGGTATCGATATTCGCCGCTTTGATCCCAAAGAATTACGACGGCAAATTGGTTTCGTGCCGCAAGAGACTTTTCTGTTCAGTGCAACGCTCGCTGAAAATATTGCGTGGGGCGTACTTAACGCATCTCGGGAAGAAATCGAGTGGGCAGCGGAGGTCGCAGGTTTGGGCCCGGACCTCGAGACATTCGCAAAGGGGCTTGACACTTTGATCGGTGAACGCGGGCTGACGCTTTCCGGCGGGCAGAAGCAACGCACTGCAATCGCGCGGGCCATTCTGCGCAATCCGCGAATACTGATTCTTGACGATGCCTTATCAAGCGTAGATACACTGACGGAAGAAAAAATCCTGGCGGGACTGGCCGGCGTGATGCGAGATCGCACGACGATTCTGATTTCGCATCGTGTTTCCACCGTGCAGAACGCAGACCGGATCGTCGTTCTCAATCACGGTCGAATTGTCGAAATGGGCTCTCATCGCCATCTGCTCGATCGAGGGGGGTATTACGCCGATCTTTACCAGAAGCAGTTGCTTGAAGAGGAGTTGGAAGCAATCTAGGTTCGCGCCGAAGCAATTCAAGCGGTCGTTCTGAACGGAACTGTCGACGGCTGACCTTCGATCTCAGGAATCTCAATCAAAGTTTGTGTCCCCACGCCGGGCTTGCTGTCGATCAGCATGCGATACCGCTGGCCGAATAAAACTCGCAATCTTTCGTTTACGTTCGTTACTCCAATACCTTGCTGGAACAACGTGCCGAGCCTCGATTCTTGGATACCGATTCCATCGTCTTCAATCAAAATGTGCAACCGCGTTCCTTCGAGCCAGGCGCGAAGGCGAACCATTCCGCCGTTTACTTTGTTGGCGAGACCGTGCTTTATCGAGTTTTCGATTATTGGCTGGAGAATCATGCTTGGCACCAGATGGTCTAGCGTATTCTCGTCGATTTCCTTGTGAAACCGAAGTTTGTCCCCGAAACGCACCATCTCGATTGCGAGATAGTCGTCGATGAATGCGATTTCTTCGCGTAGCGGCGAGAAGCTGTCTGTCTTGCGAAGCAAACGGCGAAGAATCTTGGATAATCTGTAGACCATGCTGCGCGCGCGATCAGGATCCAGACGAATCAACGTCGAAACTGAATTCAGCGTGTTGAACAGAAAATGCGGATTGATTTGGTTGGTCAAGGCGGCAAGCCGCGCTTCCGTGAGGTGAACACGCTGCGCTTCCAGTTGTTTTTCGGTGCGGAAACTACTCCAAATTCGGATAGGCAAGGAGACGGCAAAGAGAGTGGTGGCCGCCGAGGCCGCGAGTATCCACACTGTGAGCCGTGAGCCTTCAAACAAAAAGAATGTCCCGTGCCCGGGGAACAACCGCGCAATTCCCCAGCGCAGAAATTCAGCCGAGATCACGAACATGTTGCAAGCCACGTTAAATGCCGCTCGCTCCACCACTGGACGCTGAATCGCGCCGCGGCTGAACCGAAGCACCTGGCGCAACAAACGGTAGAGATTCAGATCTACAAAAGGCGAAAAATACCAAATGTCTTCCTGTTGAGGCGCTAGGTCGCGCATCAAACCCCCCAGAATTCCGGCGGCCGCGAACAAAGGCATCGACATGTACTTGCCGGCGAACATGTCGGGCAAGCAAACGCATAGACCGGTAATCAGTCCGCTGACGTAGCCGCCTAGGAGTCCTGCGATCATGGCGCCTTCGAGCGCGAGGTCAATAGCTTGGTACTGCCCAGGGCTCAGGATGCGAACCACCGCGCTAGCGCCGAAGATGAGCGCAAAGATGAAGGCAAGCTGTAACCTCTGACTGACGGTGCGATCATCGCGCAGCAGTAATTTTTGAATGCGCCCGAATCGCATCAGAACGCTGGCGATCGAAGCGGCAACGGCAATCTTGATTAGAAGCGCGGTGAGCTGCTGTTTATCAAGCATGAACGTACGTGCAATGCCAGAGCGTTGTTGGCGCTCACGGCTTTTATAATAAGGTTTAATTGTCCCGCATTGTGCCCCGACAGGATCGACTTGCCAGATTTCAAGCTGAAAAAAATCGCGGAAGCCGAATTCCCGAGCCGTTTTGGAAGATTCCGCATTTACGGCTTCGAAGGTATTCGTCCTGCGGAAACTGAAGAGGCGCTTGCGCTGAAGCTGGGCGATCTCGCGCCTGAACTCGCGCCGCCACTGGTTCGAATCCACTCGCAATGTTTGACCGGTGATGTATTCCACAGTCTGCGCTGCGATTGCCGCTCTCAGTTGGAGCTGGCGCTCGACCAAATCGTGGCCGAGGGGCGCGGATTGTTGATCTATGAGCATCAGGAAGGTCGGGGCATCGGGCTCTTGAACAAGCTCCGGGCATACGAGCTTCAGGACCAGGGTTTGGATACCGTCGAAGCGAATCAGCAATTAGGATTCGCCGCTGATTTGCGCGATTACGCGCTCCCCGCCGCGATTCTCCGGTTTTTCAAGGTTAGTGAACTGCGGCTGTTATCAAATAATCCCGAAAAAGTTGCTGCTCTCGAAAGAGCGGGTATCAGAGTGGTTGAGCGCGCTCCGATCATCGCGCCTCCGCTTGCGACTACGGCTGAATACCTTCGCACCAAGCGTGACAAGATGGGGCATCTCTTTTAACACGTCGCGGACAAGATACCGGTGCTACTATCGTCAAAGTTGCGGGCCCTTAGCTCAGTTGGTCAGAGCAGAGGACTCATAATCCTTTGGTCGTAGGTTCAAATCCTACAGGGCCCACTTAACCGTTCTGTCCATTCCGGACACATATGTAACACTTCGTTCCTAAGACATAGGTAACACTTTGGGCCCGAATGGGTTTTCCAAGGGCTGCAAACTTTTCTCCTCGAGATCGACGTAGCCGAGGTCGTAATCCATAAAGCTGACGAGCCAGATGCCATCGTCGACTTCCTTGATT
>JAFAYL010000033.1 GCA_019240405.1 Acidobacteriaceae bacterium
CACCGAACTCGTTCGCATTCTCGCCTGATGGGAGATACTATTCCGTGAACAACAATTGCAAACTGGACGTGTACGAAACCGTGACACTCAACGATGTCAACGGGTTATTTCCCTAGTCTGCTGATTTGCTAATCACTCCATGGCATCACTCTTGGCTGACGTCCATCGGATTTGGGAGTTCTGCGCGGATTACGCGCAATCCGGAAGCTGAGCGACATCGACTCGCGGTTTATTGCTCTACGATACAAGCGTGGAGACGTGGATTATCCGACTGGTCTTTTTTCTTGGCGCGAGCAACTTGGCGGCGCAGACTCCGATCGAACGAAGTTCGGTCATTCCCGCCTTCGACCAATGGTCAAGCGTTTGCGAAAAAAACGGGCTGCTCTTATGGGGTAAGTCATTATGCGGACCGATGCTTTTGCTTGATGCAAACACCCGAGCCGCGATTGCAAACCGTCCCGATCCCGACGGCACATTTCGACAGCAAGGAAGGATCTATGTTGGTGCACTTCCGGCGCAATTCACGCCGTCCAATACCTCGACTCGTTGGAGCCAGCAGAGCTGGTCCATGGTGCTGCTTCCCTTACCGAATGATCCGTTCCTACGCCTTGGGTTGCTGGCACATGAATCTTTTCACCGCGTGCAGCCCGATCTGGGGTTAAGCGCATCGGATGCCCCGGACCCGGCTCTCGATACGGAAGCGGGGCGTTTGTGGATGCGAATGGAGCTGCGGGCGCTGGGTCGCGCGCTGCGGTCGGAAGGCGGCCCGGGACATCAGAGCGCTATGGACGCGATGCTGTTTCGAACGTATCGCGACCAGCTTTGCCCGGGCACCGAAAAGATGGAAGCTGCGATGGAGAAGCAAGAAGGTCTGCCGGAGTACACGGGGGTCTTCATCGGCTTGCGCGAAACCGGTGAGAGTATTAGTCGCGAGGCACGCATTGTGGAGGCATTTGAAGATAGCGAAGCCTATGCCCGGTCGTTCGGCTACGCAATAGGCCCGGTTCTCGGATTACTGCTCGATCGTTACGGACCGGGCTGGCGTGCAGGCATTGCGAAAGCGGAGTCGCTCCATTCGATGCTCATCGCTGCTTTGAAATTTCAGCCGCCCGCGGATGTGCAACGTCTTGCGATGCAGCGCGCCGAGCTTTACGGTTACTCCGCGGTGGCTTCTGCAGAAAGGGAGCGCGAAGAAAGGCACCGGGCGCTTCTTGGCGAATTGAAAATGAAGTTTGTTGACGGACCTACTCTGGATTTTCCAAGCGCCCCCGAAATGAATCGCAGTTTCAATCCTCACACCCTTGTGCCGTTCCCGCCTTATGGCACTTTCTATCCGACGGGAACGTTTACTGCCAATTGGGGAGAGTTGGATGTGGAATCAGGTGGCGTATTGGTAGCGCCTGATAATCGCTCGCTGCGCTTACCGGCACCTTCGGATATCAAGGCACGGCCGGTCCGTGGTCCGGGATGGACTTTGCAGCTTGCGCCCGGTTGGGCAATCCAACGGGCTGAACGCGCCGGTAGTTATGTTGTGATTCCGCCTGAGCGGAAATAGCTTATTGTCGCGCGTTAGAGTACTTTCATGCGTCCGATATTTATTTGTTTACTGCTCGCGTTCGGTCAAGCCTCAAGTCAAGTCGTCGTTAGAGTTAACGATGCAAAGCCCGTGCAGCTTGAGGTCAACACTCTCGCCGAACTCTCGCGGCAGACTGCAGTACTGAACGATCATGGCAAACAAGTCAACTATGAAGGAGTGCTATTGCATGATGTGCTCGTTCGAAGTGGCGTCGATTTCAGCAAGGGACTTCATGGGAAGCAGCTTTCGAGTTACGTCACGGCAATAGGCAGCGATGGGTACGAAGTTGTCTACGCTCTGGCCGACTTTGACCCGAGCATTACGAATTCTGCAATTATTCTCGCGGACCGGCGTGATGGCAAGCCGCTTGATGCGAACGAAGGGCCACTCCGTATTATCGTTCCGCAGGACAAAAGGCCGGCGCGCTCCGTACGCTTGCTGAAAGAGATCGATGTCGTGCAACTAAACAAATGACGAGTGGGTTAGACGCAATGCTGTTCGAAACCAGTCAATTCTTCCCGGGCCAGTCAAGCAGCC
Source organism: Acidobacteriaceae bacterium (assembly GCA_019240405.1). Classification (GTDB taxonomy): domain Bacteria; phylum Acidobacteriota; class Terriglobia; order Bryobacterales; family Bryobacteraceae; genus Bog-105. Next base: position 2,114 of record JAFAYL010000033.1, read on the forward strand.
GGCAATCTCTTCGGGTTTCACACTGCAACACGTCCTGAATTAAGAGGTTCCAGCCGACAAAACCAGGAAAGACGTGATCCTTCGCTTGCTGGCGTGGGAGCCAGCCCCCGCCCAGTTTCTGCGTTGTAGCACTCGTCAACTCTCATGCTGGCTGGCCCTGGTGGGTTTTTCTTCGGACGCACACTTTTTGGCCTAAACTGTTGAGATACCGATTGGAGAGCAGTTCTCTTGAAGGAAGCGCAGTGTACGCCAAACTCAAGAAACGACGTTCGAGATAGAGCAAGGCCAAATACTCTAAAGCACGAAGTGAAGGGTATTGCTTGGGAGGACAAGCAATGAGTCGCGAGAATTCTGAGCGGGCGAACCTGCCGCAGCAGGCTATGATCCTGCCTTCAAAGTCCACACCCGATGCCTCCATGAGAACGACATCGCGGCAAATCTGCGAGCCCGAACTTAAAGAGCGTGTCAGTGCCCTGTATGAGACTCACCGTGACAGGATCTATTGCTTCCTCGTGAGGAAAGGGCTCAACGCCACGATTGCGCAGGAAGTCACGCAAGATGTGTTCGTGGACTTGCTCCTTACACTCAAAAACGGAAAGCGAATCGACTCGGAGCAAAGATGGCTATACGCTGTCGCCGAACGGACGGCGCTTGACCACTGGCGGCGTGAGCGCTACCGCATGCGAGTCGATTTCGATTCGGACCTAAGCACCGCGGCCGATATTCCATCGTCCGAGCCGACTCCGGAAGCTCAAGCTGAACACAAGCAACGGCTCACCCGAATGGCAGCTGGTTTACAAAACCTGTCGAACAAGCAGCGCCTGTGTATCCGGCTTCGGGCACAGGGTCTGCGATATCGCGAGATCGCGGGAGTCCTACGCATTTCAACATCGACGGTTGCCGAGTGGATAACCTCCGCTATAGGTAGGCTCCAGGAACACACCGCCAGTAAATCAACTCTGACTGGAACGCTACCGAAGATTTGAGACGGTGAGCTCTCGAGGTTCGACTACCGGCGGACGCATCGTGAACTTGATTAAGCAGCGCGGGGACCGGGGGAGCGCCCCCGGCATTGATCTCGCTTCGCCGGGTTCACTTCACCGCTGTCAAGTACCCGTCCTCGGTCACTTTTATTCCGAAGTTATATTTCGGCGCTGGGTCAACCTCCTCCACCTTGTTTTCTCTTGTATCGATCACCGAGATGGTATCGGCAATCCTGCTAAACACAAAGAGTTTCTTCCCATCCAAGCTGAGGGCTAACCCATAGGGCCCTTTCCGCACGCAGATAGAATGTCGCTCGTCGCTATCACATTTGTTGACGAACACCACAACGTTCTCCTTAGTGTTCACGGAATAGCGAGTCTCTCCATCGGGTGTCACGACGGTCTGACGAGGCCCGTCCTTCGGAATCTCGGCCACCACCTTGTGCGTGGTTTTGTCAATCATCCAGAACTTCGACTCAGTGCTAGCCGTTACGAAGCCGAAGGTGCGGGTGCACGTCCCGGCCATCGCAGTGCTGAAGGCTGCCGCCAGTACGACTACCGCCGAGAGGACGGCAAATTCCCGTAAGCGAAGAGCGCGGATTGAGTTATTGCCAATGAGATGCATGATATCCTCCTGTTTGTTAAGACCTTAAAAGGGTAGCCCCGGGATTATATTGCCGGCGGGGAAATAGTTGCAGTCGATAAAGGTCCAGCCGGATGCTGAGGTTGCCTTGCCGCATCCCACCTGCGTCGTAGTACTCCACACCACTTGGGTATAGTGACCACAGGAGTTACCTTGCGGCGCCGTACAGCCCGGCGGGAGACCAGCCGCTCCGTTTCCATCATCGGCAGCATGGTTGTAAAACTGCATTTCACTAATCCAATCGGCGACGGCCGCGGGACCTAGTGTCCCGTCATCCGGGGCGGTAGAGCCGAAGAGGTTCTCGCCGAGGGACTGGCCGGGAAAGATGGGATTATTAATGGTGTTATCGGCAGGGTTTGGTGATGAATCACGATGCATAAGCCCCTGATCTTGGTTAGCAAGGTTCTGCGCCCACGCCTGGGCGTATGTCGCCAGGTCGTTTGACCACGTGAGGGGAGCCTCGCCCGGGGCGGGGCCTGTCATGGCGCGCTGATTATTGTGCGCCGCCAGTATTGCGGCCTGCTCGTCCGGTCCTATCTGGGCCAAGGCCCGTCCGGCGAACAGCGCAGCTGCTACTGTGGCGATACAGAAAAAGATTTTCATCGTTAGTTCTCCTTTGCATTACCTTTTACGATCGGTTGTGCGAAAGATCCTCCCGAGCCACCTGACACAGTCCCCTCGTGAGACACAAAGGAGACTCGTCCAAATGATCCTCGCCGTGCAAAAATCTCCCTCTAGAGCTGGCAGCTCTCGGAGGGATCACCTATACTTCCACGCTGTTGAAACTCGGGTTCCCCCGAGTACCCTCCATTCCTAGTCGCACGCGAAGATCAATTTTCCGGACAAATTACGGTAGCTACTAAAAATATGCCTCTTGCGCTGCTTCTAAATTTTGCCAAACATTACAAATCGGTGAAGTGGGCGCGGCGTTATTAGGAAGCCATTGCACGGTATCAACGAGTGAATTAGTTGGATGCAAAGCTTCGCCTTGAATCATGAGCGCCTCGCCTGCTTGTATGCGCTGCTGGGAAAATTCGAGAACGCCGTCGCCGAAGAGACGAAGGCGCGCGTGCTGAGTGGAGGGGAACCCGAGGATGTAATCGCAGGCATGAACCGTGTGCGCCAGGCGGCTGTCTCGGGAGGCGCTAGGGGCTATTGGTCAGCCGAACTTAAATTATCCGAGGAACCGCGCCAGCCGCCCAAAGGCTACTCGCTTCCATACAGGCGGGCCATGGTTTACGCACACTTGGGCAAAGCAGACGAAGCACTCGCCAATCTACAACGCGCTTACCATGACCGCGAAACGCAGATGACCGAGCTCGCGGTGGAACCGAGCTTCGATGCTCTACGAGACGGTCCGCGCTTCATCCAGTTGGAACAGCGAATCGGGTTGGCAACTGGGACCGTTGTGCATTGATGGGCAGTTGTCCCGGCATTACGATGGGCTCGAGATTGTTGATGAAGCTATGTAGTGGCGTGAATTTCGGCAAAGGACTTCACTGGGAAGCAGCTCTCGAGTTATGTCACGGCAATCGGCAGCGATGGGTACCAAGTTGTCTACGCTGTGGCCGACTTTGACCCGAGTCAATTCTTCCCGGGCCAGTCAAGCAGCAGGCAATCTCTTCGGGTCTCACACTGCAACATGTCCTGAATTAAGAGGTTCCAGCCAACAAAACCAGGAAAGACGTGATCCTTCGCTTGCTCTGGCGTGGGAGCCAGCCCCTGCCCGGTTTCTGCGTTGTAGCACTCGTGCATCGATCCCCATTTGTGAATGTCGGCAAGTACCACGCGTGCCAGAATCCCAGCCACCTTTGCCGCTTCCTCATTGAAGCCATAGCGCCTTAAGGCAAGGAAGTAGAGGTAATTCGTGTTGATCCAGACTGGCCCTTGCCAATTTGAATAGGGATCGATCATGCTGATGTTGTTGTAGCCCCGATCCTGCTTTGACAGGCTCCGGATTCCGTACGGCCCGAGCATGTATTCGGAGTTCCACAGGTAGCGGCGAATCATGCTCCGAGCGTCGACGGCGGGCAAGAGATCCTCCATTAGCGGAATAAAATTGGAACCGCTCATGCGCCGAACAGGTTGACCAGTATCCCGGCGAACATTGAAGAATGTCGCATCCTGAGCGAACCATAGATGATCGAGCATGGCGCGACGCAGGCTGATGGCCTTCGCCCGATATGCGTCTGCCTCCGTCTTCTTCCCGAGCCTTTCGGCCAATCGCGCCATTGCCCAATATTCACGTAGCTGAAAAACACAGAGATCCACAGCCAGAATCGCGTTGCGGTCCTTTGGATCATTGCTGAGAACAACATTGTTGTCTTCGCCAGACTGCATGGCGGTTTCCCAAAAGAACAGTCCCCATTTCGGGTCGTACTGTGTTTTCTCCCGATACGCGAGGATGGGGCTTAAGCTGTCCCATACCGGCCGAACCCACTCATAATCCCCCAGATTTTCGGACGCAATGACTGCTCCCTGTGCCAAAAACGGTTTCACCGTGAACATCCCGAAGAGAGGATGTGGTTTTGCTGAAGGCAGGCGGTCGGCCAGGAGAACAGCGGGGACCCAGCCATCTTTATTGATCGCATTGGCCGCATTGGTAAAGTTCAGAACCCACCATTTCAAATATTTCGCCTGGTCCCGGCTTTGATGCGTCAGGTGGCATCCAATGAAGAAGCCATCCCAATCCCACATCGATCCTTTGTAATATCCGCCCGGAGTTAGATAGTCGTACTTGAAACGACCTTCCGCGGTATGAATGGTTTGCGGTTCGAGCTTTGAAAAAGCGGTCGAGACTTCGTCTTGCAGTCGGTTGAGATCTTCAGTTCGGTCCGTAGAAGCAACCGCGCCAGCTAGAACGGCGATGAACAGTAGCATTGCTCACCTCCAGAGCTCCGGTTCGAGACCGGACTTCCCAAGTCTACGCGCCGAGAGAGAATTTCCCGCCACACCGCAGCGGCTATTCCACTCGTAGCGCTTGCGTTGGATCAATGGCTGTCGCTCGGAGCGCGGGGATGAGGCAGGCCGCAAAGGATATGACCAGAAGCCCGCAGCCTACTGATGCAAATACCGCCGCGTCCAAGGGCTTCACCTCAAACAACATCGATTGCATAACCCTGACTGCACCAATTGCAGTCACGAAACCAACTGTCATTCCGGTTAGCGCAGGCGCGAGGCCATGTCGCAAAACCGATCGAATCAAATTATGCGGTTGCGCGCCGAGCGCCAGGCGCACCCCGAATTCGGAAGTCCGCTGGGCCGTCGAATATGAGATGACACCATAGAGGCCCACAGCAGCGAGCAGTACTGCCACACTAGCGAACGACATCAACAGGAGTAAACTGAAATGCCGGTTCGCGATTCGCTTTGATATCAATTGATCCATCGTGAGAACGTCCGACGCAGCGAGATTCGGATCGAGGCGGGCGAGCTCGCGCTGGATAGGAATGGCAAGACGCAGCGGATCGCCCTCGGCCCGCACGCTGAGCCAGCCAAAATTCAACTCACCGCTCGACATCGGCACATAGATTGTCGGCTCGGGTAACTCATCGAGATTTTTCCGGACATCACCAACGATTCCCACAATTTGCCATCGCTTCTCCCAGAAAGAAACGTATTTGCCAATGGGATCTTCGTTAGGGAAGTATCTACGTGCGAGACTCGTGCTGACGATGGCCTTATCCGCCTTATCGAGGCGCTCTTGCGGCAGGAAAGTGCGGCCGCGCTCGAGCGGGATACCCAGCGCATGAAAATAACCGGGATCTGCGGTGCGCGGAATCACCGGATTCGATTGGTCGCGCGGAGGTCTCGGTTTCCCTATGATTGTCAAATCGGTGTTCATATACTGCCCGGCGGCCGGAAGCCATGAAACCAGCCCGGCGCTTTGAACACCGGAAATCGCCCGAACGCGGGCGAGAAACTGCTCAAAGAATGTAGCTGCTTTCGCGTTTGTAGGGTATTGCGCAGTCGGCAAAGTAACAAACATGGTCAGCAGATTCCTCGGATTGAAACCAAGATCTACGGTTTGCAATCGAACGAAACTTTTGAGCAGGAGCCCGGCACTCACCAGCAACAGAAACGAAAGCGCAATTTCAACCGATATCAGCCCGCTCCGATAGCGCGTCGAGCGCAGCGATCCGAAAGTTGTCCGGCCAGTCTCATGCATTGCGTGGCCAGGATCAATGGCGGACGCCGAGGCGGCCGGTAGGACACCCGCAAGACCTCCTGCCGCGAGCGCAACGCCTGCGGCGAACAGGAGCGTCGTCCAGTTCAATTGAATAGCGGAGGCACGCGGCAGCGCTGCAGAGAGGCTCACGAGGACGTGTGTCAGCCATTGTGCCAGCAAGAGTCCGGCCGCTGCGCCTATCAGGGACAGAATGATGCTTTCGAGAAAGAACAGTCGGGCGATACGGCGTTTCGATGCGCCCAACGCGATACGAACCGCAACCTCTTTCCGCCGAGCGGAGTTTCGGACGAGCAGGAGATTAGCAACATTCACGCAAGCGATCAAAAGCACGCATCCGACCGCAGCCCAGAGAACGTAAAGCGATCGCCTCAGCGTTGGGTCAACCAGCTCGCTCTCGAGCGCGTACACTTCGACCGAGGTTCCTGTCTGGCCGGAATAGCTACGCGCAATGCGCGATTGGATTGTAGTCAGCTCGGCGGCCGATTGCCGGGTTGTGACGCCAGGCTTCAAGCGCGCAATGACGGAGAGGCGATGATCCCCGCGGGTTTGAAGCTCTTCGGCGGGCAGTGCGAGCTGCATGGGGACCCAGTACTGCGTGGTTGACGACGGGAATTCAAACGTGGCAGGCATGACTCCGATGATTGTGTAAAGCTGCGCATCCAAACGTAAGGTCCGCCCGATCAAGCCTGGATTACCGTCAAATATGCGGCGCCATAAACTGTGGCTCAAAACAATGGTCCGGCTCGATTGCTGGCTATCGTCGCTGCGCGTGAAAACTCTTCCGAGGCTCGCCTGGACCCCTAGGGTTCGGAAAAGATTCCACGAACAGAAGACGCCTTGAACGTGTTCGGGCAGACGGCCGGATGCCCCAGAGAGATTGCCGCTGATCCCACCGTATGCGGCGATGTCATCAAAACTGTCGGATTCGCGCTGCCAGTCGTAAAAATTTGCGGGAGCGGGTTCGTCATGAACGTCGCCCTTGACAACGCCCGCTTCGTACAGCGCGACCAGCCGGCCCGGATCGCGGTAGGGCAATCGATCGAGCAGAATCGCTTTCACCGCGCTGAAGATCGCAGCGTTTGCGCCGATGCCGAGCGCGAGGACGACGACGCAGGTTGCCGCCAGTGCGGGGCTTCGACGAAGAGATCGAAAGCTATACTGGAGATCTTGCATCAGAGTGGCGATCGTAACCCCGATTGTCATGTCACGAACACTCTCCTTAACCTGTTCGACTCCCCCGAGCTCCCTGTGAGCCTCTCGAGCAGCTTCTTCGAGGCCCATCCCATCTCGCACTTTTCACTTGCCACCGGCCGAGATAGCTGTGGATCTTGTCATCCAAGGCGTGATCTACACGAGTGAGACGTGCCTCCCAGCGTTCCGTCTCGGTCTGAAGTCGGCTTTTCTTGCTAAATACCGCGGAGGAACTCACCGCACGCTCGACGCGTGTAGGTGAGTTGAGCGCTGGATTCTTCCTACTTCTTTGCTTCCGGCTGTGGCAGTTCCAGCTTGCAGCCTTACGCAGTTTCTGCTCGCCCCGCCGAACGCCCTGGAAGTGATCCACAGAACTGGTCGCATGCTCAGTTTGCGATGAGCCGACTCTTGGGCCAGTGAGCGACACTCAAGGCCTTAAAGCCGATTACTTCGAGTGACCGTCATCGAGGAATGATCCGAGTGATGAAAGATCGATGCCCACGTTCCCTCGCAAAGGAATCACGTTGCTGATCGAGTGCGAAAACTGCGGCGTGAGCGATTCTGGTGCCCAACGGCTGCTCAATTTGCGAATCGCTCCGTCAATCCGCTGAGCCCAAAGAAGTATAATCCCTGGCTGAACGATCAGGCACAATAATCATATTTATCCGCGCCGATGGCAAGGTGGTGGAATGCAAAATCGTTTTGTAAGAAGTCACCTCATGCGCAGGAGAGGCGCATCTCCTCAGAAGTTTGCATCGCCGGGGAGTCTGTTGGTCCTTGTAATTGTCCTGTGCCTGATTCTGCCAATCCCGGCCGCCGCGCAGAGTACGCATAACGTTCCACCACCGTATGATGTTCGAATGTGCGGCGCCCTGAAGCAGCTCAATCTGAAAGAAGTTGCTGGAGGACCAGCCCTGATTACCTCTGCACAGGTTGTGGAACTGCCGGCTGATGATCTGCGGCGCACGAACTCATACCCCAGCGGGTTTGGCAACATAGCCGATCAAGCCGTGAGTCATATCCATCAATATTGCCGTGTTACCGGTTACGTTGCACCGCAGAACAAATTTGAGCTAAAGCTGCCAGAGCCCGGAGATTGGAATGAGAAGTTGTTCTTTTATGCGTGTGGCGGGTTTTGCGGAATGATTTTATCGGAGTACACCAACTTGGGTCTGTCGCGGGGCTATGCTTCCGCGACGGGAAATGGCGGGCACGATTCTGCTCGGGGCTTCGATGGCATTTGGGCCGCGAACGCGCCCGAACTACAGAACGACTTTGGCTGGCGCAGCAATCACGTGGTCACTCTCATTTCCAAGGCGATCATCACTCACTACTATGCCAAGCCAATCAAATACTCCTATATCGCCGGCAACTCCAAAGGCGGCCAAGCTGTCCTGATGGAGGCGCAAAGATTTCCTGAAGACTTCGATGGATACCTACCCAGTGCTCCGGTCTACGATTACACAGGAAGGAACACCATCGCCGCCGCCTGGTTTGCGCGAGCGATCAGCGATGGCCATGGCGGCACAGTGCTCGACGCGCGAGCCGCTAATGCGGTTCATCGGTCCGTGTTGCAGTTGTGTAGCGCCCAGTCAGGCGTGGATGAAGGCGTGGTGGCTGATCCACCATCATGCAAGTGGCAACCGGAGATGGCCGCGTGCCGGCCAGGAAGCAACGCGTCCGATTGCCTGAGTCCAAGGCAGGTCACCGCTGTGAAAGGCTTGATGACGCCGGCAACAAACTCGAAAGGCGACGTGCTATACGCTTACCCCTATATTCCGGGAACAGAAACGCAGTGGGAAGGCTGGAACTATTTTGGCGCTCCAGGCAATCCAAGCGTCCCACCACGGCTGGCCAACTTAGAATTAACTACGGAATTCGAGAAGTACATGGTGAATGACGCAATACGGCCCAACGTGGACACGCTAAAGTACGATTTCGATCACGATCCGTCAACGTTAAACAGGGCTCGACAAATCTATGATGCTACGTCCTTCGATCTACGCGCATTGAAGGCGCGAGGCGGCAAAATTCTCATGTGGCACGGGTGGGCAGACGGCGCAATCGTTGCAACATCCTCTATTGGTTACTACCAAGGCGTCGAAAAGCTTATGGGCGGCCGTGAACAGACGGAGGACTTCTTCCGGTTATTTCTCATTCCTGGAGTCCATCACGGTGGGGGAGGCCCGGGATTTACCGAGTTCGACGCGATGTCGGCCCTGGAGACCTGGGTGGAGAAGGGGAAAGCCCCCGAAAAGCTGATTGCCTCCAGATTGAGCAACGGTAGAGTTGAACGTTCGCGTCCTGTTTTTTCCTATCCAGTTTTGGCGCGTTACTCCGGTACGGGTGATCCGAAGCAGGCTCAGAGCTTCGTGCCTCTAGATCCATCCGAAACGCTAGAGCTATGGTGAGCGGCTGCTGAGGTCGGCGACTCGTCGCAATCTGGGCGGGCCTAAGCGTTCTCCCAAAGCGGCGCGTAAAGATCAATAACTCCGGTTTGCCGATATGCCGATCACCGAAAGTCCGTGTTATCTAAAAGAATGCGCCGGGAGGCCGAAGCGACAACGACAGCGGAATTGCTGCGATTCAACGGCGCGGTCGTGCGGGATCCCGCCATCGATGCGTGGATGAAAGAGCATACAGGTGAGCTGGGAGCCATCGCGCATCAGTGGTTTGAAGTGATGCGAAAGTGCGGGGACGAAGTCCGCGAGCTTTTGCATGACGGCTGTCCGGTTGCCTGTCTGGGAGATGTACCCTTCGGCTACGTCAATGTATTCACTTCGCACGTAAACGTGGGGTTTTTTCGCGGCGCAGCGCTCCCGGATCCGGCCCGCCTCTTGGAAGGTACCGGCAAGTTCATGCGCCATGTGAAGCTGAGACCGGGAATGGCCGCAAACGCCTCAGCGCTTAACAGGCTCATCGAGGCGGCCTACTCCGATATCAAGGCGCGCGTCGAAAACGGCTAAGTCAGAGAACATCCCAAAATGCCGGTCCGAAAACCAGCACGCCGCGTTCCTACTTCGCCCCAGACCTCGCCGCAACCTGATAATTCGGATACGCTGGCCGCTTGTGCACCGGAGGCGGATTCTTCTTCAGCAGATCCATCACCACCTCGACGGCCTTATCTAGCTGCGCATCGTGTCCCTGCCGCCACTGCGCAGGATCGAACTCTACATCCACATCCGGATCAACCCCGTGGTTCTCGATCTCCCACTTGCTTTCGGGCGTGTAGAACGCAAGGTCCGGTGTTCCGGTGAAACCGCCGTCAATCAGATCTTGCGGATTCGTATAATGACCAACCAGTCCACCCCACGTGATAGTGAATCCCTGAAACCAGAAAATCAACCACTTCCCTGGGTCAGTTTCCGGATCGCTGACAATCCTCTCGGAATAAGCTAATAGTCAGCATGAAGGCTCGAGAATCAATCGTTCTGCCGCTAGTTTTCACAAACTCTACTTCTGTCACTTGTCCGTGGGTGCAGGTTCTGCGGGCCCCGAATTGCGTCGTACGACTTCGAGGAATCGCCTCAGTTCCTCAGGGTTGCGTATTACGTGGAGGGTCGCATGACCTGCGTACTTAGTGATCGCTTCCATGAGAAGCGGACGGCTTTGGCGGCGATACCGTAACAGCCACAGCCAAAAATCGGCGCGTTCGCGGGATCGTCGGATCGCTCGCCAAGCACATCGGACAAGCGAGAAGTCGAGGAAAATGATCGTATCCGCAGCAGCAAGCCGAACTTCGACAGCATCATACGGCCCCAGGTCACCATCGATTATCCATCTATCCTCCTCCACAAGCCGCTGCTGCATTTTGACCCATTGATCGCGCCGTGTCGTGGCAAGACCTGGCCGCCAGAAGACCTTGTCCAGTTCTATCAAAGGTAGACCGGTGATCTCCCTAAGGCGAATCGCAAGCGCCGACTTGCCTGAAGCTCCCGGGCCGAGAATGACCACGCGCCTCACATCCAGAGGCTAACCGACATCATCCGGCATACTGACTCGCGACCCGGACTCAATGTCCAGATTGCCGACGGTTCGGGAGTTGATCATGACAAGCCCGTCTATCGGTACTAATCCGCTGAATCACGCTTCAAATTGCACTCGATGAGTGCGAAGCCCTGAAGGCAACAGCCGCCAAAGTCGCTTGCCCGGAAAGGCGATCCGGCCAAGTGACGAGAAGCAGGTTTCAACTAAAGCCTGGAGGTCGTCCTTAGCCGGGATCTCCGAGATAGCCTGCCTCTGCTTTACGGAGGCATTCGATGACCAGACTAGAAGGAAGCCGCTGGCGATTGCGGCGGACGCGTGGAGATATGGGATTGAATTTGGAATCCTGGTGTGAAGCCCTTCGTTGTTCAGAATCTAGGCAATGGACAGAACCATCTGGAAGAACAGGGAGAACGTGAATCAGCATGCCGGCGATTCATCCTCGATCTTTACCATGCGAAACCGATGAACGGACACGCATGGATTCACTCAACGAAGCGGAAGGATGGTTCACGTTGGCGCGGTTGACCCCCCGGAGACTCTTGCCGATGTAAACGGACATCCTCGGAGAAATGGTGTCCCCCATCTTGGGAAGCCGCCATGTCGTGCAATGCTTCGTCGCTGGAAAGCAATAGAATCCTAGCCGTGCCCGGGACGCGCCCATGGGATGTGCCAGGAAGCCAAAAGTTGAAAATCTTTCGATCATCAAACGGTAACCCGGGAGCCGTCGGACACGAGGAGGGCAGGCGCACCGAACAGATCTCTCAGAGCATCACCTCGCCGCGCTAGCGTAGAGGGCCCGCTCGAACTCCTCCGCCGCCGCTAGCGCCCCATCGTCGCTGAACGGGATCGTCTGCATCAGCACCACCCCGCAGGTTTTCCCGGAAACATCAATCCAGAAAAACGTATTGAAGATGCCGTCCCATGCCAACGACCCCGCTGCGCGCCCGCCTTCCACCGCCCGGGTGTTGATTCCGAATCCCCATCCAAATTTGTCGGGCGAACCCGGCAAGCGAACGGGATTCTTGATCAACTGCGGAATCGTGCTCCTCAACTCCGCGAGCTTCATCTCGCCGATCTGATTGTGACTCATCTCCGCCACTGTCTCCGCCCGCAGAATCCTCTTGCCGCCGAACGTCCCGCCGTTCAGCACCATCCGCTCGAACTTCAAGTAATCCCCCGCCGTCGAGTAGAGGCCGCCGCCGCCGCTGAAGAACTTCACCGGCTTCATCGGCTGCGGCGGCGGTTCTACAAAACTCCCATCCGCCTGCCGCAGTTGAAGTGTCACCACCCGCACCTGCTTTTCCGCCGGAACGTTGAAGAACGTGTCCGTCATCCCCAGCGGCTCGAAGATGTGCCGCCGAAAATATTCCTCCAGCGTCTCTCCGCTCACCTGTTCGACCAGTTCTCCCAGCCAGTCGTAGCTGATTCCATATTCCCAGTGCGTTCCCGGATCGAACATGAGCGGCGCCTTCAGAAACGCGTCGCTATCCCCCGTAATCGCGGGAGCCAGTCCCGCCTCCACGCACTCGTGCAGCCGCACATCGAAAAAGTCGTAGCCAAACCCCGAAGTGTGCGTCAGCAATTGCCGCACCGTCGGCGGCGTCTTCGGTGGCCGTAGCTTCGCCTTTTTCATCGCCGGGTCGAATTCCTCGAGCACTTGCACCTTCGCCAGTCCCGGGAGATAGGTCGCCGCGGGCTCGTCCAACTTCACCCGTCCGCTCTCACTGAGTTGCAGCACCGCCGCCGCCGTCACCGCCTTGGTCATCGAAGCGATGTGGAAAATCGAGTCCAGCGTCATCGGAACGTCTTTCGTGCTGTCGCGCTTCCCGAACGCCCCTTGGTAAATGACTTCGTCTCCCCGCGACGCCATCGCCACCACCCCCGGTGCCTTCTTCTGCTCCACCGCCTCCCGCAGCACCAAGTCGATCGAGTTCCCCGGCTTCGTCCCGCTTCCCGCAGCCAGCGTCAGGACCAGCATCCCCGCCAGCGCCGCTACCGCCAGCAAGCCTCGCCGCACCGCCCCTCGAACCGCCTTCATCCTTTTCATTCCCGCCCTCTCAGTTACGTTCAGTAGCTCGCACGTGACGATCATCAAAGCTTCAGCTTCTTATTTCGCCTGCGCCAGCCCCGCAACAACTGCAGCAAGTTTATCGAGTATCTGGTTCCAGCCCTCTAATTGACCGCTATTTTTCGCGCTCTCCATGGGTTCATTTCCAATGAAGGTGAGTTTCGTCTGGCCGTTTCCTAGATCCTCAAAGATGGTCACGTCGTACGC
>JAFAYL010000011.1 GCA_019240405.1 Acidobacteriaceae bacterium
GTAACTGTCACAGCGGTCGATCAAGAAGGGGTAACGTTCCAAACTCATAATGGATCCGAGCGGCTCTCCGCTCGCACGGTCATTTGGGCCGCCGGCGTAACCGTTTCGGATTTCTGCCGGCAAATAGCGAAGCGCACGCAAGCCGAAACCGATAAAGGCGGCCGCATCAAAGTGAACCCGGACCTCACCATTCCCAACTATCCGGACATCTTTGTTATCGGCGATCTCGCGGCCGCAACGAAACCGGACGGCACGCCGCTGCCCGGAGTTGCGCAAGTCGCAATGCAGGGCGGATCGTACGCCGCCAAAACCATCATCAGGCGCGTCGAAGGCGAGCCACAGAACAAACCCTTCCGCTATTTCGACAAAGGAGATCTCGCTGTCATCGGGCGCGCCCGCGCCGTCGCCAATATCTTCGGAGTCCATATCTCGGGGTTCCTTGCCTGGCTGGTGTGGCTCTTTATCCATTTGATGTACATTGTCGAGTTCCAAAGCCGCGTCCTCGTTTTCATCCAATGGGGGTTCGAATACATCACCTTTGGCCGCGGTGCCCGGCTCATCACGGGTACTGCGGCTTCCGATAGTGTTGCTGGTACTGGAAAACTGACGAGCACCGCTTCCGTTTAGTATTTTGCGCCACGTTTTGATCTAATGAGACATCGGAAATGGATCTTGTAATTTCTGGGCCGGAAGGCTCGCCGACAACTATCCCGCTCGGTCCCGATAAAGAGAAACTGTCGGTGGGCCGGGCTGCGGATAACGACTTGGCTTATCCGGATGACCCGTGGCTTTCTAGATATCACCTTTCCTTCGACCGCCAGCAGAATGACTGGTTCGTAAAGGATTGCAAGAGCCGCAACGGCACAACGGTCAACGCGAGTGCCCTCAAAGATTCGCACCGTCTCGCGCTGGGCGATCGTATTCAAGCCGGACACCTCACCATCGAAGTGCGGGAACCGGGGATGAAGTCGCGGGTGGTCTCGTTCGTCCCCCAGGAAGAAGAAAAGTCCACGCGAGAAGCCACAATCGTCACCAGTCTCGATCGTGTCCTCGGCAAGGCCACTGCGTCGGGCATACGCGAAAGAGAATCTCCGCTCAGCACGGCGCGTGTTGTGCGTTCTTTGATCCGCGCTGGACAGGAGCTGGCAGGCCATCGTCCCCTGGAAGAAGTTTTTACTACAATTCTCGAGCTTGCCCTTTCCGCTGTCGAAGCGAAGCGGGGTGTCATCTTAACTCTGGAAGGCGACGAGCTCGTGGTCCGCTCAAGCAGAGGCGAAAACTTCACCATCAGCACGCGGGTTCGCGATCGCGTTATTGCGGAGAGATGCTCCCTCATGGTCCGCGATACCCAGCTTGATGATGCCTTAAAGAAGCAGCAAAGCATCGTCATCCATCAAGTCCGCAGTTTTATGGCTGTTCCGCTGCAGACAGGCAATGGTGTGATCGGACTGATTTACCTGGATAACGGAAATGTGGTGCGCGCATTCACGCAGGAGGATCTCGATCTTCTAACAGTAATGGCGAATGTCGCGGCCATCCGCATTGAGCACGCGCGCCTGGCTATTGTCGAACAATCGGAAAAATTGATGGAGTTGGAGCTGAATCAAGCGAGCGAGATTCAGCGAAGTCTCTTGCCCGCGCAGGTACCCGCCTTAGAAGGCTACGAGCTCGCTGGTTTGAATTTGCCCTGCCGCACAATTGGCGGCGACTACTACGATTTCCTGCCGTACAAAGACGGCCGCTTGGGTTTAATGGTGGGTGACGTCTGCGGCAAAGGGTTGCCCGCCGCGCTCCTCATGTCCAGCCTCGAGGCGCGAGTCCAGATGCTGGTAGAAACAAGTC
Source organism: Acidobacteriaceae bacterium (assembly GCA_019240405.1). GTDB lineage: Bacteria > Acidobacteriota > Terriglobia > Bryobacterales > Bryobacteraceae > Bog-105. The sequence continues at coordinate 1,843 of JAFAYL010000011.1, forward strand.
CCGATCCCGCGACCGCTTTGACCAATCTCAATCGCAGCTTGGCAACCAAATGTCCGCTGGGAAAATTCATCACTGCCTTCTATGGACTGCTCGATGCGCCGACAGGCCGGTTGAGCTACAGCAACGCTGGACACAACTATCCTCTGTTGCTCCGCGCCAACGGCAAAGTTGAGCAGTTGCCGGAAAGTGGAATGGTGCTCGGAATCTTCCCCTCAACCCAGTACCGCCAGATGGAAACATATCTTCAGCCGGGAGATCTGCTCGCTCTCTATAGCGATGGTGTTACAGAAGCCCGCACTCTGGAGGGAGACGAATTCGGCGAACAAGGTCTCGCCGAATTTCTTGAGCGGCGAACTTCGCAGCCCTGCGCCACAACGGTCCAAGATCTCGTCGATCACGTACGAGGCTGGGCGGGTGGGCCGTCCTTTGCGGATGACTTTACCGTCGTCCTCGTCCGGAGGCTTTAGGTGCGGCGCGGTACGCAACGGACATTGCCCGCCGCGCACCGCTGAAAACCGCTCTACTTCGCTCCGATGAACGGAGTTACCGGCGGCTCGTTGTAAATGAACTGATTCCCGGCCACCCCCAAGGAAACGATTGACGTGGTTGTCGGATTCGTGCTGGGAGTAAAGTAGAGACTCCGGTCGAAGGAACGCCAAACGGCTACATCGCTGGTGCCATCGCCGTCAAAATCGCCGCCAATTGGAAGATCCCCCGGAGCCCCGAATGCCCTCTGTTCAGTGATCGATTTAGTTCCATTCGCGATCCACCAGGTGCCGGTAGAAGGCCGCCAGACCACGAGATCTGACTCAGGGCCCCCAGAAGTGTTTGCAATGAAGGAGCCAGACAATGGCACGTCCCCGAACGCGCCCCATTGCGTGACAACAGGACTGGCCGGTCCTTTACTGGTCAAAATGCAATACCATGTGCCATTCCCCGGCCGCCAGACTACAAAATCGACTTTGCCATCACCGTCATAGTCCCCAACGACTGGGATATCATTCGGCGCGCCCCACGGCACATTGTATGGAGTGCTCCCGTCGCTCGGCAGTACATACCAAACTCCATTTGAAGGCCGCCAGACCGCGAAGTCAGTAGTCGTAGTGGATGAACCGCCCGGAGGTGCGGCATCCGAATAGAAACCGGGAACCGGGACATCGGAGGCCAGCCCAAACGCCTGGCTCACAGGAGTCGTTGGTTTGCTGCTCTCGACGACGTACCACGAGCCGGCATTCGGGGTGCCGCTGCTCAGGCCGGCGTCAAAGAGCCCGAAATCGGGGATGCCGTCCCCATCGAAGTCGCCATTCACCAAAACGAAAACGCCTTTGCCAAGACTCCCCGGAGCTCCCAAAGGCCCTACCTCCCACTTATTTGAATTGACCAGCTCGGTTGGCGGCCGTGATCGCGCCACGTACTCAAACGCCGTGCTCGAACTGACCCACAAGTTTCCCTGGGAAGGCCGCCAGACCGCGTAGTCGGTGATCCCATCCGCGTCGAAATCCGCGGCGTACGGGATATCGCCCGGCGCGCCCCACTGCTTGGAAAAAGTGGATCCATCTTTACCCGAAATGACGTACCACGTTCCGTTGCTCGGCCGCCATACTGCCATCTCCGACTTCCCGCTGCCGTCGAAATCCCCCGTCAGTGGCACGTCCCCGGGATTCCCCCACTGAAATTGCTGTGACGTCGGATTGCCGCTCAGTGTCAGGTACCAAGTCCCGGTGCTCGGCCGCCAAACCACAAAATCGTCTTTCCCGTCCCCGTCGAAATCGCCAACCACGGGAATGTCTCCCGATGCTCCCCACTGGAGAGACTTTATTGCCGCTCCCGCAGGTGTGCTCGGGACGTAATACCAGGTTCCGTTCGCGGGTCGCCAAACAGCGTAATCGGTTATCGGCAGACTGGTCGTGGAATTCACGTTTCCGGAGTAATTGCCGACCACCGGAATGTCGCCAGGAGCGCCCAGTTGCTGCTCCACGAAAGTGGTTAGGGTTCCGTTGATAGTCACGCCGGTCGTCAATTGGACATAAAATGTGCCATTCGATGGCCGCCAAACTGCATAATCGAGCCGTCCATCACCATCGAAGTCCCCATAAACGTGTATGTCACCCGTAGTGCCAATCGCCGGTGAAGGCCCTTGGCCCATTGCAGGAATGCCAAGCAACAGTGCCGCACTTGCGGCAAGCGTCGCATGAGTCACAAATTTCACGGAACGCTTTGTTCCTGAAGAATAAGCAGTTAAGTCGCGAAGCACGTTAAACATCAAACCTCCCGTTACCAAATATCAAATCTGGGGTGCCCTCATTTGCCCCTTCTAACGACGTTTGACAGGGTAAAACAGGCACATACGAATTTCCTCTGGCATACTGGAATCCGCAAAACAATGAAAATACAACGTCGGTGTTTACGAACTGCTGCAACCGGTTGGCTCCTTCTAGGTCTGTTTGGAACCCCGGGCCGCCTGGTTTTCGGGCAAACTCCTGGACCGTCGCCCGCCGATTTGGACCAAATGGTTTCCTCTGCGCTCGGCACTACCGGCGCCCCTAGCGCATCCGTAGCCGTCGTGCGCAATGGCGAGCTTGTTTACCAAAAAGCTTTCGGCAAGGCCGATATCGAAAAAAATCGGCAGGCCACCGAAAATACGCGCTATGCGGTGGGATCAATCAGTAAGCAGTTTACAGTCGCGGCGTTGCTGCTGGCCGAGGAGCAAGGCAAGCTCTCCCTTGACGACAAAGTCTCGAAATTCTATCCCGATCTGACCCGCGCGAACGAGATCACCATCCGCGAGCTCCTGTCCCATACATCCGGTTACGAAGATTACGCGCCGCAGGATTACATGATTCCTGAGTGGCTGAAGCACATCGAAGCGGACGCCATCCTCGACCGCTGGGCAAAGAAACCGTTGAATTTTGATCCGGGCACGAAATGGGAGTACAGTAACACCAATTACGTTCTAGCGGGCAAGATCTTTGAAAAAGTTTCAGGGCAGCCGCTCGTGCCATTTCTCCAGGAACATATTTTTCGCCCTCTGGAGATGAGATCGGCGGGCGACTGCGAAGAAGCGAGCCCCGAAGACGCAACTGCATACACACGCTATGCGCTTGGCCCGCCGCGTCCCGTCGCTCGCGAAGCGGAGGGATGGTATTTCGCGGCCGGCGAGTTGTGCATGACTCCTTCGGATCTGGCCCGCTGGGACATAGCCTTTCTCGCGAAACGGATCTTGTCCGCCAAATCGTACGAAGAGTTCACAAAAGAGGCCATGTTGAAAGATGGCAGACCCACGCATTACGCGCTCGGGCTGGGCGTCGGAGATCTGCATGGGACGCCGATGATTTCGCACAGCGGCGAGGTTTCGGGATTTCTCGCGATCAATCGCGTCTTTCCGTCGAAGGGTGTGGGCGTCGTTGTGCTGACGAATGAAGACGGCGTCAATCTGATTGGCCCGCTCTCGCAAGACATTTCGCTCGCCATGATCGAACCAAGTTCTTCCGCGAAAATCGACGGCGAGGTGCGGACGATCCTCGAAGGATTGCAGCAAGGCCGAATCGATCGCGCCAGGTTTACCTCGAACGCAAACTTCTATTTCAATGAGGCGGCCCTAAATGATTATCGAAACTCTCTCGCGCTTTTAGGAAAACTGCAGTCCGTTATGCGTCAAAACGAACAGGGGCGCGGCGGCATGACACATTTGAGTTATCGCGCGCAATTCGAGAAGAAGTCTGTCGTGCTCAACATTTTTCTAACGCACGATGGCAAGTTTGAGCAGTTCCTGGTGGAAGAACAGTTGTGAGCGTTACTTCGTGATCGCGATCCGAATATTGGCCGCGCCGATGAACTTATCCGCCGCCCCGTAATAGCCGGTGAATTCAATGTTGCTATCGGAACTGGAATGCGATTTTGATACCGCTCCTTCGAGAAAGATCACGTTCGGCACATTCCCCTTCTTTTCCCACTCGAGCGTTGGAACTAAAAACGGGCGGTCCGCTCGCGCGAGAACACGGCTCGGATCGCGCCGGTCGAACAGCACCCACCCCGGTCCGTAAACCAGATGATCGTCGGCCCCGTTATAAAGCAAAAGTATTCCCGCTTCGGTCAGAGTTGGCGCAGGTCCGGGCTCCATCACGCGAGAATCAAATGCACCCGGACGCCGTTCCAGAACCGGCTTCTGCGTTGCGTCCGTCCAATGCAGCAAATCTGTCGAAGAAGCGAGTCCCATGTAGTCGTGCGATTGCCCGTCCGGATCTTTGCGCGTTCCGAGATAATACATCCACCATTTGCCGTTGATCTTCTCGGGAACAATCGCGCCGGACTTTGTCCACTGCGTGTTCCACGTGCCCCGATATGCCGGCATGATGACGCCTTTCCGCTCCCAATGGATCAAGTCAGTCGAGGTCGCGAGGCACAGTTGCGCTGAATGCAGATCGTAGCCCGTGTAAGTCAAATAGTAGGTGCCCTGAATTTCGACTACGCGCGGATCTTCAACGCCGCCGGCCTTTTCGTAATCCGCCTCGGGAGAAAGCACCGGTTCAGATCTTACGTTGAAATGCACCCCATCCGCGCTTTCCGCGTACCCTATTCGCGAAGTTTGCTTTAGATCTTGCGCTCGAAATAGCAGGACTGTCTTGCTTTCTTTCTTAATCGCCGTGGGATTGAAGAGGCCAAATTGCGACCATCCATTGCTAGGTGAAAGGAGCGGCTGATTGGAAACGCGGTCAGCGGTCACATCGATCTGTCCGAGCGGCGCGGCGCAGCAAACGATAAGCCCGAAAAGCGCGATCGCACGCATCATAGCCATATAGAATCGTAGAACGAATCATGACGCAGAGAGCAGCCAGCTTACTGATCGGCGTTCTGGTGTGGACCGCCGCGGCGCTTCCTGCCCAGCAGCAGCCTCGCGCTGAATCGAATCGCTGGACGGAAGAGCGAGCCAAAACTTGGTACGCAAACCAGCCATGGTTGGTCGGCAGCAACTATATCCCCGCAGACGCTATCAACGAGCTCGAAATGTGGCAAGCCGGCACGTTCGATCCTAAGCGCATCGATATGGAACTGAGCTGGGCCGAAGGGCTGGGTATGACCACTATGCGCGTGTTTCTTCACGACCTGCTTTGGAAACAGGACTCGGAGGGTTTCAAAAAGCGCATCGATGCATTCCTCGAGATCTGTGACAAGCACAAGATCAGGCCCTTATTCGTCCTTTTTGATTCATGCTGGGATCCCTACCCCCATCTCGGAAAACAGCGCGCGCCAAGCCCGGGCGTGCACAATTCGGGCTGGGTCCAAAGCCCCGGAGATAATGCGCTCGAAGATGCGACCCAATATCCACGTCTCGAAGCCTATGTCAAAGGAATTGTGGGCGCGTTCGGGCACGACAAGCGAGTTTTGGCTTGGGATGTCTGGAACGAGCCGGACAATACGAACGATAACGGTTATGGACTCGCGGAATCGCCCAGAAAAGTGCGGCTTGTGCTCGCATTGTTGCCGCAGGCATTCGAATGGGCACGCGCGGAAAAACCCGAGCAGCCGCTAACCAGCGGCGTCTGGCACGGCGATTGGTCAGCCGCAGAAAACCTGGCGCCGATGGCCAAAGAGCAGCTAGACCTCTCCGATGTCATTTCCTTCCACAACTACGCGCCGCCCGCCGATTTCGAACAGCACGTACTCTGGCTAAAGCAGTACGGACGTCCACTCATTTGCACGGAATACATGGCGCGTCCCGAGAAGAGTACATTCCAAGGCACTCTACCGATCGCGAAGAAGTATAAAGTAGGTGCGATTAATTGGGGATTTGCCGCCGGCAAAACGCAGACATATCTTCCCTGGGATTCTTGGGAACATCCTTACATCGACCGCCCGCCTGCACTCTGGTTCCATGAGATCTTCCATGAAGACGGCGTTCCGTATCTGCCTACTGAAGTTGTTTTCATTCGAAAGATGACCGGCAAAACTGACTAGCCACTCAGGCGTACGCAGGTTCAGGCTGCTCGGCCGCGCTGAAGTACACGCAATCGGGGTGATGAAACACCAGCGCTGAAACGCTAGCCTCCGGCTCCATCATGAAGCCCTCTGTGAGCTGCACGCCGATGTCTTCGGGATGTAGAAGACGCCATAATTTTGCCTGATCCTCCAGATTCGGACATGCAGGATAACCGAAGCTGTAGCGCTTGCCGCGATACCGTGAGGTGAAGCGCTCGTGCATGGTCATCGTCGGAGAATCGGGAAATCCCCAATCTTCGCGAATGCGCCGGTGCAGCCATTCCGCGCATGCTTCCGCGGTTTCGATTCCCAGCGCCTGAAGCGCATGCGCTTTGAAGTATTCCCCGTTCGCTTTCGCCTCTTCGGAACGTTCGATGATCCCCTCGCCCGCTGTCACGACAAACAGCGCCATGTGATCGCGCAACCCGTCTTGCGGATCGAGCGCATAGTCACTGAGACAAAGGCCATCTGACTTCGCTTGCCGCCCAAAATAAAACGTCTCGATCGGCGCAGTTCCACCCGGCGAAAACAGGTGCAGCGCGTTACCTTGCCGCTCGATCTCAAAGAATTGCCAGACCGCGCGCGCCTTCATGAAAGTCGCCGCTTCGCGCTTTACTTCTTCGACATTGTGGAAAAGCTCGAGCGCCTTGGGATCGCGTTCCGCGAGCAGCTTTTCGAAGTTGCCCTTGAAACCGAGATGCCGCCCGTAAAGCATGAACGGATTGATATAACTCCAAATCTCGGCTAGATTCGGCAGAGAGCGCACCTTGCGATCGAGATAAGGAGCCCCCGGGATCGGAACATCCGTGTGAACTTTCGGACTTCGCGCCTCGCCCGATGGCACCGCTGCCTGTTCACGCGCGCCCTCGCTCGGAGCTTCTCGGAAGATGTGCTTCGAGAGCACCTGTTCCCGCAGCTCCGGATCCATGATTTCGTTCATCAGCCGAAGCCCGGTCATCGCGTCTTTGGCGTAAAAAGTGGGCGCGGAATAGCTCGGTCCGATCTTGGTCGTAGCAAATCTTTCTGATAATGCCGCTCCCCCGACCAGCAGCGGCACATGAATACCGGCACTCTTCAAGTCGCCGGCCGTAATGACCATTTGCTGCGTGCTCTTGACGAGCAGCCCGGAGAGCCCGATCGCGTCAGGCCGATATTGCTGATACGCCTTAATCAGTTCTTCAGGCGGCACCTTGATCCCGAGATTGAAAACCCGATAGCCGTTGTTGCTGAGAATAATCTCGACCAGATTCTTGCCGATATCGTGAACGTCGCCTTTGACGGTTGCGAGAATGATCTTGCCCCGCGTCGAGGATTCGGCCTTTTCCATGAACTGTTCGAGATAGTTCACAGCTGCCTTCATCGCTTCTGCCGATTGCAGCACTTCAGCCACAATAAGCTCGTTGTTGTTGAACAACCGTCCAACTTCGGCCATTCCCGCCATGAGCGGCCCGTTAATGACATCGAGCGGCGCTGTGCCTTCCTGCAGTTTCAAATCCAGATCAGGTATCAGGCCATCCTTGGTTCCTTCGATGATGTAATTGGCGAGGCGCTCATCGAGGGGAAGATCGGCCGTCTTCTTTTTCTGCCTGCCTGTCGCGCCGCGAAAATGCTCGGAAATCGCTGCGATATGAAACTGGTTCACGGCGATCTTTTGTTCGCGTGACTGCTCGCGCCAATCCTCGGGAACTGCCTCGAGCAGTTTGGCGTTTGGATGATCAGGAGGAACGTTTACGGGCGGCGTGTTGAATAGCAGCGCTTCGGCGAGGCGTCTTTCTTCCTCGGGGATGGAAGCAAAACGCTCCAGCTTTTCCGCGTTGACAATCGCCAGATCCAGGCCCGCCTTCGTGCAGTAATACAGGAAAACCGAATTGACAACTTCGCGCGCAGCCGCCGGAAGTCCGAACGAGATATTTGAGATTCCCAGTACAGTCTTTACATAAGGAATCTTTTCCTTGATCAGCCGGATCGATTCGATGGTTTCAACAGCGCCGCCAATATAGTTTTCATCTCCCGTGGCGCATGGAAACACAAGCGGATCGATGATGATGTCTTCAGGAGCAATCCCGTATTTCGTTGTAAGCAGATCGACAGATCGCTCAGCCACGGCTAGTTTGCGCTCACGCGTAAATGCCTGCGCCTGTATCTTGTCTTCATCGATGCAGCCAACAATCAAGGCGGCGCCATACGCCCGTGCAATCGGGCAAATGCGCTCAAACTTTTCCTCCCCGTCTTCGAGGTTGATCGAATTGATGATGCTCTTGCCTTGGCAATACGTGAGCGACAGCTCGACCGAACGCGCGTCCGTCGTATCGATCATGACAGGCGCTTTGATTTTATGGATGAGTTTCTCGTAAAACGGCGGGATGTCGTTGAGTTCGTCGCGCTCGCTTGATTGAAGACACACATCCACGACGTGCGCGCCGTTACGAATCTGCCAGCGGGAAATCTCGGTTGCCTCTTCCCACTTCTCCTCGGAGATCATCTTCTTAAAGAGACGCGAGCCGATAACGTTGGTCCGTTCTCCGACAATCAGCGGCCGGTTGCTCTCTTCCGCTTCAATCGCTTCAATTCCCGAGAAATAGGTCCGATGTGCGGGCTGTTTCGGCGCACGCGGTTTTTTGCCGCCAGCCATTTGCGCGATAGCTCGAATGTGATCAGGCCTCGTTCCACAGCAGCCCCCGACGATATTCAGCCATCCGTGATCGATGAAGCGCTCAAGCTGCGCCGCTAAACTCTCGGGCGTCTCGAGATATTTGCCTTCCTCGTTCGGCAGACCTGCGTTCGGATAACACGAGACGCGAGTCGTTGCCAGTTCATGAATCGACCGGATGTGGTCTGTCATGAACTCTGGTCCAGTCGCGCAATTCAGGCCAACCGCCACCAGCGCCGCGTGAGAAATGGAAATGTATAACGCGTCCGCCGTCTGCCCCGCGAGCATTGTGCCCATCGGCTCGATAGTGCCCGACACGATCGTAGGAATGCGGTAGTTGAACTCGCGTCCCAGGCGGTCAATCGCCAGCAGACCCGCTTTGACGTTTCGCGTGTCCTGGCAGGTTTCGAGCAGCAGAATATCCGCGCCGCCCTCAAACAGCGCCTTCCCCTGTTCGTAATAATTGGCGATGAGATCGGGGAAGCTCACCCCGCCCGTGACAGTAATGGCCTTCGTGGTCGGACCCATTGAGCCGGCAACAAAACGCGGGCGCGTTGTGGTCGAGAATTGGTCGGCTACCTGCCGGGCGAGTTGAGCAGCCGCAAAATTGAGCTCATAGGCGCGATTCTCCAACCCGTATTCGCCGAGAACGATTCTTGTTCCGCCAAAGCTGTCGGTTTCGATGATGTCGGAGCCGGCTTCGAAATAGGCGCGGTGAATGTCGAGAATCACATCGGGCCGGGTCGCTACGAGATTCTCGTTGCAGCCCTCGAGAGCCGCGCCTCCGAAATCGGCAGCGGTCAAGTGAGCCTGCTGCAGCATCGTGCCCATGGCGCCATCGAGCAGGAGCACACGCGTGGCAAGAGCGTCTTCGAGTGCCTCTCGACGGAATTCCCAGGCCTGAATGTCTATCTCTGACATCCGGTTCGCTAGTTCTTCAATTGTAACGAGCAAAGCGGCTTAGATGCCGCCTGGCAATCAATGCGCCGGGCCCAATGCCGTGAGCGTCTTTGACTACCCCTTCACGTGCAGGCTGTTGTGGATTGCGTACAAAGCCAGCTCGAGCCGGTCCGAAACGCCGAGCTTGTCGAAGACATTATGAAGATGATTCTTCACCGTCTGCTCGGTGATGAACATCTTTTCAGCGATTTCCTTGTTCTTGTAGCCTTGCGCGATGAGCACGATAATCTCACGCTCGCGCTGGCTCAGTTGCGCTCGCTCCCGTGTGGCTTTCCCGTTCGCATGGCTAGACGGGAAGTCGCCTGGCGCCGAGAACTGCCGGATTACAGCAGCGGTCGTATTGGAATCGAGCCAGATCTCTCCGCTGTGGACTCGCATAATACTCTTCTCGATCAGACTGGGTGAGGCTTCCTTCAATAGAATGCCGCGGCAACCGAGCTTCATCGCCTCGACAAACTCTTCCTTCTCAGCCGACGACGCAAACAGCAGGACTTTGCACTCGGGAGCGCGGGTCTGCAGATTCCGCAGAACCACCATTCCGTCGACTCTAGGCAACTTCGCGTCCATGAGAAGAACATCCGGCTGCAATTCAGCTACTTTTTCGATTGCCTCGATACCGTCTACCGCTTCGCCGATAATTTGAATGCCTTCATTCCGGCTAAGCACACTTCGCAGGCCCTCTAGCACGATCGGATGTCCGTCGGCGATTAATAAGCGAATGGGTCCCGTTACATCCATACTCCCCCGATAACTCGGTTGCGCCAGTACTCCTCTGTTAACGGCCCAGAACCCGTACCCCTGCTTTCAGGGATTATAGATCCAAATGCCGGTTTTCTCCAGCACGCTGGGGGCCGTGGAGCCTCCCAAAGTACTATCGGCCTATTTCCAAAGTTTCTGCAGTCTTTTATGTAGTACTATTGTCCGGGCTTTTGTCGCCCCATCTTCCTATTTAATAATGAATGCAAGGCCCCTTCACTATAGTCTCGTACAATGGCTCAGTGGCAAAATTGTCGATCAAAGACCTTGATTTGAAAGACAAAACCGTATTTATCCGGGCGGATTTCAATGTGCCGCTTGCGCCCGGAGGTCAGGAAATCACGAGCGACAAGCGGATACGGGCCGCGCTGCCGACGGTCCAGTACGCACTCGACCACGGAGCTGCCGTGATACTGGCCAGTCATCTAGGTCGGCCTAAAGGCAAGCGCAATCCGGCAATGAGCCTGTCCCCGGTTGCGGCACGGCTCAGCGAACTCCTTGGCAGGCCCGTTCGAATGGCGCCGGACTGCGTGGGTCCGGAAACGGCCGCGATGAAGCCTGCTCCGGAAGATTTGCTGTTGCTCGAGAATCTCCGGTTTCACCCACAAGAAGAAGCCAACGACCTCGAGTTTTCGCGGCAGCTTGCCTCGCTCGCAGATCGCTACGTCGATGATGCATTTGGCGCCGCCCATCGGGCGCATGCTTCGACCGTCGGCATGGTCTCCTTTTTCCCTCAGGCCGCGGCGGGATTGTTGATGGAAAAGGAACTGGACTGGCTCACTCGCGTGACAAAGAACCCGGAAAGGCCGTGTGTGGCATTGCTAGGCGGGGCCAAGGTTTCGGACAAAATCGATGTTATTCAAAATCTGATGGCCGTCGTGGATAAACTGCTCATCGGCGGCGCAATGGCCTACACGTTTCTGCGCGCAAAGAACGAGCCGGCCGGCCGTTCGCTTGTCGAGGAAGACAAGATCGACTTAGCGCGCCAGTTACTCGCCGCCGCCGGTAGCAAACTTATGCTGCCGCTCGATCATGTCGTCGTGCAGGAACTGAAGCCGGGCGCCGGCTGGCAGGTCGTCAGCACGATTGAGGCGGATCAAATTGGGGTCGATATCGGTCCGCAAACGGTGGAAGAGTACGGGCGCCTCATCAGCGGTGCAAGAACCGTGCTTTGGAACGGCCCGATGGGAATCTTCGAAATGCCGCCTTTTGATAAAGGAACCCTGGAACTCGCCAAGGCCGTAGCCGAATCAGGGGCCATATCGGTGGTCGGTGGAGGTGATTCGGAAAAAGCTATCCAGAACACCGGCCTCGCCGACAAGATCACGCACATCTCGACAGGCGGTGGCGCATCACTTGAGTTTTTGAGCGGCATCGAGCTGCCGGGCGTAGCCGCGCTTACCGAAAAGGCCGCTTGACTATCGTGGACGCAAAATTGCAACCCGCTTCCGCATAGCCCCGAACGTCGGGGCTTTTGATTTGAGATAGAGAGCAGAACTGACGAAAACGTTAGTTATTATCGGATAATTCTGACCCTCCATTAACTGTTTGGTTAACTCCGGGAGGCAACTGTGGCAGTAGGACCTCAACCCGCACGTGATAAACCGGCGTCGAAAGGCGCACCGGATCCGTGCGGTGTAGCTTCGGGCACGCCGGTTGACTACACGGAAACATCGGGCGTTTCAGAGCAGGCCACTACACCCGTGCAACGGCGGAGGGAGCCTCTTCTTCAGCCGGGCGATGTGCTCGATGATCGCTTTGTCATTGTGAAACTGCTCGGCAGCGGCGGAATGGGTGAGGTGTATGAAGCAGAGGACCTGAATCTCCATCGCGCCCACATTGCGTTGAAGACCATCCGGCCCGATTACGCGCTCAAACAAGCGGCACTGGATCGATTCAAGGACGAGGTTCTGCTGGCGCGCGATATTCCGCACCCGAACATTTGCCCTGTACGCGAGATCTTTTCTTGCCAGGGTCCGCGCGGGGGAGAGATCTGGTTCCTGACCATGAAGCTGCTCCAGGGAGAGACGCTCTCGCGGCGGTTAAAAGGCGGATCGCTCGGGGCCGAGGCCGCCCTGCAAATGGTGCGTGAGATTGGAGCAGGCCTAGACGCCATTCATAAATTCGGGATTGTTCATCGCGACCTGAAGCCCAGCAACGTGTTTCTCGAAAAGTGCGTAACGGGGGAGCGGGCCGTATTGATGGATTTTGGAATCGCGCATGTATTGACGGAAGAATCCTTGGTTACCGATGTGAATCATGTTCCAGGCACGCCGCCCTACATGGCTCCAGAGGTGTTGACAGGGAAACCCGCGACGGTGAAATCGGACGTGTATTCGTTCGGCGTTGTGCTCCACGAGATGTTGATTGGCGGACGTCCTGATTCGGTCACGACCGTGGACGCTGAGGCGCGGCGAGAGGACGCGAGAACGCGTCGTGCGCGAAGCGTGATCTCGCGATGCCTGGCTCACGATCCTGACTCCAGATTCGGGTCGGCGGGTGATGTGGCAGCGGCACTCCAAGCCGCCTATGAAGAGCCGGGTGTGATCACACGGCGCAGGCTGTTTGCGGCCGGAGCGGCCGTCGCTTTAGGCGGTGGAGCGTGGCTTGAGCGCGAGGAGATCTATGCGTGGTTGCATCCGATTCCGCGGCCCCGGCGTGTCGCAGTATTGCCGGCCACGGATGCGCACCCGTCATCCGAAGACGCATCGTTGCTGAACGGCGTTCTCGAAACAGTCAGCGGAGAGCTCGCGCGGGTGGAGCCGGTCGAGCGCGATCTCTTCGTTGTTCCGCCACGCTACATGCGGGACCAGAAGGTCACGAGTAAAGCGGACGTTCTCGCCCTGTTTGGGGCGAATCTCGTGCTTACCGGATCGCTCGAACGCTTGCGAGACTCAGTCGCGTTGTTGTTCAGGGTGGAAAACTCGGCGGGGAAAGTTTTTCGTGATGGGAATGTGGTCTGCGCTCTCGATGACCTTTTTGCGCTCCCCCGGCTGGCGCTTAATCGCGCCGCCTTCCTGCTTGACATCGAACATAAAGATCTGCTGAAACAATCTCCGACGGGTGACACGCAGAATCCGGAGGCGTTTGCGGCTTATGAGCGCGCCCGAGGATTGCTGCGAGGCTTTGGGCTGCTGAGCGTAGACCAGGCGATCGCCGAGCTGCAGAAAGCAGTGGACCTAGACCCACATTTCGCGCGTGCGTACGCACTGCTCAGCGAGGCTTACTCGACGAGTTATCACCGAACGAATGATGCGCCGGCGCTGGAAGTTGCGGAGCGAAACAGCAATAAGTCACTGGAACTTGCGCCGCAGTTGTCGCTAGGATATTCGAGTCGCGGGCGAGTGGAACTGTATCGCGGGCTCTATTCTCCTGCTATTCAAGATCTAGGCCGGGCTTTGGCGCTGGACACAGAAAACAGTGATGCTCAGGTGTTTCTCGCAGAAGCTTACGTGAAGTCGGGTAAATTGGATCTCGCAGAGAAAACCTACGAGCGGGTGTCGAAGGAGAGGCCGAATGACTGGTTTGCAATAAACCACTGGGGAGATTTCTGTTTAGCGCAGGCTCAGTACCCTCGGGCTGAGAGATTGTTTCGTGAAGCCACCATCGTGGCGCCGCAAGCTGCATTACCCTGGCGGAATCTTGGAGCGGTTTATCTTGCCATGGGACGGCTCGAAGAAGCAGATGAGATCCTAAGCCGGTCGATTGCTCTCCTGCCATCAGGCGACGCGTACACAAATTTGGGAACGGCCCTGTTTTGGCAGGGCAAATACCGGGAAGCCGCGGATTCGTACCTCAAGGCCACTAAGTTGGATCCGAAAGACCATCTCATGTGGCGAAATCTCGGTGATGCTCACGACATGATGGGCGACCACGAGAGAGCGAAACAAGAGTGGCGGAAAGCAGCGAATCTCGCGGGACAAGTGTTGGAGGTAAATCCGAACGACCTGGATACCCTGACCAGCTTGGCGCTGTATAGGGCGAAGCTGGATGAGCACGACGTCGCGCTTGAGTTGCTGCGACGTGCAAATACGTCGGCAGGCCTAACCACGGAACAGTTGTTCCGGGAGGTGCTGGCGTATGAGAAAGCGGGCGAGCGGGCGACCGCGTTACGCCTACTCCGGGAATGTGTTCGGAGCGGCTATTCGTCATTTGATATCATGCGCGCACCGGAGTTGCAGAACCTTCGAAAGGACCCGCGGTTTAAGAGTTTGGGGGTGAAGCTGGGGTAAAGGCGACCAGCAAATTGTGCTGGCGAGTGTACTGTTTAGTTTTGTAATTCGGAGGATTTGATGGATAGAAAAGTTGCTGCTGTGGCCCTGGCGTGTGTTGGGTTAATGTTGGTCGGATGCGATGACAGGCTTCATCATGATCACGATCTTACGAAGAAGTTTTTGAGTGAATTGCAATTGCCTGATTGTGGCTCGAATTGTCTTATCCGGCTCAGTGCAGGGCCCGTAAGCGCCAATCCACCGATTATGGCGATCAGCAAATATGACTTCGACACCTACGGCAGCGTTACTGTCAATTGGTCCGCAAATGGCTCGCAATGGAAGGTGCACTTTACGTATGGCAGCCCATGTGTTGGGGGTCCAGACATTTCATCAACTGGGCCGGTAACAAAGTGCGTAATCACCGCGAAAACCGTTGATAATTGCGTGGCACCTAAGTGCTACTTTCCCTATAGCCCAACAGTCGATGGCCAAGTGGGCCCTGATCCAGGTATCGCTCACACCAACTAAGGTTGGGACCAGGCCGATGCCTCAAGCTTCGGTTGGAACAATCTCGCCGATCCCCAACTCGCGCAAGCTCGCCTCCACTTGCGCCCGATCTGCCACAACAATCCAGATCAGGTGCCAAGGATCGAGCAGCGATTTCGCGCACGCGTCTACATCAGCGATTGTTAACGCTGACACGCGGCTCACGTAAGTGTCGTAGTAATCCAGCGGCAAGCGATATTGCAGTAAATCGCCAATCAGATTGCCAACCGAGTTCATCGTTTCGTGAGCGCCGGGCAATTCGAGAATTTGCTGGCGCTTCACTTTGTCGAGCTCTTCATCAGTAACAGGCTTGGCCCCCGTCATTCCCGACAGCTCGTTCATCATCTCGGCGATGGAATCGCTTGTCTTTTCGCGCTCTACCGATGCATAAGCCAAAAACGGCCGCTGAGCGCGTGCGCTATAGAGAACGGAGGCAGCGCCGTAAGACCAATGCTTATCTTCCCGCAAATTCATGTTGAGCCGCGCGCCGAACGTTCCGCCGAAGACATTGTTCATTGTTTCGAGAGCGATCTCGCTCTCGGCACTCGGAGGCGGAGCGATAGTGCCCCCGATCACAACGGAATGGAGAGCGCCGGGCTTGTCGACGAGATAAATCGTCGGACGGCCGGGCTTCGAGACGGCAGCGACACTTTTCTGCGGAACATTTCCCGCCGGCCAATTTCCGAAAAAGTGTTCGAGCTTAGGCTTGATTTCACCGAGCGTGGTGTCTCCCACGACAACCAGAGTCGCGTTCCCCGGCTTAAACCAAGTCGAATGAAACCTGATCATGTCACTGCGAGTGAGCTGTTGAACGCTCGTCTCGGTTCCTGATCCCGTGAAGGGCAAGCCATAGGCGTGTTTGGAACCGAACAAAAGCGGAGGCAGCGCGCGGAGGGCCATTTGCAGCGGCGTCACTTTTTCGTTTGCAATGGCGGCGAGTTGAAGGGTTTGCTGGCGCTCGAAATCAGCTTGCGGAAATACGGGATTCAGGATGACGTCTGCATAGAGATCGAGTGCCTCGTCGAGCGTATCCTTCAGGGCGGAGAGGTACACGGTAGAAATATCGAGATTTGAGCCCGCGCTGAGCTGCGCGCCCAAGAGTTGCAGCTCGTCGCTGATTTCGAGAGCCGTGCGGCGTTTTGTTCCGCCGGTCAATAGAGCGGCAACCATGCGCGCTGCGCCAGGAAGGGCGGATTGATCGGCGGCATAGCCGGCATCGACGTTCAGCCAGAAGTTGACGACCGGGATTTCATGCCGCTCAGCGACGAAAACCTTCAGGCCGTTTGAGAGAGAATCCTCATGAATCGCTGGAAGCCTCAATTCCTGAGCCGGACCGAGTTGAGGCGTGCTGCGTCCGTCCGCCGCAGGCGCGATTTCAGCAATTGGCGCGGCTGCTACGAAGGGAATGACTTCCAGACCGTAGTAGCCTCCACTGAGCCACTCGCGAGCTGTCTGGCGCAGGTCTTCCGCACTCGCCTCTTCCAAATTCCTCAGCCTTTCTTGATACGCGCGGGGTGAGCCGAGATAGGTTTGGCTGCTTGCAAGGATATCTGACTTCCCGCCGAAACCGCCGATGCGCTCGACGCCGCGGACAAACCCGGCGAACGACTGTGTTTTGATGCGCTCGAGTTCACGCGCGGTCGGGCCCTCTTCGAGGAAACGCGCCACCTCTTCTTCCAGCGCGCGCTCGACAGCATGAATATCCTGCTGCGGACGAGCCGTGGCAATCGCTGCAAATTGACTGCCGATCTCGCGCTCATCAAGATACGCGGAGACGTGAGTCGCAATCCGATCGTCATACACGAGGCGTTTATATAAACGCGAAGTTTTGCCGGAGGAAAGAATGCCCGCACTCAGTCTGAGGTGATCGGCAGCGGCTGTGCCATAACCGGGGACGTTCCAGATCTTGTAAATCCGCGCCTGGGGAACACGATCCTCAACCGTCTCGCGATGCTCACCATCGATTTTCGCGGTCCACGAACGCTGATGAGCAACCGGCGGACCCGGCGGGATCTCGTCAAAATATCTACGAACCTTCTCTTTCGCCTCGCCCGGCGTGATGTCACCGGCGACGACAATCACAGCATTTGATGGAGTGTAGTAGGTCTTGAACCATTCGCGGACATCGTCGAGGGAGGCGGCATCGAGATCCTCCATCGAGCCAATTACGGAGTGGGCGTAAGGATGCTCGGCCGGATAAGTAGACTTGACAACCAGCTCTTCGACGACGGCATACGGCTGGTTCTCGCTTTGGCGTTTCTCGTTTTGCACGACGCCGCGCTGCAAATCCAGAATCTCTTGGCTAATGGTGGGCTCGAAATAGCCCATGCGGTCGGACTCCGCAAAGAGCGCGAAGTCGACCGCTGCGGTGGGAACGTTTTCGAAATAGTTTGTCCGATCTTCGCTTGTAGTGCCATTCAGGTCGGTTGCGCCGACCCGCTCCATGGCCTCGATATAACTTCCCTCGATGTGCGCGCTGCCGCCGAACATCAGATGCTCGAACAGATGGGCGAAGCCGGTCTTCCCGTGTTTTTCGTTTTTTGATCCGACGTGATACCAGAGGTTGACGGCGACGATGGGAGTTTTGTGATCTTCGTGAATGATTACGGTCAGGCCGTTTTTGAGAGTGAATTGCTCGCAGGGAATTTCAAACTTTGAGAATTGCATCACAGCGTGAAACCGCCACGATAGCAGATGAAAGTTGCGGCTTGCGCTCTCAGCGCGGCTTCGGAATTGCGTGGCGGGACACGGCGCGATCCACGGCGGCGAGCAACGCGGGCTCGTCTTCAATTTCAAAATCGATATCAAGCCAGGCGAGATCGAGCGGCGCAATCGCTCTGTCAATGTGGGGCGGGCAGTTGAGCCGGTCCTTTTCGGTCGTCACAAGGATCTCCGCGCCATGCACGCGCGCTTGATGTGCGATCCGGTGCAATTCGACAGGCTTGTAATGGTGATGATCATCGAATGCCCACCGGAAGACGACATCGAGACGCATGGATTCGAGCGCATTCCAGAAATTTTGTGGGTTGCCTAGGCCACAGAAAGCGGCGACGCGCCGGATGCCGAGATCCGGAATGCATTCGCCGGTCGCGTAATCGCACCAGTGCCGCGGGGCGAGTTTGGCGCGGAAGATTGGCGCAGAGGGATTGTATTCGCGCAGCCGTTCGCAAATGGCTTCATAACGCAGCCGCGCTTCGGCGCGAGTCACGACAAACGCATCGGCCCGGCTCAATGTTTCCAGAGGCTCGCGAAGGCGGCCCAGCGGAACGATCTCTTCCTGCCCAAAGGAATCGAGACCGTCGATCACAACAATATCGAAATCGCGGTTCATGCGCACATGTTGGAAGCCATCATCGAGGAGCAGGAGATCGACTTCCGCGCACTGCGTCAAAAGAAGCTTGGCGGTTTCGTACCGATCAGCCCCGATTCCCACGGCAGCAATGCCGGCGCGCAGAAAGATCTGCGCTTCGTCGCCGGTAGAAGCGGACGGGACGTGGGCGCCAGGAGCCAGCACGAGAGTTTTCGCCGGAGAGCGGCGAGCGTATCCGCGAGTCAGAATGGCGGGCGAATAGCCACGGGCAGCGAGGCGCGTGGCGAGATGATTCGTAAGCGGTGTTTTTCCCGAGCCGCCGACAGTTATGCCTCCGATACTGATGACGGGCACCGGAAGGCGCGAAGATCCAGCCGCATACTCTAGTGAACGCCGGCGTCTTAGCATGCCGCCTGTTCTCCAAAGAAGAGCGAAGATTCCTAACAGCCCGCGACTCAAAAGACCTCGCGCAGGCTTGAGAAATGCTTTGTGATGCAGAGGTAACAAAACGCCGAGCACGCGGCGCGACACACCATTGTGACTGTTGACGACCGCCCGGGCGCGATCGCCGAGCGCTTTGCGGTAAGCAGGAAACTGCAGCAGGTCGCGAACAATCGGAAGCAATTCGTTTTCGTGTCGAATTTGAATGAGCGCGTCCGATGCGAGGAAATCGCGAACAATTGACGCGAAGTTATCCATGTGCGGACCGACAATTACAGGCACGCCTGCCGCTGCAGGCTCCAGGATGTTATGTCCTCCGCGAGGCGCAAGAGAGCCGCCAACGAACACGGCGTGGGCAGCGGTAAACGCAGCAGGCAGATCGCCGATTGTGTCAAGCAGTAACACGCCAGGTAAGGGGACGATCAACGATGGATCCTCTTCCCAATCGGTGAGCCGGAGGAAACGGATGCCGTTATTGTCAAGCTTCCGCGCTACTTCTTCGAAACGACTCGG
>JAFAYL010000049.1 GCA_019240405.1 Acidobacteriaceae bacterium
TCATCCCACCATGGAGCGCGCAAGCGAAGAGACCGAAAACATCAGCTTCGAAGCCGCGGCCCATCTACAAGCGGCCGGCATCCCGTACGCGCTCCAAAGCGGCTTCGAATCCTACGTCCCTAAGACTCGCGTGATTCTTTTCGAAGCCGCTGTTGCTGCGGCGAACGGCCTGACATTCGATCAGGCGCTCGCGAGCATTACGATTAACGCAGCGAAGCTCATCGGCGTCGCCAATCGCGTCGGCTCACTCGAGCCGGGCAAAGACGGCGACATCGCTCTCTACGACGGCGACCCCTTCGAATACGCATCCCACTGCATCGGGGTTGCTATCGAAGGCAAAATGGTCAGCACCGCTAAGCAATAACGATCAATCGCAAAAAGGCCGCGCCCCTATCGGGGCGGGGCCTTCTCGTTCCTCTCCGGAGCCGCTGGACGCGCTTCCCGCGGAGCTGGGCGTTCAGCCGCCGGCCGCGCTGCCTGGTGATTTGCTTGCGGTCGCTCTTGTGGAGCCGGCCGTGCTGCCTCGTGACTTACTTGCGGCCGCTCTTGTGGGACGGGCCGTGCGGGCTCCCGATTCACTCGCTCGGATTCCCGGGGAGCGGGCCGCTCCACTGCGTTCGGGCGCGCCGGCTCTCGATTCACCCGTTCGCTCGGCCGCGGAGCCGGTCTCTCCGCCGGACTCGGACGCGCTGGTTCTCGATTTACCCGTTCTGCCTCTCGCGGGGCGGGCCGTTCAGTCGCCGGTCGAACCGGTCTCGCTTCGCTCCTGACATTGCCTTCACGCCGTCCCGCGTTCGCGTTTTCACGTGCTCTTCCCTCAGCCGCTGGCGTCCTCTCTGCAACGCGCCCGGCACCGCCAATGCGCCGGTCATTTACAGAAGCTACCGCCGCCACAGACGGCCGCCCGTGATTCACCGACGCCAGCAGCGCGCGGTCCTGACTCGCTCTCTCCTGATGCGAAACTTGAACCGCACTCGGCTGAATATGCCGCTCATTTGCCGCTGCCTGCTCGCGCGCAGTCGGTTGCGCTACGACACCACCCGGCCCGTTGAAACTCGCGCGAGTCGTCGTAACTCTGTTGTTGATCACGGTCCGGTCCACATACACGTTCCGAATAACCGTCGTATTCACATTCATCACTGCCCTGTTATACATGAACACGCCGCCCGACCAATAACCGCCGCCAAACCCGAACCCCGTGTAGCCGAATCCATAATTCACGCCGCCATAAAAGCCGATGTGCGGCCCCCAATAGCCGGCATGCCAGGCATAGATTCCACCTACAAAGCCCCAATAGCCTGGCGTCCAAAGCAAGCCGACCTCAGGGGGTTCAACCCATACCCCGGGCACCCAGTAATAACCATCCGGTCCCCAAGCCCAATACCCAGGTGTCCAAAGCCAACCCGCTACTGGACACGGAGGCTGTACGTAAACAGGAAGAATTGGTGGCGCGATCGTGATCGACACCGCTACTTGCGCGCGTGACGGCGTCGGCATCGCGCACAAAAGAATTGCCAACAACACCGCCACGAAAAAGCTCCGAGTTACTGTCTTTATCTGCATACATTCATCTCCCGTCAGTCGTCCGCATTACCCAAGTGCAACTAGGATGTAAGTCGTCGGCTGCCAAAATTTCCTCCAACACTTTGTCAGACGCCATTACGCCCGAGAAGTGTACGCCCAGCCGATTAATTGCCTTTTAGGTTCAAGTCCGAGTACCTGGCCGAAATAACGCAGTACTGGCTATCATTCACCAGCTCACGGCAATTATTCGCTGCTCTGATCTAATGCGCTTCGCAGCGCAATGCTCGTCAGCTTCACTGCGCTAGGTGAAGCCCAGGAATCTTCCGAAATTCGTCATCAAAACTCAACACAAGCCCCTCTGCTCTCTGTTGAGCTACGTAGGAAATCGCAGCATCCGTGAAGCTGAGCCTCGTGCCTGCTTGCCCAACGAACGTTCGTAGCGTTTCAGAAAAGAAATCGGAACAGGGTACAAACTGCAACTCCTGCGCTTGGAGCAAAACCTGCCCCACTCGTTCGGCGGTCGCCAAGTCCCGACGCATTAGCAGCACGCTCGTAACCTCCATGAAGACGTACTCCAAGAGCAAACCTCTGCCCCATCTGCCTGCGAGGAACTGCTCCATGAGCGCCAAAGCAGACCCGTGGTGCGCGTCTCGTTCGTTATGAAAACCAATAATGAAG
Organism: Acidobacteriaceae bacterium; assembly: GCA_019240405.1. Lineage (GTDB taxonomy): Bacteria > Acidobacteriota > Terriglobia > Bryobacterales > Bryobacteraceae > Bog-105. Next base: position 2,203 of record JAFAYL010000049.1, read on the forward strand.
CTGGAGTCCAGAACGATCAATCATTGAGACCGTATAGGAGGGAATCGATTTCTGCGCTCAATAGCTCGTTACCTTCAGGAAACGGCTCAGGTCGCAAATCGCGGAGACTCCCTCGCTTCTGAATGTCATCGACCCTGATCAAATAACCGCGAATGGCTTCGCTGATCAACTCTCCAACTGCGCGTCCTTCGAGGACAGCTAGCGCTCGTAGTCTCTTGTAAACTTCGTCATCGATATTTCGCACGTTCGCGTCCATCTTTTTACCCCTTGTAACACAAATCTACGAAATACTCCATTCACTAGTCCAAACACATTTCATCTCTGATCTACAATCCGGTAATTCGACTCGTAGCGCACCGGTCGAGGAACACTGTGGAAGCCGACTGCGTAGCATCTAAGCGGAGGCTTTCCCCCAAAGAATGCGACATTTTCTGGCGCTCACACTCGCTTTTGCAGCATCGCTCTATGCACAAACCGCAGGCAACAGCGCGATCGTTGTCTCGCGACAGCAGATCGAGGCAACGCTGAAGCAGAAGCTGGCCGGCGCCCCGCACGAGTTCGGCGGCGGCCTCTTCGATGGAACCGGCTTTCGTATCGGCGCTCTGAAGCGGGCATTGCCGGGCGAAGCCGAGGTGCATCTCAAGGACACCGATATCTTCTACATGCTCTCCGGCAGTGCCACGCTGGTGACCGGGGGCGAAGTCGTCGGGGAGCATGCGATTTCAGCGATCGAGGAGCGAGGAACGTCCATTCGCAATGGAGTTCGCCATGAACTCGCTGCGGGCGACGTGGTAGTGATTCCGAAGCAGCAGCCGCACTGGTTTCAGAACGTTTCCGCTGGGGTAAGCTATATCGTGATCAAGGTGGAGTAGAGGAGCTGCCGCAGAGATGGCGCTCGTTCCCTAATCTGCCGTACCATCTCCTCTTACGAATCGGCTATTTCGCGCTCGAAGGAAATGCGTTCGATCTCATCGAGCGGCATTTAACCCTGATCTACAATCGCCTAATGCGATTCGCAGCGCTCCTCTTCAGCCTCGGCGCCCTCGCCGTTGCCGATCCTCAATTTCAAATCCAGTTCTCTAGCTCCGCCAGATCCACTCCCGCCGACGGTCGCCTCATCGTCATCGTCTCGAAACAACTCGATGGTGAGCCGCGCTTCCAGGTCGAATGGGGTATCGAAACGCAGCAGATTTTCGCTACCGATGTTGATCAATGGAAACCTGGCGAACTCACACGCATGGATGCTGCCGCTATCGGTAGTCCGCTGCGCAGCTTGCGCGATCTCCCGCCCGGAACCTACAACATCCAAGCGGTCCTGAATGTCTACGACACAGTCCATCGCGCTGACGGTCACACACTCAAGCTCCACATGGATCATGGCGAGGGGCAGCAATGGGATCGTTCTCCCGGGAACATCTACAGCAAACCGCAGCGCGCAGAAATTGGACGCGATTCGGTAATTCGCATCGAATTGACTGACGTCATCCCTCCCATCACCCCACCTGAAGACACGAAGTTCCTCCGCCACGTGCGCATCGAAAGCAAACTGTTGACGAAATTCTGGGGCACACCCATACATCTATCCGCAACCGTCCTCGTGCCCGACGACTTCGATCAGCATCCCGACCAGCACTATCCCATCGCGTTTCTGCAAGGCCACTTCGATGAAGGCCGCAACATGCTTCGCGAGTCTCCCCCTCCTCCCGGCATGAAAGACCGAGAACGACGCAACGCCCAATTCGGGTACCGCTTGTACCAGGCCTGGACCACCGGCGAGCTGCCTAAAATGCTCATCGTCATCACGCAGCATCCAACGCCTTACTATGACGATTCCTACGGCGTTAATACCGCCAATATGGGTCCGTATGGCGACGCACTTACACAGGACCTCTATCCCTACATCGAACAAAAATTCCGTGCCATCGGCCAGCCTTGGGCGCGCGTTCTGTTCGGTGGCTCAACCGGCGGTTGGATGACGCTGGCCCAACAGATTTTCTATCCCGACTATTTCGGCGGCGCCTGGGGCTTCTGCCCTGATCCCGTCGACTTCCACGTTTTCCAACTCGTCAATGTCTACGAGGACAAAAACGCGTACTTCGATGAAGGCCCCTTCGAGCGTCTCCCGAAACTTGTCGGCCGCTTACCGGACGATCACATCCTGGCCACCATGCAAGGCATGAGCCGGCAGGAAGCCGCGCTCGGCATCAAGGGACGTTCCGGCGGCCAGTTCGATGCATTTCACGCCACCTTCGGACCTACCGATGCCGAAGGTTATCCCGCCAAGCTGTGGAACGCGGAAACCGGCGCAATTGATCCCGCCATCGCGAAGTATTGGGAGCAGCACTACGATCTGACCGCGCTCCTCCAGCGCGATTGGCCCCGTCTCGGTCCCAAGCTCGTGGGCAAGCTGCACGTCACAGCCGGAACCAAGGACACCTTCTATCTCGATGCCGCCGCCCATCGCATGCAGGATTTTCTCGAAAGTACAAAACTGCCTGGCAAAGGCCCCTATTACGGTGGCTCCTTTGATTTCGGCATCGATAAGCCGCACTGCTACATCGGTGAAATTCCCGAAGGCCAGTCCATATTCACGCATTACCTGCCCATCTTCGCGGAGCACATGAAAAATATGGCCCCTCCCGGAGCCGACATCAAAAGCTGGATGCCCTGAGTCACACGTTCCGAAGAAAAATTTTCTTCTGCTACATCCATAATTTCAGCGGATTTCCGACCGCATCCGGCTCGTCGGCAACTCCCGTCGTGCTACGTTCATGCCCGTTATGACACCACGACAAATTCGTCGCGCCGCTGAGCGCCGACAACGAAAACTTGAAAGAAGAATGAATCACTCGCTCGCCGAACTCCCGACTGCGAGCCCGGAGCTAACCGACGGGTCACCATCCCGCGCTGAAATCAATCGCGCAAACGCGCAGCACTCCACCGGCCCTCGCACCGATGAGGGCAAACGAATCTCCAGCCAAAATTCGTTCAAGCACGGCCTCTATTCCAAGCAGCTCGTGCTCCCGAACGAAAGCGCAGCCGAGCTAGATGAGCTGCGCGCCAAGCTCCGCTCCGAGCATCAACCCGTCAACACCACCGAAGAAATCCTGGTCAACGAAATCGCCGAAAATTTCTGGCGTCTTCGCCGCATGCGCAGCCTCGAAACCCACACCATGCAGCGCACCGATTTCTCGCAGTGGCTCGGCATGCTCCCGACCATTCACCGCGCCATGGCCTCCGCCGAACGCAGCCTCCACAAAGCTCTTTCCACCCTCCGCCAGCTCCAGCGCGATCGTGGCTTCGTTCCGCAACCGGTTTTCGAACAGAGCCGCGCGCAGAAGCAAGCGCCATCCGAAAATGGGTTCGTTTCGCAAAATGAGGCCGAAAATCCGCTCTCTGGCCTCGAAACTGGCTTCGTTTCGCAAGAAATTCCAGATTTTGCTTCTCCTGCGGCTTTCAGCGGCCAGTTTGTTTCGCAAAACGGACACGATTCGCTCGCCGAAGCAGCCTAGTAAAAGAAAATTTGGCGAATTTTGACAACTGAAACTGCTCCATCCCCAGCGCTCGCGCGATACGTGTCTCAACCCGGGGCCGTTCCCGTGCTATCGTGCAACTCAAAGCCTCTCAATTCCCTACCGGCGATGCCTTCCGTCGAAACATCTTTGATCGCTGAAACACAATCCGCAACGTTTCCCACTCTTGCGCTTGATTGCGGCGTCAGGCTGCGCGACGTAAGCGTCGCCTACGGAACATATGGCACGCTGAACACCGCCCGCAGCAACGCCATTCTGATTCTGCACGCATTGACGGGCGACGCTCACGCAGCCGGCATCGGCAAGGAAAGCGGGAACACCGGCTGGTGGCCCTCAATGATCGGCCCAGGTCTCGCGTTCGACACAAACCGCTACTTCGTCATCTGCTCGAACGTTCTCGGAGGCTGCCGCGGCACAACCGGCCCTGGTTCAATCGATCCCACAACTGGACAGCGCTATGCAATGCGCTTCCCGGTCATCACGATCGCCGACATGGTTCGCCTCCAAAAAATGTTGATCGATCATCTCGGTATCAATCGCCTCCTTGCCGTCTCGGGTGGCTCCATGGGCGGCATGCAAGCTCTCGAATGGGCCGTCGCATATCCCGAATCCGTCGCCGCGTCGATCCCCATCGCCGCCACCTGCCATCACAGTGCGCAGCAAATCGCTTTCAATGAAGTCGGCCGTCAGGCCATCATGGCCGATCCCGATTGGAACGAAGGCAATTTTTATGACGGAAAGCCTCCCGCTCGCGGTCTCGCCGTCGCGCGCATGATCGGACACATCACTTATATGAGCGACGCTTCCATGCGCGAGAAATTCGGCCGCCGCCTCCGCGATAAAGAAGCTTTCGGCTTCGATTTTTCTGTCGATTTCGAAGTTGAAAGTTATCTCCGCTATCGCGGCAGCCAGTTCGTGAACCGCTTCGATGCCAACTCGTATCTCTACATCACGAAGGCCATGGACTACTTCGACCTTTCTTCCGGCCACCCCTCCCTTGCCGCCGCCTTCGACCGAGCTCGCGCCCGTTTCCTCGTCTTGAGCTTCACCTCCGATTGGCTCTATCCCACGTATCAATCGCTCGAAATGGTCAATGCGCTCCAGAGTTCAAACCTCGATGTCGAATTTCATGAGCTCAGCTCAAACTACGGTCACGACGCATTTCTGATCGAAACAGACGAGCAAAGCGCCGTGGTCACAAACTTCCTCGATCGCGTATTCGGCGCTCTATAATCACGACGGCGCAAATGCCTCGCCCGCGCCTCAGTCTCTATAATTGAAGTCGAAATCCGAATCGGAGAACCAATTTGCCATCTACAGTCGAGCCTTTTGTACAAAAAAATGAATCGCGCTTTCTGGACGAGCTGACCGATTTCCTCCGCATACCCAGCGTCAGCACGCTCCCCGAACACAAAGACGATGTCGCGCGCGCGGCTCGATTCGTTGCGGGCAGCCTCAAGCGCGCTGGTCTCGAAAATGTCGAGATCATCTCAACCGCCCGGCACCCGCTCATCTACGCCGACTGGCTTCACGCTCCCGGCAAGCCCACCGTCCTCTGCTATGGCCACTACGATGTTCAGCCTCCCGATCCGCTCGATCTTTGGACCACTCCACCCTTTGAGCCAAGCATCCGCAACGGCAACATCTACGCCCGGGGCGCTTGCGATGACAAAGGTCAAATGTTCATGCACATCAAAGCCGCAGAAGCCTTGCGCGATGTGCATGACGGCCGGTTGCCGGTAAATCTCAAATTCCTCATCGAAGGCGAAGAAGAAGTCGGCGGCGAATCCATCTCCGAGTACGTTCCCAAGCACAAAGACAAACTCAAAGCCGATGTCGCGCTCGTCTCCGACACCGAGCTTTTCGCCGACGGTGTCCCCACACTCTGCATCGGACTCCGCGGCCTCATCTACACCGAAATTGAAGCGCATGGCCCTGCCCGCGATCTGCATTCCGGCATGTACGGCGGAGCCGCGCCAAATGCCGTCTACGGCTTGATCGAGCTTCTGTCCAAAGCGAAAGACGCGAACGGCCACATCCAGATCCCCGGCATCTACGACGATGTTGTTCCGCCCGATCCCGCCGAGATCGAAAGCTGGAACCGGCTTCCCTTCTCCGAAGAACAGTTCCTCAAAGAAGAAGTCGGTTCAACTCAGCTCACCGGAGAGCCCGATCAATCCGTCTTTGCGCGCGTCTGGGCGCGACCCACATTCGAAGTTCACGGCATCGCTGGCGGCTTTACTGGCGCCGGTGCAAAAACCGTCATTCCGGCCACCGCTACCGCAAAAGTCAGCATGCGTCTTGTTCCCAAGCAGGACCCGCAACGCGTCTTGAGCGCCTTCCAAAGTTGGGTCAAAGCAAACACACCGAGAGGCATTCGCACCCAGATCCGCCTTCTCAGCTCCGGCCCTGCCATTTCGGTCAACCCGAATCATCCTGGGATACAGATTGCCGCCCGAGCTTTCAGCGAAATGCTCGGTAAGCCTACGGTATTCATTCGCAGCGGCGGCTCCATTCCCATAGTCGGCGAGTTCGCCACGCACCTCGGCATTCCCACCGTGCTCATGGGCTTTGGGCTCCCGGATGACGGCTTGCATTCTCCGAACGAAAAATACCGCATCAGCAATTACTATCAAGGCATCCTGACGATTGCCCATTTTTTGGACGAATACGGGAAGCAGCAGTAAGCCCGGTGCGCGCCAGGACGCCGCATCCAGCAGCGCGCCATCATCTGAAGCTCAATCGGATCATGTCGCCCGTTCCGCTGGCATAGTCTCGAGCGCCATTCTGACGAGCCGTCTCACCGGCCTCGCCCGCGAGATGGTCATGGCGAACAAATTCGGCGCGGGCTTCTCCTACGACGCCTTTCTCCTCGCGTTCCGCATTCCCGGTGTGCTTCGAACGCTATTCGCGGAAGGCGCGCTGTCATCGGCCTTCGTCCCTACATTTGCAGTCGCGCTCGCTTCAACAGACCGCAAGCAAGCCGCGCAGCTCTCAAATCTCCTCGCCACCGCTCTGATCGTTGTCGTTGGGCCGCTCTGCCTTTTCGGCGTCATATTCGCCCCGCAGCTCGTTTGGATTCTCGCTCCTGGTTTCGCCGCCGTCCCCGGCAAATTTGAATTGGCCGTTCGCCTCACCCGAATCATGCTTCCATTTCTGCTTTTAGTGGCGCTCGCGGCCCAAGCCATGGGCATCCTCAATTCATGCGATAAGTTCGGTGTTCCGGCCCTCGCGTCCACATTCTTCAACATTGGCTCCGTCTGCTTCGGGCTCGCGCTCGGCTTTTGGCTCGGTCCATACATCGGCATCACACCCATAGAAGGCATGGCCTGGGGCGTTCTATTCGGCGGAACGCTGCAGCTTCTCTGGCAAATTCCGAGCCTCCATCGATTGGGATTTACGTTTCGCCCCGCCTTCAATTGGTCCCATCCCGGCCTGCGTCAGATTTTCCGGCTCATGGGTCCCGCCATACTTGGCAACGCAGCCGTGCAAATCAACGTGACAGTCAATACGAATCTCGCCTCGCGTCTCTCCGATCCATTGCGCGGACCAGATGGGCCCGTGAGCTGGCTCGCCTACGCCTTTCGTTTTATGCAGCTCCCGCTCGGGCTCTTCGGCGTGGCCTTCGCAGCAGCCTTGCTTCCTTCGGTTTCCCGCAGCGCCGCGCTCAACAACTTCGAACAATTCCGTAAAACAGTGTCCCGCTCGCTCGGCCTCGTATTTTTGTTGACCATCCCGTCGTCCCTCGGTCTGATCGCCTTGGGCCGCCCCATCATCGGCGCTATTTTCCAAAGCGGCCGCTTCGACGCTTACGATACGAAACAAACCGCTGTCGCGCTGTCTTGCTACGCTGTCGGACTCCTCGGCTACGCTGGATCGAAAATCCTGAATCCAGCTTTCTACGCGCTCTCCGACGCGCGCACGCCGATGTATATCAGTCTGATCTCTGTCATCGTAAATCTAGCCGTGGCTCTCTTGTTGCTTAATGTTTTTCATTTCGGCTTCGCCGCGCTCGCGCTCTCGACCTCGTCAGTTGCGATCGTCTCATCCCTCTGCTTATTCGAATCACTGCGTCGCAAGCTCGGCGGAATCGAGGGCCGCTATTTGCTCGATCGCATCGCCCGCATCACCGGCGCATCTTTGCTGATGACCCTTGCTGTAACTGCTGCGAGCCATTTTCTTAGCGGCTTTCTTACTTCGACCCGCATCAGTTACTTAACGGAGATTGCGGTTTGTTTACCTCTCGGCCTGCTCGTGTTCACACTCGCATCGCAATTGTTCCAGATCAACGAAATCCAAGTCGCTGCCCGCGCATTCAGCGCAGCATTCCAACGAAGCACGCTCGGCCCGCATGCTAGAATCCGAAGTTAATGCTGCAGGACCTCGCGCTTGCGCTGCGTCTTCAAGCGCTTGATCGCAATATCGCGAGTCTCGAAAATGAGATCGCGACCCTCCCCAGGCACATTGCCGAAATTGAAAAACGGCTCGAATCGCACACGCGCCGTCTCGAAGTGGATCGTGCCGCGCTGACTGCAAACCAGCGCGACCGCAAAAAACTCGACGACGAAATTCAAATTCAGCAGCAAAAAGTCTCAAAGCTGAAAACGCAAATGCTCGAGGTCAAAACCAACGAGCAATACCGCGCCTTTCAAAACGAAATTGCGTACGCAGAGGGCGAGATTCGTAAAGCGGAAGACAAGATTCTCGATCTCATGGAACAGTCCGAGCCGCTGGAGAAAAATGTCAAGGCTGCTGAAGTGAACCTCAAGCAAGGGCAGCAGCACGTCGAAAAAGAAAAAACGTCTGCGCGCGACCGCACGGCTGCCGATCAGAAGGAACTCGCCGACCGCCGCATCGAGCGCAAGTCCATCTCCAGCCAAATGGACCCTCAAGTTTACGCCCACTACGAGCGGATCCGCAAGAAGACGAAGGGCAGTGTCATCGCCGACGCGACTGAAGGACGCTGCGCCGCCTGTCAAATCCTGCTCCGCCCGCAGTTCTTCCAAGATCTCCGGCGCGGCGATCAAATCATGTTCTGCGAAAGCTGCGGCCGCATCCTCACCTACAATCCGGTCATCGATATACCTAGCGACGTAGCAGCTTCTCAGCAGACCGCCTGACGTTTCTGTACTTAAATATCGCGGCGTGTAACGTGCTGGCTTGCCCGCACAGCCCCGGCGTCCCGCACGGGCTAAAATCATGTTCGTCGGCTCAATGCCGGCCTGGAGACATACTTTATGAGGGTTTTCGACAGTTCCGATATTCGGAACGTGGCTTTGATCGGACACGGGCATTGCGGAAAAACATCGCTCGCCGCGGGACTCCTGCACACCGCCGGAGTGACAGACCGCCTCCTCAGAGTGGACGAAGGTAATACTGTGACCGATTTCGATGAAGAGGAAATGTATCGCAAGCTCACCATCACCTCTGCGGTGGCGGCATTCCCTTGGCAAAAGACCAAGATCAATCTCTTCGACACGCCCGGTTACAACATTTTTCTGAAGGACACGCGTTCTACCCTCACCGCTGCTGACGCTTCTGTGGTGCTCCTCGACGGAGTCGCCGGTATCGAAGTCTCTACGGAAAAGGTCTGGCAGTTCGCGGAAGAATTCAAGCTGCCGTGCGCCATCTTCGTAAACAAACTGGATCGGGAGCGCTCCTCTTTCGACCGGGTTCTGGAAAGCGTTCGTGAGATTTTCGGCAGAACTGCCGTTCCCATTCATCTCCCCGTCGGCTCGGAAAAGAATTTCAACGGCATCATCGATCTCATTCGCATGCGCTCCTTCTGCTACAAGCCGGGCGGCGATGGAAAAGGAAAGGACTCCGAGATCCCCACCCCTTACGAAGAAGCCGCCGCAAAGGCGCGCGAAGCGCTGGTCGAGATGGTTGCGGAAGGCAACGACGAGCTGATGGAAGAATTTTTCGCCTCCGGGACGCTTCCGGCCGACCGCATCGTCTCCGGCCTGCAACAAGCCGTGCGCGAGCGTCGTATGTTCCCGATTCTCTGCGGCGCTGCGCTGCAGAACATCGGCTCCGACCTCCTGATGAACTTCATCGGCGAAACCTTCCCTTCGCCTCTCCAAAGCCACCAAATGCCCGCTTTCAAAGACGGCTCGGAGACATCTAAGGCGATTTCATCCACCGAACCGCCTTCCGTTTTCGTCTTCAAGACCTCCGCCGATCCGTTCGCCGGACGTGTTACGTATTTCAAGGTCATGTCGGGAACCGTCAAAGACGACGCGCATCTCACCAATATGCGTTCCAACGGCGGCGAGCGGCTTGCGCACATCGCCACTCCCTTTGGCAAAACGATGCAGCCGGTAACAGAGCTCCGCGCGGGCGATATCGGCGTCGTGGCCAAACTGAAAGATACGCTCACCGGCGATACACTCTGCGAAAAGACCAACTGCGCTGTCTTCAAGGGCGTCGAAATCCCTGAGCCGTCCATCGCTTACGCGATCTCCGCGAAAACTCGAAACGATGAAGATCGCTTGAGCACGGCCCTCGCGAAAATGCTTGAAGAAGACCGTTCGTTGCGCTTCTATCGCGATCCGCAGACCAAAGAATTTTTGCTCGCCGGCAACGGACAGCAGCACGTTGAAATCGTCGTCAGCCGCCTGAAGCGGCGCTACGGAGTTGAAGTCGAGCTGAAAGCTCCCAAGATTCCGTACCGCGAAACCGTCCGAGGTTCAGCCAACGTGCAGGGCCGTCACAAGAAGCAGACCGGCGGTCACGGACAATTCGGCGACTGCTGGATCAGGCTCGAACCGCTGCCCCGCGGCGAAAAATTCCAGTTCATCAACGATATCTTTGGTGGCTCAATCCCCAAGCAATACATCCCGGCAGTCGAGAAAGGAATCGTCGAGGCCGCCGAACAGGGCTTCCTAGCTGGCTATCCCGTGACCGACTTCAAAGTTACCGTCTACGACGGTTCCTATCACGAAGTCGACTCATCCGAAATGGCATTCAAGCTCGCCGGGCGTAAAGCATTCCGCGCAGCCATGCAGCAAGCTAAGCCCGCGCTGCTCGAACCCATCATGAAGGTCGAAGTCGAAACACCAACCGAGTTTGCAGGCGATCTCATGAGCGACTTCAACGGCCGCCGCGGGCGCATTTCCGGCATGGACTTGAAAGGCAACATGCAAACCATTCGCGCCCAAGTGCCCATGTCCGAGATGCTCAACTATCAAAACGATCTGATCTCAAAAACGCAAGGCCGCGCATCGTTCCATATGGAATTCGATCATTACGACTACGTGCCCGCGCCCCAAGCCGAAAAGATCATCGCCGCCGCAAAGGCGCACTTGCATGTCGAGGAGGAAGAATAACTAAGTTTTCGCGAGCCGCGCCTTGAGGCCGCTGTAGCGCTCGCTTACGAAATCCCAGTTCACGACGTTCCAGAACGCTTTCACGTATTCCGGACGCCGGTTCTGATATTTCAAATAGTAGGCGTGCTCCCAAACGTCGATGCCAAACACCGGGTACTTGCCCGTCATCAGCGGGCTGTCCTGATTCGGCGTTGTCGCGATTTCAATTGCGCCGTTCTTATCTAACAACAGCCAGGCCCAACCGCTGCCGAAAATGCCAAGCGCCGCCTTTGTCAACCGATCCTGGAATGCATCGAAGCTGGTGAATTTTTCGTCAAGCGCTTTGACCAGATCACCGGTAGGTCCGCTACCGCCGTTTTTCTTGAGCGATGGCCACCATAGCGAATGATTCGCATGCCCGCCGCCCTGATTGCGCACCGCCGGTCGAAGCTCCATCGGAATCGTATCTATATCCGAAACAAGTTGCTCCACGCTAAGATCTGTTAGCTTCGGCGTTTTCGCCAGCGCCTTATTCAGATTGTCCACATACGCTTGATGGTGTTTGTCATGGTGCAGCGTCATCGTTTGAGCATCGATGAACGGCTCTAACGCATCCGGCGCATAAGGCAGCGGCGGCAGCGTTTTCACGGGATGCGTATCCGTCGGAGCATTTTGCGCTTCGACTGCCGTTGCAACGCTCCCCATCATGCTCGCCGTAACCGCGCATCCTGCAATAAACTCTCTTCTTGTCCTGATATTCATGCGACGTGCTCCTTCCCGCAAACATCTTATAGCAGGCGGACAGCACGCCGCTCTAAAAAAACGTCATCGAGTGAAAATGTTTTCGAACAGATGCCGCATTTTGCTCTGCAAAGCAGAGAGTTCTGAAGGCAGCGCGTCGGCCTTCCGAGCTTCGCCGGTCCAACGGTGCATCAACTCGGCGAGCATTTCGAGCTCGACATGCGAGCCAGGCACTTTCTCTTCCGCCCTTCCGGTAACAATGCGCGTACCGTGATCGAGAGCCCGCAAAAACGTCGTCGCTTTAAGCAGAAATTCAGCTTCCCCTCGCCCGAGGTGCCCCATTTTCTCGACCACGTCAATTCGCTCCGGAGTATTCAGGCTCTGATAAAACATCCCGGCGCCCTTCAACCGCAGATACATCAAAATGAAATCCGCGTCATAGTAGCCGCCGTAACCCGCCTTCAGCGGCGTCGCCGTGCCTTGCTCGCGTTGCAGGCGCATTCGCATCTGGTGAAGATCCTGTTTCGATCGCCCGCCCTGCCCATAGCGCCGCCAATCTACTTGTTGCAATTGACTCAGGAAGGCCGTCGCCCGATCGACGTCTCCCGCCACCCCTCGCGCCTTCATATAAGCGATTCCCTCCCAAGCTTCCGCTTTGCTCGAAAAGTAATCGACGTACGCCGATTCGGTCTGAACCAGCGTGCCTGCGCGCCCATTCGGCCGCAGCCGCGTGTCGAGCGAAAGAATTGTGCCGTCTCCCGTATACGTCGTCAATATCTCGATCACGTGTTCGGCGACGCGCGTCCAGAATTGCTGCCGTTGCGCCTCTGAATCGCGAATGATGAACAGCAAGTCCGCATCCGAGCCTAGATCGAATTCGCGCATCCCAAGCCGCCCCAGCGCAACCACCATCATTTCGCTCGCAGGTTCCTCAAACGGCTTTTTCGCCGTTGAATGCGCGCGCGCATGCGCGAGTGCCTGTTCCAACGCGATCCGGTATGCGCGGGCAATCACAAATTCAGCAAGCGCCGAAGTGCGATCTAATGTTTGAAATACAGATTCGGCTAAGCAGATACTTCCCGCTTGTATGCGAAACATCTCACGACGGTAGAAGCGCCGCAGCCCATTGATGTCGTTTAGTGGCGCTGCGAGCGCTTCGAATGCTCTTCGCCGTGTCGGGTGATCGGCAATACGCCCGATTTCTTCGAGCAGTTCGGGATACCGCGTCAATTGCTCGGAAAAGAACGGGCTTAATTCGAAGATGCGAAGCGCATAGTCCGCCAGCACCGGATGGCTGTTTAGCACACCCAGATGAGCTGGATCATGCAAGAGTCTTTCCAGGAAAAAAGCCAGCCCGCGATTCGATCGATGAATGCTGCGCGAGCGAATCCGCCCGGCCAGCACGGGAGCGCTACTATCGAGCGATTCGAGGAGCGCATCCGGTAAGACAATTGCCTCGAATTCTGCCTCGCGCACGGAGCCGTCACTCCCGGAGCTACCGGCGGGCGCAGAAGAATAGTAAAGCGGACGTTGCGCGTGTACGATCCGATCGTAGATGGCGTGAACATTTTCGAGATGCCGGTTTAATTCCTGCAGAAGCTGGGCCGCGGAGCCGATCCGAGTTTCATGCGGCTCGAATCGTGGCGGCATTCGGCGCGCGAGGCGTTCCAGGTCGATCTGGTTCCCGGGAAGCGCGTGGGTTTGCTTATCGTCTTCGAGCTGTAGACGATGTTCCAGATTGCGTAGAAACTCATAAGCAGTAACAAGGCGTGAGTATTCCGTGGTCGAAAGGAGATCCTTTTCAAATAAATGAGACAGCGCGAGCAATGTCCCGCCATGCCGGACCTCCGTCTCGCGAACGCCGTGCAAACGTTGCAGGCATTGGACGAGAAACTCAATATCCCGTATTCCGCCAGGAGCAAGTTTCACATCCAATTCGTGTTTCTTAAGCCGCTTGCGTGCGACCTTCTCGGCGATGCGCTCGCGTGTCGCCGACATCGTTTCAATAGTCGAAAAATCGAGTGTCGTCGAATAAATACACGGCTCGACAAAATCGAGCAGCGCTCCGCCTACTCGCTCATCTCCCGCCGCAACACGGGCTTTAATGAGCATCTGCAATTCCCAGTCGCGAGCGCGTTTCGAGTAATAATCCTGCGCGCCCGAAAGCGAAATACAGACGTCGCCAAGACTGCCCTCCGGCCGAAGTCTCAGGTCAACGCGGTAACAGACACCCGAAGCCGTGTAAGTGGAAAGCAGATTCGTGAACTGGTTCGCTACTTTCTTGAAGAATTCCTTGTTGGTGATCTTCTCGGGACCGGATGTTTCTCCATTCGCGCTATACAGGAACATCAAGTCAATATCGGAGCTGTAATTCAATTCGCGCCCGCCGAGTTTCCCGAGCGCAACCACGGCGAATCGCGCGGGCGCTTCCATCTGCGCGGATTCACGTTCAATGGGAAACCCATGGCGCTCGCTCACTTGCAACGTGACGTCTTCAAGCGCGCACGCGAGAATGGCACCCGCGAGATTGGAAAGCTCTTCTGTGATTTCCGAAAGCGTTCCGATTCGCAGCGCGTCTCGAATTACCAACCTAAGCAGCTCTCTACGCCTGAAAAGCGCGAGGTCCAAGGCCGTCACTCGCACAACTTCTCGCTCCTTCAGGAACGCGCGTAGACGCTGACTGTAGTCATTCCGCCGGAACGTCCGGTCAATGTCGGCAACGGTCCACAGCCACTCCGGTCGCAGCAGCAGTTCCTCTGATAGAAAACGGCTGAAGCTGAAAACCGCAACCAACCATTTCAGCCGCTCATCATCATTAGTGAGTAGCTCTGTTGTGTGGGGATGACGGGCGAGAAATTCGTTGAGATAATGCGACGCGCGTTCGGGATCGACCGACCCTTCACTGACACTCTGGATCGGCAGGGCAATGGACTGCGTTCTCGACAACGTGGTCTACGGCCTCGATTATATCGTTCAGCAAGGCTTCATTCCAAAACTGCGGCGGCCAGTTCTACATCCCTGTATCGCTGCCGCAGACGCTCACTTCGAGCCCTGCTTCTCGGAAGAATGCGGCCTTCGCAGCTAGAGCCTTATTTGCGCCGCCTGCGTCCGGAGCATACGCCACCTGAATGTGATTCGCTTTGTGCCGCGCCATCATCTGGTCTCTCGATATTCCGTGCAGCACAGCGTGCATAATCGGCCACTGCGGCGTGGTGATGCGCCATCTCCGCTCGGTTTCTTCTCTTGGGAGCTCAATCGCGCGCGCTCGGCCTATATCCGCTTTCAACTTTCCCTCGTCTATAAACACTCGGCTCCACACAATCTCTCCAGGCTTGCTCACGCCCTTCAGAGTTCCTCCCCCCAAGCGGAAATACATCGGCGGTTGCCGCTCGCTCACAGTTCCCTTGTAGCCGCCAATGTTATGCGCCGGAGGCACGGCTCCTGATATTTCGAATACCCACACAAATTCGCCGTCGAACGTTTCTCCGTACCGAAGATCGTGAAGAGTAGTTTCCGGAGGAAACCCAAGTGCGTTCCAAACGCGATTTGTGATGAGCGCATCGAGACCTGCGCACTCATCCACTTCATTGAAATGCGGCAACGGCTGACGTTCATATAGAACACGCCCATCAACCGACTTCACCGGCGGGCGATCTGAGTTATTCAGAAGCCCTTCGGCGAGATCGGATGCTGGCGTCAAGTCCTTCAGCCCTTGCTGATACTGAATGCCGATTGCCGCGCATCCGAACTCGTCGGCAATGCGCAAAGCGGCAATGTACATCCGGCATTGATCGAGGATCTGATCGTCTGTCAAGTCCGTCTCAGGATTAGGTCCTGTCTTAAACATCAGGCCTTTCGCATCCAGCCATGAGCGAACAGCTTGCGCTTCCTGCTTCGAAACCTCTCGCATCGCCGCGTATAGCGCCGATTGGCTTAGCCGCTCTTTGTATACGCCGGTCGGATTCAGCAGATCATCCGGCACGATTGCGTTGAACATGCCCATGCAGCCTTCATCGAACACGCCCATAATCGCCTTCTCACGTTTGAGCTTGCGAGCCAGTGCCGCACCAAGCGATTCAGCTTCGGTAGGGAGCTCTAGCGTACGTAGCGAGCGCACATGCGTTGTGTCGTGCTCGATAGGATTACCGCTGAGCCAGGTTTTTAATCCTGATAAGAAGTAATCGTCCGTGAATTCCTCGGACCACAAAGTTGAGTACTTCACGCCCGCCTTGGTAAGCGATCCGTTCAGATTCAGCATGCCGACCAATCCCGGCCATCGCCCGCTCCAGTTCGCGATAGTCAGAATAGGTCCTCTGTGAGTAATCAGTCCGTGCAAAATGTGGTGGCTGTATTGCCACACAGCTTCGACGACAACAATCGGAACGTCTTCCCCGATATTCCTGAACACTCCCATTCCGTACTTTTGTGAATCGATGAACCCGTGTTGTTTCATCGAATCGTAAGGGTGGCCGCGCCTGACTCGCGCGCCAAAGCGTTCGGTCGCTTTCGTTACCGCTTCTTCGACTTTTTCCTGAGCGGGCCAGCAAACGCGATTGGCAGCAAGACGGAGATCGCCGTTTGCAATTAGAACGACCTCATCGAACATTCCGACTATTCTGACAAATCAGCGTGTCTGACAAAATCAGCGTGGTACTGAGCCGGAGCGAAGGCCATGGCTTTATCGCTCGATCTGCACAAGCTCCGTCGCCGCAGGCTGCCATCTCAACCCATCGCGTTGATGAAAAACGCGGTTCATTGTCCGCCCGATAGCGAGAGAGCCGGTGACGAGATGACGCGCCCGCAATGGTCCCGCTATTTTCAAGTCGCTCAGCCAGTGCATCCCCATACTGATGGAACAGCCACACTCTGCGCAGTTCGGCTTCCCGCCGAACACGCATGGCTCAACGCGTGTCTTCAGATCGGCCGTATAGTTCATCGACAGTTTGGAAAAGAGGCATGCAGCCGGATCGCTAGGCGGCTGAAGAAATGCATCCATCAATCCGGAATGCATCGTTAGCTTCGGATACTGTCCTGCATTGGACTTGAAATATGCGGCGAGCCGCTGCCGGTCTTCTCGAGTCAGCCGCTCGGTTGACTCCTCGTTTATTTGCGGAGTGTAAACACTCACCCAGATCCGATTTACTTCCGGACGCGCGTTCCAAAAAGCAAGATACCGGTCCATGTAAGCGGATTCGATATTCCTCCTTACAACGGTCCAATGAATATTAACTCTCCGCCCTTCAATGTTCCTCAGAATGCGGTCGTACGTTGCGGGTTTACGGCGAACGTCGTGGTCTTCCGGGTTGCCGTCGACGGAAACCGCAACCGTAGTTTTCGGCAGGTTCGTCCATTCCACCGGAATCGGAATGACAGCGCTCGTGACCACCAGTGTGTAGATGCCGCGCCGGCTCAACTCCGGAAGCACACGGCTCAACTCCCGATGCCGAATTAACGGTTCTCCACCCACAAGCGAAACCTGCAGCGGCTGGTGCTCCTCAACGAGCTGTAAAATCCCGTTCACCAGATCATCTCCGCGGAAATCCCGCAAGGATCTTAGATTTACGCTGCCTTCTCCCAGATGTGAATCGCCGTAGGCGTAGCAACCTGGGCAGTGAAGCGGGCATTCGCGGGTGATTTCGATAGAAAGCATCGGAATTCTACCCGTGAGTATTTTTCCCCAGGATTGAAAAATGTTGAGTGGTTGCATTTTGACCCCTTTTTTGTTTGGGACGCAGGTCGATTGCTGCCGGGTTCAAGCAACCGAAAGACTAACGAGATCGTCAAATAAAAAGAATCCAAGCGCAACTGCGCTCTGGTTTCATCTTTCTTGTTAACTTAGAGATAGTTCGATGAGTGATCCAGCTCCTGAGACCACTACCAGTCCTTCGTCTCCCAGCGAGCCCACGCCGCGCCATTCCTCAATCATTACGGTGGTCGCTTGGTTTCGCGATTTGATGCTTTCTGTACTGGTCGCCGTTCTCTTGATTTTGTTTCTGTATCGCCCCGTGAAGGTCGAAGGGACCAGCATGATGCCGAGCCTTTACGATCAAGAGCGATTGTTTATTAATCAGTTCAGCTACAAATTTGGTCTCGGCGACATTAAGCGCGGCGATACGGTGGTTTTTTGGGCTCCCGACGACAACACGAAATCGTACATAAAGCGCGTCATCGGGGTGCCGGGCGATACAGTTTCGGTCGAGGACGGCTATGTCATTCTTAACGGCAAGAAGTTGGCCGAGAATTACGTTCCTCCCGAGTATCGTGACTACCGAAGTTACCCGGCCGTCGTAATTCCTCCCGGCGAATATTTTGTTTTGGGTGATCATCGAATCTCTTCGAATGACAGCCGCGCTTGGGGCCTGGTACCCAGGGACAACATCTATGGCAGAGCGGCTTTCGTATTCTGGCCGCCGGAACGAATGGGTGTCGTTCGATAGAGTTCTTCTCAGGTCACGGTCGCCGGTTCAGAAACCATAGCAGCAGCGTACCGAGCAGACTTAGGATCAGGCAGGTTACCCAAGGAAAATAGATCGTCGTGTGCTTGCCGCGCCACACGATGTCACCGGGCATTCGGCCGAACGGCAAATTCAATTTGCTTGCGACCAAAACTAGAGCGCCAAGGCAGATAAGCAACGCTCCTGCCACGATAAGTAGGCGTCCCAAGTTCACGCTTTATTTGACGCCTATTATTCGAAAGAGTAGCGCGGTGAAACGCGTCTCCGGCGGTGCAGGCTGAGCTACACTGGCCGCTGAGAAGCCGATCTAAATATGAGCCAATCACAAACGTACGCTCCGAATCCTGAGTTCGCCGCGCGCGCCCAAGTAAAGAGCATCGAAGAATATCGCGCCCTGTACGAACGGGCCAAGACCGATCCTGAGCGTTTTTGGGCAGATTTAGCGTTGAAAGAACTCACTTGGTTTCGCCCTTTCGGGCAAACACTGGAGTGGCAAGCTCCGTTTGCAAAATGGTTTTCGGGCGGCAAAATCAACGCGTCCTACAACTGTCTCGATAGGCATCTCACGACAGCGCGTAAGCAGAAGCCTGCGTTCATTTTTGAAGGCGAGCCGGGTGACCAGCGCGTGATCACCTATCAAGAGCTGCACCACCTCGTGAGCCGTTTCGCAACAGTTCTAAAACAGCTCGGATATCAGAGCGCCGATCGCGCGATTATTTACATGCCGATGATTCCGGAATTACCCGTTGCAATGCTCGCTTGCGCGCGGTTGGGTATCACTCATAGCGTCGTGTTCGGCGGGTTCTCGGCCGAAGCACTGAAGGCTCGCATCCTGGATCTAAACGCGACTGTGGTGATTACAGCCGATGGCGGGTGGCGCCGCGGACGTGAGGTGCGCCTGAAAGATGCAGTCGACGAGGCATTAGAAGACTGCCCAGATGTTCGGCACGTGGTCGTTTATAGGCGTACGGGTTCAGCAATTCCGATGAAGGAGGGACGCGACCATTGGTGGCACGAGCTTGATGCGCAACTTTCCAATGATCCGTTTATTCACCACGAAGCCGAAAACTGCCCGGCTGAAGAGCTCGATTCCGAACATCCGTTATACGTGCTCTATACGTCAGGAACAACCGGCAAACCGAAGGGCATTCTGCATACGACAGCCGGATATTTGCTTCAAACAGCGATAACGATGAAGTGGATATTCGATCTTCGCGAAGATGATGTCTATTGGTGCACAGCCGACATCGGTTGGGTCACCGGCCATAGTTACATCGTCTATGGGCCTCTCACCGCAGGCGCCACTTGCATCCTGTATGAGGGCGCGCCCGACTATCCGGCTTTCGATCGCTTTTGGCAGATTGTCGAGAAGTACCGCGTCTCGATTTTCTACACCTCGCCCACCGCCATTCGAGCGCTCATCAAGCAAGGAGAGCGATGGCCCGAGGCACATGATCTGAGCAGCCTGCGCCTGCTTGGCTCGGTTGGCGAGCCGATTAATCCGGCTGCATGGGAATGGTACAACCGGGTGATTGGGAAAGAGCGTTGCCCCATCGTCGATACATGGTGGCAGACCGAGACAGGCGCCATTATGATTTCGGCAATGCCTGGCGCGATCCCTACGAAGCCGGGTTCTGCAACGCTTCCACTCCCTGGAATTGTTGCCGACATCGTAGACCATAACGGCGCGCCTGTGCCCGCCAACCGCGAAGGTTATTTGGTAATTCGTCAGCCTTGGCCTTCGATGATCCGGAACATCTGGGGCGATCCGAAACGTTTTCAAGAGCAGTATTGGTCACGCGTTCCGAGTGCGTATTTCACGGGCGATGCAGCGAGGCGCGACGAAGATGGTTATTTCTGGGTGCTCGGGCGCGTGGATGACGTCATGAATGTCAGCGGCCACCGGTTGAGCACGATGGAGGTCGAGTCGGCGCTGGTCCATCATCCCGCTGTTGCGGAAGCAGCGGTCGTCGGCAAGCCCCACGAGATTACCGGCCAGGCGGTCTGCTGCTTCGTCACTCTGAAGCAAGGCGATTGGAATCATCAGGTCCTTGGAAACGAATTGCGCCAATGGGTCGCCCATGAAATTGGCCCGTTTGCGCGGCCCGATGAGATTCGGATCACGGACGCGCTTCCAAAGACTCGCAGCGGCAAAATAATGCGAAGACTTCTGCGTGAGATCGTTACCACTCACGCAGTCACCGGCGATGTAACCACGCTCGAAGATCTTACGGTTGTAACGAAACTTGCTTCGCAGCAGGATGAGGAATAGCTATTCTTCGAGCTTTGCGTCGAGTGTAATCTCTGTATCGAAAAGCTTCGAAACCGGGCAGCCTTCCTTCGCATTTTGTGTTGCGCGATCAAAAGCGTCTTGACTTGCACCGGGAATCTTCGCCCTGAGCTGTAGCGCGCTCTTTTTGATCGCAAAACCCTCACTCTCTTTTTCGAGCGTGACTCTGCAGGTTGTGTCGATGCTGTCCGCCTTCAGGCCCTCTTTCTGCAGCTCGGCTGACAGCGCCATCGAGAAGCAGCCTGCATGAGCCGCCGCGAGAAGCTCTTCAGGATTGGTCCCGTTGCCTTGTTCGAACCGGTCTCTGAACGAATAAGGCGTACTCGATAGAACACCGCTGCCCGTGGAGATCGTGCCGCCGCCGGATTTTAGATCGCCCTTCCATTGCGCCTTCGCTGAACGTTCCATTTCGTCTCCTTCGAATTGTCAGGTGTAAGACGCCGGGTGCCAGGAAATGGTCGCAAACAAAGTGATTTCAGGCGAGGCGGGAAATCGCAGCGATCATCCTGCCGCGATTTTCAGGCTCGCGGCGGAACGAGAAGAATTGGGCGGATTGGCAGGCTGTACACAGTCCGCTATCGAAAATTCGGTCGGGATTCACGCCTGCCGTTTGCATTTGTCGGCGATTCGCTTCAGGAAGATCCATTTTGCGGCTCCCGGCGACACCTTCCCATTCGGGAAAGAGCGGCTCGAACCGAGTTGCCACTTCCGCGCCGACTTCATAACAACAGCCCCGAATGCAAGGGCCCATCGCGGCGTAAACATTGGCGGGATCAGTGTGGAAGTTTGCGCGCATGCTTTCGAGTGTGTGTTGAACCAGGTTTGCTGCTGTCCCGCGCCAGCCTGCATGCACCGCCGCAACAGCACGCGTTCGAGCATCGAGCAACAAAATGGCAACGCAATCGGCGGTTCGAACTCCGACGCTCTTTCCGATCTCGTCCGTGATCAAGGCATCGCCTTCAGTTTCGCGATCGCTCAGCTCGCGAGCATTCAGCACACGATCGGAATGGATCTGACGAAGAGTTACGTCAGCGCGTGGGTTCGCATGGCGCGTTCCAAAGCCGTGTTTCTGCCAAACAAACACCTGAAATGCATCGCACCGGTAGATCCCATCCGGACCTAAGCGGAATGAACCGTCCGCCACAAGTTAACCGCGAGACGCTTTGGTGGAAACCGTCTTGCGTTCGAGATCTGCGCGATACCAATCTAGTGTCAAACGCAGGCCTTGCTCGAAGGTAAATCTGGGTTTGTGTCCAAGCTCCTGCACCGCTGCACTCGTATCCGCTTGCGAATGGCGCACGTCACCCGGACGCGGCGGCCCGTATTTGGCTGGCAAGTCGATACCTTCGATCTTCTGAAGTAGCGCCCATGTCTCGTTAAGCGTGTAGCGATTTCCATTCCCCGCGTTGAACACTCTTCCCGAAACACCGCTCGCGTGCGCCGCTTTTAGCATCAATTCCACGACGTCTTCCACGTAAGTGAAATCGCGGGTTTGCTCGCCGTCTCCGTAAATCGTCGGACTACGACGCTCGATCAGACAGGTCAGGAAAATGGAAAGCACTCCGGAGTACACGCTTGTGGGATCCTGCCGTGGTCCGAACACGTTAAAGAACCTGAGAGAAACAGTCTCGAGACCGAAACATCCACAAAACGCAGTCGCGTAGTACTCTCCCACCAGCTTCTGCACAGCGTAGGGAGACTTGGGCCGTGGCGCCATCGTTTCGACTTTGGGAAGCACTTCGGTATCGCCATAAGCCGACGACGATGCTGCGTAGATGACTCTGCCCGCCTTGCCCTCAGTAGCTGCTCGGAAAACGTTGAACGTGCCGTCTATATTGCTCTCGTGACTTGGCACGGGATCGAGAATCGATTTCGGCACGGAGGGAAGCGCGCCGAGATGGAAGACTTGATCGGCTCCTTCGATCACGCGGGCGATTCGATCATAATGCCGGAGATCCACTTCGTGTACTGTGATCTCGTCTGCAACTTCCTCCAGATTGTCTAAGTTGCCCGTCGAGAGATTATCGATCACGTGGACACGGTGACCTTTCTCGAGCAGAGCTCGAACCAGGGCGGAACCGATGAACCCCGCTCCCCCCGTGACAATAGAACGATTCATATAGTGAGTTTGGAAACGAAAAATCGAGTATAAAAAAAGCGCCCCGTTGCACCGCGAGGCGCCCTAATGGCTATCTTAATTGAGGATGAATTTAAAGCTTTGAACCGCTGGCAGTGCGCGCGCCGGTTTCTTGCTTTATCTCAGCGGCCGAGGCACGAGCCCATTCGTCCGCCTCCTTTTCGGCTTGTTCGCGCGTAATACCGTAGCGCTCCTGGATCTTCCCTACCAGCTCATCTTTCTTTCCGCTGAGCTTAGTGATCTCGTCATCTGTGAGCTTGCCCCAACGCTGTTTTACAGATCCTTTTAGCTGTTTCCACTTGCCTTCAAACTGATCCGAATTCATGTCGAGCCTCTCCTTCATCTTCATGGGGTGCAATCCATAGACCAAATCAGTTTTTAGTAATTTACGTTATGAATCAGACTAAATATGTGCAAATTCTTCCTACTCCAGCGCCATTTTTGCCAGGAGTCGGATTGGTACCCTTTGGGATACTCGGAGGTAATGTGCCAGGACGAGGTTCTCCTCACGACGAGCCTTTCGCTTCCTCTTCTACGTCGCGGCAAAGTGCGCGATGTGTACGATCTCGGCGACGCACTGCTCTTCATAGCCACAGACAGGATTTCAGCGTTCGACTGCGTGCTCGCGAGCGGGATTCCATGCAAAGGGCGAGTGCTGAATCAAATGTCGCTTTTCTGGTTTGAATTTCTGCGCGATACCGTCCCTTCCCATCTTTTGACCGCGGATCCAGCGGAGTACCCTAGAAAGCTGACAAAACACCGGAGAATGCTCACGGGGCGATCGATGCTTGTAAGAAAAGCCCGCATGATCGAGTTCGAGTGCGTCGCGCGAGGCTATCTCGCAGGATCAGGATGGAAGGAATACACAGCGCAGGGGACGGTTTGCGGCATTCCATTGCCGTCCGGGTTGCGCGAGGGCGACCGGCTGCCGGACCCGATTTTTACGCCGGCCACAAAAGCTGACACCGGTCACGACACAAACGTTCCTTTTAAGTACGTCGCGAACGTATTAGGGCTGGAATTAGCAGGCCAGCTTCGTGATTTCACGCTGCAGATTTACGAACGAGCGGCAGCGTACGCATTAAAACGAGGAATCATACTGGCTGATACGAAATTCGAATTTGGCTTCGTTGGAGATGAACTGGTTCTCGGTGATGAAGTATTGACTCCTGACTCGTCGCGGTACTGGCCTGCGGATTCGCATCGTCCAGGTGGCCCGCAGCTCTCTTTTGATAAGCAATACGTTCGCGATTACCTCGAAACGCTGAATTGGAACAAGCAGCCTCCCGCGCCTGCTCTTCCGAACAATGTCGTTCACAAGACAAGCGAGAAATATGAAGAGGCCTATACGAGACTGACAGGCCGGACACTTAACGAATCTTAGAGGCTCAAATGCGCTCCACGCAGGCGTTCAACTGGTTCGATGTCGTGCTGATCTTAATCATGCTTTGGTCGGCGCTGGCGGGTCTACGAGCCGGGTTTGCACGAGTTATTGTCCACCTGATTGCGACGATTGTTGGCTTAGTCGCTGGTTTCTGGTTTTATCGGATGCTCGCAGCCGAATTGATTCCGTGGGTCAAAAATATCACGGCGGCAAATATTATGGCTTTTCTGATCATTTTCGTCGGGGTGCTTATCATTGGATCGCTCGTATCGGCTCTTCTGTCCCGGCTGTTCCGGTGGGTGGGGCTTTCCTGGTTCAACCATGTTTTGGGCGGTGCTGCCGGAGTGATACGCGGGGCCCTTGTCATTGCGGTGCTTGTCGATGTAATGATCGCGTTCTCGCCTTCTCCCACTCCGGCGTTTCTTGACAACTCCCGAGTCCTCCCCTACACGCTGCAGATTTCATCTTGGATCGTTGATCTCGCGCCGCGCGAGTTGAAAGACGCGTTTACGGAACAGATGAAAAACCTGAAGCAATTTTGGGCGCCGCAGCAAGACGGCCACTCGCGGGAAGTCTGATAATCGCAGGCCTTTAGGAACGGCTGATTTGCTGATCATCTTCGATCTCGATGGCACTCTCATCGATTCCAGTACCGATCTGGCAATTTCGATGAATGCCACCCGCGCGCATTTTGGTCTTGCGCCGCTCGATCCGAATCTGATTTATTCCTACGTCGGGAATGGAGCGGCGGTCTTAGTGCGCTGCGC
Source organism: Acidobacteriaceae bacterium (assembly GCA_019240405.1). Lineage (GTDB taxonomy): Bacteria > Acidobacteriota > Terriglobia > Bryobacterales > Bryobacteraceae > Bog-105. The sequence goes on from JAFAYL010000049.1 coordinate 26,817, forward strand.
GATGGGCCTGACCGCTCCTGAAGACAAGGTGCAGGAAGCGCTGCAATTTTTCCTGAAGTTTTATCGCGCGCATGCGCTGGAGCATACAAAACTTTATCCCGGCGTTCGGGAAATGGTCGAAACACTTTACCGGGAAGAACATAAACTGGCGGTTCTGACGAACAAGCCCGTGCGCATCAGCTTTGACATCATTGGCGCGTTGCGGCTCCAAAAGTGTTTCTTCCACGTGTATGGAGGTGACAGCTTTCGCAGCAAGAAACCCGATCCGATCGGTGTCCATGAATTAATGAGCGAAGCAGGCGTAGCTGCGTCTGAGACGCTGTTGGTAGGTGACAGCGCCGTGGATGTACAAACAGCGCGGAATGCGGGGATACGCAGTTGCGGAGTTAGCTGGGGCTTTCAACCCGAAGCTTTTCAGATCGAGCCGCCCGATATGCTCATTCACGAGCCGCGACAATTAATAGAGCAACTAAACTCGTTCAGCCGTTCGGGAATTTAGCCGAAGCAGTATGTTCGAATTTCTCTTCAAATACCCTCCCGGCGTGTTTTCGAAGGGAACATTCGTGCTGCTGGGTTCATGGCCGCGATGGGTCTTCGGTTTGACGATCGTGGCCGCTGCTGCTCTACTCGCCTGGGTGACTTGGAGGAAATGGGCCCGCTCGGGATCTCGTCTCCCGGCTTCAATGTGGCGTGGCCGGGCCGTGATTGTCTGGGCGCTGCAATCCGCGATGATCGCGCTGTTGCTTCTGCTTCTTTGGGAACCTGCGCTCAGTGTGGCTTCGCTGAAACTGCAGCAAAATGTGATCGCGGTGCTCATTGACGACAGCCGCAGCATGGGAATTAACGACGGCGGTGAATCACGGGAGCAGCAAGCGATCGGCCTGCTACGCTCCGGACTGCTGACCGATCTCCAAACCCGCTTCCAAGTCCGGCTGTACAGTTTGGATGCCGGTGTCGAGCGTATTCAAAGCGCGGAACAATTGAGGGCTGCCGGTAACGCGACGCAAATCGGAAAAGGGCTGCGGCAAATCGCAGATGAGGCGGGCACGTTACCCATAGGCGCAGTGATCCTGTTGAGCGACGGCGCGGATAATTCTAGCGGCGTCGATGCCGCCACTCTCGCCGAACTACGGCGGAGGCGATTGCCGGTGAACACGATCGGCTTTGGCAGAGAGAAGATGAGACGCGATGTCGAGCTGGACGGGTTGGATTTGCCAAATCAGGCGTTAGCAAGCTCTCGCTTGGAAGCCCAGGTTACGATTCGCCAAAGCGGTTTCGGCGGAAAGCGCGCGCATCTTATTTTGGCAAGCGATGGACGCATGCTCGCGAGCCGCGATATCGTACTGCAGGACAGCGGTCAGCAGATTGAGCGTGTTGAATTCGATGCGGGCGCTGCGGGTGTGAAAAACATTCACGCGAGAATCAGTGCTCTGCCGGGCGAGGAGAACACCGCGAATAATGAGCTCACTCGCGTGCTTCGCGTGGATGAAACGAAACGGCGCATCCTCTATGTGGAAGGAGAGCCGCGATGGGAATATAAATTTCTCAGGCGCGCGCTCGAAGACGACCCGGCGATACAGATCGTTTCGATATTGCGAACGACAGAAAACCGAATCTATCGCCAGGGAATCAGCCGCCCCGATGAGTTGGTCGATGGCTTTCCGAACAAACCCGAAGCTCTATTCGAGTATCACGGACTAATTCTCGGCAGCGTCGAATCGGCGTTTTTCACGGCAACGCAGCAAGAATTGATCAAGCAATTTATCGATGGGCGGGGAGGAGGCGTGCTGTTTCTCGCCGGGCGATGGGCGCTCTCGGACGGCGGCTACGATGTTGCGCCATTCGCGGAGTTACTCCCCGTGGTGCTGCCAAAACGCAAGAATACATTTCACCAGCAATTGGCGGCTGCCGAAATCGCGGATGCAGGAAAGCAAAGCTTGATTTGCCGGATTGAAGACGATCCGGAGAAGAATTTGAATCACTGGTCGGAGCTACCGTATTTGGCAAATTACCAAGATCCCGGAGCGCAAAAGCCCGGAGCTGTTGTCCTGCTGCGAACCAATCTCAACGGCAATCGCATTCCTCTGCTGATTAGCGAAAATTATGGGCGCGGCAGAACGGCTGTGTTGGCAAGCGCAGGGACCTGGCGCTGGCGGATGCAGCAGCCCGTGAGCGACACCAGCCAGGAGAGATTTTGGCGGCAGCTCTTGAGATGGTTAGTAAGTGCAACGCCGTCGCGAGTTGTAGCGTCCACGGGAACACCGGGGCTCGAAGATGACGGCCGGATCGAATTTCGCGCCGATGTGCGCGACATGAGCTATCTTCCGACCGGCGATGCCGAAGTGGAGGCGCATATCATTCGGCCGGACGGCTCAGCCGATACATTGCCGATGCGGCCTGAACCTTTATCGCAGGGGACATACTCACTGAGCTGGTTTGCAGCGACGCCGGGCTCCTATGTGGCAGAGATCACGGCCAAGATCGGGGCGCGGGAAGTCGGGAGAGATGTTGTGACGTTCCGCCGCGAAAACGGGGTAGCAGAAAATTTCCATCAAGAACAGAATCGCGAATTGCTGGAAAAACTCGCCTCCGAAACGGGCGGCAGTTATTACAAACCGGGCGAGGCGCGCAAACTTTCGCGAGAAATTTCGTATTCGGAGGCCGGAATCACTAGCCGCGAAACGAAGGATTTATGGGATATGCCGGCAGTATTTTTTGCGGTGATCGCATTGCGCTCCGCAGAATGGCTGCTGCGTAGGAAATGGGGCGCGATATGAAAAGCGCCAAGCTGCTGTTGCTGGCTGCGCTTGCTCTGCGCGCTGAAACTTATTACGTGAATGTTGCGGGACTCGGAGGGAGCCCAGACTACGAAAAGCAGTTCACAGGCTGGGCTTCGGAACTGGACCGCGAACTACGAGCGAATGGACCGGCCTCTCACGTCATAACGCTGACTGGAACTTCCGCAACACGCTCGCACATACGCGAGGAGTTATCACGCTTGGCCGGCGAAGTGCGAGCCGACGATGCGTTCGCGCTGCTCCTGATCGGTCACGGAACGTTCGACGGAGTCGATTACAAATTCAACATTCCTGGGCCGGATATTACGGCAAGCGAGCTGGCATCTCTGCTCAACCGGATACCCGCGCGGCGGCAACTGGTTGTAAATATGACGAGCGCGAGTGGCGCTTCACTCGCTGCGCTGGCAAAGAAAGATCGCATCGTGATTACAGCTACGAAATCGGGCAATGAGAAAAACGCCACGGTTTTCGCGCGGTATTGGGTAGATGCATTGCGCGATCCAGCTGCGGATACAGACAAGAACGGCGCGGTTTCCGCGCTCGAAGCATACAGATATGCGGAACAGAAAACTGCCGCTTATTTCGATACGGAAAAAATCATTGCGACTGAACACGCGATGCTCAGTGATGATGGGAGCGCAAACGGAGTACGCGATCCTAAATCGGAGAGAGCGCAAGGACTACTTGCTGCGGCATTCCCGCTAATACGCCCGCAGGCGGATATCGCAAAATCAGCGACACCGGAAAAGCAGAAACTTCTAGCAAAGAAAGAAGAGCTTGAGGCCAGAATCGACCGGCTGAAATATCAAAAGGCTGCGCTCGCGCCTGACGAGTATAAGCAGCAATTGACAGCGTTATTGCTGGAACTCGCCAGGACCCAAGCGGAGATCGACCGGTGAAGGTAGCCGGCTTTCTCGCTAGGTTCGTCGTCCTTTTTGGCCTCGCAGCCCACTGCTTCGCGGCGCAGCTCAGTGATTGCCATGCATTGCGCCATCACGGACACCTGACCGAGGCCCAAGCGTGTTTCAATGCTTTGCTTTCCGCTGCTGACGCTTTTACTCGCGCGGAGGGTTACTGGAGGATCGATCACTACGACGAAGCTAACGAGCAGTTCCGAATTGCTTATAAAGAGGAGCCGACGTCTCCGGCAGTTCGAGCCGAATGGGGTCGTTTGTTTCTTGAGCGCTTCAACCCGAAAGAAGCTGCAACTCTATTTGAGGAGGCGATCAAAATCGATTCCAACTATGCACCGGCCTATCTCGGAATTGCGAAAGTTGGCGCGCAAGCCTACGACCAAAAGGCAGTCGAGTACGCACGTGAGGCACTTCGCCATGACCCAAAGTTAACTGAAGCGCAGGAACTGCTTGCGTATCTCGCTCTCGAAGACAGTAATCCGGACGCGGCGGCGCAGGAGGCCCATAAGGCGCTCACCCTTTCTTCGGAAGCGCTCGACGCGCTTGCAGTATTAGCGTCGATTGATTGGTTGAATGGGCGGCAGCATTCCGAGTGGATGGACCGTGTCCTGAAGATCAATCCCGTTTATGGCGAGGCATATGCAACCGGAGCTCACTTCCTGGTGATTAACCGGCGATACGAGGAGGGGATCAAATATTATCGCCTGGCTCTTGAGCTGAATCCTCGCCTTTGGCCCGCGCGTTCGCAGCTCGGCGTTAACTTGATGCGGTTGGGTTTCGAAAGCGAAGCGAAACGGCAGCTTGAGGAGTGTTATCGAGGGCGATATCGAGACGCCGAAACCGTCAACTCGCTGCGGTTGCTCGATACAGCCAAGGATTACGAAACCGTTACGGCTAGCGCGGCAAGCATCGTGCTTCACAAAAAAGAAGCCGCGCTCTTGCGGCCCTACGTCGCGCCGGAACTTGAGCGCGCGATCGCCGTATATCAAACCAAGTACAAGATGAAACTGCCCGGCCCGGTACGGCTGGAAATGTATCCAAACCATGAAGACTTCGTGGTACGCACGCTCGGTCTGCCGGGGCAAGGCGGACTCCTGGGTGTCACATTCGGAATGGTTGTTGCCATGGACAGCCCTTCGGCGCGACCGCCAGGCGAAATCAATTGGGCCAGCACGATGTGGCATGAGCTAAGCCACGTATACGTGCTCACGGCAACGAATCATCTTGTGCCCCGCTGGTTCACTGAGGGAGTCGCAGTGCATGAAGAGAGTGCTGCATCGCGCGATTGGGGCGAGCGCATCACCCCGGAAATCGTTTTAGCATTACGTGAGAAGAAATTACTGCCGGTTATGGAACTCGATCGTGGCTTTGTCCGTCCACAATACCCAGCCCAAGTGATTGTGTCGTACTTTGAAGCCGGGAAGATGTGCGATTACATCACGGAAAAATGGGGAAACGATGCGATTTTGGCCATGATGCACTCATACGCGAATCGAAAGACGACGGAAGACGCGATCGCGGAGAATCTGCACGAAACACCAGCCGAGTTCGACAGAGCTTTCGAGGATTGGATGGATAAACAGACTGGGAATACGACCCGCCATTTTGAAGAGTGGAAGCAGGGCATGAAAACCGCGGCGGCGGACCTCGAAAGCGGGAAACGGGATGCTGCGATTCATGAGCTTCGCGCAATCGAAGGTTTTTATCCCGATTACGTGGCCGCCGGAAATACTTACGAACTGCTAGGTCAGGCGTACATGGAACAAAACGACAAAACCACAGCAATTCAAGAGTTGGAGCGGTTCCGCGATATTGGCGGACGAAATGTCGGCGCGCTAAAGAAGCTGGCAGCACTCGAGCAGGAATCGGGAAAACCAAGGGAGGCGGAGAATACGCTTCTGAAGCTGAACTATATCTATCCCGAAGACCAGGAGCTTCATCACAGACTTGGAGGGCTGCTGCTCGAAAAGGGAGACGCAGCAGGAGCTGTTCGGGAGTATCAGGCTGTGCTGGCACTGCAGCCTCAAGATCCTGCTGAGTCACACTACGATTTGGCAAAGGCCCTAAGGGCTGCTCACCGGATGAATGAGGCCAAGGACGAAGTGCTATTGGCGCTCGAGGCCGCTCCTGACTTCAAGCCCGCCCAGCAACTATTGCTTCAATTAAGCCAATGACTCTGCCCACTTCGAGCCCATCGTTAAGCATCGAGCCTGCCGAATTGAAGCTCGAGATCCGGCGCTTTCAAGATGTGCAGGACTCGATTAAGCGTGAGGTCGCGAAGGTGATCGTCGGCCAGGAGGAAGTCATTGAGCACGTATTGATCTCGCTGTTTGTCGGCGGGCATTGCCTCCTCACGGGTCTTCCTGGAACTGCAAAGACCCTGCTGGTTCGTACGATGGCGCGAACGCTCGGGTTGAAATTCAATCGAATCCAGTTCACGCCGGACCTGATGCCCTCCGATATCACCGGAACCGACATCATCGAGGAGCACCCGTCGACAGGGCATCGCACCTGGACATTCGTCGCCGGACCGATTTTCTCGAACTTGCTTCTTGCGGATGAAATCAATCGAACACCGCCGAAGACCCAATCGGCGCTGCTCGAAGCAATGCAGGAGCTTTCATGCACCGTGCGCGGCCAGCAATACTCCATCGCGCCGCCGTTCTTTGTTCTGGCTACGCAAAATCCGATTGAGCTCGAAGGCACGTATCCGCTGCCTGAAGCACAGCTGGATCGATTTCTGTTCAACACTGTACTGGATTATCTGCCCGCAGATCAAGAGCTGAAGGTAGTCGACCTGACCACCACAACACACGTGCCCGAAGCCGATCCAGTGACGAATCGTGAGGAGATTCTCAAATTCCAGCAGCTTGTCCGTATGACGCCGGCGGCCGAATCCGTCGCGCGTTACGCGGTAGAGCTCGTTCGAAGCACTCGTCCCGGACAGAACGGGAATGAGCCGGAGTTCATCGCGAAATACGTGAACTTTGGCGCGAGTGTGCGCGCCGCACAGTTCCTTGTGCTCGCCGGAAAGGCGCGGGCCTTGATGCATGGGCGCCTTCATGTCACCTACGAAGACATCCGCGCGCTGGCGATTCCCATTCTGCGGCATCGCGTGCTGCTGAATTTTCACGCAGAATCTGACCGCCTCAATACGGACGCGATTCTCCGGCGGTTGCTCGATTGGAAGGCTGCGCCCCGTGCGTAGAGAAAAGTGCCGGCGGAACTCACAAAACGCTTTCTCGATCCTGCCGTGCTGGCCGAGATTTCGAGTCTCGATCTGGTTGCGCGAACCGTAGTCGAAGGCTTCATAGCGGGGCTGCATCGCTCGCCGGATTTCGGCTTCAGCCAGGAATTCGCGGAGTACCGCGCATACACTCCCGGCGATGATCTACGCCACGTGGACTGGAACGTTTTCGCGCGAACCGAACGAGCGTATCTTAAGCGCTACCGCGGGGAGACAAATACAGAAGTGATGGTGCTGTTAGACGCCAGCGCGAGTATGGGTTTCGCTTCGGGCGCGGTGAGTAAATTCGACTACTCGAAGTTTCTGGCATCCGCGCTGGTTTACCTCGCCCATCTGCAGCGGGACAGTACCGGGCTCGTAGTGTTTCATGACGACGTGGCAGATTTTGTCCGGCCATCCGGGCGGCAGGGACAGCTCATGCGTTTGCTGCACGCGATTGATCGGGCGCGCCTCGGCAAACGGACTAATTTCAGCAAGCCGTTTTTCGAGCTTCAACAAGCTTTGAAACGGCGCGGGATCACGGTCCTCATCTCTGATTTTTTCGAGAGCGCAGAGAATATAGTCCGTACCGTGGAACCGTTGCGATTCCGTGGCAATCAGCTCGTACTGTTTCACGTGCTCGATCGAGGTGAGCTCGAGCCCCGGCTTCCCCAGGCCGCGCTTTTGATCGACATGGAGACTGATGAAGCCATTGAAGCTTCGCCGGAGTATGCGCGCACGGAATATCGCGGCAGGATCGGCGCTCACCTCGACCATTTGCGATCCAAGGCGCACGCGGCAGGATTTGAATACTTCTTTCTCCCGACAGACCGGCCGCTGGATGAAGCGTTGCGCGAGTATTTCACGGTTCGGCGGCACAGGATCTAAGTGGGTCTCTTTGCGCCATGGTTTCTGGCCGGCCTCATCGCAGCCGGGCTTCCTCTGTGGCTACACCTGCTAAGGCAATATCGCGAGAACCCGCAACGCTTCAGCTCGCTGATGTTCTTCGAGCGAAGGCTGCAGAGCTCAACCAAGCGCAGACGACTCCAATACCCGATGCTTCTCGCTCTCCGGCTTGCGCTGCTCGCGCTGCTGGTGCTCGCGTTTGCGAATCCGTTTGTGCGTCGAATGGAGAGGGAGACCGCCAGGCGAAAGCTGACCGTAATCGCGGTTGACCGGTCATTCAGCATGCGCTACGGAGACAACATGCAAAGAGCAAAGGCGGAAGCGCGCCGCATCATCGGGCAGTTGAATGGTTCCGATATTGCCGAGGTAATCGCGTTGGACTCCCGAGTAGAGGCTCTCACGCGCCCCGAGACGGACCGAAACATTCTCATTTCCGCAATCGATTCAATTCAGGCCGGCGACCTCGCTAGCTCTTTCGGTGAGCTGACACGCGCGTTGCGCGTCATCGGTGAAAATGCCGGCATGCGCCTGGATGTTTACTTCATTAGCGACATGCAAGAGAGCTCGATGCCGGCCGATTTTGCGGATTTGCGGCTTGGGGCAAATACTTTTCTGAAGCTCCACTGCATCGGCGATTCCGGCGCTCCGAATTGGGCTGTGGAAACAGTGAGCGCACCTACTCACATTTACGGCGCTGGGCAAGCTCGTGTGAGCGCGACGATCGCGGGATGGAACACACCGATGGCTTCGCGCAGAGTTTCGCTTCTTCTGAACGGAAAGATCATAGCATCGAAAGAAGTGAGCATTCCGGCGAACGGACGGGCGGGCATCGAATTTTTGTCTTTCGAAGCGCCGTATGGAGCAAACCGAGGCGAGATTCGGATTGAGCCGCACGACCCACTACCGAATGATGACGAGGTTCCGTTTTCTATAGAAAGGGCGGACCCGCGGAAGGTGCTCTTTTTGTATCAGGGGAGTCGTTCACGGGAAGCGTTCTATTACAAGGCAGCCATGGAATCTTCAACCGAGGCAGGATTAACAATCGAATCCATGTTCGCGGAAAACGCGGCCGGGGCTGACTTGTCGAAGTACTCGTTTGTGGTGCTGGGTGATGATGGCGAACTCGATCAAGTGCTCGAAAGAAAACTCCGCGAGTATGTACGAAGGGGCGGCGGCCTCCTGATTTCGATAGGACCGAGTGTCGAGCGCGCGGGTCGAGTTCCAGTAACCGGTGATCGCGTTGCAGGGAGGCTCGACCAGCAGAGTCCTGGTTTCTTGGATGGTCAACATCCGGCCCTCGCCGGTGTAGGACGGCTCGAAAACGTGCAGTTTTTTGTTGCAGGCCGGCTCTCGTCGACTCCGGATGCACGGGTAATCGCGAGGTTTGCGGATGCATCGCCATTGGTACTAGAACAGCGGATAGGCGAAGGTCGAGTGCTTACGTTCGATTCGACGCTGGATAATTCCACGAGCGATTTCTGCCTCCATCCTTCGTTTTTGCCGTTTGTGGTGCAAACCGGGCGGTTTCTGGCTGGTTCCGACGACGCTAGCTTGAACGTCACGACTGGCACGCCGGTACAGCTTCGGCGCGGAGCCGACCAAGCCACGGCGGCGGAGGTGATCGGTCCGGATGGAAAGCACGAATTATCCCTGGCTCAGGCCACGAAGTCGCGAGATTTTAATCTGGATCGGGAAGGGTTCTATGAAGTGCAACGCGCGGATGGAAAACGGCTGCTAATGGCTGTGCATTCAGACCGGCGTGAGTCGGATTTAAGGCGTGCGTCAGACGAAACCCTGGCGCTTTGGCGCAATACTGGAAGTACGGGGCAACCCGCGCAATCGGGGCAAGCGAAGCAGGAAACTCGTCCATGGAACTTGTGGCGTTACTTCTTGTTCCTGGCGCTTTTGGTTGCTCTGGTTGAGTCAGTGTTCGCGAGCCGGTATTTGAGAGAGGGGCAGAAAGCAGCATGACGGCGGTTGAAAGCCTCAATTCGTATCTGCGCCGCATAGAAATTAGAGTCCGTCTGTTTGCGGCATCACGCGGGGCGGCAATCGTCGGAGGCTCTGCGCTTTTCTTAACGCTCACGTTCATTTGGGTTGCGAACCGCTTCGAATTTGCTCAACCACTCATTCTGCCGTTGCGAGTTCTGCTCTTTCTGACCATCGCAGTTGCTCTTTCGCTTGGACTGTTGCTTCCGCTACTCCGAAGGAACCGGTATTGGGTGACTCGCTTCGCTGAGCGGCGTATTCCGGATTTCCAGGAACGGCTGCTCACTTTCTCAGAACGACGCGATTCCGCGAATCCGTTCATCGAGCTTGTCGCGCAAGACACGCTGCGCATTGCGACGGCTCACCAGCCCCAGGAATTTGCGCCCTCGAATTCGTTCGGCGGATTTATGGCCTTCACCGTGATCACGTTTGGCGTGTTGCTCTGGATGATCACAGCCGGACCGAGTTACTGGGGCTATGGCGCTTCCCTGCTCTGGACGGGCGCGGCCCATACCGGGACTCTCCCGCTTTATGACATTGCGGTTCAGCCCGGCAATAAAACCGTACGGCGAAACTCAGATCAGATCATTACAGCCCAGTTGCTTGGCTTTTCGGCAAAGGCGATTCTGCATGTGAGATATCGCGCCGCTGCGAAGTGGGAGGCAGTTCCCATGCAACCCGAGCGCAATGGAAATGGTTACGAGTTTCTATTTGCTGGTCTTTCTGACTCGGTAGACTACTTCGTCGAGGCAGGTGCGCGAGAGTCCAAACAGTATTCGCTCGCCGTTAAGGACCTGCCGGTGGTGAAACGCGTGCGGGTGACCGTCCATTTTCCCGCGCAGTTGGGTTTGAAAGATGCGGTTGAGGATCCGGGCGGAGATGTGCGCGCAGTTGAAGGAAGCCGGGCCGATATTTCGGTTCTGACTGACCGGCCGCTCGACCGTGGCGTACTCGTTCTGAATAACAGCCAAAAAATCGAGCTTGGCCGCACTGACAGAGACTGGTTGAACGCGGAAATGCACATAGAAAGAGATGGCTCGTATTACATCGCGGCGCTCGACGGAGGAGAAACCGTCCGCATCAGCGACGATTACTTCATCGAAGCAAAAAAGGACGAGCCGCCTTCAGTGAAGATCCTTAGGCCGGGACGTGACTCGCATGTCAGCCCGATCGAGGAAGTGCCCGTAACCGTTCAAGCGACTGATGATTTTGGAATCGAAAGTCTGGAGCTGCATTATTCGGTGAATGGAGGCGCGGAACAGATTATCCCGCTTCTCAAAACCAAGCGTGTGAAAGAGGCGCAAGGAGAAACGACCCTTTATCTTGAGGATTTCAAGTTGGTCCCCGGCGATTTGATCAGCTTCTACGCCACCGCGCGCGACGCAAGCAAAACATCACGAACATCGATCACCTTCGCGCAGGCTGAGCCGTTCGATTACAAGTTCCTGCAGTTGCAACAGATGAGCAGTAACGGAACGATGGGCGGCGAGAACGACCGAATTTCGGAGCGTCAAAAGCAGCTGATTGCGGCAACTTGGAACGAAATAAAGGATGCTCCGGGCGAAAAGACGAAAGCTGCCGAGGACGCGCGTTTTCTGGCGGGTATGGAAACCAAATTAGGCGATCAAGCGAAGACGCTCGCTGAGCGCATGGGAAATCGCGACCTCGTGGGAACAAGTTCCGAGTTTGAAGGATTCTCGAAGGCGATGCAAGCAGCCTCCGAGCAGATGAGTGAAGCGGCGAAGGAGCTGAAACCGGGCAGATGGCAAAACGCGCTCCCGCCTGAGCAGAAAGCATTGCAATCGCTGCTTCGAGCCGAGTCAATGTTTCGCGAAATTCAAGTCGGCTTTGGGCAAAGTGGGCGCGGGATGGGAAGCGGCGGCGCAGGGCGTGATCTGGAGCGGCTGTTCGATCTCGAACTCGACACTACAAAGAATCAATACGAAACGGGAGAATCCGCAGCGTCGGCAAGCGCTGAGCAAAAAGCTTTAGATCAGGCGTTGCAGCGGCTTCAAATGCTTGCAAATCGGCAGCAGGAGCTCGGGGCACAACGGATGCAGCAGCAGGCATTCGAGCAGCGCTGGCAAGAAGAACAATTGCGGCGAGAAGCAGAGCAGCTCCGGCAAGAAATGGAGCAGTTGGCGCAGAATGGGTCGAACGCAGCAAGCGGCCAGCAGTCGGCCGCTCAACAGAATGCGTTGCGCGAAGCGATTCGAGGTTTGCAGCAGGCCGAAGATCAGATGCGAAAAGCGGTTAGCGAGCGCGGCAATGCGGCGCAGCAGCGCGCTTTAGATCAGCTTCGGAAGGCGCAGCAATTGTTGAGCAATGCGCAGCATCAGCAGACCGGCAATTCAATTAACGAGTTGGCCCAACGAGCACAGCACATCGCGCAGAACCAGAGAGAAATTGCCAATCGCGTCAAACAGACATACGGCTCGACCGGAAGAAGCGATCGGTCGACAGCGGATAGGGATTCTGAGGGTCTGCAGGGCAGCATGCCCGAAATGAATGACCCGCGATTCGGTGTCCGATATGGTCGCCAATTCTGGCAGCACTTCGAGTCGGAGCCGCCGAGCCCGGCAATTGGTCAAGAAAAGGCGATTGCGGATCAGAAGGAGAAACTGGCGCGGCAGCTTGAAGGTCTCGAACGTGACATGCAGGAGCAGTCACAAAATACGGCCGGCACTCAGCCCGGCACATCTTCGAAGTTGCGCGAGGCACTTTCGGAAGCGCAGGAAAAAGAGCTGGCGCTGCGAATGAAGAAGAGCGCCGAATGGATTCGGGATGGCTACGGATCGCGAGCTTCCGGGCTGGAGCAAAGTGTTACGAGAGGGGTCGAGCGGCTAAGCCGGCAACTCGGCGAGGCGCAACAAGCTTTCCAAGCCGGCAATCAAGCCGGCCAAAACGAAGACGCTGAGGCACGCGCGTTAGCGAACATAAGAATGCTGCGCGAGCAATTGCAACGCAGTCAAGAGAGAGGAGCGAATCCTCAAAGGAGCGCGGATGCTCCCCAGGGCGGAGGTGGCGCTGCGATTGCCGACCATGCGGCGATTCGAGAATCGTTTCAGCAGCTTTCGGACTTGCGCCAGCAGATCGACCGAACAGACCGCGAGTTGCGCGAGGATCTGGACAAGGCCTTGCGATCGCTTGATCGTGTATCCGGTGCACAGCCTGGCCTGCTCGAATCACGAATTAGCCATGAGGTGCTGCCGAATCTCGAGCGCCTGGAAATGGATCTCAACCGGCGCGCAGGCCGGAAGGATGGAAATGCGCGAACGGCAGCATCGGAACCAGCGCCCGAAAAATATCGGGATGCAGTCGCGGAGTATTTCAGAAGACTGAGCCGCTGACGTTTCACCCAAGCTGCACCCTGCCCGAATGGCTGATGTGTGAATCGCTGAAGCGAAGCACACTGGAGCTATGAGCAGCACAGTTATTCGAGATCTGACGGCGTTTTCCAGCGCCCTCGCGGAGCTCGTAGAGAAGACAGCAGCAGGAGTTGTGGCGGTGAAGGCAGCTCCTTATCGAGTGGTCAGCGGACTGATTCTTCGTCCGGATTTGGTGGCCGTGACGAACCACGCGTTACGCCGCGAAGGCCGGATTCCAATTCAAAACGCGGGCGGCCACGAGACTGTTGGAACAATTTTAGGGCGAGACCCGAGCGTTGATCTTGCTTTTCTCAAGCTAGAAAGCGGCGATTTAAAGCCGCTCCCAGCAGCAGATCCGGCCTTGATGAAGCCCGGCACACTCGCAGCAGTCGTGGGCTTGACCATTGACGCGGGCCCGTCGGCCAGTCTCGGGATTTTGGGCGCGGTGAGTGGAAGCCGCCGGACGTGGCGGGGCGGCACCTTGGATCACTTCTTCCGGCTCGATGTGAATCTTTATCCTTCGCAATCTGGGGCGGCGGTTGTTGACGCAGAGGGTCATTTGATCGGCCTGGCGACTCCAGCACTACTGGGACATTCGGCGGTAGCGGTGCCGGTGACGACGCTGCATCGCGTGAGCGAAGAATTGCTGAAAGAGGGCAGAATTCGGCATGGTTATCTGGGCGTCGGTTTACATCCAGTCGCGATTGGCGGGCTGCGAGAGAAGCTGGGGCTTAGTACAGCATCGGGCCTGATCCTGCTGAGCGTCGAGCCCGACTCACCGGCGAACGCTGCCGGCTGGCTCGTCGGAGATATTCTGATTTCTCTCGATGGCCAATCGATTAGCGATGTCGACGAGCTTCAGACCGCATTGCGAGGCAATGCAGTGGGCAGGACGCTGAAGGCTTCTCTGTTGCGCGGAGGCGAGCTCGTCGAAACGCATGTCACGGTTGCAGAGCGGCCGAAGAGAGGGAACTGAAATGCCGATTCCCGTCCCAGGGCGCGTTGCAGAAGCGCTTCGCAGGTCGACAGTAGAGGTGCGCAGCGGAGGTCGGCGGTGGCAAGGAAACGGCTCGGGAGTGGCTCTGGCTCGCGATCAGGTCATCACAAATGCGCACGTAATCCATGAGGGATCTTTGACGCTCGTGTCTTATGAAGGAGCCACCGTTTCCGGATCTATCGTGAAGATCGACCGTCGGCGTGATCTCGCGTTGCTGGCGGGTCCGGGATTGGGCGCGGCTCCAGCATCTTTGCGCGACTCTGACGAGCTTCGTGTTGGAATGCCGATCATAGCTGTCGGGAATCCCTTGGGTTTTGTCGGAGCTGTTTCGACAGGGATTGTGCACGCGATCGGCCCTGCAGGACCTATCAGCGGGCAGACATGGATTCAAGCCGATTTGCGCCTGGCGCCTGGAAATTCGGGAGGGCCGTTGGCGGACTTACAAGGCCGAATTGTTGGGATTAATACGATGATCGTCGCCGGGGGGTTGGCGCTCGCAATTCCAAGCCGCGCTGTTCAATCTTTTTTGAACCGGACGATCTCGCCGAGAAGCCTCGGGGTGGTGGTGCGCCCCGTTCAGGTGAAGGATCGCAGTATCGGCATGATGATACTCGAACTCGTGCCGGGTGGATCGGCAGAACGCGCATCACTCTTGCCGGGCGATATTCTTGTCGGCTCGAACGGAAAACAGCTTCGCTTCGTTGACGATCTCGAAAACGCGATCGATGAAGCTCCGGGAGCGTTGCTGCGGCTCGATTTCTATCGAGCAGGACAAGAAAAGTTGAGGAAAGTCGCAGTCCGGCTTTTGCCGGAGTCCCAGATTCAAACATCGAGCGCAGCTTGATTCGAGTCGCTCTTCTCGCCAGCAGACTGGTTCGGGCACGAAGTCTGGCGGATTCACTCGCCGAGGATGAGCGATTTGAAATCGTAGACGTGCAGCCTCACAATCCCGCTGCCGAATTCAGCCCCGAGAATGTGGTCGACGTGATTGTGAGCGTAGGTTTGGCGCTTGATGAGATACCAGCCGGCGGTCCACCTGTAGTTGCGCTCGCAGATGAGCCGCTCGAAGAGATGCCCTTGCGTCAAGCTGTGCGAGCTGTTCTGCCGCTCAGCGCATCTGCAGGAGAGGTGGGAGCCGCTATTATCGCGGCCGCGAACGACCTGATCGTATTGACGCAGAGCCAGGCCCGTGACTGGCTCAACAGCGTGAGGTCCAGCCATTTCGATGATGGTTTTGAACTGGAGACGCTCACAGCTCGCGAGATGCAAGTACTGCGGATGTTGGCGAATGGGCTCGCAAATAAGGAGATTGCCGATCAACTGGGGATCTCGGATCACACCGCAAAATTCCATGTAGCGCAAATTTTGGCAAAACTGCGGGCGACGAGCCGGGCAGAAGCGGTGGCGATCGGGATGCGCCGCGGCTTGGTGCCGGTTTGATTCCGCTATTTTCCAGGCGCGCCGCTTTGCTGAAGCAGCTTCGCTACGAGACCTGTCCATCCGGTCTGATGGCTTGCGCCCAATCCTTGGCCTGTATCTCCGTGGAAGAACTCGTAGAAGGTCAGGTGATTTCCGAAGTTGGGATCTCGCCGGAACAATTCGCTATCTCCGTAGATGGGCCGGCGGCCGTTTGCATCAGGAAGGAAGAGAGCCGCGAGACGGCGCGAAAGCTCCCGCGCAGCTTCGCGCAGATTGAGCTGCCGGCCGGAGCCAGTCGGGAATTCGACTTTGAGGGAATCGCCGTAGTAATGGTGCAGCCTCTGGAGCGCTTCGATAATCAGGAAATTCATCGGAAACCACACGGGGCCGCGCCAATTAGAGTTTCCGCCGAAAGTGCCTGTCTCTGAATCGCCCGGCTCATAGCCGATACGAAAGGTCGCGCCGTCGAGCTCCAAGACGTAAGGATGATCTTTGTGGTAGCGCGATAAGGAGCGGATTCCAAATGGCGAGAGAAATTCGTTTTCATCGAAGAGCCGCCGAAGGATGCGCTCCAGGCGTTGACGATTGACGACCGATAGTAATCGTCTTTGCTCCATCCCGCACTCGGTCATTGAAGCAAGTCCTTCGGTCAGGTCTTTCCGGTTGTCGATAAACCATTGCATGCGGCGCTTAAAGCCTGAATGGCGCTCCACAAGCGAGGTTTCAAGCGTATCGGTAGCGAAGAGCGGCACAACACCGACCAGCGATCGAACACGGAGCGAGATATGGCCATCATCACTAGTGCGGAGGCGATCGTAATAGAAGCCGTCCTCTTCATTCCATAAACCCGAGCCTTCGTGGTGATTGATGGCATCGGCGATGTACAGAAAATGCTCAAAAAATTTGCTGGCAACATCTTCGTAAGTGGAGTCGGAATTAGAAAGCTCGAGCGCAATTTTGAGCATGTTGAGGCAATACATCGCCATCCAACTCGAGCCATCGGATTGCTCAAGAAGCCATCCGGAGGGGAGCTTGGCGTTTCGATCAAACAGACCAATATTGTCCAGACCCAAAAAGCCGCCTTCGAATACATTCGCGCCTTCCGAGTCCTTTCGATTGACCCACCAGGTAAAGTTCATCAGCAGTTTGTGAAATGTGCGCTCCAGGAAAGCGAAGTCAGGCTTGCCTTTCAGGCGTTGGTCGATTTTGTAAACACGCCAGGACGCCCAAGCGTGTACAGGCGGGTTCACATCATCAAATGCCCATTCGTACGCCGGCAATTGGCCGTTCGGATGCATGTACCATTCGCGCAGAAAAAGCGAGAGTTGGGCTTTCGAAAAATCGGGATCCGCTCTTGCGATCGCGACTGTGTGAAAGGATAGGTCCCAAGCGGCGTACCAGGGATACTCCCATTTATCCGGCATTGAGATAACGTCTTCGTTGAACAGGTGCCGCCACCGATGATCCCGGCCAGTCTTGCGCTGCTCGGGCGGTGGGGGCATGGTTTCATCGCCATTCAACCAATTCTCGACGACGAAATGGTAGTACTGTTTGCTCCAAAACAGACCAGCGAAGGCTTGCCGTTGCACGCTGCGAGCCTCTTGGCTCAACCCGCGCGAAAGGCGGGAGTAGAATTCATCAGCCTCGCGAAGGCGAGACTCGAAAACGGAATCCCACTGATCTCGTGAAATATCGGGAGAGCCGGCGCGACACAAACGGAAGCGCAAGACCGTGCCTTTGCCGACGTCCAAAGTAAGGCGGTAAACTGCGCAAGCTTTTGTGCCTTGATGCTGCGCATTCACAGATTCGCGGCGGCCCTCGATGAGGTATTGATGGAAAGCGTCTTTGTAAAAGCGATTTTGGCCGCGCCAGTTCCAAAACCGCTCAGTATTGGTGTCGTTCTCGGTGAAGAGCACGTCCGGAGCGCCATCGAGGACCAGAAGGAAGCTGCCGAGCGAAGGATGATCGGCTTGCAATTGCCCCGCTGAATTTGTCTGCAATGACGGTTTTTGATCTTGGTTTTTGTACCAGGCCCACGTATTGCGAAACCAAAGAGCCGGCAAGAACGTGAGCGCTGAGGGTTCGGGCCCTCGATTCGCGATTGTGATTCTTATGAAAATGTCGTCAACATCTCGCTTCGCGTATTCGGCAAAAATATCGAAATAACGGGATTCATAGAAGATCCCCGTATCGGCAAGCTCGAATTCCGGATCGTGGCGCGTGCGGCGGCGATTTTCCTGAACAAGCCGCTCGTAGGGGAACCGGGCCTGAGGGTATCGGTACAACCCCTTCAGATACGAATGAGTGGGAGTGGCATCGAGATAGTAATACACTTCCTTGACGTCTTCGCCGTGATTGCCTTCGGAGTTTGAGAGGCCGAATAAACGCTCCTTCAAAATCGGGTCGTTCCCGTTCCAAAATGCGAGGGCAAAACAAAGAGATTGGTGGTTGTCGCAAAGGCCGAGAATTCCGTCTTCGGTCCAGCGGTACGCGCGAGACCTCGCGTGATCATGCGGGAAATAGTCCCAAACAGCACCGTCAGCGCTGTAATCCTCGCGGGGGTTTCCCCATGCGCGTTCGGCCAGGTAAGGACCCCAACGCTTCCAATGTTTGATGCGAGCTTCGGCTTCAGCGATGCGCTGCTGTTCCGCTGGTAGGCTGTTGGGCATCGAGCGTAGAGGCGCAGGGCTGAGCACCGCGCAGGCGAGCTTATTTTACGCGACGCTCGTTTGCGGGCCTTCCAAAGGATGCTTGTACTTGCACTCCGGATTCGGGCACTGAGCTACCGGACCCGATTTCAAGTATTTCTCGATAAGGTAGCTGCTGCCGCAATCCGGACATTTCTCAGGAACGGGCCGGCCCCAAGCGACGAAATCGCATTCCGGATAGCGACTGCATCCAAAGAACGTCTTTCCACGCTTCGAACGGCGCTCGACGATCTCACCTTCTGAACAATTCGGGCAAGGCACGCCGATCGTTTTCTGCTTGACGTATTTGCATTTCGGGTAATTGCCGCACGCAATAAACTCGCCGTAGCGACCGAATTTTTTGACTAAATTGCTGCCGCACTGCGGACAGGCCTCGGTCAGCGGGACATCCTTGCGCTGTTGGCCACCGATCTGCTTCGTGGTTTTGCAATCCGGGTAACCTGAGCAGGCATAGAACTGCCCGAAGCGGCCCTTCTTGAGAACCATGGGGCGACCACAGTTCTCGCAATATTCCTGCTCGTCTTGCTCGGTGAGATCAACGTTATCCACATCGGGCAAGTCCACGGTCAATTCGCGCGTATTAGTGCATTCCGGATATCCCGTGCAGGCGATGAAGCTGCCGTGCTTGCCCCACTTGATAACCATGGGCTTGCCACATTTTTCGCAGACGAGATCGGTCGGTTTTTCCATGCGCTTGATGTCGGTCATGTGTTCTTCGGCATGTTCCAAATCCCTTTGGAAACGGTCGTAGAATTCAGCCATGGCCGCGCGCCACTCCAGCTTTCCTTCCTCGATTTCATCGAGCTCTTCTTCCATTCGGGCCGTGTAATTCACTTCGAAAAGATCGCTGAAGCTTTCCAACAGCAGATCCGTTACGACCATCCCAAGCTCGGTCGGCATGAACTTGCCGCCTTCTTTGGTTACGTACTCGCGATCTTGAATAGTCGAGAGAATGGATGCGTACGTCGAAGGGCGGCCGACGCCATCCGCCTCGAGTTTTTTTACAAGCGTTGCTTCGTTGTAACGCGGCGGCGGTTCCGTGAAATGCTGCTCGGGGCGGATTTCTTTGAAGCGCAAACCTTCGCCTTCGGTAACGACCGGCAGCTTATGCTGGAGCTCCTCGTCGTCCTGGTCCTTTTGATCCTTGCCTTCCTCGTAGACTCTCAGGAAGCCGTCGAATTTCGGGACCGTGCCAGTTGCACGGAAAAGGTAATCGACTTTGCTCTTGCCTGTGGCGCCAACTTCGATCGTGGTTTGGTCGAATACCGCAGGCGTCATTTGCGACGCGACGAAGCGGCGCCAGATCAGGCGGTATAGTTTCAGCTCATCTTCAGCCAGGAATTTTTCTAACGATTCAGGAGTGCGCAAGGCAGAAGTGGGGCGAATGGCTTCGTGGGCGTCCTGAATGTCCTTCTTGGTCTTGTAGACATTCGGAGAATCCGGCAGGTACTCCCGGCCATAGCGATCCGTGACGAAACCTCGCACTTCGGCGAGAGCGTCGTCAGAAACGCGCGTCGAGTCCGTCCGCATGTAGGTAATCAGCCCGACGGAACCCTCTTCGGCAATCTCTTTGCCCTCGTAGAGGCCTTGAGCGAGCATCATAGTGCGCTTTACGCTGAAGCGCAGTTTGCGTGAAGATTCCTGCTGAAGGGTTGAAGTAATAAATGGCGGGACTGGGTTGCGCCGCTTTTCGCGCGTAACCACCGAGCGAACGACATAGGTTGCGCCATCGAGATCGTCGACGATGGATTTCGCGGCGGTTTCATCTGGGACCTGAGGTGTCTCTTCGCCACGCTTACTCAGCCGCGCAGTTAATACGGGCGGTTTTTTGGCATTCAGCGCGACGTCAATGGTCCAATATTCCTGTTTTTGAAAGGCGCGGATCTCGCGCTCACGATCAACGATCAGCCTCAATGCCACCGTTTGAACACGGCCGGCCGAAAGTCCCCGCCGCACTTTGTCCCAGAGCAATGGAGAGATCTTGTAACCCACCAAACGGTCCAGAACGCGACGGGCCTGCTGAGCTTCGACCAGGTGAACGTTGACCGGCAGTGGCCGATCAAAGGCTTTTTTCACGGCATTCGCGGTGATTTCGTTGAACATCACGCGGAAAATCGCCGGCTTCTGCGATTTTTTCGGCTCAAGCTCCTCTTTGAGGTGCCAGCAAATGGCTTCGCCTTCGCGGTCCGGGTCGGCGGCTAGATAGACGGCGTCGACGGTCTTGGCGGCCTGCTTTAGCTCGGAAATCAGCTTTTTCTTGCCCTCGATCACCTCGTATTTGGGCGTAAAATCCCGCTCGATGTCGACGGCTAAGTCTTTCTTGGGCAAGTCTTTAATGTGGCCCAGAGAGGCCTTCACGACGTATTGCTTGCCTAGATATTTTCCGATAGTTTTCGCCTTCGCCGGGGATTCGACAATGACGAGTGATTTGCTCATACCTGCGTTAACCTAAGATCCGATTCCGGGCCGGTCCGGGGAGCCCGCCAGGAAGACGTTACTCTTTTACCACACCTTGACAAAGCTCTTTCCGGGGAGCTGGCGGACCAACCCCGACATTTCGAGCTCAAAGAGCGCGCCGATCAACTCAGATGAAGAGACGCCCGCAAAAGTTTCAACAAGCGACTCAAGTTGCTGTGGCACATCAACTTGCAACTGATTGAGGAGTTTCCGCGCTAGCGCTTTCAGGGGCTCCTCAGCCGGTTCGGAAGTCGCCGAGGGCTTCAGTTCTCCGTTTTCGGATAAAACCTTCTGCTGCGCCCGGCTGACCAGTTCCCGGCGTACGGGGGCGGACAACTCATTTGTCACATCGGTCCATTCCTGGACGAGCTTCGCCCCTTGTTTTATAAGCAGGTTTGGTCCCCAGCTCATTTTGGAAGTAATGTTGCCGGGTAAGGCGAAGACTTCGCGGCCCTGATCCATCGCGAGGCGTGCTGTGATGGCTGATCCGCTGTGTTGAGCGCCCTCGACGATTAAAACGCCCAGGGAGATTCCGCTGACGATCCGGTTGCGTATGGGGAAATTCTGAGGGTATGCCGGGGCGCCCATCGGGAATTCAGAGACGAGCAGCCCGCGGCTGGAAATGTCGTCGTAGAGCTTACGATTGTCTGCTGGATAGAGAACGTCCACCCCACACCCAAGCACGGCAACTGTATCGCCACCCTCCGACAGGGCGGCCTTATGCGCGGCTGTATCGATGCCCCGAGCCATCCCGCTCACAATCGCCAGCCCGGCTTTCGCCAGATCCGCTGCGATGCGCTCAGTGGCCGCGATTCCGTAGGGGGTGGGACGCCTTGTACCGACAACGCCAATGGAGTGCGCCTGTAATAAATCGGTGCGGCCCCGGGCGAACAGAAGTAGAGGTGGATCGAAGATTTCGCGCAGCCGTTGGGGATAGCGCGGATCATGGATGGAGATTAGCTCAGCCCCTGCGTTCATGAGATTTTGCTGCTGCTCGACCGCGTCGTCAAACGAACAACCCGTAGCTATGTTGCGGGCCTGGGCGGCAGAAATGCCACTCGATTCGAGCTCGGAGGCAGAGGCCCGAAAAATGGCCTGAGGCGATTTGAATTTCTCCAGAATTCTAAGAGTTCCGACGGTGCCTAGTCCGGGAACCATGCGCAGCGCAAGCCAGTGGAGCGTCTCCTCCTGAGTGACCAGGGCAGTTGCCACGAGGAATACGTGCCGCCGGATAGGCCGACTTCTCAGGGGCCAGATCGCTTCAGGGGATCGGATCACCCAACTACGGAGTTAAGTGGAATGGATTCTTCAACGGTTGACTGAACGGGCAGGGGTAGCCAGCGGTCCAAAATTGCCTCGAGCGCATCCTTGCGGACTGGCTTGGGAAGATAATCGTTCATTCCGGCCGCAAGGCATTTTGCCCCTTGACCAGGTAGGACGCTGGCCGTCACAGCAATGATCGGAAGGCGTGCAAAGCAACTCCCCATAGAACGAATTGCGCGCGACGCTTCG
Organism: Acidobacteriaceae bacterium; assembly: GCA_019240405.1. GTDB lineage: Bacteria > Acidobacteriota > Terriglobia > Bryobacterales > Bryobacteraceae > Bog-105. The sequence continues at coordinate 49,111 of JAFAYL010000049.1, forward strand.
AACCCGTCCATCACCGGCATCTGACAATCCATAAGCACAAGGTCGTAGCTGCGATCTTTCAGCATCCGCAAGGCTTCCGTTCCGTTGGTTGCTACGCCGCTCGTGCAACCTAACCGGGCGAGCAAGTGCACCGCAACTTTCTGATTGACTGGATTGTCCTCAACAACGAGGATTTCTCCACGGCTGCCCGCACGGTGTTCGATTTTGCTTGTTTCGGCGGAAGCACGGGGAGCAGACGGTCCACGGACGCTCACGGGCAGGTTAACCGTGAACCAAAACTGGCTACCGCGACCCGGTTCGCTCTCGAGACCGATAGCTCCGCCCATGAGCTCGACGAGGCGTTTGGAAATCGCGAGGCCGAGTCCAGTTCCACCGTACTTGCGAGTGGTCGACGTGTCGGCTTGCGTAAACCTCTCAAACAACTTTGATTGAGCGGCGAGTGGAATTCCAACCCCCGTATCGCGCACGGTGAAACGTATCATCGCGCTCCCAGGTTCGTTGTGGGCTTCCCTTGACACACTTAGCGTGATGCTGCCCTTTTCCGTGAACTTTACGGCGTTCGAGAGAAGGTTAAGGAGGATCTGTTTGAGGCGAATCGGATCGCCGATTAACCATTCGGGCAAACCTTCTTCGAACTGCAAAGCGAGATTGAGGCTCTTGCGCCGGGCTGCTTCCGAGATCATCTCGAGAGAGTCGCGGACCAAAGCCTTTAGATCGATATCAACGGCCTCGAAGTCTAACTTGCCCGCCTCAATTTTCGAGAAATCGAGAATGTCGTTTATGATCGCGAGGAGGCAATTGCCCGACTCCTTAATTGTTTGGAGATAATCCCGCTGCTCCGGCGTGAGCGGGGTATCGAGCAACAAAGTTGTCATTCCGATAACGCCATTCATCGGAGTTCTGATTTCGTGGCTCATGATAGCCAGGAATTCGCTTTTGGCGCGATTCGCCTGTTGAGCTTCTGATTTGAGGAATTCTTCCTGGGCCAGTTTGTGGTCGAGTTCTTCCGTGCGCTCCGCGACTAAACGTTCCAACTCGCGCTGCTGCACCACGAGCGCCCGCACACGCCAGCGCCATATCGAAATCGCAAGTAGGATGAATCCCATGATCAGGCTTGCCGTGAATGATCGAGTCCACCACCAGGGAGGGATGACGCGGAAGGATAAGGTTTCTACCTGCGACGTTTTGCCTGTAGAGCTGTCGACCGCTACTACTTCAAAACGATAGGCTTGAGGCGAGAGGCTAGGATAACGTACTTCACGGCTCGCCGTTTCAATCCAATCGCGTTCGAGCCCGACAAGCCGGTATCGAAACCTCATGGCTTGCTCATCGCGAAAACTGAGCGATGCCAAGCCGATGGTGAGCGGAGCGGCGCTCCATTTGAATTCGGGATTATTTCCGGCAATGTTCTTGCTGCCATACTTCGCCCAGACCAGTAAAGGACGCGGAGGCGGCTTCGTCGAAACTGCGGAGGGGGTAAGGAGGTGAGATAATCCGCCGCTTGTTCCGATCCAAATTGTGCCATCCGGATCAGCAAAGAAGGCCTTGTTATCGCAGTCATCCCAGACCAGACCGTTGCCCTTGGTATAGGTGTGCCAGTTTCGCCCGTCGTACACGTTGACGCCGTGGTCCTTACCTACCCAGATCCAGCCGCGGCTGTCGGCGGCTAAGATATCAACCTGGTCCGACTCGAGCACTGGCTTATGAAACCGATCCACTCGGACGATCTTGTCTCCGCTGAATTTGAGGCGCGCAAGTCCAGGAAATGAACCCGCAACCCAGAGGTTGTTATCGGTATCGACGGCGAGATCCTCGAACTCCGACCCTAGCCCGCGGCTTGCCAAGTCGAGACGATTACGCGTTGAGCCGCTGAGTACAAAGACACCTTCACTCGACGCCGCGAATACCTGGCCGTTGCGGTTTTCAGTGATGTCATAGAACACAGCGGCCGATGGAATCCCGTTTTGAACTGCGCGAAAGTGACGGGCCGACGAGCTTTCTTCACTTACATATAGCCCGGCACTAGTGGCAAGCCAAACTCGATCTAACGAATCGACGAGAATCCGATGGATGCGACGAAATGCGAACTGTCGAGCTTGCAGCGTGGCAGGATCGACCTGGAATAAGTGACCCTCAGTAGTGCCAATCCAGATGAACCCGTCTTTTGACTGGGCAATGGATCGAAAATGGTCGGCTTCCATACCGGGGTAGTTCCAATGGTGGATTGCTGCGCTGCCAGGCTCCAGAAAACTAACTCCACCGTCTGTGCCAATCCAGAGACGGCTTCTATCGTCGCGGAAGATGGCATAGACCAAGTTGCTTTGAAGCCCTTCGGCGCTCGTCCAGCTCTCCCATTCGCCATACGCGAACCACTTTTGTAGGCCGTGACCTGCCAGCCCAAGCCACACGAGTCCCTCGCGGTCGACAAGAATTGCTTGAACCGTATATTCGCTAAAGCCATTGCTCTGGGAAAGAATTCGCCAATGGCCGCCTTCGTACCGCGCTACCCCGGAATCAAAGTTCGCGAGTAAATGGCCGGCGGGATCCTCGGCAAGAGCAAGGTAATCGTCAGTGTGCGGCCGTCGCGGAAAATCCCGATTCTCAAAGCGGGACTCGCCGGGCGGCAACACAGCAACGTGGCGCGGACCGCGAACCCAAAGCTGCCCCTTACTGTCCCGGAAGAGCACTGTCCAAGCATCCGCCGGCAGACTCTGTTTGCTTCCCCAGAAAATGACGCGACCTGATGAAATTTGACAGAGCCCATCCCTACATGCGAACAAGACGGATCCATCATCATTCGCCAGCACTGCTGTTGTGCCGTTCGGCACCAGCGCTTTTGCCTCTTCGGCGGACAACAGTGAGCGGACTTGCCAGGAGCGGCCATGATCGGGAGATGCGATTGTCAAGGGACCGAATTCCGTGGCGGCGACGATTTCACCATTACGGGTAGATGAAATAGTCGATCCTATTTTTATTGCGAGATTGTGACTGCGGTACGGGACATTCTTGAACCGCTCCCCTTCCGAGTAGAAAAGCCCTTCGTCTGTGCCCACCCAGAGGCGCCCAGAAGCATCCTCGTGAATTGCCTCAATGAAGGTGTTAGTTAGACCCTCAGCGTGTCCGAAGTCTTTGTAATGAGAGCCATCGTAGCGGAATAACCCATTCTCCGTGCCAATCCACAGAAATCCTTGCCGGTCTTGAAGCAGGCAGTTGGGATTCAGATCTCCCAGTCCATCGACGTACTCCTTGAACGTATACCGTTGGCCGGCACAAAGAGACGTCAGGATAAGGAAACACAGAATCCTTGCGGACCAGCGTCGACCCACCACATGCATGCTGATTGCTTATCGGCACCGCGAAAAAACAGCTTTAGGGTGGAGGCTAGGATTTTGGAGAAATCCTCTTTAGAGCGAACAACATAGCACTCCAAACTTCATTTACTGAGCAGATCTTGTAATCAACTAAGCCGAGCGCGATCGCCTGTTCGCGAAGAGACCCCTCACTGATTGCCCCGCGCTCTTTGGGGCCTCCCTTACGCCAGAGAATCCATAGCTTGGTGTAGGGCGCCAGTTCGCGGACCGCTGAAAGGGTAGATTGCAGCGTATTTGAATCCTGGACGAAGCAGAGGGTAACCTGAGCTTTTGCACCGGGTTCTTCCACTAGCTCGACATTCGGCGGCAATTGACCAAGCACTTTTGCGCAATCGCGCGGTGGATCAATCACCGCGACGATAGATGACTCCTTGATGCCGAGCTTTTGAGGCGCGGTTTTAGAAGCGTACCTGTCCATCATGGCTTTCGGGGTGACGGGGTGCTCAGGCGGATTGGCAATTGCGCGCTTCAGCGCAGAGCGAAGCGTCGAGCGTTTAGAGTACACCGCATCGGGCAATTCAGTTTGAATAAGGCGAACTTTGTCTTCGGCTCCGTCGCAAAAAACAATTGGGATGCGCCGCGTAGCCGCGGATTGCCGGAGAGCGGTTGCGATTTCGCGCCCATGCGATGGCAGCCGTGATAAATCTATGACAAACGCATCGGGAGGCGATTCCCGCCAGGTTCGCATCATGCCTGGGCGAAACTGATCGTTATATTGCACGTCGTAACCACTGGCGCGTAGAAGCTCGAGGTAGGCTCGCGCTTCTCCGGCGTTCCAGTGCAAGAGTTGAATACGTGACATTCGGGCATCGTAACAGCTTCACCCCACCTCTATGAGGATCTCGAGCGCTGCGAGCGCGCTTCCTCGCAACTACTATCCGCAAGCCGTTTTGGTCGAAGCGTTCCGGAAATATTGGGGGCTAAAACTAGACCGTTTCGGTGTTCTGGAGCGGCTGCACTCTGCGACTCAAGTAGATGGCCGGTATCTCGCGCTGCCGTTGGAAGCCTATCCCCTTAGCAGTTGGGGCGAAGCAAATAATGCATGGATTGAAGCTTCGATGGATCTCGGGCAAAAAGCGATATGCCGGGCCATGCAGCAGGCGGGCATCAGCGCTGGCGATATCGGCGCGTTCTTTTTCGTTTCGGTGACCGGAATATCGAGCCCATCGATCGACGCGCGCCTAATTAACAAGATGGGTTTGAATCGCAACATGAAGCGCATTCCGATTTTTGGGCTGGGATGCGTAGCGGGAGCGGCGGGGATTGCACGCGCAGCAGACTATGTGCGCGCATTCCCGAGAGAAGCAGCGCTATTGCTTTCGGTCGAGTTGTGCTCGCTAACGATCCAGCAGGATGATTTGTCGGTCGCGAACTTGATCAGCTCGGGTCTGTTTGCAGATGGCGCAGCGGCTGTTGTTGTGGCGGGCGACGAGCTCGAGGGAGCGGATGGGCCGCAGATTGTTGCGACGAAATCCGTGTTCTATCCGGACACCGAATACGTGATGGGCTGGGACATCTCAGAAAAGGGATTTCGGATTGTATTGTCGCGGGATGTTCCGGACGTAGTGCTTCGCAATCTTGGCCGAGATGTAGATGGATTTTTGGCCGAGCACGGGCTTAACCGGAGCGATATCGAAAGCTGGGTGCTTCACACCGGCGGCCCGAAGGTGTTGGAGGCGACGGAAGCCGCGCTCGAGCTTCCCCGCGGCGCGCTCGATATCTCTTGGGAATGTCTGAGGCGCACAGGCAATCTTTCGTCTGCATCGGTTCTTTTCGTGCTGGAGAAAGTGATGGATACGCGACGGCCTGCGAAGGACACGTGGGGCATGTTGGCGGCGATGGGGCCGGGGTTCTGTTCGGAGCTGGTGCTTCTTCGATGGTGAGGCAAGTTGGTTCAGGCGGCGCGGGCGGAGATTTGGTCCTTGTCGGGGGAGCTGGAGTTTTCTCCGCTTGCTGACACGCGCGGTTCGGTTGTGTCGGGAGTTCCGGATGAAAAAACGAAGCCAATTTCGGACTTGGCAGGCTCAGGTGACGCATGCGTCGCCCCTACAGGCTTCTTGAGACGCGCTTGTTGTAGCTGGCGGAGTTCGGCTAGATCCTTCTGGTAGTACCGGCGAAGGCGAGATTCTTGAATGCTGAGATTGTTCAACTGCTTCTGCTGGGTGATGAAGGTATGAGCTTGAATGAGCGCTTCGCGGACGTCGGGCTGTTCTTCCTGAAACATATTTTTGAAATTCAGGCGCGCGAGGGCGTAGATGCCCATTTCCAAAGACGGAATGCGGTTGAGGCGCCATTGGGTATCGGCGAGAGATTGGACGAGCTCGGTTTCACGCTCTCCGACGGGATTGAATTGGGAAGCGAAACGGGCGACGTGGCGCTCGTAGAGAGCGGCGTCATCACTAGAAAGCAGGACGGTGCGGCCAGTCAAAGCGCTCTTAACCGCGTTCAAAGAGGATTTGGCTTTGCCTTCCGGCGTTTTCGGACCGGTGGAAAGTTGGGAATTCGCGCGGTTAGCGGTGACACGCGCCGCGGAGGCTAATGAGTTGGCGGTGGAAGAGAATTCCATGGCGGCTACACGGTAGCACGCGAAAGGGCGAAAACGAACTCTGGATTCGAAAAATTGGTTGTAAGTGGCTGTAAAGCAGGTAAAAGGAAAGTTTTGGAAATCTGTGACTCCTATTATTTGGTCACGAAGGAAACGCGGGGCCGGGCGGCGTGCATCTTTAGTTTTAATGCGGCGGCAGCTCGTTTCGGTAGTCATTTTTTCGGTTTGGATTCCTGTGTGCTTGGTAGCGCAATACGGCGCTCCAATTGGAGGTGGCGGGCTGCCTCTGCCGTGGCACCACAAGAAGAGCCAGAAGGATTCCACAGGGCTGCCGACGATTTCCGCCGATGGGAGGACCGTCTCAAACGACGGAAAGAAGCTGGTCGTTGCCACGGAGGATGGGCGCACGCTTACGCTAAAGGTCGAATCCAAAACCAAGTTCGCGCAGTCAGGAAAGGACATAGCCGCAGCGCAGATTGTGCCGCGAACCCAGGTCCACGTTGAAGCTGCCGAAGATGAAGAGGCTTATCTGACGGCAGTCCGCGTCGAGCTGGTTAAAGATGCCGGACAGAACGTGGGGCAGACCGAAGCGCCGGCCAGCTCCGGAGCAGGCGACCAGCCGGACAGGCCGCGTTCGACAGTTTCAGAGAGTCCGGTGGATGCACCCGACCGGCCGATCCTCCGGCGGGGGAAACCCAAGACGGAGGAATCCGCGAGTCCGCCCCGGGCGGAGAGTCACAACAACGGCACAGACTTCACCATTACCGAGGATGACGCCAACTCCGACGCGCGAAACAGGCCGGCTTACGACGCGCTGATTGGGCGGGCGAAGGACTGGGCGCTGAATTTCACGAGCGGTCTACCTAATTTCGTGTGCCAGCAGTCGACGACGAGATATATGGAGGAATCTAAGTCCTCGGGCTGGCAAGCGCAGGATGTGGTTACGGCGAAAGTTGTTTTTGAAGACGGGAAGGAGAGCTATAGCGAGATCACGGTCGGCGGGAAGCGAGTCAACAAGAGCATGCTCGAATTGGGCGGCTCAACTTCGATCGGAGAGTTTGCTTCTGTTCTGCGCAGCCTGTTCTCCGATGCAAGCCAAACGCAGTTCACGTTCTACCGCTCGGCGACGATACGCGATCTGCCGGCCGCAATTTACGATTTCAAGGTTGGGCTGCGGAACTCGGATTGGTTTACACAAGTCGGCGGACAGAGCCTGAAGCCGGCCTACAGCGGGAGTGTGTGGGTGGACCGGTCGACGGCCGAGGTCCGGCGGATTGAGCTCGAGGCGAACAACATTCCCAAAGATTTTCCTCTCGATATGGTGCAGTGGGCGATCGATTACGACAAAGTCCGGCTTGGGACGGCGGATTTCCTTCTACCGGTGCATGCCGAGAATCTCGCGTGCTGGCGGGGATCCACGACGTGCGTCAAGAACGCGATCGATTTCCGCGACTATCACAAGTTCTCGGGCGAAAGCACGATCACGTTTGAGAAGTAGAGCAGCTTACGCTCTGGGCTGCTGAAGCGGCTTGGCGGTTGGGATGCGGCTGATCGCCCCAATTCTAATCGTCCCTGTGAGAGTAAAAGCGAGATTGTAAAAATACGAGCGGTTATAATCACGGCTTGGTTTGCATCAAAGAAGTTCGTGAGTAGTTCACGCTATGCCACAACTCTTTCGGCCAGCCTCAAACACGATCGCCAAGGGATCGATCGCGGTTGTCGTTCTCCTGCTGGGAGGAACATTGGCCGTCGGTTACATCACGGACCGCGGATCGTGGATGACGTTCGTCCAGGTCGCGCCTGAGCAGCCGATTCCGTTCAGCCACAAACATCACGTCAAAGATGACGGCATCGATTGCCGGTACTGTCACACGAGCGTCGAGACTTCGCATTATGCAGGTCTCCCGCCGACCGAGACATGCATGACGTGCCACTCACAAATTTGGGCAAACGCTACGCTTACGCAGCCGATTCGAGATAGTTGGGCGACGGGAAGATCGATTGATTGGACGCGGGTTCACGATCTCCCGGACTTTGTGTATTTCGACCACAGCATTCATGTGAACAAAGGAATAGGGTGCTCGACTTGTCACGGGCACGTGGACGAGATGCCGCTGACTTACCGGGTGAACACACTTTATATGAACTGGTGCGTGAATTGCCACCGGGAGCCATACAAATACATCCGGCCGAGGTCGGAGGTCTTCAATATCGATTACGAGTATCCGGCGAACCAGGAGGTGCTGGGGCGGAGGCTCATGGCTGAGTACAAAGTTAAAGATGCGCGCACGTTAACGGATTGCTTTACTTGCCACCGATGAAGGAATCTTCGTTCGTCTCGTTGGAATCGCTGCTCGAGCCAAGGCCAAGAACCGCGCCGAACTTGCATGCTCTTCGCGAGAAGCTGGCTGCGGGACGCGGACCGGTGTTCTGGCGAACACTTGAAGAGGCGGCGGAAAGCGAGGAATTGCGCGAGTACATCGAGCAGGAGTTTCCGGGACTTTCCGGGCAGATTCCTCAAGGCGTGGATCGACGCAGCCTACTAAAGGTGATGGCGGCATCGCTTGCAATGGCGGGCGCTGCGGCGTGCACGAGACAGCCTAGAGAGGCGATTGTTCCGTACGTACGCCAACCGGAAAATGTCATCCCAGGAGTTCCGCTGTTTTACGCGACAGCCATGCCAGTGGCGGGTTACGCGCGCGGCCTGCTAGTCGAGAGTCATTTGAACCGGCCGACAAAGGTGGAAGGCAATCCGGATCATCCGGCGAGTCTTGGGGCAACAAGTATTTTCGAGCAGGCTTCTGTTTTGGATCTATATGATCCCGACCGCTCTGAGAGCGTGCTACACGAAGGGCGCGCTACGAGCTGGGCGGAATTTACAGGGATATTCATCAACGAGTCGCAAAGTTTGGCTCAGCGGAAGGGAGAGGGCCTGGCAATCTTGAGCGGCGCAACGACATCGCCGACCTTGATTGATCAGATGAACAGGATTCGCGCGCAGTGGCCTGCGAGCAAGTGGTACATCCATGAACCGAGCGTAAATCCGGCAATCGCGAGCGCGGCGAAAAAGATTGCCGGGCGAGGTGCCCTGGTCGCTTACGATCTTTCGCAAGCCGATGTGGTCGTCAGTCTCGAGAGCGATTTCGCAAACGTCGGACCTGCGATGCTCGCCAACGCCCGCCAGCTTGCGCGACGTCGAGCGGTAGATAACGGCGCGACACCGTGCCGGTTTTATGCTATCGAATCGGCGCCCTCGGTTAGCGGCTCGATAGCCGATCACCGGTTTGCCGTGAAGAGCAGCCAGATTCCCGTAATCGCCTATCAACTCGCAAAAGCGTGCGGCGTAGCGGCGCCGGACGCGCCGGGAGCAGCTCCGGAGTGGCTGGGTGCGGTCGCGAAAGATTTAACTGACGCAAGAGGCCGATCCGTCGTCATCCCTGGTGAATTTCAGCCCGAGAGTGTGCATCTGGCGGCTTACGCGATCAACGCAGCGCTCGGGAACACCGGGAAAAGCGCGCGGGTTCTTGAGGGTGTTGAGCCGGAGGAGACGCATTCGCTTGAAGAGCTCGCAAGCGATCTGAATGGCGGGCATGTTGAAACGCTAGTTATTCTTGGCTCAAACCCGGTCTACAACGCGCCTTCGTCGCTCGATTTCGCGAATGCGATCCGCAAGGCGCGGCTGGTAATCCGATTGGGTCAGTTTTTCGATGAAACATCATTACTGAGCCACTGGCATATACCGGAGGCGCACTATCTCGAGACTTGGTCGGATTCGCGAGCTTTCGACGGAACGGTAACGATTCAGCAGCCTTTGATTCTGCCGTTGTACGACGGGAAATCCGCTCACGAAATTCTCACGATTCTCGACGGCAAGCCGGACGTCAGCTCGCATGACATCGTGAAGGGATATTGGCAGGCGCAGAATAAGACGGGTGATTTTGGAGCCGTGTGGCCGAAATCCCTGCATGACGGTTTTGTGGCGGGAACCGCAGTGGCAGAGGTGAAGGCGGGAGGGTCTGTGGCACTTCCGCCGCTTGCTTCTCCAGCGACGGGCGGCGTGGAGGTGGTTCTTCGGCCCGATCCCACTATTGGCGACGGCACGTATTCGAATAACGGGTGGCTACAAGAATTGCCCAAGCCGCAGAGCAAGATGACATGGGACAACGTGGTGCTGGTGAGTCCGAAGGCCGCCACTGATATGCACATTGATAAAGGACACGTGCTGCGAGTGACGGTGGACGGCAAAAGCATTGAGGGTCCGGCGTGGATTTTGCCAGGACACGCAGAAGATTCCGTAACCATCACATTCGGATACGGCCGCAAAGGTTCAGGACGCGTCGGAAACGATATTGGATATAACGCGTACGCGATTCAGAATGCGGCTGCGCGCTATGTTGCCGCTGGATCAGTCGAGAAAACCGGCCGGACTTATCGGATCGCCGACATTCAAGAGACTCAGACGATGGCCGGGCGAGATCCGGTGCGCGCGGCGGAGCTGAGTGAATTCCGGGAGCATCCGGACTTCCCCACGCGGGAGGAGAAACCGCTACCGCCCGATCTGACTTTGTACCTTCCTCAAGAATTTCCATACACCGGCTACAAATGGGGCATGGCGATCGATCTGAATGTCTGCATCGGCTGCCACTCATGCGTCATTGCGTGCCAGGCGGAGAACAATATCGCAGTGGTTGGCAAAGACCAGGTGGCACGCGGCCGGCATATGCATTGGATACGAGTCGACCGGTATTATTCGGGCAATCTCGATACTCCGGAGATCTACAACCAGCCGATTCCGTGCATGCACTGCGAGAACGCGCCGTGCGAGCTGGTGTGTCCGGTGGCGGCGACAGTGCACAGCGATGAAGGAATCAATCAGATGGTTTATAACCGCTGCGTTGGTACTCGCTACTGTTCGAATAATTGTCCTTACAAGGTGCGCCGCTTTAACTTTTACTTGTATTCGGACTGGCAGACGCCCAGCTTATATGGAGTGCGCAACCCGGATGTAACGGTCCGCAGCCGCGGCGTCATGGAGAAATGCTCGTACTGCATCCAACGGATTCAGGAAGTCAAGATTCAAGCAGAGAAGGAAGAGCGGCGCGCGCGCGATGGCGAAATCCAAACCGCGTGCCAGCAAGTCTGTCCTACTGAGGCGATTACTTTTGGCGATCTCAACGATCGAAACAGCAAGGTCGCAAAGCTTCAGGCGCTGAAGCGCAACTACGGACTGCTCGATGATCTGAACACACGCCCGCGCACAACGTATCTCGGCTACGTCCGCAACTCAAACGAGGCATTAAGGGGGCAGCGTGCCAACAGAGAATCCTGAAGAAAAGCTGCTCGCGACTAACGTTCAGGTAATTGATCCGGGCCCGGCGAGTGTTCTAGCGCCGGGGCATACGTACGATAGCGTCACAGACAAAATCGCCGGGACCGTTTTTCTCAAGTGGAAAAACACGCCGAAAGGATGGATCATCGGCGCGCTGATCTCTTTTGCAATCGTCAACGTGCTCCTGTACGCGGTGAGCGTGCTTTTTCTGAAGGGCGTCGGGATCTGGGGCATCAACATCCCGATTGGTTGGGGCTTTGCGATTATCAATTTCGTTTGGTGGATCGGTATCGGCCATGCGGGCACACTGATTTCGGCCATCCTATTTCTGTTAAAGCAGGATTGGCGGACTTCGATTAACCGCTTTGCCGAAGCGATGACGTTGTTCGCCGTGGCTTGCGCCGCGATGTTTCCGATCTTGCATCTCGGGCGGCCTTGGCTGTTTTACTGGCTGATGCCTTATCCAAGCTCGATGTGGTTGTGGCCGCAGCCGCGCAGCCCGCTCGAGTGGGACGTGTTCGCGGTCTCGACTTATGGAACGGTTTCGCTTGTGTTCTGGTACGTTGGCCTGATTCCGGATTTGGCGACCATGCGGGATTCGGCGCCGAAGCTTTGGATGCAGCGCATGTACGGCGTGCTGGCGCTCGGGTGGCGCGGGTCAATCAAGCACTGGCACCGGTATAACAAGGCGTATTTATTGTTGGCCGGCCTCTCGACGCCGCTGGTGCTTTCGGTGCACACGATTGTGAGCTTCGACTTCGCGATCAGCGTCATTCCCGGCTGGCACACGACGATTTTCCCGCCCTATTTCGTTGCAGGCGCGATCTATTCCGGTTTTGCAATGGTGCTGACGCTAATCATTCCGCTGCGCTCCTGGTACAAGATGCAGGACATTATCACGATGCGCCACATAGAGGCATCGGCGAAGGTGATGCTGGGCACGGGGTTGATTGTTGCGTACGGTTATACGCAGGAGGCTTTCTTTGCGTGGTACAGCGGCGATCCCTACGAGAGCTTCATGTACTGGAACCGGATGACTGGCCCGTACGGTTTCACTTATCTGCTTTTGATCTTGTGCAATATCGCGATCCCGCAAGCATTATGGTCGGGCAAGGTGCGTAGAAATGTGCCGCTGGTGTGGTGCATTTCGATTGTGGTGAATATCGGGATGTGGCTCGAGCGTTTTGTGATTGTCGTGGTGAGCCTTACCCGAGACTTTTTGCCTTCTCAGTGGGGAACGTATATTCCGACGGGATGGGATATTGCGACGTATGTGGGAACGCTCGGATTTTTTGTTATGTGCATGTTCCTGTTCGTACGGCTGCTTCCCGCGATTTCGATTTTCGAAGAACGTGAAGTGGTGCATCACGGCGGACATGGACACGTGGAGCCTGCCTATGAACCATGATGTAGCTCTTAACGAGCTCGCGGCGGTTCACGGCGCGATGGCGGAATTCAATACGCCGGAAGAAATCCTGGCGGCAGCTGAGCGAGCCTATGCGGCTGGTTACCGGCAGATGGACGCCTACACTCCATTCGCGGTGGAAGGTCTGGCGGAGACGATTGGTTTCAAGAAGAACTATGTTGCCTTGGCCGTTCTGATCGGCGGGATTTGCGGAGTGACGGGCGGCTATAGCCTCCTGTATTGGATTACAGTCATCGCCTACCCGCATAATGTGGGCGCGCGACCACTGCATAGCTGGCCTTCGTATATTCCGATCACGTTCGAATGCATGATTCTGCTGTCGGCGCTGACCGCGCTGGTTTCGATGCTGGCGATGAATGGATTGCCAAAGCCGTATCACCCGGTATTTAACGTTCCTGAATTCGACAGAGCTTCTAAAGACAAGTTCTTTTTGTGCATCGAATCATCCGACCCGAAGTTTCGGACGGAAGAAGCGCTCGAATTCTTGCGGGAGGTGGGAGGAAGCGAGGTGATGCTTGTTCCGGCGTAAAGCGCTCCGAGCCGTAGTAGTTCTGAGCGCGCTTTGCGCCACAGCGTGCCGGCAGGACATGCACAACCAGCCGCGCTATAAGCCGTATGCCGCGAGCAACTTCTTCGAAGATGGCAGGTCGGAGAGGCCGACCATTGAGGATACCGTCGCGCGCGGGCAGTTGCACTTGGACGAAGCTCGGTATACGGGAAAGCTTAACGGAAAAGACGTTGATTATTTCCCGATTCAAATCACTCGCGCTGACTTGGCGAGGGGACAGGAGCGCTTCAATATCTATTGTTCTCCGTGTCATGGACGGCTAGGCGATGGCCGGGGGATGGTTGTTTTGCGAGGGTTACGGCAGCCTCCGAGCTATTACGATGAGCGACTGGTTACCGCGCCAATCGGGCACTTCTTCGATGTAATGACGAATGGCTTCGGGGCGATGTTCAGCTATGCATCGCGCGTTCCGGTGGACGACCGCTGGAGAATTGCCGCTTACATTCGCGCCTTGCAATTGAGCCAGAATGGCCCGGCGGGAATAGCGAATACGAGCGAGACAACAACGAGCCCCAGCCAGGCACAGCGGCCGCCTGTGCGAGAGAAGATGGGCCAGCGGATGGGCGGAGGTCTGAAATGAAGCTGCATCACGAAAATCCTCTTCCCGTGCCGGTTGAACGGCTTGGCGCACAGGCCAGCCGCATTCAGCAGATTTGCGGGGTAATCGGCGTAATCGGGCTAGTGCTTTGCGTTATGGCGTTCCTGTTTAACCGCGAAGAATTTTTTCAATCGTACAGTTTCGCCTTCCTTTACTGGAGTGGATTCGCGATCGGCGGGCTGGGCGTTCTGCTGATGCATCACACGGTGGGAGGCAAGTGGGGCGTTACGATCCGGCGCTTACTTGAAGCCAAGATGCGCACGCTCCGGCTCGTTGCAGTGCTGATTATCCCGATTCTGTTTGGGTTGCGGTACATCTACCCGTGGGCGAATCATCAACTCGTGATGCAAACGCCGGTGCTTCAGCATAAGCAGCCATACCTGAATACTCTCTTCTTTATTGGGCGCGTGATTCTGTACTTTATTGTTTGGTGGTTCTGGGGTTTTCGAGTGAACCGGCTCGCCGACCGGCAGGACGAAACGGGTGATCCGACGCTCAAAGAACGTATGCGTGCATTCAGCGCGCCGGGCGTGCTGGTATTCACGCTAACCGGAACGTTCGCCTACATCGATTGGATTCTTTCGGCGGACGTGCAGTTTTATTCGACGATTTACGGGGCGATGATTTTAGTTGGGGATGTTCTGCAGACGCTCGCGCTTTCTATCGTCGTACTCGTATTAGCGTCGAGAGATAACAGGTTCGGCGGACGCATAGCTGCGCCTGTGTTGCACGATCTCGGCAACATGATGTTTGCATTCGTCATTTTCTGGGCCTACCTCTCAGCGTCGCAATTGATCATCGTTTGGCCGGGCAATCTTCCACAAGAGATCGGCTGGTATTTGGACCGGGTTCGAGGATTCTGGAAATATTTCGCAGCCGCGACGGCGCTTTCGATGTTCGCGATTCCGTTTTGCTTGCTGCTTTCACAAGATCGCAAGCGGCATCCCGACCGGCTGCTGAGAGTAGCTGTTTTTATATTATTCGCTCGATTGATCGACATGTTCTGGATAGTCGAGCCAACTCATCGCACAAAAGGATTTGCTTTGTACTGGACCGATATCGCAGCGTTTCTGGGCGTGGGTGGTATCTGGCTTTACGTGTATCTGATGGAATTGAAGAGACGGCCTCTGCTGCCGTTGCGCGATCCGCGAGTGGCTGAGCCAATGCCCGAGGTTGCATATGAGCACTGAGCGCGTTCCGGAGAACATTAGCCCAAGCGCGCCCGTAGAAACAGAGCGGCATGTCGGGCACGGCGGCACGGCCTACGAAGCTGTCGACGCAAGCGCGAAGATGGTGATCTATTCGTTGGGCATCATCGCAGGAACACTCATCGTCGTCTTTGCCATTACAGTGGGCGTGCAGAAATACTTGCAAGCGACACATCCGCCCGGTCAATTGCCGAGCCCTTTGGCTCCGGAACGGATCGTGCCCCCCACGCCGCAGATTGAAGTACATCCGTGGGAGACTCTACCCGATGTTCGTGCTTATGAGGACAAAATTCTGAGCGGCGGAAAAGACGCGCAAGGCCGGACGCGCATGCCCATCGATCAGGCTATGGACGCCGTGGTATCAAGACTCAACATACGTCCCGATTCGCCGTCCGGGATAAGGACTCCGGGCGGCGAGGGGCGCGATTTCGGGGGCAGCCTGAGCGCAATGCCACCCGCTTATCAGGCGCCGCAAATCCGTGGAGAAATTCGCAAAAGTGCACAGCAGTAAATTATTTTCGATCGCGTGCATGATGATCGCGGCCGCTTCGTTTAGCTCCGCGCAGACTGGTCCCCCAGCGATCACGAAAGGCGTCGGATTGGATCAGAAGTTGAATGCGAGCATTCCGCTCGACGCAATGTTTGACGACGAAGCAAATCAGCTTGTGCCGCTTCGGACGTATTTCGGCGAAAAACCGGTGGTTCTGGCGCTTGTTTACTACCAGTGTCCGAACCTTTGCAGCTTGACGTTAACCGAAATGGTGCAGGGATTCCGCAAAGTAGCGTTCGAGCCCGGACGGGACTACAACGCGATCCTTGTAAGCATCGATCCGTCAGAAACGCCGGAGATAGCCGCGAAGGCTAAAGCTGCATACGGACGCGAGTTCGGGCGGGCGACGTTCAATTCGGGCTGGCATTTTCTGACGGGGAATCGGGATTCGATATCGCGGGTCGCTTCGGCGGTGGGATTTCGCTATCGATGGGATGATCCAACCAAGCAATTCGTGCATGCGGCCGGAATCATGGTCGCGACGCCGGAAGGAAAACTTTCAAGATATTTCTACGGAGTGCGATACGCGCCGGCGGATCTGCGGATGGCGCTTGTCGAAGCATCGCAGGAAAAAATCGGTTCTCCCGTCGACGCTTTTCTGCTCTTTTGCTTCCATTACGATGCGACGCAAGGCAAATACACGCTGGCCATCTTCAACATCCTGAAACTAGCTGCGGGAATAACTGTTCTGGGCTTAGCCGGTTTGATTTATCTCTTATTGCGGCGAGAGAAGAGGGAGATACGTCCTGCAAACTGGCGCGAGGTTCGGCATGTGGGATAGCTTGCTACTCGCTGATATGCCGCTGTTCCCGCCGACAGCGTCCGTGCAGGCGCATCAAATCGATTTGCTGTACTTTTTCCTGGTCGCCGTGACCGCAGTCATGACGGCGCTGATCTTCGCCGGAGTGGTTTTCTTCGCGTTCAAATATCACCGCACGAGAAATCCGCGCGCGACGCAGATTGAAGGCTCCACAAAGCTCGAATTGACTTGGTCGATTCTGCCCTTTCTGGTGATGCTCGTCATGTTTTGGTGGGGAGCAGATCTGTTTTTCGCGAATGCCCAGCCGCCGAAGGATGCGATGGAGATTTTCGTGACCGGCAAGCAATGGATGTGGAAGATCCAATACCCGGACGGTGGGCGGGAAATCAACGAGCTTCACGTGCCGGTGGGGCAGCCGGTGAAGCTGACCATGGCCTCTGAAGATGTTATTCATAGTTTCTATATCCCCGCGTTTCGCGTGAAGCACGATGTGGTTCCCGGACACTATGACACGCTGTGGTTCACTCCAACGAAGCCCGGCCGCT
>JAFAYL010000051.1 GCA_019240405.1 Acidobacteriaceae bacterium
CGCAAACGATGCGGGCACAGGATTGCAGGGCCCGCCGGTCTCACCGGGAGGAAGTGGAACCATCAGCAACAGCCAATGCACTCTATCGGGGAGCGCATCCTCGGTCTCGACCTCCGGCAACAACTTGACAATGGTTGTCTCTTTGACCTTTTCGCCGAGTTTCGCGGGCCAGAAGAACGTTTACATGCGTGCAATCGATAATGAGGGGTTGGACACAGGCTTCCAGCAGAAAGGCACGTTCAACGTGCCCTGAGTTTCGGCGCTCGCGATCTTCCGGCTCGGCCGGTGTTCGCCACGGCTAGCACAGATTACCATCGTCCACTTTCTTCCTGTCGACCGCTTGGCCGGCCAAGAGATAGTCATATACAATTCGAGATTCGACGCAAGCCGAGACACAGGCAGCTCAAATCTTGGTCCAGCACTCCTTATGACAAGAACCTCTTGGCGCGCCGCTCGCCTGTTCTTAGGAGGGCTTCTTCTACACCACGCGTTGGCTCAACAATCTCGCGAGCCGGGCAAGGTCATCGGAACAGTCTCGAAGGCTGGAGACCTCATCGTGATGACCCTCAAGAAGGATGCCTTGGGGAAAGCAAATCTGTTCAACCTGACGGGGCGGACGTTGAAATTCAGACGGGACAAGACAGGATACCTAGTAGAGAATGTGCCCATCGACTGGAACCCGAACGTGGGCGATGCGCTCAAAGACGACGAGCTGAACCTGCGCAACTTTATATTTCCGTTCTCGGGAAAAAACTGGAATTCATTCTCAGTGGGAAGCAACGGGTCAATCCGCTTCGGACCTCAGCCGGCGGGCACAAGCCGGGACACTACTGCCAGAGCGGGCGCGCCCGGCGGCGGCATTTCCATTGGCCGGTTTGATCCGTTGCAGCAAGCGGCGCCCAGACTGATTAACACGATCCCTTCGATTTGCGTGTTCTTCAAGCCGAGAGTTTCCGGCACGCGGTATGCGAAGGAATTGGCGGATCGGGTTGTAATTACCTGGAACGTGACCGAACCGGCAGGCAACATCCAGGATTTCACTTGGACGCCGACGGTGAACCGGTTTCAAGCTGTACTCCGGCGGGACGGATCCATTGACATGTCTTACCAGGAGCTTTCTGCTAAAGACGCAATCGTCGGTATTTACCCGCAACTCGCCAGCGATGTTGAGCAACAGCTCGTGACTCTCGCCGGTGAAGAGCATCCCGAGCTACCCTCCTACCTAGATCTCAAGAAAGTCCAGGTCGCAGTCAAAGACGGGGTATTGCTGAAAATCACTTTTCAGACTCGCGGCCCGGGGCTGAAGGAAGGTGACCCAGCAATTGAAGGGATCGCCTATAGGCTTTTGTTCGGGCCAGGCATTCCGAAAGGCATCACTGATGAAGACGCAACTCCCGTTGTATGGACGATTCGAGGCGTAGGCGCGTTTCCGGACGAACCCGGAGGAGCGAAGTCCCGCTTTGTTGCATGGGGTCCTGGACTCTCCCGGCGCGTCGATATCAATGGAAACAGTATTTCGATGACGGGCGTTCTACCGGAAAAGCTTAAAGGGATGAAACGGGTCACAATTCACGCCGAAGCCACGACTTCAGATGATGGTTCGCTAGTCAGCAAAACTGCATCACGGACTCTGAGCCTCAACGCACTCCGAAGTCCGGAAGTTCATCTCTCTTCCATCAAGCAAAGCGACGGTCCATACCCGTTGGTCTACGAAGCATTCCATTATTTGGCATTACCCAATCCGAGAGACTTAGCGTGCACGGTGATCAAAAGCCTGGGCGACAAGTTTGACTTTCTGGCATACTATTCCGATTTTCGAGTTGATAATCAGGAAGCGGGAACACCGAGCGACGGACCAAAGGGCGGTAATGTCACCGGGATCGGCGAAACCGAAAGGGACCTCGGCGCGTATTGCAGCGCGGGCCGGTTTCAGTGGGGATTTGTGCAACCCGTTTACGTTGGCTCGAACCAAATGCAGGCGCAGCCGCCCGAAGAGTTAACCGACTCCAACCCGCGGAATATTGCGACATATAAACGGCAACTCGGTGAGCGCTCGCTGGATGGCAAAATGCTTCCGTATAATTACGCGATTTCGCAAATCGCGCACGAAATGGGCCACCGCTGGTCTGCCTTTGTATCAGCGAAGGTCAGTGGCGAAATCATTCCTCTCGGCCCTACACACTGGGCAAGAGGATTGCAAGCTCCAGTAGCATTCCCATATCAGCGGCCCACAGAGGCGTCCGCGATGGGAGGCGGCGTGTGGCAGGACAACTTCGACGGAACGTACACACAATTAGATGACGATTACTACGTCCCAGCGACGGGGTGGTCCTACCTTGACCTGTACCTGATGGGGTTGATCAGCCCAGCCGAAGTCCCGGATTTTTTCATATTGCGAAATCTGGAGCGCCTGGGCGAGGATGCAAACCACCATCCTATCTTTAAAGCTGAGCGCACAAAGATCAGGATCGAGGATGTGATCACAGTCGAAGGGCCGCGCACTCCTGATGTCTTCCATTCACAGCGGAACTTCAACACGGGAATGGTTCTTATTATTGAGAATGGGACTAAACCGAGTAGAGAGCTAATCGATCGGGCGAATGGGATTCGGGAAAGGTGGATCAACTACTGGGCAACGACCACAGGGGGTCGTGCCTCAATGACCGTGAAACCCGATTGAGCATAAGGATGATCGTCGATTGGAAACTGCCGAGCCGATTATCGAGCGGATTCCCTAAAATCAGCCGTTCCGACGCGAACGACCGTCGGAGTGCCAGATCGTCTAGATGTGCTTGCCGAGGATGTTTCGGTTTCTGCCACTACTTCCGTCCATACTCCATAGACGCGGTCATTGTAAGCCGCAAGCCATGTATAGTCGCCTAAAAACGCGTTTTGACCGTCGAATGGCTCGCTCGTCCAGGCGTAATTCGTGAATGTCTTGCCGCCGTCAATGGAACGGGCAAGCGTCACTCGCGTTTTTCGATTCGCATCATCGCCGCGCCGATCATAGAACTGGATGTAGACCACGCCTGTGAGTGGATCCACAGCGAGCCACTGAAAGAATTGATCGTTGCCGTCGTGTATCGGATCGCTATTCACGCGAACCGGCTCTGACCAGCTATGGCCGTGATTGGAGGATGATGCGGCGAACACGTCGATGTCGCCGTTTCGGTAATCGCTCCACGCGACATACAGCTTGCCGCCATTTTTCCCTCGAGTCCAATCAGCGCCGAGCTGCGGAAATCCCATGACTCGCGCGACGCCCGGAACTCCCCCGAAATAGAGAGGCGCGGTTTCGATGATGGGCCGCGATTTTGAAAATGTCCTCCCTCCGTCGCGGGATTCCGTGAACGCGATCGTATTTCCGTCAGCCCAGACTGCATATATCGTTCCATCTCCATCCACGGTGCCGATGAATCCGACAAGCCCCCCGTTGTCGTCGCGCGGGAGTCCGGCGTGACTGCTGATGCGAAGCGGTGTAGACCATGTGCGGCCGTCGTCGGTTGATCGCGAAAATAACATGATCGACTGCTCAATCTCCCACTCAATCCAGCCCACATACAAATTGCCGGTGTATTTGCTGTGTGGCGCGTTGTCGGCAAAGATGCGCGGCATGTCTTCCCATTGAATATTTGGCTCTTGACCCGTAGTAAAGGCTTTCAGCGCGACGGGATCGTGCTCCCAAATCTTGCCTCCATCAAGGGACCTCCGAACAAAGATTCCATTTCGTCCGGCGCCATGCGCCCAGTAAGAGGTTGTGCTGAGCTTGTCGAAGGTTAAATAACAGAGAAATGCATGTCCCTTGTTATCGAACGTGGTCGACACATCGCCTGCGGTATGCCAGTCGGAGGGCGTGGTGCCTTCTGCCAGCGTGAACGTTTGCCCTCCGTCAGTCGAGTATGCGGCTCTTGAGTGTCCTTGGAATACCGCAACCACTTGCTTCGGATTGCTCGGGTTCACGGCAATTCCCGGCTCATTCCCGCGCATTTCGGGCGATGAGATCGTGACCACGTGGGCGCCGGGAGCAGGCGGCAGCGATTGCGCCGCAGCGAATGCGGCGAGCGCAACGAACAGCGCGGCGATTCTCAACTTACAGTCCAGTAGATCGAATAGCGTTCTTCGGGCATCCGGTTGAAGGGTACCAACGTCACGTCCGTTTGTTGGTTCACGGTGCGGAAGGTGAGCGAATCGCCGGAGACGGGCTTCACCCAGGAATCCGGACTCTGGCCGGAGGCTCGGAACTCGGGAACGGAGAGCGGATGCTCTCTAACTTGGGGACCCAGTGGGCCGGTCACTAGATCGGGCGTCAAACCTTCAGAGCCGAGTCTACCGGCGAGGACCAACGGGCCATAGAGGAGCGCCTGAGTGGTAGGTTCGTCCGGCATCGACTCGATGTGCAGGTGCATGGGCAATTGCAGTTCGATCCGGTCACCACTCCTCCAAGTCCGCGAAACAGTAAGGTAGCTCCTCGGCGTTGGAACGATGTCGACCGGCTTGCCATTTACCTTCAGGGAAGCATCCGTTCCGGCCCACGCAGGAATCCGAATGTGTATGGGCATACGGAAGGACGTCGCAGTGTTGATTATGAGACTAATTTCGGTGGACTCCGGAAAACTCGTTTCCTGGCGGACTTTGATTCCCTTGTCTTTCCAATCCAGCTCAGATGGAACGAAGAGATTCACATAAAGCGCATTATCATCGTGAAAGTAAATGCTGTCGTTCAGTTTTGAGAACTCTTCGACTCCGGTGCCCGTGCAACACCAGAAGGAATCGTCTTCGGTATTAAACGTCCTCCACGCCGCCGGAACGATGGACAGGTAATACTGAGTGTGCCCGTTTTCTAAGTTGATCGCTCCCAGGCGATGATTGAGAAGCGTTCGCTCGTAATAATCGAAGTATCGGGGATCTCCCGTCCACTGATAGAGGTGACGAGTGAGCTTGAGCATGTTATAGGCGCAGCAGCACTCGGTAGTATCCGGAGTGAGTTTGAGCTCGGTTCCCAGGCGGCGGGGTTCGACGAGCCAAGCTTCACCGTTACTGGTTCCGCCGGTGACATAGGCACGGGCGGAAGTGACTTCATACCAAAAGAAATCGGCGACATCGTGGAAACGCATGTCACGGCTGATCTCATATCTGCGGGCTGCTCCGATGACTTGCGGAATGTGAGTATTGACGTGCAATCCACGGAGCTCGTCCCGCCGAAGGCCTAGCGGGTTAAAGAATTTCTTCTTCGTGAAACGATCCCCAACCACGGCATAGCGATCCTCTCCGGTGAGAGCGGCAAGATTGTAAAGCACTTCATTCATGCCGCCATATTCCGTGTTAAGAATGTCCTGCATGTGCGGCTCGGGAATCGGAGCAGTCCAATGATCGGCCCAATCGGCCATGCCCCGGAGCGCGTGAAGCGCTTGCTCACTTCCACAGTGCTCGTGCATGTCGTTCATGCCGGCCATAATCTTGTGAATCGTGTAGAAAGGCGCCCAGACTTTCTGGCGTGCGTTCAGGCGATCGAAGAACTCGAGAGGAAACGCGCTTAAATATCCGCCGCCGACCTTGTCCTGACATTTCGCAAGTTCCGTCACGATGTAGCCGCCCTTGTCTTTGATTGCGTTATCGCCAGTAGACGAATACATCAGCGCGCACGCGGAGAGAAAGTGCCCGACGAAGTGCCCGCGCAATTCGCAATCGGGCGCCTCCCATCCGCCGAGCGGCTTGGCCGAGGAGGGAAGGCCGGCGTTGACTCGAAAATTGTGAAGAAGCCTGTCTGCATCCAGGCGCTTCAGAAACGCGAGGTTCGCTTCTTGAGCCTGTTTGAAAGAGCCCGGCAAAAGCCGAACCTCTTCCATCCGGAAAGCTTCCACTTTGAGCGGGAGAACGTTCCGTTTGAACTCGATAGTCTCGCCGAAAGGTGGACGCTCAGGAGGCCTTTCGCGGCGGCGGGGCGCGCTCGTGTTCTGCGGAGTCGCGTTGGCGTTCTGTGGCGCCTTCTTTTCCGCTTGTTTGGCGACCGCGTTTGCGGGCGCTTGCTGCGCGAGGACCGGGGCGGCAGCGCTAATCCCAGTCAACGCGGCAGCGAAGTTTCTTCTACTTAGGTCAACGGAGCCTTTCTTCCGGCGCATGAACCTTATTGCGGTCAGAACTCGATGTTAGCGCGCAACTCTATGACTCGCGCACCATTGGCGATGCCGCCGGTGCCGAAATTGGTGTTTTGAACGTTCGAGGCCGGGATCCCACCAGGCCCGTATGCCACATTTTCTGCAAAAACAGGATGATTAAAGATGTTCAAGAATTCGCCCTGCAAGATGAAGTGAATTCGTTCGGTGATAGGGAAGCGCTTGGAAAGGGACATATCATTGAAGGTCTGATGGGGCCCGTGCAGCCAGATGATATCGGCGATCGTACCCGGCGTGGTATTCGGCAGGATATAGGCGGGATTCGCTCCTCCACCGCTCGGGCTGACCAGATATTTCGGATTGATCAGATCAACGAACGTAGCGGCCGATCCGTTCACCGCGGGAATGCGGTACACGCCAACGGAGTTCTGCAATTGCGATGCCGTGATTCCGTTAAGGATCACACCACCATCGGCATAGTCATTGAAGGTTGAATTGCCGCCAGTGAGTAGGAATGGCGCGCCGGTCTGGAAGGTGAAGATGTCGCCAGCCGTCCAGCCGCCTAAAACCGCGTTGAGAATTCCGCCCCGGTCCATCCAGTGCCGCCCCTTCCCGAAGGGAAGATCTACCGTTGCATTCGCGTGAACAACATGACGAATGTCAAACAGGGTCGGCCCATAGCTCATCCGCAAATCGCGCAACGTGTACTGCGGGCTCTGAGAGGTCCAATTGTTAGGCGTCTCAATTCCTAGGGTGTGGCTCCAGGTGTAATTCGCATCAAATTGCACGCCGTGCCACGCCCTCTGCCGGAAGTCCACCTGCAGCGCATTGTAGTTCGAATAGCCGAGCTCATCCATATTGTAGACAGGCTGCCCGGCTGAAAACGGGTTCGCCTGAAAGAAGTTAATGGGATAACCCGCACCAGGTCCTGTAAACCCACCCGTGGTGGCGCAGGGGCCGAAACTGGAACCGACGAGATTACAAAAATAAAACGGATTATAGTTTGCTCCTGCGAGCACATTGGCCAAAGCGCCCACTTGCCCCGAGGTCAGCCAAGTGATGAACTGGCCATTACCGTAATCGGCCAGGGGGACACCAGGACCGCCTGAGCCCTCCCCAGCGAAGGCAGCGTTGAATATAGGCGTAGGCTGCTGACCGGCGTAGCCGTTATCAGCGAAAGAGCTGATGCCATGCCGTTGGTTGATGTTGTAGTTCTGCTGCGCCGCCCTGAACTGATTGAGAAAACCGTTTTCAAAAACATTCACTTCGTTCGTGTTCACGGAAATCCACTGATGAATGGTGCGGTTTCCGTTATACCGAAGTTCGAGCACTCCCCCTCCGGGTACCTCCCGCTGAATGCCGAAATTCCACGATTGCGTATAGGGCTGTTTGATGTTCGGGTTCAGTCCATTGACCTCATTCCCCAGATATGTGAGCGGCAGGAATGTGAATTCGGATTCCGGCGAGCTGGTCGAGAACGTGGCAGGGGTAAAAGTGTAAGGCGGTAACGCATTCCCGAGCGAAAGAGAGCCCGGAGCGAAGGTTCCAGGGTTGCCGGTATTGTTCGCTAACAGGTTGAAGTTCTGGTAATAAAATGAGCCGTAGTCCGTGGCTTGATTCCAGAAATACTGCTGGGGTTCGGTAAATCGCCTGAGCGAATAGCCGGCTCGAATGACCGTTTTTCCGCCGGTCAGCTTACCGAGGATTCCCTCTTTGAAATCCGGAACCCAGGCGATGCCAATTGCGGGCTGCGGGGCAACGTTCCAGCCATTGTATTGATGTGCTCGCGCGATCAACATGGGGTTAGCATTGCCGCCGAGATCGCCTGGCGCGAAAAGGTGCCCGATGGGAGTGGGGCCGTAGATCGCGTCGGGTGTCGCGCTACGGTAGTTGTTGGTCAAATCGTGGTTGTCGCCCGTGAAATCCCATCGCAGGCCGTAGTTGACGGTAAGATTCGGCCGCACGTGATATGAATCCTGGCCGAATAGACCCCAAGCACTCATGAGTTCATCCAGTGCGTACAGGCTGCCTGGCCGCTGAATGTAGGACTTCGTTTTCGGATCTACGGCGTACTGGCCGCTTACGCCCGATAACCGGCCCGTCAGTACTGCGTATAGCTGCTGGGCTTCAGCGAGCTGCGATGGACTCGCACCTGGGATGGTGGCTGAAGTTAAGGCGTTTAAAGCAGGATCGCCGGTAGCCAGTCCGAGATTGAAGCTAGGCCAACCCGCCGGCGCATTCCAGTAGTGATCCTGTTCGCGGTACCAGGAGAAGCCGTATTTCATGGTGTGCTTGCCGCGTTGCCAGGTTAGGTTATCGGAGGCATTGAAGACCGGATAGTAGGTAGTGATCGGCAAATTAAATGCGGCACCCGAGGTAACCGTTATATTCGCAGGAGTCGGAAGATTCCAGTTGACGGCTCCGGGCGAGGTGGCATACAGCGGGGCAGCGTTGTACGCGTACCAGGTTGCATTGTAGAGAAAGCCGCCCCTGAATTCGTTAATCAGAGTCGGGGAGATAGTCCAATCGAGACCTACCCCTGCCGTGTAGTTATTGTTTCGATTGCCTGCGATTTCGTTGGAGAAGGTTGGTCCCGGCAGAAAAGAGGGCGTAACGGCGGGCTGAGTCTCCTTGGTTTGGTTATAAGAGACGTTGAGCCGCAGCTTATCGGAAATGTTGTAATCAACGCGGAAAGTTGGATAGTAGAACGTGGTTGGAGAGGGCTGCAGCCAGCTCAGGGTTGAGATGTTCGGGTCCGAAGTGGGCGTGACGGAACCGTACCGGAGCGAGCCGTTGATCGCTTGCAATTCGGAAGCGATGACCGGGTTGATCGTACCGGGCAGCGATGGATTGAAAGCATGCGCGATATTGAGCACATTAACTGTGTGAACGACTCCGTCCGCGCCTATATAAGTGAAATTTCCGGTTTCAGTAGCAGAGTTCATCACCCCCGTGCTCGTAACGAAACTGCCGGGCTGTTTCGACATACTGTAGCTGCCAAAGAAGAAGAGTTTGTCGCGAATGACACGTCCCCCCACGCTTCCACCGAAATTGTTCAATTCGAGGTGAGGTTTCGATAATCCAGCGGCGTCGTTGTACCACGAATTGGCATTCAGGACGGAGTTTTGGAAGTCTTCGTAGGCCCGGCCGTGGAACTGGTTTGAGCCGCGGCGTGTGACGAAATTCAGTTGCATGCTCGATTGACCGAAGCCCTGATTGAGATCGAGCTGGTCGGTCTGTACGGTCATTTCGGCAATATTCTCTAGCCGGGGAGAGACAATCGGCGCCGCGTTTCCCGTGAACTTCATGCGCGTGGGACTGCCGATTACGCCGTCGACGTTATTGCCTTGATCGACCGAAGGGAGGCCATTCCACGTTCCGTTGTAGCCGGGCGTTAAAGTCGAAAGCTGGGTGAGGTCGCGGCCAAACAGCGGCAGATCTTCAATTTGCTTCATGTCTATGGTCGTGCCGATCATATTCGAAGTCGTTTCGATGACCGGCACTTCACCGCCCGCGACTTCGACCGTCTGAGTGGTTGAACCGACCAGCAGCTTTGCGCTAATGTCCGTCACTCGCGCGGCTTGCACGGTAACGGAATCGAAAACTTGCTTGTTAAATCCTTCTTTGGAGACCTCAAGCCGGTAGGTCCCGATGGGAAGATTCACGAAGCTGTATGTGCCGCCGCTCTGAGTGGCTGCCTGGCGGACGTAGTTGCTGGCGAGATCGCGCAATTCAAGCTTGGCTTCCGGAATCACGGCCCCACTCGGGTCCGTCACCGTGACCGTCACAGTTCCCTCGGAACCCTGTTGCGCCCAAGCCGAGAAAGTGCAGGTTGAGATTATTGCGAAAGCTGCAACAGTGAGTCTCAAGACTCTTGGAAATAGACGCCGATTCATACGCCACCTCCCGCGTGGTATGAGCTTTGAATTAGAAAGCGCTTACATCAGGCAATAAACCGCCGGGGTTGAACCTCAAACCCCAAGATACGGAGATTGTATACAATAATGCACCCAACGTCAATTCGCTAAGGCTCTCGCTGTCGATAGCGTGCGATCTATTCGCTTGACCATTGAATGGCATTATATGGTGGTAATTTCCATCGTATAATTCCAGCATGACTACTACGGTTACTATCGACAAAGCCGGCCGCCTCGTAATTCCCAAGATGCTGCGAGACGAGTTGCATCTGGAGCCAGGGGACGTATTGGAACTGGAATGCGATGGCAGTCGTATGGTGTTCCGTCCCCCACGTTCTGGATCGGCGCTGCAAAAAAAACATGGTGTTTGGGTGTTTCACGGTAGCAGAGCATTGACAATCGCAGCGACAAATAAAGTTCTGCATGACACGCGTGAAGAGCGCGATAGCCTTCGCACAAGGAGATGAGGGCGTTCCTCGATACTTCCGTTCTGGTCGCGACGTTCTACGCTGAACATGAGTGTCACGAGCCGAGTTTCGCCCTTTTTCTGCGACAGAAGAAACAAAGCGGCTGCACGGCGGCACATTGCCTGGCTGAGGTCTACTCCGTTACTACACGAATGCCGGGGAAAGATCGGGCGAGCCCGGACGAGGCACTTTTGTTTGTCGACGATATACGTGAGCGACTAAGTATCGTCGCGCTAGATCCTGAGGAGTATTTAGAGATGCTCAAAGAAGCCGCCGCACATGGAATCCTCGGAGGAGGGGTGTACGATGCGCTCGCGGCGCGATGCGCGATCAAGGCTAAGGCAGAGGCAATCTACACTTGGAACGCCAAGCATTTCCAACGCCTAGGAACAGATATTGAGGCGCGCATCAAGACGCCCTGATTATCCGAAGTCGCAAAGTTCCGGCAGGGGGCGGAGAAGGCAAGTTCGCATTATTCCGATGGAGTCTGCCGCGAGAATCGCAGTTCATTTAACTCAGTTGAGGCGACGCGCCGGTGATGCTCGGCTAGAAACAAGAACCCCAAAGCCCAACATGCCAGGAACGCGAGGCTCGCGAGTAAGCGAAGAAGCTCAATCCGTCCGCGGATAAAACCCGTGATGAGCCACGGAACACCAATTGCCATCTGAACAGCCAGAAACCTGAGCCCAAACCGCACGCCCCGGAGGGTTGCGAAACAGCGCTTCTCGTAAGCAGTGGTGTATTCTGCAACCGATTGAAGATTCGCCTTCCATAAAATGCGCCAATTCCAGAGAGAAAACGCAGTCGCGGTTAACGTACTCACCCATACGACTGTGAACCATAGAGCAACTTCTACAGCCGGGTGGCGCCACAGCAAGGCTGCGCTAAAGATCAGGAAAAACAACGCACTCATCAGCTCGACAATATGCCAGGCACGGAGCCGGAACTGCTGCGTCGCCGCTCTTTCACGAATATTGGCTACCGTGCCTTTGTCGTCGAATGCGAGGGAAACCCATTCGGCGCGCCAGACGTTGATCTCGGGATCAGCACTCATCGAGTCCCTCCTAACTTCTCCTTAAGGAAATTGCGAGCACGGTTCATCCGAACCGCAACATTGTTTTCCGTAATGCCCAAGACGGCGGCTATTTCCGCATAAGGTAATTCTTCGAGCGCCAGAGTAATTACTTGTCGAAGTGGAATCGGCAGCTCCGAAATTGCCTCGAGCAGGCGCGACCGGCTTCTTTTCTCAATAGCATCTTTTTCAGGACTTGCTCGTGTATCGACAAGTTTTTCCGGTTCATCCACTTGACCGGCTCTCTTCCGCTGCCACACGTGTGTAAGGGCACGATTGTGCGCCACGCGAAAGACAAA
Organism: Acidobacteriaceae bacterium; assembly: GCA_019240405.1. Lineage (GTDB taxonomy): Bacteria > Acidobacteriota > Terriglobia > Bryobacterales > Bryobacteraceae > Bog-105. Next base: position 11,869 of record JAFAYL010000051.1, read on the forward strand.
GGTCCGCAGCGAGCATTCTCCGCGGAAATTCGGTAGAGCGCTCCAAATAGCCAGGCGGATCTCCTGCAAAAGATCTTCCCGCGTGTCACTGCGTGATTCGTATGAAGCAGCTAAGCGTATGAGGCCGGGGCCGAAGGCCGCCCAGACGCGCTGGTACTCATCTTCCGGCGCATTATGCCCTTCGCGCCGCCCTTCGGCGACTTGAAAACTCGCGGTCGTAAGGCTTACGGAATTCTCCTCGAAAATCGAATAGTCTGCGCGATCACCAAATCCTTACAGAGAAAGTTGGCCTGAATGGGAGTGATTTCTCGCTGTAAGGTGTTGCGGATTTCCAGACTACCTGTATCGAGCGCACACGTTCCAGCGCCTCGAAAGGATTTTCTGATGAGTTTGCATCTTATCAAGCTGTTCCGTTTGAGTATTCTCTTGGCTTTGACGGTCTTCGCGGTCCCGTGCGCGGCCTTCGAGAGATCTCTTCCGGGAAACGCACAGGCCGGACCGAGTTCGGAGAGTCGCGAGCATGAGATCGCCGCGATCTATCGTATTGCAGGTCAACCGAGCGGAAGCTACCACGAAGCTGTCACTCCGGAGGCCCAAGGGACAGCGACCGCGATTGAGAGTGATCTCGTCTTTAACCGAATGGGCAGCAAACTGGAGATGAAAACCTCGAGCTCTTATAGAGAGGATGCCGCCGGACATCTCGCAGAAATAGCAGTCGACACATCCAGTTCTCAACAATCCACTCACGTGGACGTGCGCGTGGACGGATCATCGGTTCAGATCAAAAGCACGACGGGTGAGAAGACGTACGAGAGCCACGTTCCACTCTCGGGAACATTGGCCGGGCCGAACGCGGCCCGCAAGCTAATTCTTTCAGGTCTCCATAAACCCGGCGATCGTGTCAGTTACGAAACCTTTTCGCCCGAGCTCGGAAGTGTTGTGACCGTCACGGTCACATTTGTTGGAAAGGAAGATCTGGCAGTTGAAGGCGAATTGTTCAAGAGTCTGAAGCTCGAACAGACAATGACTGGATTGCCGATGAAGACGTCACTATGGATCGACTCGGAAGGCTGGCTGCTTCGTCAACTACTGCCCAGCCCCGTGGGCGATATCGAAGCCGTACGCACCCGATCGTCCCCGACGGCGCTTGCCAACATCGGAGGTGCTTCCTTACCCAGCGAAACTTTCAGCGGTTCTATTGTTCGTGCGAACGTGCGACTTCCTAAGGAGCGCTTGATCGAAAGAATGAGAGTGAAAATCACACACCGGCAGCCGGAGCTAGGCTGGCCCGATTTCAGGGCCGATAATCAGAGGCTCATCGAAAAAACACCGAACTACGTTGTTCTGGAGATTGAGCGCCTTGACCCGAAGAGCAGAGCGACCCGGCCTATGCCCGGAAGCGGCGCAATGGAGCCATATCTTTCGGCCAACGCTCTCCTGCAGTCTGATGAGGCGGAGATAAAACGGATTGCCGAAAGCGTTGTAGGCAGTGAACATGATGCTTGGCGCGCAGCACGAGCACTGCAGCAGTGGACCAACGACAACATGCATTTCGACCTGGGGATTGCGATCGCTCCTGCATCTGAACTAGCCCGGAACCGGCGCGGGACCTGTTTCGGCTACTCGATAATGCTGGGCGCGCTCGCGCGCGCTGCCGGCATTCCTTCCCGGGTCCGTATGGGCTACGTCTATGCAGGGGGAATTTGGGGCGGACACGCATGGGTGGATGTCAGAATTGGCGACGAGTGGATTTCTTTGGATGGCGCACTCTACTCGCCGGGTGCAGCAGACGCCGCGCGATTCAGTTTTCTCACGAGTTCACTCGAAGAAGGGGCGCTGGCGGGCCTTGGATCGCTTCAGCAACTGTTTGGTCACGTCGATATCGAAATCCTGCAATATACTGTGGCAGGCGAATCCATAGATGTTCCCAAAAGCGCAAAACCGTACACGATTACAAACAACATGTATTGCAACCCCTGGCTAGGTCTGTCGCTCGCAAAACCAGCCTCATTTCGGTACTCGGGACTCGATCTGACATGGCCGGAAAACACCGTTATCGCCATGGACGGCCCCCACCAAGAGAGGATCGAAGTTAAGAGCCTCGCGACCTCTCTGCCGACTGAAACTCTTAATGAGGGCAAATACCTCGAGGATGCAGGCCTCACGGGCGCGAGGAGCTATTCGAAGGTGAGCGGACACACAGCCATGACCGTATCTTCAGAAGAAAAGGCGGGCACCGTGCTAGTCGAGAATGGAGCTGTCTGGTTATTCACGGCGACGGGCCCTCAGGCTCCGAAACTCCTGGAACAGGTCGTTTCGTCCGTGGTTCTGAAAGACTGAGTGTCCATTGAGGCGACTCGTTTTCATCAACCTCGGACAACCTCGCGAGTTCAGGCGGGCGCTCGGAAGTGGCTGACCAGTTTTTCAGAACACGGTCCAAGGCAAAGTGGCTGTTCTCGGGCCTTCAACGCGGCGGCGCCGCGTGCTTCTCATTTTGCACGGCGGAACTGGTAGCGATTCCGGAGTGTCCACCGGAAGCGGAAGCGATTCTCTCGGCTTGTTGCTGGTTCAATTGCTCCATGAGGGCGAGCATTTTCCGCGCGCGGTCCCGATCGTCACTGCGTTCGTACGCGCGCGCGAGAACCGCATAGACGGCGGGATTGGCGGGATCGAGCTGGCGGCTCAATTCGAGATGAGAAATCGCTTCGGGGAGGCGGTTTTTGAGGAGATAGACTTTGCCAAGCGCGAGCTGCGCGCTCGAATAGCCGGGCCGCTCCGAAACTGCTTTCTCTAGCGCTGCTTGCGCTTCCTGGAATTCAGCGCTGTTGGCCGGCGTCGCGCCTGAGCGAAGCAGTGCCTCTCCGAGAATCGTCAGCAGCATGTAGTGTTCATGCCCCTTACGGATGGCCTCCCGCGCGGTCCGGATGGCACCGTCCATGTCTGCCGAGGCGAGAGCCTGCTGCGCGGCGGCAATATAGCCTATCTCCGAATCGGGAGAGAGTTCATGAGCACGCTCGAAGTCCTGATTAGCGGCGTAAACGCCGTCCAGCCGGAGCCGGAACAGTCCGCGCTGATAGAAGAGCCGCGGCGAATTGGGGAGATTCCGCAGCCCAGCATTGATTACCCGCAGGCCCAAATCATATTCGCCCTCATCAAGGCATGCATCGGAGACAAATACGTACAGCTTTTCGTCTGCCGGCGTGAGGACGACTGCCTTTTGGAACGATTCAAGAGCTTCTTTCTCCTGATGAGTCCTTATATAGACCTGAGCCCGCAGGTTTTCGATTGCGGCGCTCTGTTGCGGGTTGCCGTGCAGATTCGCGAGAGTTAGAAGCGCTGAGTCATACTGTCGCGTACCGAGATAACAAAGCGCCAGATTGAAATCGACGGAGAAGGTTTTAGAGACGCGCCCTTGAATTCGATGAAAGTGCGGAATAGCTTGTTCGAACTGTCCTTGGCGCGTTAATGCGATCGCAGTCCGCAGCTCCTGCTCTGCCGCTTGTTCATCGCCCCCGAGCCCGGCTGCAACTTGAGCGCGGCAGATAGAAGTGGCCAAAAGAAGGACGGCTGCATGCGAAGTAAAGCTGAATACAGCGGTCATGTCCACCTGCCTTGCCCTTCAGTGATGCTGATGTAGCGGTCAATTGGAAGATTTGTGAAGCGCTCGATCTTATCGCTTGGCGGGGGCCAGCGCACTTCGAGCCAATCGATCTTTGGTCTGCTCCCAATTCCAAGCACGAAGCGCGGATCGTGAGAACAAAGAAAGCTGCCGCCGCCGACCTTCGCGCGGTGGCGCTTCAAGTCGCCAGCCTGATAAGTGACCTTGGCCCCGACAGCATCCGGATTGGCTTTGCGGCCGATGAGGCGGACGCCGAGCCAGTGGTTACTTCGCGCAGCATTGTTGCGCAGAAGAATCGGCGCACCATCGTTCACGGTGACGAGAACGTCGACCGCGCCGTCATTGTCAAGATCTCCCAGAGCGAGCGCTCGGCCGGCGATATCTCGCGAGAATGCCGGACCAGCGACTGCGCTCACGTCCTTCCAGCGGCCGCCGTTGTATTGGAGAAGCAGCATCGGCTCCGAATACTTCGAATCCGGCTCGCGCCGGCCCACCATCGGATCCGGATGACCGTTGCAAAGGATCAGGTCCAGATTCCCGTCGTTATCGAAATCGAAGAATTTCAGACCCCATCCGCTGAGAGATTTCGTAAGCTGCGCGATACCGGTTGGAATGGCGACGTCATCGAACGTCTCGTTCCTGTTGTTTCGGTACAGCGAGTACATCTCGCGATTTAAATTTGAGACGAACAGGTCGATCCACCCATCTTGATCGTAGTCGGCGGCATCGACGCCCATACCGGAGCGCGCTGCACCAAATGAATTGTAGGCGACGCCGGCGAGCATTCCGATTTCTTCGAACTTGCCTTTTCCACGATTGGCAAAGAGAAAGTTGGGAACGGTGTCGTTGGCGACAAACAGGTCAATCCAGCCGTCATTATTTATATCGGCCGCTACGACGCCCCACGCTTTGCCGAGCGAGCCCGCGATTCCCGATGCCTTGCTGACATCGGTGAACGTGCCATTGCCGTTATTGTGAAAGAGCCAGCACGGGAGAGGTTTATATACGTTGGGCTTGCAGTAGTAATGAAGTCCGGTATCACGATTACCGCAGAAGACATTTTTCGATTTGTCAAAATCCGCGAAGCGGCAGACGAAGAGGTCCAGGCGGCCGTCGTTGTCGTAATCGAACCAGACGGCGCTCGTGGCCCAGCCTGGAGCGGCAACTCCGGCCTCTTGGGTGACATCCCGGAAACCGCCGCGGCCGTTATTGCGATATAGAATGCTGCGCGGGTACTGGGTGACGTACAGATCCGGCAGCCCGTCGCCATCGTAGTCTCCGACCGCAACACCCATTCCATAGGCGCTGCCGGACACTCCGGCAGTTTCCGTGACTTCGGTGAATGTGCCATCCCGGTTATTACGGTAGAGCGCATTGTGGAGCGGAGACGAGGGCTTGAAGAAATCACAAGGACCGCTGTTTACCAGATAGATGTCCATCCAGCCGTCGTTGTCGTAATCGAGGAAGGCGCAACCGGGCCCGATGGTTTCGGGCAGGTACATTTCGGGGGAGAGGCCGGCAACGTGGGTCCACCTGATGCCGCTGGTTGATGGCGGAATCTCTTCGAATGCGGGGCGGGCCAAAGCAGCGTGAGCAGACGAGCACGTAAAGCTGGCTTGCACGAACATTTCGAGGAACGTCCGCCGCGAAAACAAATTGCTCTTCAAGGCTGAGGAGCGGCTTGGCTGTGAGCAGATGCCTGCTTCTGAAGCGCAAGTTCTCGCGCTGCTCCGTCTTTATCTCCAACACGCGAGTATGCGATGGCCAATTGATAATGTCCGGCAGCATCGGCGGGCTGCATCTGAACATAGGTTCGCAACGGAGGGATGGCTTCAGCATACTTGCCTGCAGAAGCGAGAGACATACCAAGCGCGAGATAAGCCTCAGAGAATCCGACATCCAATTTCGTTGCGTTCGAAAAATGCTGCGCTGCTTCAGTCCACTGGCCCGCGCGTCTGGCAAGCTCGCCGAGGACGAACTCTGCTGCGGCGTTATGCGGATCCATCTGAAGCTCTTTCTGGAACTCCGCCTTTGCTTCGTCTACCGGACCGGAATCGCCCGCTTTCGAGAGCAGTGCTTGACCCAAGCGGTAGTGAATGCCCGCCGTTTGCGGATTGTCTTTCAAGATGCCTTTGTAAATGCCGATGACCTGGTCCCATTTACCCTGGGATTCCAATGCTTCTGCTTCAAGTCTTCGCGCTTGATATGAGTTGGGAGCCTTGGCCGCGAGCTCTTGCGAAGAACGCATTGCGAGCTGCGAGAAATAGTGCGTGCTTATATATAAAACTTCGGGATCGCCGGGAAACTCTCGCCTGAGCGTGAACAGGGCTTCGGCTGCGGCGGCCTGCTCATCGAGAGCCATTGCACAGCGCGCCTCCGCCATACCACCGCTGTATTTGAGCTGTTTGTCGTTCAGACGCGGGATGGATTGCTTCAAAAGAGGAAGAGCTTCTTTACAACGGCCATTCTCAACGAGAGTTATCGCCTTACGAGTGGCAACCGCAGGGTCGCCAACCGGGGACTTGTTCGCAACCTGAGGCGCAGCACTTAGCATCGAAACGCTGGTCGATACAAGGACGGCAATCAACAAACGCATGCACAACCGGATTCCGGTTTGCGAACATTTTACCCGAGAATGGATACGCGAAGAACGATTCGCGCGGCTCAGAACGTGATTTTGGCACCCACCTGCATCCAGCGTGGGAGCTGCTGTGATAGCGCCTTACCGAATGTCGGATCGACGGGATTCGCGTCTACATTCGTAAGGTTCGGCCTGTTGAAGAGATTGTAGAATTCGAATCTCATCTGCAGGTTTACCCGTTCGGCAAGGCGGTTGTCCTTGTAAACGGCGACGTCGGTTTCGGCGAAATTCGGTTCACGGAAGCGGTTCGATTTCTCGTTGCCTTCCGAGCCGAATGTCGGAACCGTGAACTCTCCCGGCGTGAAGATGCCGTTGAGAAAGCCGGCGCGGCTAGTAAGTTGAGTGTAACTGGCGACATTCGGGTAATCGTAGTTGTCACCGTCGGCGTTATAATCGCCGCTCCCGGACGCATAGCCGATGAACTTGCCGGTAGAATCCCTCAGCGGGGCGAAGGGGGCTGTGTTGACCACAGTAAACGGATATCCGCTCTGGAGTATGCTCGTGCCGCTGAGTCCCCATCCTCCGGTCAGGTGTCCGACCAAGCCCCGTCCTGCATTCAGTCCGCCAAGCGTGTAGTTGAACGTGAACGAAAAACGGTTCGGCACATCCCAGGGCGAAGGCCCGTAATACTGGGGCGGGTTGGTGGGCACGGGATACAGGCCGGCATCATCTTTGGAACTTGATCGCGTGTAGGAGGCGTCGAAGAATCCTCGCGAAAACCTGCCGCGGAAATCGAATATGAATGCATCGAAATTTCCATACCTGTTGTTATCCGAATAGGTGATAGCGCCGAAACTTGGGTTTAGGCGGGTCGGTGAGAGGCTGTTGTGAATGATGAGGTCGCCGGGCAGTTCGTTTATGTCAACCCCGTAGCTGACGATGCCCGCCTGGTTGTTGTTGCCGACAAGGTTCCATGAGTGCGATCCGGAGTAACCTACGCTCGCCACCACATTGTTGCTGATCTTCCGCTCTACAGTGGCGGACCAGATTGCCGCTCTCGGTGAACTGAGGTGAGGGTTAATACCGCCGATCGGGAAATTCAAGCCTGGAATGCCACCGGCTGCATCCAGCCCCGCGGTAAATGTCGGGTAGACGAAACCGTAGGGTGGCTTATTACCAGTGCCAAGCACGAATAGCGGCGGTCCTGCGGTGGCAGTGCCTCCTTCCGTGAAAGTGGGCGTGATGGGGCCAGGTGGATTGCCGCGGAACTCCTCTTGTACGTTGGCTTGCGTGAGCCAGTTGTTATAGAGACCCGCACCGCCTCGTATGGTCCAGTTGCCTACGCCTGATGGATCCCAGGCGATCCCCACGCGCGGACTCCAAAGATTGTCGACCGCACTCTTGAGTGCATGTTTAGATGCCTTTGCGTAGCCGTTGGCAACTTGTTCCTGGAAAGTAGATCCGGAACCGAAATAGAAATTTCCGAAGACCGTTGTCGAGCTCCTCGAGTAGGGATTGCCGCTATCGTCATAACGCAGGCCCAGCGTCAAGGTCAGGTTCTTGGCGGCTTTCCAGGTGTCTTCCGCAAATAATCCCCAAGTGGTCGAAGCCGCGTTCCAGCTCCACAGTACGGGTTTGCCGGTGGTCGGATCGTACATGACATGGGTCTCAGTGTGCGGCTGATCCTGCACGAGCGTCAGGAGATTGTCGAACTGGAACGTCGGCTGGGAATATGGCCCCTGAAATGGCTCGACATCGTCGCCAAACCAGCCTTCGTAACCGAACCTCAGCGCGTGAGCGCCGTGAACGTGCGACAGGATATCGCGCCAGTGGTAATTGTGCTGAATGAAATCTCCTTGGGCGAAGCCAACGCCAAATGCCTGCCCGCTGTCAATGTTGATACCGGTGACATTAATCGAAGGAACCGTGTAGTCCTGAGCGCCACTGCCAAGAGTCCCCTCTACGCGGCTTACACCGAAGATCGCCTCGTTGATCGTCGTGGGCGAGAAGCTGTGAGTATAGTTCGCCTGGACGGCGTACTCCCAATTGTTGTTGGCAGCGGAGAACTGGGGCATGGGTGACGCTGCGCCGTAGTTGAGCAGTGTTCGATAGTAGCTGCCGTAAATGCGATCTTTTTCCCAAGACTTATCGATACGAGTAAAATACTGCGTTCCATTGCGGAATTGGGTGGAATTGAAGCCGCCTTGATCGATCATGGGCAGGCTGCATGGAAGGTTATTCGTGGCGGGCGTTCCGCAGGTGCCCGGGAAGATGCTGGCGGCGGTGGAAGCCACGGAAATTCCGGTGAGATGCTGCGGAACGTAGGTGGCGAGCAGCTTCGTGCCGAGTGTATTTGGATAATTCGCTTGCGCCCATGCTGTGAACTGCGGATCCACGAATGTGTCCAGCGTGTTTCCAGTGGACGAGGACGACCGGAGAGGCTCGACAGCAAAGAAGAAATAGAACTGGTGATGCGGGATAATCGGGCCGCCGATCGCGCCTGACATGTTGTTGCTATGGAAGGGCGCGTAATTGTGCGAGAACTCCGTCGCCGCAAACATTTTCTGATAGTTGAAGTAATCGCTTGCAAGACCGTGGAACTGATCCGTTCCTGACCTCGTTGTCATAATCATCGAGAGGCCATCCGAACGGCCAAATTCGGATGAGAAGGTATTTACCTCGATACTGGTTTCCTGAATAGAATCCGGGTTCGGTGTGAGGTTGAGGACGCCTTGGCGGATTCCACTAGTGACATCCAGACCATCGACGACGTACATATTCGACATCTGCCCCATTCCGTTGGCGCTTGCGTCGACCTGCGTTTCGGTGGAGTAATTGTCAACACCCGACCCGGGCGTGCCCACGTGTCCGGGTTGTCCGCCGCCCATGGTCCCTAGCCCTGAAGCACCCGGAGCTAAACTCGCGAGCGTAACCATGTTGCGGCCGGGCACGGGCAGCTCGGCCACCGTGCCGCTTGCGAGCGTCAGTTGGGTCCGGCTCTCGGCGGTGTTGATAACCGGCGCCTCGGCCGTAACGGTTACCACATTTTGCGCGGATGTGACAGTCAGCGTCACCGGAACATCGAGGACTTGGTCCGTCCGCAGATCAAGCCGGACAGTAGCCCTGTTGAATCCCTGTGCTTCGGCGGTGACTTCGTAAGAGCCGGGCGCGAGGCTAAGGAACCTGTACACACCTTCGCTACTTGATTTCGTCTCCGAAGAGATCTGGGTGCTCGTGTTCACGAGTCTGACGACTGCATTCGGTACGACGGCACCGCTCGGATCCTGAATGACGCCTTGAATACTGCCGCTGAACTGACCGTAGGATAGGCCCGCAAACAACCAGAGAAAGATAAGCAGGTCGGCAGGCAAATAGCGAAGAACTGGACGTGGTCGGACCATGTTCGCCTCCCCTGGGCGTGCGTGAGCGTAAGCGCTTCAACGCTGCCACAGCAGTTATATAGTAATTGGGCAATGGAGAAAGTCAAGGACTTTTTGCAAGCGCTTTCACTCAGGGCGTTACGGGTGAGCGTGGGTGTATTTGCCCTGAGCATAGGTCTTCATGCAAATGAAGACGCAGTGCGCTCCATCAGTTCGGCGCTGCGCGATCGCGATTATTCCAAAGCGGTCGCGCTTGCCCAAACGGCCCTTGCTCAGTCTCCAAAAGATGTCCGCCTACTTACATTGGAAGGGCTTGCGTTGTCTTCTCTAGGGCGGGATCGGGAGGCTTTGGAGGCCTTCCGAGGCAGCCTCGCGGTGAAGCCGGACTATGTGCCTGCCTTAGAAGGAGCTGCGCAGCTCGAGTACAAGGCCGGCAATGCGGATGCCGTGCCGCTGCTTGATCGTTTGCTCAAGTTGAAGCCTGATGAGAAGACAGCGCACGCGATGCGGGCGGTCATGGCGTGGAAACAGAAAGACTGCGCGACTGCGGTCCGCAACTTCGAATCGAGCCGGGACGTCATCGCATTACAGCCCGAGGCGCTGAAAGAATTTGGTATCTGCCTGGTTCGCCTGCAGAGGCCGGCAGATGCGGTGCCGATCTTAAAACAGGTCGCGGCGAGCGAACCCGGGAACAAGGCAGCGGCGCTTAGCGTTGCGTCGGCGCAACTCATCGCAAAGCAATGGAGCGATGCGCTCGAGACACTCAAGCCCTTCACTGACGCAGGCCAGCCCGATTCACAAGCACTCGATTTGGCAGCTACGGCGCTCGAGGCACTCGGCGACACGCCGCGAGCCGTTGCGATGATCCGGCAGGCGATTGTGCTGAATCCGCGCGATCCGGCGCTTTATGTTGCTTTTGCGCAGCTCGCGCTGGCCCACAATTCGTACCAGGTTGGAATCGACGTACTTAATGCCGGTCTCCGGCAGCTTCCCGATTCACCCCAGCTCTACGTGGCTCGCGGAGTTCTCGAGGTACAGCTCGCACGGTATGGCGAGGCGGACGCCGATTTTACGAAAGCCGATGGGCTCGATGCGAGTTTGGCTCTGGGCGCGACGGCCCGCGGTTTAGCGGCGGCTGAGCAGAACAACACCGAGAAGGCTATATCGACTGTGCGTCAGGAATTGAAAACGCGCAAGTCCGATCCGTTCTTGTACTATGTTTTGGCTGAACTTCTGAATTCGCGAGGGCCTCAGCCGGAAACGCCGGAATACCGGGAGGCGTTACGAGCGGCGTCCAAGGCTGTGGAGATGAAGCCGGATTTTGCGCTGGCTCGCGACACTCTGAGCCGCCTTTATCTCGCGGCCCGACAACCGGACAAAGCCATCGAGCAGTGCCGGCTCGCCCTGCGCTCCGACCCGCTGGATGCGACGGCGATGTATCGTCTGATTCGCGCGCTTCAGAGTCGCGGCCGTGAGGAGAACGCCCGCGAGATAGCGGATTTGTTGAAGCGTTTTAGCGAAGTGCGCGCGCAGTTGCGCGAGAAGGAAGATCAAGACGCTCGATATCAATTGGTCGAGACTGAAGCTCCGCGCGAAAGCATTGGGCCGAGGCAATAATTGCCACCTTTGGGACGAGCACGGTGCGGCAAAGGTAGCAATCTGCCGCCTCGGGGCAGCTGTTCATTTTTGCCATGCGGTGAACCAAGTGAGAACAGTCCACCGGTCATCGTTCTGCCCAAATAATTGCAAATAAACGACGGAGAAGAGGTTCCGGACCGGGCATTCAGTTGCCCAATTTCCTTCCGTAGTACGTTAGCAGCTTAAGTCGCTAGCAGAGGAAACAACGCAAATGACCTGGATCCAGGACGTTCGGTATGCGATACGGCAGCTTCGAAAGGCACCTGGTTTTACGACCACAGCCATGCTGACGTTAGCGTTGGGAATTGGTGCCAACGCCTCAATCTTCACGTTGATTCACGCAATGCTGCTGAAGAACCTGCCCGTGGCGGATCCAAAAATGCTGCTGCGGATCGGAGATTCATCGGAATGTTGCGTCAATGCCGGAGCGAACGAAGACGGCAATTACAGTTTGTTCCCAACCGAAACGTGGCAGCTGTTAAAGAAAAGTACACCGGAGTTCGGGGAACTGGCGGCGATGCAGGCCGGTTTTTCGTACCGGCCGATCACTGCACGGCGCGAGGGAGGACACTCCGACGCCCACTCGGTAATGGGGGAATTTGTCTCGGGCAACTACTTCCGCACATTCGGGCTACGGGCTTACGCAGGGCGATTGCTGACGGACAGGGACGACGTTTCCGGCGTGGCCGTGATGGCAGTGATGAGTTACCGCACGTGGCAGCGCGACTATGGAGGAGACGCTTCTATTGTAGGAAGCACGTTTTGGATCAACACAAAGCCGGTGACCATCGCGGGCATCGCGCCTTCCGGGTTCTACGGCGATCGGTTATCGGCCACTCCTCCGGACTTCTTCCTGCCGATCGAGTCCATGGAGGCATTAGAGGGCACTGCTTACGTGCATGATCCCGATGTGCGATGGCTCTATCTGGTTGGACGGGTGAAGCTAGGTGTGGAAGTGAAGTCTTTGCAAGCAAAGCTGAGCGCGCTGGTACGGCAATCTTTTGCAGAGACGAAACCCTTTTCGAAGAGTGAGGGCAAGAAACTGCTCTCGAAAACACATGTAGTGCTCACACCCGGGGGCGCCGGCATTCAAGAGTTGCAAGCGCAGTACGGGTCGAACCTACGCGTTCTGATGGCGATCTCAGGCTTAGTGCTCCTCATTGCGTGTGCCAACGTCGCGAATCTGCTGCTGGCGCGCGGGATGGCGCGAAAGCAAGAGATCTCTCTGCGAACAGCTCTAGGGGCGAACCGCCGGCAACTGATTCGTCAATTGCTGACAGAGAGCGTATTGCTCGCCCTGCTCAGCGGGATGGCCGGACTCGCCGTCTCGTACGCGGGAACCAGCATGCTTCTGGCGCTTGCATTCGGCGATGCGCAACGTCTGCCGGTCGACGCAAGCCCGTCGCTACCGGTGCTGATGTTCGCTTGCGGCCTCGCGCTCCTCACTGGCGTTCTGTTTGGCATTGCTCCCGCTTGGATTACCTCACAAACTGACCCCGTGGATGCGTTGCGAACGGGAATGCGCTCAAGGAGTGCAGGGGCTTCCCTGGTGCAACGCGGATTGGTTGTGCTGCAAGCAGGCTTGTCGCTGGTACTGCTGACTGGAGCGGGATTATTCTCGCAGAGCCTGAACAAGCTTCAACATTCGAATTTGAGGCTGGAGAGCAGGAACCGGTACATCGTACACATCAATCCCCAGGCGGCTGGCTACTCGCAGAGGCAACTCGAGCTGCTGTACAGAACGATTGAGGAGCGATTCCACGCAATACCAGGAGTAAAGAAGGTCGGCATCAGCATATATACCCCGATGGAGGACAACAACTGGGGCACTGGAATCCAGGTTCAGGGGCAACCGGATCCGCACTCGAACGCTTCCGTCGTGAAGATCAATTCCGAATATTTCGATTCCGTGGGTACCCACGTATTAATGGGCCGGGGCATCACCGAGAGAGATACTCCGACAGCAGCGGCGGTCGCGGTGGTGAACCAGGAGTTCGCGAAAAAGTTCTTCCCCGGGCAGAACCCAATCGGACGGTATTTCGGTACGGGCCCCGAGTCAGCGGGAGATTACAAGATTGTAGGGGTAGTAGAAGACACGACGTATTTGAGCGTTCGATGGAAGGAACATCGAATGTATTTCCTTCCGATTTTGCAGCGGCAACCGAGTGACAAGGAGCCGATTGAGAAGGACCTGTCGCTGTATGCCGGCGCACTTGTGGTGCAAACAGAGAGACCTGTAAACCAGATGGCCGCGATTGCGCAGAGAACGCTGGCGGGCATTAATCCGAATCTGGCTGTCGTGAAATTCCAAACGTTCGATCAGCAGATTGCGGACCAGTTCACGGAAGAACGAATGGTGGCGCGACTGACCACCTTGTTCGGCGCTCTGGCGTTGCTGCTCGCGACCATCGGCCTTTACGGCGTAACCGCTTACACAGC